>NZ_JAQMWQ010000040.1 GCF_030403775.1 Paenibacillus sp. BSR1-1
TCTTAGAGTTGGTCAAAAGTAGATCAAAACCTGATGTAGAGTGGGGGCCTTGAAAGTTTCGTTCATATCAGGAGGCTCCCCGGCACGCCCGCGGAAAGCGAAGTGCCTGGAGCGCAAATCAACAACTAAGTTTAATAGAGCCTAGAAAATAGGGGGCTATAAAATGAAAAAGTACATGTCGATGATGCTTGTCTTGCTGTTGTTATTGTTATCCGCCTGCTCCAATAAAACAGCAGGTAATGAAGGGAAATCAGGGGATTCAAAAAATCCAGCTGGAACTATTACAGTATGGGGCTGGGACGTTGCGGCAGCAACGATGAAAGCAGCGGTAAAGGACTTTCAGAAAAAATATCCGGACGTAAAAGTTAAGGTGGAGGATTTTAATAGCTCTGACCTTTATGACAAGTTAACGGTTGGCCTTGCGGCACGAGGCTCCGGACTTCCAGATGTGGTGTTGATGGAGGATGAACGAATCCCAGGCTACCTGCACCAGTTTCCTGAAGGATTTTTAAAATTAAACAAGCTTGGGTATGACAAATACAAGGATTCATTCAATCCAGCAAAAGTAGCGGCTGTTCAGAATAAAGAGGGAGATTTCATTGCCGCTCCATGGGATATTGGGCCGGCAGGTGTGTTTTACCGTGTAGACTACTTTGAAAAGGCCCATGTGGACCCTAATTCCATTCAAACTTGGGATGATTACATTGAAGCAGGTAAGAAAATTAAAGCCGCAACAGGTGCTCAGATGCTTCCGATTGATATCCCGAATTATGACGGTGTTTTCCAAATGATGATGCAGCAGCAAGGGCTCTCGTATTTTGATAAGGACGGGAAAATTACCCTCGGGTCCAAGGAAGCCATCAGGGCAATGGAGGTCATCAAAAAGCTTCATGATGCGGATCTAATCCTGAATAATAAAGGCTGGGATGGGATTGTGACCGCCACTGTAAATGGAAGTGTCGCCACTGTTCCTTATGGTGTTTGGTATGCGGGTTCGATTATGGACCAGGCTCCAGATTTAAAGGGGAAATGGGATGTATTCTATTTACCAAGCTTTGAAAAGGGCGGCACGAGGTTTGCAAACGTCGGCGGTTCGTCCTTGTTGGTTCCTTCAACAAGCAAAAATCAATCTGCAGCCTATGCATTCGTCGAATTTTTTACGACCGATCAAACATCACAATTGTTAGGTTTTGAAAAATATGGACTTTTTCCATCCTTGAAGGAGACCTATAGTGCACCACAATTTACAGCCAATAGCGAGTACTTTCATAATAGCCCGATTTTCAAAAAATTTGCCGATATTGTCGATCAGATACCAAAAATCAATGTAAATGAACACCTAGCAAAAGCAAGTGCCCTAACAAGTAATGCCCAGGCAGCTATTTTACTTGAAAATAAATCGGTAGAGTCTGGTTTAAAGGATGCACAAAAACAATTAGAAAATGAAGTCAAAAAATAATTTTAAGGAGAGCTGAGAGGCGGTGTTCCCACTCCTCTCAGCTCTCTCATTTTACCTAAGTTAGGGAGGTGGCTCGTTTGGATCAAACAGAAAAGGTGGTAAATACCACAGCAAACCTTCGAGTCAAAACGAGAAAAAATGTGTTAACTCCAAAAAATGCTCCCTATTTCTTTATCGGGCCGGCATTTCTATTAATTTTAATATTTACTGTCTATCCGGTTATCTCTTCATTTATTTTAAGCTTTCAAGAGGTTCGTGGCGTCCAGAAATCATTTGTGGGATTTGCTAATTATTCTCGCTTATTTCAGGATCCCATATTCTATAAATCTCTATTAAATACCTTTCAGATTTTGATTGTCCAAGTCCCAATCATGCTCTTTTTCTCATTATTAATCGCGGTGGGGCTCCATTCCTCGATGTTAAGAGGCAAGGCTTTTTTTCGAATCTCTTATTTCATGCCTGCGATTACAGCGCTTGCAGCAGCCTCGATTGTCTTTATGATTCTATTAGATGAGCATTTCGGGCTGGTTAACTATTTATTATCATTCCTAGGACTGGATGCGATTTCTTGGTTAAACACTCCATTTTGGGCAAAGGTCTCAGTTATTCTCGTCATGACCTGGAGATGGACCGGATATAACATGGTGATTTTTTTAGCGGGCTTGCAAAATATCCCGGCTGATTTATATGAGGCAGCGAGTATGGATGGGGCAGGAAAAGTGAAGCAATTTTTCATGATTACGATTCCGCAATTGAAGCCGGTGTTTATTTTTACCGTTGTGATGTCCACCATTGGAACGCTGCAGCTATTTGATGAACCGTTTATTTTGACCAATGGCGGTCCAAATGCCGCTACGATGACGATTACGCTCTATCTATATGAAACAGGCTTTAAGTTTTTTGATTTTGGCTATGCGTCTGCGATTGCCTATGTTCTTGTTATCATTACGGCCATCGTTTCCTGGATTCAAATGAAGCTGGTAGGTGATGAGGAATGATCACTTCTCGAAAAATAGGGATCTATAGTTTATTGATTGCGGGGGTTATCTTATCGATTGGACCTTTCTATTGGATGCTGGTCGGTTCAACTTTACCGTCAGGTGATATTTTTCATCTGCCGCCTAAGCTTCTGCCAGGTGATTACTTGGCGAAAAATTATCAATCCCTGAATGAGTCATTAGGGATTGGTAAGATTTTCTGGAATTCCTTATTTATTGCCCTTGTTTATACATTTGTCAGCACGTTAATTAGCGCGATGGCTGGCTATGCTTTTGCCAAATTTCAATTTAAGGGGAAGAAGGTATTCTTTTTCATTATTCTATGTACGTTAATGATTCCTTCCCAGGTAACGTTAATCCCATTGTTTGAAATGATGGTCTCCTTTAATTGGCTGAATACGTATCAAGCAATTATTTTGCCGACGCTTGCTTCCCCCTTTGCAATTTATTTAATGAGGCAAAATATGAAGGCTGTTCCAGACTCGATTATTGAGGCCTCGAGAGTGGATGGGGCAGGGGAAATGCGAATTTTCTTTACAGTTATTCTCCCAGTAACAAGGCCAGCGCTCGCAGCCGTTTCTATTTTTCTGTTTATGTCCCAGTGGAATAGCTTGCTTTGGCCGCTTATTACGATGAATTCAAAAGAAATGTTTACACTGCCTGTCGCGTTATCGAGCCTAATTGGAATGGCGCGGATTGATTATGGGCAGCTCATGCTTGGAACCACTTTATCGACAATCCCGATCATGATCTTTTTCTTACTCTTGCAAAGGCATTTTATCTCCGGGATTTTAGGTGGATCGGTAAAAGAATAACTATCAAGGTGTGATACTTATGAAAAAAGTAAAAAGATGGGAAGATATTCAAACAGACGGGATTAACCGTTTGAGCGCCCGCGCTCATTATGTAAGTTATCCAACTCGCTCAGCAGCGGAAACGGGTGATGCAAGACAAAGCCACTATTATCAAAATTTAAATGGTACCTGGAAGTTTCTTTTCCTAGAAGCGCCGGAATATGGGCCGGATGGCTTTTATCGAGATGATTTGGACCTTAAGGAATGGGATGATATTATCGTTCCTGGAAACTGGCAGCTGCAGGGGTACGGAAACATGCATTATTCAGATTTGTGGTATAACTTTCCGATTATCCCGCCACGTGTTCCTACTGATAATCCGACAGGGATATACCGGCGTGAATTTATGTTGGACCGCAGCTTTTGCACAGAGCAATTGATCCTTCGCTTTAATGGCGTTGATTCTGCCTACGAATTGTATGTCAACGGAGTATTCGCCGGCTACAGTAAAGGTGCACGGATTCAATCTGAATTTGATATTTCTGAATTATGCCGTGAAGGCGTGAACTCCTTGACTGTAAGGGTATTCCAGTGGTCAGATGGGACGTATTTAGAGGACCAGGATATGTGGTGGTTAAGTGGGATTTTCAGGGATGTTGAATTGTACTCTAGACCAATTATCGGACTCTATGACTATACTGTAAAAACTGAGTTTGATCGGGAATGGGTGGATGCAACACTATCCGTGTCCGTTCAATTGACTGAACTGCGGGAGCAAACCATTGTTTATGAATTAATTGACCCGGAAGGAAATCAAGTTTTTATAGAGGAAAAAAAGACGGATGAAGCTTTAAGGGAAAATATTACTGCACCATTAAAGTGGAGTGCGGAGCAGCCTGTGCTCTATCATCTTTATATGACAGTCAAGGCAGATGGAGAAATAATAGAAGTGGTTCACCAGCCTGTAGGATTCCGCTCGGTTGTGATGGCCGGGGATACATTCCTCGTCAATGGGGTGGCGATCAAGTTAAAGGGGGTAAACCGCCATGACTATAATCCCAAGACAGGGCGTGTGGTGACGATAGAGGAGATTGAGCGGGACATCAAGACGATGAAGCAGAACAATATTAATGCCATCCGTACAGCTCACTACCCAAATGCCTCTTATCTTTATGACCTTTGCGATTTTTATGGCATGTATGTCATTGATGAAACGGATCTAGAATGCCACGGCTTTGAACTGACTGGAAAATATGATTGGATCAGCGATGACCCCGCTTGGGAAACGGCTTATGTTTCAAGGCTTGAAAGGATGATTGCACGTGATAAAAACCATCCATGTATTATAATGTGGTCACTTGGTAATGAATCCTCATTTGGCTGTAACTTCCGTACGATGGCCAAACGGGCGAAGGAAATGGATCCGACCCGGCTTGTCCATTATGAAGGAGATTTTGAGGCAGAAGTGACCGATGTTTACGGCACGATGTATACGTGGCTTGAGCCTTTTAAGAAAAGGCTGACAATGGATCAGGTGATTGAAAAATCACCGAAACCGCATATTCTCTGTGAGTACGCCCATGCGATGGGGAATGGACCTGGCAATCTTAAAGAATATCAGGATTTATTTTATAAATATGATAAACTGCAGGGCGGATTTATTTGGGAATGGTTTGATCACGGAATTGAAACCGTGGCGGAGGATGGTTCGGTTTACTATAGGTATGGCGGAGATTTTGGTGATGATCCGACGAATAGCAACTTTTGTATTGATGGGTTGATTATGCCTGATGGAACGCCGTCACCAAGTTTATTTGAATATAAAAAGGTGATCGAGCCAGTTCAAACGGAATGTATCGATATAGAAAATAGCGTGTTCCGTCTAATTAATCGATATGATTTTCTTTCATTAGATTATTTGGAATTAACCTGTTCACTGTATGAGGATGATAAGTTATTAGAAAGCTATCTAGTAGAGCTTCCGAGGCTGGCTGGGCGTGAAACAGCAGAGATTCAGCTGAATGCAGGAAAGAGTATCGAGAAAATCAACGGTGCCCATTATTATTTAGTATTTTCATATAAACTAAAACAGGATACACCATGGGCAGCGAAGGGCCACGAATTAGCAAATGCCTCCTTCGTGCTCCCAGGGAAAGCGAAAATGCCTAAAGTGCATTTAAATGGAGATCTTCAGGTTATAAGGAAAGGCGCTTTTCTAAATGTCAGCGGTTCCGACTTTACGGTAACATTTGATTGTGTCAAAGGAACCTTGAAACAAGTGATCCGTAATGGTGTGGTTGAGATTGAAAAGGGACCACAGTTTAATTTTTGGCGGGCGCCAATTGATAATGATATGTATCTTCTAGATGATTATCGCCAGAAATATTTTATGCATTTAGGCCATGAAATTGTTGAGGATATCCAATATGAATTGAAAGACGGAGTGTTTGAGTGGCATACGGATGCCCTTTACGGTACTACAAACAGCTCTTGGTATTATCAAATTCAATATCATTACAGTATTTATCCTGACGGCGATATTGTTTGCCGTATTAATGGGGCTGCATCTGGTCTGAAGGAAAATGCTCCGGTTATGATCCCGCGTTTAGGGGTAAACATGCATCTAAATCGAGATTTTGTTGAAACACAATGGCGCGGCAGAGGTCCGGGTGAGAGTTATCCGGATTCAAAGGAGGCAAACCATTTAGGGGTTTTCAGTTCATCTGTCGATGGGTTGTTCACTAATTATGTAAAGCCGCAAGAAAATGGCAACCGTTCAGATTGCGACTGGGTAAGCTTTACCGATCAAGACAATAACGGACTTATCTTTATCTCAGATGAAACGTTCAACTTTAGTGCTTCCTATTTTGAAATTGATGACCTTGAGAAAGCAAAGCACACGATCGATTTGAAACCTAGAGATTATCTTGTTTTAAATCTGGACTACAAACAAAATGGACTCGGCAGCAACTCCTGCGGCCAAAACCAACTAGAAAAATACCGCTGCAAATTCGAAGACTTCAGCCTTGCATTCAGGATTTCCCACTTCAACAGTGAAAAAGGAACCGCTATAGAACTAGGGCGCGAATATTGATAGAATGATAGGATTTCAATGGTGTGCACCACTAGTGGACATTTGTCCACTAGTGGTGCCTGACACCATTACTCACTTTTTAGGCATATTTTTGTTGGTTATGTTCGTTGAGTGTTTTGGTGTAGTGGATGGTTAGGTTTTCGAATATTTGATCCCAGCTTTGTTTTAGAGCGTAGTTTCTTCCTCTAATTCCCATTTGTTTCCTTAGCTCGTTATTTATTAATAGATGGATTATGGATTTTTTGAATTCCTCCACATTCCCCACGGGGCATAGATGGCCTGTAACCCTAGTTTGAATAATGTTCTTCACACCCCCAGCATTCGCCCCAATTACGGGGGTTCCACTTGCGAGCGCTTCTAGAACAACATTCCCGAAGGTTTCCGTAGGGGAGGGAAATACAAATAAATCGGAAGCTGCGTAGACCTCGGCTAAACGACTTCCGCTTAGGTATCCCGTAAACGTCATGTTGGAGGATGTTTGACGGGCCTCCATTTCCTCGCGTAACGGACCATCCCCGACAATTAGCCAATGTATTTTTTCATTTATATCTTCTGGAAGGGAATTTGCAATAGCAAGTAGTGTTTCGATATCTTTCTCAGGGGCTAATCTGCCAACAAAAGTCAGCAGGTATTTTTGACCCAGGCCGTAACGCTCATGAACCGCCGTTTTATTATAATGAGGATGGAAAAGCTGGCAATCCACGCCGCGAGGCCATATTTCTAAGTTTGAAAATCCACGGTGCCTAAGCAGCCTTAATGTTTCACTAGAGGGAACGAAAAGCTTTTCGCATGATTGATGAAACCAATGCATATATTTCCAGACGATTGCGGTTAGAAATTGCAGGTCATAGTATTTCAAATAATCATCGAAATTGGTGTGATAGGAACCAACGAGGGGGATGTTTAATTTTTTTGCATAATAGACTCCACAGAGCCCGGTACTAAAAGGAGTCGCCACATGAATTAAATCTGGCGAAAAACGTTGTAATTCAGATTTGAGGGAAAATGGATTTGGCAAAGCGAAACGGCATTCAGGATAAAGGAAAAAAGAGAGGCTTCTTAAGTGATGTATATTGTTAGAGACCAACTCCCTGCCGTTTGAATCAGGTGCAAAGATTTTAAAAGTAATCCCCTTCGTTTCAAAGTAATCCGTCAGCCGCTTAAGCGTCCTGGCAACCCCGTTAACATCGGGATAAAAGGTATCAGTGAAAATAGCAATCTTCATAAAATCCCTCCTCACCGAATCTTTCAGAACCATAATAAACAGAAGCATAAAATTCCCGTGCCGATTCCAAGAATCCCGCCTGCAAGAACATCAGAAGGATAGTGAAGACCTAAATAAATTCTTGAAATTCCAACACACAGCCCTAGAGGAATGAGGAAAAAAGAAAGCTGCGGCAGGAATAATATATACGGGGTTACAACGGAAAAAAATGCCGTTGTATGTCCTGAAGGGAAAGAATGATCCTGTAATGGATTGGCTGGGAACTTTGTTTTTTCTATTATCAAATAAGGTCTTTTTCTTGGCAGCAACCGCTTAGCAATCTGTACAGGAATATGGCTGGCCGATAAAGCGAGAGCGCTGGCAATGGCAATCAATCTAGTTTCCCCTCTTGAGATGAAAAGGAGAACGAAGGCTGCAGCGATGGTAATGTCTGCTCCGCCAAAATGTGTGACTACACGGAAAAATAGATTTAACAGCTTTTTATCAAAATGTCGATTCACCGTTTGAAACACACGGCAGTCGAAGCCATAAAACACATTGATCCATCTCATCATCGCCAATTCCCCTTATAAATTAATAATACGTAACTCATCTTTTGGTTTATCTCTATAAACATCAGGTCTTCCAATCGAAAGATACGTTATCGGATACTTTTGTATTTCCTCAAGTGAGTAGCAATTTCTCCCATCAATAACAATAGGTTCTTTCATATAAGTTTGAAACATATTCAGCCGTACATGCTTTATTTGTTCCCACTCAGTCAGAATCATAGCAATGTCGGCTTCATAAAGAGCGTAGTGAATATTGTATGCATATTCGACGCTATCCCCTAAAACCTTTTTAGCATTCGGGATTGCAATCGGGTCATATGCTCTAACATTAGCGCCCTCCTCAAGGAGTTCTTTAATAATTTTCAACGAAGCAGCCTCCCGAACATCATCGGTATCAGGTTTAAAGGCTAAACCTAGCACAGCTACTTTTTTATTTTTTAACGAGCCAAGGATTTCCTTCGCTTTTATAACCGGAAGGGTTTGCTGACGGTTATTTACTTTTATGACAGCCTCGAGCAATTCGAATTGGTGCTTAGCATTTCCCGCAAGCTGCACAAGTGCTTTCGTATCTTTCGGAAAACAAGAGCCCCCATACCCAATGCCGGCCTTAAGAAAATCATGGCCGATCCGTTTATCTTGACCAATTCCAAATGCGACTTCTTCGATATTGGCGCCCACTTTTTCGCATAGATTAGCAATTTCGTTGATAAAGCTTATTTTTGCAGCTAAAAAGGCATTAGAGGCGTACTTAATCATTTCTGCACTTCGAATATCCGTTTTCATTATGGGAATCTTCAATGGCAGATAAATTTGCTCCATAATCGATGCAGCATCAGGATCATCAGCGCCAATCACGATCCGGTCTCCTTGAAAAAAATCAAGGACAGCAGATCCCTCGCGGAGAAACTCAGGACTTGAGACCACCTCAGCTTTAATAGCAGAAGACTTGCGGCTATGAATAATTTGTTTAATTAACTCATTTGTTCCAACCGGGACTGTGCTTTTTGTACAGACAATTACATCCTTATTGATATAATGAGCAATCGTATGGGAAACCACATGAATGTATTTTAGATCTACTGAACCATCCTGCTGTTCAGGAGTGCCGACCGCAATGAAAATGATATCAGCTCCTGAATAGGCCTGCTCGGGGTTCATGGTAAATTGCAGCTGCCCGTTAAGCAGATTTTTTTCAATGAGTGACTCCAGTCCAGGCTCATAAATCGGAGAACGGCCGTTTTGAAGCATGTCAATTTTGTCTTTTTCAATGTCTATGCATGTTACGTTATGTCCAATATCTGCTAAACCTGCACTTGTGACAAGTCCTACATATCCTGCTCCAGCAACGGTAATCTTCATCCAATCCCTCCAATGAGTTTGTTAATACCATTTTATTAGTTAATGATGGATTTTTTCTTAACCTAGTGTTAAGAGAGTGTAAAGACTATGTATAGAAGGACGGATCAAAGTGTTTTGTTCGATTTTTATGAAGAAATGAAGAGCTGAGTCTGCTATAAGGGCGATAAAGGACATAGGACCCCAAAAAGGGAAGAACCTAGTCTGCAATAAAAGCAATAGAGGACACGGCCAGCTGTAAACAAAAGCCTCGTGTCCTCCATATCAAAAATTACTCTACAGATTTTCCTTTATTACCTTCCCTAATCACTTCCACATAAAACTTAATCGCGTTGATGTAATTTTCAATAGAAACATGCTCGTTCGTACCATGCATCCGGTTCAGGTCCTCGGAGGTAATTTGCACAGGGAGGAACCGGTAGGTATTTTTGGCGACAGGATCATATTGCCGCGCATCAGAGCCGGCAAACATTAAATAGGGTGCAATAACAGCATCACGATAAACATTTCTAGCCGCCTGCTGAATCGACTTGAATTGCCAGCTGTTAACAGAGGATACCTTTGAGGCTTCGCTCCCAGTCACTGTCACCTTTATATCATCATCTTCAATTGTGTCTTCAATGAATCGTTTTACTTCGTTCAAGGAATCCCCAGGCATTATCCGTAGATTAATAATCGCAGAGGCTTTCTCAGGCAAAGCGTTGTACTGCTCGCCAGCTTGAAAAATCGTGGGCGCGATCGTAGTCCGAATTAATGCGGCAGATGCAGGCTGTCCTAGTAAAATTTTTTCAATAACTGGCTTAAAAATCGCCTTGTTAGCAAACACATACTTCATTCCGAAGCTCATTTCAGGAGCAACGAATTCAAACATGTCTTCCCCAGGACCTCTAAGGTCGCCTTTAAACTGGGTATCCTCTAATTTAGCAATTGCACTGGCTATTCTTCCAATATTGGTGTGATCCTTTGGCTGGGAGGAATGACCGCCGCTGCCTTCAATCGATAATTCGGCCGTTGCCGATCCCTTTTCAGAAATACCGACCACACCAACTGGCTGAGTCACGCCTGGCACCATTTTTTCAACAATTGCTCCGCCTTCGTCTAAAACATATTCAAACGTAATTCCTCTAGCCTTAAGAGCATCGACGATTTTGCTTGCCCCCTCGTCACCGCCGATTTCTTCGTCGAAGCCAAACATAAAATACATATCCCGGTCGGGCTCATAGCCTTCTTTTAATAGATAATCAACAGCTTGCAGAATGCCGGTGACGCCAATTTTGTCATCTAAGGTTCCCCGCCCCCAAATTCGCCCGTCAACAACTGCACCGCTGAAGGGATCCTGCTTCCAATTGGCTTCCGTTCCTTTTAATACAGGGACAACATCATAATGGCTTGTCAGGCCGATTGGGTTTTTACTGGCATCGGAACCTTTCCATTTATAAACTAGGGCATAGCCATTTACTTTTTCAAACGAAAGCTTCTGATGAACCTCTGGAAAACTTTCTTGTAAAAAAGTAATAAACCTATCAAACTCCTTAAAATCAAATTTACTTCGGTCTTGATAAGAAACGGTTTTAAATGTGATCGCTTTGGATAAATGCTGAACTGCTTCATCTTGGTTTATTGTCATTTTTGCAGGATGTGGCGAAGGTTGTTTCGATCTTACAGTGAAAGTGTTGAAACCGGTTACAATTAAGAATAATAAAATAAGACCACTAAGTATAAAGAAAGCCAGTTTTCTTTTTGTCAATATCATACCCCCATATTTTCTCTATATTTTATATTACTATATTTTTAGAATAGTAGGAATTTTATTAAAAGGCTCTGTTAAATGATAATGTTGTTTTTTATACTCTGTTGATTGGAGCGGAAGGTGCTCGACTCCTGCGGGAGTACGGGGCTGGGGAGACCCCACAGGCGCAAAGCGCCGAGGAGGCTCCCCGGCACGCCCGCGGAAAGCGAGCGCCTGGAGCGGAAATCAACAATCAAATATAACAGAGTCTATTTAAAACTAAAAATAAATCTCGAATTAAAAATATTTGAATTTAAAATAAATCGGAGATATAATTTTAGATGTAATAATAACTAAGACTGAATGAATGATGTAAGAAAAGAAAAAATAACCATATGAAAAAAGAACATAGGAAGAGGTGTGACGATTATGGAGAAATTCCATCAATCACCAAATATATATGTGGGCGAGGTCAATATTAAGGTGAAAAACTTAGATTACTCGCTAAACTTTTACCAAAATATCATCGGTTTACAAGTACTGGAGAAAACGGAGCGGAAAGCAGTCCTAACAACTGACGGGAAAACACCGTTATTGACGCTTGAACAGCCTGCAGATGTCATTCCAAAAGCAGGACACACTGCAGGGCTGTATCATTTTGCCATTTTGCTGCCAACCCGTGCGGATTTATCTGTTTTCTTACGGCACCTGCTCCAAACCGGCTACCCATTAGGAGCAGCTGATCATTATGTGAGTGAAGCCTTGTACTTGAATGATCCAGACGGAAATGGGATCGAGGTCTACCGCGACCGTCCTTCAGCAGAGTGGACCTGGAACAACGGATTGGTCTCAATGGCTACTGAAGAACTTGACGGGCAGGGAATCCTTGCCGAAAGCAATGCTGAATGGAAGGGCCTGCCGGCTGGAACGCTGATGGGGCATATTCACTTGCACGTAGGTGATTTGCAAAAGGCAGAAGAGTTCTATACAAAAGGCCTTGGATTTAAAGTTGTTAGCTACTATCCACAAGCTGCGTTCCTTTCTACGGGCGGCTACCATCATCATATAGCCATCAATACGTGGCAGGGTACAGGTGTAGAGGCCCCGCCTAAAAACAGTGTTGGTTTAAATTGGTACACACTTGTTTTTCCGAACGAATATACTAGAGAGGGCATCATAAACCAATTGAAGCATATAGGTGCCCCAATTACCAAAGAAGCCGACTATTATATAACAAGTGATCCATCCGGAAACCAAATTCGATTAGTGATTTAACATACTTTGGGGGATAACAAATGTTGGACGTAAAGCAACAGGACGAACATTCTGGAATGGAATTTGGCATTTATACATTAGCTGACTTAGGTCCTGACCCACATACAGGTAAAACAATCAGCGCCCAAAAGCGTCTCGAAGAAATCATCGAAGCAGCAAAAATCGCTGATCAGGCAGGTCTCGACTTATTCGGTGTTGGTGAACATCACCGGTTAGACTATGCAGTATCAGCACCGCCTGTGGTCTTGTCTGCGATTTCTCAAGTTACAAAAAGAATTAGACTGATAAGTACGACAACAGTATTAAGTACTGTAGATCCTGTTCGTTTATTCGAAGATTTTGCAACACTCGATCTCTTGTCTAATGGGCGGGCAGAAATTATGGCCGGGCGTGGGGCTTTTATTGAGTCCTTCCCGCTTTTCGGATATGACCTTGAAAATTATGATGATTTATTTGAAGAAAACATTAAGTTGTTTCAAGAGTTGAGCGCAAACGAAAGGGTTACATGGAAAGGACGTTTTCGGTCACCATTGTATAATGCCGAAATTGCCCCCCGGCCAGCTCAAAAAAATATCCCATTATGGGTTGGGGTTGGCGGGACTCCTGAAAGTGCTGCAAGGGCTGGAAGATTGGGAACAGGCTTAGCATTAGCAATCCTCGGTGGTGATCCAATTCGGTTTAAGCCTTTAGTCGATGCATACCGGCAGGCCGCAGGTGAAGCAGGTCATGCTCCTGAAGTGTTAAAGGTTGGTGTGACAGGTCATACCTATATAGCGGAAACAACTCAAAAGGCGAAAGAAGAATTTTTTCCTTATTACGCTAACTATTGGGAATACTTCAATTTTCAAATGGGCCGGGACGCCAGCATGTCGAGAGCGGATTTTGAACAGTTGGCCAGTCCCGAAACCGCGTTGTTTGTGGGAAGTCCACAGCAAATTATTGAAAAAGTCCTCAGACAATATGAGTTATTTGGACATAAACGGTTTATCGCCCAAATGGATATTGGCGGTCTTCCTTTTGAGAAAGTGGCAAAAGGCATCGAGCTTTTAGCCACAAAAGTAATGCCAGTCGTGCGCCGGGAAATTGGAGCAAAATAATGAAAAGGGTACCTGCTTGGACCGTGGGTACCCTTTTCATAATTATAAAACAAGATTTCTCTCTAATAATCCAACCTGAATCAGACCATTAAGAATGCCGTTATTCGAGGAGGAAGTGGTGATGATATCGGCGGCAGCCTTAGCTTCAGGTACAGCGTTTCCCATGGCGATTCCCGTTCCGGCCTCCGTCAGCATTTCCAAATCGTTCAACCCATCCCCAAAGGCAAAACTGTCTTCAATCTTCATATCCAATACTTCCAGCATTTTTCGGATGCCAACTGCTTTTGATGCACCTTTAGGAAGAATATCGTAAGCACAATCATGCCATTTCACAAAACTAAGATCAGGGAAGTGATCGGCATACATTTTCTCATCCTTACTTTCGCAGTATAGATGTCCTTGATAAATGGATGAATGTTTATAGAAATCGGGGTTTACCTCAGGATAGGACATCATTAAGGCATCAAAACCAGACTCGATAAACGGATGATTTTTAACACTTGCTTTGAAATCGTTATGGCTGCAGTAGGCCAATGCATGACCGTTGCTTTCAGTCATTTTCGATAGTGATTGCAGCCTTTCCGAATCAATTGGGTTTGCGTAAATTTCTTTCCCTTCAAAGACTACATATTGTCCATTCATAGATACGTAGGAATCAATATTTAATTCCTTTTGAATCCAATAAAACATCTTTGGCACACGCCCAGTAGCAATAACGGTGTGAATTCCTTTTTCCTGGAGCAAGCGGACTGCTTTCTTTGTGGTATCGGGAATGGTTTTTTCTTCGGTTAATAATGTTCCATCGATATCAAAAAACACAATTGGTTTTTGCATTTCATACACCTCCGTGGAAAATGCAACACCCGCCGTTACGCTCAGAGAATCCTGATCACGCCGGCTTGGTGTTGCATGGCTTACAATTAGAGAATAATTTATGAAACGCGTTTCAGGTCAAGCGTTTTTTGAGGAAAAAAAGACTTGCAGCCACTTATGACTGCAAGTCTAAACAGTTTTACGCTCAATTAGTTTCACGGGTATTTCATCATAGACAATCTTGCTGTTTTGTCTTATCGCATGTTGAAACAGTTTTCTCCCAATATCCACCAGCGGGATCTCGATTGTCGTGATATTCATCATTTTCGCGATAGGCTGGTTATTGAAGCCAATGATGGCAAGGTCTCCGGGAATAGAAAGGTTTCGGTTTTGGGCGCACATGACAATGCCGGCAGCGACATCATCATTGGTCACCAATAAGGCAGTAGGAGGATCAATCATTTGTGTTATTCGGTGAATGACTTGTTCCCCATCTTCAAAATGAAGACAATGATTAAAAATATAATCATGCTCATAGGGTAAATGATGGTTCGCTGTAAATTCCTTAAACGCCATTTCTCTCTGTTTGCTATTTGTACCAGATCGCCGGCCAATACAGTAGCCAATTTTTCTATGCCCCTTTTGAAATAAATAGTCGAAGGCGAACAGGAAGGCTTTGTAATGATCCACAAAGGTAGAAGGGACGTTTTTCCCTCGTGTATCTTCACATAAAATAATGGGTCCATATGGCAGGTATTCTTCGATAGTCTGCCAATCGCACTTTCTTGAACAAATAATTAACGCATCAATTTGCTTTTGTTTTAACATTTGCATGGCTTCCAGTTCTCTGGATTCCATGTAGTTTGTTTGAATTAAAACCAGTTTATAGTTGTTTTCTAAGGCTTCGACTGACATTCCTTTTATAAGCAAGTAAAAATAAGGATGCTCAATAAAAGGAACTACCACACCAATAAGGAAAGTCTTACCCATACTTAAATGGACGGCATTAATATTTTGCTGGTAGTTACTTTGCTTGATGGCATCAAAAACAGCATTCCGTTTCTCCTCGCTCACATATGGATGATTATTTAGCACACGGGACACCGTCGTTACTGATACTCCAGCCATTTTTGCCAAATCTCTAATGTTTGTCATTTCATCACCTTTTAAACTCAGTTGCTTCCCATTTCTTGAAGTTCATTAACGGTTACAAACCTATAACCTTCGTCCGATAGGGTCTTTAATATACCTTCAATGGCCTCTAGCTCATTGCCCGTGCGATCATACATTGGATGCATCAGGATAATCGAACCTGGTTTAATATGATCCGCTACATACTTCACTTTATCAGAGGCAGTGGTGTAGTAGGTATCCGGCTCAAGATTCCAAGTAATCGTATCTCGATTATGTTTACTTAAGTAAAAGGGAAGCCCGAATAATTTTTTCCCGTTTGGCGGACGAAAATCGATTTCTCCTTTATACCCCGCCTTCCGTAATAATCGATCAGTTTTTTCAATTTCATCTTTGATATATGAAGGAGATTTAAAGATCATTCGATTATGGGAATAAGTATGATTGCCAACCTGGTGGCCCGCTTTCACAATCATTGCTGCCTCTTCAGGAGATTTCTCGATCTCGTTACCAATTAGAAAAAAGGTAGCCTTCGCATTGTATTTTTTTAATAAAGGAAGGATTTGCTCGACATTTTTGGTAGGACCATCATCAAACGTTAGGGCAACCACTTTTTGATTGGTCTCCACTTGATTGGTTAAGCCGCCGAATAGCTGAAATGTTCTAGCATTCATTAATTTATAAGTGCCAAATAAAAATAGGAAAATAATAAAAATGGCTACTCCAATAGAGAGTATTATTTTTTTCATAAAGTCTGCCTTTCTTATTCTTAATATTGTTATAAAAATTATAGCAGAATGCGCTGGTAAACATTACTTGTTTGGATGAGCTGCTTGACAATAAAAATAAATTCTATTATCCTTTATAAAAATTGATGAAAAAAATTCGTATAACTCCAATAATATGGTTTGGAGGTTTCTACCAGGAACCATTAATTCCTGATTACGAAGAAGGTACACGTAACTGTATTTTCTTCGTAATCAGGAATTTTTTTTATTTTAAAAAAATTTAGGAGGTCAACAATGAATTTCGAAACATTACCTAAAATAGAACTGCACTGCCATTTAGATGGCAGTCTTAGACCGGAAACGATTATTGAGATTGCGAAGAAAGAGGGGATTAAACTGCCTTCTTTTGATATAGATGAGCTCCAAAAGGATCTCGTTGCACCGTTAGACTGTGAATCGCTCGAAGAGTATTTGGAGAAGTTTGCAATACCCAACCTCGTCATGCAGTCAAAGGAAAATCTAAAAAGAATTACGTTTGAGCTGTTTGAAGATGCGTCTAAGGAAAATGTGAAATACATGGAGGTACGGTTTGCACCTTTACTTCATACGAAAAAAGGATTGGACGTTGAAGAAATCATCCAAAGTGTGATAGAGGGAATGAAGGATGCAGAAGCTCAATTCGATATTAAGGGAAATATAATCCTGTCATGCATGAGAACGATGTCTCCGGAAAGTGCTTTTGAGGTTGTTGAAAAAGGAAAGAGATTTCTAGGTAAAGGGGTTGCGGCGATCGATTTATGTGCTTCCGAAGAAGCTGGATTCTCTAGAAAATTCGTGGAGCCAATCGCTCTTGCCAGAGAATATGGATACAGAGTCACTATTCATGCAGGTGAAACGGGAATCGGCGAAAATGTGCTGGAAGCCGTTGAGCTTTTAGGTGCTGAAAGAATCGGCCATGGGGTTTTTATCAGAGACTGCGAGGCGGCCTATAACATTGTGAAGGAAAAACAAGTGGTGCTGGAAATGTGCCCGACGAGCAATGTCCAAACAAAAGCAGTGAATCAATATAGTGATCATCCCATCTATGATTTCCACAAGGATGGCATCAAGGTAACCGTAAATACAGACAACAGAACCGTTTCCAATACAACGATGGCAAATGAATGCAATATCGTTTTCGAAGAATTTAATGCTAATTACGAGGAATATAAACAAATCTACATCAACAGTGTTGAAGCATCCTTTGCTGACCAAGAAACAAAGGAAAAGCTCAGAAAGTATCTATAAAAAATGGGGAGCGATCCGCTCCCCAAACTAAATTATTTCATTGCATTGAAACTAACTGCTATTTTAGCTCCAACAACGGCATTGTTTTTCACTAAAGCAATGTTAGCATCCAGACTTTTGCCTTCTGTTAAGTCTTTGACTTTGCCTAGTAAGAATGGTGTTACATCTTTACCAGAAATATGCTTTTCTTCAGCCTCTTTTAAGGCAGCTTCAATGACACCATTAATAACTTTTTCATCCATAGCAAATTCTTCAGGAATTGGGTTGGCGATAACCGCTCCGCCTTTAAGGTTTAAATCCCATTTTACTTTTAACGTAGAAGCGATTGTGTCGACATCATCAGCACGTAAGTTTAGCGCGAATTCACTACTGCGTGTATAGAAAGCAGGGAGTACGTCAGTTTGATAGCCAATAACAGGTACACCTTTTGTTTCAAGATATTCCATGGTTAACCCTAAATCTAGAATTGATTTGGCACCCGCACAAATAACCGCGACGTTTGTTTGTCCAAGCTCTTCAAGGTCTGCAGAGATATCCATTGTGGTCTCAGCACCCCGGTGCGCACCGCCAATACCGCCCGTTACGAAGATGTTAATTCCTGCAGCTTCTGCGCAAATCATGGTTGCAGCAACCGTTGTAGCCCCAAGTTTTTTGGTTGCGATTAAATAGGCTAAATCACGTCGTGATGCTTTGGCAACATCTGAACTTTTACCAAACATTTCAAGCTCTTCATCGGATAGACCGATTTTAATTTTTCCATCGATAATCGCAATAGTAGCTGGTACGGCTCCATGATCACGGACAATTTGTTCCACTTCGCGGGCAGTTTGCACATTCTGTGGATAAGGCATACCGTGAGAGATAATCGTAGACTCCAGGGCAACGATTGGTTTTCCTTGTTCCTTAGCAGCACGTACTTCTTCTGATAATGTAATATATTGTTTCATGATTATTCCTCCATGTCTTTTTGTAGTTTTTCTGCGGATAAATCCTGTCTTACGGTATAAGATGATTGAAGTGTTTTCGATGCATTAATGCTTCCGGCCTTGGCGATATCAATTAGAGATTTACCTTCTAACCAGGAGTAAATTACTGCAGAGGAAAAAGCATCTCCTGCCCCAGTTACGTCAACAATTTCCTTCGTTTCTATAGAAGGTACATGAAAAATCCCCTCTGTTTTATTCCCAATCATTGATCCTTTTTTTCCATTGGTTATGACCACGTTGGCTATCCCAAGTGATAACCACTTTTCTGCAGCATTTTTCCAATCTTCTTCATTATTAATTTCCGTATGGAAGTAGGATTCTGATTCATCCCGGTTCGTAATAAGCCATGTAACACCATCTAAATCATCAGGTAACCGATTCATCTTTGGAGAAGAAACGGGAACTAATACGATCGGAATGTCATGGCTTTTGGCGAAATGACATAAGAATTGGACCGTTTCTTTCGGACAGTTTAAATCGACCATTATACACTTCGATCGACTTAAGATGGCATCATGCTTAAGCAGTAGATCTGGTGTAATCGCCTCATACACTTCCATATCCGCTAACGCAATAATTAATTCTCCGGTCGAGTCTAATACAGCTGTGTAAGAGCCAGTCGATTTTTCAGGGAATTGGGTCACCGTCTCTAAGTTCATGTAAAGAGAGGAGGCTTCCTCAATAATTGACCAGTCCTTATCGGCGCCGCTTGTGGAGATAAGTGACACTTCTAACCCAAGCCGCCCGAGGTTTTCGGCGATATTCCGAGCAACCCCGCCTGCATTTTGTGTTGCATAAATCGGATTGGAGGTACCTAACTGGGCTTTTTCTTTGACGTGGAATTTACGGTCAATATTAGCCCCGCCGATACAAATTACGTGCTGTGATTCATTTAAAATATAAGCTCTGCCTAAGATATTTCCTTTCTTAATTAATCCAGAAATAATATTGGCAACAGAAGGCCTGGATAAACCTAATATTTGGGCAAGCTCTTGCTGTGAAACATAGGGGTTCTTGCGTATTAAATCCAAAATCGTTTGTTCTTTTTCTGTCATACTTTCAGGCACAGAAATCACCCCATTTATCTTGTAAATAAACTATTACTTTGGACTGAATGCTTTTAATTCTTCCTGTGTTTCAGGAACTTTTACTGCACCAGACTTAATCTTTTCAACCCATTCTTTGACTACAGCTTCAATTTCAGCTTTATTAGCAGCTTTTGCATTGATTGGTGCTAAGCCTACACCATCTTCTGTTAAACCGTATAACGCAACTTTTCCACCAGGGAAATTGCCAGCTTTTGTTTTGGTTGCAAGATCCTTAACGGCTACATCAACACGTTTTAAAGCGGAGGTAAGGACAACATCCTGACCCATGTCTGCTTGGTCACGGTCTACACCAATAGCCCAAATTTCTTTACTTGGATCTTTTTTCTTGCGGTCATTGGCTTCTTTGAATAAACCGACACCTGATGCTCCTGCTGCGTGGAAGATAACATCCGCTCCAGAAGAATACATTTTAGAAGCGATTGCTTGGCCAACCTCCGCCTTGTCAAATGCTCCTGCATATTGAACATCAACTTTTACCTCTGGTTTAGCCGCTTTTACTCCGGCTAAGAATCCAGTTTCGAAACGCTCGACAACAGGAATCTCCATCCCACCAATAAAACCGATATGATCGGATTTTGTTGTTTTAGCGGCTGCTATACCTGCAAGGAATCCTGCTTCTTGCTCTTTAAATAAAATACTTGCAACGTTTGGCAACTTTACTTCTGCATCGACAATCGCAAATTTAGAATCTTTTTGTTGTTTAGCAATTTCCTCAACTGCTGATGGCATTAAGAATCCGATCGCATAAACTAAATCAAATCCTTGGCGGACAAGTGTATTTAAGTTTGTAGTATAATCGGCATCCGATTTGGATTGAAGGTAATCATAGCCGCCCTTGCCTTTCTTTAAACCATTTTCTGTACCAAAATTTTTAAGACCTTCCCAAGAAGATTGGTTAAAGGATTTGTCATCAACACCGCCGATGTCAGTAACCATACCTACAGAGAAAGTCTTTTTATTATCAGTCCCGTTACCTTTACTATCATTACTTTTACCGCAAGCACCTAATAGCGTGCCCGCTGCAAGAACAAGTGATAATGCCATTCCAATTTTACGTTTTTTCAACTTATGTTCCCCCTTAGGATGATTGATTTATGAGGCAGTAATTCGCTTTAAACTTTTGTTTAAGTTATAAACTTATGTTTAAATTATACTTCGAACCATAAGAAAGGTCAACCAATTTATAATCAAAAAAGGTGTCAAAAAAAGGTGTCAGGCACCACCCGTGGACATTTGTCCACGGGTGGTGCCTGACACCGCTATACGGGGGTACTGTATCAAATTTCGATGATGATGGGGAGAATCATTGGTTTTCGCTTTGTTTGGGTGAATAAATATTGTCCGACAGATTTTTTGATGTTTTGCTTCATGACATTCCATTGATGTCTGTTTTCTTCCTGCAGGTCAGTGACGGTTTTCTTCACAAGACGATTCACTTCTTTCAGGAGCTCATCGGAATTCCTCGCATAAACAAAACCGCGGGTAATGGTGTCAGGACCTGAAATAATTTTCCGGTCTGCTTTGCTGATTGTTACAACAATCACGAGCATTCCGTCCTCAGAAAGCTGCCTCCGGTCGCGAAGCACAATTTCTCCAATATCACCGACACCCATTCCGTCTACATACGTATCTCCAGCAGGTATTCTCCTAGTCTGCCTTGCCACCCCGTTTTCAATATCAACGACATCTCCATTTTTAATAATAAAGGTATTCCCTTTCTCGACCCCAATTGCTTCAGCGAGAAGCCGGTGATGGTGCAGCATTCTAAACTCACCGTGGATCGGTATAAAATAGGTTGGTTTCATTAAAGTGAGCATCAGTTTCAAGTCCTCTTGATAGCCGTGCCCGGAAACATGCATGCCAGTTGTACTGCCAGAGCCATAAATTACTTTCGCCCCAAGTTGAAATAGGTTGTCGATGATTCTTGAAACATCCTTTTCATTTCCTGGTATCGGTGAGGCCGCTAAAATAACCGTATCTCCAGGGTAAATAGCCACGTCACGATAGTTGCCGCTGGCAAGGCGGGCAAGGGCGGCCATAGGTTCCCCCTGACTCCCTGTACAGAGAATCGCCACTTTTTCAGGAGCAAGTCGATCCACTTCAAGTGCCTCAATCAGCATTCCTTCCGGCAGATGGAGATAACCTCGTTCAATGGCGACGGAAACCACATTCACCATGCTTCTGCCTAAAAGAGCAAGCTTTCGGTTTGTTCTGATAGCGGCTTCCACGACTTGCTGAATTCGATTTACATTAGATGCAAAGGTCGATACTATGATTTTTCCTTTTGCATCCATAAATGCCTCTTCCATATGATGTCCTACCATTTGCTCTGATGGTGATAAACCAGTGCGCTCGGCGTTAGTGCTCTCCGAAATTAAGGCTAAAACCCCCTTACTGCCAATAGCGGCCATTTTATGTATATCCGCGAATTGATTATTGGCGGGCGTTAAATCAAATTTAAAGTCACCGGTATGAACGACATTCCCTTCCGGGGTATGAAAAACAATCCCGAGGCAGTCAGGAATACTGTGGCTGACACGGAAAAAGGAAACTTCAATCTCCCCCAGCTCAAGCTTGGATTCCGAATCAATCGGAATCAGTTTGGTATCTCTTTTAAGGCGATGCTCGTCCACTTTTAATTCGATTAAACCCAGAGTAAATTGGGTCGCATAAATGGGTACATTTAATTTTTTTAAAAAGTAAGGGATACCGCCGATATGGTCTTCGTGTCCATGCGTCACAATTAAGGCTCTTATTTTTTCCTGATTCTCTTCTAAGTAGGTCAAATCAGGGATGATCAAATCGATACCTAACAAGCTTTCATCGGGAAACTTACCGCCGCAGTCGACGACAATAATATCGTCACCATATTGCACCACGTACATGTTTTTACCGATTTCATTAATACCGCCCAAGGCGAAAATGGATAATGTGTTTTCATTGTTTTGCAAGTGGATACCCTCCCAATTCCCAGTGATTAACATTAGTATTCCCTTATAGAATTTCTTTATTTAGGAAGTTCTTTTAATAAATTGCGTTCCTTCCCCATAATTTTGCGTGTTTTCGATATTTTTCTTCTATTATAATGATTACTAAAGAATAGAGACGGAGAGTAAACGGGGGAGAGAGAATGAAAGATGAATCGGATCTTCTTAATGAAGAAATAAGGTACAAAATTGTGGCTGATCACACATCTGACGGTATAGTTCTTGTTGATAATCAAGCAATTGTTCGTTATGTATCACCATCCATTCAACAAATTTCAGGTTTTACTGTTCAACAATATGAGGGTATGGATGCCTTCGAAATTATTCATCCTGAGGACCGAGAATACGTCCGCTCCTTACACGTTCAAGTGGTTCAAACTAAAAGGCCAATGGATTTGGAATATCGCTTACTGAACTCACAGGGTACAACCGTTTATGTTGAGACAAAAGTTAAGCCTGTTTTCGATAGTTTTGGGGATGTGAAATATGTTGTAGCCGTCGTACGAGATATAACCGAGCGAAAAAAGACAGAGCAATTACTCGAGAATATTTTGGAAAGTGTAAACGCAGCAGTTTGGTCAACGGATAAGAACTTTTCCCGCTTAACCTTTTGCTCCGGAAGCATCGAAAAATTGGCGGGCATCCCAAGACAGGAGATTGTCAATAGTCCGATACGTATCCATGACCATATCCATCCGGAAGATAATGAGATGCTTATGGGAGAAGCGAAGGATAAATTAGATCAAGGAATGGCGGTCAATAGGGAAATCCGTTTCATCCATGTAGAAGGAGAAACAAGGTGGAATCAAATGATCATCCAACCTTATATGAATAATGTAGGCGAGATTGAACGCCTTGATGGCATAAGCTTGGATATTACCGAGAAAAAACGGTCTGAGCTGGCATTAGAAGAGAGCGAACAGCGCTATAAGTCCTTATTTGAAAATAATTTGGATGGGGTTTTTTCCATTGATTTAAATGGGGATTTTGTCAACGCTAATCGGTCCTTTGAAAAAATCTCAGGTATCGAGTTTGCTAATCTTACTGACCGGTGCTTTCTCGGGTTGATTTATGATGAGGACCATATCGATGTTTATCAAGTTCTTTCAGAGGTCATGAAAAAGAAGGAGCCAAAGGACGTCGAATGTCGGATCCTTCGGTCAAGGCATGCTGATCAGCGTATCGTTAATATTACCTTTGTTCCTATCTTCCTCTCTGGACAACTCAATGGTGTACATGGAATCGTAAAAGACATCACCCAGCGCAAAAAGGAAGAGCAGGAGTTAATCCAAAGTGAAGAAAGATATAAGTCACTCCAGCAAAGCATCAACCGTTTCTCAAACGACCTTGCCAATGTCATGAAAGTAACGGATCTAGAGAATCGGCTAGTGGATGAAGTAAAGCAGGTACTCCCCGTTACTGAAGTATCCATTGAAGAATTACCTAGAGACCATGAGGGGGTCTCGAGCGGCAAGAATGAAAAATGGGTCAAGATTACCGAAAAGGAGCAATGGATTTATTTAAGGATTGGCATCAAGCAGCCGTTGCTAAAAATAGAGGAAGAGTGGCTTGAAACAGCCGTTCATTATGTCACCATCCTTTATGATAATTTGCAGCGGACAGAAGATTTGATGAAACGTCTAGAGGAAATGGTCACTTATAACATTACCCCAAAATGGATGCTAAAACTTTTGTATAGGTTATCGGAAAAGGAACGAGCATCTCTTTCGAGCGATTTGCATGATTCTGTATTGCAGGATTTGATTATCTGGTACCGTAAGCTTGAGTCATTACGCTCCTCATCCTATTTTAATGAGGAAAAAAAAGGTGAACTGATGCAAATAGAAGAAGGCCTGCTGGATGCGATCCACCAAATCCGCATTACCTGCAATGAATTGCGGCCTCCGTTCCTCTTAAAAATGGGTCTGGTCGAATCGTTAAAAAGTCTTTTTTCATACGCTCGGATGTTTTCCAATTATGAAATTGATTTTTCGGCAGCGGACTTACAAAATCCACTGATGGAAGATCAGATACTGGGGTTGTATCGGATTGTACAAGAGCTGTTAAATAATGCGAATAAGCATTCAAAGGCGTCGAAAGTAACGATAAAGTTAACCAGTAATAAGGAAACGATTCATTTTTCTTATCGTGATAATGGGGTAGGAATGGATTTATCCGGTTATGGGGGTTCCTTTAAACATATGGGAATTGCCGGAATTGAAAACAGGGTTCTCAGTTTAGAGGGAAAAGTGGAACTATATTCTGCTCCTCAACAAGGGTTTCTAATAGATATATATATTCCAACAACTATGCAGCAAAAAGGTGATTACTATGGAAATTCTATTGGTTGATGATCATAGATCGGTTGTAGAAGGAACCAAAATGTTAATTGAAGCAGAGCCGGATATGAATGTCACGATTGAGACAGATGTCTATCTGGTTTCTGATCTGGTACGTCTTAAAAATTTTGATGTGATTCTTTTTGACTTATATATGCCAAATATAAATGGAGCTGATTTGGCACGAAAGGTGCTCGCTGATGCCCCGGACGCCATCATTCTGATATATTCAGGATTTGATATTGCGCCACATTTTAATTTGCTCATGGATTCAGGTGTCTCCGGCTTTATTTCAAAAACCTCCACTCGCGAGCAATTGGTCCAGGCAATAAGAAGTGCAGCTAGAAAAGAGGCCATCATCCCGATGCAGCTGCTGAAACAGTTGAGACGCCAAGAAATTGTTGTTCAAGGCGAGAACACCAATGAAAAGACCACCATCGGCAAAAAAGAAGAAAAACTCCTGCGCGAATTGGCGAAGGGGCATAGCAATAAGGAAATTTCCAAGACATTGCTGATCAGCCAGCGGTCATTGGAATATAGCCTGACAGAGCTTTTTCAAAAACTAAATGTGAATTCGCGTGTGGAAGCCATTAAAAAAGCGAAAAGCCTGGGGATTCTGCCAGCAGAAGATTTATATTAGGCGTGACCGGTACAATGTACCGGTCTTTTTTTTGGAAAAAAAACGATTTGATGTGCAAATTGCTGGGGGTGCTGCCGCAAAAATCTGCGGCAGTTCTCCAAAAGTGTGCGGCTGAAGAAGAATCGCGGTCACTCAGAGGAGTTCAAAGTGCCTGTCATGGTTGAAAAAGAAGAGTCGCGGTCACTCAGAGGGGTTCAGAGTGCCTGTCAAGGTTGAAAAAGAAGAGTCGCGGTCACTCAAAGGGGTTCAGAGTGCCCGTCAAGGTTGAGAAAGAAGAGTCGCGGTCACTCAGAGGGGTTCAGGGTGCCTGTGTAGGTTGAAAAAGAAGTGCCGCGGTCACTCTGAGAGGTTCAGAGTGCCTGTGTAGGTTGAAAAAGAAGTGCCGCGGTCACTCTGAGAGGTTTAGAGTGCCCGTCAAGGTTGAAAAAGAAGAGTCGCGGTCACTCAGAGGGGTTCAGGGTGCCTGTGTAGGTTGAAAAAGAAGTGCCGCGGTCACTCTGAGAGGTTTAGAGTGCCCAAGCCCTAAAACGAGTTTTCCCTATACGTCGTTATCCCTTTGGCCTTTGGTGTGATCATGAACCCGACCATATTGTTATTAGAAGCAACAACAATCATTCGTTCGTTCAGGTTTGGGTAAAGCAATATATACAATCCTCAGCTCAACCAGCCCGGTTGCACTTCTGTTTGCATGGCTTGCCATAGCATTTCTGATTCTGCCTTTGTTTTTGAAAATCACCCTAATTGCAGTAGTAATTTTTGGGGGAATCGTATTTTTACCTTTCAAAAAAGAAGTAAAAAAACCATCATTAATGACCTTAACGCATCCAGTTAAGGTTTTTCATGGTTTCTAAATAACAAGCACAGTGGGGCACCTACCACAAAATTCTGCGGTTTCACTCAAAATATCTGCGGTTTGAACGGAATAGAATCGACGTACAATGTAATCATCTAATACAGGTGAAAACCTTTAGGAGTGAAAAGGATGAGAAAATGGGCAATTGCAGGAATTCTTTACGTTACTTTAGTCGTGCTTGGATTCGGTGTTTATGATAAATGGATTGCAGATGATAAAGGAATGGCTGCTGAGTCAGACAGTCACGGATCAATGGCTCAGACGGCAGGGCACGATACCGGGGGAGAAGAGAATGGAAATCATAACGGCGATGAAAATGGAAGCAGCCATGCACATGAAGGGAATGCGCATCAGGAAGGCAGCGAAGTCAATGCGTTTGTGCAAAACAATCAAGGAAATATTAAGATTTTCCTAAAAGATAAAGCTGGAAGCCCGGTTGATGAATTAGAGGTAAATCATGAGAAGATTTTGCATCTTATTATCGTAGATGAACATTTGCAGAAGTATTACCACCTACACCCAGAACGAACTGGAAAAGGGGAATTTACAATTGAAAAAAATCTCCCTGAAGGATTTTACAAAGCTTATATTGATATAAAACCAAAGAATCTAGCATATGAGGTAGAGCCGGTTCCATTTATCGTGGGCAATCCGAGCGCTCCAGAACACGGTCATGAGCTAGTACCTGACATTAATTTTAGCAAAACGGTAGATGGTGAAACGGTAACATTAAGCATGAATTCCTTTAAGGCAGCAGAACCAGTAACATTATCCTTCGACTTAGATCAAACAAATTTGACTCCATATTTAGGGGCAATGGGGCATGTTGTGATTCTTGATGAATATGGTAAAAAGTTTCTCCATGTTCATCCAACTAATGATAAGGAACCAATTTTTGAAACTCAGTTTGAAAAGCCTGGTATCTACAAAGTTTGGGCAGAGTTCAAGCAAAATGGAAAAGTAAGAGCCTTCCCGTTTGTAATCGAAATAAAAGAATAAGCATGGAAAAATAGGAATTAGTGGAATGAATAGTATTAACTTCTGCTACTGGTAAACTGCCAGTAGTTTTGTTGGGGAGAGATATTTATGATCTATGATGTGGTGGTTATTGGTGCAGGCCAGGCGGGATTATCAATGGGGTATTACCTTATGCAAACCTCTTTAACTTTTATCATTCTTGACAACCATTCTGAGATAGGGCAAGTGTGGCGGAAAAGGTATGACTCCCTAGTATTGTTCACACCACGTGCTTATAGTAGTTTGCCAGGTTTGGGATTAGAAGGGGACCCAACCGGGTTTCCAACTAAAGATGAAATTGCTGATTACTTGGAGCGATATGCCAAAACATTTGATTTACCGATTCATTTGAACTGTCATGTTCAAAAAGTACAGAAAGAAAATGATTCCTTTATTATATTTACTGGTAACTCTATTATAAGAACAAAGAAAGTAGTCGTTGCCTCAGGGCCTTTTCAAACCCCAAATATTCCACCGTTTGCAAAAAAGCTGCCAAATCATGTTGTTCAGCTTCATTCATCGGAATATAAAAATCCATCCCAACTTAACGAAGGTTCCGTTTTAGTTGTCGGGGGCGGGAATTCTGGCGCGCAAATAGCAGTAGAAGTATCAAAATATTATGAAACGTACTTATCTATTGGATCAAAAGTTCGATTTCTTCCTTTAAGCCTTGCAGGCAAGAGTGTCTTTTGGTGGTTCGATAAACTGGGGATGTTACATGCGGACCGGGACTCTTGGATCGGGAAAAAAGTGCAAAATCAATCTGATCTAATATTTGGGTATGAACTGAAAGAGAAGATAAAAAATCGTGCGGTTAAGTTAAAGAGCAGAACAAAATCAATTGTACAAAATGAGATTGAATTTGAAGATCTTTCAACCATTAGAGTAGAGAATGTGATTTGGGCTACTGGTTTCATTCGAGATTATTCCTGGATTGATGTAAAGAATCTTGCGGGTGCTACTGTGGATGTTAAGCATCATAGAGGTATAACGGAGATTGATGGACTCTACTTCCTTGGATTGCCATGGCAGCATCGTCGGGGCTCAGCCCTTCTTTTAGGAGTAGGAGAAGACGCGGCATACATTGCGAAAAGCTTATTATCAATGAAGAAATTGTGATTCTGCCAAATGGTAGAATCTTTTTTTGTGGCTTTATGTATATAAATTGTTAAATGGGGAGTCTAAGTGACTGAAATACTTGCCGCTCCCACCTTTTGTGTTACTTAGACACTTCCTAAGTGACTGAAACGCGAGCTTCCTCCTTTTTTGGGTCATTTAAAACGGAATGGTTATTATAAAGAGCTTTATTCCAAACAAAATACTTCGAAGGACGAATTGAGATGGGCGGTGGGGTCATAATGCCAAAATTTGAAAAAACTAATCAAACGTTTGATTAGTTTTTTCATTTCGTTTTAGATTTCCAATAGAATCTAAAGCAAATTCACTTCAAATTTCTGCTTTTCTTTTTCAAGTTCTAAAGCTGAGACAATATAGGCAAATCCATTCATAAAGAGGTAAACAACATTGGATTGGATCCGTTCGGTTTCTCCTAAATAAGTATTGATAATAATGAAAACTGAATATAGAAGAACGAAAAATAAAGCGATTTTATTAAAAATGTTCATTCGTACAACCCCTTTATTGGAGATTCTTATTTTAATCATATTTTCAGGATGTCGAACTTATGCAAGCCATCAAAGTTTCACTGTGATTCAAAGAATAAATGGGTAAATTAATATATGATAAAGCTATCTGTTTTGTTCATACTGCATCTGGCGTCCTTAAAGATAGCTGGGAAAAAGACCATGCAGAAGGTAGGGAATACCTGCTTGGCACTTTGCTTAAAAAATTGTGAACAATCATAAGAGGCACTTGGGGGGAACATAATTGGTAGATGTTATTACAGAGATAAAAATTCAGCGCCCAGTTGATCACGTATCAGCATACGCAACGAATCCGGACAATGCACCAGAGTGGTATGTAAATATTCAATCAGCGGAATGGCAAACTCCAAAGCCCTTGGAAGTTGGTTCAAAAGTTGCCTTTAAAGCTCAATTTCTTGGACGTGAACTAGCTTATGTTTATGCAATTACTGAGTATATTCCTGGGAAGAAGCTTGTAATGAAAACAGTGGATGGTCCTTTTCCAATGGAGACCACCTATACGTGGGAAGCTCTATCTGACAACAGTACTTTAATGAAATTAAGGAACAAAGGAAATCCGACCGGCTTTTCAAAAATAGCTGCTCCCTTCATGTCCACCATGATGAAAAGAGCAAACAACAAAGATCTCCAGAGAATAAAGGACATTCTTGAAAATCAAAATTGATTATGTGAATTAGTGCCTGGCCCCTTAATGGTGGTCAGTTTTTTTCTGGGTAGGATATTGGACAAATTGGTTTGTTTTAAAAAAATTAAAACTGTTGTTGACAATGCTGTGGCATGATAGTAATATAGTAATTCCTGAGAGGGAAACGCCGCATTAATTGTTTCTTATTTCAGGTCTCAAAAAAACTCTTGACGAGATTAATATTCTAGTATATTATTAGTAACTGTCGCTGAGTTGATTTAAAAGTTTTTTAAAAAATAATTGACACAACGAAGTCGAGATGATATATTAATATCCTGTCTTGAAAAATTGCTCTTTGAAAACTAAACAAACAAAAACGTCAACAAACAATAATATTCGTTTCTTATTGAAACGAAGCCAACGTTTTATTTTATGAGCTAA
>NZ_JAQMWQ010000041.1 GCF_030403775.1 Paenibacillus sp. BSR1-1
CACCCGTTCCCATACCGAACACGGAAGTTAAGCTTCTCAGCGCCGATGGTAGTTGGGGCACGCGCCCCTGTGAGAGTAGGACGTTGCCAGGCTAAGCCCCTGTTGGGGCTATTATTTTGTCTATATTTTTAAAGTGGGCCCCTTGGTCAAGCGGTTAAGACACCGCCCTTTCACGGCGGTAACACGGGTTCGAATCCCGTAGGGGTCACCAAAGTTTTTTCGTGAATATGGAGGATTAGCTCAGCTGGGAGAGCATCTGCCTTACAAGCAGAGGGTCGGCGGTTCGATCCCGTCATCCTCCACCATAATTTTTTCACAAAGCGAAAATTATTTTCATTATGCGCCCGTAGCTCAATTGGATAGAGCGTCTGACTACGGATCAGAAGGTTATGGGTTCGACTCCTTTCGGGCGCGCCATTTTAAAACGGGAAGTAGCTCAGCTTGGTAGAGCACTTGGTTTGGGACCAAGGGGTCGCAGGTTCGAATCCTGTCTTCCCGACCAGTCGCAGTTTGTAAAATATATATTTTTGGCGGTGTAGCTCAGCTGGCTAGAGCGTACGGTTCATACCCGTAAGGTCGGGGGTTCGATCCCCTCCGCCGCTACCATATATTTACGGAGGAATACCCAAGTCCGGCTGAAGGGATCGGTCTTGAAAACCGACAGGCGGGTTAAACCGCGCGGGGGTTCGAATCCCTCTTCCTCCGCCATTTTATCTTAAATATTTTACCGTCGCGGGTTGTATCAATCGAGCTGCTGCTTGAATAAGCTTTCTGAGATTGATACAGTCATGCATCTAAGAGCATGAACAAAATAATATATTTTTACCGTCGCGGGGTGGAGCAGTCCGGTAGCTCGTCGGGCTCATAACCCGAAGGTCGCAGGTTCAAATCCTGTCCCCGCAATATGGTCTGGTAGTTCAGTTGGTTAGAATGCCTGCCTGTCACGCAGGAGGTCGCGGGTTCGAGTCCCGTCCAGACCGCCACATTTTTTTCTAGCAGTTCCCCTGCTATTAATAGATAGATTTTGGCGATTGTGGCGAAGTGGTTAACGCATCGGATTGTGGTTCCGACATTCGTGGGTTCGATTCCCATCAGTCGCCCCATTACATTCATAATATTGGGCTATAGCCAAGCGGTAAGGCATCGCACTTTGACTGCGACATGCGTTGGTTCGAATCCAGCTAGCCCAGCATTCTTTAATACTACAGTGCGGGTGTAGTTTAGTGGTAAAACCTCAGCCTTCCAAGCTGATGTTGTGAGTTCGATTCTCATCACCCGCTCCATATGGGCCTATAGCTCAGCTGGTTAGAGCGCACGCCTGATAAGCGTGAGGTCGATGGTTCGAGTCCATTTAGGCCCATAATTAATACATAAGTAAGAGCGATTGCAAATAAAGTAATCGCTCTTTGTGTTTTATGAAGTTCCTCATGTTATTCTTCAATTTGCCCCAGTTCCCTAAAAGACGTGTCCGCAACCCGTTCCACTTGAAATTCCCCATCCACATAGCTGACAACAGTTACGCTGCAATTATCATGGTGAAGATATTTTTCGCTATTGGTTAATTGCATTAAATAATTACCGATGGTTACGCCATGTGAGAATACAAGTATATTTCCGCCTTCAAGCTCATGATTTTTAAGAATTTCGTCAATCGCTAAACAAGTCCGTGAATAGAGCTGTGAATAGGACTCCCCTTCAGGTGCCGCCAGATTAAAATCAGTAAGACTAAATAAAGTCTCAAGTATATTCCCGTATCGAGCGGTAATTTCGGATCTCAATAAGGATTCAAGGGCACCAAAGTTCATTTCTTTAAGGCGTGCATCAGTCGATAGCGGTATTTTTCGGTCTCTTAATGCATGAGTGGCCGTATCAATCACCCGCTGGCTCTCACTGCAATAGGCTGCCTTGAATTCAATATCCGCTAAACCTTTTCCTACTGCCCGGGCTTGTGCGATTCCTTTTTCAGTAAGCGGGGAATCAGCAAATCCCTGCAATCGTCGTTCCACATTAAATTGAGTTTCTCCATGACGGACAAAATATAGAGTTACTTTTGGGGATTTAGTCACCCAGATCACCTGCCTTTCTAGATATAATAGAATTCTACCACGAAATATGGTGGTGTCAGATACCTTTTGAAGGATATTCCAGTTTTAAGCAGAATAATAGTACCTATCTGAAAAATTGAGGTGAAATACGTGAAGGTAGATGCATCAACCTTATATTTAATTGACCAAAAAGATGGCTTAGGCCTAGAGTTTAGCAAATTAGTTTCGATGATGAATTATACAAGAGAAACAACGATTCAAGCCGTAAAGGATTTAACAATAGAGGAACTAGACTTTCTTTATGATGAGGAAGCCAATTCTATCGGGATGCTGCTGGGACATATGGCCGCCGTAGAAAAAGCTTACCAGATTGAGACCTTTGAAAATCGGGATCTAACCGATGAGGAGTTTAGCCGCTTACAGGCTGGGCTGGATTTAGGGAGCCTAGGCCAGGAACATTTTAAAGGGAAAACAATCGAAGAGTATCTTCAGGTATTGTCCGATGTTAGAAACATAACCATTGAAAAGTTTAAAACACTTCCTGATGAATGGCTTTATGAGCAAACCCCTTTTTGGTATGACCGCCCAGCCAACAATTTTTTCAAATGGTTTCACGTGTTCGAGGACGAATTAAGTCACAGAGGTCAAATTCGCATTATCAGAAAAATGATCAACAAGCCTAAAAAATAAAAGGGGACCATCATTGATTAGATGGTCCTCTGAGAAAATTTCAGGCAAATTTATGGATTGGAAGCTCAATAATAAATTCTGTGCCCATCCCGTCACTGCTGGCCTGCATCGTTCCTTTTTGGTTTTCCACGATTTTTTGAGACACTGGTAAGCCCAAACCGGTTCCATAATCTTTAGTGGAAAAGAACGGTTCGAAAATATGGGCTAAGATGGAAGGGGGAATTCCTTTCCCATTATCCCTAAAAATAAAATGGATATGTTCATGAATTACTCTAGTGGAGATTTTAATTTTTAAAGGAGTTTCCCTTTTGGCCTGTACGGAGTTTTGAAATAAATTAATAAATACCTGCAATAACTCTTCACGATTACATAAGATGGTAAGTTTTTTCGCATCAGGAGCAATCTCAATATCCAATCCAACACCGTATAATAACGATTCACTTTTAAGAAACTTCAAAAGGTAATCGATTAAGAAATGTTGAACTTCAATGAGCTCAAACTCTTTAATCGAAGGCTTCGTGATACTCAAGAAATCTGTAATAATTTTGTTGGCCCGATCAATTTCTGGGATTAGCAAATTAGAAAATAGCTCGGAGGTACTTGCGTCAACTTCTTTTTCAAGAAATTGCAGGTAGCCCCTGACGGTGGTCAGTGGATTCCGTATTTCATGGGCGATACCAGCGGCAATTCGACCAGCAAGTGCTTGCTTTTCAGCTTCTTTCATCTTTTCTTCAAATAAATGCCTGTCCGTGATGTCCCGAAATTGACCAAATCCTCCAATTAATCTTTCTTCCTCATAAATTGGCTGCGCGTCAAATAAACAAACGATGTCATTACCAACCTTGTTTGTAAATGTAAGCACTTCGTTTTCATATTTTGCTCCATACTCAATGACCCGTCGAAAATATTCTCCAATCAAAACGGAATCATATATGCTTTTTCCAATTACCGTATTGCTGCTTTGGTTAAAGATTTGCTGAGCAAAATCATTAAACTCTATTGTAGTTCCTTTTTCATCAGTTACGATGATGCCATTTCTAGTCCTGCTTATCATAATTTGGTTTAAGATATTAAGCTTTCTATTTTGTTTTCTAAGCAGCAATTCCCTTTCAATAGAATCAACTACCTGGGATAACATCGATAGTAATAAAGGATTTTGAAAAGCAATCGGCACCATAATGCTTACACTGCCCAATAAATGATCTTCATCGGTGTAATGAATCGGTGCACCATAACAAGCTATTTCATATAGAAACTTATGATAATGGTCTTTGCCTATTAAGGATATAGGGTGCCTTTGTTGTAAGACTAAGCTAATGACATTTGTCCCCGTATCTTCCTGAGTGAAAAGGCTTCCTATCTTAATACCAAATTCATCGACAGTAGATTTGATAGTTTCATCGCCAGCCATATGTAACAAGTATCCGTTTGAATCAGAAACACTGATTAAAATAGGAGTTCCTTTTAATGAATCTAAAAGTTTAATTGAAAAATAACTTACAACTTCCAAGATCTCACTATAGGCTTTCTTTTTTATAAAAAGCTTTTCTTTTGTCAAAAATCTTTGTGGACCTGCTATATCGTTAGGGTCCATTCCGAGTTCTTTACAAAAATTCTTCGATTGAGTTATATAGTACGGTTCTGTTTCGCCCATCTTCTGTCACTCCAAAGTAGTCAAAAATACTATACTCCTAGTTTAAATACTAATTTGATAATGTTCTATAGGATTTAACAAAAAACATCCAATAATAATTAATTGGACTCAGGATTCGTATTCAAAGCAAGGTACTTTTTCCCTCTTTGTGGATAGATTCCTTCTGTTTGGAACCAGCTCCAAACTAATTCCCCGCGTCTTTTGCCTATCATACCACTCATAATAATACCTGTTTCAATTAATTTGTTTGGCAGCCCTTTTATGTAATAAGTCCGATTAGTATCGAACTCAGTCAAGACAACTGTATCCTCGATCCTGCTGGTTACTTCAAATAGACTATCAAGTTTATCAGAACATTGGTTAAATTTCTGATGCACCTTCTCAATATCTTGCTCGCGATTCCAATCACGATGATGAATTCGAGGGAAGTCGTATAAAAAGAGGGCATTTAGCAGCCCCTCGCAGATTGTAAGTTCAGAGCTGGCCTCTTGGGCAAATTTTTCGACTACGGAATACCAAGAGGTACCTGTCCTGCGATCAAGCCATCTGACAAATTTCTTTAATTGGAATAGGAAGGTTTCTACTTCTTTTTCGTTTGGGGTAATTTTCATGGAATGTGGAAAAAAGGTGAAGATCAATTCTTCCCAAAACGCGGACTGACATTGCTGCCAAGAGGGCGGACAGTTATCCTCTAAGCAATTGGCCATAAATTTTGAAATGACACGGAGAAATTCGTTGCGGTTTTGGTCGGAGGGTTTTTCACGTTTGTAAGCAATGAAATCCTTTCCGTAATAAAGCAGAAGACCTCGGTGCCTCATATCAAATTCAGAGCTTATGGCTAAATTCATTAAAAATTCCTGTCGTTCCTTTGGATTGGCAAATTCGTGTGTAAAGGCTGTTACCTGCAGATTATTGCCACTAAAAAAATCTTTAGTTGTGCCGCTTTTTTTCATAAAACCAATCAACCTACTTTCTAAATTTTTTCAAAAATACAAGCGAGGCTTAGGTGGAGACCTAATGAGGTGACACTCGTATTATATCGTTAATTAGAAATAGGAAGTGTTGCATTACTTGAATTTTTTGTGAATTAAATAAATATTCATTTTGGAAGCCATCCAGCAATTTCAAATATGGTAAGGAGAATCTCAATAACAATAAGAATTACGACGATCCATTCAACAAAAAGACCGCGGATGGAATGGGAGATGGTAGAAAAGCCATCCATGATGTTATACAGAATTTCTGTTTTGCTTTTTAAGATTTTATAGCGGTCGTTCAATTCAAAGAAATCACCCATTTTGTCATAAAATTCGCTGGCACTGCTGCTAGACCAGGTAATATCGGGCTTATCAAGAATCATGATATAGGCAAGGGTATTATATTCATGACGGACGATTTTCGCGGTCGTTCTTGCCAGTTCCTTGTTCCCGATTCTCAGCCTGCCTTTTTCCAATCTGTCAATCATCGTCTCAAGCTTATCATGGATTTTTCCGAGTTGTTCTTCTGTTTTCTCAAGTGCCACCGATTTTGCAAGGACAGTTGATATCAATTCTGGATAAAATTCTTCATACTCAGGTACCACCACATATTCATCGGTTAATTCGATGTTTTCGGTTTCTTGGATGTGAAGACTGTAATCGTCTGTGTATCTATCTGCATGTACAATTTCAAAATCTGGCTCAAAGGAATGGATGTAAGAAAATAAATCTTTCATCTCAATTGCGTCAGTATGATTAATGAAGACGATGCTGCCAAAAGAAAAAATGAGCACCATTTGTGATTCATCCACATCTTTCTTCAGTATCGTTTTTAAAATATCGCCTTTTAAGATTAGGGGTTCTTCCCAGGTGAACTTTTTCGGAATGCCGCAATGAATGGCGATTTTGTTCAAATCAATTTCATTCGTGATTCCAAAGGCTTTAAAGGTAATTTCTCTCATTTTTTTCACTCTCTTCATTGAATTAGTCTTATTTCGAGTTTATTCCTTTTCATTAAAAACATACTGAGCCATAGTTAATGTTTTTAATTGTTATGATTACTAAACACTAAATGAAAAATTTTTCTCCAATTTTTCTACTGAATATGACATTTATCATGTCCCGTACATGACACCTGCTACTAACAAGTCCATTTTCCTTTCGATATACTTGATATAACGACACATTAAAGAAGGGGATTCCAATCCTATGACCTTACAAGACACTAAAAATTTAAAAAAACAAGTTGCTCCCTTTGAAAAATCAACAACAAGAGAAAGTGTTTGGCAGATTATTAACACGGTCGCACCGTTTATGATCTTATGGTATCTTGCCTACATCAGCCTGTCTGTTTCTTATTGGTTAGCATTAGTACCATGTGTGATAGCTGCAGGATTTCTGACAAGAATTTTCATTATTTTCCATGACTGCACCCATTATTCCTTTTTTAAAAGCCGCCGTGCCAATAGAATATTGGGGACTGCGATGGGGGTATTAACGTTATTCCCGTTTGGTAAATGGGGCCACGAGCATTCCGTTCATCACGCAACAAGCGGTAATTTGGATAAGCGCGGTACAGGTGATATCTGGACCCTTACAGTGGATGAATATTTAGCATCGCCACTTAAACTTCGTTTAGCCTATCGTTTTTATCGAAATCCTTTTGTCATGTTTGTATTAGGGCCGATTTATGTTTTCCTTCTTAAAAATAGATTTAACCGTAAAGGTGCTAAAAACAAGGAACGCATGAACACCTATTTAACGAATTTACTGATTGCAGCTGTAATAGGATTGCTGATCTGGGCAATCGGCTGGCAAGCATTCCTTTTAGTGGAAGGTTCCATTTTCATGATTTCAGGTGCCGCAGGCATTTGGCTGTTCTACGTACAGCATACTTTTGAAGATTCTTATTTTGAGGAAGATAAAGAGTGGGAGTATGTAAAAGCGGCTGTAGAGGGAAGTTCATTCTATAAACTTCCAAAAGTTTTACAATGGCTTACCGGTAATATTGGATTTCACCATGTTCACCACTTAAGCCCAAGAGTGCCGAACTATAAACTGGAAGAGGCACACAACAACACGCTGCCATTACAAAATGTACCAACGATTTCTCTTGCAACCAGTTTAAAGTCACTCCGATTCCGTTTATGGGATGAGGAGAAAAAGAATTTTGTAAGCTTTAAAGATGTTCGAACGGTTGCGAAAAAAAGAATTTCTATTCAAGCTAAACCTGAACTTTAACTACACCATATGGCTGACTCCCCTGCATTTATGGGGAGTTTCTGCTTAATTGCACTGCCCGAATAGGAGAGAACGTAGATGATTCGAATTGTCATTGCCGAGGATCAGGAACTGCTGTTAGGAGCAATAGGTTCCCTGCTGAATATGGAAGATGATATGCAAGTGGTCGGGCAGGCCGGTAATGGAGAAGAGGCCGTTGCTCTTGTGCACCAATTACAGCCGGATGTTTGTATCATGGATATAGAAATGCCTAAAATGAGCGGGCTAGCAGCAGCGGAAGCGTTAAAGTCAGTAGAATGTAAAGTCATCATTTTAACAACCTTTGCAAGGAATGGCTATTTTGAGCGGGCTCTAAAGGCGGATGCAAAGGGGTACTTATTGAAGGATGGTCCAAGCGAGGAGTTAGCCTGCTCGATTCGCAGCATCATGGCTGGAAATACAATCTACAGCCCGGACCTTATGGACGAAGGTTCCATGGATACGGAACAGGAAAAAGAATTGTTGGAAAAGACCGTTGCCGAACCAATCATTACTAACACGTCCCGAAACAAATTAGGAATGGTCAGAAATTATTTTTCAACAATCTTAGATAAAATGAAGCTGCCAACCGGTTAGCAAAGATAATATATGAGCGAACAGTGCCTATCACTGTTCGCTTTTTTTGTTAAGTATAAGTTAAGGTTGGCACATGATAATAGGCCTATCAAATACAAAGCTTCCATGAAGAATGGCCGTAGCTCGAACGTGGGTGAAAGGAGCAGGATAAGTGAAAAAGTGGATTTGGATCATAGTAAGTGTTTTGGTAATTGGATTTGTAGGGTACCAATTGTTTCAATCAAAATCAAGCAACAGTGAAGTAACGACACAAACAAGGACCGCCGTCGTACAAAAAGGAAAGTTAGAAGTGAAAATCGGCGGCTCAGGTACGGTAGAGCCAGTTACAAGCGAGGATATAAAATCAACAATTGATAATAACGAAATAGAGGAAGTACTGGTTTCGGCCGGTGAGGAAGTGAAAGAGGGGGATGAACTGATTACCTTCACAGATGATACTGATCCTATCACGGCACCAGCCGATGGTGTGGTAACAACAGTTTCAACAGCTGCTGGAGAGCGTGTCGCAAATGGACAGGCAGTGGCGCATTTGACCAATTACAAGGACTTACAAACAGTTGTCCAGGTGGATGAACTGGACATACCGAAGATTAAAGAGGATCAAACAGTCAGCTTATCGGTGAGTGCCTACCCAGATAAAACCTATACAGGGAAAGTGACTGGGGTAGCCGAAGAAGGGACCTCAGCAAACGGGTCATCTACTTTTGATGTAACCATCCATATTGATCAGCCTGACAATCTAAAGGTTGGCATGAGTACGGAAGCAAGCATTCTAACGAATAGCAAGGAAAATGCACTTTATGTACCCGTGGATGCCGTTCATACAAATAATAATGAAAAATATGTCCTTATTGCTTCAGCCGACACAAATACAGATACCGCTGCTGGCACGAACGTTCAAAAAACCGTTAAAACAGGGATTGCTACAGATGAATATGTGGAAATAACGGATGGAGTAAGCGAAGGGGATAATATTCTCTTACCGCAGGTTGCTGCCAGCAGTTCCTCTAATAATCAAGGCGGGATGATGCAAGGCATGGGAGGAATGACCGGAGGAGGAATGCCTCCAAATGGCGGCGGAATGGGTGCACCAAGCGGAAATGGAAAGAGCGGTAATTAATATTAGTTTCTATAAATTAATGGCTGTATTAAAAGCCGTTGTTGATTTTTTCCACTGTTGATTGGAGCTCAAATCAACAACCAAGTTAAACAGCGCCAAATTAATTAAAACGAGGAGAACGATGATGAAAAAAACGAGAAAAGCACATTTATGGATTGGGTTAATTTGTTCTACCTTTATTTTCATGGAATCTATTACAGGTTTGTTAATGAATGAGCCGTGGCTTATCGGACAATCCCAAACGGAAAGAATGGGGAATTTCCAACCAGGGCAAATGAACCAAGGCCAATTGCCAAGAGCGGGATCAGACTCAAGCCAAGCAGCTGGTCAACCACAAGGACAGACGAACGGACAAAACCAAACCAATAACCAGACTAATAACCAGACCAATACCCAGACTAATACCCAGACCAATACCCAGACCCAAGACCAAACAAGAGTTAATACAAACGGCCAGTTTCCAGGCCAAGGCGGTCCAAGAGGAGAGAATTCCCAAGGTTCCTTCATGAGTATCATTAAAGGTCTGCACGAAGGAAGAATTGGAACAACCAATATTAAATGGTTAATCGATCTGACCGCAATTGCGATGATTTTCTTAACAGGTTCAGGAATTTACCTATCGTTAAAAGTACTTGGGGTTAACAAGAAACGGAAAAATAGAAGAATCGAAAACGAAGTTGCTTAGGGTGCCCAGCGCTTGTAGCAACAGAAAATATTGAGGCATCTTCTGAAAAAGAAGATGCCTTTACTCATTAAACTAATTCTGCCAGTTCATATTCAATTCATATATGTTTTGTATAATCCCACTTATAATGAGTTGAAAGGATGTAACTATATATGACAAAAGGAAAGAAGCAAAAAGGATGGCGCCAATTTATTAGCCTGGTGCAGCAAACAAAGCCGCCTAAACTTTTAATTTGCATCGCATTACTATTAAGTGTAAGTACAACTTTAGTGGGACTGTTGGTTCCGCTTTTTACCAAAAGTCTGATTAATGACTTTTCGATTAGTGCATTAAGCACAGGGAGAATCCTTCTCCTTGTTGGTGCTCTTTCCGTTCAAGCTATTGCGAGTGGAATATCCATTTACCTATTAAGCCATATCGGTCAATCCGTTGTTGCGGGAATTCGAGATCGATTATGGAAGAAGCTCCTTGTTCTGCCGATCCATTTTTATGATGAACATCAATCAGGAGATACCGTTAGCCGAATGACAAATGATACGGCAGTGGTCAAGGGATTGATAACAGAGCATCTTTCCGGTTTCTTGACAGGCATCATTTCCATCATTGGTTCACTCGTGGTTTTGCTGATTTTGGATTGGAAAATGACATTGTTAATGTTTATTGCGATTCCACTTTCGGCATTGATTTTAGTGGTATTAGGGAAAAAAATGCATCAGGTATCAAAAGGGATGCAGGACGAAACGGCACGATTTACTTCAGTCCTTCAGCAAGTGTTATCTGAAATACGTCTCGTCAAAGCATCGAATGCGGAACCATTTGAGTATAAGAATGGAAAAACAGGGATTACCCAATTGTTTCAATATGGCTTAAAAGAGGCAAAGATTCAAGCCTTAATCACTCCGCTCATTGGCCTTGTAGTCATGATATTACTTGTTGTCATTCTAGGCTATGGCGGCATGAGAGTTTCTTCAGGAGCTCTAACAGCTGGCGACTTAGTCGCATTCATTATGTATCTTTTCCAGATCGTTATGCCAATGGGGCAAATTGCCGGTTTTATTACTCAATTTAATAAATCAACTGGTGCAACTGAACGGATAATCGCCATCATGGATTCGCTTGAGGAAAAGGACAATGCTGATCATCCTGTTCAAAACGTGCATCAAACGATAACAGTGGATCATTTGAATTTTTCTTATAAAAATGGGGAAGAGGTGCTTAGGGATGTAAGTTTTTCCGTTGAAGCAGGAAAGGTGACAGCGATTGTCGGTCCTAGCGGCAGTGGGAAAACAACGCTTTTTTCATTACTAGAGCGTTTTTACCAACCGCAGAGCGGTGATATGCGTCTAGGCGAACAATCGATTAACGATTTTTCTTTGCAATCATGGCGGAGTCAAGTTGGCTATGTTTCACAGGAAAGCCCTATTATATCAGGTACCATTCGTGATAATATCTGTTACGGCATCGAAAAAACGGTTGAGGATGCGGACTTGCATCGTGTGGCCAAAATGGCCTATGCGGATCAATTTATATCTGAGCTCCCGAATGGCTATGATACTGAGGTTGGGGAAAGAGGAATGAAATTATCCGGTGGTCAAAGACAGCGAATTGCAATTGCACGTGCCTTTTTAAGGGATCCGAAAATTTTAATGTTAGATGAAGCAACCTCCAGTCTTGATAGCAAATCGGAAATGGTTGTCCAGCAGGCATTACAAAATTTGATGAAGGGTCGAACCACCCTCATTATTGCTCATCGTTTATCCACTGTAATTGATTCAGACCAAATTATCTTTTTAGAAAAGGGGAAAATGACAGGAGGCGGTACACATGAACATTTATTACAAACTCACTCCCTGTATCGCGAATTTGCAGAGCAGCAATTACGTTTGAAAGAAATTGTTTAAAAGGAATGGGAAGCAATGGCGAAATTATTAATTGTCGATGATGATAGCTATATTCGCGAACTCGTTCTCCTTTTTTTAAAAAAGGAGGGGTTCGAGCTTTATGAGGCCTCAGATGGACGGAAGGCATTAAACATAATGGAAAAAGTGAAGTTGGACCTTGTCATCATCGATATCATGATGCCGAACATGAACGGCTGGGAGTTATGCCGCGAGCTTAGGGAGTTCAGCGATCTTCCAATCTTAATGTTAACCGCCAAAGGGGAAACCGCACAAAAAGTTAAGGGATTTGAACTTGGGGCAGACGATTATCTTGTGAAGCCGTTTGACCCGATTGAGTTAGTGGCGAGGGTCAAAGCTTTGCTAAAAAGGTATAACATTATTTCTTCCCAAACCATTGAGATAAGGGGATTTAAGTTAAATCGAAAAACACATGAAATTGCTTTTAAAGAGCAGGACTACACCATTCCGTTGAAGGAATTCGAGCTATTGTTCAAATTGGCGAGTTATCCTGGAAAGACGTTTTCTAGAGAAGACTTCATTGAAGACATTTGGGGATACGATTATGAAGGGGACGATCGCACGGTTGATGTTCATATTAAGCGGCTGCGCGAGAGGTTTTCAGAGGAAGAATTCCCCTTCAAGATTAAGACGATACGTGGATTAGGATACCGGCTCGAGGTAAAACCATAAGGGGCAAAAAGTTTTTTCGGCATGTATTTGGTTTTTGCATGTTTATTGTAATGATTATCGTTAGTTTTTCAGTGTTTTACCTTCTTGCAGCCTATCTTTTCCTAAAGGGGCTATTGTTGTTGAAAGTAAAGAGGGTAGGGGTAGCACTTTTACTCTAACCCTTCCGCGATAGTACTAAAAAGATGCCTCATCTCTCGCTGCAATGAATGAACAGCAGGATCAGGCATCTTTTTTATAGGATGTTTATTTTTGTAAACCAATAATGATTAAGCTTCGACAGTGCAGACTTTGACCGTCCATTGGAAGGGATCTTCTTTTTTTCCAAGCTGTATTCCGGTAATTTCATCATAGATGTCCTGGGATAACTGGCCGATTTGATGTTCATTGATGACGATGGTATGACCATTCCAATTTAATTCGCCGACAGGAGAAATGACGGCTGCCGTTCCTGCACCAAAGACTTCTTCCAATTCACCGCGCTCATGGGCGGCATAAACCTCTTCAATTGAAATTTTCGCTTCGCGCACTGGCACCTTCCAATATTTTAGAAGTTGAATAACGGAATCCCGAGTTACACCAGGTAAAATGCTGCCATTTAATTTTGGGGTAACAACTTCACCATTAATTTTGAAGAAAATATTCATGCTGCCAACTTCTTCAACATATTTATTCTCTTTCGCATCCAGCCAAAGAATTTGGGCAAACCCATTAGCATCGGCCTTTTCTTGTGCTTTCAGGCTGGCGGCATAATTTCCTGCGGTCTTTACATGGCCGACTCCACCTATGACAGCTCGGACATACTGCTCTTCGACATAGATTTTCACAGGGCTTAATTGGTCGCCATAATAGGCTCCAGATGGCGAGAGAATGACGAGCAATTGATACTGGCGGGCAGGGCGGACTCCAAGATAGGCCTCCGTTGCGATAATAAACGGGCGAATGTAAAGGGATTGTCCTTCACCTTCCGGTATCCAATCTTTTTCTGTGAAAATTAATTGTTTAATCGCCTTTAATAAAAAATCTTCATCAATTTGAGGAATGCATAAACGATCACAGGATTCGTTCAAACGGCTCATGTTTTTTTCCGGACGGAAGAGCTGGATGGTACCATCTGCTGTTTTATAAGCCTTCATTCCTTCAAAGATGGCTTGTCCATAATGAAAAACCATTGCTGCCGGATCAAGTGTTAATGGAGCGTAAGGTATGATTCGCGGATCGTGCCAGCCGAGTTCGGCATGATAATCCATCACAAACATGTAATCGCTGTAATACTTCCCGAAACCAAGTGATGCGGAATCAGGCTTTACCTTTAATTCTTCTCTTTGAAAAAATGCAATTTCTTGTTTCATAAACACACCTCTATCCATTCTCTTTTTTACAATTTTTATTATACACCAATGAAATTTAAAGCGTGTCCGAGACACCCTAAAGGAATTTCATTTTCGCAAATTTGGAACAGATTTCATTTTCCAGCCTCTTTATAATGGCCTCAAGGGGGAAAAGAAAATGAATTTATTTTTCAAAAAAGATCCGTATAAAGTTTACATTTATACATGTTTCTTATCACAATTATTTTTTACTTTTATCTTTACCATGAATTTGTTATATCAAGTAGAAATTGTAAAGCTCGACCCGCTGCAGTTAGTTTTAGTCGGTACCGTTTTGGAGGCATCGGTTTTTCTGTTTGAAATTCCGACGGGTATTGTTTCAGATTTGAAGAGCCGGAAGCTTTCGATTATAATCGGTTATTTCTTAATCGGAACTGGTTTTATCTTAGAAGGAATGTTTCCGTATTTTATCATGGTGATTGCATCGCAAATTGTTTGGGGAATTGGATATACCTTTACCAGCGGTGCCCAGCAAGCTTGGATTGCTGATGAAATAGGGGAGGGGCGGGCCGCCGACGCATTTATAAAAGGAGCAAATGCCGGCAATCTTGGAAAAATAATCGCGATCCCGTTAAGTATGTTTGCAGGTTACTTTATGATTAATCTGCCTATCGTCCTGGGCGGCTTTGGTATGATGGGGCTTTCCGTTTTATTATTTTTCTTCATGAAAGAGGAACATTTTAAGCCAGCGGATCGCTCAGAAAGAGTTTCCACATGGAAAAACATCAAGGATAATATGAATCAAATCATAGTGTTTTCGAAAAGAAGTTCCCTTATGAGAATCCTTTTTCTCATTGCATTGTTTTTTGGATTTTATAGCGAAGGCTTTGATCGGCTATGGATCTCTCATATTTTAGAGGAGAGTGGACTAGAAGATTTAACCGAAGGAAAGTTAGTATTTTTTATAGGCGGCATTCAGTTTATCGTCGTGATCTTTTCGTTTGCAGCCCTTCATTTTATAAGTAAAAGCTCTATTTATCAAAAACTCACATCGATTTATGCTGCCCTATTTGCAGGAAGCATCCTGATTGTCAGCTCCTTAGTAGGGTTTGCTTTATCAAGTTATCTCATTGTTTTGTTAATCTTTTATATCATTATCCAAGTAGCTAGATATGTGATGCACCCGCTCGAGGATATTTGGCTAAATCAAATGATCCCGGATTCCTCGACAAGAGCCACTTTCTTTTCCGTTAAAGGTCAGGTAGATGCCATCGGCCAAATAAGCGGAGGTCCGGTGATTGGTCTGATTGCCGTGAACTTTACGATGAAAACAGCTATTCTAGCATGTGCATTCCTATTGACTCCTGTCCTAGTTCTATATAGAAAAATATTGGAAAAATAAGAGAGTGATGCTTGGTCACTCTCTTTCTTTAATAGGAATATGGATCTCCATATATATTTTTTCATAATCCCAGTAATGGCAATGTTCATCATAATATTCAAAGTCAAAAGCAGCTTCATCCACTTCATAAGCTGAATGCGGCAGCCAATCCTCCAAAATATAAAGCCATGTCCCTTTAATGGCGGAAACGAACTGGTCCACACCAACAAGAGGAGTTTTAAAGATGGCATATGTTGCCGATGGAATTTCCAGATGGGTAAGCTCGTCCGGAAGTGAACGATCTCCATCCAAATCAACCGCAAATAAGTAGGTGAAGCGATCCCCATATTCTGTACTGCCTAAATTGATACAATATTCTCCATGTTTTTGGGGAGCTAATAGTTGATATAGCATTCTTTCCGTAGAACCATCTGTCAGTCCCTTCTGATCCCAAAAAGCCGGCAGATCTCTGGTATATGAAACGTTTTCGATAATACATTCAAATGGTTTGCCAGCAACAGAAAAGGCTGGTTTGACAATAATTTTCGGCTGCATCACAATGCCGCCAATATTTTTCTGTTGAAGACTCATCAAGTCTAACTTTTGCGGCAGCGACCTTGGGCAATGCAGTTTATATAAACTTGGCGGGCTGCCAAAACATTTCTTAAAGGCTTTGGTAAAACCAGAATGGGTTTCAAACCCATAGTCCATGGCGATTTGGATGATTTTTTTGCCATGGACCAGTTCATGCAAGGCATACTGGAGTTTTCTTTTTAAAACATAATCCATGACGGTATAGCCAATATGCTTTTGAAAAATCCGATAAAAGTGGAAGGGGGAGTAACCGGCCATTTCTGCTAGTTTTATAGGATCAATTTCATCTTTAATATGCTCTTCAATATAATCAATCACTCGCTGTAGGATCGTTAATGGTTGAATAAGAATCACCTCATGTTTCATCATTAACGATTCTTTTCAATTTGTAAATATTAAAAAAAGCTGTCCCAGACGGCGTCTCAGGATCAGCTTTTTAAATACCTAATTCATCAGGCTGGTACATGGAATTTTACTCGTCCTCCTCATAAGCTTCTGTGGTCGTATCCCTGCACTCCCAGCATTCAGCACGATTTCTCTCCATAATCGACAGTTCCATTCCACAAGAAATGCAATATTCCATACTTATTTGCCCCTTTCCAGTGAAATTGTTTTTTAACATATGTGATATATATTCAATGAGGTGAAATAATATTTCTCCCTAAGCTTGTCAAATGAACAATTCATCACCACTTAGTAATAATTAAAAATGGACATCTTCAGAATCTAAAGGTGTCCATTTCGATTTTACTTAATTGATGAAGAGGAATTCGTTAAGCTTCTTAACACTTTTTTGTAATGCTTTATCGTGTTTATCTTTCCTATAAAGCTATTCTTAATTTTGAAGTCAGAGGAAATAAACATTATAGCAAGGTTAGGAAAAAATTTTTTTGTTCGAAATCGGAGATCCTTCCAAAAGACTAAATATCCGTTCTTTCTAACAACAACAAATGGATAAGCGAATGTTGTACCGGAGAGAAAGTCCGAAACAGACTGGTTGTTTGTACTATCTGAAACCAATGCTGGAAAATCGATTTTTTTGGAAAGAGTATGTTCAATAGCAAGGCTATTATCTGAATATACACCAAATAAGAAATCTGCATCTGTTTCAATGATAATATTCCATTTAAATGGAGCTAAACAGGGAATTAACTTGATCCGTTCTGCCCTAATAAAGTGTTCTTGTAAGTGTTTTTTTGTTGCTGCTGTTGAAAAAGATCTTAAGGCCAGATATAAAAAAATAAATACATATATGATTAAGAAGGTTATTCCTGCCTGATAAAAAAAGAGTAAACCGAACCCTAGAAAATGAAGCAATAAAATCGAAGGGTCCATTAAAGGAATCGCATCAAAGGCGATCCATTTTCGGGAAAAAGGCATCAAAACTTGCGTTCCGTGCATATTGAATAAATCAAAAAGAACATGGAGAATCACCGCTAAAAATGTCCATAAAAATAAATGGAGAAATCCTGTGCCAGCAAAGAAGGGATATAGCGGGCCTGAAACAATGATGCCCCATAAAGGAATCGCAGGAAGTGAATGTGACAGACCTCTGTGATTTCTGAAATAGCTTCCCTTTCCCTTCAAGCGATAGAGAATGTCAAAATCCGGTGCATTAGAACCGATAACTGCACCTAAAACGACTGCTTGTGTTAAGAGAGGATTTTCGGCAACTACAGGGTCCATTTGAGCCAGAGCCCCAATACCTAAGCCCATCACAATATGAGAAAACGTATCCACTTGACCACTCCCTAAGTTTGTTGATTGTTTACACCTTCTCAAATTAATAATTAAGCGTATTTTGGTATCTTAGGTTCCTCGACAACGATCCTATAATGCCAAATTAATTGAGCAAAGATCTTCTCCCAGCTTTGTGCCAGTGCATAATTTCTGCCCTCTATCCCAAATTGACTTCGTAGATTATCATTTTCTAATAGCTTCAAAATGGCGTTAACAAACTCCGCTTCATTGCCCGTTTCACACAAATAGCCTGTTACCCCTGACTTAATAATATTTTTTACACCACCGGAATTGGCGGTAATAACGGGTGTACCACTTGCCAGTGCTTCAATGACGACATTTCCAAAGGTTTCAGTAGGAGAAGGAAATACAAATAAGTCTGATGCCGAGTAGATTTCCGCTAATCGTTCTCCTGTTAAATATCCTGTAAATGTCATGTTAGAAGGTGCATCTTTTTCAAGTTCTTCCCTTAGTGGACCATCTCCGACAACGTACCATTGAATTTGTTCATGCATCTCTGTTGGCAGAGCTTTAGCAACAGCTAGAAGTGTTTTCACATCTTTTTCTGGTGCTATTCGGCCTATATAGGTAAGAAGATACTTTTTTGTGATTCCCAGTTCCTCACGAATAGTCTGTTTTTCGTAATAAGGGTGAAAAAGCTGGCAATCCACACCGCCTGGCCAAATTTCTAATTTTGAAAATCCATGACGTTTTAGCTGCGTTAACGTTTCATTAGAAGGGACGAATAATTTTTTAAAGGGTTTATGGAACCATTTCATGTATTTCCAAACGAATTTTGAAAGAAATTGAAGGTCATAGAATCGTAAGTAATAATCAAAGTCGGTGTGGTAGGAACCGACAAGTGGAATATTGAGTTTTTTGGCAAGGTAGACACCGCAAAGTCCCATGTTAAATGGTGTAGCAACATGGATGATATCGGGTGAAAAATCTTCTAATTCAGTTTTGATGCGAAAGAGGTTGGGAAATGCAAGACGGCACTCCGGATATAAGAAAAAAGAGAAGCTTTTAAAGCGGCGAATATGAGCAGAAATATATTCGTTTGAACGAGAATCCGGTGCAAAGACTTTGTAGGTAATGTTTTGTTCATCTAAATAGTTGGTAAAATGTTTCAGCGTCCGCGCAACCCCATTGATGTCTGGATGGAAGGTATCAGTGAAAATGGCAATTCTCATAACCATACTCCCCTTTAACTCCAAATGATAAATTCCCCCTTATTTTATTTGATAAATGTAGTTATTCTTCTTGAGATACTGTTAATTTATTGTAAAGATTTGGTTTATGAATAGAACAACCGTTATGTTAAGAATCTTTTGTTTATTTGTAAAACTATTGTATTACATAATTGTTTTACCTTTTTTTATGTTATAAAAGGAGTGTCATCCAATATTTCGTTAGTTTCCTTGAAAAGGAAAGTTAAATTCATACATGAAAGGTGTTGTTTATTTTGTAAAATCCACCCCTCAGCAGCATGATTTTGGTTTAAATCCATTTAGTCCTTTTGTGAAATATATCGGAACCCAAAAAGTAAAAAATGTAATATTCCTCATCGGTGATGGAATGGGTTTTTCTTATACCACCGGACTGCGTTATTTTAATCATGATTCTCAACAAGGATTAATGAACCCCACTATATTTGACCAATTCTTTGTTGGCTCTCAATCCACTTACTCATTAGATACTGAAAGTAATATCACAGATTCGGCAGCAGCTGGTACTGCTTTATCGACAGGGTATAAAACCTATAATGGAGCTCTCGGTTTAAACATTGATAAACAAACCGTACCAACGATCTTAGAATATGCTAAATTTCGCGGCAAATCTACTGGTCTTGTGGGAACGAGCCAGATTAATCACGCAACATTGGCAGCCTTTGCCTCGCACATCGAATCGAGAGAGCAATATGATCAAATTGCCGATGACTATCTGGATGAACGAATAGAAGGCAAACAGAAAATTGATGTGATGCTCGGAGGAGGAACCTCATATTTCGTCCGAAAAGATCGCAATTTAGTAGAAGAGTTTGTAAAGAATCAATTTGGCTATGTGACAAATTTACAAGAGCTTTTAGCAAATAAAACGGAGCAGCTGCTGGGCTTATTCGCTCCTATTGAACTGCCAAAACAGATTGACCGCGGTCTGGCTGTCCCATCCCTTGCTCAAATGACAAAAGCCGCCCTTGAACGCTTGAAGCAAAATTCCAATGGTTTCTTTCTTTTGGTAGAAGGAAGTCAAATCGATTGGGCGGGTCATGACAATGATATCGTGGGGGCAATGAGCGAAGTGAAAGACTTTGAGGCGGCCTTTAAAGAGGCAGTCAAGTTTGCCTTAAATCGTGATGATACGATTGTTATCGCGACAGCTGATCACTCAACCGGAGGGATGAGCATCGACCGAAATGATAATTATAAATGGAACCCAAGTGTCATTAAATCGATTACATCAACTCCCTTTGTGATTGCTGAACGATTGCATGAAACAAAAGATATGGAGACATTAAAGCATCATATGCACTTTACATTACATGAAGCGGACTTGAAAATCATCCAAACAACGTTGGAATTGGAAGTGGAAGATACAAAGCAGGCGCTGATTAACATCATCAATCACTATTCCAGCACGGGCTGGACAACAAAAGGACATACGGGAGAGGATGTCCCTATTTATGCCTATGGTCTAAATAGGCATTTGTTTAGCGGCAGAATGGAAAATAGTGAAATTGCAAAGATTCTTTTTCAGATTATTGATTAATAGAAAGCTAATAAGAGGAGACGGATTGAAATGAATTTTATTCACCACCCTTTTAAGGAGAAGAAACTGTCACCTGAGCCTTCGGTCCACTTAACAAGTCATATCACAAATAGCTATGCGGGAGATTGGACATCCATTGGCCCGAGGAATATTATCATTGAATCTAAAATTGGTGATTATACCTATACAATGGATGATGTAACCATCAACTATGCGGAAATTGGAAAGTTTTGCTCGGTAGCTTCCCATGTCTGTATCAATCCCGTCCATCATCCAATTGATCGTGTAACCCAGCACCACATGACCTATCGCCGCATCTCATATGGATTTGCAAAGACGGACGATGAGGAAATTTTTGACCGGCGCCGGTTAAATCGTGTAAAAATCGGTCATGATGTTTGGATTGGTCATGGGGCCATCATCATGAAAGGTGTCAAGGTCGGTACAGGCGCCGTCATTGCGGCAGGAGCTGTCGTTACCAAAGATGTCGAGCCTTATACTATTGTTGGCGGAGTTCCAGCAATACCGATAAAGGAACGCTTCTCCAGAGAGATTGCAGATAAATTGCAGCAAATCGCCTGGTGGAATTGGCCGAGGGATATGATGGAAAAACTCTTTTATGATCTGAATGATGTGGAAACGTTTCTTGAGAAATATGGAAAATAAATGAATGATTATCTGTAAGCATGCGGTGTATCCTAGACGGGTAGACCGTTCTTATAATTTTAGATTTATTTTGACATACAGGGTATGTTCAACACAAAACAGCGCAGAGTTTAAACGGCGCTTCTGAAACAGAAATAAGCATCTTCTCTATCGGAAGATGCTCGATTATTATTAAAATCCATCAATCCTGCTTTGGAAAATGAAAAGCATATAAGCAGTGCAGGAAGTCATCAAATGGTAGGGATGATTCACCTTCATATTCACCATTACCGGTAACGCTTGTTCTAATGGAGTTTGCCCACACTTGAAGACTGTCATTATTCGGGTTGTAAAAATAAACGCGAATACAGCCCTTTGAGTCTGGCTTCACTCTTTGAATAAGTATTGCATGAGCTCCAAGCGCTTGACCAGATTGGTTGTAAATTGTAATACCGGCTGGCTGAGGGAGGCCATCATTGACGTTTGGATTGTTTGATGGGTGATAGTGCTGGCGGAATTTGGCTTTAAACTCTAGGTCACTGAATGCATCTGAAAACTCTGTCCATATTCCTTTTAAATGAAAAGAGGGATTGATCCATTTATGGGGATCACACTCGCGTCCTTGGGCAGCCTTTAACATCTCAAAATAGATAGAATCAAGATGTGGAATTAAGAGTAATGATACAGTATCAATATTGTCCTGGTCACTCAGATAAATGTGCGGGAGTGTATCAGAAGAAATGCTTCTTTCCTCGAAATTTATGGTGATTTTTCCCTTTTCCAAAAAATCATTAAACATTTTGAGCAGCATGACAGGCTCTTTTTGTGACCAATAGCTGAGGGCTCTTGTCGATTGGCATGTCGGGTTAAACCCTTGGCCAATCCCCAGCGGCTGCCCTAAAATGCTTATGACTTCCGAAACTAGGAGGGAACGAAGTTTATCTTTATCTGTTATTTTATGAACGGCTTTAAGCGTGTTTTTAATCTTATCATGAAGAGGCACTTGTAAAAGCCTTTCGATTTCACTGATGAATTCACTCGTAAATATATCTCTTTGTAGAAGGCGTAATAAACCATAAATGCTTCTTCTTGTTTTGATTGTAATGGCAGAATGGATGAGAGAAGAAATAACTGGCAGATTCAAACGCAGGTTTTCCCTGGATGTATTGTCCACACACAGTATACTCTGAAGCAAATCGGTTTTTTCTTTATTTATATAGGTTAAAAATAACGCGTGGAACGGAGAAACAAGCCCGGTTTGGTTCATGGAAGCCCGCAGCTGGCTGGCTTCCCGGATTAGTAATAAATCATTACTGGACTTCAGTTTATTTTCATAATTTTTAATAGTTGATGCTGCCGCCAAATCAGCGGGAGAATATACGGCATTTTCGTAATGAAATAGGCTTGAGTCTGCTTGATCAACGGAGCTGGCTAATCTTTTAGCGCTGGCAATCAATTTCAGGATTTTGTTTGTAACAATAGGTCTTTGGACGGCAAGATTATCGATTTCCTGATATAGGCTTTGAAAAACAAGCGGCGAAAAACAGTGGTCTGAGATAAATCTTAAAATTTCGGACGCTTGTTGATCCTTGTGAAGCTGCATGACTCGATTTTCTTCGGTCTCCTTCAATAACAGCAGATCCAAGTTTAAAGCCATAACCTTCGTTAAAAATTCAGCAGCTTCTTGCGCCGACATTTCTGGATGCACATAGTCACCTCTGGCAATGGCGAGAATTCTAAGTTCGCTTAATGCCTCGGCTGCTGAAGCATTACCACCAGCATGGAGGGTGCCTCTAACAAGAACGGGATTGAGCTTGCGGACATTCTCCCATGGCTTTCCGGCAAACAGCCCAGCTTCATCAAAGAGATGCGCATATTTATACATCTTGGCTATTCCATTCGGTTCTGTGAGAAGGGCAGCTGCTTCTCCAAGAACGGCTTGTTGAAATAAACTTTTATTTAAGGCAGAAGTTTGCGATAGCTGTTTAAGAGCTTTTTGAAAAGAATTCTCTGAAGTAAATAGAAAAAGTCCCATATGTCCATTTCCTTTCCAAAAAATTTCCTTTACAGTATCGTATTGGCAATAATGAGAATGACTTAATAGGTGAAAAACAAATGCATCGATCAGACAAAGAAGAGATGGCGCTTCAGCTAAAGTTACCAGGTGAACTGAGGAAAGTTAAATTGCAAGGAGAGATGGTTTGTTTAATAGTATGAATATTCTTTAAATTAAAGTTTTTATTAAATTAATTTAACACATAATAATTGATATTTCAAATATAAAATCCTCTTTTTTGTTTGAACAGCCCTTAGGAGATGGGGAGGGGGCCAACAAGAAACCCCCGTCCATTAATACAAAAAAAGGACCCCGAAATGATATTTCGGGTCATATGAATTTAGGGGCTTATTAATATTTTACTAACCTTTCAACTTCATTATGGATGCGTGTTTCTGTTTCAAGAATTTCTTTAATGATGTTAACTCCATTTTCCAATACTGCCATTGATACAGTAAGCGGTGGTAATAACCGAATGACTTTCTCTCCGGCTGGCAATGCGAGAAGCCCCATATTTCGAAGCTTGGCTAATAGTGCCGTTACGGGTACTGTGCATTCGATTCCGGCCATCAGCCCAAGTCCTCTTATCTCCCGGATTATGCTTAAGTGTTTTAGATTATGTAACTGTCTAAAGAAAAAATCACTTTTATCAACTACTTCATCTAAAAATTCCTTTTTAAATATGGTCTCCATCGTAGCAATAGCTGCTGCTATCGAGACTGGGTTTCCGCCGAAGGTTGAGCCGTGGCTTCCCTCACCAAAATATGGTGCAAGTTTTTCCTTCCCAATTACAGCCCCGATAGGAAATCCGCTTCCTAATCCTTTCGCTGATGCAATGAGATCTGGGTCTAGGCCAAAGTGCTGGAAGGCGAAGGGTTTCCCAGTTCGGCCAATTCCTGTTTGGATTTCATCAATGATAAAAAGTGCACCGTACTGTTTACAAAGCTCTTGGACAACTAGTAAAAATTCCTTATTCCCAACATGGATGCCGCCTTCACCCTGTATGACCTCAATCATAACTGCAGCAGCATCATTTCCAATTTCTTTTTTTATGGCTTCGATATCATTGTATGGAACATACACAAATGTTTCGAGCATGGGCCCAAAACCGTGCTTTATTTTATCTTGGCCAGTTGCTGACATTGCTGCAAAGGTGCGTCCGTGAAAGGAATCTTTAAAGGTGATGATTTTCGTTTTTCCTGTAGCTTTACGTGCCAGCTTAATCGCTGCTTCGTTTGCTTCGGCCCCGCTATTGGCAAAGAAAACCCGATCAAGCCCGGAAGCTTCAGCAAGCATTTTTGCGGCTGTCTCTTGGGTGCTGCTTTGGAATAGATTCGAAACGTGCCAATATTGATTGAGCTGTTTAAGTACGGCTTCTTCAACATTTTTGGGGCGGTGTCCAAGATTACAGACCCCTATCCCTGAAGTGAAATCAAGATAACTTTTTCCATTTTTATCTATCATCATACTGCCGCCGGTAATTTCAGGTTCAATCTCCCAGCGTGAATAGGTAGGGAATAAGTGACTCATTTTGTAATCGGCTCCTTTTGAAAAATTTTCGTACCGTTCCATTTTCCATTTTCAAAAAATGCTTTTTTACCGGAAACAATCATGACGCTTTCAACGCCGGTTTCTACAGCATTAAGCGCTGATTGAACTTTCGGAATCATCCCGCCGCTAATTTCACCTTTTTCAATATATGCATTGACATCTTGCATGGAAAGGCTGCTTGCAAGCGAGCCGGCAATGAAAACGCCATCCACATCGGTAACAAAAAGGCATTGTTCAGCCCGAAGGGTCTTCGCCACTTCAACTGCCGCATAGTCTGCATTAATATTAAGCTTTTGTCCGTCTTCAGCAATGCCGATTGGGGTAACGACTGGAATGTAGTTTCCATTCATGGCAAGATGAAGGATTTGTGTATTCACCTTAATGATTTCGCCAACATACCCAAGCTCTTCCAGATTTATATAATCAGCTTGTAAACAATATCCATCGCTTCCATGGATGCCGATTGCATTGAAGTTGTACTGTTGGAGCATTTCCACCAGCTTTCTGTTCGTAAGGCCTGATAGTACAATTTCAGCAATTTTTAATGTCTGCTCATCCGTTTTACGCAGCCCATTTACAAATTGAGGTTCTACCTTGAATAATTCGAGCATTTTATTAATATCTGGACCGCCGCCATGGACGAAGACAAGTTGAAACCCGAGGTTCTGCAATTCGGAAATACTTGTGAAAAAGGAGGAGTTCAATTCGTCCAAAACACTGCCGCCGCATTTGATAACAATATATCGCATCTCCAATTCACCGGCCCTTACGTACGATAGCTGGCATTGATTTTGATATAGTCATAGGAAAGGTCACAGCCCCAGGCTTTACCGGTTCCTTTCCCCACATGCAGATCAACCAAAATCTTAATAAATGGCTGATTCAAATAATCGCGCGCTTCGTCCTCTGAAAACATACATGGTACACTATTTTCCAGCATCTGGATCGGGCCGATAGCAATATCGACTGTATAAGGGTTAATCGCTGCTTTTGTCTGTCCAATTGCGCCAATAATCCGTCCCCAGTTGGCATCTGCCCCAAATATGGCTGTTTTGACTAAATTTGACCCAACAATTTGTTTGGCAACAAATCTTGCTTCCTCAGGATCCCTTGCCCCTAATACCTCAACCTCCACTAACTTTGTAGCTCCCTCACCATCCGTGGCAATTTGCTTGGCTAAATTTTCACAAGCCTTTGTTAAAAGCTCAACAAATGTCTCCCATTCAGGATGCTCAGGAGTTAACGGATCATTCTCTGCCAGCCCATTCGCCATTACGAGAACCATATCGTTGGTAGACGTATCTCCGTCCACGGTAATTTGGTTAAATGTAAAGTTGGTTACCTGTTTTAAGGCTGTCGATAAATGACCAGGCGAGATAGCGGCATCGGTCGTTAAGAAACCAAGCATGGTAGCCATATTTGGATGAATCATGCCCGAGCCTTTGGCCGCTCCGCCAATTGTAATGGTTTTGCCATCAATGGTGCTTGAGTAACCGCAGCTTTTCCTCACGATATCGGTTGTGAGAATAGCAGTTTGAAAGTCTATTGCATCACTGCTTTCATTGCCTGGTGATAATAATTGAATGCCGTTTTCGATTTTATCCATTTCCAAGAACTGACCAATGACACCTGTCGAAGCAACTGCTACATACGTTTCTTTCAGGTTGAACTTTTCAGATGTTAAGGAGCGCATTTTTAATGCATCCTTGTAACCTCTTACTCCAGTACAAGCATTGGCACATGCACTGTTTACAACAATAGCCTGTAAGATACCTTCATTCTCAATGCTTTCTCGAGTTACTATTAAAGGAGCGGCTTGGAATTGATTTGTGGTATAAACTGCTGCAGCTGAAGCCGGAATTTCACTAATAATAACCCCTAAGTCCTTTTTAGCAAAACGGAGGCCGGCATGGACTCCTGCTACTGTAAAGCCTTGTGGTGACAATATATTCCCATTCTCAATTTCAACGATTTTATCCTGTAACAGTGTTTGCATTCCAAATCCTCCATTTTGTATGAGTTGAAGTTAAAGGTTATGCTTTTACATTAAAAATTCCGGGCTCCTTAAGGATACAAGGGAACAAACTCTAATCCCATTTTTTCATTTAACCCATTCATTAAATTGGCATTTTGAACTGCCTGGCTTGCAGCTCCCTTCATGAGATTATCGATGACAGAAACGATGGTTAACCTGCCAGTTCTCTCGTCAACATGCAAACCAATATCACAATAATTGGATCCGGAAACTTCCTTTACTGATGGGAATTTCCCTTTCTGCCTGATCCTTACAAACGGATGTTGTAAATAGTGTTCTTTATATAATTCAATGAGTCTATCGGTATCCATATTTTCAGATAGTTTTACATAGATGGTAGCCATGATTCCTCTTATGATTGGCAGCAAATGGGTGTTGAAAGTAATTGGTGCAACTTCTGCATCCCAAAGATTCAACTGCTGTTGGATTTCAGGAATATGCTGATGCTCATTTACCTTATAAATTCGGAAATTTTCATTGATTTCCGAGAATAATAGACTTTTAGTTACAGATCTTCCCGCTCCAGAGGCGCCGGATTTTGCATCGATGATGATCATATCAGGGGTAATCAGTCTCTCTTTTACCACTGGTGCAAGACCCAAAAGCGTGGCTGTTGGATAACAGCCAGGATTCGCGATTAATTTGGCATCCATTATTTTTTCTTTATTCCATTCGCTCAACCCATAAACGGCTTTTTCTAATAAACGGCTATCAACAGGTTCGTGTTTATACCACTTTCTATACACTTCGCCATCAGTAAGCCGGAGGTCCCCGGATAAGTCGATAATTTGAATTCCTGTTTCCGCGAAGGCTGGAACAAGCTTACTGGATACACCTGAAGGAGCGGCAATAAAAACGATATCCGAATGCTTCGCTATTTCTTCCGTATCGATATGCTCAAGTTTTAAGTTTGTAATTCCATTCAGATGTGGAAACTCTTGGTCTAATGGAATCTCTTCTCTTGTCGTATGCACGGATTGAATACGAAAAACAGGGTGGTGATGTAAAATGCGAAAGAGTTCACCGCCGCCATATCCAGTAGTGCCGATTATAGATACATTCATTACGATCCTCCCCGAACTGGTCAATCACTGTTCTAAAAGATGGCTGCCTTTTTGATTCGCTGATAAAATCGAAAAATCCGCTGATAAAGTAGATAGATTCGCTGATAAAGTGGTCGAATTCTTTTAGGACCCCTTAATCCGTTGGACACGAAAATGCTTAATTATTACACTAGTAACAAGCAAAATATCGTGAAAGGGGGTCTTTAAAT
>NZ_JAQMWQ010000042.1 GCF_030403775.1 Paenibacillus sp. BSR1-1
TCCCATACCGAACACGGAAGTTAAGCTTCTCAGCGCCGATGGTAGTTGGGGCACGCGCCCCTGTGAGAGTAGGACGTTGCCAGGCACAAGAAAGAGACAATCCACGAGGGTTGTCTTTTTTTGTTTTGGGATCATTTTTTATCCGAAAATGAAAACTGGATTTTATGAAAGACACGGACAGTGGAAAATTGAAGGGTTGAGTCCACAATAGCCCATATAGTGGACTCGGGAACTGGAAAAATGGAAGGCCGTGTCCGTGATAGTGCTTATAGAGGACATGGCCATTTGAAAAAAGGAAGACAAAGTCTACAATAGTGCTTATAGGGGACATGAGCAGTGGAAATAGAAAGGCCGAGTCCTCAGTAGCTCTCAATCTTATTAAGGATGAACTATCTTATCAGTCCATCCCCCACGAAATTTACGTCACCTACTCAATCCTCACCCCATCAAATACTGATAAACCAAAAACGGACCCTTTTGCATCGTAATCCCCAAAAATGTATCAATAAACGGATAATCTCGATTCGGCATCATTTTCGTTAATTCACTCCACCATTCCGTTTCATAACGAGCAATCATACTCAGGTTATACAACAATAAATAATGGATCAGCAGCTCCGGAAAATTAAATAGATTGCTTTTATGAAGCGGCAAGCAATAAGAATCAATCTCTAAATTAAATTTCACTGGTGAAACACCTGAAAGATCCTTTTCCACAGCCGAAAAACTAAGTCCTTCCCCCGAAAACTCAACCCCGTTAGCAACCTTAGAAGCAAAAAACTCCTTAAACCGCCCATCTGTCATGTGAAAGTGATCCAGAACCATCTCAGGAATACTTAGCTGATCACCCTGCTTATGTAATGCTGTAAAAGTTCTCTTCCCATCAATTAAAAAGAATAAATCATCCAGCTCTGGTATAAGCTGTAGTAATTCCTCCATGAAGACTTTTTCCCCTTCCAATTGTTTCACATGAAACATTTTTTCTGACATATAGGGGAAAAGGCCGTTTTTTTGTATCTTCACCTCATCCTGAAAGAATAAATAATTTTGTTTTTTTCTTTTTCGAGTGGAAACTCCATGTGCTAAAACAGCTGTCGTTTCAGGATAGGCAGGATCTATGGTTAAAATGCATGCTTTAATTAAATGAACGAGACCATAAAAAAGAAGAATTGGTTTTAAAATAAGCGGGGATTTTTCAGCCTGTTCATAATATATTTGTCCATGTTCAAGATAATAAAGAAAGGCATAACCGTTTTCGTAACTTTTTTGTTCAGGATTTTCGACTCCACCTTTTTGGTAACATTTTCTTAAAAAAGCTTGGCAGTATTCTGCTGAAAAGAAGCAGGCAAAGCTTTTCCAATCCTTAAATTGAATATCCAAAATACAATCACCTATTTTCAGAAAAATCAAATTAATACTTTCTCCTTGACAGTATTTTGTCCAATTGTTAACCTACAAATAAAATTTTTTGTCCTGGAGGCCGTTAAAATGTGGGAAACTAAGTTTGCAAAAGAAGGTTTAACGTTTGATGATGTGTTGTTGATTCCTGGTAAGTCTGAAGTTCTGCCGAGAGATGTGAATTTACAAGTAGAGTTATCGCCTAATGTAAAGCTTAATATCCCGATTATCAGTGCGGGCATGGATACTGTTACTGAATCAGAAATGGCAATCTCGATTGCCCGACAAGGCGGCTTAGGGATTATCCATAAGAATATGACCATTGAACAGCAGGCTGAGCAGGTTGAAAAGGTAAAAAGATCAGAAAGTGGAGTAATTAGCGATCCATTTTACCTAACCCCGGATCACCAAGTATATGATGCAGAGCATCTAATGGGGAAATATCGAATTTCAGGTGTGCCGATCGTAAATAACATGGATGAGCAAAAACTGATTGGAATTATTACCAACCGTGATTTGCGTTTTATTTCAGATTACTCTTTTAAAATTTCTGACGTGATGACAAAGGAAAATCTTGTTACCGCGCCGGTAGGCACAACCTTGAAGGAAGCAGAAAAAATCCTTCAAAGGCACAAAATTGAAAAGCTTCCGCTAGTCGATGATCAAGGTGTCCTAAAAGGACTAATTACCATTAAAGATATTGAAAAGGTTATTGAGTTCCCTAATTCAGCAAAAGACCGCCAAGGACGTTTATTAGCCGGTGCCGCTGTGGGCGTTACAAGCGATACTATGAAACGTGTTGATAAGCTTGTTAAGGCAAGCGTAGACGTCATTGTTGTCGATACCGCACACGGGCATTCCAAGGGTGTTCTCGATACGGTTAAACAAATTAGAGAAGCGTATCCTGATTTGACCATTATTGCAGGAAATGTCGCCACTGCTGAAGCTACCAAGGACTTAATTGAAGCGGGAGCCGATGTTGTGAAGGTGGGAATTGGCCCAGGATCGATTTGTACCACAAGGGTCGTTGCGGGTGTTGGTGTCCCACAAATTACCGCTGTATATGATTGTGCAACAGAAGCGATGAAGCATGGAAAAACAATTATTGCTGATGGCGGAATTAAATTCTCAGGAGATATTGTTAAGGCGCTCGCAGCCGGCGGTCATGCCGTCATGCTTGGAAGTTTATTAGCAGGGGTATCTGAAAGCCCAGGAGAAACGGAAATCTTCCAAGGACGCCGCTTCAAAGTTTACCGGGGAATGGGTTCCGTTGCCGCGATGGAAAAAGGTTCAAAAGACCGTTATTTCCAAGAGGATAATAAAAAGTTTGTTCCAGAGGGAATAGAAGGACGTATTCCTTATAAAGGACCATTATCTGAAACAATTTACCAGCTGATCGGCGGTCTTCGTTCAGGAATGGGGTACTGTGGAACAAAAGATCTGTATGATTTAAGAACAAAAGCACAGTTTATCAAAATGACAGGTGCAGGCCTGCGAGAAAGCCACCCGCATGATGTACAAATCACAAAAGAGGCACCAAACTATTCACATATATAATTTTTAAACAGAGGGGCTTTGGAAGCCTCTCTGTTTTTTTGAGAAAAAAGTCCTGTTTAGTACAAAAAATGGATATAAGATGGGTCGATGCTCTGTCTATGATTTACAAGGCAGTTATGATAAAATAACCAAGGTGTAATTAAACGTTGGAGGGTTATAAATAGTGAACAAACATGTTTATCAGAAATGCATTGCCAGCCTCTTGGCAATCATGTTGTTTTTCAGCCTATTTGCCGGGGCAAGTTCAGCCAAGGCAGAAGCGGCTTTAAATGTAAATGCAGACGGTGCGATTTTAGTAGATGGAGAAACAGGTAAGGTTTTATATGAGAAGAATGCAGATACTGTACTAGGAATTGCTAGTATGACGAAAATGATGACGGAGTATCTATTACTAGAGTCCGTAAAAAAAGGGAAAGTAAAATGGGATCAAGAATACACTCCAAGTGACCTTGTGTATAAAATCTCCCAGAGAACGGATCTTTCCAATGTTCCATTAAGACCTGATGATAAATATAAAATCCGTGAGTTATATGAGGCGATGGCGATCTACTCTGCAAATGCCGCAACCATTGCGATTGCTGAAAAAATTGGCGGTTCGGAAACGAACTTCGTTAAAATGATGAATGATAAAGCAAAAAAGTTAGGCTTAAAGGATTATAAATTCGTTAATTCCACTGGTTTAAATAATCGTGACTACAATGGCCAGCAGCCGCAAGGAACGGGTGCAGAGGATGAAAACGTAATGTCATCCCGTGCCGTTGCGAAATTAGCATTCCATTTAATTAATGATTTCCCAGAAGTGCTAAAAACAGCAAGTACGCCTAAGAAAACCTTTAGAGAAGGCACAACCGACCAAATTAAGATGGATAACTGGAACTGGATGCTGCCATCTTTAACGTACGGCTATGAAGGTATGGACGGGCTTAAAACGGGTACAACAGATTTCGCCGGATACTGCTTCACTGGAACGGCTAGCCGTGATGGCAAGCGGTTTATCACAGTTGTGCAAAATGCCAAAGATGCCAGCGGCCAAGGCGGCTATAAAGCACGCTTCGACGAAACAAGAAAAATGATGGATTATGCGTTTAGCAACTACACAAAAGAAGAAGTGCTTCCAAAGCATTACCAAGTAAAGGGGCACAAAACAATCCCTGTTGTTAAAGGGAAAAGCGATCAAGTAAAGGTCTATACAAAGTCAGCCATCAACATGGTGATTTTAAATGGTGAAAAGAAAGAGTATAAACCTGTTTTGGTATTAGATAAAAATAAGGTGAATAAAAAAGGTGAATTAACAGCTCCAATTAAAAAGGGCGAAAAGATTGGAACGGTAACGATTCAACCGAAAAATGGCGAGAAGGTCAGCTTCTTAACGGAAGAAGGTCAAAAGAAGGTTCAGGTCGATCTTATTGCGGCCCAGGATGTTGAAAAGGCAAACTGGTTTGTGTTAATGATGAGTGGCATCGGCGGTTTCTTTGGCGATGTATGGCATGGAATTTCTAAAACTGTTAAAGGCTGGTTTTAATTAAAAATAAGCTATTTTAAAAGAGGATTCTTGTCTTGACAGGAATCCTTTTTTGTTGCTTTAATGATTTTATGAGAAAAAGTTTATTCCGACATATTTCGAAGGAATGGTTAAGGAAGCAAAGGCAAAACAATTAGTATAGAACTGGTTGCATTTGGATAATATATGTAGTAAATTAAGAGATACAAATTCATATTGTTTAAAGCAATGAGAGGAACTAGTAGCAGGAATTTAGTTCTAAAGAGAGCCGGTGGCTGGTGTGAACCGGTGGATGAAGCTTGTGAATCCCTCCTCGAGTAAGGTACGGAACGTCTTTTTAGAAAAGGCCAGTAAGTACTTTCGGTACAAAACCGTTAACGTTTTTGAGGTGGACAGTTTCGGCTGTCAACCAGGGTGGTAACGCGGGTAACTCTCGTCCCTGTTTTTGGGGCGGGAGTTTTTTGTTTTTTTATTTTTAAAAAAGGAGTGCAGTTGAATGTTAGATATTAAAGTATTAAGAGCGAATTTTGCCGAGGTAAAAGAAAAGCTGCAAAATCGCGGTGAGGATTTAACGGATTTGGGACGATTTGAAGAGCTTGACTTAAAACGACGTGAACTGATTGTTGAATCTGAAAAATTAAAGAGCCGCCGTAATGAAGTTTCCCAGCAGGTTGCTGCATTAAAACGCGAAAAACAGGATGCTGATCATCTGATTACGGAAATGCGCGAAGTGGGTGACCGCATTAAAACACTTGATGAGGAGCTTAGAGGAGTAGAAGAGACATTAGAACTATTGCTGCTCAGCATCCCCAATATTCCACATGAATCTGTGCCCGTCGGTGAAACAGAAGATGATAATATCGAAATCAGAAAGTGGGGCCAAGTACGTGAGTTTGCATTTGAAGCAAAGCCGCACTGGGATATAGCTGACCAATTAGGGATTCTTGATTTTGAACGGGCAGGAAAAGTAACAGGAAGCCGGTTTGTCTTTTACAAAGGGCTTGGAGCACGTTTAGAGCGTGCCTTAATGAGCTTTATGCTAGATTTGCATGTTGATGAGCATGGGTATACGGAAATCCTGCCGCCGTACATGGTAAACAGAACCAGCATGACGGGCACAGGGCAATTGCCGAAGTTTGAAGAGGATGCGTTTTTAATCGAAAGTGAAGATTATTTCCTCATTCCGACTGCAGAGGTGCCGGTTACTAACTATCACCGTGATGAAATCTTAAGTGGAGAGGACCTGCCAATCCGTTTTGCAGCCTACAGCGCATGTTTCCGCTCTGAGGCAGGGTCAGCTGGACGTGATACCCGTGGGTTGATTCGTCAGCATCAATTCAATAAGGTAGAGCTTGTAAAGTTTGTGAAGCCTGAGGATTCTTATGAGGAGCTTGAAAAGCTGACAAATGATGCAGAAAGAGTGTTGCAGTTTCTGGAGCTTCCATACCGCGTGCTAAGCATGTGCACGGGTGACTTAGGGTTTACTGCAGCGAAAAAGTATGACATCGAGGTTTGGATTCCAAGCTATGGAACTTACCGTGAAATCTCTTCTTGCAGTAATTTTGAAGCCTTCCAGGCGAGACGTGCTAATATTCGCTTCCGCCGCGACCCTAAGGCAAAGCCTGAACATGTTCATACACTTAACGGATCTGGCCTTGCGATTGGCCGCACGGTGGCCGCTATTTTGGAAAACTATCAGCAGGAAGACGGCAGTGTCGTGATTCCAACCGTACTGCGTCCATACATGGGCAACCGCGAGGTCATTAAGCCTTAATGAAAAAATACTGGGCGGATTTAATCCGTCCAGTATTTTTATTTTCAAAGTTGACATGCTAATCATATTATGATAAATTATCTTTTGTTGATACGGAGGAATACCCAAGTCCGGCTGAAGGGATCGGTCTTGAAAACCGACAGGCGGGTTAAACCGCGCGGGGGTTCGAATCCCTCTTCCTCCGCCACAATATACTTACAATCGCGCATAAAACTGGAGATAAAAATTCGTTACATATACATGTAGCGGATTTTTTTTTATTTAGAGAAAATTTAATTGTACGAGAGGCTCCAAATGCCCGAGGAAGCTAAAAAAAGGAGTAACGGTAATTAGGAGAGGCCCCTAATGCCTGAGGAGGTCCTAAAAAAGGAGCGACGGTAAATAGAAGAGGCTCATAATGCCCGAGGTGGCCCCAAAAAAGGAGTAACGGTAATTAGGAGAGGCCCCTAATGCCTGAGGAGGCCCTAAAAAAGGAGCAACGGTAAATAGAAGAGGCTCATAATGCCCGAGGTGGCCCCAAAAAAGGAGCAACGGTAATTAGGAGAGGCCCCTAATGCCTGAGGAGGTCCTAAAAAAGGAGCAAGGGTAATTAGGAAAGTCGCCAAATTCCCAAGGAAGCAAAAAATTATGCCCAACGGTCACTAAGTGACTCACAAAACACTCCGCAAGATGAAAAAACACCAAGCGGCTTATCGGCCAATTGGTGTTTTTGTCATATTTAAAATGTCATTCAATTTTTCCTCAACCTCACGACACACGCGCTCGGCATCGGCTTTACTTTTTACAACATCAGTGTTATCCATATCAATAATCAAAACTTCGCTAGCGGAATATTGATTCATAACCCACTCATCATAATCCTTCCAAACTTCAAAATAGTATTCCTTCAATTCAGGGTTAATTTCAAAGCTGCGGCCGCGGGACATAATCCGATCGATGACTGTATCAAAGGAACCTTTTAAGTAAACCATTAAATCCGGTGCCTTCTTCGGAAGTTCATTTAACTCTTCAAGCATGTTTTCAACGAGCTCTTCATAAATTTTAAATTCTAAGTCCGAGATTCTGCCTAATCTTTTATTTACATAAGCAAAGTACCAATCCTCATAAATTGACCGATCTTGAATGGTGTAAATAGGTTCACGCCAATTAATGCATTCTTTTACCGTTTTAAAGCGTTTATTTAAAAAGAATAACTGCAAGAGGAACGGAATTCTTCGTGCATCTAATTCTTCAGGTGTCAATTCATAGTAAAGTGGAAGAATAGGATTATCATCCACCGTTTCGTAAAATACCTTGCTCTCAATACCTTTATTTTTAAAGTGTGCATTTAACGTATCTGCAACACTTGTCTTTCCAAGACCAATCATACCACCAATAACGATACTCACTAACATCCCCCTGTTTCTATAATGTGTTGGACCAGCTGCTCTCTTTTAACGATAATGCTAGTTTTTCTATAATATGATTTAAATCTGCTTCATTTTTGACAAAATCCAACTCATCGCCGCTAAAGCGGAGAACTGGGATTTCTGGATGTGCCTTTTCAAAGCTTGTAATGGCATTTTCATAGTCGATGGATAGTTGTTCTAAATATAACGGGCTGATATTTTTCTCTACTTCGCGCCCTCTTATTTTTATGCGGCTGAGCAGCGTATCAAGACTTGCATTTAAGTAGATAATGACATTTGGCTTTGGCATATCTTCCGTTAAAATTTGATAAATCTTGTAGTACTTATTGTACTCATCAGGATTCAAAGTCCGAGAAGCAAAAATCAAGTTTTTAAATATATGATAGTCCGCTACAACTGACTTGTTTTGGCTTAAGTAATGGGTATTGATATCCCCTAATTGCTTAAAGCGATTGCAGAGAAAGAACATTTCCGTCTGGAAACTCCATTCCTCAATATTTTCGTAAAATTTCCCAAGGAATGGATTTTCATCCACAATTTCTTTTAATAAAGCAAAATTAAAGTGTTCTGAAATGGCCTTTGCAAGAGATGTCTTACCGACACCAATCGGCCCTTCAACGGTAATAAAGGGTGTATCCCCCATTGCAAGTCCTCCTTCTCCAACTGCCTGCACTCTCTATGATTATCCAGGATGAACCTGATAATTTATATTACTTTTGTCATATGTGAATCTAAGACACAAAGAATATTTTATCATAATCTGTCGCAGGAAGGGATATGGAAAATTAAGAAGTTAGTCGTTTCGTGTCAATAATATGAAAAAACTGCCGAATGACGGCAGTTAAAGTCAAAATTATTTTTAAGTTCCACGTTTTGTAACATTGAAATTATCGACGATCAACAGCCAATTTTGCGGGAAGGCCAAACCCAGCTTCCAATAACTCATCCCTCTTAAATTCATTTGCTTGATGAGGTTAAACTTTGCTTGGATGGAACGGGCATCCTCGAACCAAACCTCATGCTTTTTTCCACTTCTATCGATATAGTTAAAATGAGGGGCCTGAGCCTTTGTATCATATTGAATTGGGACATTATGCTCGGCGGCAAGCTGGATGGACTGCTGGGGGCTGACTGCTCTGGCAACGGAGCCTTGAACAAAAGGCAGTGTCCAGTCATAACCATATAGATTTTGCCCCATCAGAATTTTATTTGAGGGGATTTCGGTTACAGCATAATCCAACACTTTTTTAACCTGATCAATTGGTGACACTGCCATCGCAGGGCCGCCGCTATAGCCCCATTCATAGGTCATAATGACGACAAAATCTGATATTTGTCCATGTGCTTTGTAATCATGCCCTTCGTACCACTTTCCTTTCTGCGTTGCACTCGTTTTTGGAGCAAGAGCGGTGGACATGAGCCAGCCTTCTCGACTGAATCTTTGCTTTGCTTTTCTTAAAAAGTTGTTATACGCCTCGCGGTCTGCAGGACGCAAAAACTCAAAATCAAAGTGAATATCACGGAAGCCGTATTTTTTAGCTGTTGTGACAATATTATTAAGGAATTTATCTTGAATCGCCATGTCTGTTAATAAAATACGCCCTAACTCATCGCTGAATTGATCATTTTCCTGGTTATTAATAACCATCATTAAGACGTTGCGGTTGGCCCTTGCGATGGCAGGGAAATCGTTTAATAACGGCTCTTTTAAGGTACCATCACGACGGGCTTGAAAGCTAAACGGTGCTAAATAGGTGATATAGGGTGCCGCTTCACGGGCACTTTGCTCGAGAATGGGGGCAACCGTATTGCCGCGCGGTTCAACGTATGCGTTAAACTCGGCATTTCTTTTTCTTCCAGGGGGAATATATAGACGGTATCCAACAGTGAGAGGCTGGTTAATTTGAATTCGATTGACTGTCGCAAGCTGCTGCGCTGTAACACCATATCTTCGGGCTATAGTGGTTAAAGATTCACCAGGCTGCACAAAATGAAAATGACCCACAATCGGTATAACAATGGATTGACCAATGACTAAATTATTTGGGTTGGGTAAATCATTTGCTTCAATTATATCTTGAACCGTTGTATGGTAGGTCCTCGCAATTGTCGTTAATGATTGATTACTTTGGACAACATGAATTTGCATTCATATTCCTCCCAACATATATGCGCTAGAACTATTTTATGAGAGCATGTGCCGATAAATGTTATAATGTAGATAAATAAATAGTAGGACGGTTTATTTATGGCAATAGATGAAACACTAGATGAATTTTATATGATGGAAGCGATGAAGGAAGCCAAAAAGGCCGAAGAGCTCGATGAGGTGCCGATAGGTGCGGTAATTGTGTTGGACGGTAAGATCATTGCGAGGGCTCATAATTTGCGCGAAAGTGAACAAAAATCAATCGCCCATGCCGAACTGCTTGCCATTGATCAAGCCTGCAAGGAATTAGGAACATGGCGGCTTGAAGATACGACTTTATATGTGACCTTAGAGCCTTGTCCCATGTGTTCAGGGGCAATTATCTTATCAAGAGTAAAAAGAGTTGTATACGGTGCGGCGGACCCTAAGGGCGGCTGTGCGGGCACCTTGATGAATCTGCTCGAGGATGAACGCTTCAATCACCAGAGTGAGGTCGCAAAAGGAGTATTGGAAGCGGAGTGCGGTCAATTGCTTTCTAATTTTTTTCGAAAAATTAGAGAGAGAAAAAAGCAGGAGAAACAGCGAAGAAATGAGAGTTCGTTAAAAGATTTACAGTAATTTACAAACGATAAAGATTGATTTTTTTTGAGATTGTTTGTATACTAAAAAAGCGTCACATACGACGCCTAAATATTTGGTATCAACTTTGCCGTGCTAGGTGGGGAGGCAGCGGTGCCCTGTACCCGCAATCCGCTCTAGCGGGACTGAATCCCTTCTCTGAGGCTCGCGACCTGTAGGGTCTGCCTTAAGTAAGTGGTGTTGACGCCTGGGTCCTGCGCAATGGGAATCCATGAACCATGTCAGGTCCGGAAGGAAGCAGCATTAAGTGGACGCTCCCATGTGCCGCAGGGGTGCCTGGGCCGAGCTAACTGCTTAAGTAACGCTTATGGGCGCCAGTCGAAGGAAGGTGCACGGCAGTTTATTTTACATAATTAAACTCATCCTAGATCAAGGATGAGTTTTTTTGTTATTCTTTTTGTAAAAAGGAAATTGAATACGTTATAATAGATGGGATGAAAATTTTTGAAGGGGGCGATGTCGCATGTCTTATCAAGCATTATATCGTGTTTGGCGTCCACAGAAATTTATTGATGTAGTAGGCCAAGAACATGTAACAACGACATTGCAAAATGCCCTGCTTCAACAAAAGATTACCCATGCCTATCTTTTTTCTGGACCAAGAGGAACGGGTAAAACAAGTGCAGCTAAAATATTAGCGAAGGCAATCAATTGTGAGCATGCTCCGGTTTCAGAGCCATGCAATGAATGTGCGGCTTGCCGCGGGATTACAAATGGGACAATTTCAGATGTGCTTGAATTTGACGCTGCCTCCAACTCCAGAGTTGAAGAGATGCGTGATGTTCTTGATAAGGTGAAGTTTGCTCCGACTGCTGTGAACTATAAAGTCTATATTATCGATGAAGTGCATATGTTATCGATTAGTGCCTTTAATGCTCTATTGAAAACGTTAGAGGAACCACCGAAGCATGTAATCTTTATTTTGGCGACAACAGAACCTCATAAAATTCCATTAACGATTATCTCAAGGTGTCAACGCTTTGATTTTAGGAGGATTACCGCAGGTTCTATCGTCAACCGGATGAAGCTGATTGTCGATGAAACAGGTGTTAATTGTGATGAGCGCGCCTTGCAAATGATTGCAAGAGCGGCTGAAGGCGGTATGCGTGACGCCTTAAGTTTATTGGATCAAGCGATTTCCTACAGTCATGACCGTGTCACGATAGAGGATGCCTTAACGGTAACAGGTTCAGTATCTCAAGGATTTTTAAATAAATTAGCTGCGGCATTCCGGGATAAAGACGTTGCCAGCGGTTTAGAGGCGTTAGATGAGCTCTTGTTTCACGGAAAAGACCCGGCACGTTTTATTGAAGATATGATATTGTTTTATCGCGATATGCTTCTTTATAAAACAGCGCCAAAGCTTGAGGAATCTCTGGAAAGAGTTATGCTGGATGAAGAATTTCGCGAAATGGCTGAAGCGATTCCGACTGTGGAAATCTATCGGCTCATTGATCTCCTTAATAAAACACAGCAAGAGATGCGCTGGACAAACCATCCAAGGATTTTCTTAGAAGTGGCGATCGTAAAACTATGTCAAATGGAAACAGCACATAGTATGCAATCTGAGGCGGCACCAGCAAATGTCGACCATTTGATGTCGAGAATTGAGCAACTTGAAAATGAATTGAGGCAATTAAAGGAAAATGGTGTGGCGGTTTCTGCACATGAACCAGCACCAGCACCGCAAAAGACTGCCCAGAGGAGTTCAAGAAAAGGATTCCAACCGCCTGTTGGTAAGATTAATGAGGTGTTAAAGCAGGCAACCAAAAATGATTTAAATCAAATCAAGAGTAAATGGGGCGAAATGCGGGCCAATTTAATCAAATCACATGCGGCCTTACTTAATGAAGCAGAGCCAGTCGCAGCTTCGACTGATGCTTTAATAATAAAATTTAAACATGAAATGATTTGTCAAATGGCAATGGATAGAAGGGATTTCCTCGACGGAATTACCGCGGCCTTAAATAAATTCACCGGTAAAAGGCTTTTAATCTTAGGAGTACCCGAGGAACACTGGATGTCGATCCGGGAAAGCTTCCTGAGCACACAACAGCATGGTGAAGAGGAAGAAAGCAGCGGAACGGTACATGAGGAAGAACCTCATATTGCAGAGGCTAAAAAATTATTTGGCGAAGAGTTTGTTGAAATAATTGACTAAAAAATGGAGGTAATTGAAAATGATGCGTGGCGGAATGGGTAATATGCAAAATATGATGAAGCAAATGCAAAAAATGCAAAAGCAAATGGCTGAGGCTCAAGAAAAATTAGGGCAGGAGAAAATCGAAGGAACTGCTGGCGGCGGTATGGTTACTGTTGTGGTAACTGGACATAAAGAAGTAGTCGATGTTCAAATTAAACCGGAGGCAGTTGATCCAGATGACGTGGAAATGCTGCAGGATCTAGTCCTAGCTGCTGTAAACGATGCTCTAAAAAAGGCAGAAGAATTAACAAACAATACAATGGGACAATTTACAAAAGGAATGAATTTGCCGTTTTAATAAAAATATATAGCCAAAGTGCGTAGGTACTCATGCACTTTGGCTTTTTTTAAGAGAGGAACATTAATATGCACTATCCTGAACCGATATCGAAGCTGATTGACAGCTTTATGAAACTGCCGGGCATCGGTCCAAAAACAGCCGCCCGCTTGGCTTTTTACGTTTTAAGTATGAAAGAAGACACCGTGCTTGATTTTGCCAAGGCATTGGTGAATGCGAAACGAAATCTTACTTATTGTTCGATATGCGGCCACATCACCGATCAAGATCCATGTTACATTTGTGAAGATCAACGCCGGGATAAAGGCATAATATGTGTAGTCCAAGATCCCAAAGATGTGATCGCCATGGAAAAAATGAAGGAATTTAACGGATTATACCATGTATTACATGGTGCGATTTCGCCGATGGATGGAATTGGGCCAGAGGATATTAATATCCCGGATTTGTTAAAACGATTGCAGGATGAAACTGTGCAAGAGGTCATCTTAGCAACAAATCCAAATATCGAAGGCGAAGCAACAGCGATGTATATTTCCCGATTGTTAAAACCGTCAGGCATTAAAACAACGAGAATAGCTCACGGTCTTCCGGTTGGCGGCGATCTTGAGTACGCTGATGAAGTAACCTTATCCAAAGCATTAGAGGGCCGGCGGGAATTATAGGGCTCCTACTAAAAGAGACCGGAGGATTGGATTATGTTTTTTCGGCGTAAAGGCTGGCTTCGAAAAGAATATGATGAAAAGCTGCTGATCCAGTTGAACAAGTATAAGGAACATTGGCAGCAGGAAAAAATGCTGCTTGAAAAAAGCTTTGACCCATCTGATGAAGTGATTTGTCAAACAAAGATTGCAGAAGCGAAATATATCTTCCTTTTAAGAGAAGCAAAAGAACGGAATGTTACGTTAATGAGGTAAGATCTGCCGGGGTGCCAATTAAGGACCCCGGCTTTTCCTTGTTCCTAAGGTCTATTTTTTTGAGCTTGTACATATGTTTTATAAAGGACCTAAGAAGGGGGATCACTTTTTGGAACCAATTGTCGTCATTTCCATTTTAGGCGGGCTCGTTATTTTGTTATTATTTTCGGGGGCTCCCTTTAAGCCAGCTCGTTTTGTGGGCCAAGCTGCTATAAAGTTGCTAATCGGGGCGTTGTTTCTGTTCTTCCTAAATGTTGCCGGTAATCATTACGGCATCCATGTACCAATCAACTTCGCCACTTCTGCAGTCTCAGGCTTTTTGGGCATCCCGGGCTTATTAGCATTAGTAGCTATACAGCATTGGATTATCTAACAGTTGTAAGCCGCTGAAAACAACAGCGGTTTTCCTTTGAAAAAATATGAAAAAAAGTGTTGACCAACTAAAGGATATGCTGTAATATAGTAAAAGTCGTCACCGAGACGACAACAACTAATAAAAAAAGTTATTGACTTTGAGTTGGTTGTTTGGTAAGATAATAAAGTCGCTTTTGAGCGATAAAGAAATTGATCTTTGAAAACTAAACAAACAAAAACGTCAACAAACAATAATATTCGTTTCATTTGAAACGAAGCCAACGTTTTATTTTATGAGCT
>NZ_JAQMWQ010000043.1 GCF_030403775.1 Paenibacillus sp. BSR1-1
AGCTCTGATTTGGTTTGTTTTTTCCAATAAACATTCTAACCAAATTAACCTACGTATTTACGAGTAGGAGCTAGTTTCGTTCATGATAACTCGTCGCTTCGCTCCTGCGGGGTCTCCCCTGCCCCGTACTCCCGCAGGAGTCTTCGCGCCTTCCGCTCCAATCAACAGAGTGTTTTTTAATAGAGACTTTCTAAAAACCTATTAAATAATATGAGCACAAGGAAAAGGTAGGGCTAAATCGAATAGCTAAATCGGGATCTTTATAAATTTAGAAAGGAAATATTGTGTTCAGCTTCGTCGTAGACTCAAAAGAGCTGCACGGCTTCACTACGGCCTGTTAAGGGGAGTAATATATAAAAGCGAACAGTTCCTCCTGACTGCAATCTGTCAAAAGATAAAAATGTTTGCAACGTTTTAGCTTGGTTTAGAAAGAGGTATGTTGCAGCTCCATTGGTTTATTTCCCCCCTGTTGATTGGAGCGGAGGGCACTCGACTCCTGCGGGATATAGAGGTCACTAGAGACCCCGCAGGCGCCAAAGCGCCGAGGAGGCTCTAGGACCTCCCCGCGGAAAGCGAGTGCCTGGAGCGGAAATCAACAGGCCATTAAGCAGAGACAATCAATCTTTAATAAATTGCCGAGGAAAATTACCTTTCTCGACAATCTGTGTAGTTCCATTTGGGACTGCTCTTTTTATTTGCTTTGAAAAATGGGGGAGAATAAAATAGTTATGAGTTACATAAAGGGGGAGTATTTTTGAAATATGCGGTCATTACGGGAACGTCAAAAGGATTAGGAGAGGCTATTGCCAAACGGCTGATTCAGGAACAAATCGCTATTGTTTCTGTTTCGCGCTTTGAAAATGAGGAAATTAAAAAACTGGCATGGGAAAAAGGCCTTTTTTATCAGCATTACTCTTGTAACCTTGCATTAGAGAAAGAAGTCCAAGAAGTATTTATGGAAATTGCCTATTATATTTTTCAAAAGAATCCAACAGAAATCCTGCTATTTAACAATGCAGGTGTCATTGAGCCCATCCATATGGTTGGCCACCTTGATCAAACGCCAGTCATTCGAAACATTCAAATCAACTTGATAGCCCCCATTCTGATTACGAATTTGTTTTTAAGTAAAGCGCAGCTCACTGAAACGATAATCCAAGTCATCAATGTCACTTCCGGTGCTGCAGTCCGGCCGATTGAAGGATGGAGTGTGTATGGCAGTTCCAAAGCAGGGCTGAATATGTTCACGCAAACAGCTGCTCTGGAACAAGCGGAAGTAAATTCGAATCATAAAATTATTGCCTTTAGCCCTGGGGTGATGGATACGAACATGCAGGAAACCATTCGTTCATCTACTAAGGATGCATTTAAGGACCTTGAGCAATTTAAAGAATATAAAGAAAAGGAATTGTTATTAAAACCCGATATCGTAGCAAATGCTTTAATTGAATTCCTACTTAGCGGAAATCTTGAAAGCGGAAAAGTATATCATATCAAGGATTTATTAAAATAGGCCCTGCAGATGCAGCGGCCTATTCTTCTTGCGGAAACCAAAGGGTTAAGCTCGTTCCTTTATTCAGCTTGCTTTTTACTTTAATGAGTCCTTTATGGGCATCCATTAAAGCTTTAACAATGGATAAACCAATTCCTACGCCGCCTGTTTTCCGGTCACGCGATTTATCGCCGCGATAAAAGCGCTCGAAAATATGGGGGATATCGTCTTCAGCCATACCTGAACCCTCATCTTGAATTTTAAAACCGACAAAGCCTTCCATTTCGGTTTCGACAGAGATGGTGACATTTTTTCCTTCGGGCGTATACTTCAAAGCATTGTTAAGGACGTTAGAAAGAATTTGCATCAAGCGATCCTTATCTGCTTCGAACAATTCCTCTTGGCCATGTTCTCCAATATGAAGCTGAACTCCCTTTTCCTTAAACAAGGGCATAAAAATTTCCCATAACGCTGCCAGTACACTTCCAGCATCTAATTCTATTTTATCAAGCCTGATTTGCGGATTTTCGGCTGCGAGTAATTTTTCTAATTCATTCACAAGTCTTACTAATCGCATCAATTCTTCATGACTGGTCTCGAGGCGCTCACGCGTTGGCTCCCAGATACCGTCCTGAAAAGCCTCGATTTGACTTCTTAAGGTGGCGAGCGGTGTACGCAGTTCATGAGCAAGATCGCCAGTAAACTGCTTCCGAAGCATTTCTTCTTTTGCCAAGGATTCAGCCAAATTATTGAAGGAGATGGCGATTTGCTTTACCTCAGTGGGTAAGCCTGATAGGGGAATGCGAATGTTCAAGTTGTGCTGCTGCAATTCCCCCGCCGCAAATGAAAGCTTATTTAAACCTGAGGTTAATTTTTTCGAAAAAAGCATGCTGAAGATAATCGCCAAAATGATTGTTAAACAGATAGCTGCAAGGATGTATAATTGGATCGTTTGGATAAAGGTATATTCATCGTCTATGAGGCCTTCCGGATAGATGGCAACCAGCTTGCCGATAATGGCATTGTCGACTTTCAGGATATAGGTTTTCGAGTGCCACTCCTCCCCGTTCGGTGTCGGTTCGGTTAACCCTAAGCTATTCAGCATGCCGCGAATGTTCGAAGAATCCAGTTGCAACTGCCCGAAGCGGTCATACAATTGAAAATAAAGCTGATCGGTCATCGCGTGCTCGTGTAAGAGTCCAAAGACCGGATCGCTTGTAAAATGGCCATTCTTGCGATAATCCTTCTCAATTTCCGTGATGATTCTATCTATCTTTTTTTCACGGTTTCGGTCTAAATAGCTGTGAAAGCTTTCTTCAAAGCCATACTGGATAAAAAAGCTGACGATTAAAATTCCGATCATCGAAATGAGTACCAGGTAAAAAAGAATTTTAGACCGGAGTGTTTGCAGCATCGAGCACCCCTCCAAATTTGTAGCCCATGCCAAAGACTGTTAGGATAAAATCTGGCTGCCTAGAATCCAGTTCAATTTTTTTACGAAGATTTTTTATATGAGTATCAACGCTGCGCTCGTAGCCCTCATAATACAAGCCTTCATCCTGAATTTTTTCTAATAGGTCCATTCTGCTGTATACTCGTCCTGGGTTCACCGCCATATTAGTTAGCAGTTTATATTCAATCGGAGTAAGGGTTACATATTGTCCATTTACAGTTACTTCTTTTTTATCCAGGTCAATTGACAGTCTTTTTCTATTGAATTCAAGACGTTCTATTTTTTCAGTCTTTTTCGCACGTCTTAAAATGGCTTGGACACGAACGACGACTTCTCTCGGGCTGAATGGTTTTGTTAAATAGTCGTCTGCCCCCATTACAATCCCGTTGATGCGGTCATCCTCGGCCGATTTGGCGGTCAGCATAAGAATCGGTACATCGGAATCTTTTCTGACGAGACGGCATACCTCTTCACCAGATATGTCAGGAAGCATTAAATCTAGTATGATTAAATCAGGTCTGATGGTTTTAACTTTTTTTAAGGCATCGATGCCATTATCGGCACAATGTATTTCATAGCCTTCTCTTTCAAGGTAAGCTTCGAGAACTTCTATAATTCTACGTTCATCGTCCACTAATAATATTCTCATTATTATCACTCCCCATATCTAAACTATATCATCATAGGTCTGTGATTTTTCTAACTTCACAAATTCACCACAAGTTCTTCATAACATCTTCAATTTTTCCCGCTAAGATGTAAGTGTAATGAAGAAAGAGGAGATTCCTTGAGGACCCCCAGTTTTTAATGATCACCTCTTTGATGCAGTAATTTGTTGAAAAACTCTTACTCATCCCAAATTTAACCTCTCTTTTTATATACCAGGGTGTCCCGGCTGCGGGATGCCCCATTTTTTTGATTTGGTCTGTTAAACTAAGTTGTTGATTTGCGCTCCAGGCGCTTCGCTTTCCGCGGGCGTGCCGGGGAGCCTCCTGATATGAACGAAACTTTCAAGGCCCCCACTCTACATCAGGTTTTGATCTACTTTTGACC
>NZ_JAQMWQ010000044.1 GCF_030403775.1 Paenibacillus sp. BSR1-1
CCATTTAGATTAATAATGCGGAAGTAGTTCAGTGGTAGAACACCACCTTGCCAAGGTGGGGGTCGCGGGTTCGAATCCCGTCTTCCGCTCCATTTTTGCCGGGGTGGCGGAACTGGCAGACGCACAGGACTTAAAATCCTGCGGTAGGTGACTACCGTACCGGTTCGATTCCGGTCCTCGGCACCATTTTTTTTTACGAAGTAAAATAAATAGTGTTTTTTGGGGAATCAAAATAACACTCAATACTATGCGCCCGTAGCTCAATTGGATAGAGCGTCTGACTACGGATCAGAAGGTTATGGGTTCGACTCCTTTCGGGCGCGCCATTAATTACGGGAAGTAGCTCAGCTTGGTAGAGCACTTGGTTTGGGACCAAGGGGTCGCAGGTTCGAATCCTGTCTTCCCGACCATTCTAATTTTTTTTAAAATAACAACATGGGGCCTTAGCTCAGCTGGGAGAGCGCCTGCTTTGCACGCAGGAGGTCAGCGGTTCGATCCCGCTAGGCTCCATTTTTAATATGATATTGGCGGTGTAGCTCAGCTGGCTAGAGCGTACGGTTCATACCCGTAAGGTCGGGGGTTCGATCCCCTCCGCCGCTACCATATTTTTAACGGAGGAATACCCAAGTCCGGCTGAAGGGATCGGTCTTGAAAACCGACAGGCGGGTTAAACCGCGCGGGGGTTCGAATCCCTCTTCCTCCGCCATAATATTTTATGGTTTATACAGTCCATGCAACTAAATGCATGCACAAAACAATCTTTTTTTCATCGTCGCGGGGTGGAGCAGTCCGGTAGCTCGTCGGGCTCATAACCCGAAGGTCGCAGGTTCAAATCCTGTCCCCGCAATATGGTCTGGTAGTTCAGTTGGTTAGAATGCCTGCCTGTCACGCAGGAGGTCGCGGGTTCGAGTCCCGTCCAGACCGCCATTTTTATCCCAGTAGTTAGCGCTGCTGTTGATATAGATTTTTTTGTGGCTCAGTAGCTCAGTCGGTAGAGTACGATCGAATAAGCTACTTAGAAATTGCATCAGCGTACCCATCGAGCTGCTGCTTGAGTAAGCTTTCTGAGATGGGGACGAAGGTATGACCACCTTCAAAGTTTAGGAAATAATCTTATTATGGCTCAGTAGCTCAGTCGGTAGAGCAAAGGACTGAAAATCCTTGTGTCGGCGGTTCGATTCCGTCCTGAGCCACCATCTACAAATTGTTTTTATATGTGGAGGGGTAGCGAAGTGGCTAAACGCGGCGGACTGTAAATCCGCTCCCTCCGGGTTCGGCGGTTCGAATCCGTCCCCCTCCACCATTATTTTAGAATACTTGGAATTATGGCGATTGTGGCGAAGTGGTTAACGCATCGGATTGTGGTTCCGACATTCGTGGGTTCGATTCCCATCAGTCGCCCCATCTAATATTAATATCAATGGGCTATAGCCAAGCGGTAAGGCATCGCACTTTGACTGCGACATGCGTTGGTTCAAATCCAGCTAGCCCAGCCAAATTAAGGCAGCATAGCCAAGTGGTAAGGCAGAGGTCTGCAAAACCTTTATCACCGGTTCAAATCCGGTTGCTGCCTCCAATTTTTCAAAAGTGCGGGTGTAGTTTAGTGGTAAAACCTCAGCCTTCCAAGCTGATGTTGTGAGTTCGATTCTCATCACCCGCTCCATTATTTATGGGCCTATAGCTCAGCTGGTTAGAGCGCACGCCTGATAAGCGTGAGGTCGATGGTTCGAGTCCATTTAGGCCCACTAGTGTTTTTTTGCGATAGCAAAATACCTTTCCATTATTCCGCAGTAGCTCAGTGGTAGAGCTATCGGCTGTTAACCGATCGGTCGTAGGTTCGAGTCCTACCTGCGGAGCCTTTTTTTATTTTCCAGAATAAAAAAAGGTTCCCTCGAAACTTCTTTTTTACCGCATTACAATTTCACTTCATCCATCTGAAAATTACCTACATATATTCCAAGTTGAGACTAAAACTCAATAGTAATGATAAAATTTTTATCGGTGAATTGCGTACAACCCTTTAGGAAAGAGACATCCAGCGGTTTAAATTAATCGATTAATTGGTTATGTTGAACGGGGAAATTGTTGGATCTAGTTTATTGAGTGTTACGAAACGAAAAAGCAGATATCCAAATGGATATCTGTTTTTTGGTATGATCTATCCACCGAATATGGCTTGTAGGATTAGCGCTTTATACACAAATGTAAAAAGACCAATTAGGATTCCGGATATGGCCAGTCCGCGCCTGTATGAATTAAAAAGGCCTACTATACCGAATAAAATTGCCATAATCCACACCGGGAGAAGGATCCAGCCAAGGATGGGGATCAGGCTCAAAACAAATCCAATGATCGCAAGAGAAATGGACACTTTGGCCGCTTTATTTGATTGTTTTTCTATTACAATATAATGGCGTTCACCCGACAAAAAAATCACTCCTTATGGCATATGGTACAACTATATCCATTTTGGAGTTTTTTAATCTTGTAGTGTTTATTTTACTGGATTATTTTGGTAATTTAATTCGATCAATCCAATTTCCAATCAAGATGCAGTAATCGATTGAGTCAAGATGATTGGATACAAGTTGGGCATTGCCTGTTTCACTATGAATTTGACGATGATAGGGAGGGCAATGCTATTCTTCCCTGAACTTCGCCTGGACATGTCATATTAATCAAAAAAATAAAGTATAGAATCATTTTCTGGGGAATAATGTCTTTTTTTCTGAAATACTTTACTGATTTTCGACAATTTCCTTCAGATATCTATATATCCTAACGGTCATATTTTGTTGCTAAATCAAGCATACTTTTGATCATCTTAGGAGCAACTTGGTTATATACTGGTTTCTAAGAGTCAAGGAGCATGAAATTTGGCTATCAAACTAATACATGGGGTGGAATAGTGGGGCATCCTGGAGGAGTTACTTCTGTAAAGGAACTCTATTATTTTGCTAACAGTTCAACAGAAGAAGCACTCAAGAATATTGCTGCTCACTGGTTGAGCAGTGGAACTGTTAGGAGCTTCCTAGAAACAGCTAGTGCTCAGATAAAAAGCCAGTTTCTTCTTTGAACTCTCTTCTGGGGGTATCAAGAGGAGAATTGCTGACTTGTTTAAATGATCCCTGGCGGGCAGCTCCCATTCCCAGCTACCCCCTCCTAAGACATTACTGATTATCGAGTGGTCATTGTCATATTAGGGACAAGTAATAATAAAACAGCTTAAATGGAAGCTGTTTTAAGCTTGAAATATAAGAGGAAATATAACGTTTTATATTTTTTTTTGAAAAAGTATTGACCAATCTATTAATCTCCTGTAATATATGAAAAGTCGTCAGCGAGGCGATGAAAGAAAAACAAAAAGTTGTTGACTTCGAGTTGATAACTTGTTATGATAATAAAGTCGCTTTTGAGCGATGATGAAATTGTTCTTTGAAAACTAAACAAACAAAAACGTCAACAAACAATAATATTCGTTTCGTTTGAAACGAAGCCAACGTTTTATTTTATGAGCTAATCAACTTTCTTGGAGAGTTTGATCCTGGCTCAGGACGAACGCTGGCGGCGTGCCTAA
>NZ_JAQMWQ010000046.1 GCF_030403775.1 Paenibacillus sp. BSR1-1
CAAAAAGGACACAAACATAATACCAGGAGGCTATTTAAATGAATTATAACCAAAATGAAAAGATTGCTCAAATTACTTCTCAAACATTAATTATAGGTGTTGATATTGCTAAATACAAGCATGTGGCAAGAGCCCAGGACTTTAGAGGTTTAGAGTTTTCGGCACCCTTTTATTTTGAAAATACAAATTCGAGCTTTAACTGTTTCATAGAGTGGCTTAAAAAGTTGATGGATCAAAACAAAATGGAAAAAGTGATCGTAGGAATGGAGCCGACAGGTCATTATTGGCTCAATTTAGCTCATTTCCTTAAGGAACAAAATATTAAGTTTGTAGTCGTAAATCCTATGCATGTTAAGAAAAGTAAAGAGTTAGATGATAATTCTCCTACTAAAAATGATGTAAAGGATGCCAGAGTTATTGCACAGTTGGTTAAAGACGGGAGATATGCAGAACCTAATATTCCAAAAGGAGTTTATGCAGAACTTCGTGTGGCTCGAAAAATACGTGATCTCTTATCTGTTGACCTTCAAGCAGTTCAAGGACAAGTCCATAATTGGATAGACCGCTACTTTCCAGAATTCCTTACGGTATTTAAAGATTGGGAAGGTAAGTCGGCGATCCAATTATTAAAACTAAATTTATTGCCTCATGAGTTAGTGAACCTTTCGGAACAAGAAATATTAATACATCTTCGAAAAGCTGTTAAACGTGCAGTTGGACTCGGTAGAATAAAAGAACTAAAGCAGGTTGCCACTGATTCTATCGGAATTCGCGAAGGTTCGGGTATGGCTAAATTAGAGCTAAGCACGTTAATAGACAAATATGAGCTTATAAAGGAAAAGTTCGAAGAACTGGAATCTAATATAGATAAACTTCTTGAACAAATTCCTGGTGTTGAACAAATGTTGGCGATTAAAGGAATAGGGAAAGAAACGGTTGCAGGCTTTTATGCGGAGGTTGGAGACCTAGGCAATTACACCCACCCTAGACAGATTATTAAATTGGCTGGGCTGAGCCTGAAGGAAAATACATCAGGAAAGCACAAAGGACAAACCAAAATTACCAAGAGAGGAAGGAAGACTTTAAGAGCACTCCTCTTTCGGGTGGCAATGCCTTTGGTCGCTAAAAATAAAGCTTTTAAAGCATTACATGAGTATTTTACAAAACGCCCAAATAATCCATTAAAAAAGATGCAATCGTTGATTGCAATATGTAACAAGCTTATACGAATTCTGTTTACCATCGGTAAAAAGCAGTGTGAATTTAGTGAAGAACGTATGTTAAGGGACATTCCTCATATGGCGGAATTACAGATAGCAGCTTAAATTTCTTTTAGTGAAATTCATTAAATAGTAGTTTTATTGTTTTAGACATTTGAAGCACGGATTAGTCAGTAAATCAACTAAAATACGGGCAAGGACCCTGTCTGGCAGCATGACTGACATCCACCTCATGGAAAGGTTGGACGAAGGAATTTTGGAGCTTAGACTCTGTGAGAAATGGGAGGGTTAACCTCCATGAGAAATGTGGAGATCTACCAGTGCGACCATACTTTATCTAGTTATCCAACTTTTGGATAAGGTTGGTTTGTTTAACTATAAGTTTCTTTTTCACTTTGTTCCCAAAATTATCCTTTAGTACACTATAATTCCAATGTTCAATTGGACTTTAAAACAAACTACTACGAAATTTGGAGAAAACAAGAGAAATCGTGAGATTTTCCTTTCTATATAGAGGGAGGTTAGTT
>NZ_JAQMWQ010000047.1 GCF_030403775.1 Paenibacillus sp. BSR1-1
AAAACATACTAAGATTAGTAGTGCAGACCAAGGCATTGGTTAGCACTACTATTTTTTATATAGTAGAAGTGAAGAATAGGTCGACGGTCTTTTGGGATCTTAGAATCCGTAAAAAAAACTGACCCTCTTCACTTACCTTATTTGAATCAGATTTAAGTATGTTGGATCCTTGAGATCGTGTATAAGAAATTGGAATCGATAAGTGTAAGATGAAGTCTTCAATGTAAGTAAATTGTAGGAGGACAACATGAAACATGTGATAGCATTAGACGTTAGTATGGGAAAGAGTTACATGGTCATTTATAATGGCTTGAAAAAATGTATTTACGAAGGTGAAATTAAACACACCAAACCTGAATTTGAAGGGTTGAGGGAACGGATTAATGAACTAATTGAAGGATATGGAGAACAGCCCAATATTGTGTTTGAGTCAACTGGTGTCTATTCACGACAAATTGAGCGTTTCATGCAGGAAAACCATTATTCATACTGCCTTTTAAACCCCTTAGAGGCTAAGATACAATGCGATTCTTTAAGGATATATAAAACTGATAAAAGCGATGCACATCAATTAGCTTTAACTCATTTTTCAACCTACCGTAGGGAGACTCAGGGGGCGGAAAACCTTTTTCATCAGTTGAAATCACTTTCTAGATTTTATAGTGAACTTGATGATGAATTATCAGTTATACGCAGTCGATTACATAAAGTTATTCAGTTGACGTTTCCAGAATTAGAAAAACTCTTCACAAAAAAATCTGATTTATTTCTAAATATTGTCCAATTGTTTCCACATCCCGATAATGTTCTGGGACTATCAAAAACAATACTTAAAAATAAAATACGTGCCAATACAAATAAAAATATCTCTGCAGCGATCGCAGAAAAGAAAGCAATCGCATTAATTGAAGCTTCCCATCAATCCTATCCAGCTGTTTCATCCTCAGATGTATTGTGCGAGCAACTACGGGCATACGCTAGACGGTACCAGGACCTTCTCCAACAGAAGGAACAGTGTATCGATGGTATGGTCCAGTTAGCTAAAGAACGCAACGAGTACAAGGTAATACTAAGTTTTCCTGGGATTGGCCCCAATACAGCTGTACGCTTATTGGCCGAGATCGGAGACATCGATCGTTTTGAAAACAACAAGCAGCTGAATGCCTATGCAGGAATTGATATTCGGCGATTCCAATCAGGAAAAACCTTTTTTAAGGACAAGATTAACAAGCGTGGAAATAAACACTTAAGAAAATTACTCTTTTTAATCATTCAGAACATGATTAAGCAAAGACGTTTCGGACAAAATCACATCGTCGAATATTATGATAAATTAAAAACGCAACCCTATAACAAATGTCATAAAGTTGCGTCCATCGCTTGTGTGAATAAGCTTTTGAAGAACATCTTCTTTCTTATTACACACAATATGAACTATGATTACGGTTTGGCCTCCAAATCATAGTCTTCTAAAGAATAACATATTCAAATGACCTAGTAAAAAAAGCCAAGTTAACCTAGGTTTATTAAGTATGTCAAAAATTAAGTTCGTCCCCTATTTATTATTACGACTAAACTACCCTGTCCACTTTAAAACTATAATTTTATTAAAAAAGATATTGACTAATCGTAAGAAAAAGACCGCCG
>NZ_JAQMWQ010000048.1 GCF_030403775.1 Paenibacillus sp. BSR1-1
TTCGGTTTGGCCCCCTAATTCCGGACACAAGCTTTCTTTTTCTCTTGTTTTCTCAGTTTTTCATTTTGAGGTCAACCTTCTTCACCTTCCGCGATTATAAATGATGTCACTACAGCGTCAAGCCCACTTCGCTTGACCCTTTCGCTCCATCACTTTCTCGGTCGGTAAGATGAAGAAGGAGCCTCTCTGTTACAGGTTGACAGCCATCTCAGGAATATAGCCCTCTTTCCGGAATCTCCAATTATATTTAGCTGGAGAAAGGTATTTGAGGCTGCCATGAAATCTTCGATTATTATAAAAGTCCATAAATTGATCAATCCAATAATACGCTTCTTCAAAACACTCAAAAGTATGACGTTGATAACACTCTTTTTCAATAATGCTGTGGAATGATTCAATATAAGCATTTAAGTTCGGTGACTTAGGTGGAATCCTCTCATGATACACTTTTAGTTCCCTACAAAAATCACCAAACCCCTTGCTTAAAAACTGCGGTCCGTTGTCACTCCGAATAATGAGCGAGTTTTTATCTTCTTCCTTAGGAATGATAACTTTTCGATTCTTTAACGCCTCTCTAAGCATTTCGATTATGTCCGTAGCTTGGCATTTAGAACCTCGATAATACCCGACAATGCTCCTGTCAAATACATCGATGGCACTTGCTAGGAAAAAGAAACGGCCACTCTCCTCAATGGATCCATATTTGATATCCAACTGCCATAATTGGTTCGGCGCCGTAATGACATGCTTCCTCGCTAACTTTCTTGGATAAAGAGAGGGAGCGTGTCTTGCTGGCAAAAGAATGCCTAGCTTTTCACACAAACGATGGACCTTCTTTTTGTTGATTTGGAGAAAATGGGTCTCTTTTAGATATTGAGTTAATTTTTTATACCCGTAAACGCCTTCTTCTCCCTCAACGGCCTCCATTAACCATTCTTCAATTTGTTCATCCGAAACCTTTTCTCCATCATTTGTAGTAGAGAAACCAGGAATAGGCCTTCCCCGTTTAATACCTTTGTTTTCCTCAATTTCATTTAGTTTATTATGGTGATAATACAAGGAACGATTCACTCCTAATGCAGCAGTTGTGCGATTAATAGGAAAACCTTCACTAACCCAGAGAGCCACTTCTTCCAAACGTTCACTTATCGAAGGGGGCTTTTTTTTAAAAGGTTCTTTAACATCGCTACTTCTAGCTCCTTCTCACCTAACAACTTCATTGCCTGTTCATACTTAACCAGGAGTTCTTCTTTGGAGGGATTCTCAGAAAGAACTGTGACTCCTTCAACTTCCATAGCGTCACGAACTTCTTCCTCATATTCGTCTATCCACTTTCGAAGAGTATCCCTTGAAATTCCCGCTTTATTGGCAATAGAGGTCATCTTTCCACTCTCTAGTGCCATTCGAACATATTTCTTTTTTACATCTTCAATCACATCAATTTTCTTTTTAGGCATTTAAAGACCCCCTTTCACGATATTTTGCTTGTTACTAGTGTAATAATTAAGCATTTTCGTGTCCAACGGATTAAGGGGTCCTAAAAG
>NZ_JAQMWQ010000049.1 GCF_030403775.1 Paenibacillus sp. BSR1-1
CAGCCGCCTAAGGTGGGACAGATGATTGGGGTGAAGTCGTAACAAGGTAGCCGTATCGGAAGGTGCGGCTGGATCACCTCCTTTCTAAGGATATAAGCTGGACGTAAGAGCCAGACAATAACGTTTGTTTGATTGTTTTGTGTTTGTTTAGTTTTGAAAGATTGATTCTTTCACTTAATTTCATAACTTTCGTTATGAGGGCCTATAGCTCAGCTGGTTAGAGCGCACGCCTGATAAGCGTGAGGTCGATGGTTCGAGTCCATTTAGGCCCACCACTTCATAACGGGGCTTTAGCTCAGCTGGGAGAGCGCCTGCTTTGCACGCAGGAGGTCAGCGGTTCGATCCCGCTAAGCTCCACCAATTTCGTTCTTTGAAAACTAGATAATCGTATAGAAGAAGTAACCAAGTAAAAACCGAGTAATCGCCATTTTAGTTTTTCTCTCTATTTATTAGAGTAAAACCTTTTAGGTTAAGTTAGAAAGGGCGCACGGTGGATGCCTTGGCACTAGGAGCCGATGAAGGACGGGACTAACACCGATATGCTTCGGGGAGCTGTAAGTAAGCTTTGATCCGGAGATTTCCGAATGGGGGAACCCACTGCTCGTAATGGAGCAGTATCTTTACCTGAATACATAGGGTACTGAAGGCAGACCCGGGGAACTGAAACATCTAAGTACCCGGAGGAAGAGAAAGCAAACGCGATTCCCTAAGTAGCGGCGAGCGAAACGGGAACAGCCCAAACCGAAAGGCTTGCCTTTCGGGGTTGTAGGACACTCAACATGGAGTTACAAAGGAACGGGGTAGATGAAGCGACCTGGAAAGGTCAGCCATAGAAGGTAAAAGCCCTGTAGTTGAAACTTCGTTCCCTCCTGAGTGGATCCTGAGTACGGCCGGACACGTGAAATCCGGTCGGAAGCAGGGAGGACCATCTCCCAAGGCTAAATACTCCCTAGTGACCGATAGTGAACCAGTACCGTGAGGGAAAGGTGAAAAGCACCCCGGAAGGGGAGTGAAAGAGATCCTGAAACCGTGTGCCTACAAGTAGTTAGAGCCCGTTAATGGGTGATAGCGTGCCTTTTGTAGAATGAACCGGCGAGTTACGATTACATGCAAGGTTAAGTTGAAGAGACGGAGCCGCAGCGAAAGCGAGTCTGAATAGGGCGTTTGAGTATGTGGTCGTAGACCCGAAACCAGGTGATCTACCCATGTCCAGGGTGAAGTCCAGGTAACACTGGATGGAGGCCCGAACCCACGCACGTTGAAAAGTGCGGGGATGAGGTGTGGGTAGCGGAGAAATTCCAATCGAACTTGGAGATAGCTGGTTCTCTCCGAAATAGCTTTAGGGCTAGCCTCACGTTGTTAGAGTCTTGGAGGTAGAGCACTGTTTGGACTAGGGGCCCTCATCGGGTTACCGAATTCAGACAAACTCCGAATGCCAAAGACTTATCCGT
>NZ_JAQMWQ010000005.1 GCF_030403775.1 Paenibacillus sp. BSR1-1
TAACTCCTTAGAGAGAGTCAGATAGCTACCATCACCATTTAAATATCTTTCAACTGCTAAACGCCTGAATTCCTCTGTATAGGATTGAAATTTTGTCCCCTTTTTAGCCATTAAAAATCCCCTCCAAGTAGTAGTGTATCATTCCCGCCAAATAGCGGGCTTTTTTACACTGTCTACTTAAAGGGGATAATATCATATTGCAGGTTTTTTCTTTTGAAATCATTTTTTCAAATCTCTTTCATATGTTACATATAAAATGGAGGGAGATATAATGGAGATAATTGTACGCTCCGGAGATACCATGTCATATTTAAGTAATTTGTTTATGGTACCGCTTGAACTCATTATCGATTCCAACCTGGATGTCGACCCAATTCAATTAAAAGTCTCAGAAAAAATACTTATGCCTGGATATATTTCTGTACCATATACCATTAAAAAAGATGATACCTTTTGGAAAATTGCCCGTTCTAAAAATATACCCGTAGATGCCATTCATTTATTAAATCAAAACCTGGATTCTAAAAAGTTAACATTGGGTAAAACGATGTACTTGCCTGAAAGGATTACTAAACCCAATACCTCAGCAAAGGCGGGCTGCGATTATAAGAGTTTAGTTAAGATAATTAATCATTTACAAAAGGTATACCCATTTATAAAAGTTTCTGTAATCGGAAACAGTGTACTTGGAAATTCGATTCATGAAATCCGGATTGGAAAGGGTGCTAAAAAAGTACATATGAATGCCTCTTTCCATGCAAATGAATGGATTACAACTTTGGTGCTGATGATTTTGTTAAATCAGTATCTGCTATCCTTAACAAATGGAAGCTTAATTGAAGGGAAGAATACTCTTGAACTATATCAAAATGTAGAATTGTCTATCGTTCCAATGGTTAATCCCGATGGAGTGGATTTGGTTTTAAACGGACCTCCTATTAGTTTAAGAGACGAAGTCATCAGCATCAATGAAGGTACAGATGATTTTATTCATTGGAAAGCCAATATCCGGGGCATTGATTTAAATAATCAATTTCCGGCTAACTGGGATATTTGTAAACAAAATAAGCGGCCCAAATCACCAGCGCCAAGGGACTATCCAGGCGATTTGCCGTTAACGGAACCAGAAGCTATCGCCATGGCTGACTTGGCAAAAAATAACCCATTTAATCGTGTATTAGCGTTCCATACCCAAGGGGAGGAGTTTTATTGGGGCTATGAAGGCTTTGAACCTGCTGAATCAGAGACAATTGCTAAAGAATTTGAAAAAGTAAGCGGTTATGAGGCGATTCGCTATGTAAATAGCCATGCAGGATATAAGGACTGGTTTATTCAGGAGTTTAAACAGCCAGGGTTTACGTTGGAGTTAGGAAAAGGAATAAACCCCCTGCCGCTATCGCAATTTCCAGAAATATTGAAACGGGCCGAAGCAATATTTTTAGCAGCCCTTTATTTATAAATTTAGTAAGCTCATTACTTGTATTGTCCGTTTATTCTCATTAAAATTAATTATCATTATAAAAAAAGCAAAAGAGGGATACAAGGAGGGGGAAGATGATTCAGTTAAAGAGAAAAGTGTCCTATCAAAATCATACTTTGTCCATACTATTGATTGTTATGACCCTCCTTTTAAGTGCCTGCGTGAATAAAGAACCGCAGAAATCAAAGACTTCAGCTAAACCAAATAAGAGCAAAACTTCTACTACAGAACAAAGAACAGAATGGAAGCTGCCTGTTTCACCACCAGAAGGTGAATTTTACAAATTTGCAGGGTGGATCTCAGATACCGAAGTCCTCTATATAACAAACGTCGAGCAGACTTCCAATGTCTACCGATATCATTTATTAACCGGCAAAAGTGATTTAATTTATAAAAGTAAGTATCCAATCGTTACTGTTGAAATTAGTCCATCAAAAAATTATATATTAATTCATTCCTCTCCATCTTCGTATGAGGGCTTAGTTACAATAATCGATGCTAAGGGTTCACAAAAACTAAATGAATCATTTCCCTCTCATGAGTTAGAGTTTGAGTGGAATCCATATAACGAGTCACAAATACTCGTTACCAAATTTGCAGAAGATTGGACTTTCTCTGTTTCATTACTGGACATCGAAAATTCAAAAACAAAAGAGCTTTCCATACCTCAGCCATTTATTAAATGGATGAACGAGGATGAAATAGCTTTCTTAAATTGGGATGAAAATAAACCTGCTTTATTTGCTCCACTTATCGGGATGAACCTGGATAATGAAAGGGAGAAACCAATATTTCCATCAGCCATTCATTTTTCAACATTTCGCCATTTAATTATGACCGTCACGGTGAGTAAGCAAGATCAATCTAAGGCTGCCTATTCCTTCTATAATCAAAGCAAAAAAGAAATATTTTCATTCTCTATCCCGCAATTGACGAATTTCTCGGATTGGTTAGTTCCTTTTTATGATTACGATGAGAATAAGGGACAATTTATCACTCTTCAACCGCTGAGTAGTGGTGAAATTGATTCTTATATGAGTGGTTTTCAATTAGTATTATATGATGTTAAAAAGGGGAGCAAAAAAGTTATTATGGAAGGTTTAGATAACGAGCCCATCACTATTTCACCATCCGGCGATGCCTTATTATTTGGAAACAGTTTTGAAAATATTATCGATTTAAAAGCAAAGAAAAAATATAAGATGATAAAAGAATGACATAAAAAAAAGACTGTCGGCTGACAGTCTTTTTTTTAATGTGTTCCAGTAGGGAAACCGTGTTCAACAATGGTCATAACGGTAAACCAGCCAAAAACAAGAAAGGATGCTACACCCCAAAATGCACCTAGCATATTTTTAGACTTTAGTGACCTTAATCCTCCAAATACAGCGAGCACGGTAATGAGAGCAAAAATGATAACCAAACCCATGAGAAATCCCCCTTTATAAGTAATAAGCAGGCATGAAGCCTAAGTTTAAAAGAAAATTATGTAACAATATTATATACATTCGATTCCTATTTTATATTTTTTTCTTTCATTTGTCGAGGGCAAAAGTGACAACAATATCATATGCCCTGGCAATTTTGTGAATCAGTTCAATATTGTTCTTATCAATAAAGAAAAGAGCTGACCCATTTTCCCTTGTTTCAAATACTAGATGCTCCTCAAATTGATACATCGCCATCTGAATGTCATTTTGATTTCCCTTGGTAATACAGAAGGGAATGATATCAGACGCAAATAGACCGCAATGGTCTACGTCTAATTCAAGCGCATAATCCTCGAAAGTTGTGCTCTTTTTACCATTAGCCACAACGAATAACGGGTGAATATGTTCAAAAAGTTCAGCAGCCTTTAATAATTCTTGAGCGAGGTTCGCCTCCTCATCTATAAGGTAAATAAAAAAGTTTCTAACATTCCAATTAATGTTGGTCTCTTCAAATAACAAATCATGAAATTCCGGGAAATCGGCAATTTCAGAATTAGCTTCGACTGCAAAAGCTTTTATCATTTTAGTATCCCCCTTTTAAAGGCAATTCTTCCGCCTTCTTAATTAATAGTGTAAAATAATTGTATCTCAATTCCAATTTGGAGGAACAATGAAAATGAAATGGCAGCAAATACCCTTAGGAAGTATACAAACCAATTGTTATATTGTTGAAAATCCGGATCGTGCTTGTTTAATTTTCGACCCGGGCGGTGAAGGGAAAAAACTGATTAATTTATTAACAAAGAGAGGCTTAAAGCCTGCTGCAATCATGCTTACCCATGCGCACTTTGACCATATTGGCGCAGTAAGTGAAGTAAGAGATTTTTATAATATTCCCGTCTATATCCACAAACAGGAAGAAAAATGGCTCGGGGACCCAGCGCTAAATGGATCCGCCTTCTTTAGGTTAATTGAAGAAATTAGGGTTAATCCCGCCGACCATCTTATTAAAAATGAAGGCGTAATGAAAATCGATGATTTTGAGTTTACTGTATTACATACACCAGGTCATTCACCTGGAAGTGTTTCTTATTATTTTGAAAAAGACGGGTTTGTCATCTCAGGAGATGCTCTGTTTCAAGGCAGTATCGGCCGAACAGATCTTCCAGGCGGAAATCAGGATCAACTGCTAAAAAGTATTCATGACAAGCTCTTAACATTGCCAGAGGAAACCTATGTACTATCAGGTCATGGTCCTGCAACAACGATTGTTGATGAAATGGACGGTAATCCGTTTTTGAATGGGTTCTAAATAGAAAGACCCTTCTCATAAAGAGAAGGGTCTTTCTGGGGGATGTTCTATTCATTCAAAATAATGGGAGGGGATATTGTTAAGCTACTAACTTTACAATATATTAAAGTTTTCACTATGTCAATAGTGGTAATTCAAAGGAGCAATGATGGATAAATATTTACAGCAGCTAATGTCAAATTCACCAACTCGTTTAATATCCTATGCTGACTTTATTGGTGCAGCCCTTTATCATCCACAATTGGGATATTATATGAAAGATAAACAAAAAATTGGACGTCTTGGCGATTTTATTACTACTAGTAATATCTCAGACGTATATGGCAGGCTAATCGCCAAATGGTTTTCACGAATATGTAAAATAGCGAACCTTGAACCTGTATTTTGCGAAATTGGGGCAGGGGATGGCAGATTTGCTCAATCTTTCTTGGAGGAATGGCATGAAACAATCCATACATCATTACAATACATTATTGTGGAAACAAGTCCCTTTCACCGAAACCTGCAAAAGGAATTACTAAAAAATTATCCTTCAGTGATCCAAATTGAGAACTTGATGGAGCTGCAAGCCTTTGAAGGGGTGATTTTTTCCAATGAACTCTTTGATGCACTTCCGGTTCATGTGATTGAAAAAGGTCATGGGCAGTTATTCGAGGTGATGGTCGGTTATCAAAGTGAAGGTCTTGTAGAGAAAAAGATACCTTTAGAAAATGAAGATATTCTCCGCTTTTTACGAGAAAGCGATCTAGCTTTGCGAGATAATCAACGGATAGAGATTCCTATAGCAATGGAAAAAATGTTGCAGAATATCTCGAATGTACTTTCCAAAGGATTTGTGGCAACGGCTGATTATGGATATACAAATGAAGAGTGGATGAATCCCAGAAGGGCAGAGGGAAGCTTGAGAGGCTATTATCAACATAGGATGATAAATAATGTCCTAGAATATCCCGGTGAAATGGATATTACTACACATATCCATTTTGATTATCTGATCCAAAAAGGGGAAGAAGTAAGTTTACGATTCTTAACAAAACTTAGGCAGGATGAATTTTTACTTAAAACGGGTATTCTTAAGGAACTAGAGGACCATTTTGACCCAAATCCTTTTTCAGAGGTTAGCAAAAGGAATAGGGCTATACGTAGTTTGATCATGCCATCGGGAATGAGTTCTTACTTTCATATTATTATTCAACAAAAAGCTCTTCAATTAAGTGAAAGTGATCTATTCTCCGTATAAAAAATAAAAACGCCGGTTTTAACGGCGTTTTTATTTTTTCTTATTCTCCGCCACCAAGTGGCATCATGAACGTTGTCCAATATGTAAAGCCAGCGAAGAAAATAGTTAAATATGCTCCGAAAACATACAAATACATACGCTCGGAAAGTTTAAGATAACTTAACAGAACAAAGAATCCTGTTTGGGCTAAGAAAAGCATAGCTGTCTTATCCAAATCACCAAGATATAACATAACGGTGAAAATGCCCGTCCAGAAACCACAAACTCTGAACATGCGATCCATATGTATCCCTCCTTTTACCCTACGATACCATCATTACAATATTATAAAGAAAAGGAGGTGCAATGTAAATAATGGTTTCGAATTAGTTTGTGACAAGTGCTTGATAAGAACAGGTTTCACAACCGGAAATCATATTTTCTTTTTCAATCAACTCTACCGATTCAAAAAGAGCTCCAAACATTCCTTTTAAAAATTCATGGTGCATACTGCAAACTGTTTCCGTATGTTCTTCAGCCACTTCTTTAAAAGGACAATTAAAAATTTGGAAGTATATTTTGGTTTTTTCGCCATTTGCTTCAAATTCCGGATAAAAACCTGCGAGTGTTGCTGCACTCTTTAATATATTTAGCTTTTGCTCGAATTCTAATTCTTCACCAAGTGAACTTTTTGTCATTTCCTGCTCAATAATTTCTGCACCAAACCGTTTTCCTGTTAAGAAAAGGGCTTCTCTGCCAGCCTCCCCAAGGGAAATCATGGTTTGAATCGCAACCTTCGAAAGGAGCATATAGTCGCGGTATGGAAAATGCAGCTGAATAACATCATCAGATAAGCGATATAATCTGCTGGGTCTGCCGCCTTTACCCGTTTTTTTTGTTTCGGATGCCAACATGTTGACATCTTCAAGCTTTGATAAATGTAGTCTTGCCACATTTGGATGAATATTAAAATTATCTGCCACTTCTTGAACAGTTACTTCTTGATGGCGTTTCGTAATGTATTGATAAATGTAGTACCTCGTTGGATCTGACAAAACGTTTGTAATCTTTAAAGTTTGTTCCATCTCTTGTTCACCTCGGACCCCATAATTTATTCCATTATAATACAGCAATAATAAAGAGGGAATGAGGTTAACAAGGTAAACACTATATGTTTAGAAAATGTTCACAATTATGGACTTTATATTGTAACAATATTAATTTTGGGTTGAAATTGAACTATGAATTATTAGGGCAATATGTTTTTTATTGGAATGTATATTAAAAAAGAGAAGCGGTCATGAACGACCGCTTCTTATATTTTCCTTCTTTTCTTAACTTCGGTGTATAGGATATAAGGGAGAATTCCAAACCAACGATACCAAAAGGATGCTCTTCCGTCTTTACGTTCTTGACGTATACGTTGCCTTTCCTCTTTTGGCTGGTCTGCATATTTAACAATCGTTTGTGTCATATATTTTACATAATCATTTGTTTTCATGGACACACCTGCCTTTTTGTACACATATAAGTATGTCCAAGATTTATTATTTCAAACAAATTAATTCATTTTTTCTACCCATTTTATTAACTTTTTTGTTCTCGTATCAAAATATCCTATCCCATATACCGTTTCTCCAGAGTATAGATTAAGCGTAAAATTGACCTTCTGAACATACATTAAAGGAGTTTCCGCCTGATATCCCAAATTGCCCTTTTGATAAACGAGCGTTCCTTTTAAAGGTATTGCTCCGGCTGATTGGAACAGATTCTCAATTTTTTTCACTGATGAGAGAAAATAAAACTCTTCCTGCAGAATTGTGGCCGTTTCATGACCCATTTTTCTTTCGGATAGTAATTGATCAATATGGATTGAGAGAAACATAAGAAAAAGGATCACCAAGCAAAGTGTTAAAGGATAGGTAAATCCACTTTGCCTATTTTTCATGGGGCTGCATTCCAATTCACTATGGAATAAGCAATCACTGAATAATCCTTCCCAGAAAGATCCTTAACCGTTACTTTTACAGAATTGTTTTGAATGGAAAAGGAATACTGAGATACATTTTGCAGAAGAATTTCATGTCCGGTGGAATCGACCCTCCTGCGCAGATTGGATCCATATTTCTCATACTGAATCGTTTCTCCGTCCTTTGTGAGGATTAATCGGCCAGAAATAACTTGGGCCTTTGTGGACAATCGGATTTCTTTTTTTATCTGATTGCAAAAAACTTCCCACTCCAAAGATTGTAATTCTGCTTGCGAATCTTTGCTGTTAAACAAAATTTGAAAAATAGGCATCATAAAAAAAGCTAGGACAGAAAAAATAGAAAGGGCGATGAGCACTTCGATGAGCGTAAAAGCTTTATTATTCAAGTAGGCTGCAAATTTCGGTTTGTTTATGGATTGAACCGTCCTCAACTCTAACGCACACCTCCTTGTACTGGCTGTTTTCAGTCCAATTGATTTTGTACTCAATGCTATTGTGATTAACTGAGTAATTTAAGAAAACGGGATTGTTATTTAATTGTGCTTGCAGCTCCTCAAACATGATTTGACGGGCCTTTTTTTCAATTTCCAGTGTTCTGGCTTGGGCTCTTATATCGATTAATAAAGGGATCAAAAACAGACAAATCATTAAAAGGGCTGAAAGCGATAATAATAGTTCCAGCAAAAAAAATCCATTATTTTTCCGTAACATAAAACCGTCCCTTTCCAATCAAAACGGTCAAGAGGTAATCATTTTTCTGAGTGTGGATCACTAAGGAACCGAATTTATTTACATTTCCGTCCTGCAGGAATTTGAAATATAAAGGGAGAGTTCCTACCGTGAGATTAATGTTGTTTGAATATGTTCTCTCAACTATGGGCGGGACCTCGGTCCGCAAAAACATATAATACTTATACTCACTTGGGATAAAAACTACAGATACATCATGTTGATGTGAGATGGCGTAGTTCTGAGCATAATATAAGTCTGCCTTCAATTGGGTAAAAAACGCTGCGTCTTCTAATACAGCATGCTGTGGTTTTAAAGAAATGGCTGTAACTAGGGAAAGAATCATAAAGATGGAGAGAACGATCAAGGACTCAGCTAATGTAAATCCTTTTTGGTTGTTTATCATGATGAGGCAACAGAAACATTTCCTGCAGCATCGATGACAACATTCTTGCCGTTAGGACAACCTTGTTTTTCTTTTAAATATCCTGCTGTTTCCAGTTCGGCCAGGGTAGGAACCTCGTTATGTTCCATTTCGTAAGCCTGAACCTGGGCTTGAACCATTTTTACATAAGCATCACAACCTTTGTTATTGATATTCGAATTATGTTTTGTGACATTCGGAATCGTAATCATTAATATTACTGAAATCACGAGCATAACAATCATCATTTCAATTAAGGTAAATCCCTTTTCGTTTTTCATCTTTTTAAAGTTCATTTTAATAACCTCCATTTTTATATTCCATCCATTAGATGAAACATTGGTAATAAAATTGATAAATACATCGACACAATAAGAAGTCCAATAAATAAGTAAAGAATTGGTTGAATGGTTTTTAAGCTTTTTTCAATTAATTCCTCCATGATTGACACGCAATGTTTGCTGAAAAAAAGCAATTCCTGCTCTAATTTTCCATTTTCTTGGCCATGCTTCATAATCATTGGAAATTCTTTTTCAAAAAACGAAAAAGTTGCAATAATCGTCTCCAATTTTTCTCCGGTAACAAGCTTTGATTTAATTGTTTTACCCAGTTCACTATAAAAGGGCTGTTTTTCATTTTGTTCAAAAAGTACAAGAGCTTCTGAAACTGAAATTCCGCCGGATAAAAGGAAACTTAATTGAATGGAAAAGTAGTGGGTAAACAGCAATTTGAGGATTCTGCCAGCAATAGGTATCCGAACAAGAAGTTCCCGTTGCTTTAGGATAGAGTATTTTCGGAAGATGAAGAAGTAGTAGATTGCTGTTAAGAATAACAGGACAAGTAATGTCTCAATATAGACAGGAAAATAATGATCAAAGGCGTAGATGACACTTGTAAAGAAATTTTCTTCAAGGCCAAGCGATGTAAACAGGGTTGTAAATCTCGGGAGCAGGGTATTTTCTACAAACACAAAGAGGAACCCAGTGATCAGGATTAAAACAAAAGGATATTGAAGGAGTTTTATCAGCTTCTGTAAATCCTTATTCTTCAATTGTGCAAGGCTGCTTCCCTCGAGCAGGGCTTCCGCGAAGCTTCCATGCTGCTCAGCAAAATAAACATAACCAATTAAGTCTTTGTGAAATCCTAGTTTGTCCAGTGCATCGTGAAAAGGCAAACCTCTTTTTAACTCTACTAAACAATCATATAATTCCTCCTTTCTAGACTTAGGTAAATGTAATGATATGGACTCAATTGCTGCTGCAATTGGATACCCCCTGGCTAAAAGTTCACCAATTCTCTTTAAAAAGGCGGCTTGTTCGTTAACTGACCATTTACGTTTTTTCATGATCGTATACCAGCCGGTCATATTCAGATTCTTGTATATAACCAAGGGCAATACCCTTTTTAATCACATCTTTAATTGTCCGATACTGTGTTTCAATGTTCTCACCCTTTGCCGCTTTCATTGTATTGCTTAAATTTCTACCTGATAACAGTTCAAACACGCTGGCTCTTTTCCATCTTCCATCTGAATAACATAATGGAGAACAATCTCCCTCACAATAGGGGCAGGTTAGCTCAACCAATCTTTGCCCTGTAACGGCAATTAATGTCTGCTCCACCTCTAACCAATTGACACCAAATTCTCTGAGGCGGTATACCGCCCCTCTGGCATCCCTTGTATGCATCGTGCTGAGAACCAAATGCCCAGTTAGAGCTGCTCTTACGGCAATTTTAGCAGTTTCGGCATCCCTGATTTCCCCAACCATGATAATATCAGGGTCATGACGAAGAATGGCCTTTAAACCTGCTGCATAAGTGACGCCGGCTTTTTCGTTGACCTGAACCTGCAGAACGGAGTCGTAGTTTTTTTCTATTGGGTCTTCAAGGGTGATGACATTGCGATGAAATAGGTGGGCAGTTTCATTCAAAAGGGAGTAAAGTGTGGTCGTTTTGCCGCTGCCAGTTGGACCTGTGAAAATAATTAATCCATGAGCATGTTTGAGAAGTGCTAGCAGTTTTCTAGTCATAGAAGGGAAGAGTGAGAGCTGATGAAAAGGAATTTGTTCCTGCTGGGGTAATAGCCGGATCACAAGACTTTCTCTGTTGTTAGATGGAAGAGTGGAAAGCCTAAGGCCCATTAATTGTCCGTCGACCTCGCAAAAAATGGCTCCGCTTTGCGGGCGTCTTCTTTCTCCGATATCCATATTGGCTGTAAATTTAAAGTGTGAGATTAATCTGTCGCATTCTTCTTTTGGAAGTGATAATCGGGGAATGAGCTTGTTGGTTAAACGAATCTGGACAAGAGTGTCTTTCTTCCGTGGAATAATATGTATATCTGTCGCCTGGTTTCGGGCTGCATCTGTGATGATCCTGTTCGCTAAAATTTCAATCGAGCTAACAATGGGTAACACCACCTTTTTATTTTGTCTTTACTTAAATTTCGACATGGTTCTCTCTTTTCCTCCTAATATTTAAAAAAAATATTTTTTTACAAAAATATTTGAAGAGGGTGTCAGGCACCATGTGAAATTTTCACATGGTGCCTGACACCCTAGGATTAGATTGCTTTTTCAGTTAAGTAGAAAAGCCCGCCATTAATGAAGGAAATGTTTATTTTAGGTTCGTATTGCTCCTTTAATGCCTGTTTTTCTGTTTCGTAGCTTTCGCTTTCTTCTTCGGCATCTTCATAGAAATGGTCTAAAAGACGTAAATCCTGCTCCCAGCGTTTTCTGGCTTCATCTGCCCAAGAATGGTCATCATCCTCAATCATCGATTTAAGGTAATTTTCAATTCTTGACATCCCGCTTTTCGGCTTCACTAATGGTGATAGGGTAAAAGAGTAATCCGGTATTTTAGGTGTCAGCGGTATTTTCTGAAGCCGGTCATGGAAATCCACCACCATTTGTCCATTAATCAGCTGTAAGCCAATAGACTTAAAAATATCTCGTTTCCGATCACATTGATAAGAAATTTTAACATTCATACAGAGCCAAGGCATTAATGGAGTTTGGCTGGTGCCATTTTGATGGTTTTCATAAAGCCGTATGTAACTGGCTAAATTTTTCGTTGATTCAAATATTTGGTGGAGCCGAGGGGAGCCGAAATGAATAATCTCCCCTCTCATATTTTCAGGTGCCGCTTTTTGATTAGTAATAAACGTCAGCTTCATCGGATTCGGAATTCCGCCCGTTTTTTCTAAATAATGCCAGTAAAAAGGGCGATTCATTAAAGCTTTATCGAGTTCAATCGTCAACTGAACCGTTAAATATCCCGGCTTATTTTCGATAATCGGACAATCATTGGCTTTAAAATAATTCAAAAGAAAACTATGAATTTCCTGCTGCTGCATGTGAATCTCCTTTCTTCATACTTTCTGCAAATTCAATCATCGATGATAAATTTTCCATTTTGATCCGCATTTCACCCTCTGAAGCGGACTGTCCAAATATATCAATTAAATGATCCTCAATATTGCCGAATTCCAGTTTCGTGAGAATATCATCGAGCTCGCCGATAACCTTTTCAAACAAATGAATTTTTTCATACAATAGCTTGAGAATATGCTCTTCGACCGTGTTTTTTATCGCAAAATTGTAGATCATGACATCTTTTTCCTGCCCAAGGCGATGAATCCGTCCAATCCTCTGCTCCAGTCTCATCGGGTTCCATGGCAAATCAAAATTAATAATATGATTACAGAATTGCAGGTTAATTCCTTCACCGCCTGCTTCCGTCGCAATTAACACCTGGGCGTGCTTTTGAAACAATTCACGCATCCAGTCTTTTTTACCGCGTTTAAACCCGCCGCGAAATGGAACAGAAGAAATTCCATGCTGCTTTAAATACCATTGCAAATATAACTGGGTTGCTCGGTATTCCGTGAAAATAATGACTTTGTCATTTACTTTTTGAATTAACTCGAGCGCCTTTTCTGCCTTAGAATTTTGCTGAACTGCTTCCACCTTTTTAATCAAATATTGGATTTGTTCTTCAAAAGCCTGCGTAGGATTTTCTTTCTTCTGAAGCATATTTTTCAATGTGTAAAAAACAGCTTCTCTGCTGCTGCAAGCTTCCCGCTGCAGGGTCATGACCGAGAAAGAACTGGTCTGGACCCAGTCACCTTCGCTTTTTAGGTCTGTAATCGACATATACAGTTCTTTTTCAGGTTGTGTAAATTCGATGGGAATGGTTTCAACATGCCGTTTCGTCCATTCAATGCCTGTATCAGCACGGCGGTTTCGAATCATCACCTTATTGACCAGCTCTTTTAAATGCTCGTCATCATTTAAGGACCGAGAATCGCGCTTGTACTTTTCATAGAATGCGGTTTCGCTACCTAAATGACCTGGCTTAAGAAGCGAAACAAGGTTAAAAATTTCCTCAATCCTATTTTGTATGGGAGTGGCCGTCAACAATAAACAAAATTTCTTTTTTAGATTCTGAACAAATTCATAGTTTTTCGTTTTATTATTTTTCAATTTATGGGCTTCATCGATAATGATAAGGTCATAATCCTGCTGGTAAATAATGTCCCGGTGCGGATTCCGCTTCGCTGTGTCAATCGAAGAAACCACCACATCGCACTGTTCCCATACATAGCTTTTCCTTTGGGTGATGGCAGGGATAAAAAACTTGCTATTCAGTTCAATGGCCCATTGGGTAACTAATGAAGCGGGAACAAGGATTAATACTTTTTTTACCAGTCCGCGAATCATGTATTCTTTTAAAATTAAGCCGGCTTCAATCGTTTTACCCAGTCCGACTTCATCGGCAAGAATCGCCTTGCCATTCATGTTTTCAATTACTTGCTTAGCGGTTTCAAGCTGGTGAGGAAGCGGTGTTAAATTAGCCAGATGATTTGGTGCCTGAAGGCCCTCAAATTCAGGGATGACAAGGTGTTTTTCAACCCCAATAGCCAGTTTAAAAAGCTCCCAATTTCCCCAAGGACCATCGTTGTCAATTCTATGCAAAAAATCATCCTGCCATGAGGAATCAAATTCAATTTCGACAGACATCGTTTCAGCTCCTGTTCCTGCAAAAGTTCCTTACAAAAGTTATTGCTCAATGTATTGTTTTAATGGTAGGATGATAATAGCTTTGAAAGTTTTAAATATTTTAATAAGGTAATTTATTTTAGAAGTATAATTAGTATGACCAAAATGGAAAATATTATAAATGCGAATGATAACAAGGGGAGAGACTACTTTGTAGCGCCGAAGGAGCAAGCAGACCATGTGAATCTCTCAGGCAAAAGAACTCTTGTTTGACGCGGCTCTGGAGAGTGCTGTATAGATTGGGCAGCCACCAAAGGGGAAAGCCATTCCAGGTTAAACTTTCAGGTGCAAGGACAGAGACCTTCTTTCGTTTAAAGGGAGGTTTCTGTCCTTTTTTATGTTTTCCTTTGTCAAAATACTTTTTTAAATGCAAAATCAGAATAATATTTTTCCTGATTTTGTTAATGGGTTAATCTCTGTTAAAGAGTCAATTTTTACGAATAATGAACATGTAAAAGATTGAAGGGGGATTTATGATGACTGAATTGAAACGTACTCCGCTGTTTGACGTTTATAAAGAATACGGCGGTAAAACGATTGATTTCGGAGGCTGGGAACTGCCTGTCCAGTTTTCAAGCATTAAGGAAGAGCATGAAGCCGTAAGAACAAAAGCCGGATTATTCGATGTTTCCCATATGGGGGAAGTAGAAGTAAAAGGTGCTGACAGCTTAAAATATTTACAAAAAATGATGACAAACGATATTTCAAAAATTAAAAACGGCGGCGCCCAATACACAGCAATGTGTTACGAAAATGGCGGTACAGTTGATGATCTGCTCGTCTATAAAATCGAAGATAATCACTATTTATTGGTTGTGAATGCATCCAATATTGAAAAGGATTATAAATGGCTTGAAGAACATTTAGAGGGCGATGTCAGCCTTGAAAACCTTTCTGAAAAAATGGCACAGCTCGCCGTTCAGGGACCTCTCGCTGAAAAGGTACTGCAAAAGCTTACGGATACTGATTTAAGTGGTGTTGGCTTTTTCAAATTTCAGCAGGAAGTGCTCATAAATGGAAAAAAGGCGCTTGTATCTAGAACCGGCTATACCGGTGAAGATGGCTTTGAGGTTTATTGTGATTCGGCTGAAGCCGCAGTGCTTTGGAAAGAAATTTTAAAAGCAGGAAAGGAAGAAGGAATTCTCCCTTGTGGATTAGGAGCGCGCGATACTCTTCGTTTCGAAGCAGTGTTAGCACTCTACGGCCAAGAGTTATCAGCGGAAATTTCTCCGCTGGAAGCCGGTATTGGGTTTGCGGTGAAATTAACTAAAGAAGCAGATTTCATCGGGAAAGAAGCATTAAAGCAGCAAAAAGAAAACGGCCTCCCAAGAAAATTGGTTGGTATCGAAATGATTGACCGTGGAATTCCGCGTCACGGCTACCCAGTCTATAAAGGTGAAGAATTAATCGGAGAGGTTACGACAGGAACTCAGTCACCAACCTTAAAGAAAAATATTGGTCTTGCCTTAATTAAAACAGAATTTGCTGGTCTTGAATCAGAGGTGGAAGTGGAAATTCGCGGTAAACGCCTGAAAGCTACAGTAATTCCAACACCTTTTTATAAAAGAGAAAAGAAATAACAGAAGGGAGCTAGGTTAATGAAACATCGTTATTTACCAATGACTGAACAAGATAAGAAGGCTATGCTTGAAACAATTGGTGTTTCCTCCGTTGATGAGCTTTTTAGTGATATCCCTGAAAAAGTGAGATTTAAAGGTGAATATAATATAAAAGCAGCAAAATCAGAAACGGCATTAATGAAAGAACTATTTAATATGGCAAGCCGTAATGCAGACCTAAAAAGAAATGTTTCTTTCTTAGGTGCTGGTGTTTATGACCATTACATGCCTGTAATTGTAGACCATGTCATTTCCCGATCAGAATTCTATACAGCCTATACACCATATCAGCCAGAGATTTCACAAGGTGAACTTCAAGCCATTTTTGAATTCCAAACAATGATTTGTGAATTAACAGGAATGGATGTAGCTAACTCTTCAATGTATGATGGTGGAACAGCTCTTGCAGAAGCAGCGATGCTAAGTGCTGGTCATACAAAGCGCAAGACGATTGTTGTATCAGGTGCAGTACATCCAGAGTCCCGTGAAGTATTAAAGACCTATGCAAAAGGTCAATATCTTGACGTTGTAGAAGTTCCTGTAAAAGACGGTGTCACTGACGTTGAGGCTTTAAAAGGATTGGTGAATTCCGAAGTTGCTGCTGTTATCGTCCAATATCCGAACTTTTTCGGCAGAATCGAACCTTTGAATGAACTTGAAGAAGTCATTCATGAACATAAAGCGATGTTTGTTGTTTCAAGCAATCCATTATCACTTGGAGTTTTGACACCTCCAGGGAAATTTGGTGCAGATATTGTGATTGGCGATGCACAGCCGTTCGGAATTCCAACTGCCTTTGGCGGACCACACTGCGGATTTTTCGCTGTAACAACAAAATTAATGCGTAAAGTACCTGGACGTCTCGTTGGACAGACAACCGATGACCAAGGCCGTCGCGGTTTTGTATTAACCCTTCAGGCACGTGAACAGCATATCCGTCGTGATAAAGCGACTTCCAATATTTGTTCGAACCAGGCGCTAAATGCACTTGCTGCGTCGGTTGCCATGACGGCTCTTGGTAAAAAAGGCGTTCGAGAAATGGCTGCATCCAACTTACAGAAGGCGCACTATGCGAAAACTGCCTTTAAAGAAGCAGGGGTTGAAGTTATTTACGATGGCCCTTCATTTAACGAATTTGTGGTCAAATTAAATAAGCCTGTTAAAGAAGTCAATCAACAGCTCTTACAAAAAGGAATCATTGGCGGTTATGATTTAGGCCGTGATTATCCTGAGTTGTCTAACCATATGCTTATTGCCGTTACGGAGCAAAGAACGAAGGAAGAAATTGATACACTAGTGAAAGAATTGGGGGATATGCATGCATAATCAAGATCAAGCGCTCATTTTTGAACTAAGCACACCCGGACGTATTGGATACAGCCTGCCGGAAATGGATGTTCCGGAAGCAGATCTAAATGGTCTTCTCCCAGAAGGATTCTTACGTGTTGATGAACCGGAGCTTCCTGAAGTATCTGAGCTTGATATCATGCGCCATTATACTGCCCTATCAAGAAGAAATCACGGAGTAGATTCTGGCTTTTATCCACTTGGCTCTTGTACAATGAAATATAATCCAAAAATCAATGAAAATGTTGCCCGCTTTAACGGATTTGCCCATGTGCATCCATTGCAAGACGAAAGCTCTGTCCAAGGCGCACTAGAGCTTTTGTATGACTTGCAAGAGCATTTAATTGAAATTACGGGAATGGACGAAGTAACCCTTCAACCGGCTGCAGGTGCCCATGGTGAATGGACAGGATTGATGATGATCCGTGCTTATCATGAAGCGAATGGCGATTTGAAGCGTACAAAAGTAATCGTTCCTGACTCAGCGCACGGTACCAATCCTGCCTCTGCCACAGTTGCAGGTCTTGAAACAATTACCGTTAAATCGAATGAAAATGGTCTTGTAGACCTTGAGGATTTAAGAAGAGTTGTTGGCGAGGATACGGCTGCATTAATGTTGACCAACCCAAATACACTAGGACTATTTGAAGAAAATATCCTTGAAATGGCTGAGATTGTGCACGATGCTGGTGGTAAGCTTTACTATGACGGCGCGAACTTAAACGCAGTTTTATCTAAAGCAAGACCAGGTGACATGGGCTTTGACGTTGTTCACTTAAATCTTCATAAGACCTTTACCGGCCCTCACGGAGGCGGCGGACCAGGTTCTGGTCCTGTTGGGGTTAAGGCTGACTTAATTCCCTTCCTCCCAAAACCGGTGATCGCGAAACGCGGTGAAGAGTATGTTCTTGATTATGACCGTCCACAATCAATCGGACGTGTAAAGCCATATTACGGAAACTTCGGTATTAACGTTCGTGCCTATACCTATATCCGTTCCATGGGTCCAGACGGCTTAAAGGCGGTAACAGAATATGCAGTTCTAAATGCGAACTACATGATGAGAAGACTTGCTGAATATTATGATCTTCCGTTTGATAGACATTGTAAACATGAATTTGTTTTAAGCGGCCGCCGTCAGAAAAAGTTAGGCGTGCGTACCCTTGATATTGCGAAGCGCCTGCTTGATTTTGGCTACCATCCGCCAACCATTTACTTCCCGTTAAATGTGGAAGAGTGTATTATGATCGAGCCGACAGAAACTGAATCAAAGGAAACTTTGGATTCTTTCGTCGATATTATGATCCAAATTGCCAAAGAAGCAGAGGAAAATCCAGAGGTTGTTCAAGAGGCGCCGCACACAACTGTGGTCGGCCGTATGGACGAAACTACTGCCGCTCGGAAACCAGTATTAAAATACCAAAAGGCCTAATAAGTTTAGGGATGATTCGTTTGTGAATCATCCCTTTTTTGTTGGAAAAAAGGTTTAAATGTCCAAAACTGTCTATAATTTGTCCGAACACCACTTAAAATTGTCCAATAATGCTTAAAAAATATCCAATACTCATAAAAAATTGTCCAATCCACCAACATACATAAAAAAGGCTCCGGAAACTGCTTCCGGAGCCTCAAACTTATTTCTTTGCTTTTACTTTTCCAGACCATTTTTTAAATCCGCCTTGCAACTGGGTTAGGTCTTTATAGCCTTTACGGTGTAAAAATTGGGCTGCACGGGCGCTGCGCATGCCGCTTTGGCAATAAAGATAAACAGGCATGTCAGATCGAATTTCTTTCATTCGCATTCTCATTTGAGACATTGGGATATTACGTGCGCCTAGAATATGACCGCCTTCGAACTCGTTCGGTTCACGAACATCTATTAGCTGTGCCTTACGATACCCTGAACGAAAATCCTCTTCAGTTACCGTTTTGACAATCCTTTTTTGGTAGAAATACGTGAAAACGGAGTAAATAATAACTGCTGCGATAACGACTAATAAGAAATAAAGTGAATTCAATTCCTTTTTGCTCCTTTCAAGCTTTGCTGCACTAGTATTTATTATATAAGCCAAACCCGGAAAGATAAAGATGAATGGAAAAAATTCTTTAAAGAGTACCTAAAAATATTATAGCAGAATCATCTCATTTTGAATTCCTATCAGATTTTGGTAGACTTAACATATAATTTTACAAAAATGAGGTTTTTGCATGGAAAAGGAAGTTTGGCGTTTTATAGATACAGGAAATAGTTCACCATCTTTTAACATGGCATTAGATGAGGCACTTCTTGACTGGCACAGCGAAGGGAAATTTCCGCCGGTCATTCGCTTCTATGGCTGGAACCCTCCAACGCTTTCTGTTGGTTACTTTCAAAAAGTAGAAAAAGAAATCGATATGGAGGCAGTAAAAGCACATCAGTTAGGCTTTGTCAGAAGGCCAACGGGCGGACGCGGCGTCCTTCATGAGCATGAGCTTACATATAGTGTAATCGTATCAGAAGACCATCCAGAGATGCCGAAAACGGTCACAGAGGCTTACCGAGTGATTTCAGAAGGCATTTTAAAAGGGTTTCACCATCTAGGGTTAGAAGCCTATTTTGCTGTTCCGAAAACGGCAGAAGAACGGGATGCCCTTAAAAACCCTCGCTCTGCAGTCTGCTTTGACGCTCCGAGCTGGTATGAGCTTGTAGTGGAAGGCCGGAAGGTGGCAGGCAGCGCGCAAACAAGGCAGAAGGGAGTCATTCTCCAGCACGGATCGATATTATTAGATTTAGATGAAGATAAGCTGTTTAGCTTATTTAAGTATCCGAATGACCGTGTAAAGGAACGGATGAAGAAGGCCTTTAAAGATAAAGCTGTCGCAATTAATGCGATTAGTCCAAGAAGAATAACGCTGGAAGAGGCCAAAGAGGCTTTTTACAAGGGCTTTGCTGAGGGACTAAATATTGAGCTTGAACCTTATCAGTTAACAGAAGAAGAGCTTGCATATGTTGAAAAAATTGCAAAAGAACGCTATGAGAATGATGAGTGGAATTTTAAAAGATAAAAAAAGGCGAAATTTTTCGCCTTTTTTTATTATACAGAGACTTCCTCAATTGCCTTTATATATTTCTCATACCAAATTTTCCATACGTCATTTCGAGACTCAATTGTCCGTCCATCGAGCATAGCCTCGATGACATCTAAGCATACGTGCCATCCAGCAAGGTCCCGAGGAGTATGGCCGGTAATTGAAGTTAATTTTTCATTCAGGACTAATTTGCAGCCATCAATCTTGGGATAAAGTTCAAACCGAACCAGATCCGCTGCCCAGGTATATTCCAATATGGATTGCATTTTTAACTCTGTAATCGTCATCTCGATAAAGGTGCCATTGCCCATATTAAATTTAATGCCGCCCCCCTCACGAAGCTCACCTACTCGAAGCTCTGGGAACCATTTTGGCAGTTTGTCATTGTCCGTTAAATATGACCATACATCTTCAGCCGAATGGTTTAAATGCCGTTCGAATTTAGCGATATAGCCGTTTCCGTCTTTTTTTATTTCCGCAAGCATTTTATACCCCTCCCAAAAATCTATTAGTTTATAATATCATTTTGGACAAAGCTTATAAATTGGTATGCCTGTATTCGGATAAAAAATAATTCTCAAACCGCAAAATATGTTAAAAATTGCGGTTTTTTGCCGAAAAACCAAAGAAATCTTTATTTTGCTTAAAAATCTAGTGTATTTTAAGTTTGACAAAATAATTATTTTTTGCCTAATCTACAATATGTAGTAGTGTCGAAAATATTTTCGGTACCATATATTGAGTTTTAGTTGATTTGTGCTGTAATTCTATGTTAACTTATGTTTATTAAGACAACTAGATATAGCTTAGCTTACTAGAATCTAACACAATATACAGAATTTTTTAATTGAAGGAGTTGTTTTCATGTCTATAGTTTTTAGACAAAAAATGAATATCGATTTTGAGAGGTTGAATGAGGACATCGGCTTATTTCCCCAGGTGCACCCAGTAACCCCAGATATGAAAATAACCCACAAGGGCGTTTCGCGATTGGTCATGCTAGACCGCTATACCTTTAAAGATACTGCAAAAATTACCCTGACGAATGGTGACTTTGTTGTTTTGACGATTAAAGAGGATCCGAAATTTCCAGCTAGAGGGCTTGGTACTATAAAAGAAATCGATTGGGAAAAGAAAAAGGCAAAGGTTTTGGTGGAAGAGGAATTCAGAGGCGTTCTGGATGATCAACAGGAATCTGAAACAGGAATGATCTGGCGCTCTCTCGATGTAATCGAAAAGCCGCTGGAACTTTTTTATGAGCAGATTGCAAAAAGGAATGCCACGGGCCTTGCTTCTGTTGAAGAAACAGAAGAGAAGCGAATTGAGTGGACAGAAAAGTTTTATCAGGAGCTTGTAAACATGAACTTCATTCCTGCTGGGCGTGTTCTTTACGGAGCAGGATCCGGTACGGAGGTAACATTCTTTAATTGTTACGTAATGCCGTTTGTTCCGGACTCTCGAGAAGGTATCTCAGACCACCGGAAGTCGGTCATGGAGATCATGAGCCGCGGCGGCGGTGTTGGAACGAATGGTTCGACATTAAGACCAAGAAACACCCTTGCAAGAGGTGTAAATGGAAAGTCATCGGGTTCGGTTTCGTGGCTGGATGATATTGCGAAGTTGACTCACTTAGTCGAACAAGGGGGCAGCCGCAGGGGCGCTCAGATGATTATGCTGGCGGATTGGCATCCTGACATTATTGAATTCATTATTTCAAAAATGCAAAACCCTAGAATTCTACGATTCTTAATTGAAAATACAAATGATGAAACAATTAAAAAGCATGCTAAAGATAAGCTAAAGTTCACAGCATTGACTTTGCAGGAAACGGCGATGTATCAAGGAATTGTCAATTATAAAAACATCCCTGGTTTTGGAGGGTTCAGTGATTCGATTATAGCTGAGGCTGAAGAAAAACTAGAAACCGGCGGTAATTTTACAGTTCATAATTCTGAATTCTTAACGGGTGCAAACATCTCTGTGTGTTTAACAAAGGAATTTATGGAAGCTGTTGAAAACGATGGTGAATATGAACTTCGTTTCCCATATGTAGAGCATTACAATGAAGAGGAAATGAAATTCTACAACGAAGAATGGCATAAAGTCGGAGATGTTCGTGAGTGGGAAAAGCTCGGTTATAAAGTGCGTGTTTATAAAAAGATTAAAGCAAAAGAGCTTTGGAATCTAATAAATATCTGCGCAACCTACTCTGCTGAACCTGGAATATTCTTTATTGATAACGCAAACGACATGACAAATGCGAAAGCATATGGTCAACAAGTTGTTGCAACAAATCCATGTGGTGAACAACCCCTTGCACCATTTTCTGTATGTAACCTGGCAGCAGTTAATCTTGCTGAGATGGCTGATAAGGATACAAAAACCGTTGATTTTGAAAAATTAAAGCAAACTGTAGCTATTGGCGTCCGCATGCAGGACAACGTCATCAATGCTACTCCATATTTCTTAGAAGAAAACAAAAGGCAAGCTTTAGGTGAACGTCGTGTGGGTCTTGGAGTGATGGGGCTGCATGATTTATTAATCTACTGCGAAACAGAGTATGGTTCACCAGAAGGTAACCAACTCGTTGATCAGGTATTTGAAGCAATTGCAACGACTGCATATAAAGCATCTGTTGAATTGGCGAAAGAGAAGGGAAGCTTCCCATTCTTAAACGGTGAAACCTATGAAGAAACAAATCGTTTACGAAAGGCTTTCATTGAAACGGGATATATGAAGAAAATGCCTGAAGACATCCGCGAATCTATTTTAGAAAGCGGAATTAGAAATTCTCATTTGCTGACTGTTGCCCCAACGGGATCCACTGGAACAATGGTTGGTGTTTCAACCGGATTAGAGCCTTATTTCTCATTCTCATACTTCCGCAGCGGACGTTTAGGCAAATTTATTGAAGTAAATGCAGATATTGTTCAAGAATATCTTGAGAAGCATCCTGAAGCTGATCCAAACAATCTGCCAAAATGGTTTGTGACAGCAATGGAGCTTGCGCCTGAAGCCCATGCAGATGTTCAATGCGTTATTCAGCGGTGGATCGACAGTTCTATCAGTAAAACTGTAAATGCACCAAAAGGATACAGTGTGGAACAAGTAGAAAAGGTATATGAGCGTCTATATCGCGGTGGTGCAAAAGGCGGTACTGTCTATGTAGACGGTTCACGTGATTCTCAAGTACTAACACTGAAAGCAGAAGAGAATACGAATGAGCAGTTATCCATGTTTGATGAAAAACCAAAACAGCATGTTGTTCTAGTCGATACGATCAGCGATCTTCGTTCAACTGACGTGACTATCGGATCTGAAGTTGGCAACACATGCCCAGTCTGCCGTAAAGGAAAAGTAAAGGAAATTGGCGGCTGTAATACTTGTACAAATTGTAATGCCCAATTAAAATGTGGATTATAGAATATATTAGAGCGAATGGAAGGTAAATGTCCGTTCGCTTTTTTATTATTTTGACTATGCTTAGGGCCTCATGATCCTCTAATTTACACTTACATGAAGTTATTCTAGAATAATTTTTGTAACAGAACTGTAATCTGGCTGTGACCTCTCTGTTACTCTTCCCTTGTATAGTATGAATATCAAATCACTCCAAGGGGGACTAACAAATGTTGAAGAAACTTATCGCAGCTTTAGCAATTACAGCTACTATAACAACTTCTTTGTTTGCCACTGCGGGTGATAAAGCAGAAGCGGCATATTATCATACAAAAGCAATTTCAGTAGCAAAAGCCCATTTAGGCGTTCCATATCGATATGGCGGCATTACTCCTAGAGGCTTCGACTGTTCAGGTCTTGTAAAATACTCGTTTGGACAAGCAGGTAAAGTTTTACCTAGGACGGCAGCAGACATGTTTTACACAAAAGGGTATCGTGTAGGTTCTTTACAGGCGGGAGACCTAATGTTCTTTGCACCAACGAAAGCAAGCAGACCAGATCACGTTGCGATTTATATTGGTGCAGGGAAAATGATTATGGCTTCATCTTCAAAGGGTGTAATCATTACCTATACAAGCAACAGCTATTGGAAGCCAAGATACATTGGAGCAAAACGAATCTAATTGTACAAAAAAGAACATCGTCCATGGCGATGTTCTTTTTTATGACCTAAATGTCAATCCATTTTCCTTTAAAGCAGACCTAAGTTTAGGTAAAGAAGCTGGCCCCATCCCATGGAATTGTAAAATTTCTTTTTCACTATATTTTGATAACGTCCTTAATGTAGATATCCCATTGTTTTCCAATGCTCGCCTAGCTGGAGCAGAGAGCAATGAAAGAAATCCATTTTCAGGTTTACGTTCTTGCTCACATGTCGGACAGGTTGGACAATCGCTGCTTTTATAATATTTGTGTCCTTGACTGCAAATCCTTAATTTCTTTTCCGATGCTTCCATTTAATTATCTCCTTTCTTAAATACCACATACTTAAAAATTTTCTCTTTGTCCGCTGTACTATTTTGCTAACAAGCCGATTAAAAATGTAACAATGACTTCATCTAGGGAGTGGCTGCCATGAAAATAGACGGCGTTTTTTCTGGGGGAGGAATGAAAGGCTTTGCACTTGTAGGTGCCTGTGAAGAAATTGAAAGCAGAGGAATACAGTTTGTCAGGGTGGCAGGAACCAGTGCAGGATCAATCGTGGCAGCGCTAATCGCTGCCGGCTACACAAGCAAAGAAATTTATCAAATGATAGATGAGCTGGATATATCAAACATGCTCGATGCCCGTAAAACATTCATTCCAATTCCATTTATAAAATGGCTATCTGTTTATTGGAAACTTGGTCTTTATAAAGGAAAAAAGTTTGAAAAATGGATGAAAATAAAGCTGGAAGCTAAAGGAATAAGTACCTTTTCCGATTTACCTCCACAATCTTTAAGAGTAATCGCTTCAGACTTATCAAATGGTCAAATGGTCGTATTGCCAGATGATTTAGTAAAATACGGGATCGATCCTGGTTCCTTTCCAGTCGCAAAAGCCATTAGAATGAGCTGCAGCATTCCATATTTTTTTGAACCTGTTAAAATGCATTCAAACATTTTAGTGGATGGAGGAGTCCTAAGTAATTTCCCGATGTGGCTTTTTGATAAGGATAATATTCAAAAAGTAAGACCTGTACTGGGAATCAAGCTAAGTCCAAATGAATACGAACATAAAAAACACAAGATCAACAATGGCATTCAATTAATGGCAGCCTTATTCGAGACCATGAAGGATGCACATGATGCAAGGTACATTTCCAAAAAACATGCAAAAAATATCATCTTTATTCCAACTGATGGTTTTTTCTCATTGGAGTTCCAATTAACAGATGATAAGAAACAAAAACTGTTTGAGTTAGGAAAAGAGCAGGCTAAACAGTTTTTAAAAACATGGTGTTATTAAAAAATCGAGCATCTAAAACGATGCTCGATTTTTCTTTTTACTCTTTTTCCCATCAATAACGGTGAGATGAGCAGGAGATTTCTTTTTTGTTTTGCTGCTTTTCTTTAATGAGGTTAACGTCCCATGGGCAGATCCTTTAACAGATGCATCTCCGCCCTTTAGCTGCAATCGTTTTTTCGATTGTTTTGCTGCTTTAAGAAATGCCCGCTGCTCTTTTTTTTGGGGGCTCGAATTTGAAAATTTACGTACAACGAAATATATGATTAAACCGATCAATGCGATGACAGCTATTCTCTGAATGAAACCGGCAGGATTAGCTGTAAAAGAGCCATAAATACCTAATAAAGCAAGAATAATAAGACCGCCAACGACAAACACGGATGTCCGATTTTTCAAGAAAGCCACCTCCCTAAGAGCATCATAAGCATTTTTTTAACCTTTTAAACCCGAAAAAAGCAAAGATTAAACAATTTCTTCCTCTTCAAAAGAGACCTCAGATTCCTTTTCTCTTCTTAACAATTCATTAAAGGAAAGGATAGCCACTTCGACCTGGTCATCATTTGGTTCTTTAGTCGTTAAAAGCTGTAACCAAAGTCCAGGCAGACCTAGGTATTTCAATACTGGTATATCTCTAAGTTTGTTTGTAATCTGCAAAACTTCAAAGGCAATGCCTAATACAACAGGTATTAAAAGAAGTCGGTCGACAATGCGTAACCAAAGCGGCGATGTTGGTACAAGTAAATAGACAAAAACGCCGACAATGACAGTAAATAGGATGAAACTGCTGCCACACCGATAATGAAGCCGTGAGTGTGCCTGAACATTTTCAATTGTCAATTCGACTCCAGCTTCAAAGGTATTAATTACTTTATGCTCAGCCCCATGATATTGAAACACCCTTTTAATAAGAGGAGTAAGTGATACGAAATATATATAGGAAAGGAGCAGTAGAAGCTTAAACAACCCTTCTACTAATACTTGAGCAACATCTGATGGGAAGATGGGTTTTGTTAATTCCGCTAAAAAAACTGGAATTAGGGTAAAAGCGAATTTACCAAATAAAAATGAAATGACTCCTATTACAGCAACTCCAAGATACATCGTAAATTTGGAGACTTCTTTTTCTTTAATTTTTGCATCTTCTTTTGGGTCTAAATCAAATCTTTCCGTGGAGAAGTTTAAGTGTTTGGAGCCATTCGCACTTGCCTCAATTATGGCAATAATCCCTCTAATAAACGGAATTTTTTTCAAAAATGAAAAATAAGGGTTTCCTTTACGTGGCAAATGGAAAAATTCTACAGAATGATCTTTTCTGCGAACCGCGGTCACATAATGATGTTTTCCGCCAAACATGACTCCTTCTACAACGGCTTGACCGCCATATACGGGTTTTTGAGTATGGGACATAAGTGAACACCAACCTATTACAAAAGTTGCACAATAGCAGAAATGATAAATCTGTATGTACTTAAATGTATTCTACTAGAAAAATGAAAAAACCTCTAGGAATGACATAATTTTTCCATCTAAATTCAGTAATTTTTTTTTTGCATGCAAGGGAATGAAACCCGAGGGACATAATAAGGTGGAATTTATTCAAGTGCATACATGATTTGTAAAAATAAGCTTTTGTTTGAAAGTTAAAATTGGAGGTTTATGCTAATGGCTAATATACTAAAAACAGATGATTATCCAAAACCAATGTCATTTCCTGTAATGGTCTTCTGGACTGGTTTATTTGGTGGTGTTTTTTGGGGGTTTATTGGATATCTTGCGAATTATTTAAGTTTTACGGAAATTCATCCAAATGTAATCTTAGGGCCATGGGCTTTTGGGGATTGGAAAACTCAATGGCAGGGAACGGTAATTTCTCTTTTATTATTAGGAATTATTTCAGTCGTGGCGGCGTTTATATACTATTTCGTTTTAAGGAAACTGAAAGGATTTTGGTTTGGTATCATTTATGGGCTTATCTTGTACTTTTTGGTATTCTTTGTCCTAAATCCTCTTTTTCCTGGAATAAAACCATTTTTTGATTTAAGCCGAGATACCATTATTACGTCTATTTGTATTTATATCGTTTATGGAATTTTTATTGGATATTCCATTAATTACGAGTACCAAAATAATATAGCACAAGAGAATGAAGCATCATCTTAACTTGTAATTAGTCGGAATCCGCTCGTTATGATAAAATATTTGTGTCTTCGTTTGGATTTGAAAAGGAGAGTGGGAACGATGGAGAAATTAGAAAAATTACGGTCAAGCTTTGGTGCATATGGGATTGATGGAATCCTAATTACAAGCTCGTTTAATCGCCGGTACATATCAAATTTCACAGGCTCTGCAGGGGTTGTTTTAATCAGTGCAGATAAAGCCCTTTTTATTACCGATTTTCGCTATATTGAGCAGGCTTCGAAACAATGCGGCGGTTTTGAAATCATTAAGTTTTCTGGTTCCATTCCTGAGGAAGTGGCCAAGCAGGCAAAAAATTTAGGCATTAAAAAGCTTGGAATTGAAGAGGATTATTTAACTTACTCTTCCTTTAAAGTATATGACAAAGAAGTTGAAGCTGAACTTGTTCCGGTTTCAGGGGTTGTGGAAAAATTACGCTTGATTAAGACCGATGCAGAGATTAAGATATTAAAGGAAGCAGCGGATATTGCTGATGCTGCATTTAAACATATTTTAGATTTTATTCGTCCAGGGAAAACTGAACTGGAAGTATCGAATGAGTTAGAATTCTTTATGAGAAAAGCTGGAGCAACTTCATCTTCTTTTGATACCATTGTAGCTTCTGGACATCGTTCTGCACTTCCGCATGGTGTAGCAAGTGACAAAGTAATCGAAAAAGGTGACATGGTAACACTTGATTACGGTGCGTATTACAAGGGATATGTTTCCGATATCACAAGAACAGTTGCTGTTGGTGAGCCTGATGCAAAGCTGAAGGAAATTTATAATATCGTTCTAGAGTCCCAATTACGCGGTATGGATGGTATTAAACCAGGAATAACTGGAAAAGAAGCAGATGCTTTAACGAGAGACTACATCACTGAAAAAGGTTATGGTGAATATTTCGGGCATTCAACAGGCCATGGAATTGGTCTAGAGGTCCATGAAGGCCCAGGTCTATCCAGCAAATCTGATCTCGTTTTAGAACCAGGAATGGTCGTTACTTGTGAACCAGGTATATACATTCCAGGACTTGGCGGCGTTCGGATTGAAGATGATACCTTAATTACCAAGGATCATAACGAAGCACTTACTCATTCAACGAAAGATCTAATTATTTTGTAACGAACATAGGAGGATTTATAACATGATTTCTGTTAACGATTTTCGTACAGGATTAACTATCGAAGTGGATGGCGGCCTTTGGCGCGTCATGGATTTCCAACACGTAAAGCCAGGGAAAGGGGCGGCGTTTGTTCGTTCTAAACTGCGTAACCTGCGTAATGGAGCCATTCAAGAAAAAACATTCCGTGCGGGTGAAAAGGTAGAAAAAGCACAAATCGATAACCGCAAAATGCAATATCTTTATGCAAGCGGTGACCAGCATGTGTTTATGGATATGGATTCATACGAGCAAGTAGAACTTCCTGCCAATAACATTGAATATGAATTAAAGTTTTTAAAAGAAAACATGGAAGTTCATATTATGATGTTTAATCATGAAACACTTGGAGTAGAATTGCCAAACACAGTTGAATTGGAAGTAACAGAAACAGAACCAGGAATTAAAGGTGACACTGCGTCCGGTGGTACGAAGCCTGCAACACTTGAAACTGGATTAATTGTTCAAGTGCCATTCTTTATTAACCAAGGTGACAGATTAATTATCAATACTACAGAAGCATCATACGTATCAAGAGCATAATAATGAGTAAAAAAGCCTTAGACCGCAAAAAACGGTACTAAGGCTTTTTTTATTTTTAGCTCTGTTAAAAGACATTGTTGATTGGAGCGCAAATAAACAACCAAGTTTATGATCATATTTTTAACAAATTCTCCAAACTTTCTCCTAAGTTTCTGCACACTTTTTTTTTAGATTAAAAGTGTAATCAAACTAAAGGAGTAGATAAATATGAACATGACACATTATATGGGATTATTAGCAGACAATCAGCCGTGGAATTTAATCATTTTTATGGCGATACCAGTCATCTGTGCAGAAACCATTGCGATTACTGAATTAGGTATCCTTTTTACCCGGAATCTAAATGGCTGCTTAAGAAAAGTTAATAAGATCGTAAGCATTATAGCTGGTTTTTATTTTACAGGAATTTTCGTTTACTTAATGAAGACAGCGTATATTCCATTATCCGTAAATGGAGAATGGAAAGGCTGGATTGATGTTGTCGCGGTGACTTTTTACCTGCTTGGAATCGTACCATTACTAGGAATGGCCCTCTTAGATTTGGGTCTTATCTATAAAAGCAAAACCGCAGAAGAAAAGTTGAAGATTCATGCCTTTTTCGTGGGGATGTTCCTAGTCGTTGCCCACGTGGCCATGATTTTTGGGATGGTCGACCCTTCAATTGGAACAGTAGGTCATGGTGGTCATGACATGATGAATATGTAGAGCGAAATCGCTGAAGATTCCAAAAAGGGCTTTTCAGCGTTTTACATTTAATTATCTTAAAAACTTCACGAAATAGTAAGAATTAATAACAATTCAGCCATTTCCTATTTGCTAAAATGAACTTGAAAAAATAAATAAAAGGGAAGGGGGGACACAATACATGAAACGAATAACATCTCTTTTATTTCTAGTCATTGTTATGGCAATTGTTGCGGCTGGCTGCAGTTCAAAAATACAAGATTTAAAGCTTGATAAAAAACATAAGCCGCTTCCCGATTATGTGTTGAATTCTTCAGAGAAAATTCAAGAGACCTATATAATGGCAGCAACCTATCCAGAAGTGGTAGCGCAAGTTCCTTGCTATTGCGGCTGTGTAAGCGATGGACATAAGAGCAATCTAGATTGCTTTGTAGGACAAATGGGTGGAGAAAATGCCGTGGAAGAATGGGATTCGCATGGTATAGCATGAGACACTTGTGTCAATATCGCCCGGGAGGCGGTAGAAATGCATCTTGACGGAAAAAGTCCTAGTAAAATATATGATTTAATTACAAGAAAATATGAAGATTTTGGGGAACCAACTCCAACACAGGAACCAAAGTAAGGGAGTAACCCATGAAAAAAATACTAATCGGAAGTTACATTTTGATTATTATTGGAATCATTTTTTGTATAGGGAATAGCGATCTTATTAATTCCAAGAACTCTAATTCAATTGCTGCAGGTGAAAAAGTTTACAATAAAAACTGTCTTATTTGTCACGGTAAAACCGGAAAAGGTGAAGGTTTAAAAACTGGGACAGCCATAAACAATCAACACTTTTTAAGCTCTGTATCGGATAAAGATCTTTATAATTATGTAAAATCCGGCAGAGAAGCGACCGCGATGCCGGCTTATGGTTCAAGTTTACCGGAAAAGGATTTGAAAAATCTTGTTGCATTCTTAAGGGATTGGCAAACTGAGGAGATAAAATTTAATGCTCCAAAAACGTTTTCTGGTAATCCGGAAAAAGGCAAGAAACAATATAATATGTATTGTTTAACTTGTCATGGCGAAGCTGGTTCAGGGAAGCAAAAAATGGGAACAGCATTGTCAAATCCAATGTATTTGAAGTATACAACCGATAAGCAAATTTGGATTGATATTGCTTACGGCCGTGAAGAAACACGCATGGGTTCTTCTTTGAAGGGTCTTGATGGGGTACGGCAGCTTAAAGAAAAAGATATTTCCGATATTGTTTCTTATATTCGTTCTTGGGAGAAAAAATGATGAAAGCAAAACCTTAAATCTACATGGTAGATTTAAGGTTTTTTTCATTTTTTATCAAATGTGTCCAATTTGTGGTTGATTTTTGGCGAAAAGGTAACGTTTTTTGTCCTTTAACAAAATGTTCAAGAGTGGTTCAACAAAGAGGATTCAATAACGATTATATTTATTTCAAAGAGGACTATAGTATAAATTACTCAGCTTTCCATAGGTCAAGGAGGATTAATATGCTTAAAAAGAGGTTGTTGGCATTATTCGTAATTGGATCATTTTTTACGAATTTTATCATTCCAAAGGCTAGTGCCGAAACAGTGTTTCAAGCGGAAAAATTTCCTTTTAAGGAAATGCAGATACAAGTAATGCCAGAATTTGATTACCCAGAGGATTGGGGATCCCGGGATATTCCTTCATTACTTGTAGGCCAATACGGTACCATTACCAACAAAAGTGGTCAAGATTATGATGGGAAAATTGAAGTCCCAATACCTGCAATGGAAAAAGGCTTTGAAGCCTATTTAGTAGCAGAATTTCCAGAAGAAAATAAGCCAGAGGTTCAGCGGCCATATGATGTTGATAAAAATAAGGGGCTCATCACCTGGAAACCAGCGAAACCGATAAAAAGTAACGAATCGTATAAATTTGTTATCGAATATTATACCAAAACTGTGGGTGTAAACGACAACAAAACTTTTACATACGAACTTCAAAAAAATGCTGATATAGAGCTGCTGGATGTTATCTTTTATGCACCTATGAATGCTAAAGATATCAAGCTTGAACCGAAAGCACAAAAAAATTCAAAAAGTGAATATGGTGAAGAGCTGTATTACTACCAATACAAAAATGTAAAACCGGCTGATAGTTTAAAATATTCCTTCACCTATAAAAAAGATGGAACAGAATCAACTATGGAAGCGATAAACAAGCAGCAGCCACCAAATGATAAAAACCATTCCAGTGTTAATGGAACAGCAACAGATCAAGTGAAAAAAAGCGGAAACGATAATTCTAAACAGCCAATTATTGGAGTTGCAGGAGCATCAATTATTGGGATTGCGATTATTATTGCCGGTGCCTTTATTTTCTTAGGACTAAAAGGGAAATCACAATATCCAACAAAGATAACCAAACTAAATAAACAACAACCGAAAAAACCAACAAATGTAAAAAATGAACATAAGACTGCAAATGAGGATGAGAAAAAGGAACTTCGTAAAAAGCTTTTAACCGGAAAGATCGATCAGGAAATGTACGAAGAAGAAATGAAAAAATTAATTTAATGAGGTGAGTAGAATGAGAAAGAACACGCTTGTCATGCTTGGAGGATTTATTATTGCGGGAGCCATTGTTTTTCTATTAATGGTAGCTACCCCAGGTTCAAGTGGAATCGAATTGACCATGAAAGAGCTTCTTGCAACACAAGATCAACATAAAGACGATTTTGTTACGGTAGAAGGTCTATTAATCGAGGACTCTATCAAATGGAATCCTGACAAAATAGAATTGAAATTTGATGTAAAGGACAACGACGGTAATATCATGCACGTGATTCACAAAGGGCCAAAACCGGATAACTTCTCAGAGGGGGTTATCACCATTCTTCAAGGGGCTCCAACAAAGAAAGACACCTTTGTCGCGGAAACAGTCAAAACGAGATGCCCTTCTAAATATGAAGGAAAAGATATGAAGAACTATGATCCAGAAACCCATAAGGATAAGCTTAATCAACCACCGAAAGAAAAATAACAGGCAAACATAAGAAGGTGAAGAAATGTTTTTATTCGCAAACACAACAATTTATATAGGGTTAGCTGTTGCCATATATTCATTGCTTATTATAACTTTGGGAATTAGCACGAAAAATCAAAGACTGATTAACAGTGGTAAAGGCGGAATGATTGCATTATTTGTTTGTGCTGCAATGGCGATGCTTTCCCTTTTCTACCTTTTAGCAACATCACAATTTCAATATGAATATGTAACTGATTATACGAGCAGTGAACTGCCAATCATCTATAAACTGACTGCCCTTTGGGCGGGGAATGCTGGTTCTTTGTTATTGTGGACATTCTTCCTTACCCTTTACTCGATTATGATCGCTTTTTCAAGGAAGATGAAGGGTAACCCGATGGTTCCATATATCTCAGCTATTCTTTTAGCTAATGCGGTTTTCTTCTTTTTCATCCTAGGATTTGTCGCAAAACCATTCGTTCTTTTAGATACAATTCCGATTGAGGGTAAGGGTTTAAACCCGATGCTTCAAAATCCTGGAATGATCATCCATCCAGTTACTCTCTACCTTGGTTATGTGGGTCTTGCTGTGCCATTTGCATTTGCTATGTCCGCATTAATTCTCAAAAATGTTGATGACTTCTGGATTAAAATGACAAGGCGCTGGACGATTATTGCTTGGTTATTTTTAAGTCTCGGAAATATTTTTGGCGGACAATGGGCATATGTTGAGCTTGGATGGGGCGGATATTGGGCGTGGGATCCGGTAGAAAATGCTTCATTTATGCCATGGCTAACTGCTACTGCATTCCTGCATTCTGTCATGATTCAAGAACGAAAAAACATGTTGAAAATATGGAATATTAGTTTAATCATCGTTTCATATGCTCTTACGTTATTTGGTACTTTCCTCGTCCGAAGTGGTGTTCTGACATCTGTCCATGCTTTTGCCAATTCGAATTTAGGGTTATATTTCTTAATATTTATGGGTGTTGCTGTCATTCTTGCTTTATACGTTTTAATGAGTCGTTACAACATGCTAAAGCGCAGTGCCGGAGAATTCCAATCCTTTGTTTCAAAGGAAAGCAGCTTCTTAATAAATAATCTTTTGCTAGTAGGTGCAGCCTTTGCAGTTTTCTGGGGGACGATTTTCCCACTGGTATCAGAAGCGGTTCGCGGTACGAAAGTAACTGTCGGACTTCCATTTTTCAATAAAGTAGAAGCACCAATCCTTTTATCCATGATGTTTGTCATGGCCGTTTGTCCAATGCTTGCGTGGCAAAGGTCAACAATAAAAAATCTAAGGAAAAATTTCTTGATACCTTCTATCCTTGCCGTAGCCGGCATGGTACTGATGATTGTACTTGGAATTCAAAAAGCATGGGCTGTTATTGGCTATGGAGTTATTATTTTACTTTTAATCACTCACTTCCTAGAGTTTTATCGAGGAGTTAAAGCAAGAAGAAAGATGACAAAAGAAGCTCCAATTACGGCTTTATACCGTTTAATGATTCGTAACCGCCGCAGATATGGGGGATATATCGTCCATCTTGGAATTGCCTTTATTACAATGGGGATTATCGGTTCACAAAACTATGATTTAGAAACAATGAAAACAGTCTCATTAGGCCAATCGATTGAATTAAAGGATTACCGAATTAATTATGATCGCCTTGATCAGAAAAAAGAAGGCATAAACGATATCGTTTATGCAGATGTGACAGTGTTTAGGGATGGAAAAAAACTTGGTACTTTCCAGCCGGAAAAAGTTTTTTATGGAAACTGGGAACAGCCATCATCAGAAGTAGCCATTATTTCATCGGTTAAAGAAGACTTGTATATTGTGTTGAGTGCTTGGGAAGATGATGGGAAGGCAACGTTCGTTGTTAAGGTTAATCCAATGATGAATTGGTTATGGTTTGGTTCCTTTATGATTGTAATCGGTGCCCTATTCGCTGTTTGGAACGGAAAATATGGGAATGTCACTCCAAGGTACACTGGAGTTCGCAAAGAGGTGTCTTAATATGAAAAATAAAATATACCTTGGGCTCCTAATTATAGCGTTTATCTTTCAAGGATCATTCTTTCGTGTAGAAGCAAAAGAGTTCGACTATAAATCGGCTGAATTTAAAGCAGTTGCCTCTCAATTTGCCTGTACCTGCGGCTGCGGCCAAGACCATTATGAATGTGATCCCAATACTTGCAGTCTGACTACTGAATTTAAAAAAGATTTAGTTGGCATGATGAAAAAAGGATGGGATAAGGATAAAATCCGTGAGTACTATGTCAATATTTATGGAGAAGAAATCCTTACTGCTCCGGAGAAAAGCGGTTTTAGCTTAACGGCTTGGGCTATTCCTTTTGCGGTATTGGGTGTTGCAGCGACAGCATTATTTTTTATCATTCGTAAATGGGTGAAGAGAAAAGGAAAAGTAGAACTAATCACTGATTATCAGAACACTGAAGATGAAGTTGAAGGAGAAATACTTTCATCCATGATCGATGAAGAACGCAAAAAGTATCTTTAGGATGTGAATAAAATGCACGATATCTCAATTATTTCTATAATCTTAACCGCTTTATTAGCTCTTGCTTGCCTGTTTTTAATATTATCACCTTATTTTAAATGGGACACTTATTTAAACGTCGGTGTAAAAGGTCAAGATTTAGTTTCCACAAAGGAAGCACTGTTAATAACCTTGAATGAATTAGAGTTTGAATACAAAATGGATAAAATCTCCCACGCTGATTATAAAAATTTAAAGAAACAATATGAAGCAGAAGTAGCAGGAATTATGAAAGAAGAAGAACTTACAATCGCAGCACGAGTTGATCGAGATTTAATGGCTGAAGTGGAAAAAGAAATTGAGGCTCAAATGAAAAACTATGAACAGAAAAGGGGGAAGGAAAGTGATTAAAAAAATCACCATTCTCCTCCTTGGACTAATGCTGCTTATTCCAATAAACGGTTTAGCTGCATCTGAATCAAAGGTTTCCATTGATATGCATTACATTGTTGTTAGCCCAGCTGAAGATGGGTCAACGAATATGATGAATATGGTAAATTACACGAATACATCATCTGAAGAATTTAAAGGTGACGGTTCAGATGAGGCCGTATTAAAGGTGACTCTGCCTAAAGGAGCAAAAGACCTAAACTTTTTAGATAACAAAATTGCCTTTAAACAGGTAGAAGAAGGGTTTATTACGACAACTCCTGTGCCAGCAAGCCAAACACAGGTACTCCCTTACAGTTATCGAATGGAAAAAGGCAAGGAGATTTCACTTACGGTAGATTATCAAGTACAAATGATGCAAATTCTTGTTCCTGAAGGAATGGGAAGCATTGAAACGAAAGGCGTCCAAGCTACAAGTCAAGGACTATTTAAATTTGATGATCAAAACTATTTTGGCTATAGCATTGAAGGTCTTAAGGCAGGTCAAAGCTTCTCGCTGGTATACAACAAAGATGTACAGCCTGCAGCGGATGAGACAAAACAAGCTCAAACAACAAGTGACAGTTCAAAAAATAGTGCCGTAACTCACACAGCACCGGCTTTTCATAATCCAGGGCATCTTAGAATGTGGGCACAATCGCCATTACACCGCTTTAATCCGCATGTTTTCTTAATTATTTTAGGAGCCATTATCATCGCCGGAATCTCCTATTTTGCCTATTTCAAAAGAAAGGCGAGATTGGAAGAGGAAAGACTAGCCGCTGATAAGGAAGAAAAAGCTTTCAAACTATTAATGGCTAAGCAAAAGGCCATAATGGATAAAATTATAGAACTGGAAGAAACCTTGGGTGATGGAAAACTTTCAGAGAGTGAATACCATGCTAAGCTGGACGCTTATAAACAGCATTTAGTTCAAGTGAAATTAAATTTACGTCATTTCATAGAGTAGCAGCAGGCAGGGGGAGGGAACGCGAATGATAGATATAAAAAATTTGACGAAGCAAGCCAATAATAAAAAAATCTTACGTGGTGTAGACCTCCAGGTAAAAAAAGGGGAAACGGTCGCCATCCTTGGACCTAATGGTGCTGGTAAAAGTACCTTACTTAAGGTGCTGGCAACTCTAATTAAACCGACATCAGGTATTGTCAGAATAAATGGTTTAGATCTTAAAAAGAACCATATTGAAATAAAAAAAATTTTAGGTTATTTACCCCATTCCAGTTTGCTTTATGATCACTACTCTCCATTAGAAAATCTTGTATTCTTCGGAAATGTATATGGAGTGCGGGATGTAGAACAAAGAGCGATGAAGCTTGTGAAGGACGTTGGGCTATCTTTTTTCTTAAATGAACCGGTTAAGAACTTCTCTCGGGGAATGATTCAAAGAATTGCGATTGCAAGGGCAATTGTCCATGACCCTGAGGTTCTCCTTTTAGATGAGCCCCATACTGGTTTGGATCAAGGCGCTATATCAATCTTAAATAATGTCATCCTTTCGATGAAAGAAAAGGGCTCTACTACGTTAATGGTTACTCACGATTTCAAACAAGCCGCTGAAATTTGTGACCGAATTATCATTGTGAAAAACGGAAAAATTGTCGATGATTTTAAAATTAAGAATCGTAATTTAGAGCTTGTTTCAGAAAAATATGAAATGCAGATGGAGGGGGTATCATGAATTTATTTCGTACAGCTCTCCTTCTTGCTAAAAAGGATTTATATTCAGAACTAAAAACAAAACAAATTCTAGTTACGCAAATTATCTTTGCAGGACTTGTTATTGTCGTATTCAGTTTTGCTTTTGATCCGGCTAATAACACAACAAAAGCAGTTATTCCCGGAGTTATATGGGTCATTATTGTGTTTGCAGGAATATTAGGACTTAATCGGTCATTTATATCGGAACAGCGAAATGATACCATGCAAGGCTTATTGGCAGCACCAATGGAGGCTGCGAGTATATATTTTGGAAAATTCCTGGCGAATTTCTCTATGATTCTTGTAGTCGAACTTGTTTCGATTCCGTTTTTATTTCTATTATTCGATTTTAAGTTTTTTGGAAGCCTTCCATATTTTATTTTAGTCATTTTCTTAGGGAGTTTTGGGTTTATCGCCATTGGTACGTTCTTAGCAGCCCTCGCAGCCAATTCAAAAAGCAGTGAAATGCTGCTGCCGTTATTGTTATTTCCCATTACAACTCCTATTTTAATTGGTGTTGTTCAAGCAACAAAAATTATTTTAACCAATATGGAAAAACTCCCAAGTGCAATTGCTTGGATTCAATTGGTTTCTGCTTACGATGTGATTTTTTTTGTAGTTTGTTTCTTATTAATCGATTATGTGCTGGAGGTTTAAGTGATGAGTATAAATCTCGAACGAGAGAAAGCGGTGCTTCCTGGTTCAGGCCTGACTGAAACCAGGGGGGAGAATCTATCAAAAGTATTGTTTGGTGCATCCGCCATTTCCATGCTGGTTTCACTTTATTTTATCTTTATTTTTGCTGCCGAAGAATCAACCATGCGCGCTGCTCAAAAAATCTTTTATTTCCATGTGAGTTCAGCATGGCTGGCTTTTCTAACCTTTTTTGTAACCTTTGTGTTTAGTATTTTGTTTTTAATCAAACGGAAAAGAATATTTGATACCTACGCATATGTTTCTGCTGAAATTGGTGTAGTCTTCACCATCATCGTATTAACCACAGGTCCGATCTGGGCAAGGTCCGCATGGAATACTTGGTGGGTATGGGAACCACGGTTGATTACGACCTTAATTCTTTTCTTTATTTACGTTGCCTATATTATGATCCGTCAAATGGATGGTGTTTGGGATAAAAAGGCTCGTCTTGCTGCCGTTTTTGGCATCATTGGGTTTGCAGATGTCCCGATTGTTTTCTTCGCGATTCGCTGGTGGCAGACAAAATTCCATCCAATTGTGTTTGGTGAAGGGCCGTCCCAAAAGGGCGGAGGTATTGAGGATACGATGTTAGTTGCACTGCTTGTTACCATCACGGCCTTTACGATTCTTTATTCTTATCTTCTTCATAAAGGTGTTTCGTTTGAAAATATGAAAATTAAAGTGGATCAGTATAAAGAAAAATTAAGAGAAACATTGGATAAATAGGAGGAATGAATCATGAATTATGAATATATGTTAGGTGCGTATTCCGTTGCTTGGGTAATCATTTTTAGTTATATGTTTATCATTGGAAAACGTCATGACAAGCTTAAGAAGGAAATCGAATTCTTAAAGCAGCTCGATAAATAAATGTTGATCCGCGTCAGGAGGAAGTCCGATGAACAAACGAGTTGGCAAATTGCTCGTAATGATTCTCATCGTAGGGATGTTTGGCTTTTTTGGTTATAGTTTAGTAACGAAGGGCAAACATACAGATGTGGGAGATAAGGCTTATAATTTCGAATTACCCAATTTGGATGGCAGCAAAACAAAACTCACAGATTATAAGGGCGAAGTGGTTATATTGAATTATTTTGCCAGCTGGTGTGCCCCTTGTAAGCAAGAATTTCCAGAGCTGGCGGCCTTTCAAAAAGATTATGGCAAAAAGTATCCATTAATCATGATAAACCGTGGAGAAACGATGGATAGAATCAATAAGGTTACGAAAAAAAATCAAGAGGGAATGACCTATCTATTTGATTATAATGCTAAAATTTCCAAATTATATAATGTTACAGGGCAGCCTGAAACATTTGTTATTGATAAGCAGGGAATTATTAGAGAACATTATAACGGCCCGGTAACCGAAATGCAGTTATATAATTGGGTTAAGAAATACGACAAATAATAAAAAAAGGATTGAACCATTTAGCTTGGGCTCAATCCTTTTTTTAATGGAAAGTATAAATTTCGACTTCGAGACTGTCCAGCACCAGCGCCTAGCCCCTCGAGGTTTCTTGTCGGGGCTGACCAAGGCGCTTACGTTTTTCTTATGTGTAATGAAATTCGGCCAATATATTGGCCCTTACAATAATTTGTCCCGGTTCAATTTGAGTAGCAGTCATGCTTTTAACCATGATTTCAGGCTGATAGGAAAAAGGTTGGACCGGTGCCCCCCCCTCAACGACTAGGCTAGGAGTTTGTATTAATGTCACATTTAAAGAGCCGGCAATCGTTTCTGCTTTTTGGATTGCATTGGCCAGCGCAAGATTCAGTGCTTGCTGGTAATAGGCATCTTTATTTTTTACTTTAAACTGAACATTAGAGACATAATTAACTCCGTTTTGGACTGCTGTATCCACTACTTTTCCGATTTTCGATAAATCGTCTATCTTCACTTGGAGTATATGAGTGATTTTATATCCGCGGAATATTTGTTTTCCCTGTTCGTAATCATAATCTGATTCAATACGGTAATCGAAGGTTTGGATCTGATTTTTACTGACTCCTTGCGATACTAAAGCATTGATTACCTTTGTAGATACCTGAGAATTTTGCTGCTGCGAGGTTATTAGCTCCTTTTCTTCCGTTATGACCCCTAAGTTTACCGAAGCTGAATCCGGTTGTACCGCTAATTCTCCTTCGCCATTCACTTTGATTAAAGATTCCCCAACTCTTGGAAAACCGTTACGAATCGATGGATGGTAATAGTACACATATCTCCCCTCCAAAAGCTTTTCTCTTTCCTATAAAATACGATACCCCTTTATAAAGGTTCCGCTTATTAATAGATTGAAAACATATTTTGACAGATTTGAAAGTCATAATGTGTCTTAGCAGGCATACATTTTAATTAATGAGACAGGCATTTAAGAGGAGGAAGCTTTTTGTGGAAACGATCCTAAACTTTTTACCTAAAAATATCGCCGGCCTAATTAAACAAATCCCCTCTGATCAAAAAGAAAACTTGGAAGAAATACGGATTCGTATCGACCGGCCAATTGAAATAACGATGAAGGGTACACCAAAATTCCTTTCATATATCATCCAGCCCGATGATGCCTTCCATCTAATGAATAAAATTAGTCAATTCTCCATCTATACCCTTGAAGAGGAACTTAAACGAGGGTATATAACCGTTTCAGGCGGACACAGAATCGGTCTTGCCGGCAAAGTTATTCTTGAAGACGAAAAAGTGAAGGCAATCAGAGACATCGCTTCTTTTAACATTCGGATCGCCAGAGAAAAGATTGGGATTGCAGACCCGATGATTCCGTATCTGTTTAACGGAAGCTGGAAGCACACCATGATTATCGGCCCGCCTCAAACGGGAAAAACAACCTTGCTTCGTGATATTGCAAGAATTATCTCTGCAGGGGATAGAGTGAAAGGCATTGAGTCTAATAAGGTAGGGATAGTAGATGAACGCAGTGAAATTGCCGGATGTGTAAATGGAGTGCCGCAGCTGACCTTTGGCCACCGGGTAGACGTTTTAGATGCTTGTCCAAAGGCAGAGGGAATGATGATGATGATTCGCTCGATGAGTCCGGAAGTCCTCGTTGTGGATGAAATTGGCAGGAAAGAGGATGCTGAAGCCATTCAGGAGGCTGTTCACGCGGGAATAAAACTCATAATGACAACACATGGGACGAGCTTGGAGGAAATAAGGAGCAGACCTTCCTTAAGGGAAATCCTTGATCAAAAAATTTTCGAGCGATTTGTTGTTCTTAGCCGAAAAAGTGGTCCTGGTACCATTACCCAAATATTAGATGAAACAGGCAAAGAAATGAAACAAAAAGTGAGTGTGACATAAATGGTTAAGCTTATTGGAGCCATCTTTATAATTGTTGCAACCACTGTCATTGGATTTGAGGCGGCCCGGCATTTTAGTGAACGGCCTAAGCAGCTTCGTGCACTAAGGTCTGCTTTGCAATCTCTTGAGGCTGAAATTATGTACAGCCATACACCATTACATGAAGCAGCAAGAAGATTGGCCGTCCAGCTGTCAAAACCACTATCCTCTTTCTTTGATAGTTTTGCCAAGAGATTAACGGATACGGAAACAACAGTAAAAGAGGCTTGGGAAACCAGCTTAAAAGAGATATGGAAGTCAACGGCTTTAAAGCAGGGAGAATTTGAAATTATGAAGCAATTTGGGGAAACCCTTGGCCGTCATGATCGCTTTTCCCAACAGAAACATATATTACTGACTCTTTCCCATTTGGAAAGAGAAGAAGCTGACGCGATTCAAGCACAGGCAAAATACGAAAAAATGGTAAAGAGTCTCGGGTTCTTATCGGGATTATTACTGATCATTCTATTATTTTAGGGGGAAAAGCAATGGGCTTAGAAGTGGATATTATTTTTAAAATAGCTGGAGTGGGGATAGTCGTTGCATTTTTGCATACAGTTCTTGATCAGGTTGGAAAAAAGGAATATGCACAATGGGTTACCCTATTTGGGTTTATTTACATTTTATTTCAGGTAGCTTCAATAGTCGATGATCTCTTCCAGAAAATAAAATCAGTATTTTTGTTTCAATAGAAGGGAGGGCTCTGCCATTGAAATCATAAAAATTATCGGCGTAGCTCTAGTTGCAACCTTTCTGGCTTTAATTGTAAAGGAACAAAAACCTAATTTTGCCTTCCTATTAATCGTCTTTGTTGGTTGTACCATTTTCCTTTTTTTAGTAGATAAAATTTATGAAATTATTCATATGCTCGAAAAATTGGCCGTCAATGCAAAGGTAAACTTGGTTTATGTTGAAACCATTCTAAAAATAATTGGCATTGCCTATATTGCTGAATTTGCTACGCAAATCACCAAGGATGCTGGGCAGGGGGCGCTGGCATCAAAGATTGAATTAGCAGGAAAAATTATCATACTTGCCATGGCGATACCGATTCTGACGGTACTGATCGAAACAATAATCAAACTAATTCCGAGCTAATGAGGTGTAAAAATTGAAGGCTAGGCTGCAGATTATTCCCATTATCGTTCTCTTATTCTCCTTTTTATTTATTCCAAGTGTACAAGCTGCCGAAGAATCTAAAGACCCAGCTGCTCCAATTTCACCTCAGGCATTGGTTGACGAACAGCTTAAATCCTTGGATTTAACAGAACTTAAACAATATTGGGAGGATATTTCCAATAAATATGGCGGTTTCCTGCCAGAAAGCCAAAAGGGAAGCTTGTATGACTTTGTAAGCGGTGAAAAAAAGTTCTCTTTTAAACAATGGGGGCAGGGGGTACTAAAGTTTGCCTTCCATGAATTTGTTGCAAACGGTAAATTACTTGGATCTTTAATCATGCTGACCATTTTTAGCATGTTTCTTCAATCCATGCAAAATGCGTTTGAACAAAGTGCCATAAGTAAGGTTGCTTATTCTATCGTTTACATGGTACTTGTTATACTCGCCTTAAATAGCTTTCATATTGCTATTAATTACACCAATGAAGCAATAGGGACTATGATTTCCTTTATACTAGCGCTCGTCCCATTGCTGCTGGCTTTAATTGCCGCGTCCGGTGGACTCATCTCAGCTGCCTTCTTTCATCCAGTTATTCTTTTCTTAATGAATATGAGCGGAGTATTCATGCAATATATTATTCTGCCGCTCCTATTTTTAGCCACTTTGCTCAGCATCGTCAGTACAATGTCAGAGCAATACAAAGTGTCACAATTGGCGGCTCTATTAAGAAACTGGAGCATCGGGTTAATGGGGCTATTTCTAACCGTATTTCTTGGCGTTATCTCTGTACAAGGTGCATCAGCAGCAGTAACGGATGGGGTAACCATTAGAACAGCTAAATTCGTGACAGGGAATTTCATTCCTGTTATCGGCAGAATGTTCACGGACGCAACAGACACCGTCGTTAGTGCGTCCGTACTGTTAAAAAATACGGTTGGCATTGCTGGGGTAGCCATCCTTTTAATCATTGTCGCTTTTCCGGCTATTAAAATCTTAATGATTGCCTTCATTTATAAGTTTGCTGCCGCTATCCTTCAGCCAATCGGGGGAGGGCCGGTCATAAAATGTCTGGACATTATAAGCAAAAGCGTGATTTACGTCTTCGCCGCCCTTGGCATTGTATCCCTTATGTTCTTTTTAAGTATTACTGTCATTGTCGCGGCCGGAAATTTAACGATGATGATGAGATAGGAGGGAGATCTTAGCAATGGACTTTTTGAAAGAATGGGTAACAAATATTATTCTTTTTATTCTTTTAGCAACAGTAATCGATATGCTCCTTCCAAATTCAAGTATGCAAAAATATACGAAGATGGTAACCGGATTGCTGTTAATTGCCATTATTTTAACCCCAATCTTCAAATTAATCTCTAAGGACTTCGAAACAGCTATTGGTTCAATCCCTTCATATCAAGCCCCTGGAGAAAAAAATATGAAAAATTCAATAGATTTAAAGAAAAAAGAAATACAAGCCTCCCAACATGCATATATTTTAGAAGAAATGGCTGTCCGACTCAAAAAGGACGTTAAAGAGGAGTTGATGGAACAATACGGATTGGAGATAGCAAATATCGATATCGCCATAAACGAAGAAAGTGATCTAGCATTCCCTGAAAACCTCCAAAAGGTTATGGTTCTTCTGAAACAGCCAGAAACAAAAGTGAAGACAGTCGAAGCGATTAAACAAATCGAAATTAACACAGAAACACCTCTTCCATCAAAAAAATCAACAGAAGAAACAGAGCAAATAGCCGCATTTCTATCGCAAAAATGGAATGTAAAAGAAAAAACAGTTGAAGTTTCGATTGAAGGGGGGATCAATAAAAAGAATGGATAATAATAAAGGACCATTATCAATCTTGAAAAAATGGCTCAAACTTGATGGGAAATCTGAAAAGAAACCAGGGAAATATCAATATATGCTTCTTGTCCTTTGTATCGGAGCAGCCTTTATGCTGGCAGGCAATGTCATCTTTAAAACGGGCTCCAATTCTTCTAATGTACCTGCAACAACTAGTGATAAGGGCGGAACAAGTGATGTGCCTGCATTTGGGATAAAAAAGAGTTCAGGTAATAAAGCAATAGCTGAATATGAAGAGAAATACGAAACTCAGCTAGAGAAAGCACTGAAGGAAATGTTAGGTGTTGATGATGTCACCGTTGTTGTAAATATAGATTCTACAGATAAAAAGGTGCTTGAAAAAAATAAGGTTTCAAAAACGCAAACCACCGACGAAACAGATCGTGAAGGCGGACAGCGAAAGGTTCAGGAAACCTCTTCAGATGAACAGCTCGTGATTATCAGGAACGGAGATAAAGAGGTTCCGATTGTTGTAGAAACAAAGAAACCCGACATTCGCGGTGTCTTGGTAGTTGCAAAGGGTGCAGATAATATTCAAGTAAAAAAATGGATTGTCGAAGCAGTAACACGTGTCTTAGGAGTTCCGAGCTATAGAGTTGCTGTTATGCCTAAAAAATAAAAGGGGGATTTTAATAATGCTTTTGAAAAAACAAACGGTTTGGTTATTAACAATGTTGAGCTTAGTAGTCGTATTATCGGTGTATTACATTACTTCACCGGAACAAAAAAGCAATGATCTCGCAGCTGTGCAACAAAATCCTAAAGACCAAATGGACCAAAAACAGGCAAAAACGAAGACCCAGGCAAAGGATGGAAAAACAGTTGTTTCCTCAATTGCAGGGGATGCGGCCTTTGAAGAATTACGTATGAAGCTTGAAGATGCACGAAGTGAGGAGAAGGAAAAGCTAACAGCAACCCTTGCCTCTACTGATCTAACTCCTGACGAACGGAGCAAAGCAAAAGATCAAATGGATAAATTAACGCAGACAGCTCAACAAGAAGAAATTCTCGAAACCCTTATTAAAGCAATGGGCTATGATGATGTCCTTGTCAGAGCAAATGGTGAAAAAGTTAACGTAACCGTTAAATCTAAGAAGAAACATAGTGCTGCTGAGGCCAATAAAATTATTAAAGAAGTGAAAAAAGAAATTGGTGATACTAATTTCGTAGCTGTAACCTTCCAGCCAGCTAAATAGCTTGCACAAAAAGGAAAGTCAAAGACTTTCCTTTTTAAATGGTTTAATTTAACTTTTTAAGGAGAAAATAATATTTTGAATTGATATATTCTCTCAAAATTCTCCTGCCTTCAGGTATAGATTATTGAACTTTTATGAGGTAATATCGTATAGTATTAGTAGTAAGTCCTAATTAAAAGTAGTACAAGGGGTGTTACATAATGTTAAAAGTACAAGAAATTCGTGAATTGATTAAATTAGTTGACCAGTCTAGCATTGATGAATTTGTATATGAAATTGACGGTTCAAAAATTAAAATGAAAAAGAATGGGGCTCAAGTGGTAACGGCTGTACAACCATTTCCACATGCCGCTGCTCCAGTGGCAGCTGCACCTATTCAACCAATCCCAGTTGCACCTGCAGCTGCAGTAGAGGAAGTCAAACAGGAAGCACCAAAAGTGGAAGTACCTTCTCAAGCTGATACAGCTAACTTACATAAGATCACTTCGCCGATGGTGGGAACATTTTATGCTTCGCCAACACCAGATGCTGATGTCTATGTAAAAGCAGGATCTAAAGTTTCTAAGGATTCCATTGTTTGTATCGTTGAAGCAATGAAATTATTTAACGAAATTGAAGCGGAAGTAAATGGAGAAATTGTAGAAGTTCTTGTTAAGAATGGCCAATTAGTAGAATACGGACAGCCTTTATTTTTAGTAAAGCCTGAATAAGGAGCGATAACAGGATGATTAAAAAACTGTTAATTGCAAACAGAGGAGAAATTGCAGTTAGGATTATTAGAGCCTGCCGGGAAATGGGAATTGAATCAGTTGCCGTATTTTCTGAAGCAGACCGTGAAGCATTACATGTACAGCTTGCCGATGAAGCCTACTGTATTGGACCAACTTCATCAAAAGACAGTTATTTAAACGTTACAAATATTATTAGTGTTGCAAAGTTAACCGCTTGTGATGCCATTCATCCAGGATATGGATTCTTAGCCGAAAATGCAGATTTCGCAGAGTTATGCAGGGAATGCAATATCACCTTTGTTGGACCAAGTCCAGAGGCCATTAATAAAATGGGAACCAAGGATATCGCAAGGGAAACGATGCGGGAAGCAGGTGTCCCAATTGTCCCTGGGTCAACAGGCATCATTAATAATATTGATGAAGCCCTTGAGCTTGTGAAAAAGATAGAATATCCAGTCATTATTAAAGCAACTGCCGGCGGAGGCGGTAAAGGCATCCGCGTTGCTAAAAATGAGCAGGAATTAATTAAAGGAATCAATATTACTCAGCAAGAAGCATTAACAGCATTCGGGAATCCAGGTGTTTATATTGAAAAATATATTGAGGATTTCCGCCATGTTGAGATACAGGTGTTAGCTGATAATTATGGAAACACGATTCATTTAGGAGAACGGGATTGTTCCATCCAACGGAGACTACAAAAACTTCTCGAAGAAACTCCTTCACCAGCATTAGATGGCGAAATTCGCACAGAAATGGGAAATGCGGCTGTTAAAGCGGCGAAAGCAGTTGATTATTCAGGTGCAGGCACGGTAGAATTTATTTATGACTATCGCAATCGAAAGTTTTATTTTATGGAGATGAACACTAGGATTCAGGTAGAGCACCCTGTTACCGAAATGGTCACGGGAATCGACCTAATTAAAGAGCAAATTCGTGTTGCAAATGGCGAAAAGCTCTCCTTAAAACAACAGGATGTCACCTTTACAGGCTGGGCAATTGAATGTCGGATTAATGCAGAGAATCCGGAGAAGAATTTTCTCCCTTCCGCTGGAAAAATCAAAATGTACTTACCTCCTGGCGGGCTGGGTGTTCGGATTGACTCAGCAGCGTACCCAGGATATACAATTCCACCATACTACGATTCGATGATTGCGAAAGTTATCACATATGGAAGCAGCAGGGAAGAGGCAATTTCAAGAATGAAGCGTGCTTTAAGTGAATTTGTTGTGGAAGGTATCAAAACAACCATTCCGTTTCATTTAAAACTTCTTGAGCACGATAAATTCGTAGAAGGCCAGTTTAATACGAAGTTCTTAGAATTGCATGATGTGATGAAATCAGTCTAAAATCTGGAGGTGTTTTTGATGAGCGAATTTAGCATCTTGGAAATGGAACAAGGTAATAACGGTCTTGGGAAAATTGAGATTGCTCCTGAAGTAATTGAAGTTATTGCTGGTATTGCCGCAGCCGAAGTCGAAGGTGTTGCAGGCATGCGTGGTAATTTTGCAACAGGTGTAGTCGAGCGCCTTGGGAAGAAAAACCATGGTAAAGGCGTTAAAGTGGAACTAACCGAAACAGGAATAAAAGTAGATGTCTATTGTTTAATGAAATTTGGCGTTTCTATTCCAACGGTTGCTGGGGAAATCCAAGATAATATTCGTCAGGCACTGCTAAATATGACGGCATTGGATGCGGAAGAAGTTAACATCCATGTTGTCGGCATTCAATTTGAAACACAAAAAATCGAGCCTGAAATCGATTCAGAAGTATAAAATGGAAAAACCAAAGGAGCTAATTCCTTTGGTTTTCATTTTTTTTAAATAAAAGCGGTTGCAAATTAGAAAATTGTCTTTGTAAATGTGCGAATCGTTTTTAGTTATGCTATTATCATTTTATGTGTAAGGTTTCACGATTACCTTAATACTATATCTTGTATATAAAATAGACAAAATTTACTTAATATCCCTAAAGGAGATAAAGGTATAATGAAAAGAAGAACAGCCAGGGAAAAAGCGTTGCAGGCGCTTTTTCAAATTGATGTAAGCAATACTGAACCAGCATCAGCTATTGAACATGTTTTGGAAGGAGAGGAAGGCGACCAGTATTTATCAAAGCTTGTTTTAGGTGTGGTAGAACACAAAGCTGAAATTGATAAATTAATTATTGAAAACCTTGAAAAATGGTCTATGGACCGGCTGGCAACAGTTGATCGAAACTTACTAAGAATTGCAGTATGTGAACTAATGTTTTATCGTTCTGAAGTACCGGAAAAAGTTATTTTAGATGAAGCCATAGAAATTGCAAAAATTTTCGGAGATGACCAATCAAGCAAATTTATTAACGGTGTTCTTTCAAAGGTAAAAGAAAAAATTCTAAACGATTAATTACTGGGTTTTCTCTAGGGTAAGGGAGAGAAGGAAATGACCGCTGAAATTATTAATGGAAAAGAAATTGCTGCAAAGAAACGATTAGAAATTGCTGAAGAGGTTCAAAAACTTAAAAGCGAGGGAGTCACCCCGGGATTATCCGTTATTCTTGTTGGAAATAACGATGCTTCCAAGACATATGTAAGGAGCAAACAAAAAACATGTGAAGAGCTTGGTATGTACTCCCTTTTAATTACGATGCCAGAAGAAGTTTCTGAAGAGGAACTTTTAGCAAAAATTGAAGAGTTGAACGCAGATCCTTCCATCCATGGAATATTAGTTCAACTTCCACTCCCAAAACATATTGATGAAACACGTGTAATTGAGTCGATTTCTCCATTAAAAGATGTTGATGGCTTTCATCCGATAAATATTGGCAGAATGATGACTGGCCAGAATGCCTTTCTACCATGTACTCCTTACGGTATCATAGTCCTGCTTGAAGAAACAGGTGTCCAATTAGAAGGAAAACATGTGGTTGTTGTTGGAAGAAGTAATATTGTGGGCAAGCCGGTAGGACAGCTTCTCCTAAATAAAAATGCAACTGTAACGTATTGTCACTCCAAAACAAAAGATTTAGCGGTACATACAAGGCAGGCAGATATTTTAATTGCTGCTGTGGGAATTCCGAATTTTATCAAAGTTGATCATGTAAAAGAAGGCGCTGTAGTCATCGATGTCGGAATTAATCGTAATGAGGCAGGCAAGCTTTGTGGTGATGTAGCTTTTGATGAGGTTAGCGATAAAGCCGGCTATATTACTCCAGTTCCAAAGGGAGTAGGTCCGATGACGATTACAATGCTTATGTATAATACCTTAAAATCGGCTTCTGAAAGTATCGGAGGGTTTTAAGCAGGATCTTGTCCTTATCGTCGATAAGGACAGTTTTATTATTAGAAAAGCGGAAGCGCGCTGTAGCTGGACAATTTTCAAAGTCAATATAAATACCTTCCTATAAAAAAAGGAGCGGCCATGCAGGAAGAACGATATTTATCAGTTAATGCATTAACCAAATACATAAAAAGAAAATTTGATGCGGACCCTCATTTACGTGATATCCATGTAAGAGGAGAAATTTCGAACTTTAAACAGCATTCGAGTGGACATATGTATTTTACCTTAAAAGACGAAAAAGCCCGCATACTTGCAGTTATGTTCTCTGGTCATTCAAGGTTTATGAAGTTTTCGCCTGAAAACGGAATGAAAGTGATAGTCAAAGGTGACATCACCGTATACGAGCCAGGCGGTCAATATCAAATTTATATAAAAGAAATGCAGCCGGACGGAATTGGAGAATTATTTTTGGCTTTTGAGCAATTAAAACAACGGCTGGAGGCAGAAGGCTTATTTGCTCTTGAAACTAAAAAAGCCCTTCCTTTATTTCCTAAAACGGTAGGAATCATCACATCTCCAACCGGGGCAGCAATAAGGGATGTTATTACAACAATTAAAAGACGGTATCCCATTGCTAATATTCTTGTCTTTCCTGCACTTGTGCAGGGTGAGAATGCAGCCCCGTCCATCGCCAGACAAATTGAAAAAGCAAATACCATGAACGAAATTGATGTATTGATTGTTGGCCGAGGCGGTGGATCAATTGAGGAGTTATGGGCTTTTAACGAGGAACTGGTAGCACGGGCGATTCATCAATCGCGGATTCCAATTATTTCAGCAGTTGGACACGAAACGGATTTTACGATAGCCGATTTTGTAGCGGATCTAAGGGCGCCGACTCCAACCGGTGCGGCTGAACTTGCTGTTCCCCATATTGAGGAACTAATGGAAAGGGTCCTTCAGCGGCAAACAAGGCTGCTTAGGGCGATGCAGGAAAAATTTCGGTTCGAAAAGGAACGATTAAACAGAGTGCAAAAATCGTATGCTTTCCGCTATCCTCATCGATTATATGAACAAAAATTGGAGCAGGTTGATAAACTGACTGAATTGCTTGTCCGTGGAAGTTCTCGCTTGACTTTGATTAAAAAGGGACAACATGACCTTCTTCATAAACGTTTGCTGAGAAATCACCCGAGCGAAGCCTTAGCCGCAGCCCAAAAAAGTTTTGACCGAACACAAAAAGACATGGACCGTGCAATGCACAAAATTTTATCAAAAAAACAAACAGATTTTGATCGTTTAGTATCAACATTGCAAGCATTAAGTCCGTTGAAAATAATGGAACGCGGGTACAGTTTAGCTTATTCAGCAGAAAATCGTCTGGTCAAAAGTGTCAGCCAGGTAAAGGTGAATGAACAAGTACAGATTCAATTAACAGATGGCAGTGTATACTGTAAAGTGGAGAACATAAAGGAGAGCGAAAAAAGTGCCGAATGAAAACAAATTATCCTTTGAAGATGCGATGACGAAGCTCGAACAAATCGTTGATAAACTTGAAGAAGGGGATGTTCCTTTAGAGGAAGCGATTATCTTCTATAAAGAAGGTATGGAATTATCCAAACTTTGTCATGATAAATTAAAAAGCGTAGAAGAACAGCTGACGCAAATTATTACGGAGGATGGACGCACGGAGAATTTTTCCGTTGCTGAGGAGGAATAGACTTGGAAACCGGTTTACTTCACACATTTTCACAAGATTATAAACAGCTCCTTGAGAATGAACTTAAATCTCTGGTTGAAGAACTCGATGCACCCTCTATCATCAAGGAATCAATGACCTATTCCCTTGAAGCAGGCGGAAAAAGAATACGTCCCTTATTATTATTCGCAACCTTGGATGCGTTTGGGTTGGACCCAAGAAACGGCCTTCTAGCAGCTGCAGCAATTGAAATGATACATACTTACTCTTTAATCCATGATGACCTTCCCAGTATGGATAATGACGATCTTCGAAGAGGGAAACCGACCAACCATAAAGTGTTTGGAGACGCAATCGCAATTCTGGCTGGAGATGCGTTACTAACCTATAGTTTTGAGGTTGTTGGTAAAATTCCAAATGAATATGCCAGCCCTGAGACAAAACTAAAGTTAACGATAGAAATGGCAAAGGCTGCAGGGACGGAAGGAATGGTAGGCGGTCAAGTAGCAGATATGGAGGGAGAAGGGAAAGCTCTTTCCCTTGAGGAATTGGAATATATTCATATTCATAAAACTGGGAAACTGTTGAAATATTGTGTTCTGGCTGGTGCCATTATCGCTGGTGCCACTCAAAGTCAGATAGAAAATTTATCAGCGTTTGCCCATCATCTTGGTCTTGCATTTCAAATTCAGGATGATATCCTGGATGTGGTCGGAAATGAACATTTAATTGGAAAGCCTGTTGGAAGTGACAAGACGAATCAAAAAAGTACGTACCCAAAATTATTATCTTTAGATGGGGCTAGAGATGCTTTACATAGGCAAATAAAACTGTCAAAGGATTATTTGGAAAAGACAGGTTTAGATACGAATTTACTAATGGAATTAACGGATTTAGTCGCTTCAAGAGACCATTAAGAAGGGCTATTTGAGGCAATGAAATAAGTGTGTTATAATTGTTTTCAATGTAGAAACGTTCTCATGCCGTTATCACTTTCGTGTTAGCGGCTTTTTTTAGAATGATAAAGTATGAAAGTGAGTGGTCCAAAAATGGATCTGTTATCAATAAAAGACCCATCCTTTTTAAAAAGGATGTCAAACAAACAACTAGAGGCTTTAAGTCAGGAAATTCGCCAATTCTTGATTGAAAAGCTATCTGTAACTGGAGGCCATATTGGACCTAATTTAGGTGTAGTAGAATTAACCATTGCCTTACATAAATGCTTTGACAGCCCAACCGATAAAATTATTTGGGATGTAGGCCATCAATCCTATGTCCACAAAATATTAACGGGAAGAGCTTGTGAGTTCGATACATTAAGAAAGTTCAAGGGCCTTTGCGGTTTTCCAAAACGAATTGAGAGTGAGCATGATGTATGGGAAACGGGACATAGTTCCACTTCTCTTTCTGCTGCAATGGGAATGGCGATTGCCAGAGATTTAAAAAAGGAAAAATCGTTCGTTGTTCCTGTTATTGGTGATGGTGCCTTAACCGGAGGTATGGCTTTAGAAGCCTTAAATCATATTGGTCACGAGAAGAAAGATATGATCGTGATTTTAAACGATAATGAAATGTCGATTGCGCCGAATGTAGGTGCCCTGCATAATATCCTTGGTCAATTAAGGACAGCAGGAAAATATCAATGGGTAAAAGATGAGTTAGAAGTCTTATTAAAGAAGGTCCCTGCTGTTGGAGGGAAATTGGCTGCAACGGCTGAGAGAGTAAAAGACAGCCTAAAATATTTATTTGTTTCTGGCATGTTTTTTGAAGAGCTTGGTTTTACTTATTTAGGCCCAATTGATGGTCATAACTTTGATGACTTATTTGAAAACCTTAGCTATGCTAAAAAAACAGAAGGCCCAGTACTTATACATGTGATTACGAAAAAGGGCAAAGGCTTTCAACCTGCTGAAAGCGATAAAACCGGAACATGGCATGGGACGGGTCCGTATAAGATGGATACGGGTGCTTTTGTTAAACCTGATAAAAAACAACCGCCAGCCTGGAGCAGCCTGATAAGTGAGACGGTTCGAAGGCTTGCCCGTGAGGATGAACGCATTGTTGCTATAACTCCAGCGATGCCAGTGGGTTCCAAGCTTGAAGGTTTTGCAAGCGAGTTCCCTGACCGAATGTATGATGTAGGGATCGCGGAACAACATGCTGCAACAGTTGCTGCAGGACTAGCTACTCAAAACATGAAGCCTTTTTTAGCCATTTATTCAACTTTTCTGCAAAGGGCCTATGATCAAGTGGTTCATGATATTTGCCGGCAAAACTTAAATGTGTTTATCGGAATTGATCGAGCTGGCTTGGTAGGTGCAGATGGTGAAACACATCAAGGCGTATTTGATATTGCTTTCTTACGGCATGTTCCTAATATTGTGTTAATGATGCCGAAGGATGAAAATGAAGGGCAGCATATGGTTTATACGGCCTTGAAATATGATGAAGGTCCAATAGCCTTAAGATTTCCCCGCGGAAATGGACTTGGTGTGCCATTGGATACGGATTTGCACAGTATTCCGATTGGTACATGGGAAGTACTCAAAGAGGGGGAAGATGCTGCGATCTTAACCTTTGGTACGACTATTCCAATGGCATTAGAAGCAGCTCAGCGCCTTGAGAAACAAGGGATTTCTGTGAGAATTGTTAATGCCCGCTTTATTAAGCCTTTGGATGAAAAAATGCTTAATAATCTCTTAGAAAAAAATATGCCGATTCTTACAATTGAGGAAGCAGTGTTGCAAGGTGGATTTGGAAGTGCTGTTCTTGAGTATGCCCAGACAAATGGCTTTTATCATTCACAAATAGACAGATTAGGTATCCCTGATCAATTTATTGAACATGGTGATGTAGGTGCACTTCTTGATGAAATTGGCCTGACAACAGAGGAAGTAGTTAAACGAATTTCCATTCTTGCACGAAAAAAACAACAAAGGGCTTAAAAAATGAAAAATAAAGAACGTTTAGATGTTTTACTTGTGGAACGGGGATTAATTGAAACACGTGAAAAAGCGAAAAGGGCGATAATGGCTGGTTTGGTTTATACAAACGAAGAGCGCTTGGATAAGCCAGGTGAAAAAGTTAAAACGGATATCCCGCTTAATATTAAAGGCAATATGCTGCCATATGTCAGCCGAGGAGGATTAAAGCTCGAAAAGGCATTAAAATCCTTTGAGGTAAATATTCAGGGAAAGGTTCTATTAGACATAGGGGCTTCCACTGGGGGATTTACGGATTGTGCCCTGCAAAATGGAGCGAAAATGTCGTATGCCCTTGATGTTGGCTATAATCAGCTTGCCTGGAAGCTGCGCCAAGATGATAGGGTTGTTGTCATGGAAAGAACAAATTTTCGCTATGTTACACCAACTGATTTGAACGGAGAAATGCCGAATTTTGCCTCCATTGATGTTTCATTTATATCATTAACTTTAATTCTGCCTGTACTAAAAACACTCTTAGTACCAGGGAGTGACATAATTGCCCTTATTAAGCCGCAATTTGAGGCCGGCAGGGAGCAAGTGGGCAAAAAGGGCATTGTAAGGGATGAAAAAGTTCACCTTCAAGTGATTGATAAAATTATTCATTTTTCTATTCAACAAGGGTTTACAATTATGAACTTGTCTTATTCACCTATTACTGGCGGAGATGGGAACATTGAGTTTCTTCTTCATCTGAAATGGGAAGGTGAAAGAGAGGCGGGAGTAAACTCGTTGCCGATTTTGCCAGCCGATGTCGTGAAGGATGCACATAGCGAATTTCATACAAAGCAAGAATAAAAAGGGTAAGTTCGCTTACCCTTTTTTTGTATTTCATTGCATATTTATTAAGAAAAAAATGTACAAGGATTGAAAAATGGGCTAACATATGAGTAGAAGCGACAAAATAGAACAAAATACTCTGTTGTTTGAACGACTACGAGGTGAAAGTGATGAATAAAGGACAACGACATATAAAGATAAGAGAAATTATTGCCACCAATGATATTGAAACACAGGACGATTTAGTCGATGAACTAAAAAATGCAGGCTATAATGTGACTCAGGCGACCGTCTCCAGGGATATTAAAGAGTTACACCTTGTAAAGGTGCCTCTAAGTGACGGGCGATATAAGTACAGCTTACCGGCTGACCAGCGATTTAATCCATTACAAAAGCTAAAAAGATCATTAATAGACGCATTTGTTCGAATTGATTCTGCAGGACATTTACTAGTCATGAAATGCCTGCCGGGAAATGCTATGGCTATTGGTGCTCTCATCGATAACTTGGATTGGGACGAAATATTAGGAACCATATGCGGTGATGATACGATGCTTATTATTTGCCGAACACCTGAGGATACAGAAGTAATAACCAATCGGTTCCTAGACATGCTTTAATTGGGGGAGAGTTCCTTGTTAGCAGAATTATCAATTAAAAATTTCGCGATAATTGAAAACTTAACGATTTCTTTTAATAAAGGTTTAACCGTATTGACAGGAGAAACAGGCGCTGGAAAGTCTATTATCATTGATGCCATTCATCTCCTCGTTGGCGGAAGGGGATCGGCGGAATTTGTCCGCCACGGAGAAGAAAGGGCAGAAATTGAAGGATTATTCCAAATAGATGATCCACAACATCCTGTAATATTCAAAGCAATGGAGTTCGGGATTGATATCGAAGAAGGAATGGTCATTTTACGTCGTGATATTGCAAAGACCGGAAAAAGCGTATGCAGGATAAATGGCAAGCTCGTAACCATTTCTACACTTCGTGAAATCGGGTCTGCCCTAGTGGATATTCACGGACAACATGAACACCAAGAATTAATGGATGAAACCTGGCATTTACCATTACTCGATCAATTTGGTACAGAGGATATCCTGCCTTCACTTGAAGAATATCAGGAAGTTTTCCGTCGATATGAACAAACTAGGCAAAAGCTTAAATCCTTAAGTGATAATGATCAACAAACGGCTCATCGTCTGGATTTAATCATATTTCAGTTAGATGAAATCCAAAAAGCAAATTTAAAGCCCCAGGAAGACGAAGATTTGTATGAAGAAAAGAAGAGACTGGGGAATTTCGAAAAGGTATTTGCGGCTGTACAATCAAGTTACAACGGCTTAAACGGAGAACATAAAGGACTTGATTGGATTAGTTTGGTCATGGGGCATCTTGAAGATGCAGCTTCCCTCGATAATGCTTATAAAGAAATTTATGAATCGGTCTCCAATAGCTTTTATCAGCTTGAGGATGCTGCCCGGTCGTTAAGAAATGAGTTAGACGTACTAGAGTTTGACCCTCAAAGGTTAAATGAAATTGAAGATCGTTTAAATGAAATCAACCAATTAAAACGTAAATACGGAAAAAACATTAATGAAATAGTGGAGTATGCCGCTAAAATCGAAGAAGAGATTGAAACGTTGCAAAACAAGGAAACGCATATTGAGGAATTAGAAAAGGAATTAACTTCCATTAAAAAGGATTTGAGCCTTGAAGCAAAGCAATTAACTGAACTTCGTAAAAAATGGGCAGAAAAGCTGACGAAATTAATACATAAAGAATTGAAAGAATTATACATGGCGAAAACCGTGTTTGAGATTCGCTTTGAGCCTGATATCGAGCATTTTTCTAAAACAGGTGTTGATCATGTTCAATTTTATATCAGTACCAATCCGGGAGAACCGTTAAAACCGTTATCAAAGGTTGCTTCTGGCGGAGAATTATCACGTATTATGCTTGCATTGAAAAGTATTTTTTCTAAACATCAAGGCGTCACTTCCATTATTTTTGATGAAGTAGATACGGGTGTTAGTGGCAGAGTTGCACAGGCGATTGCCGAAAAAATTTATAAAGTAGCTTCTAATTCCCAGGTCTTATGTATTTCTCATTTACCTCAAGTTGCGGCTATGGCGGATACGCATTTATTTATTTCGAAGATCATTAAAGGAGGAAGAACAAAAACCTCCGTCTCTCCATTGAACATTGAAGAAAAAATAAAAGAGATCGGACGGATGATTTCTGGTGTGGAAATAACCGATTTAACCAAAAAACATGCCGAGGAATTATTGCAATTAGCTGAAATAAATAAAAAAAATTGAAAAGCTATCCATTCTGGGTAGCTTTTTTATGTAGAACGAAGTTATAAATGATTGTCAAGGAGGCAAAATTATAGATGTAGCCATTTAAGTTGTAACTAGAAGCGAGGAGAGTGAAAAGTTTGAAGTTAGAGATAATTAGAAAAATTATTGGTGGAATTCTCCTTGTTTCATTAATTAGCCTTATTTTTTTTCAGCCATTGCAACAATATTTAAGTGTACCTAAAACAATCACTGTTTTTGAAGGACAAGATTACACATTTCAAAAGGCTGTTCCGGTTTCAGCCTCTTTAGTTTCTCACAATTCCACAATCACACTTGAACAGGAAAAACATTCGGTTTCGGTAAAGGCTTCTGAAAAAGGCAAAAATGAAATGCTTTTAGAATATGCCGGTATCCCCATTAAAAAGGTTGATGTACATGTCTTAAAAGATTTTCGTGTCATCCCAGGCGGTCAATCAATTGGTGTAAAATTGAATACGGTAGGAGTTTTGGTTGTCGGCCACCACTTAGTTAACACAACAAATGGAAAAAAGTCTCCAGGTGAAATTGCAGGAATTAAAGTTGGAGATATTATCACAGAAATCAATGGAAATAAAATTGAAAAAATGACAGATGTAGCACCATTCGTACAAGCTGCTGGACAAGATGGCAAAGCATTAGATATGATGATTAGCCGAGAAAGCGGTAAATTTAAGACTAAACTTACTCCATTAAAGGATAAAGAGGAAAATAGTTATAAGCTTGGATTGTATATTAGAGATTCTGCTGCTGGGATTGGGACGATGACTTTTATTCATCCGCAATCCAAAAAATATGGTGCGCTTGGCCATGTCATTTCAGATATGGATACGAAAAAGCCGATTGTTGTAGAAGATGGTCAAATTGTAAGGTCAACAGTAACATCAATTGAAAAAGGAAGTAATGGAGATCCGGGTGAAAAGCTTGCGCGTTTCTCTTCGGACCGAGAAATTGTCGGAAATATTACTAAGAATAGCCCATTTGGAATTTTTGGTGAATTAAATAAGGATTTAAAAAATGGTGTGTTAGATAAACCATTGCCAATTGCTTTATCCCATCAAGTAAAAGAAGGGCCAGCAAAAATTTTAACAGTTGTAAATAATGACAAAGTTGAAGAATTTGATATTGAAATTGTCAGCACAATCCCGCAAAAGTTTCCGGCTACAAAAGGCATGGTCATTAAAGTAACCGACCCAAAGCTGCTTGAAAAAACGGGAGGAATCGTTCAAGGAATGAGCGGAAGTCCGATTATTCAGGATGGTAAGCTTGTCGGAGCAGTGACACATGTTTTTGTTAATGATCCAACCTCAGGTTATGGGGTTCATATTGAATGGATGCTAAATGAAGCTGGAATTAACATATATGATATGCCAAAAAATAAAGCGAGTTGATAATTGAGCAAAATAGGTAAAATTCCCTATTTTGCTTCTTTTCTTATTTAAAGTTTTTTCGACAAATAGCAGTTATAAATTGGAAAAAATGCGATTTTCGTCGAAAGAACGAGGAAAACAAAGAAAAGATAAGATTTTATCACTAATTTAAGAAATATTAAAAAAATGAGAGGATTTTTTGTTGCATTGTCGAATTTCTAATTTAGAATAGAATTAAGAGCTTACTGAGAATAAGGATTGAAACTGAAATAGAGATTAATGAGTCGAGTTAAGGAGGAACCGGAGTTGAAAAAAATAAAAGTATGTGTCGTTGATGACAATAGGGAACTCGTTGGATTATTAGAGGACTATATTTCGTCCCAGGATGATATGGAAGTAGTAGGTATTGCTCATAATGGTCAGGAATGTTTAGAAATGTTAAGTAATACAGATCCTGATGTTCTCGTTTTAGATATTATCATGCCGCATCTTGATGGTTTAGCGGTTTTAGGACGTCTTCGTGAACTGAAAAAAGGTGTCCTGCCAAACGTTATTATGCTGACTGCATTTGGTCAAGAGGATGTAACCAAAAAAGCAGTAGAACTTGGGGCCTCTTACTTTATCCTTAAACCTTTTGATATGGAAAATTTAGGCAGTCACATAAGACAAGTTAGCGGCAACAGTAATTTATTTACCACACGCAAGGCTCCGGCAACAAATTATCGTTCCCAATCCGAACAAAAACCCAAAAATCTTGATGCCAGCATTACGAGCATCATCCATGAAATCGGAGTACCCGCCCATATTAAAGGTTATTTATATTTAAGGGAAGCGATTTCGATGGTTTATAACGATATCGAGCTGCTTGGCTCGATTACTAAGGTTTTATACCCAGACATCGCAAAGAAATATAATACAACTGCCAGCCGCGTAGAACGTGCGATCCGACATGCCATTGAAGTGGCTTGGAGCCGCGGCAATATCGACTCTATCTCTTCATTGTTCGGATATACTGTCAGTATGTCAAAGGCGAAGCCAACGAATTCTGAATTTATCGCCATGGTTGCTGATAAACTTCGCTTAGAGCATAAGGCCTCTTGAAAGGAAGAGTAAATTAAATTAAAAAGCCTTCATTTTTTGGAGAAATGAAGGCTTTTTTGCTTTTATTTGTTAATTATTCTTATCCTTTTCCATTTCCATTAGCTTTTGAATGAGAATATGCTGTGGCATGTGCATAAGCTGTTCAAGAGGAATATTTAATTTCTGTGCAAGCTTTAGGGCGGTATCAGGTGATAATTGTAATGGTTTCATTAGAATCCTCCATATTTTTAGTAGGGATGTGAAAAAATTGACACAAATTTTCGCGCACCGTGGTTACTCCGCTTTATTTGCTGAAAATACAATGGGTGCCTTTATTGAAGCAGAAAAAGCAGGTGCAGACGGCTTAGAACTGGATGTTCAATTAACAAAAGATGGTGAAATTGTCGTCATCCATGATGAAAAAGTTGATCGAACCACGACGGGAAAAGGTTTTGTTAAGGATTTTTTATATAAAGAAATTAGAAAATTTAACGCCAATAAAAATGGTCTTAAAAAGGAAGCGATTCCTTCTTTAGCGGAAGTGCTAGAATGGCTTAAAACGAACAAACTAATTTGTAATATTGAATTAAAGAATGGCCTGATTCCCTATGAAGGCATGGAAGAAAAGGTTATTAAGCTTGTTCGGAAATATGGTCTATCAGATAGAATTATCATTTCATCGTTTAATCACTATAGTATTGTTCAAAGTTATCGTTTAGCCCCTGAAATTGAAACGGCCCCTTTGTTTATTGAAGGAATTTATATGCCGTGGATATACTCTCAAGCCATTAGGGCAAAAGGGATTCATCCAAAGCATTCTTCCATGTCAGATAACATTTTTATCAATACAATGCAAAATGGGATTGCAGTTCGGCCCTATACTGTTAATAAGGATGCGGATATGCACCGGTTCTTTAATATTAATTGTACTGCTTTTATAACCGATGACCCAGTAAAAGCTTTACGTATAAGGAAACAATATGAAAAGAGACCATAACTGGCCTCTTTTTTTATTTTTTAAATTTTGTTTGTACCTTATTTCTTTTTCGGTCGCGATGGAGGATGAATCCAGCAACAAAACCAAGACCTCCAATGAAAAAGACTAATCCAACGAGAAATTGAAGCCATAATTTAGGAAATGGTGCTTGAAGAATCCCGAAGGTCATATCTCGCATTAATTTTATTCCAACTGCCGCCAAAACACCAGGGATCAATACTATAATAAGGGCAATAATCCTGCTCATGAACGTAATCCTTCCAAATTGTTATTTAAATAAGCACATCTAAATTATAACTCATGAAAATATTATTACATAGCTGAAATTTGTCAAGATTAGTGTTTGGTAATAAAATAGATACTGAAAAAAGTTGCATATTTTTCCTGTAAGGAATGAAAAGATTTTCTTAATATGAAAGGGTGGGAAAAATGCAAAATGTCATGATTGTAGGAGCCGGTAAGGGCGGTACAGCAATTTTGAAAATATTAAAGGAATCAGAAATGCTAAACCTTCATGCCGTTGTTGATCGGAATTTGGATGCCCCGGGTATAAAAATAGCGCAAGAAGAAGGTATTAAAACAGGAACATGCTGGCAGTCATTTCTAAACGAAAACATAGATATCATTATTGAAGTTACAGGCAATGATGAAGTTTTTCAAGAAATCCGGGACACCAAAAATAAAAAAACAGTTCTAATACCAGGCAGCGTTGCCTTCCTCGTGGCAAGGCTGATGGAAGAAAAAGAAGAGCTTATTGAAAAGCACCAGAATGAATCCTATCAACAAGAATTAATTTTTAACGCTACAAATGATGGGATGGTCGTCATTGATAAATATGGAAAGGTCATTTTATTTAATAAACAGGCAGAAGAAATAATGGGCGTCAAGAAAGATGAGGCAATTGGGAAATTTGTTGTTGAAGTTATCCCGCATAGTCGTCTGCCGCATATCCTCGAAACCAGAAGGATTGAGTCTAACCAAGAAATGATCTTAAGGAATGGTAGAAAAATTATTACCACGCGAATTCCGATTATTGAGGAAAATGGAACATTAATTGGGGCTTTCGCTGTTTTTAAAGACATTACAGAGGTTGTAAATCTTGCAGAAGAAATCACGGATCTTAAAGAAATACAAACGATGCTGCAAGCAATAATCCACTCAAGTGATGATGCGATTTCGGTTGTGGATGAAAATGGACGGGGACTCCTGATAAATCCTGCCTATACCCGAATAACTGGGCTTACACAAGAACAGGTAATCGGCCAGCCGGCAACCACTGATATCTCTGAAGGTGAAAGTATGCATATGAAGGTTCTGCAAACAAGAAGGGCAGTTCGTGGCGTAGCGATGCGAGTTGGGCCGAACAAAAAAGAAGTAATCGTTAATGTAGCGCCAATTATCGTAAAGGGGAAATTAAAGGGAAGTGTCGGCGTTATCCATGATATGTCTGAAATGAAATCGCTCAGCAGAGAGCTGAGCCGTGCTAGACAGTTGATACGGAAGCTGGAGGCAAAATACACATTTGAGGATATCATCGGAAAATCGGACGAAATGACCTTGGCAATCGAACAGGCAAAGCTTGGAGCCAAAACTCCTGCCACAGTCCTTCTTCGGGGTGAGTCAGGAACGGGAAAAGAGTTATTTGCCCATGCTATACATAATGCCAGCGATCGTAAATATAACAAATTTATCCGGGTTAATTGTGCTGCTATATCGGAATCCTTGCTTGAAAGCGAAATGTTCGGCTACGAAGAAGGTGCTTTTTCTGGTGCAATAAGAGGGGGAAAGACTGGCTTTTTTGAGGAAGCAAATAATGGGAGTATATTTCTCGATGAAATCGGCGAACTTTCCGCCAATACTCAGGCAAAGCTGCTTAGGGTATTACAGGAAAATGAAATCATCCGTGTGGGTGGAACAAAACCAATCACGATCAATGTTAGGATTATTGCAGCGACAAATGTCAATCTTGAAAAGGGTATTGCTAAAGGAACGTTTAGGGAAGACTTATATTATCGTTTAAATCGCATGCCTATCCACATTCCTCCCTTACGAAAACGCAAAGATGAAATTCCGTTATTATGTGAAAGGTTGATTCAAAAGATTAATCGAGATTACGGACGAAATGTTGAAGGGGTTACCCAAGCAGCCTTGTTGCAGTTGATGGGGTATGATTGGCCTGGCAATGTAAGAGAATTGGAAAATATTCTTGGCAGAGCGATTATTTTTATGAATTATTATGAAACCTTAATCGATGTCCATCACTTGCCTGAATTAAAAAATAAAAAATCAGGCCAAGAACTAAATTCAACAAACAAAAGTGAATCCTTTACATTAGATCGTACACTTTCCGAAATGATGGAAGAATATGAAGCGAATATTATTCAGCAAACACTAAGCCGATTAAAGGGCAATAAAACATTAACAGCTAAAACCCTTGGTTTGTCTGTAAGGAATTTATATTATAAACTGGAAAAATATAACCTTGAAAAAAATATCACGCAATAAATTTCATAGTGTGAAATTTTTTGCGTGTAGTAAATTTGAAAATAAAGCGTTTTCATTGCATTTTAGTTTGGCATAGAACTTGCAATGTAATATATCGGAGTGGAAGAAAGAGGAGAAGGGGTTGATGACAACTTGTTGCTTGAATCACTAATAGACAAAGCAACCCAGGTTAGTGCCAAAACAGTGGCCGTTGCAGCTGCAGAGGATGAAGAAGTTATTGAAGCTGTTTTGGATGCTCATAACCGAAATCTCGCAAATTTCATATTATTTGGTGATAAGGAAAAAATCAAAACCATTTTGGAATTGAAAAAACATGATAAAAAGGTTTCAAACAATTTGGAAATCATTCATGCTGATTCAAACACATTAGCTGCTGAATTGGCCGTCAAAGCCGTTTTTAACAAAAAGGCAGATGTATTGATGAAAGGCAATATTCCAACAAGCACTGTATTGAAAGCAGTGTTAAATAAGGAATATGGGCTGAGAACAGGAAATGTCCTGTCCCATGTAGCGGTTTTTGAGATACCTGGCTTTGATAGATTTACAATTGTGACAGATGCTGGGATGAATATTACTCCAGATTTAGAACAAAAGGCACAAATTACAAAAAATGCTGTATCTATAGCTAGGTCAATTGGAATTGAAATGCCGAAAGTGGCACCGATTGCTGCAGTAGAAGTAGTTAATCCAGTCATGCAGCCTACTTTGGATGCTGCTGCTTTAACGGTGATGAATAAACGCGGGCAATTATCCGGCTGCATAGTCGATGGACCATTGGCATTAGATAATGCCGTTTCGGAGCTTGCAGCAGAACATAAAGGAATTCAAAGTGAAGTCGCTGGAAAAGCCGATATATTATTAGTGCCTACTATTGAGTCAGGTAATATCTTATATAAATCATTAATCTATTTTGCAAAAGCCAAGGTTGGAGCAATAATTGCGGGGGCTCGTGCACCGATTGTTCTGACTTCTAGAGCTGATTCTGCAGAAAGTAAACTATATTCGCTTGCGCTGGCATTATGCTGCGTATTAAAATAGCAGGTTAACATTCGAGGAGGAATAAGATAATGGAAATTTTCAAGTACTTAGAGAAATATGATTATGAGCAAGTGGTATTTTGCCAAGATAAGCAGTCAGGATTAAAAGCTATAATTGCTATTCATGATACAACTCTTGGACCAGCATTAGGCGGAACCCGTATGTGGACATATGAATCTGAGGAAGCAGCCATTGAAGATGCTCTTCGCCTCGCAAAAGGAATGACTTATAAAAATGCTGCGGCTGGATTAAATCTTGGCGGAGGTAAAACAGTTATCATAGGTGACCCTCGCAAAGATAAGAACGAAGAAATGTTCCGAGCCTTTGGCCGATATATTCAGGGGTTGAATGGCCGATATATAACAGCAGAAGATGTTGGTACCACAGTGGCTGATATGGATTTAATTCATGAAGAAACAGATTATGTAACGGGAATTTCACCAGCTTTCGGCTCTTCAGGAAACCCTTCACCGGTAACTGCATACGGTGTTTACCGCGGAATGAAAGCCGCAGCCAAAGAAGCTTTCGGCACTGATTCACTTGAAGGAAAAGTGGTTTCAGTACAAGGTGTTGGAAATGTAGCATACACTCTTTGCGAATATTTGCATAAAGAAGGCGCTCAGCTTATTGTTACAGATATTAATAAAGAGGCTGTTAATCGTGCCGTGGAAGCATTTGGTGCTCGTGCTGTAGACCCTAATGAAATTTATGGTGTAGAGTGTGATATTTATGCTCCATGTGCTCTTGGGGCAACAATTAATGACGATACCATTCCACAACTGAAAGCAAAGGTAATTGCAGGTTCAGCCAATAATCAGTTAAAAGACACCCGTCACGGCGATATCATTCATGAAATGGGTATTGTTTATGCTCCGGATTATGTTATTAATGCCGGCGGAGTGATAAATGTCGCCGACGAGCTATATGGATACAACCAAGAACGTGCGATGAAAAAAGTAGAGCAGCTCTATACAACGATAGAAAAAGTCATTGAAATTTCTAAACGTGATGGTATCCCAACATATGTTGCTGCTGATCGGATGGCAGAAGAGAGAATTGCAAAAATACGTAATTCAAGAAGCCAATTCTTGCAAAATGGCCATCACATTCTAAGCCATAGAATCTCAAGATAAGACATAAGGCTGGGGAAGAACGCTGAATGAGAAATTCAGCGTCTTTGCCTTTCATAAAGCGAATTTTCCTAATTGGAGGTTAAAACGTTGCCAGATAAAGAATATCGAATTCTCGTCATCAACCCAGGCTCGACATCAACAAAGATTGGAGTCTTCGATAATGAAATTTCTATTTTTGAAAAAACAATCCGCCATGATGCAGAATTAATCAATTCCTTTTCCAATATTATTGAACAGTACGATTTTAGAAAGTCCACTATTTTGGAAACACTGGATAAAGAAGGTATAAACATTTCCAAATTAAGCGCTGTATGCGGCAGGGGCGGATTACTCCGTCCAATCGAGGGCGGTACCTATGCAGTCAATGATTTAATGCTAAAAGACTTAAGGGCAGGTTTTTCCGGACAGCATGCATCAAACCTTGGTGGTATCATTGCTTACGAAATTGCGGCAGGTCTTAATATTCCTGCATATATTGTAGATCCTGTTGTTGTCGATGAACTCGATCCAATAGCAAGAATTTCCGGATTCTCTTTAATTGAAAGAAAAAGTATCTTTCATGCTTTAAATCAAAAAGCAGTTGCAAGAAGAATCGCAAAGGAATTAGGAAAAAAATACAATGAGTTGAACTTAATCGTAACCCATATGGGCGGCGGCATTACCGTTGGTGTTCATAAGAATGGAAAAGTTATTGATGTAAATAATGGACTTCATGGTGATGGACCTTTCAGTCCAGAGCGTGCAGGGACTGTTCCGGCTGGAGACTTAATTGCCCTGTGTTATTCAGGTGAATATTACCGGGAAGAAATTATGAAGAAACTTGTTGGTCAAGGTGGACTTGTGGGATACCTTGGAACGAATGATGCCGTTCAGGTGGAACAAAGGATTGCTTCAGGTGACAAGGAAGCGAAGCTTGTCTACGATGCAATGGCCTATCAGGTTGCTAAGGAAATTGGGGCGGCAAGTGCCGTTTTGGCTGGTAAAGTAGATGCCATTGTGCTGACAGGCGGTCTTGCTTATGGTAAAGATTTTGTGAAAGAAATATCTGATAGAATAAATTGGATTGCTGATTGTTTTGTCCATCCTGGTGAAAATGAACTTCAAGCTTTGGCAGAAGGGGCTTTCAGGGTCTTGCGCGGTGAAGAAGAGGTAAAGGTCTACCCTGGGAATTTTACAACAGCAAATATCTAAAAAATTTGGGGAGGAATTTTAAGTGGCACAAGAATATGATTTAGTCATTCTTGGCGGTGGAACTGGCGGTTATGTAGCTGCCATTCGCGCTTCACAGCTTGGGTTAAAAACAGCGATTGTCGAAAAAGGAAAATTAGGAGGAACATGCCTTCATAAAGGGTGTATTCCAAGTAAGGCACTCCTAAGAAGTGCAGAGGTTTTCGCAACAGCAAAACATAGTGAAGATTTCGGTGTTGTTACAGGTGATGTTTCTGTTAATTTTACTAAGGTTCAGGAAAGAAAAAATAAAATTATCGATCAGTTACATAAGGGTGTTCAGCATTTAATGAAGCAGGGGAAAATTGATGTCTATGAAGGCCTTGGACGTATCCTTGGACCATCCATTTTTTCACCAATGCCAGGAACGATTTCCGTTGAAATGAATAATGGATCTGAAAACGAAATGCTAATACCGAAAAATGTAATTGTGGCGACCGGTTCGAGACCAAGGACTCTTCCTGGACTTGAAATTGACGGGGAGTATGTTATGTCCTCTGATGAAGCACTACAGCTCGAGGAGCTTCCAAACTCGATTATTATTGTCGGCGGCGGTGTAATTGGAATCGAATGGGCATCCATGCTTTCAGATTTCGGGGTCGAAGTAACGGTCATTGAGTATGCTGATCGAATCATTCCGACAGAAGATAAGGAAATCTCTAAAGAAATGCAACGTTTAATGAAGAAAAAAGGGATTAAACTGGTAACAAGTGCTAAAGTCCTTTCAGAAACATTGGTAAAAGAGAATGGAGTTGCCATTTCTGCGGAGGTAAAAGGGTCTGTGAAAGAGTTTAAAGCAGATAAACTGCTTGTTTCTGTCGGCAGACAAGCAAATACAGAAGGAATTGGACTTGAAAACACCGAAATACAAGTAGAAAAAGGTTTTATATCTGCAAATGAATTTTACCAAACTAAGGAATCCCATATATATGCAATTGGTGATGTCATCGGTGGTCTTCAGCTTGCACATGTGGCAAGCCACGAAGGAATAATTGCCGTTGAGCATATTGCTGGAAAGGATCCTTCAAATCTTGATTACAATCTAGTTTCAAGATGTATTTATTCAAGCCCTGAAGTATCAAGTGTCGGTATAACAGAGGACCAAGCTATAGAAAAGGGCTATAAAGTAAAGGTCGGAAAGTTTTCATTCAGAGCAATTGGTAAAGCATTAGTTTTTGGAGAATCAGATGGATTTGTTAAAATTGTTGCAGATGAAGAAACCAATGATATTCTAGGAGTGCATATGATTGGTCCTCATGTAACTGATATGATTTCTGAAGCTGGACTTGCGATGGTTTTAGATGCTACACCTTGGGAAATTGGCCATACAATTCATCCGCACCCAACATTATCTGAAGCCATTGGAGAAGCTGCACTGGCAGTGGATGGAAACGCAATTCATTCATAATAAAGACTTTTTTTACGAACAATCGGGAGGTTAGAAATCAATGGTAGAAAAGCGTCATGAAGCTTTAGGGTTAAGCGACGGAAAAGTATTGGAAATGTATGAAACGATGCTTTTAGCCCGCCGCATAGACGAACGGATGTGGCTTTTGAATCGTGCTGGGAAAATTCCTTTTGTTATTTCTTGTCAGGGACAGGAGGCAGCTCAGGTCGGTGCAGCATTTGCCCTTGATCGCGATAAAGATTATGTACTGCCATATTATCGTGACATGGGAGTTGTTTTAACATTCGGCATGACACCAAGAGAACTTATGCTGTCAGGATTTGCTAAAGCAGAAGATCCTAACTCAGGCGGACGTCAAATGCCTGGGCATTTTGGCCAAAAGAAAAACCGGATTGTGACTGGTTCTTCGCCAGTTACTACCCAAGTTCCCCACGCAGTAGGTGTTGCTCTTGCAGGAAAAATGGAAAGAAAAGACCTTGTTACGTTTGTTACGTTTGGTGAAGGTTCCTCAAACCAGGGGGATTTCCATGAAGGTGCAAATTTTGCGGGTGTACATAAGCTTCCGGTTATTTTTATGTGCGAAAACAACAAATATGCTATCTCTGTTCCGATAGAAAAGCAATTGGGCTGTGAAAAGGTTTCAGATCGTGCAATTGGTTACGGAATGCCAGGATATACGGTTGATGGGAATGATCCATTAGAGGTTTATAAAGTGGTAAAAGATGCTGCCGACCGCGGTCGCCGCGGCGAGGGGCCAACTCTGGTTGAAACTGTTTCTTACCGTTTAACACCACACTCTTCCGATGATGATGACCGTTCTTATCGGGCGCCGGATGAGGTGGCCAAGGCGAAAACACAGGACCCGATTATCACTTTTGGAGCTTATTTAAAAGAAACCGGAGTAATGAATGACGATTTAGAAAAAGAAATCAACGATCGTGTGATGAAATTGGTGAACGAGGCAACTGATTATGCTGAGAATGCTCCGTATTCTGCACCAGAAGATGCGTTGAAATATGTTTATGCGGAGGGAGTATAGGCATGGCAGTAATTTCTTATATTGATGCGGTAACAATGGCCATTCGTGAAGAAATGGAGAGAGATCCTAAGGTATTTGTCCTTGGTGAAGATGTTGGAGTTAAGGGCGGAGTATTTAAAGCTACCCAAGGCTTATATGAACAATTTGGTGAAGAGCGCGTTATTGATACGCCGTTGGCTGAATCAGCCATTGCTGGAGTAGGAATTGGGGCAGCAATGTACGGAATGCGTCCAATTGCGGAAATGCAATTTGCTGATTTTATCATGCCAGCTGTCAATCAAATTATTTCAGAGGCTGCAAAAATTCGCTTTCGTTCTAATAATGACTGGCATTGTCCTATGGTCATTCGTGCCCCATATGGCGGGGGAGTTCATGGAGCGCTCTATCATTCTCAATCAGTAGAAGCAGTATTTGCGAACCAGCCGGGCTTAAAAATTGTCATGCCTTCAACTCCTTATGATGTTAAAGGGCTATTAAAAGCAGCTATCCGTGATAATGACCCTGTATTGTTTTTTGAGCATAAACGTGCCTATCGTTTAATTAAAGGAGAAGTTCCAACGGATGATTATACATTGCCAATTGGAAAGGCCGATGTAAAGCGTGAAGGAGAAGATATCACCGTCATTACATATGGACTTTGTGTTCATTTTGCCCTTCAGGCGGCTGAAAAATTAGCAAAGGACGGAATTTCTACTCATATTCTTGATCTGCGTACTGTTTATCCACTTGATAAAGAAGCCATTATTGAAGCTGCTTCAAAGACAGGAAAAGTGTTGCTTGTAACGGAGGACAATAAAGAAGGAAGCATTATTAGTGAAGTGTCAGCGATAATTGCCGAAAACTGTTTATTTGAATTAGATGCACCGATTATGCGTCTCGCAGGTCCTGACGTACCAGCAATGCCATATTCTCCAACAATGGAAAAGTTCTTTATGGTAAATCCTGATAAAGTGGAAAAAGCAATGCGCGAGCTGGCTGAATATTAATTTTTCAAATGGAATTGTTTTTCTAAGGAGGTTTCACCATTGGCGATTGAACAAATAAAAATGCCGCAGTTAGGCGAAAGTGTTACCGAGGGAACGATAAGCAAGTGGCTCGTTTCTGTCGGAGATAAAGTGAATAAATACGACCCTCTCGCAGAGGTTATGACAGATAAAGTAAACGCAGAGGTTCCATCCTCATTTACAGGTGTGATTAAAGAACTAATTGCCGGTGAAGGCGATACATTGGCCGTAGGAGAAATCATTTGTACAATCGAAATTGAGGGCAGCAATGGTGCCGAGGCAATCCCGGTGGAACAAAAATCAGTAGCAACTGAATCAGTCGCAGCTCCTCAGGCGGACCAAGGAAATAAAGCCCGCTATTCACCTGCTGTTCTAAAAATTTCTCAAGAACATGGCATTGATTTAACACAGGTGTCAGGCACCGGAGCCGGCGGCCGGATTACACGTAAAGATTTATTAAAGCTAATTGAATCCGGAACGATTCCTGTGGCAGGTTCAAAAGTTGAAGAACTACAACAGCCAGCGGCTGCAAAGCAAGAGGTGGTTCAACCTGCAGCAGCAAGTCAGCCGGCAGCTGCTGTTTCCGCTGCTCCAACAGTGAATATCCCAGTCGCAGCAGGTGATATTGAAATTCCGGTTACAGGCATTCGTAAAGCGATTGCTTCCAATATGCTCCGAAGCAAGCATGAAGCACCTCATGCCTGGACGATGATGGAAGTTGATGCAACAAATCTCGTGGAATACCGTAATGCCCTTAAGGATGAATTCAAGAAAAAAGAAGGCTTCAATTTAACCTTCTTTGCCTTCTTTGTAAAAGCTGTAGCACAAGCACTTAAGGAATTCCCGCAAATCAATTCAATGTGGGCGGGAGATAAAATTATCCAAAAGAAAGATATAAATCTTTCAATAGCTGTTGCTACGGATGATGCCTTATTTGTACCGGTTATTAAAAATGCTGACGAGAAAACAGTTAAAGGAATTGCACGTGAAATATCCGAATTAGCTGTTAAAGTAAGGACTGGAAAACTTCGTTCTGAAGATATGCAGGGCGGGACGTTTACCGTCAACAACACAGGTTCATTTGGCTCTGTACAATCAATGGGAATCATAAATTATCCGCAGGCGGCAATTCTTCAAGTCGAATCCATTGTCAAACGTCCTGTAGTAATGAATAATGGCATGATTGCTGTCCGTGATATGGTAAATCTTTGTATGTCACTTGACCACCGCGTATTGGACGGTCTTATTTGCGGCCGCTTCCTCGCAAGGGTAAAGGAAATCATTGAAAATACATCAAAAGCCACAACATCCATTTATTAAGGCTATTTTCACAAAGATTGTTGTTTTTCGTAAAAGTTCATCAACCCGTATAACTAAATTCTTCTTGGCATCTTTTCGTAAGAACATTTGCGAAAATTGCCTAGAAACTTTGTGAATGACCCTTCAAAAGTTCTAAAAGCAATAAAGGTTACGAAAAGAGCCTTTATTAAAGAATATCCCGCTGCCTGCTCTGGGCAGCGGTTATTTTTATTGCGTCATCACAATATCTATCCTAAAATAGAATTAATTGAATTTTTATAATTTTTTTTGAAAGGGGATGAATTCTTTGGAGAATTTAAGGAGTCAAACTTTCCCTCTCAAATCTGTTCAAGATTGGGAGGAAAAAGCCGAACAATCCTTAAAAGGAAGAAAAGTTGAATCTTTACAAAGTGTTACATATGAAAACATCATTTTGAAACCGCTTTATTCCCGTGAGGATGAACAGATAGTTCCTGAATATCCTGGTGGATCAGATTCAAGAAGAGGTATACATCCTGTAGGATATGTTACGAATGAATGGAAGGTTGCACAGCGAATCACAGCTGATACAGCTGGTGAACTGAAACATAAGCTTCATGAAGCAGTCCAAAAAGGACAAACGGCTATTTCATTTGAAGTAAGAGAAGAGCTATGTGAATCTGAAAGTTTTGCAGATTTATATCAGAATTATCCCTTCGCATTGAACTCAAAATGGCTGCAGACTGATTTTTTATCAAAGCTAGACAGCCAAATTAGTGAAAAGGAAAAGGTTACTGGTTATATTGCAAATGACCTCATTTCTCTTCTTGCAGAAACAGGAATTTTTTCGGAGGAGCTCCTTGAAAAGTGGACAGAGGATGTTAAGTATGCAGAAAAGAAATTTCCACAATTACGAACCATTCTTATAAACACTACTCCCTATCATAATGGAGGGGCAAATGCTGTCCAAGAACTTGGAATTGCAGCCGCCACTGGAGTTTTTTATTTACAACTACTTATTGAAAAAGGGATAGACCTTAATTCAATTACAAATAAAATGGTCTTTCAATTCTCAATTGGAAGCAACTTTTTTATGGAAGTGGCAAAGTTAAGGGCTGCCAGAGTCATCTGGGATCGAATTTCCGAGCTTTATGGTGCTGAAGGCGATTCTGGTAAAATGCACATCGCGGCCGAAACTTCCACTTTTACGAAAACAATTACTGATACTCACGTGAATCTTTTGCGTTCCGCAAATGAGGCGTTCGCCGCTGTTTTAGGGGGAGTCCAATATTTACAAGTAAGCTCCTTTGATTATTTAACCGGCTCCAGCGCTTTCTCAGAACGAGTTGCACGAAACATTCAGCTGATTTTAAAGGAAGAGGCCCATTTACAGAAGGTAATTGACCCCGCTGGCGGCTCTTGGTATATTGAGGCGCTGACTAATCAATTAGCTGAAAAAGCGTGGAACTTTTTCCAACAAATTGATGCAAAGGGCGGAATTCTTGAAGTCTTAAAAACTAATTGGCTTCAACAAGAGCTCGAAGCAGTTTTTGAAAAAAGAAATGTTGATATTCAAACAAGAAAACAGAGTATAGTCGGAACAAATGTCTATGCTGCACTTGAGGAAAATTTACCAAATAATCAATCCTCCCAAACAAGTGAATCTTTCGGCAAAAAAGATTCATTAGAAATTGAAAGAATTCAACAAAGAAGATTATCAGAACCGTTTGAGGAGCTGCGATATAAAGCTAAATTAATTGAAGAAAGACTAGGTTTTACTCCATCTGTAGGCATGATTTGTCTTGGGGAAATGAAGCAGTACAAAGCAAGACTGGATTTTATGAAAGGCTTTTTAGCGGCCGGAGGCATTAAGGCTGTTGAGAGTAAACCAATCATCAATTTGGAAGATGCTAGACAATTTCTAATAGACCACGAGACGAATTTTGTTTGCTTCTGTGGCACCAATGAACAATATGAATTGGTAGGCAGCCCAATACTTGCTGCTCTAAAGGCAGAATTTCCAAATCAGACGTTCCTTTTGGCAGGACTCCCTGAAAAGGAAAGACAGGAAGCGTGGCAAAAGGGTGGGGTTGCCCAGTTTGTTCATGTTAAAAGCAACTGCTATGAAACTGTTTCGACCATCCTAGAATCAATGGAGGTGAGCTCAAGTGAAGAAACAAAAGCCTGATTTTCAAAACAAACCGTTATTTGATAATCAAAAATTCCTTTCTAACGAAGAATGGCTGGAAAAAGCCGAAAAAGAATTCAATGCTTCCATCGATGATTTATTGTTTGAAACCAATGAACAAATTAGTTTAAAACCCATCTATACAAAGGAAGACCGAGATGGCTTAGAGCATATCGATGACTTGCCAGGGCTCCCGCCATTTACCCGTGGCCCCTATCCGACTATGTATGTGAATCGCCCATGGACAGTGAGACAGTATGCTGGCTTTTCAACAGCGGAGGAAAGCAATGCTTTTTACCGCAGGAATCTTGCGATGGGGCAAAAGGGTTTATCAGTTGCTTTCGATTTGGCAACCCATCGCGGCTATGATTCAGATCATCCACGCGTAGTTGGAGATGTTGGTAAAGCGGGAGTTGCGATTGATTCTATTCTTGATATGAAAACATTGTTTGATGGCATTCCGCTTGATCAAATGTCTGTATCAATGACAATGAACGGTGCAGTACTTCCGATTTTGGCCTTTTTTATCGTAACTGCTGAAGAGCAGGGTGTCAGTCAGGAGAAGCTTTCTGGAACGATTCAAAACGATATTTTAAAAGAATATATGGTGCGTAACACATATATCTATCCTCCAGAAATGTCAATGAAAATTATTGCGGATATTTTTGAATACACGTCCAAATATATGCCTAAGTTTAATAGCATCAGTATTTCCGGCTATCACATGCAAGAGGCAGGAGCACCGGCAGATTTAGAATTAGCCTACACATTAGCAGATGGATTAGAATATGTAAGGACTGGACTTAAAGCGGGAATCGAAATTGATTCGTTCGCACCAAGACTTTCTTTTTTCTGGGCAATTGGCATGAATTATTTTATGGAAGTGGCAAAAATGCGTGCGGCCCGCCTTATCTGGGCAAAAATGATGAAATCCTTTAATCCGAAAAGTGAAAAATCATTGGCACTTAGAACCCATTCTCAAACCTCCGGCTGGAGCTTAACAGAACAGGATCCATTTAACAATGTAACCCGGACGTTAATTGAAGCACATGCGGCAGCGATGGGGCATACACAATCCCTTCATACAAATGCGCTAGATGAAGCAATTGCCTTGCCTACGGACTTCTCTGCAAGGATTGCCCGGAACACTCAGCTGTTTTTACAGGAGGAAACCGGTATTACAAATGTTATTGATCCATGGGCAGGCTCCTTCTATGTTGAGAAATTAACTGATGAATTAGTGCAAAGAGCTTGGACACATATTGAAGAAATTGAAAAACTTGGCGGCATGGCAAAAGCGATTGAAACCGGACTTCCAAAAATGAGGATTGAAGAGGCAGCGGCCAAAAGGCAGGCGCAAATTGATTCAGGAAAAGAGACGATTATTGGTGTAAACCGTTACCGTCTTGAGAAAGAGGAAGCAATCGATATTCTTGATATCGATAATACTGCTGTTCGCTTAAAGCAAATTGAAAAATTAAATGCATTAAAGTTGAGCCGGGATGATGAAAAGGTTATGGAGGCTTTGGCTGCTCTAACGAAAGCAGCGGAAACAGGTGATGGGAATCTATTAGAACTCGCTGTCCAAGCAGCAAGGGCAAGAGCAACATTAGGCGAAATTTCTGATGCGATTGAAAAAGTGGCAAGCCGTCATAAAGCGGTAATCCGCTCTATTAGCGGTGTTTACAGCCAAGCGTTTACCAATGAAGAAGAAATTGCCGCAGTGAAACAAATGACAGACGAATTCCTTGAAAATGAAGGTAGAAGACCAAGAATTTTGATTGCGAAAATGGGGCAGGACGGTCATGACCGTGGTGCCAAGGTTATTGCGACTGCTTTTGCGGATCTTGGGTTTGATGTAGATATCGGCCCTTTATTTCAAACTCCTGAGGAATCAGCCATGCAGGCAGTTGAAAACGATGTACATGTGATAGGTATGAGCTCACTGGCTGCAGGACATAAAACATTACTTCCTCAGCTTGCAAGCGAATTAAAAAAGCTGGGCAGAGAGGATATTTTAATTGTTATCGGCGGTGTTATTCCAGCTCAGGATTACCAATTTTTATATGACAATGGTGCCGCAGCCATTTTCGGTCCTGGGACAATTATTCCTGTTGCAGCCGGGAAAGTAATCAAGGAGATTTATAAACAGCTTGGTTATGAGGAAGTGGCACAGTAAATGGACGGGGATAAGAGACCAGAATGGAGCGACCCAAACGAGCCTGATAAATTTTCAAGCATTATTCGTAAAGGCCAAATGCAGGAAGGGCAAGAGATTTCCATTCAAAAAAATATGCGGTTTCAAAAGCGCAAATCGAGCGAGCCCTCAGTCGAAGAATTATATGATGGGGTGCTTTCTGGAAACAGAAGCCAGCTTGCTCGTTCGATTACCTTGGTTGAAAGTAATGCGGAACAGCATTTTCATAAGGCCCAGGAGCTTCTTCAAAAACTTTTAACACATACAGGGAAGTCGGTTAGGATTGGAATTACGGGTGTACCTGGAGCAGGAAAAAGCACTTTTATTGAAGCATTTGGCACGTTTCTATGTGAGCTAGGGCTCCAGGTCGCTGTGTTAGCCATTGACCCATCTTCTAGCATTAGCGGAGGCAGCATTCTTGGAGATAAAACGCGGATGGAGCAGCTTTCTCGAAATCCAAGGGCCTTTATTCGACCTTCCCCAACGGCAGGGAAGCTTGGAGGAGTGCACCGAAAAACAAGGGAAGCGATGCTGATTTGTGAGGCTGCCGGGTATGACGTTATTTTGATTGAAACGGTCGGTGTCGGTCAAAGTGAAACCATCATCAGAGATATGGTAGACTTCTTTATGCTCCTTGTTTTAACTGGTGCAGGAGATGAATTGCAGGGGATGAAGAAGGGAATCATGGAACTTGCCGATGCGATAATTGTTCACAAAGCTGATGGCGCAAATCAACCAAAAGCAGAGCAGACCAAAAAAGAATATAATCGTATTCTCCATTTCCTTCAGCCGGCTACGAAGGGCTGGAGCACCAAAGCCTATACTTGTTCGTCATTTACTGGAGATGGGATAAAAAATGTTTGGAATGTCATAAAAGAATTTGAAGACTCAGGGAAATCAACAGGTGTATTTAACGAAAGAAGAAATGCTCAACAGCGGGATTGGCTTTATTCCATGATTACAGATCAGCTTCAATACAGCTTTTTCCATCATCCAGCTGTAAAACTGAAATTACCCCAATTGGAAAACGAAGTCATTGCCGGAGAAAAAACAGCTGCCTCAGCCGTCGAAGCCTTATTCGATGCGTTTTTGAATAAAAAGGTCTAGTGGGCGAGTGGTTTATTTGAAAAAAACACTTTTTTACTGTTATCATATAGTTATAAGGACATAGAAGGAGTGAAATTGATGAGCATGGATTTTAATTTTTTCATGAATGATGTAGTTAAACAGGCACGCCAAGAAATCGCGGCGGCTGGCTATAAAGAGTTAAAAACACCTGAAGAGGTAGAAGCAGCACTTGAACAAAAAGGAACAACCCTAGTAATGATTAATTCTGTCTGCGGCTGTGCAGGGGGGATTGCCCGTCCTGCGGCGGAACATGCCCTGCATTATGATAAACGTCCAGACCATCTTGTCACTGTTTTTGCCGGCCAGGATAAGGAAGCAACCGAAAAGGCAAGAAGTTATTTCACCGGCTATCCACCATCTTCTCCGTCATTTGCTTTATTAAAAGACGGAAAGATTATCTCCATGGTTGAACGCCATCAAATTGAAGGCTACGATCCAGCAACAGTGGTAGCAAAGCTTCAAAATGAATTTGAACAGTATTGTGATGAAGTGTAAGGAATAAAATGGAAAGGTCAAATCGTGAATCGATTTGGCCTTTTTTATTGTCGAATCTATCTTTATCGTGTATATTTATTAATTATTTCGTAATTTTAATCACTTCAAAGGGGAGTTTCTGATATGAAAGACTTATTAAAAAGTTATTTAGAAAACATTCAAAATAGATTATGGGAGATAAGTGATACCTTGTACCATCATCCAGAATTGGGTGACCAAGAATTTGAATCCATGCAGCGATTAGTGGATTTTCTTGAAGAAAATCAATTTACAGTTGAAAAAGGGATTGTTGACAGGCCGACTGCCTTTAAAGCTGTGTATGATAGTAAGAAAGAAGGACCGACTATTGCTTATTTATCCGAATTTGATGCTTTGCCTGAGATAGGCCATGGATGCGGCCATAATATGATCGGAACCATGAGTGCAGGTGCAGGTGTACTTTTAAGCAAGGTTGTTGATGAAATTGGCGGAAGGGTTGTTGTATTAGGTACTCCTGCTGAAGAAACAAATGGCGCAAAAGTTCCAATGGCAGAACAGGGAATCTTTGATGATATCGATGCTGCTATGATTTTGCATCCAGCTGATGAATCTTATGAAAGCGGTGATTCACTGGCAATGGATGCCATGCAATTTGAATACAAAGGCAGGACAAGCCATGCAGCCGCTTCTCCTGAAAAGGGCATTAACGCACTTGATGCTGTTTTACAACTATTTAACGGAATAAATGCTCTTAGACAACATGTCACTTCAGATGTTAGAATACACGGAATCATTAAAGAGGGCGGTGTTGCGGCCAATATTGTCCCAGACAAAGCGATAGCCCAATTTTATGTCCGTGCTAAAAACCGCAGTTATTTAAACGAAGTAGTTGAAAAGGTAGAAAATATTGCAAAGGGTGCTTCTTTGATGACTGGGGCGGAGCTCGAGATTAGTAATTACGAACTAAGCTATGACAATATGGTAACGAACCATACCTTATCACAGTTGTTTACAAACAATCTTCTATCAACTGGTGTTAAAGAGGTTAAAAAAGCTAAAGATTCAAATGGATCCATTGATATGGGAAATGTGAGTCACGTAGTTCCTGCCATTCATCCGTATATCGGTCTTGATTCGCCTGGATTAATCGCACATACAAGGGAATTTGCCGACATAACTATTACTGACAATTCTCATAAGATCCTTTCTAACGGTGCCTTAGCCCTTGCCTTAACTGGTTTTGATGTAATAACCAACAAAGATGTTTTGGAAAAAATGAAAAACGAATTTCGTCAGCCGGTATTAAGTGAGGCATAAATATTGCCAGTACCTCTTCATCATGAGAGGTACTTTTTTATTTTAATAAATCATTTTCACATAAAAATTATTGTAAGCGTTTAATCTAAATAATATAAATTACAACGGAATTATTTGAATATTTTTATATTAAAAAAATATCTTTTCAAAATAATATCCATGTGTTATTATTCGTTCTGTTGAATAAAAATTCAAGTTGTTATAAAAAAATACCTTTTAAATATAGGAGGAGACATCATGAAAAAGACAATCTTATCATTAACTCTTATCTTAACTTTGGTTGTTTTAGCTGCATGCGGCCAAACTAATAAGGACGGAGCAAATGGAGGAAAAACTACAGACAAAAAAGTATTAACGATGGCAACATCTGCTGATTTTGCTCCATTTGAATCAAGAGATCCATCTGGCAAGGTTGAAGGCTTTGATATTGACTTGGCGAATGCAATAGCGAAGGAATTAGGATATAAATTAGAAATTAAAGACATGAAGTTTGATGGCTTAATCGGTGCCTTACAGGCTAAGCGTGTAGATATGGTTCTTGCAGGAATGTCGGCAACAGAAAAGCGCAAGAAAAATGTTGATTTTTCAACTCCTTATAACCATTCAGGTGAAATGTTCTTAACATTAAAGGATGCTAATATTAAGACGCTTGATGATCTAAAAGGAAAAACAGTTGGAGTTCAGCTTGGGACAATCCAAGAAGAAGGTGCAAAAACCCTGCAAAAACAGGTGGATTTCACTATTAAGCCATTAGATAATGCAACTACTTTAATTCAAGAGTTATTATCACACCGAATTCAAGTCGCTTATTTAGATAAATCAGTTGCTACAGGCTACATGAAGGAACAAGGCTTAGCTGGATTTGATGATCCAACAACAAGTTCTCCAGGGATGGCCGTTGCATTTCCTAAAGGCAGTGACATGATTGACGATGTAAATAAGGTTCTTAAAAACATGGAGGATAACGGAAAACTCCAAGAATTAAAAGATAAGTGGTTAAAAGACCAACAATAATTAAAATATTGAAGTGAGGTGTAAGGCATGAATTTGGATTTTAGCCAAATTGTGCCTTATATTCCTTTTATCCTAAAAGGAATATGGGTTACATTAAAATTTGTTATAATTGCGATTATTTTTGGATTCCTCCTTGGAACAATTTTATCTTTGTTTAAGATTTCAAGTAATAAGGCATTAAATTGGATTGGCAAGGTATACACATCTATTTTTCGTGGTACTCCGTTAATTTTGCAATTAATGTTAATATATTTTGCCATTCCACAATTAACAGGCTATGACATTCAGCCATTCTTAGCATCGATCTTGGCTTTTGGCTTAAATTCAGCTGCATATGTTTCAGAGATTATTAGAGCAGGTATTCAGGCTGTTGATAAGGGCCAAACCGAAGCTGCCCAAGCGCTTGGAGTTCCTTACCGTTTAATGATGAAGGATATCATCCTGCCCCAAGCGTTTAAAAATATTTTACCTGCACTCATGAATGAATTTGTCACTTTGACTAAGGAATCGGCACTCGTCTCTACAATAGGCTATTTAGACCTTATGCGCCGAGCGCAGGTTGTGGGGGCAGATACGTATCGGAATTTTGAACCATTGATCTTTGTAGGTTTAATCTATTGGTTAATGATAATGGTACTGACAACGATGGGACGAATAGTTGAAAGGAGGATGAAGTTCAGTGATTAAAGTAGAAAACCTCTATAAACAATTCGGAGAAAACGAAGTCTTAAAAAATATTTCTACCCATATTGACAGCGGGGAAGTTGTCTCCATTATTGGACCATCCGGTTCCGGTAAGTCCACCTTTCTTCGTTGTTTGAATATGTTAGAAACACCTTCGCAAGGAAAGGTCTGGGTCAATAATCAGGAGATTACTGATAAGAAAACGAATATAATGAAGGTTCGGGAACAAATCGGTATGGTTTTTCAGCACTTTTATTTATTTCCCCATTTGACAGTTTTAGAGAACTTAACTTACGCACCGATGAAGGTTAAAGGGGAATCCAGGGAATCTGCTGAAAAAAAAGCTCGGGAATTGCTGGCTAAAGTTGGCCTATCGGAAAAAGAAACAGCATATCCCAATAATTTGTCAGGCGGACAGAAGCAGCGTGTTGCCATTGCTCGTGCTCTGGCAATGGAACCAAAGCTGATGCTGTTTGATGAACCTACTTCAGCGCTTGACCCGGAAATGGTAAAAGAAGTATTAAACGTTATGAAGGACTTGGCACAATCAGGAATGACCATGGCCATCGTAACCCACGAAATGGGATTTGCACGGGAGGTATCTGACCGCATCATGTTTCTTGATGAGGGGAAATTACTAGAAGAAGGCTCTCCGAATGAATTTTTTAATAATCCACGCACAACCAGAGCAAAGGACTTTCTGGAAAAAGTGTTATAATTATATAATTGAAGATAATAAAAGATGGTCATTATGATCATCTTTTTATTTATATAGGAGAGTAAAAATGGCATTTCGCATTGGTTATCGAACAATTAAAACTGCAGTGGGCACTGCAGCATCCATCTTAATTGCACAGCAGCTCGGCCTTCACAACTACGCTTCTGCAGGAATTTTAACGATTTTATGTATTCAAGTTACGAAAAGAAGGTCTCTTAGGACATCTTGGGACCGATTTTTGGCGTGTGTATTAGCCATGCCTTTCTCCGCTCTGTTTTTTGAGGGAATCGCCTACCATCCCATCGTTATCGGGGTTATGCTGTTCTTCTTTATTCCTCTACTTGTCATGTTAAAAGCCAGGGACGGTATTGTTACTAGCAGTGTCATAATTCTACATATTTACATGGCTCAAAAAATTTCTATGGCTAATTTTTTAAATGAACTGGGTGTCATTATTATAGGAATCGGAGTGGCTCTCCTCATCAATCTTTATATGCCTAGTGCTGATAGAAAACTAAGGGACTATCAACATAAATTAGAAGAAAATTTTAAAATTATTTTATGTGAATTGGTTCGATATTTACGAACGGGTGATAGCGATTGGGGAGGGAAAGAGATTACCGAATGTGCCCAATTACTCGAAGAGGCAAAAGCACTAGCTTTTAGAGATGTAGAAAATCATCTTTTACGGGATGAGAATCTTTATTTTCATTATTTCAAAATGAGAGAAAAGCAATTTGAAATCCTAGAACGTGTCTTGCCGATTGTAACCTCCATTACCAGAACCGTTAGACAAGGGAAGATGGTGGCTGATTTCCTCGAAGATTTGTCTGAAAATGTTCATCCAGGAAATACAGCACATATTTATATCGATAAATTAAGAGAGATGAAAAAGGAATTTGAAGAAATGGAGCTTCCAAAAACTAGAGAGGAATTTGAAACGCGGGCAGCCCTGCTTCAACTAGTGAAAGAAATGAATAACTACCTTATTATAAAAAGTTCATTTAAAGGAATGAAAACTTTCATGAATGAAAGGAAGAAAGTTGAAGCAAAATAGGAAAAAAAGGCAGGTGGATGAATTTGATAAAAATCTTATCGCCAATCCTGATTGCTTTTTTCCTATCTCCGCTTTGGCCGTTAGGGCCAAATCCAGTACCAGGAGCCCCGTTTGTTATTGTTAATAAAAGTAAAAATGAACTGGCTTTTATTAATGAGAACAAAGTTCAAACCGTTGTTAGTGTTGGAACAGGAAAGACACAAGAATTGACACCTGAAGGACTTTTCACGATTACTGTAAAAGCAAAGGACCCATATTTTCGAAGAGAGAATATTCCTGGCGGCAATCCGAAAAATCCTTTAGGGGCTAGATGGATTGGCTTTGACGCAAGGGGAACGGATGGCAGAACCTACGGAATTCATGGAACCAATCAGCCTGCTTCTATTGGGAAATACGTTTCACAAGGGTGTATCCGTTCGCAAAATGAGGTAATAAAATCGTTATTTCCACTAATCCCATTGGGGACAAAAATTCTTGTCACTTCTTCAAAAAAATCCTTTGAATTGCTGGCGCAAGAAAATGGAGCAATAAAATGAGGAAAGGGAATGTTCGAATTGAACATTCCCTTTTATATGGTTAACGAATAAACTGGCCGATTCCGATTAGGAGGGTTGACGCAAGCATGGCAAACAACATTAAATAAACAACAATTTTTCTATTTTTCTTTTTGGACAATCTAGGGACCTCCTTCATTTTTAAACTATATTTATATTTTACAGGGAAAAGCCTAAATGAACAATGGAACAACTCCGGCAATTTAGGAAGGAATTATGAACTTTTTACCGAATACAATAATTGTCGAATTATTTTAATATTGAAACAGAGGGGAAAACATGATTAAAAAAGTCGACCATATCGGAATAGCTGTTAATTCATTAGAGAATGCACTGCCTTTTTATACGGAAGTATTACGTTTGCCACTATTAAAAATAGAAGTGGTTGAAAGCCAAAAGGTTAAAGTTGCATTTTTGCAGGCAGGGGAAACTAAACTCGAACTGCTGGAACCTATGTCAGAGGAAAGTACCATCGCAAAATTTATTGAAAAACGCGGTGAGGGTATTCACCATGTCGCACTTGGAGTAAACTCTATTGAAGAAAGAATTATGGAATTGAAAGAAAAAGGGATTCGTATGATTGATGAAAGCCCTAGGCTGGGCGCAGGGGGAGCACATATTGCTTTTATGCATCCAAAGTCGTCTTCCGGTGTATTATACGAGTTATGTGAAAAGAAAGGACTGAAGGGGTAACATGATCGACATCTATGAGAAAATTAACGAATTGTATGATAAGCGCAGAGAAGTTGAGCTAGGCGGCGGGGACGAGAGAATTGATAAACAGCATGAAAAAGGGAAACTGACCGCCCGAGAAAGAATTGAGCTTTTAGTTGATAAAGGAAGCTTTGTTGAACTAAATCCTTTTATTGAGCATCGCACCAATGATTTCGGGCTCGATGAACAAAAAGGGCCTGGCGACGGAGTTGTAACCGGTTACGGAAAGGTTAATGGCCGTCCGATTTATTTATTTTCCCAGGACTTTACTGTGTTTGGCGGTGCTTTAGGGGAAATGCATGCCAAAAAGATTGCTAATGTCATGGATTTAGCGGCGAAAAATGGCGCTCCATTTGTTGGTCTGAATGACTCGGGCGGCGCTAGAATACAGGAAGGTGTCGTCTCACTGGATGGCTATGGTCATATATTTTACCGTAATGCCATTTATTCAGGGGTCATTCCGCAAATTTCCGTTATTATGGGTCCGTGTGCCGGGGGTGCAGTTTATTCGCCAGCCATTACGGATTTTGTGTTTATGGTCGAAAAAACAAGCCAAATGTTTATTACCGGTCCAAAGGTAATTGAAACGGTAACGGGTGAAAAAATAAGTGCAGAAGACCTAGGCGGGGCGGATGTCCATAACTCGATTAGCGGGAACGCCCATTTCCGTGCTTCGACTGAAGCGGAAGTGCTCCAGGAAGTTCGAAAGCTCTTAGGTTACCTGCCGCAAAACAATGAAGAAAAACCGCCAAGGCTAAATTCGGAGGAAGAAAATGATTACCGTCCGGATTTAACAGACGTGATTCCATTTGATGCGGTAAGGCCTTATGATGTTCGAAAGGTGATTGAACAAGTTGTAGACGGCGATTCATTTATGGAAATTCAAAAGGATTTCGCTAAAAATATAGTTGTAGGGTTCGCTAGGATTAAGGGAGAACCGGTCGGTCTTGTCTGCAATCAGCCAAAGGTTATGGCTGGGGGACTAGATATCGATTCATCTGATAAAGCTTCAAGATTTATCAGAACCTGTGATGCGTTTAACATTCCTATTATAACTTTTGAAGATGTGACGGGTTTCTTCCCAGGTGTTAAGCAGGAGCACGGAGGAATCATCCGTCATGGTGCGAAGATTTTATTTGCTTATTCCGAAGCAACAGTACCTAAGCTTACAGTCATTTTAAGGAAGGCCTATGGCGGGGCGTACGTTGCCCTTAACAGTAAATCAATTGGAGCAGACCTTGTATTTGCATGGCCGAATGCCGAAATCGCGGTCATGGGTCCACAGGGTGCAGCTAATATTATTTTTTCGAAGGAAATTCAAAACAGTGAAAATCCTGAGCAAACAAGGCAGCAAAAGATTGAAGAATACCGCGAAAAATTTGCGAACCCATATGTGGCTGCATCAAGAGGAATGGTCGATGATGTCATTGACCCGCGGGAAACGAGAATCAAAATCATTCAAGCGCTAGAAATGCTCAGAAACAAAAAAGAATCGAGACCATATAAAAAACATGGAAATATTCCATTATAAATTGGCTATGTTAAAGCCCAATATTGAATTTTAACACTGTTGATTGGAGCGGAAGGCGCGATGACTCCTGCGGGAGTACGGGGCAGGGGAGCCCGCGGACCGCTCGCGCCTGGAGCGCAAATCAACAGCCAAGTTTAACAGTGCTTATTAAATTGTAAAAGGCAGGTCTAGGACCTGCCTTTTATTTGATGGTATGAATTTGAAAAGGTATACTGATATAGTGAGTACATAATCGGGAGGGTTTCTACTGATGATTAATCAGGAACGTCTTTTAAATGAATTTTTAGAACTTGTACAAATTGACTCGGAAACAAAATTTGAGACTGAAATTGCAAAGGTTTTAAAACAAAAATTTTCTGATTTAGGTCTTGAAGTTTTCGAAGACGATACAACGGCTGTAACCGGACATGGTGCAGGAAACTTAGTATGTAATTTAGCAGCTACTAAAGAAGGAATTGATCCGATTTATTTTACCTGCCATATGGATACCGTTACTCCTGCGAAAGGAGTAAAACCATCGATTAAGGATGGCTATGTTGTAACCGATGGTACAACAATCTTAGGTGCGGATGATAAAACAGGTATTTCTGTTATGCTTGAAACCATTCGTGTTTTAAAAGAACAGAGCATTGAGCACGGCTTAATTCAATTTGTTATTACGGTTGGTGAGGAAACAGGTTTAGTTGGTGCAAAAGCCCTTGACCCTTCCTTAATGAAAGCAAAATATGGCTACGCGCTTGATAGTGATGGTTTAGTTGGTAATGTGGTTGTAGCTGCTCCAACCCAGGCAAAAGTGAAAACGACTATTTATGGAAAAACAGCTCATGCCGGTGTCGCTCCAGAAAAAGGGGTTTCGGCGATCACCATCGCTGCCAAAGCAATTGCCAGAATGCCATTAGGAAGAATTGATCATGAAACCACAGCAAATATTGGCCGTTTTGAGGGTGGTTCTGCTACAAATATTGTTTGCGACCGAGTTGACATTCTAGCTGAAGCACGTTCCCTGATTCCTGAAAAAATGGAAGCTCAGGTCAGCAAGATGAAGGAAGCGTATGAAACAGTTGCAGCTGAAATGGGCGGAAGAGCAGAGGTAAATGTAGAAGTCATGTACCCAGGCTTCAAATTTGGCGAGGGTGATCAAGTAGTAGAAATCGCCCGAAAAGCTGCTGGGAAAATCGGGCGCAGCTGTGAATTGCAGCATAGCGGCGGTGGCAGTGATGCTAACGTAATCGCTGGATTTGGCATTCCTACAGTTAACCTTGCAGTTGGTTATGAAGAAATCCATACAACTAACGAACGCATGCCGATTGAAGAGCTATATAAGCTGGCAGAAATGACCATTGCGATTATTAACGAAGTAACCAATCAATAGGATTGAAGGAGAGCCAAGGGCTCTCCTTTTTGTTATACTTAAACTATCAATTGTTTTAGGAAGTGTGTCGGCTTGAAGGAAATGTATCCGAAGAATGGGCGTGTTATTTTACATGTTGATATGAATAGCTTTTACGCATCAGTTGAAATGGCGTATGACCCATCTTTAAAGGGAAAACCGCTAGCCATTGCCGGAAACGCAGAGGAAAGACGAGGAATTATCGTCACCTGCAGTTATGAAGCCAGGAAATTCGGTGTGAAAACAACAATGCCGCTATGGGAAGCAAAAAAGCTTTGTCCGCAGTTAATCGTAAAAACTCCCAATTTTGAGCGCTACCGGGCAGCGTCTAGGGGGATGTTTGACATTCTAAGACATTACACAACACTAGTAGAACCTGTTTCGATTGATGAGGGGTACATGGATATTACGGAAAGCTTTCAATTTGGCAGTCCAATTGAAATTGCAGAAAGCATCCAAAAAAGAATCCTTGAGCAGCTTGATTTACCCTGCAGCATTGGTATTGCTCCGAATAAATTTTTAGCAAAGATGGCATCAGATATGAAAAAGCCGATGGGGATTACTGTGCTTCGCAAGCGAGATATTCCAGTAGTGCTTTGGCCGTTAAATACAAACGAAATGCATGGAGTGGGTAATAAGACAGCAGAGAAACTTACGACTATTGGGATTCACACCATCGGTGATTTAGCAAAGGGGAACGAAATTCAATTAAAAACCCTATTAGGAATCAATGGAGTCCGCCTGAAAGAACGGGCAAATGGAATGGACCAACGGCCGGTTGATCCTGAATCAATTGAGGAGTTTAAAAGCATTGGCAACTCCACAACCCTGCCTCGAGACATCAGCAATCAACAAGAGCTTTTTCATGTCCTCGAGTCGTTAGCTGAAACAGTTTCTGTCAGGATAAAGCGAAAAAATGTTTTGGCTGCAACTCTAGGAATCACCATCCGTTATAAGGACCGACGAACAATCACTAGAAGTAGAAAATTACCAAACCCTGTTAATCATAAAGATGATATTGCAGCGTTTGCGAAACAGCTGTTTCTTAAATCCTGGAATGGTGATGCTATTCGCTTGTTGGGAATAACTGGTTTTGATCTGGTTGAACAGGATCAAGCTTTTAAACAGTTAGATATATTTTCATACGAACATGATGCCAAAAAGGAACCGTTACTTAAAACTCTTTCCGGCCTCCGTGAAAAGTATGGGAAAAATATTATTGAAATTGCTGGTACTCATAATGTTGACCCTGGTCATAAAATTGGCACAGGCACAAGCTTTAATAAGGATTTTCTTCGCTCTTTTCCCCAGAAAAAAGAGGAAGAAGAGTAAAAAGCTCCACATTGCCCATTTAGAGCCAGTGGAGCTTTATTTATTATTTGCACATATCTACTTCTAAATCTGTTACAGGCCACCAGAAGAAGCCGTCTTTTTCCAAAAGCTTATCTGCTGCATCTGGTCCCTTCGAACCGGATACATAATTTGGAAAGTCTGCTTTTGTTTTCTGCCATTCAGCTGAAATTTTGTCTACAAACGCCCAAGAATAGGCAACTTCATCCCAATGGGTGAAATTCGTGGCATCACCGCGCATACAGTCATAAAGCAGCTTTTCATACCCTTCAGGCGTATTCATTGCATGAATACCAGTATTTGCAAAGCTTAATCTTACTTCTTGTGCATCCAAATGACCACCTGCTTTTTTGGCATTTAGATGCAAAGTGATTCCCTCTTCTGGCTGAATATGAATAACAAGGAGATTTGGATTAAGCATTTTTTCGGTTTGGTAATATAGATTCATTGGAATATCTTTAAATTGAATGACAATTTTGGTGGATTTAACCTTTAGTCTTTTTCCTGTTCGAATATAAAAAGGAACGCCGGCCCAGCGGAAATTATCAATCATTACTTTTCCAGCCACATAGGTTTCAGTATTGGATTCTTTATCGACCATTGGCTCATCACGGTATTTTGGAACCGGATTTTCATCCATTTCACCTTCACCATATTGCCCGCGGACGAAATATTCATTTACTTCGTCACCTTCGACTGATCGGAGCGCACGGAACACTCTGACTTTTTCAGACCGAATTTCATCTGTTGTCAGACGGATTGGAGGCTCCATCGCTAGTAATGCCACCATTTGCATCATATGGTTTTGCAGCATATCTCTAAGGGCACCGCTAGACTCATAATAACGCCCGCGTTCTTCTACTCCAAGTGTTTCGCTGGAGGTAATTTGGATATTGGAAATGTATCGATTATTCCAAAGCGGTTCAAAAATGGCATTGGCAAAACGAATAACTTCGATATTCCGCACCATCTCTTTTCCTAAATAATGGTCGATTCGGTATACTTCTTTTTCCGAAAAGGCGGTTCGAATTTGCTTGTTTAATTCCTTTGCAGATTCTAAATCATGGCCGAATGGTTTTTCAATGACAAGCCGCTTGTAGCCCGATACATCTGTAAGTCCATCAGATTTTAAATGCAAGGCGATTGTGCCGAAAAATTCCGGTGCCATGGCTAAGTAAAAAATTCGGTTTCCTTCCAGTTTATGATGTTCATCAATTTGGTCGGCAAAGGTTTTTAAGGAGCCGTATGAACTTGAATCTGACACATCATGAGGTTGATAATAAAAATGCGAGATGAATTCATCAATATTTTCCTTGTTTCCAAGTGCCGAGACAACGGAGTCCTTTACAGATGCCTGAAAATCATCATTAGACATAGATTTCCTAGCAACGCCAATCACAGCAAATTTATGGAATTTCCCTTTATTGTATAACCGGTACAGAGAAGGGAAAAGCTTCCGTTTCGCTAAATCCCCAGTTGCTCCAAAAATCATGATTAAAGAAGTCATGTTTTCTTCCACGTTCAAAGCCCTCATTTCTATAGTTGGTTGCTTATGTAGTTTGTACTTAACAAGTATTTAATTTAGCGCTTATGATTAGGTTTCGCAAATATAATGATTTGCATGTATCAAATTAGTAGGACCTAACGGGCTGAGGAGCAATTCGCAGCAGTTTATGCTATAGTAATTGGAAGTAGGTTCTGTATAGAGAGGAGATTAGATTTTGGACATTTTTTTCTTAGGAACCGGCGCAGGCATGCCCGCAAAGCTTCGCAATGTCACTTCCATTGCCCTTAAACTATTGGAGGAACGCGGGGCGGTCTGGTTATTCGATGCCGGTGAAGCAACGCAGCACCAAATTTTACATACATCGATTAAACCCCGTAGAATTGAAAAAATCTTTATAACTCATCTTCATGGGGATCATATATACGGTCTTCCTGGCCTGTTATCGAGCCGTTCTTTTCAAGGTGGAGATACTGAAGTAACAGTGTATGGGCCGAAAGGGATCAAAGAATTTATTCATGTTAGTCTATCCTTAAGCCAAACCTATTTAAAGTATCCGTTGTCTGTTATTGAAATCTCCGAGGGGATTATTTTTGAAGATGATCAGTTCTCCGTCGAAGCTCGTTTGCTTGATCACGGAATCCCTTCCTACGGGTATCGGGTGGTCGAAAAGGACAGGCCCGGTACGTTGCTTGCCGATAAGTTAATTGAAGCAGGTGTCCAGCCAGGGCCGATTTTTAGAAAGATAAAGAACGGTGAAGCTATTACACTTGATGATGGCAGTATCATTGAGCCGCATCATTTTCTTGGTCCTGAGCAAAAGGGGAGAATCGTTACCATTTTAGGGGATACCCGATTTTGCGAAAATGCGATTTTGTTAGCAAAAAATGCTGATTTGTTGGTTCACGAATCGACCTTTTCAAAAGGAGAAGAAAAATTGGCTTCCGACTATTTTCATTCAACGACCCATCAGGCTGCAGAAATTGCCAGAAGTGCCGGATGTAAGCAGCTTTGCTTGACTCATATCAGTTCACGGTATGATCGACATGACTGGAAAGAATTAGTTGACGAAGCAAAAGAAATCTTTCCTAATACGGACATATCTGAGGATTTTAAAGAAATTAATATTCCGCTTAATTAATCAAAAAAAGCACTTACCTAAAAACTGGTAAGTGCTTTTTGTCTATTATACCCATCCGCGCTCGTATTGTTTTGGTCCTTCAATGCTGACACCAAGTTCTTTCGCCGCGGTTCTTGGCCAGTATGGATCTCTTAGTAATTCACGTGCTAAAAAGACTAATTCGGCCCGTTCGTTTTGTAAAATTTCTTCTGCCTGAATCCCGGAAGTGATTAAGCCAACTGCACCGGTAGGGATATCAGCACCATTCTTAATCGTTTCGGCATATTTAACCTGATAGCCCGGGTAAACATTAATGCGTGCTGGAACGACTGCACCTGAGCTTACGTCAATTAAATCGACACCCTGTTCTTTCATCCACTGAGAGAAGGTTACATAATCTTCCGGTTTTAAGCCTTCTTCATGGTAATCATGAGCGGAAACACGCACAAAGAGGGGCCCCTCCCAAACTTCTTTGATGGCATCAATGACTTCTTGCAAGAACCGGTAACGATTTTCAGCTGATCCTCCGTATTCATCGGTTCTTTTGTTGGAAAGAGGTGAAAGGAATTCGTTTATCAAATATCCATGGGCCCCGTGAATCTCAATTACATCAAAGCCAGCCCTGGCAGCCCGCTCGGCACCCTTCTTAAAAGCCTCCACGGTTTCTTCAATTTCGGATTTTGTCATTTCCTTTGGCGTTTTCATTTTATCATTGAAAGCGAGCGCGGAAGGAGCAACAATTTCTCCTTCTAGCATCGCTTTTCGACCTGCGTGGGCAAGCTGAATGCCCATTTTGGCCCCATGTTCTTTCCCAAGCTTAACTAGTTCTTGGAATCCTGCTATATGGTCATCATTCCAGATGCCTAAATCCTGTGGTGAAATCCGTCCCTGAGGTGTAACGGCTGTTGCTTCTACAATAATGAGGCCGACCTGGCCCACTGCCCTGCTTGTGTAATGGGTGCGATGCCAGTTTTGAAGATGCCCATCCTCATTATGACTGGAATACATGCACATTGGTGACATGACAATTCTGTTTTTGAATGTCACACCTTTAATTGTATAAGGAGAAAATAATTTAGCTGTCATGTTAAGGAGCCTCCATCAACTGTTATATTATCAATCTTAGTATAGCAAAAGGCTCCAAGATAATTAAAAATTCTGCTTCAGTCGTTATCTCTAAGCTCGCTTAATCGGTAGGTGGTGCCTCTCCAGACTATTCCCCCCCGTTTAAACGTAAGGATGCTTGCTCTAATAATTGAATAAATAAACAGCAATGCCGTAATCGGAAATACGGCAAAAAGAAAAGGGGAGAATCGCGTCATTTTCTTCACGATCATCCAATACAGAATGCCGCTCGCAGCAATATTGCCTAAACTGAGCAGGGCAATGGTTTTATTTTTTGAAAAAATAGTCACAAAGGGAAGCACATGAGTGACAAAGACTCCAAATATCGAGAAAAGGACCATGCTGATTCGATAATTTAGTCCGGCAAAAGTATTTTTTTCAAGACCAACAAATGCCTCTTTTAAGCTGCCATACCATTCGACTTCAATTAATTTGAGCGCGGTGGCAATTCTTTGCCGGAATCCTGCTTTTTTCATTTTCATCCCCAGCTGCAAATCATCATCCGGACGCATTTTCACTTTTTCATGTGTACCAAACTGTTCATAGGCCGCTTTTGATACGAGATTAAACGCCCCGATTCCCGTGCCGATTTTCGACTTTGGGTTATTTGCAGACCATGGCCGTTTAAAATAGGAGAAGCCAAATAGAAAGAAGGCGATAAAGGTTTTCAGCCAAAAATGGGTTGCGTTTAGATTTGGGGCTGCCGTTAAATGATCAAGCTGGTGTTTGTCAAAATAATGGAGGGCCTTAGCGAATGCTTCTTCTTCATACTTTACATCCGCATCGGTAAACAATAGCCATTTACCGGAGGCCTTTAGAGAGCCTTGATATAAGGCATGATTTTTCCCAAGCCAGCCCTCAGGCAAGTCCTTAATGTGGAGAACTTTTATTCGCGAGTCTAGTTCCATTAATTCATCCATGATTTTTCCGGTATGATCAATTGAACGGTCATTGACAAGAATCCATTCCACATGTTTATAGGTTTGCTTCAGTTGACTGATAATGCTTGATTTTATTTGTTTCTCTTCATTACGGGCTGCCACAATTACCGACAATAATGGCCCATTTTCTAAGCATTCTTCGCTTTCAAGCGAGTCTAAATTTTTAAAACCGAAATGAGCATCTATGAGAAAAACAATCCAAACCAGGATGCCCAAGGAGAATAAAATAGTAAGTATGGTGTCCATATCCTCAGCCCTCTAAAATCATGTGTTTACTATTAGTTTAAGAGAACTGTGGATTACGATACAACTTTTTAAAATGTTTTTCCTACTTTAAGCTGTGAACAGAGGGCATCTCCCATTTTCCTAGATTGGGCAGTTGCTGCTTTAATACAGGAAATGAATGCCTCTTGAACCCCGTTTTCCTCTAAAATCCGAATGCCGGCTTCCGTAGTGCCGCCTGGACTTGTCACTTCTTTCCGCAATTGTGTCGAAGTTTTACTGGAGTTTTTAACCATCTCTGCCGCTCCAATTAACGTTTGCACAATTAGTTCACTTGCCATTTCCTTTTCCAATCCAACCTCTACTGCACTTTTTTCCATTGCTTCAATCAGGTAATAAATATAGGCTGGTCCGCTGCCGGACAAACCAGTTACAGCATCGAGCTGTTCTTCGGCAACAAAGGCTGCCAAGCCGACTGTTCCAAACAGCTTTTTTGTAGTTTCTAGCTGTTCTGTGGTGACACGGTTATTAACAGCGAAGGCGGTCGCCGATTTTCCTACTGCCGCAGATGTATTAGGCATGGACCTGGCGATGGAGAGGGATTTATTCGCTAGAGTCTCAATCGTATTCATCGAAACCCCCGCTAGAACGGAAACTACCAGCATTTGCTCGGTTAAATGCCCGCGGATATAGTCGATTGCCGATGACGCATCCTTTGGCTTCATCGCTAACATGACAATGTCGGCCCCATCAAAAAGTACATTCAAATCATACGTTCCCCGGACACCATATCGTTCTTCTAGACGATGTAATCGTTCTTGATTCGAATTATTTGTTACCCATACATTTTTTCTATCAATTAATCCATTTTCTAGAATGCCGGAAATAAAGGCTTCAGCCATCGAACCTGCGCCAACAATTGCGATTTTTTTCATTTATAAATCCTCCTTAAAGTTTTCGAATAAAACAAAAAAGACCCTTCATCCACAAAGGACGAAAGGTCTAGCTTCCGCGGTACCACCTTCATTTACCCAAGTTGGAACAATTCACAACAGGGTTCACTCGACTCCGTTAACGCCGGACATACGTTAGGTTTTCCTAAATGCTCATAAGGTAGGTTCAATGATTAAGAGGGCGGTGAAGCCTTTCAGCCTTCGAACTTCACTCTCTTTCGCCATTTCTCATTTACTGGCCTTACTCATCGCTTCGAACAAATGAAATTTTAATAGTGATTATGCAAGAAAAATAGCCTGTCTGTCAAGGGATAAATTTATAGAATTTTTTATTTTTTCAAAAAAATTATGTAAATATAATGACATTGGAAAAAATAATCGTTACACTTTAAATTAACCATTATGTTAAGGGGTTTTGAAAATGACTGAATGGAAAGATGGAATTGCCAAGATCACGTTGCCGACTCCTTTTGCCGTTGGCGATGTTAATGTTTATTTAATTAGGGGGGAACGTTTAACGCTTGTTGATACGGGAGCGAAAACGGAAGAATCATGGAATTCCCTTACAGAACAAATGGCTGAATTAGATTTAAGCCCTCAGGATATCGAGCAGGTAGTTCTTACTCATCATCACCCTGATCATGCCGGGATGCTCGATTTTTTTCCCGATCCGTTAGAGGTGTATGGGCACCCGCTGAATGAAAGATGGATTCATCCAAATGAAACTTTTTTTCAAGAACAAGAACATTTTTTCATAGAGCATTTTAAGGAGTTCGGATTACCTGAGGAATATTTTGCGATACTTCCAAAACTAAGAAAGACGATGAAGTATATGTGTAATCGGCCGCTTACCGGACATCTCTTGGAGGGAATGAGACCTCCGGGACTACACGACTGGAAAGTAATCGGAACCCCAGGTCATGCCCAAAGTCAAATAGCGCTTTTTAGGGAAAAGGACGGAGTTTTGATTGGCGGGGATTTAATACTTGCCCATATTTCACCTAATCCATTACTTGAGCCGCCGGCGCCTGGAGAAAAAGAGAGGCCAAAGCCGCAGCTTCAGCATAACGATTCGATGAAAAAGCTGCTTCACTATCCAATTCATTGTGTCTATACCGGTCATGGTGATGAAGTCTATCAGTTAGCTGAACTAATTGAAAAAAGGCTAACTCGCCAGCATGAACGTGCGATGACGGTAAAAACTTGGCTGGAGGAAGAGGAACTTACTGTATTTCAAATCTGCCAGCGGCTGTTTCCATCCGTCTATCAGCGTGAATTGATGTTGACGATTTCGGAAACGGTTGCTCAGCTTGACTATTTGGATTCTATCGGGGAGATTATTAGTAGAGATGGTCAGCCTGTGGTTTATCAATCAAAACCACGGGATTAACTCTGATGGGGTGTATAAATGGTTAGGGAACAGTTAAAGGATAAAAATATTGTGATTACCGGTGCATCCGGGGGGATTGGAGCGGAAATTGCCAAGCTTTGTGCGGCAAGCGGCGCTAATCTTGTCCTCCTGGCACGAAGCCTCGATAAGCTTGAACAGCTGAAGGCAGTATTGCAGCGAAAGTATCAAGTAAGAGTGGATGTTTTTCAGCTTGATGTGTCGGATACTGATCAAGTTCAAAGCGTTTTTAAGCAGATTTTTGCAGAAATAGGACAAGTAGACATACTTGTCAATAATGCAGGCTTTGGGGTCTTTCGTGAAGCGCATGAAGCCCCGATTGATGAAATTAAGGGAATGTTTGAAGTAAATGTCGTTGGGCTGATGGCCTGTACCAACATGGTGCTGCCGAAAATGCGAGAGCGGCGCTTTGGGCATATTATTAATATTGCTTCACAAGCTGGAAAAATTGCCACTCCGAAATCGAGTGTCTATTCTGCCACTAAGCATGCTGTTCTTGGCTACACCAATGCTCTTAGGATGGAGCTTTCCGACTATAATGTTCAGGTAACCTCCGTGAATCCAGGGCCAATTGCCACTAATTTTTTTAACATTGCCGATGAAAAGGGCACTTATGTTAAAAATGTTCAACGGTATATGCTTCAGCCTGAGTATGTGGCAAAGAAGGTAGTTGGCAGCATGCTGACGAAAACGAGGGAGATCAATTTGCCGCGCTGGATGAATTTTGGAAGTGTTGCCTATGTTCTATTTCCTCGGTTGTTCGAGCGGCTGGGAAAACGAATGCTCAGTTCTAAGTAAGGGAAAAGCTGCCTGGTTAAGGCGGCTTTTTCTATGGGAGCAATTCTATAAAAATGTTATAATGGGTAATCTAAATGACCTCAGGAAGGAGTCCGCTTTTGAATATAAGATTACACCAAAAAATGATTAAAGAAATGTGCGGGACTGTCTCCTTCAAAAGAGGCGAGGCTTTTTACCGTTCCAACAAAGTAACTTTTGAAAATTACGTTCCTGACCGATGTGAAGCAATAGTATCTGGAACTGAGGATTTCCATGTTGTGATTGAAAGGGAAAACAACGGTAGTTTTCGATCAAAGTGCACCTGTCCTGTGTTGACCTCCTTTCAAAAGGATTGTCAGCATATTGCGGCGGTATTGCTAGCCATCCATGACCATCAACGTAAAGGAACTACTCCCTTTCAAGAGGTTTCTTCAAACAGTGGGGAGAATTTAGCTGATGGCGTGCTGAACCTCTTCAATAACCAGCCGATACGTTCTAGTGGGCATCAGCTCCATTTTGAAAATAGAACCGCGCTTGAAGTTGAACTTACCTGTGAACCCATTTTGATTAACGAACAGTACCTACTCGGAATGGAGATAAAGATTGGACCAATAACAGTACCAAACATCCGGGACTTTCTTAGCGCCGTTGATCAGGGACGGCCAATTATGCTTTCTAGCCTATTCAGATATGAACCTTACTTGCATTGCTTTCAGCCTGAAATTGATTCCGTGATTAAGAAACTAATACAAGTGATTCAAGATAATAAGCACATTGGCGAGTCAGAACTTCTTCCTATTCCGCCATCTTCCTGGAAGGAGCTTCAGCCATTGCTTACGAAGGCACCATTGGTGAAGCTTAAATACAATGGCAATACCTATGATAGTTTAATTGTTACGGCCGAGCTGCCTCCGTTAAAGTTTGAATTTAGCGAGGCGGAAGACACTGGCTATTTTCTTAAGGTCAATGGATTATCTAATATGATTATCTTGGATTCTTACGGGTCTGTTTTATCAGCAGGGAAAATCGTCACGATGAATACAGAGGACTGCCAGCGGTTGTCCAATCTTAACCACTTGCTGGATGCATCCGGTACGAATCAAATTTCCATCCCTCAGGTACAAATTCAGCATTTTTTAGAAAAAGTAGTTCCTGGCTTAAAAAAAATAGGTTATGTCCAGCTTTCTGATGGATTGGTAAAAGAGTATATGAAAACGCCGCTGATTGCCAAATTGTACTTGGACCGGGTGAAAAATCGCCTGCTGGCCGGGCTGGAGTTTCATTATGATTATGTTGTTATCAACCCTTTGGAGAAGCAGGATATTCATGCTGGTTCAAGAGTAATCCGAGATGAGGAAAAGGAGAGCCAGATTTTGCAGCTTATGGAGGAGAGTTCATTTTCCAAAACTGAAGGCGGTTATTACCTTCACAATGAAGAATTAGAATATGCGTTTCTTTACCATACTGTCCCGAAGCTTCAAAAGCTAGTGCAAATTTATGCCACAACAGCTGTAAGAAACAGGATTTTTAGAGAGAATCCCCGCCCGGGCTTGAGAGTTAAGGTGAAAAAAGAACGAACAAACTGGCTTGAATTTAAATTTGAACTAGGAATTCCGGAGCAGCAAATTAAAGAAGTTTTAGCGGCCTTAGAGGAAAAGCGGAAATATTATCGGCTCCGTAATGGTGCGCTATTGTCGTTGGAGACACGGGAGTTTAAGGAAATTCAACGGTTTTTAGCGGAAATACCCGCGGAGAAGAAAAATCTTGAAGACAGCTTCGAGCTATCGATAATGCAGGGACTGCCGCTGCTTGATTCCGTTGACGACAGTCAGGTGTTCATCGCAGAAGAATCCTTCCGTCAGTTCCTCGAAAGTCTCCGCAATCCCGGCAGCTTGGAGTTTGTGGTGCCATCTAGTTTAGAGCCGATTTTACGCGACTATCAAAAACGCGGTTACAAGTGGATGAAAACACTGGCCCATTACGGGTTTGGCGGAATTCTGGCTGATGATATGGGCCTTGGAAAAACGCTGCAAAGCATCACGTTTATTTTATCAGAGCTTTCGATTATCCGTTCAAAGAAGCAGCCAGTTCTAATCGTCTGTCCTTCCTCTTTATCGTATAATTGGCTGAGTGAAATAATGAAATTCACTTCGGAAATTCAAGCTGTTGTCGTGGATGGCAATCAAGCTGAGAGGCAACGTATCCTGAAGGAAGCTTTGCAAATGGACGTGGTTATTACTTCGTATCCTTTGCTTCGGCGGGATCTCAAATGGTACGAGAAACAAGAGTTCCACACTGTCTTTTTTGATGAAGCTCAAGCCTTTAAGAACCCGCTAACTCAAACGGCACGAGCGGTAAAAAGGCTTAAGGCGGATTATCGGTTTGCCTTGACCGGAACACCGGTGGAAAATTCTCTCGAAGAACTCTGGTCTATTTTTCATGTCGTCTTTCCTGAACTATTTCGTGGCTTAAAGGAATTCTCAAACCTATCAAGGAAAAAGATCTCTCGGAGAGTCCGTCCATTCTTATTGCGCAGGATGAAGGAGGACGTCGTTTCCGAGCTTCCGGAAAAATTAGAGTTTACGGAATCAGCAGAACTTCTTCCAGATCAAAAGAAGCTGTATGCCGCGTATTTGGCCAAGCTTCGAGAGGATACACTTAAGCATTTGGACAAGGAAACTATCCGGAAGAACCGGATAAAAATCCTCGCAGGTTTAACGCGCTTGCGGCAGATTTGCTGCCATCCGGCTTTGTTTGTGGACGGTTACAAAGGCAGCTCTGCAAAATTTGAAATGCTGATGAGACTTATTGAGGAATCCATGCTTTCAGGAAGGCGGGTGTTGATTTTCTCCCAGTTTACAAAAATGCTCGGCATTATAGGGAGAAATTTAGCGGTTAAGGACCTTCCTTTTTTCTATCTTGATGGGGCTATTCCGTCTGAAGAACGCTTGGAAATCTGCAATCGATTTAATGAAGGGGAACGTGATTTTTTCCTTATTTCGCTTAAGGCTGGCGGTACAGGGCTTAATTTGACGGGAGCGGACACGGTCATTTTGTATGACATTTGGTGGAATCCGGCGGTCGAGGAACAGGCCGCAGACCGGGCCCATCGCATTGGCCAGAAAAATGTTGTCCAGGTCATCAAGCTTGTTTCCCGGGGCACCATCGAAGAGAAAATCAGCGAACTGCAGGACAAAAAAAGACAGCTGATTGAAGAAATCATTGACTCCGAGGAGCAGGGCAATTTCGTATTAACCGAAGAGGATATACAAGAAATACTATCTTAAACTTCATGAGGACAGAATCATTGGCTTTCCTGCTATTTTTGTCCTCATGAGCCTTTCATGAGGACAAAATCCTAGGTTTTCCTACTGTTTTTGTTCTCATGAGCCCTTCATGAGGACAACATTCTAGGTTTTCTCGCTATTTTTGTTCTCATGAGCCCTTCATGAGGACAACATTCTAGGTTTTATCGCTATTTTTGTTCTCATGAGCCTTTCATGAGGACAGCATCCTAGGCTTTCCTGCTATTTTTGTCCTCATGAGTTCTCTTTATTGTGTTAAAAATTCATACACCGTATCATTTACTACCTCATATAAATCCGCAGTCGGTTCTTCGTCTTTTGTTTGAAGAATCCGATTCACAAGTGCTTCCAAATCTTTCTCATCAACAGGCAGCGAATCCGCCTCATAATACTGTTTAAAACAATTCTTGATCATTTTAACGACTAGTTTTTTCTCCATAAAAAGCACCTCATCGTTATTATACTGTTTTACTGCTTAATCTCCATCTAAAAAAACAGTCAAAAATTTTCCATTGAATGAGAACGTATATTCGCTTATCATAATAAATATAATAATAAAGAACGAATGTTCTACTTTTTGAAAAACTGTGAGGGGAAAGCCATGGTGGATTATAGCACACTGCCGCAAAATAAAATTCTATGTGTGGATATGAAGAGCTTTTATGCAAGCTGTTCGGCTGTTATGAGAGGTCTTGACCCATTGAATTGCTATTTAGCGGTGGCTGGCAACTTGGATCGGCAGGGAAGTGTCGTGCTTGCTGCTTCCCCGCGCCTCAAAAAGGAATTTGGGATTAAAACAGGTTCACGGCTATTCGAGATTCCAAAAGACCCAAGAATTCAAATTGTTGAGCCAAAGATGGCAACTTATTTACGTGTTTCAACTGAAATTTCCCGTGTCTTTAACCGCTACGTTCCAAAAGAAGCCATCCATACGTACAGCGTCGATGAAAGCTTTATTAAAGTCGATGGCGCGCTTCATTTATGGGGGGATGCCCGGACGATTGCTGAAAAAATAAAGGACGATATTGAACGGGAATTTCAGCTGCCGTGCGCCGTCGGCATTGGCCCGAACATGCTCATGTCAAAGCTTTGTCTGGATTTGGACGCAAAGAAAAAAGGAGTGGCCGAGTGGACGTATGACGATGTAAAGACAAAGCTTTGGAACGTATCCCCACTTAGGGAAATGTGGGGAATTGGCCGGCGTGTCGAAAAGACATTAAACGGAATGGGGATTTTTACGGTTGGTCAGCTGGCCCGCTATGATTTAGAAAAGCTGGAAAAGAAGTTCGGAATTATGGGGAACCAGCTTTATCATCATGCCTGGGGAGTGGATCTTTCTGAGCTGGGAGCCCCAATCATTCAAGGGCAAATCAGCTTTGGAAAAAGCCAAATTCTCTTAAGGGATTATAAAGAGGAAAAGGAAATCAAGGCCGTTATTTTAGAAATGTGCGAGGAAGTGGCCCGGAGAACAAGAACGCGCCGAAAGGCAGGGAGAACCATTAGTCTCAGCGTCGGTTACAGCCAAGATGAATTTGGCGGCGGCTTTCATCGCTCCCGTACGATCAGGCAGCCAACAAATGAAACGATGGAACTTTACCGCGTCTGCCTTGAATTGTTTCATGAAAATTATACAGGCAAGACGGTAAGGCAAATTGCGATTGCTCTCGGAAATATAGTCGACGACAGCGAGCTTCAGCTTGATCTTTTTGACTTGGGGGCTTACAAGAGGCGGGAGCTTGGCTATGTAGTGGATTCGGTCCGCCGGCGCTTCGGTTCAGGCTCGCTGCTGCGCGCTGTTTCCTATACAACCGCTGGAACTGCAAAGCATAGGGCAACACTAGTAGGCGGACATAAAATGTAATTGGGAAAGAAGGTAGAGGCGTATGACGATTCGCGACCGCGGCAGAATCAAATGGACGTCGATGATGCTTCCTGAGCATGTGAAATTGCTCCGGGATTGGGTAAAAGAGGATGAATACGAACAGAAAAGAGAAATGGATGAGCAGCAGCTCGAGCTCATGAATGAGACCTTGTCGGAAGCAATTGAATTTGATCAATACGTTACAATTACGCATTACCATAACCGGAACTATGAAATTGTGATTGGCAAAATTCATTACTGGGACGAAATGGTCCAAAGGCTTCATGTAGTAGACCGCTTTGAAGAAGTGCACCGGATTCCCATAGATGCGATTGCCGATATAAGGCTGACGGACACATAAAAAAGCGCGGCTTCTATAAGAAGCCGCGTTTCTTAATCTATTCACCTTCAGGAACCCGGACTTGTGATTCAAAATTTCCTTTATGCGAGCCATCGCAAAAAGGTTTGTTTTTTGATAAGCCGCATCGGCAGAGAGAAAAAGAAGGTTTAGTAGTATAAACATTGCCTTCACCATCTAGCAGCTCCACATCACCGGTGATTCTTAGAGAGCCGTTATCATTTACTTTGATTTGAACTTTGGTCATAAACTGACACTCCTTTAAAAACATATGATACAATCATCATATGCCAAAAGAGAGGAGCTTTAAACGTGGAAATCACCATAACAGCGGAAGCGGCAGGAAAAATCAATGAAAGAACCGAAAACCGCGAAGGCTATTTAAAATTAAAATATGATACAGATGGCTGCGGCTGCGCCGTAAACGGTGTAATTGCCTTATGGCATGTTACTAAACTAGATGATACCGACATCGCAATTGAAACTAACGAAAGAACGGTTTATGTAGAAAAATCCAAAATGGTCTTTTTTGATGAACAAATGAAAATTGATTTTTCCAAGGCAACTAATTGCTTTCAATTAAAAAGCCCAGGGCAAATCCTGAACGGACATATGAGCCTAATCCTGAAAGAAAAAACAGACTGAACCAATGGACAGTCTGTTTTAATTAGGCAAGGGCTGATGAACATATTTTTGAAGAAATTCATCAACCACCCGTGCGTAATCGGCGGGATTTTCGTTAAAGGATTGAGCATGGCGCCCGTTTGCTGCAAGATAGAGCATTTTCGGCCCTTTCTTTTGCTCAAATAACTCTTTCGTCATGGTAGGAAGAATAAAATCATCCTTTTGGCTGTGAATAAACAAAACGGGATGTTTGATGTTCTCAATGACCGAAATCGGAGAAACATTTCGAATGGAATATTTATCTCGTAACCTTAAAAAAGTGTCACCGATTGGCAGCAAGAGTCCAGGGATGAGTTTAAAATCCTTTTTAATCAGATAGGCAAGCTGTTCTTTAAAATCAGAAAATGGACAGTCGGCAATATAAAAATCAGCGCCATCCTCTAAAAGACCTGCATATAACAGCATCGTGGCTGCCCCCATCGATTCACCGTGAATTCCAAGTTCAAGATCAGGCCCTTTTTCTTTTTTTAGCCAGTCAACAATTGTTTTTAAATCAAATTTTTCATAGTGGCCAAAGCTGGTGGTTTTCCCTCCGGATTCTCCGTGGCGGCGATGGTCATAAATCAAGGCATTGAACCCGCGCTCAAGGAAAAGGTTTGCATATTTAATCGAATTAATTTTGGTTTCGGTTACACCATGGGTAATCACGATATAGCGGTTGGTCTCGTGCGGCTCAACCAAAACGGCTTTAATGGTGTAGCCGAAAGGAGAAAGTATATCCACTTCTCGTTGTGGAAGGGAATCAAATTCATCAGGATTATACCTGCCAGCATCCTTTTCCCGCTTTAAGATAAAATCCTCGTCCTTTTTTTTCATATACATAATCCGGTTTGTAAAATATAAAGCGAGAGATAACCAGAAAAACAATAAAATGAACAAAGCTCGAAATGCCTTTTTCAAAAGCGGCACCTCCCGAAGTGATTAATAAAGGCTATTTTCGCATAAATGTTGTTATTCGTAAAAGTTTATCAACCCGTAAAACTAGTAGCTTCGGGGCATCTTTTTGTAAGAACATTTGCGGAAATTGCCCGGAAACTTAGTAAAATGAACCTGAATAAGTTCCATAAAGCAACAAAGTTTACGAAAAGAGCCTTCATATAATATATGGAAAATAAACTACATGCGCCCATAAATTTTAACATGAAAAAAGCCGCTGATTCCAATTTAGCGGCTTAGGCTCATAATAAAAAAATTACATGACATCGCACTTTGAGAACTGTCCAGCTCCAGCGCCTAGGGGCTCGCAGGTCTACAGCCAATCCAGCGAAAAGGTTAAAAAGCAACCTTTCCGCCGGCTCGTCTTATGCTTGTCGCCCCTAGGAAAAAAGCAGTTCATTTTCCCCCTGGGCACTAAGGAAAGCTCCTTTAAATAAGTCTCGCAGGAACAAGCTCCGCTTGTTCCGAAGGCGCTCCCGCTTTTCTATTATGACTCTGCATTTTGTCGCTTCGTCGGATGAATCGCTTTGTTCATCTCTTCAGCGGCCATCGTCCGTGTGCCGCCATCGCCTGTTTCTGCATAGTCTTTGCCCTTTTGGCTGTTTCCTTTGTCACGTTTTTGGCTCATAAAATCAATCTCCCTTCCAGGTAGTTTCATCTAATAAGATGCATAGATAGATGGGTGATTATTCACAAACCTAATTGGTTTGAGCATGTAAACGATAATATCCGCTATCGATGGACCTTGAAAGATGAGGCTGGACGACTTCAATTGCATCCACGAGCTTTTCGAGATTAACTCCTGTTTCAATTCCCATCCGCTCAAGCATGTAAACTACGTCCTCTGTTGCCGCATTTCCGCTGGCTCCAGGTGCGAAAGGGCAGCCGCCAAGCCCGCCGGCAGAAGAATCAAATCGGTCAATTCCTGCTTGAAGAGAAGCTAAAATATTGGCTAGGGCAAGCTTCCGGGTGTCATGAAAATGGGCTGTTAAAAGAACCCCAGGGAATTCTGCTTTTAGTTGAGAAAACAAAGAGTAGGCTTCATCAGGGGCAGCCATCCCAATCGTATCGGCCACGCTCAATTCATCGACACCAGCCTCTACAAAATCACGGCAAAGCGCCAATGTGTCAATTTCATTGATTTTCCCTTCATAAGGACAATAAAAAGAGGTAGAAATGCAGGCACGAACAAAATAATTCTTTTCTTTTAATTCATGGATGATGGGTTTTAATTCTTCCATACTATCCTTCGTTGATTTATTTATATTTTTTAGATTAAAAGTGTTGCTCACCCCAACAAACACGGCAACCGCTTTGCAATCGGTGGAATAAACCCTGTCAATCCCTTTTCTATTCGGCGCAAGGACAATATTTCTTGTCCTATCATCGAGGCAATCAGTGACAATTTCAGCCGCATCGCCCATTTGCGGCACCCATTTTGGTGAAACAAACGAAGTCAGCTCCATTTCTTGAAGCCCGGCATCTCTTAAAGCAGCAATAAATTGTTTTTTTATATTAGTCGGAACGAATAACTTCTCATTCTGCAGACCATCGCGCGGACCAACCTCAATAATGGTCACCTTTTTTGGTAAATTAAGCATCATTTTTCCCCTCCCATTTTCATACTTTCATTGTAGTGCCGGTATTTTTGAAAAATCAAGAAAAAATGAAATTTTGACAAAATTAGAGGTATTTCCGTGTTAAACTAGAAGTAGTAAAGGTAAAAAAGGTTGAAGGGGAGAGAAAGATAATGAGTCAAATTGAAGTAGTCATTGTCAGTGCGGTCCGAACTGCACTTGGAAACTTTAACGGAAGTTTAAAAAATATATCCGCACCGGAGCTGGGAGCGACTGTTATCAAAGGGGCACTTGAACAGGCAGGAGTAAAGCCAGATCAAGTGGATGAGGTAATTATGGGAAATGTTCTCCAGGCAGGCCTCGGGCAAAACCCGGCAAGGCAGGCGGCTATTCAAGCGGGAATTCCTGAAAGCGTTTCCTCGATGACGATTAATAAAGTTTGCGGTTCCGGACTTAAGGCTGTTCACCTTGCGACGCAAGCTATTTTGGCAGGTGACGCTGAAATCGTAGTAGCTGGCGGAATGGAAAATATGAGCCAGGCACCATACCTGTTAAAAAATGCCCGGGACGGCTTTAAAATGGGCGACCAAAAATTAGTGGATACATTAACTTCTGATGGTCTTACATGTGTATTTAACGACTATCATATGGGGATTACCGCAGAAAACCTTGCTAGCAAATATTCAATCACAAGAGAAGAGCAGGACGAATTTTCAGCATGGAGTCAGGAAAAAGCTGTGAAGGCGATTGAAGCAGGGAAGTTTAATGATGAAATTGTTCCTGTTGTTATCCCGCAGCGTAAAGGGGAGCCAATTGTTTTTGCGGTGGATGAATATCCAAAAAAAGGAACAACGGCAGAAAAATTGGCCGGGTTGAGAACAGCGTTTAAAAAGGATGGCACGGTAACGGCAGGAAATGCTTCAGGAATTAATGATGGCGCGGCAGCTGTAGTAGTCATGAGTAAGAAAAAGGCCGAAGAACTAGGTCTTGAACCTCTAGTAACTGTTAAAGCAAATGCCAGTGCCGGTGTAGACCCAAGTATCATGGGAATTGGTCCGGTACCTGCCGTAAGAAAAGCATTGGAAAAGGCAGCTGTTTCGATGGAGGAGATTGAATTAATCGAAGCAAATGAAGCTTTTGCGGCACAATCGCTGGCTGTAGACCGTGAGCTTCAGTTTAATAAAGAAATTCTCAATGTAAATGGCGGCGCTATTGCTCTCGGCCACCCTATCGGAGCAAGCGGAGCGAGAATTCTGGTTACCTTAATCCACGAGATGAAAAAGAGGCAGGCGCGCGTTGGATTGGCTACTCTTTGTATTGGCGGCGGGCAAGGTGTCGCAACGATTGTTGAGCTTGCATAAACGTTCATGATAAGGGGGAGAGAACGAAAATGAAGAAAATTTGTACATCCTTCCAAGAAGCAGTTGTCGATATTCATGATGGAGCGACACTGATGGTAGGTGGATTTGGCTTGTGCGGGATACCAGAAAACCTAATTTTAGCGTTAGCAGAGAAAGGCGTAAAGGATTTAACCGTTATTTCTAATAACTGCGGAATTGATGAGTGGGGGCTCGGTCTCCTATTAAATAATAAGCAAATTAAGAAAATGATCGGCTCCTATGTCGGGGAAAATAAAGAGTTTGAGAGGCAGGTTTTGACAGGAGAGCTGGAAGTGGAATTGACACCTCAAGGCACATTAGCGGAAAAAATTCGAGCAGGCGGCGCCGGCATTCCAGCGTTTTATACTCCTGCCGGGGTAGGGACGCCAATTGCTGAAGGCAAAGAAACAAAAGTTTTTAAGGGGCGGGAATACCTTTTAGAAGAAGCGCTGACAGCAGATTTTAGCTTGGTGCGTGCATGGAAGGGCGACAAAATGGGAAATCTCGTTTACCACAAAACAGCCCGGAACTTTAATCCTATGATTGCGGCTGCTGGGGGAGTAACAATTGCTGAAGTAGAAACACTCTATGAAATCGGCGAATTGGATCCGAATTTTATTCATACCCCAAGCATTTATGTGCAAGCCATTATCGAAGGAAGCCAGGAGAAACGAATTGAGCGGTTAACTATAAGTAAATAAAGTTGGTAGAAGGGAGTAGTGTAAATGGCGAATGAGAAAGTCTCTGTCAGAGAGAGAATTGCGATTAGGGCAGAGAAAGAAATTGAAAACGGCTTTTATGTAAACCTAGGAATCGGCATGCCAACCCTCGTTGCCAATTATATAACGGATAACAAACAGGTTGTTTTGCAATCAGAAAATGGCCTTTTAGGAATTGGTCCATATCCACATGAAGATGAAGTGGACCCGGACTTAATAAATGCAGGGAAAGAAACAGTTACAGCGATCAGCGGCGCAGCCTATTTTGACAGTGCGGAATCGTTTGCGATGATTCGCGGCGGACATGTGAACCTGGCAATCCTCGGTGGAATGGAAGTCTCCGAAACCGGCGATCTTGCAAACTGGATGATTCCAGGAAAAATGATTAAAGGAATGGGCGGGGCGATGGACCTTGTTCACGGCGCTCAGAAAATCATAGTTATCATGGAGCACGTCAATAAAAAAGGCGAGTCAAAAATTCTTAAACAATGCACTCTTCCATTAACAGGGAAAGGGGTCGTAGACCGGATTATCACAGAGCGTGCGGTTATGGATGTCACCGATTCCGGATTGAGACTTGTGGAAGTAGCAAAAGGTTTTACCATAGAGGAAGTCGTAAATTCGACGGAAGCAGTACTAAATGTCGATGCAAGCGTTAAACTAGAAGCATATTAAAGAAAAGTTGAAGCAGGCTGTGTAAACAAACAGCCTGCTTTTTTCATGATATAATAAAAGGAATAATGAATTCTGGGGGATTTTAGAATGAAAAAGAAAGCGAATCAAAAAAATCAATCTAAACCAAAAATAGATGACAAACCCGTAACACTTAAAGATATGATTAATCCAGACTTAATTAAGCAGTTAAAAGATCAGCAGGATCAATTAAAGGCGGAAGAAGAAAGAAAAAAACAAGAGGAAGAAGCAAAAAAACGGGAAGAACGCAGATTAAAAGAAAAGAATAAATCATTTGAAGAGTTATTGAACGAAAGCGGGATGAACTGGAAGGAGTTTAAATAATAATTCGAATGCAAGGAAAGCAAAAAAGGAGGGCAGCTGCTCTCCTTTACCGATGTTCTGGATAAATATTATTCTTTGTTAAGTCTTTGATTAGCTCAACCTCTTGATCCGTCAAGGGCTGGCTTTTTACCGCCTTGGCATTGCCTCTAATCTGTTCTGCACTGCTCGCGCCGGCAACAACAGATGCGACAGCAGGGTTTGCTAGATTGTATTGCAGGGCCACTTCTGTAAACGAGCGGCCAGCCCCCACTTTTTCTTTTAATAAACCAAGCGTCTTTCTTAACTCTTCATAGGAATAATCCAAATACCCCTTTTCAGATACTTTTTCAAGCAGCTTATCGCTAAGCAGCCCTTTTGCAAGCGGTCCCCGGGTAACAGCACTGATGCCCTTTTCATGAAGCAGCGGTAATGCTTCTTCTTCAGGCCTGCGGTCTAGCATGCTGTACTGCATCATGACAGAAACCATCTCAGATTTCCTCACATATTCGCGAATCACATTCGGCCGAATCGATGAGATGCCATAATAGCGAATCAAGCCTTCTGCTTTTAATTCCTCAAATGCTTCGATTGTTTCGTCAATCGGGTCCTCAATCGTGCCGCCATGCAATTGATAAAGATCAATATAGTCTGTTCCCAGCCGTTTCAGACTGTTTTTCACTGCTTCTTTTATATAGGCTTTAGAAGGGTCCCACGACCAGCCGCTTCGATCCTGCTTCCAGCAATTCCCGACTTTAGTCGCAATAATCACTTGTTCACGGACATCCTTTAACGCACTTCCGACGATTTTCTCATTTTCACCGAAATCATATAAATCTGCTGTATCGAAATAGTTGATTCCTTCCTCAAGTGCTGCTTCGATGATTTTTCTCGAAGATAGCTCATCTGTTCCGATGGACATACAGCCGAGCCCTAACTCGGTAACATACAAATCGGAGGCTCCTAATCTTCTTCTTTTCAAAAAAAACACCCCGTTCTTTTTTCTATCATTTTACAAAAAGAACAGGGCAGACTACAAACAGCAGAACTCATTTTTGCACAATATTTTGAACCCATTCCGAAACAAAAGTATAATCCTTGTTATATTCCTTAAGCTTTTGAAGAATCTCCCAGCCCTTTCCGACAAGGATAATGCCTTTTTCATGCACCACGACCTTCATCCATACCCCTCCAGATTAAGTATGGTAAAATGTATGAGCAGATTATCGGAATAGAACAGGAGTGACCTTAATGAGCAAGCTTGAAGAAAAAACGCTTCATAGTGAAGAAATTTTTTCGGGAAAGGTAATCAGTCTTCATTTACAGGATGTTGAACTGCCAAATGGAAAGCAGTCCAAACGGGAAATCGTCAAACATCCTGGGGCAGTTGCTATTTTAGCTGTCACCAATGATGAAAAGATCATCATGGTCGAACAATACCGAAAAGCGTTGGAAAGAACGATTGTGGAAATACCTGCAGGAAAGCTGGAAAAAGGGGAAGAACCAGCTGTATGCGCCCGCCGCGAGCTCGAGGAAGAGACAGGCTATGGATGTGAAAGCCTTGAATTACTCACTTCCTTTTATACTTCACCAGGTTTTGCTGATGAAATCGTCCATGTATATTTGGCAAAGGGCTTATCAGAAATAGAAAATTCCGCCGCACTTGATGAAGACGAATTTGTGAATCTCGAGGAATTAACACTTGAAGAAGCCTTACAATATGTCAAGGAACAAAAGATTTATGATGCGAAAACGATCTATGCTGTCCAATACTTACAATTGCAAAGGGCATTAGGAAAAAAATGAATCGATATTATGTAGATTTACATATTCATATTGGCAGAACTTGGACAGGCAAACCGGTCAAAATTACCGGGGCTAAATCGTTAACTTTTACAAATATTATCGAACATGCCAGACACGAAAAAGGGCTCAATATGGTAGGAATAATCGACAGCCATTCACCAGAAGTCATTCTTGAGATGGAAAGTCTGATTGACAGCGGAGAAGTTTATGAGCATCCGGATGGTGGCTTAGTATTTGGAGACCTAACGATTATCCCAGGGTCGGAGTTGGAGATTTATGATGAACAATGCAATGGTCCAATTCATTTGCTATGCTATTTTCCGAACCTAACGATTATGAGAGAGTTCTCAGCATGGTTATCGAACCACTTGAAAAATATTCAATTAAGTTCACAAAGAATCTATGTATCAGGTCGGGTATTGCAAACAAAAGTAAAAGAGCTTGGAGGTATTTTCATTCCCGCCCATGTTTTCACACCCTTTAAAAGTCTATATGGAAAAGGGGTAAATCATTCACTAACAGAGGTACTGGATCCCGATTTAATAGATGGGATTGAGCTTGGCCTAAGCTCAGATACAAGCATGGCAGATCAATTAGGAGAATTGCACCGCTATACGTTTGTAACGAATTCAGACGCGCATTCCCTTGCAAAGATTGCCCGTGAATATCAAGTGGCTGCGATGAAGGAACCAACCTTCCTTGAACTGCTAAAGGCGTTAAAAGGAGAGGACGGCCGGCACATTATTGCAAACTATGGGCTTGATCCACTGCTAGGGAAATATCATAAAACTGTCTGCGCAGAATGTTTAAATCATGTCAGTGAGGAAGATCAGCTTTGTGATTTATGTGGAAATAAGAAAATCATAAAAGGAGTGGCTGACCGAATTCTGGAATTGAAAACGGCAGATGAAAGTCCCCCTGGCCGCCCTCCCTATGTTCATCAAGTTCCATTGGAATTTATCCCCGGCCTAGGGCCGAAATTACTTGAAAAACTGGTGAATCATTTCGGCAGTGAAATGGCTATATTACATGAAGTACCATATGAAGCATTAAAAGAGGTTGTTCCGGCCAAAATAGCCGACCTTATCATGAAAGCAAGGGAAGGAAAAATAAATCTAGCAGCCGGCGGCGGCGGAAAATATGGTAAAATTGCGGATTAAAATCCCGTCAGCATGTGCTGCCGGGATTTTTTCTATACTCTATTAAATTATAGTAATAGAAATACTAGATTAGGCATAGATTGTAATAACCGATTGACAAAAGTAGGAGGAACCGCAAATGAAAAAACGATTGAACCAGTCCAATGCCGCTAGTTATTTCCGTGAGCATTCCTCGATTTTCTTATTTATTGTAGTTTTATTTTTAATGGGGGTCATATTTGGTGCGGTTGTGGTAAACAGTATGAGTTTTACCCAAAAGGAAGATCTTTACTATTACCTATCACAATTTTTTGGCCAAGTTTCCGGAGATAAAGTAGCGGAAGATAATGACCTATTTTTCCAAAGCTTTTCCCACAATAGTAAGTTTATTGGACTAATGTGGATCCTTGGGATATCAATCATCGGACTGCCTGTTATTCTGATTCTCTTATTTGTTAAAGGAATGGTTGTCGGGTTTACAGTTGGATTTTTAGTAAGTCAAATGGGCTGGAAAGGATTTCTGCTCGCGTTTGCTTCGATCCTCCCGCAAAACTTGATTATCATTCCGGTGTTTATCATGATGGCAGCCTTATCAGTAATATTTTCAATGAGAATGATCAAAAAACAGTTTATGAAAAAATATGCTCAGCCAATCATGCCCTTTTTTAAAGGATATATTTTTGCCCTGATTGCGGCAGTGATTTTTATCTCGGCAGCATCTGGAATAGAGGCTTATTTATCGCCATGGTTAATGAAAACGATTATTACCTCAACATCTTTATAGTAATTGTTACTTAATATTAATTATAAGTTCTTGTTTATAATAATTTTATTTTGAATCTCATTTCTCATCTGTTATAATGAGAACTAACAGTGGCGAGGGAGGGACTTCAGAATGGAAACTAGAATTGAACGTATAAAAAAACAGTTGCATTCAGCAAGTTATAAGCTAACACCTCAGCGTGAAGCAACCGTCAGAGTTTTACTAGAAAATGAAGAGGATCATTTAAGTGCGGAAGATGTGTACCTCCTCGTTAAAGAAAAATCGCCTGAAATTGGATTAGCAACTGTTTATCGAACATTAGAATTATTAACGGAATTAAAAATTGTCGATAAAATAAATTTTGGCGACGGCGTATCGAGATACGATTTAAGACAGGAGGGTGCAGCACATTTTCACCATCACCTTGTTTGTATTGAATGTGGCGCCGTTGATGAAATTCAGGAAGATTTGCTTGAGGATGTAGAAGCTGTCGTCGAACGACGATGGAATTTTAAAATTAAAGATCATCGCCTTACTTTTCATGGGATTTGCTATCGCTGCCAGGCGAAAGTAGAAGAAAAAACTGTATAGCTTGTAAATGGTCCTTTTGTGCAAAAGGGGCTTTTTCTTTTGTTTCTCCATTTTCCAGATATAAAGGTATAAAACTTGTACTTTTTGGCATACCTTTTACTAGAGTACCTGAAAATTAGGGGGAAGCAAGATGATCTCTTTTATAAAAATTACACTGCAAACCTTAAAGGTTTTTATCATTTTCACCGGATGCACAATTCTGTTCTATTATGGTATCATGTGGGTATCAGAAGAATACCAAAGCTATCATCGCTATGAAGAACCGGAAGGAGCAGCATTAAAGGTTTCAAATGCAGTAGATGAAGAAAATCCTTCCTTGTTAGATCGGCTGATGTTGTTTTATTTAAATGGGGAGTAAGGGCAATGGAAGAGCGAATAAAAGAATTTATGCATTATTTGATAGTTGAAAAAGGGCTGGCCCAAAATACGATTCTATCCTATGAACGCGATTTGAAAAGCTATCTTCATTATTTAGTAAAGGTTGAGGCAATCCGCTCCTTTAATGATGTTCAGCGCGTCCATATTGTACAATTTCTGGGATTTTTAAAGGAGCAAGGAAAATCAACGAAAACAATTGCACGGCACATTGCTTCCATTCGTGCCTTTCACCAATTTTTATTAAGGGAAAAAGCAGCCGATCAGGATCCTTCGAATTTGATTGAACCGCCGAAACTTGAAAGGGCTATTCCTAAAGTTTTGAGTAAGAAAGAGGTCGAATTCCTTTTAGAAGCGCCTAAATTGGATGATCATTTTGGAAAACGGGATAAAGCGATGCTTGAACTTCTCTATGCAACAGGAATTCGTGTTAGTGAACTGATTGGTCTGGATGTTGAGCATGTCCATTTAACGATGGGGTTTATTCGTTGTCACGGAACAAGCAATAATGAACGGATTATTCCGATTGGGCGTACTGCCTCAAATGCGATATTGCAATATTTAGAACAAGGCAGACCTTTGTTTGCGGCGAAAAAGAACCCTGATAATGCCTTGTTTTTAAATCACCAGGGTAAAAGGTTGACTAGACAGGGTTTTTGGAAAATACTAAAAAAACTTTCCAAAGAGGCTGGAATAGTAAAAGAGCTGACTCCACATACACTCCGTCATTCTTTTGCTGCTCATTTATTGGAAAATGGGGCTGATTTAAAGGCTGTTCAAGAAATGTTAGGACATGCAAATATAGCTACAACACAAATATATACAAACGTTTCTAAGACAAGGTTGAAGGACGTTTATAGTAAATTCCACCCAAGAGCTTGATAGAATCATAGTTGCTATTCAATTTCACAAAAACGTCAAAAAGCTGCCAAAAATTCAGGCAGCTTTTTCTTGTATTTTCGAAAACATTTAGTAAAATAGAGATGTCAGACTTCTGACGAATGCAATAATGTGACCCCTTCATAGTTCCAATATAAACAGGGTAACCTATTTTTGTGTATTTTTTTATTTGTAAACGTTTCCTATTGATAAAGGAGGAAGATTCGAATGACGGCAGATACATATAAGCGTATTTTTATTATCGTCATGGACTCAGTCGGAATTGGAGAAGCACCGGATGCAGAAAAGTTTGGTGATAAAGGTGCTGATACATTTGGACATATTGCTGAAAGAATGAACGGTCTAAATATGCCCAATATGGCGAAATTGGGATTAAGTAATATTCGGGAAATAAAAGGAATTAATAAAGCAGAAAAGCCTTTAGCTTTTTATACAAAAATGATGGAAGCTTCAAACGGAAAAGATACAATGACAGGACATTGGGAAATTATGGGGCTGAATATTCAAACTCCATTCCGAGTATTCCCAGAAGGGTTTCCAGAGGAACTTGTATCTGAATTAGAAAACCGCACCGGCAGAAAAATTATTGGCAATAAACCAGCCAGCGGAACCGAAATTCTTGATGAACTTGGTGCAGAGCACATGAATTCAGGTGCATTGATTGTATATACATCGGCAGATTCTGTCTTGCAAATTGCCGCCCACGAGGAAATTATTCCGCTTGAAGAATTATATAAAATTTGTAAAATTGCACGCGAACTAACGCTTGATGAAAAGTACATGGTTGGCCGGGTAATTGCCCGTCCATTCCTAGGGGAACCAGGAAACTTTAAACGAACTTCTAACCGCCATGATTATGCCTTAAAACCATTCGATCGGACAGTAATGAGCGAATTGAAGGATGCAGGATTTGATGTAATCGCGATTGGTAAAATATCGGATATTTATGACGGAGAAGGCGTTACAAAGTCACTCCGCACCGTTTCGAATATGGACGGTATGGATAAGCTTGTTGAAACCCTCGATATGGACTTCAATGGAATAAGCTTTTTAAATCTAGTGGATTTTGATGCATTGTATGGTCACCGCCGCGACCCTGAAGGTTATGGTAAAGCACTTGAAGAATATGATGCGCGCCTTCCTGAAGTGTTTGCGAAAATGAAGGAAGATGACCTATTAATGATTACAGCAGATCACGGAAACGATCCTGTCGCACCTGGTACAGACCATACTCGTGAATATGTCCCATTATTAGTTTACTCTAAGAAAATGACTGAGGGCAGAGAGCTGCCACTCCGAGAAACATTTGCTGACCTAGGAGCAACAGTGGCGGAAAACTTCAATGTGAAAATGCCAAATTACGGAAAGAGCTTTTTAAAAGAATTAAGCTAAAAAGGGGAATGAACATGAACGTTGAAAAAATTCAAAATGCTGCTGGATTTCTTAAAGATAAATATGCGAATACACCTAGAATTGGTCTCATTTTAGGATCTGGATTAGGTGTGTTAGCGGATGAAATTGAGAATCCTGTCAAAATTCCATACAATCAAATACCTGATTTCCCAGTCTCCACAGTAGAAGGACATGCAGGACAGCTTGTTTTTGGGGTATTAAGTGGAGTAGAGGTTGTTGCAATGCAGGGCCGCTTTCATTTCTATGAAGGATATGCAATGGATAAAGTAACCTTCCCTGTTCGCGTTATGAAAGAAATGGGAGTTGAAATGTTAATCGTTACGAATGCTGCCGGCGGTGTCAATGAAAGCTTTGAGCCGGGAGATTTGATGATTATTACCGACCATATTAATAATATGGGAACAAATCCGTTAATTGGGCCAAATGATGCTAAATTAGGCGTTCGTTTTCCAGATATGTCAGAAGCCTATACGAAGGAATTGCGTGCTATGGCAAAGGAAATCGCTTCTCGCTTAAATATTAAGGTTCAAGAGGGTGTTTATTTCGGAAACCCTGGCCCTGTATATGAAACACCAGCTGAAATTCGCATGGTTCGAGTATTGGGCGGTGATGCAGTGGGAATGTCTACTGTGCCAGAGGTAATCGTTGCACGCCACAGTGGAATGAAGGTTCTTGGTATATCTTGTATTTCAAATATGGCTGCCGGTATTCTTGACCAGCCGCTGACACATGATGAAGTCATTGAAACAACTGAAAAAGTTAAAGCGAATTTCCTTCTATATATAAAAGAAATCGTTAAAAATATGGCGTAATTGAGCAGAAACCAATTTATTGTAAAGTGGTGATATTCGATGAGAATGGTTGACCTAATTGAGCAAAAACGAGATGGACTTGAATTAACAACGGAAGAAATCAAATTTATTATTAACGGCTATACAGATGGTTCCATACCGGATTATCAAATGAGTGCCTTAACCATGGCGATCGTCTTTCAAGGGATGACCGAGAAAGAAAGAGCCGATTTAACAATGGCAATGGTGGAATCAGGGGATCAAATTGATTTATCGCAAATTGAAGGAATAAAAGTTGATAAACATTCAACTGGCGGAGTTGGTGATACTACCACTCTTGTTCTTGGCCCGCTTGTAGCTGCTTTGGGAGTCCCTGTTGCGAAAATGTCCGGTCGTGGATTGGGACATACCGGCGGTACCATTGATAAATTAGAAGCAGTTAATGGTTTCCATGTTGAAATTGATAATGCTGAATTCATTGATCTAGTAAATAAAAATAAAATCGCCGTTATCGGCCAAAGCGGAAATTTAACACCTGCGGATAAAAAGCTTTATGCCCTAAGAGATGTTACGGCAACCGTTGAAAGTATTCCGCTGATTGCCAGTTCCATCATGAGCAAAAAAATTGCTGCAGGAGCTGATGCCATTGTACTGGATGTAAAAACAGGCGCCGGTGCTTTCATGAAAACGCTTGATGATTCAAAAGATTTGGCAAAAGCAATGGTTCGGATTGGTAATAATGTCGGCAGACGTACAATGGCCGTCATTTCCGACATGAGCCAGCCGCTAGGATATGCGATCGGAAACGCGCTTGAAGTAAAGGAAGCTATTGACACATTAAAAGGTGAGGGTCCCGAAGATTTAACAGAGCTATGCTTAACACTCGGCAGCCATATGGTTTATCTGGCAGAAAAGGCAGGCTCATTAGCAGAGGCAAGGACCCTCCTTGAAAATGTGATTAAAGATGGGTCGGCCCTTGAAAAATTAAAAGTCTTTTTAAGCTCTCAAGGCGGGGATGCCTCGATTGTCGATGATCCTGCTAAAATGCCTCAGGCTAAATTCACGTTTGAGCTTGAAGCGAAAGAAGATGGGTATGTTTCCGAAATCGTCGCTGACGAGGTTGGAACAGCAGCAATGTTACTAGGAGCAGGAAGAGCAACGAAGGAATCTATTATTGATTTGGCTGTTGGCCTTGTATTAAGGAAAAAAATCGGCGACCAAGTCAATAAAGGTGAATCGTTAGTAACTATCTACAGTAACTTTGAAGATGTAAGTGAAGTAAAACAAAAGCTTTATGAAAATATCAAAATCTCGGTAGCCAAAGTCGACGCGCCAGTTCTCATCCATGGAGAAATAACAGAATAATAATCGTGCTCTAAGGTGTCAGGCACCATGTGAAAATTTCACATGGTGCCTGACACCTTTTTATGTATAAACTTGTTTATTTTGGTAAAAATGGTGGCTATAAAGAATGGAGGGTTATGCGAATGAAACGATTGTTCTCTTTTATAGTAGCATCTTTTTTCCTGACTAGCTTATGGGTACCTTCTTCCTTTGCTGCAGAAAAAAAGAATGCCCAAATAGAAAATAAGGGTACAGATATTGTCAGTAACGTCAGTTCTGCCATTTTAATTGAGCGGGACACAGGTAAGGTTCTATATGAGAAAAATAGCCAAGAAAAATTGCCGCCTGCAAGTATGACCAAAATTATGACGATGTTACTCATTATGGAAGCGATTGATAAAGGAAAGCTTTCCTGGAATGAAAAAGTACGGACGAGTGAATATGCCGCCTCCATGGGTGGATCACAAATATTCCTGGAACCGGGTGAAGAGATGACAACCAAGCAAATGCTTCAGGGCATTGCGATTGGTTCAGGTAATGACGCATCTGTAGCGATGGCTGAGAGAATTGCCGGTTCGGAGGAAGCCTTTGTCGATATGATGAATGCAAAGGCAAAACAACTGGGATTGAAGCATACCTTTTTTAAAAATACCACCGGCTTACCTGTGAGCGGCCATTACAGCTCAGCACATGATATGGCAGTAATGGCAAAAGAACTATTAAAATATGAAGGCATTACAAAATTTACGGGAATGTATGAGGCATACCTTCGTGAAAATACAGACAAAAAGTTCTGGCTCGTTAATACAAACAAATTGGTTCGTTTTTACCCTGGAGTTGACGGGTTAAAAACGGGTTTTACGGCTGAAGCGAAATATTGCTTAACAGCGACAGCACAAAAGGATGGCATGCGTGTCATTGCGGTTGTCTTTGGAGCACCAACGTCGAAAGAGAGAAATGCTCAAGTGACAAAAATGCTTAATTATGCTTTTAGTCAATACCAAACACACCCGCTGTATAAACGAAATCAAACAATTGGCACAGCCAGAATCAGTAAAGGCAAGGATAAGTCAGTAGCGGCAGTCACTAGTGAACCACTTTCGTTACTGACTAAAAAGGGTGAAAAAACGGAGGATGTAAAGCAAAAAGTAATTCTCCAAAAAAACCTCAACGCACCATTAAATAAAGGTGACAAGGTTGGGACGATTAAGCTGATTAAGGATGGAAAGGTAATCCTTGAAAGTCCGCTCGTAGCAAGTAAGTCAGTAAAAGAAGCAGGCTGGTGGACCCTTTACAAGCGTTCATTCGGAATGTTTACAAAAGCAGGAAAATAATTCAAAGCGCATACGCTTTTCAATGTCGAAAGTTAAGATAATCCACTACTTTTGACGAAATAAGACTAGTTTTGTATTTATAGAAGGATATTGATAATAAAAAAGCGAATTGACTCACTATACCAGATTAAGGAGGCCGGGGATAGTGAGTCTTAACATTGAATTAATTACAAAACATGATGTTCTATGCATTCGCTTAAGCGGTGAATTAGACCACCACACTGCGGATGAACTTCGTGAAAAAGCAACAGCAGCGATCGAAAAAAATGACATTCGCCATATCGTCTTGAATCTAGAACAACTCTCTTTTATGGATAGCTCAGGTTTAGGCGTAATTTTAGGAAGATATAAACAAATTAAACAGGTGCATGGTGAAATGGTAGTTTGTGCAATTTCCCCAGCAATACAAAGATTATTCGATATGTCTGGTTTATTTAAAATTATCAAAATGGAACCGACTGAGGAATTTGCATTGCAAAGATTGGGGGTTGCCTGAATGAAAAATGAGATGAATCTTGAGTTCAGTGCTTTAAGTCAAAACGAATCCTTTGCCCGTGTGACTGTAGCTGCATTTATTGCCCAACTAGACCCAACGATGGATGAGTTAACCGAAATAAAAACAGTGGTTTCAGAAGCCGTGACGAATGCGATTATTCATGGTTATGAAAACGATCCAAATGGAATTGTTTATATCCGTGTTTCCATTGAGGATAGTTTAATTGATATGACAATTAAAGATATAGGATTAGGAATCATCGATGTGGAGGAAGCTCGTCAGCCATTATATACAACAAAGCCGGACTTAGAAAGGTCCGGTATGGGTTTTACCATCATGGAGAATTTCATGGATGAGGTAGAGATTCATTCACAGCCAGGCAGCGGAACCGAGGTTAGATTACGTAAGCATTTACAATCCCGCAAAATGCTTTGCAATTAAGGAGACTTGCCGATGGATGTGGAGGTCAAGAACGATAAAAGTCAACCGTATTTAAAGGATCATGAAGTGAAAGAGCTCATCAAAAAGAGCCAGGACGGAGACCAAGAAGCAAGGGATTTAATTGTTGAAAAGAATATGCGACTTGTTTGGTCAGTAGTTCAAAGGTTTCTTAATAGAGGGTATGACCCTGATGATTTATTCCAAATTGGCTGCATTGGATTATTGAAGTCAGTTGATAAGTTTGACCTTTCCTACGACGTCAAGTTTTCCACCTACGCCGTACCGATGATTATCGGAGAAATTCAACGATTTATTCGTGATGATGGAACCGTAAAGGTCAGCCGTTCACTGAAAGAAATGGGAAACAAAATCCGCAAGGCCAAGGATGAGTTATCAAAAACATTAGGAAGAATACCTACTGTTAATGAGATTTCTGAGTATCTGGAGCTGTCGCCGGAGGATGTCATTCTTGCACAAGAGGCAAGCAGAACACCTTCCTCCATTCATGAAACCGTTTATGAAAATGATGGAGATCCAATTACATTATTAGACCAAATTGATGATGGCAACGAAGGAAAGTGGTTTGATAAAATTGCCTTAAAAGAAGCAATCCGCGAATTAGATGAACGGGAAAGGCTGATTGTCTATTTGCGCTATTATAAGGACCAAACTCAATCCGAAGTTGCCGGGCGCCTTGGGATTTCTCAGGTACAAGTTTCAAGACTCGAAAAAAAGATATTGCAACAAATGAAAGACCGTATGGATCTCTGATTCATGCGGTTTTTTCATTTTCATACATGAAACTCTACCTTAAAACTCATACTACATACACAAGGAAAACATTGTGTGGGAAGTGAATGTTTTGGAAAAAACAATCTACATTCGCATGCGGAACCGTGTCCAAACGAAGCCTGAAGAAAGAGTGTTATTGAAGGATGTCGCACAGATTATTGCCCCAGATGCTGTGCTTTCAAGTTTAAAAGAAATGCTTGTTCACCTGGTGACAGATATGGATCGAAATATTATCGTTATTGATGTTATGCATATCATTCAGTTGATAACAACGAAGTTCGGGGATATGGAGGTTCAAACGATAGGCCCTGCGCAGACAATCATTGAAGTAACAAATAAGAAAAAAGGAATATCTATTCCTTTTTTTCTGCTAATTTGGTTTCTATTATTTTTTGGATCGGCCATGGCGATTATGAATTTTCATGATGACGTAAGTATGAAGAGTGTCCAGGAAAAAATTTACACCATTATTACCGGGAAAAATGAAGCAAAGCCATTACTCTTTCAAATCCCTTATTCGATTGGTTTAGGCCTCGGCATGATTTTATTCTTTAATCATTTTTTTAAGAAACGATTAAATGATGAACCTAGTCCACTTGAAGTAGAAATGTTTAATTATCAAATGGATTTAGATAATTATGTGATTATCCATGAAAATAAAGAAAGTATGAAACGCGTTAATGACGATTAAAATTGTATCAATCATATTTCTAGGATTAGCAAGTGGATTAGCCGTTGGGTCAGGATTTGTAGCGTTTCTAACCGTTCTTGGAATAATCCCAAGACTTACTCAGCTGACCAAAACAATGAAAATGATCCAGCACTATGAATGGGCAGTTGTGATTGGTGCGATTAGCGGTGTGCTCGCAAGCTTAAGGGACCCGCTCCTTCCTATTTCAGCCTATTTTTTAATTCCGCTTGGTATCAGCGGGGGAGTGTTTGTTGGCATGTTGGCAGCTGCTCTTACGGAAGTTTTAAATGTTCTGCCAATCCTCGCTAAACGGATTAGGTTAGATGGAGAAATTGTCATTTTAATTATGGCAATTGTATTAGGAAAAATTTTTGGATCCATTTTTCAATGGCTTTATTTTGTACATATTAAGTAAACTTCTCCATGAAAGGACATCACAGGATGAGTAATCGGAGGCGTGTAATATTAATTACAGACGGTGATGAATACGCAAAGAAAGCTGTTGAGCATGTTGCTAAAGAAATAGGCGGCCGCTGTCTTTCCATGTCGCAAGGGAATCCGTCCAAATTAACAGGTGCTGAGCTTGTCCGATTAATAAAAAAAACTCCGCATGATCCAGTACTGGTGATGTTTGATGATAGTGGAATTGTAGGGGAAGGATATGGAGAAAATGCCCTAAAATATGTGGCATTACATAAAGATATTGAAGTTTTGGGAATTATAGCAGTGGCAGCAAAATCACATGATGAGGAATGGACGAGAGTCGATATCAGTATCGATCGCGATGGCGAATTAACGCCATATGGAGTAGATAAATACGGTATACCAGAACTTGAAATTGGCAGAATAAATGGAGATACCGTTTACTGTCTTGATGAATTGAATGTACCGATAATTGTTGGAATAGGCGATATTGGTAAAATGGCACGGCGTGATTCTTATAAATTAGGTTCCCCCATTACGAAAAAAGCAGTAGAGCTTATATTAGAAAGGAGTGGCTTCCATGACAAGAAGTAAGGATCGTATTTGGCCGATTCCGGAATCCGTCCATGAAATTGAAAATTATATGAAACAACGAGTTGGGCTGGGGAAAAGCTTTGATTTAGGGATTCGAAAATTAATCATACTCAAAAAAGAAGTCAATATTTATTATGTAAATGGTCTATGTGATACCAGTTATATCATCCAGTTAATTAAAGAATTAGTTGAGATAAATGATCATGAAAAATTATCAACGAACCTTTTCAAAGTTATTGATAATCGGCTTATCAATCAATCTGTGGAGCAAATTAAAGATTTAGATCAGCTTGTTCTAAAAGTTTTATCTGGGTTAATTGTTGTCGTAATGGAAGGCGAAGATACCGGCTTTGCAATTGACGTAAGAAGCTACCCTGGGCGTTCGCCACAAGAACCTGACACCGAAAAGGTTGTAAGGGGTTCAAGAGATGGCCTAGTAGAAAATATCATTCTAAATACTGCATTAATCAGAAGGAGAATTCGCGACGAGCGTCTTCGTTTTGAAATGTTAAAAGTTGGAGAGAGGTCACGAACAGATGTATCATTAGCATACTTAGAGGATGTGGCAGACCCTGATTTAATTAATATTGTAAGAAAAGAGCTAAATGCTATTAGTACTGATGGAATTCCGATGGCTGATAAAACGATTGAAGAATTCCTAGTAAAACAAGGTTTCAATCCTTTTCCTCTAGTTAGGTACACAGAGCGGGCAGATGTGGCGGCTACACATATCCTTGAAGGACATGTAATCATCATAGTCGATACCTCGCCGAGTGTTATCATTACTCCAACGACCTTTTTTCATCATGTTCAGCATGCGGAAGAGTTTAGGGAATCACCGGCAATGGGAACATTTTTACGCTGGACTCGATTTTTAGGGGTTTTTACGTCTATTTTACTGCTCCCGCTTTGGCTGTTATTTGTCTTAGAACCATCCTTATTGCCTGAAAAACTAGCCTTTATTGGACCAAATGAACAAACAAATATACCTGTAATTATTCAAATTTTTTTAGCGGATTTTGGAATCGAATTTTTAAGATTAGCCGCTATTCATACCCCTACACCGTTATCGACAGCAATGGGTTTAATTGCAGCTGTATTAATTGGTCAAATTGCGATAAGTGTTGGTCTATTTGTTCCCGAAGTAATTCTTTATGTGGCTGTTGCAGGTATCGGTTCTTTTACAACACCAAGCTATGAGTTAAGCATTGCCAATAAGATGGCTAGATTAGGTTTGTTAATCTTAGTTGCCCTGTTCCATACACCTGGGTTTGTCATAGGTACCACACTTTTGTTTATCTATATTGTTAGGATGCGTGCTCTTAATACACCATACTTTTGGCCATTTCTTCCGTTCGAGCCTAAAGGATTTATGCAAATTATTTTTCGAAGAGCAATTCCGGGGTCAATTCTCAGACCAAGCATTGTCCATCCAAGGAATCGTTATCGTCAGCCGCCAAAAGCGAACGAGAAATGATTGCGGAAATTTCTCTGTTATGCTAAAGTATTTTTAATTAAATATTCAATAGAGTGCAAAAAAAATAGGCAGTTTCTATGCAGATTCTGTCTATTTATTTATTATCTTTTGTGATTGTCTACATAAAATGTAGTGAGTCGTTACGGAGAGAGGGAAGGGAATGTTTTTTTACGGAACAACAGGTGTAAATAAAAACGGGAATTTAGAAATAGGCGGTGTTGATGCCCTCGAGCTGGCACAGCAATTTGGGACTCCGTTATATGTTTATGATGTAGCATTAATGAGAGAAAGAGCGCGTGGGTTTAAACAGACTTTTGAAGACCAGCAAGTAAAGGCTCAAGTTGCATATGCCAGTAAAGCATTTTCAACAGTTGCCATGGTTCAGCTGGCAGAAGAAGAAGGATTATCACTGGATGTTGTCTCCGGCGGCGAATTATATACAGCGATTGCTGCTGGATTCCCAGTGGAGAGAATTCATTTTCATGGAAATAACAAAAGCAGAGAAGAATTAGAAATGGCATTGAAGCATGAAATTGGATGCATTGTCATCGATAATTTTTTTGAGATGGAACTTTTAAAATCGATCTGTTTAGAGAAAAAGGCCAATGTAAATATTTTATTAAGAATTACGCCGGGAATTGAAGCCCATACCCATGATTATATTTTAACGGGTCAGGAGGATTCCAAATTTGGTTTCGACCTGCAAAATGGACAAGCGGAACAGGCCTTAACATCCGCTCTCCAATTTGAACATTTTAATGTCCTTGGACTTCATTGTCATATTGGCTCGCAAATTTTTGAAACCACGGGTTTCTTGCTGGCAGCTAAAAAAATTGTTGAAAGAATGTCGGAGTGGAAAAACAAGTTATCCTTTGAAGCAGAGGTTTTAAATTTAGGCGGAGGCTTTGGCATTCGATATACAAAAGAGGATGAACCGATTCCGCCATCGCAATATGTTAGTGAGATAATAAAAGAAGTAAAAAATTTGACTGCACAATACTCGCTAAAAATGCCGGAAATATGGATTGAACCAGGACGTTCGTTAGTCGGTGATGCTGGTATTACTCTATATAAAGTCGGTTCTTCAAAAGAAGTTCCTGGGGTTAGAAAATATTTAGCAGTGGATGGAGGGATGAGCGATAATATCCGTCCAGCCCTTTACCATGCAAAATATGAGGCTGTTCTTGCTAATAAGCCCTTGGCACAGCCAAATGAAACAGTTTCGATTGCAGGGAAATGCTGTGAATCAGGAGATATGTTGATATGGGATTTGCCTTTACCTGAAACGGACGATGAGGATATTCTGGCTGTATTTTGCACAGGTGCGTACGGCTATTCCATGTCAAACAACTATAACCGCATACCGCGTCCCGCTGTCGTTTTTGTTGAAAACGGCAAGGCTACTCTTGTCGTAAAAAGAGAGTCGTACGAGGATTTAATCAGACACGATCTACCACTAAGATAGAAAAAAAGCTGCCGAAGATACGGCAGCTTTTTAACTTTTTATGAAAAGAGCGATTTAATGGCATCAATGAGCGAAATGAAAAATTGTTTTAATTTTTCTAAAAATCCTTGCCCTTCCTCCGATTGAAGGAATTTTGAAATGCGGTCTTTTGCTTTATTTAGCTGATCCCCTACCTGATTCCAGTCAATGTCCAAACCCTTTAGCTTATTAAAAAGGTCAATCAAGCGTTTCATTTGTTCTTCCGTTAAGGTAATGTTTAATTCCTTAGCTGCCTGTTCAATAATGCTTCGCAATTCTGCATCATTTTTTGGTTTATTCTTGGCGATTTCCTCTTTTACTTTTGCAATTAATGCTGCCGCATTTTTTTCACCGATGGAATCACCAAGCTTGGCTGTTTCGACCATTTCCTGGTTAGCAGCCTGCTTTACTTCTTCAGGAATGGTTTTGTCTGCCGAGATTTCATATGCTTTAATAATTCCTGTTAAAGCTGCGGTTCCTGAAACAGAAATTGGAGCAGTAATGTAAATGTTGGCATCCTTGACCCCTGCAGTAATAAGGGCGTTGACAAACATTTCATCAGTTACCCAATTAATATTCTTTGTTTTAACTGTTATGCCGGCACCTTTGGGAGCAATGGTGATGGATGAGGAAGAAATCGCCTTTGTTCCGATGAGTGATTTGGCTACATATTTCCCTAAATATTGATGCTCTTCCTGATTCGATACGGTCACGATTTGAACATCTTTTGGAGCATTCATTTCTGCGAGTAGTGCGTCCTTTTGTTCTGCTGTTAAATTTTCACCCAATGTTACAATCATGTCGCCTTCAGCCAAATCCGCAAAGCTTTGGATAGGGAATGTGAACATAATAGCTGCCATTAGGAGAATAAGAATTTTTTTCATGTTACCCTCCTTGAAAAATATCTTACCTTAATAATATATCCGATTTCATTAAATATAACGAAAAAAACGATTTAGAAGTTTCATAGAATGAAAATTTAATTAATAGAGGAAATGGATTGTTTTTGTCAAATAGTGTAGAATGAAGGTCGAGCAAGCACTCTTTTTGGAGGAACCTTTTTCATGAAAAAAAGCAACTGGGTATTGTTTGGTATTCTTATTGGTCTTTCTGTTATCTGGGGAATCATTTATTGGATGTTTATTGGACCAAAGCAATAGTAATATTTCTCATTGATGATTGTCCTAGAATTATGTATGATGGTGGTTAGTAAACATAATAATTTTAACTACATATAATGAATAAATGTTTAATATTGATTAATTAGGAAAAAATATACTATTGTTAAACCAATATTTTCAACGGTTTATTTAATATAATGAGGGATCTAAATGTTAATTCGATACAAGAAAGCATTCGAAAAAATTGCAATGGGTTTATTGTCTTTTATGCCGAATGAAAAGGACTTAAAGAAACTTCAGCAAACGATGAAGGAATATGAAACAGAAGAGAATTGGCAGCTGTTTTTATGGAAGGAAGAAGATATTATTGGGCTTCTTGGCGTTCTATATCATCGTGATACAAATGCTCTTGAAATACAGCATATTTCCGTAAATCCCTCACATCGCTTTCAAGGGGTTGGAAAAAGGATGGTTCAAGCACTCAGAGAAATGTATGCTGATAGAGAAATTATTGCAAATGAAGATACAGCTCCGTTTATTGAAAAATGTAACTTTTGCTAGTTTCAAAAAAATAGAGCAGCGAATATCTTATTCGCTGCTCTTTCGCATCTTTAAAGACCGATATCTTTCCTCAATGACCTCTGTTCGGTCTCTTAATCTATGGCGGTCGACCAGTTCCACGTTGGTAATATCACTTTTTTCCCCCCATTGAAAGCCCTGCTCATCACAAAATAATTTACAACTCTCAATTAGAAAGGGATCACTTATCGGCAAATTGATGCTCATATATTCATTTTTCGCTTTGATGACTGATAATTGCTTCATTAATAATTCATGAAGCAGCTGTTGATTAAGGCCAAGACTAGTAACTGAGGCTGTTTTTGATTCTAATATTTTTATTGCTTTTTCTAATGTTCTTGCAGCCCCATTATAATTTCCGCGGCGGTAATGATAGCATGATACTGCTAATTGTATAAGACCGACCCAAATGGATTCTTTGTTACCTGGATCAGTTTTTTTCCAAAATTCTTCAAGGATCTCATGACACTCAAAATAATCTCTGTCACCATGAAAGTGGGCTAAAAATTGAACATATTCTATTGGGTACAAGGTATCCCCCCTAAAAAAAGAATGTATGTATAGTTTAGCATAAACAATCTAAAAAGCCCGTCAATCATGACAGGCTTCTAGTTCTAATCCATTCCTCAAGGTTTGTGCCTTAGTAAATCCAGGAAGCACCAACGATAATTAATAAAATGAATAGAACTACAATTAAAGCAAATCCGGCACCATATCCGCCATCAGCCATATTAAATACCTCCTAAAAAGTTTTTGTTCTTTTCTTTGTCATCATATGTAGGGGATTTGTCCATTGTTTGGGCAAACATCATGATTACATAATAAAGCTGTTATGTTTTGATTTTTCTATTGGATAACCTAGATTGAATCCTCTATACTATTAATAGTCTAAGTAAAAAGAATTTTGGTGAGAAACGATGCCATATCAGGTGAAAATTGATGCATTTGAGGGACCGCTGGACTTGCTCCTTCATTTAATTAATCGACTCGAAATTGATATTTATGATATACCGGTTGCCCAAATTACGGAGCAATACTTGCTATATATTAAAACCATGAACGAATTAAAACTCGATATAGCCAGTGAGTATTTAGTAATCGCGGCGACATTGCTGGAAATAAAGAGTAAAATGCTGCTGCCCAAGCATGAAGAAGAAACAAATGAGAATGTAGATGAGTTTTCGTATGAAGAAGATCCAAGAGATGAGCTTGTAGAACGTTTGATTGAGTACCGTAAATATAAAGAGGCTGCCCATGATTTAAAATCAATGGAAGAAGAACGTGGTCTAATGTACACAAAGCCCCCTAGTGATTTGTCTGATTATGTAAAAGATATCCGACCAGAAAAGACAGAGTTAAATGTATCCTTATATGACATGTTAGCGGCTTTTCAAAAATTATTAAGAAGGAAAAAGCTGCAGCGTCCGATGGCAACAAAAATTGCGCGGCAGGAGATTTCCATTGAGAAAAGAATGACAGAAATATTAGATGAACTAAAACAGCTAAAAGGAAGGAAGAACTTTAACGAATTATTTCCTTACCCAGCAAAAGACCATGTTGTCGTCACTTTTTTAGCCATTTTGGAGCTGATTAAAAGAAAAGAAGTTGACGTCGAACAGCAAGAAAATTTCGGTGAAATTTTTGTAGAAGCTGTGAAGAAAGGAGCAAAAGTGGTTGGAAATTATTAATTGGAGCAGTATTCTAGAAAGCCTCTTGTTTGCAGCCGGCGATGAAGGCCTTTCACTTAAACAATTAGCAGAGGTCTTAGATATAGATGAAATAAAGGCAAATGAAATTATTGAGGTATTAAAGCAGGAATATGACAAGGATGAAAATAGAGGAATAATTGTTGTTCAGCTTGCCGGAACTTATCAACTGGCAACGAAGAAGGAAAATGCTCCTTATTTAAAAAAGCTGGTTGATTCCCCGAATAATTCGACTCTTTCTCAAGCCGCCTTGGAGACTCTGGCTATCATCGCCTACAAACAGCCAATCACTCGTGCTGAAATTGAAGAAATTCGCGGTGTGAAAACAGAAAGACCGTTGCATACACTTGTATCAAAAGCATTAATAAAAGAAGTAGGCCGCGCTGAAGGAACAGGAAGAGCTTATTTATATGGGACCACAAAAGAGTTTCTTGATTATTTTGGATTAAAAAGTGTTAATGAGCTTCCTAAGCTTCCCGAAAAAGTGGAGGATGATTATATTCAAGAAGAAGCAGATTTATTTTTTGAGAAATTCCAAGAAACAATTAACTCTTAAAATACAATCAAATCATCAGAATTTATGCTAAAATAAATATAAGATTTCAAAATCTTTTAACATGGTTGTGCATTTCGATAAGGAGCGGGATTAAGTTGCTAATTAAAGAGTGTAAAGGGTTCGAATTAGAAAAAGAAAAATCCAATACCTCAGAGGATTTTTTTAACAGAAGTGAAGTGACCTTTATTGAAAATGGGGAAGAAAGGACGCTCCATGTTTTATATGTAAGGTATTTTGATGAGTGTCTCCAAGAATTTACACCGTACACAACAGACCCTATTATGTCAGGACAAGGCCTTGAAGTGACTTTTAAAGATATCGTTGCCCTTGTATGTTTATTGAAAAATCCCGGCTTACGCGGGCGCAAACGTCTTTATCTTAATTCAAAGTATGAATTTGCATCATATTTTCAAGATATTGATTTTAAAAAATTACCTGAAGTTTTTCAGTCACTTAAGCAGAAAAATAGCTATGAGATTCGTTCTCCGCTAGAGTTTATATTACAGCCTAAATAAATTCAAATTGGATAAATTCCAGGGGGTAAATAATGGGAAATTCATTAGTAAAATCTCAGCTTAATGATGTGAAAGGTTTTTTAACTAAGACCATTACAACATTAGAGGATTTCTTAAATGAAACCACAATTAAAGGGTTCAATCTAGAAAATGAAGAAGATCAATCGTACATTAAATTAATTTTTTCAAATCTAAGAAAACTAATTGTTTATAGTGAAGAAGGTTTCGAGGCTTGTTCCGTCATTTTGCAAAGTGAACCTTTTCAAAAAGCCGCAGCCGAAAAAACTTTATATAAGATTTACCACAATTGTATCGAAGAGTTCTTTGCTCCTAAAAATGATGCGTGGTTCGAAAATAGCCGATCTGCTTATACTGGCAGAAACGCCATTAAATACTATCGGAATGTGCCAGAAGCAGTAAGTCTGCTGATCAAAAGTCTTGAGGGCGAATTCCAGCGGATTAGAGAAGAACTTGAATATTATGAAACAGATTACCGGACAAAAATGATTCAATCTAAATAGAAGGCTTTGTTAAAGGTCAGTGTTAATTTTTTACCACTGTTGATTGAAGTGGAAGGCGCGAAGACTCCTGCGGGAGTACGGGCAGGGGAGACCCCGGAGGCGCTTATGCGCCGAGGAGGCTCCCCGGCACGCCCGCGGAAAGCGAAGCGCCTGAAGCGAAAATCAACATCTAAGTTTAACAGAGTCAAAATAGAAAAAGCGAGCTGCCATTGGTAATAGTATTACCAATGGCAGCTTTTTTTGGGTTCTTAATAGACTAAAATTTTCATACTATTTATGTAGATTTACACATAAATAGGAGTGGATAACATGAATCGGTTTAGCCACTATGTGACTGAATTGTTTGAATGGAATGAACAAATGAAACAATTTCTTCGTTCAGAAGCAGTTGGTAATAACTCTGAATTATGGGAACAGCTAGATGCATTTACGGAATTAATAGAAGGGACCAATCGAGAGCTGTCTAATGAGGAGCTTCTTTCTCTTCAAACTAAAGCAGAGAACATCCATGAACAAATGGAAACCTACTTTAAACGGAAGCAGGAAATCGGGCAGCTTTGGGTAGTTGAAAAGACAATTCCGCCTGGAGGACATTCTTTACCGGAGCTATCTTATTCATATAACGCATTAGAGCCGTATATCTCAGAGGAAATTATGAGGCTTCACCATGACAAACACCACCGTTCCTATGTCGACGGTTTGAATAAGGCCGAACTTAATCTCAAAAAGGCAAGAGAAACGAATGATTTTTCGCTTATTAAGCATTGGTCAAGGGAACTCGCTTTTCATGGATCGGGTCATTACCTTCATACGATTTTTTGGAAAAATATGAGCCCAAATGGCGGCGGAAATCCCCATGGACCTCTTAAAGAGGAAATAGAAAATTATTTTGGCAGCTTAACAGCTTTTAAAAAACAGTTTTCCGAAGCGGCAAAGCAAGTGGAAGGAGTCGGCTGGGCGCTATTGGTCTGGTCACCGAGAGCAAGGCATCTGGAGATTTTACAATCTGAACGGCATATGCTTTTAACCCAGTGGGATACCATACCGCTGCTTGTTTTAGATGTATGGGAGCATGCCTATTATCTTCAATATAAAAACAAGCGGGCAGACTATGTAGATAATTGGTGGAATGTTGTGAACTGGAGTGATGTTGAAATGAGATTTGAAAAAGCAGCAGATATAAAATGGCCGGCTTTTTAAGAATTGGAATGGCAACTGCCAATTGGCAGCTTGCCTTTTTATATGGGTTATTGTCATAACAAGCCTTGTCCTGCATAAACTTTTATAAAATAAAAGAAGGGGACGAGGTAAATCTAATGAGAATGATTTCAAAGCTAGTCATTTTTTTCCTCATGGTCTCAATACTCGTTGCTAACATTCCTCAAAAGGTGGATGCTTCCCTTGGAGTAAGTGCGGCAAGTGCAGTACTCATAGAGCAGAAGACTGGACGAGTCCTATATGAAAAAGATGCGCACACAAAAAGGAGAATTGCCAGTATAACGAAAATCATGACGGCAGTTTTGGCGATTGAATCAGGAAAAATGAATCAATATGTTAAAGTCAGTGAGCAGGCAACCCGTGCCGAAGGGTCATCGGTTTATTTAAAACCTGGAGAAAAAATTAAACTGAGTGACTTGGTATATGGGTTGATGCTAAGATCCGGAAATGATACCGCAGTAGCCATCGCCGAATATGTGGGCGGTAGTGTCGAGGGCTTTGCCTTTTTAATGAATCAAAAGGCCAGGGAAATCGGAATGTTTGATACTCATTTTTCCAACCCGCATGGACTAGATGACCATGAAGATCACTATTCCTCTGCCTATGATATGGCTATTTTAATGCGTTATGCAATGCAAGATAAAACGTTCGCAAAAATCTCGGGCACAAAGGTACACCGGGCCCCTAACCCAACAGAAGCATGGGATCGTGTTTGGAAGAACAAAAACCGGCTGCTGACAAAATATAAATATGCCACAGGTGGAAAAACCGGCTATACAAAGCTGGCAAAAAGAACGCTTGTAACAACCGCAACAAAAGGGGATATGAGCTTAATAGCGGTTACCTTGAATGATTCCAATGATTGGGATGACCATATCTCCATGTACGAAGATGGCTTTAGAAACTATGATATGGCTGAGGTTATAGAAAAGGGGAAAATTAATGTTACGACCAATAAGGTGTATAAAAATCATTTATTTGTAAAAAAAACAATTGTGTATCCAGCTACGAGCGAGGAAATGGATTTATTCTCAGTGAAATATAAATTGAACAAGCCAGAGAAAAAATGGAACATTGGAAAGAAAACCGAGCAAATAGTTGGTAAGGCTGCCGTCTATTTGGATGGCAGAATGGTTACTGAAACTCCTATTTACTATCAAAAAGTAAAAGAAGAGAAGCAAGGGCTGCTTGATTCTGTAAAAGAAATTTTCTATTCCTTTATAGGTGTGAACGCAAATGGTTAATTATATATGGGTTTTCATGACTATTGTTGGGATCGTTTTCGCGGCTTTTAACGGAACAATGGAGGCAGTAAATAAGGCAGTGTTTGATGGAGCTAAAGAGGCTGTGACCCTATGTATCGGATTAATCAGTGTCCTTGTCTTTTGGCTTGGAATGATGCGGATTGCTGAGGAATCGGGTCTCCTCGAACGGTTGTCGAAGCTATTCCGGCCTCTTGTAAAGATCCTATTCCCAGATGTACCAGCCAGCCACCCTGCAATGGGGTATATATTGTCCAACATGATTTCTAATATGTTCGGTTTGGGAAATGCAGCCACACCTCTTGGCATCAAAGCAATGGAAGAATTAAAAAAGATAAACGGCGGAAAAAATACTGCGAGCAGGTCCATGGTCACCTTTTTAGCCATCAATACTGCAAGCATAACAATTATTCCTACCACCGTTATTGCTATCAGGATGAATTATAAATCCATTTCCCCAACAGAAATTGTTGTTCCTACTATAATCGCTACTATACTTTCAGCAATAGGTGCAATTCTCATAGATCGTTATTTTTATTATCGCAGAAGCCGAAAAGGGTGAACTATATGGGGCTGATTTCGGGGCTTTCGCTTACTTTTATCCCACTGTTAATCGGATTTATTCTATTATATGGAACTTTTAAACAAGTTCCAACCTATGAAAGTTTTGTTGAAGGCGGCAAAGAGGGGATAAAAATTGCCATTACCATCATTCCCTTCCTAGTCGGCATGCTTGTAGCAATCTCCATATTTCGGGCCTCAGGAGCATTAGATGCTTTAATGCATTGGATTCGTCCTTTTATGAAGTCAATTGGAGTACCAGCTGAAATCGTGCCGTTATTGTTCATTAGACCAATTTCCGGTACAGCTGCACTTGGAATGACAAGTGATTTAATTGCTGTATACGGACCAGATTCCTTTATTGGCAGACTTGCTTCGGTTCTGCAAGGAAGCACAGATACTACCTTTTACGTATTAACCGTTTATTTTGGTGCAGTTGGGATAAAAAAAATGGGAGATGCTTTAAAGGTAGGACTCCTCGCCGATGTATTCGGAATCATAGTTTCAATTGTTGTTGTAGTCCTCATATTTGGAACAAAGTAGGTTCACTCGATTGAATCTACTTTTTTAATGTGTATTAATAAAACCCGCTACTTTGAAAAGTGAAGAATTTGTGTCATAATTCATTAGGATAGAATGGATTAATTTTGAGGTGAAAAATTTGGAAAGATTGCAAAAAGTAATAGCTCGAGCAGGTGTTGCATCAAGAAGAAAAGCGGAGGAATTAATTAAAGAAGGAAGAGTTAAAGTAAATGGCACGGTTGTTAAGGAACTCGGTGTCAAGGTATCTTCTTCCGATAGAGTAGAAGTGAATGAAATCCAAATCGAGAAAGAAGAACCTGTCTATTTTCTTTTATATAAACCAAGAGGAGTCATTTCAAGTGTCAGTGACGACAAAGGAAGAAAGGTTGTAACCGATTTCTTTTCTGAATTTAAAGAAAGAATCTTTCCGGTTGGCCGACTGGACTATGATACATCAGGATTATTGTTATTAACCAACGATGGAGAATTTGCTAACTTACTGATGCATCCAAGAAATGAAATTGAAAAAGTGTATGTTGCCAAAACCAAAGGAATTCCCCAAAGAGAAAACATTAGAAAATTGGAAAAGGGAATTAAGCTGGAAGACGGAAAAACAGCACCTGCCAAAGTAAAGGTTCTTTCGGTTGATAAGAAGAAACAAACAGCCATTGTCGAGATAAGCATTCATGAAGGCCGCAACCGTCAAGTTAGAAGAATGTTTGAAGCTATTGGTCACGAGGTTGTGAAATTAAAGCGGGAACGATATGCTTTTTTAACCTTAAATGGCTTGAAGGCGGGAGAGGCAAGAGAACTAACTCGGCATGAAGTAAAACAATTACGAACTCTTGCAAATGATGTTTCTAAAAAAAATTCATAGAACCGTCACAATTCGCAGCGAGGGTTTACACTATGACAGGATTGAAAAATGATATAATTTAGATTAACTGTGTCAGGAGATTTAATGGAGGGTTGGGAATGAAAAAACGGCGATTAGTAATCCGAACGGTAATATTACTTGTTCTAGGTGCAGCCGTTATCTATACGCTGTATGCTAATTTTACAAAAGACAATAAATTAAAAGTCGCGGTTGGTGAAACGGCTCCGGATTTTGTTTTAACCGATATGCAAGGAAACAAGCATCGCCTTTCAGATTACCGTGGACAAGGGGTATTTTTGAATTTTTGGGGAACATGGTGCCCGCCATGTAAGAAGGAAATGCCATATATCAATAATCAATATCAGCAATTTAAGGACAAAGGGGTTCAGGTTTTATCGGTTGATATCCAAGAATCTGAACTTGCTGTTAATCAATTTGCTGAGCACTACAAGCTTGATTTTCCGATTATGATTGATACTGATAAAGAAGTAATGACTGCCTATGGAATTGATCCATTGCCAGCTACCTTCTTGATTGATAAAAACGGCAAGGTGATTAAATACAGTACTGGAGAAATGTCTGAGGATACTGTCAGGGATTTTATGGAGAAAATTAAACCTTAGATTACAGGGAGTTTTTTACAATGAAAGATGTTAAATGTGAATGCGGGCACGTAAATCCTCATGGAACCGTGTTATGCGAAGCATGCGGAAAAGTACTGGATGAAAATGAGAAGAAGAATCCAGTGCTTGATATGCGCTACGAAGGCAGTGCTCGCCGCTCACAGACCTATAACAAAACAATTATTGATAAAATTTGGAATTTCTTTTCTTCTGTAAAGGTTGGAGTTTGGCTTATTATTATTACCCTAATTGCTTCTGCCCTTGGCACAATTCTGCCGCAGGAAATGTATATTGACCAGCCTCCGGAAGTGTATTATGAAGAGGAATACGGCTGGTTTGGAAAATTATATTATCAATTAGGGTTCAATGATTTGTATGGTTCATGGTGGTACTTATTATTAATTGCCATGATAGGGATCTCACTTGTTATTTGCAGCCTAGACAGGGTCATCCCTTTATATAAGGCATTAAAAGCCCAACGGGTTACAAGACACGAGGGCTTCTTAAAGCGCCAGCGCGTGTTTGGTATCAATACACATGTGGATAACGACGACTTTACGGTCATTAAGAAGCATCTAAAAGAAAAACGATACCGGGTTCGAGAGGAAAATGGAGATATTTTAGCTGAAAAGGGACGTTTTTCAAGATGGGGTCCATATGTAAACCATGTCGGGTTAATTATCTTCCTATTTGGCGGAATGCTTCGTTTTGTGCCTGGAATGTACGTTAATGAGAACCTTTGGGTCAGGGAAGGCGAAACGGCCCTTGTGCCTGAGACAGGTGAAAAGCTTTATCTGAAAAATAATCAATTCATCTTGCAGCATTATGATAAAAACAAAGATAAAACTTTTAAAAAGGCGATTGAAGAAGCAGGAGAAGTGGTGAAAAATTACCAATCTAACGTTATTCTTTACAATCGTGTCGGTGAAAATATTCCCGGAGAAAAACCAAAGCTTGAAGCGATAAAAGATTATAAGGTCCGAGTAAATCATCCTTTAACCTATGAAGGGTATTCTATTTTCCAAGCTTCGTTTAGAAGTGACCTAGAAGCAATGACATTTGCCTTGACCAATAAAGAGACAAATCAATCCTTTGGAGAAATGAAAATCAACCTTAGGAATCCTAAGTCAGTTTATGACCTAGGTAATGGCTATTCGGTTAAACTTCTTAGTTATTTTCCTGATTTTGAGTTTGGAAAAAATGGAGAACCTTCTACAAAATCAAGAGTTCCCAATAACCCTGCCTTTGTTTTTCGGATGATATCTCCTGAAAATCCAAAAGGAGAAACGAGTTTCGTTGCAATTAAGCAAACAATTGAACCGTCAGGTAATAATACTTATAAAATGTCCTTTAAAGGAATTGAAACTAAAAATGTTTCCGGATTTATCGTGCGCAAGGATTCATCATTATGGGCTATCATATTAGGAGGCATTATCTTTATGATTGGTGTCATTCAAGGGGCCTATTGGAATCACCGCAGGATTTGGGTTCAAAATAAAAACGGTGAGGTTTGGATTGCGGCACACACGAATAAAAATTGGTACGGCCTAAAGAGAGAAATAGAAACTGTTTTAACCGATACGAAGCTGAATATACCGGAGGATCAACTTCAAATCGAAAAACAGGATAAGGAGGTAGTTTAGTTGGTAACAATAAGTAGTAATTTATTGTTTATTGCTTTTATACTTTATTTAGTTGCAACGCTTTTTTACGGCGGAGCCATTACCTCTAAGAAGGGGGCAATTGATAAGAAGGGAACTAATCGCTGGGGGAAAATTGCCGTCTTATTAACAATTATTGGTTTTATATCACAGTTGGGCTATTTTATTACCAGATGGATAGCGGCAGGACACGCACCGGTCAGTAATATGTTTGAATTTACCACTTTCTTTGGAATGGCTTTAGTTGGTGCATTTATAGTTATATATTTTATTTATCGAACAACTTTACTCGGTTTGTTTACAATGCCTGTTGCGATTCTGGTTATTGCTTATGCCAGCATGTTTCCTAGAGAAATAACCCCATTAATTCCGGCATTACAAAGCTACTGGCTTCATATTCATGTAACCACTGCAGCCATTGGCGAAGCAATTTTAGCCATTAGTTTTGCTGCGGGGTTAATTTATCTGGTTAAGGCAATTGATCAATCGAAAGCATCAAAAAGAACCTTTTGGCTTGAAGTAGTCATGTTTTCGCTAGTTACAGTGCTAGGCTTTGTTGCAATTTCCTCGACATTTTCAGGGTTAGGATATCATGAAAAATTTACCTGGATTGATAAACATGGAAATGAAGCAAATCTTGAATATACAATGCCCGCCCTAACTGGCCCGCATGAAGGAAAACTATTAACAAAAGAGGGATTTCAACCCCTGGTAGAAATGCCCGCTCTCATTAATGCCAAAAAATTAAATACGGTTATATGGTCCTTGATGGCAGGCCTTATTCTTTATGGAGTAATTCGGGTTATTTTGAGAAAGCGGATTGCAGCTGCACTTAAGCCGCTAGTAAAAAATATTAAGCTTGATTTCGTTGATGAAATTAGCTATCGATCAGTACTTATTGGATTTCCGGTGTTTACACTTGGGGCATTAATCTTTGCTATGATTTGGGCACAAATGGCATGGTCGAGGTTCTGGGGATGGGATCCAAAAGAAGTATGGGCATTAGTTACGTGGCTTTTCTATGCGGCATTTATGCATCTTCGCTTATCCAAGGGATGGCATGGAGAAAAATCAGCGTGGCTAGCCGTAATAGGCTTCGTTATTATTATGTTTAATTTAGTTGCTGTAAACCTAGTTATTGCCGGACTTCATTCCTACGCAGGCAGTTAATTGAATCAAACCTTCACATTAGTGAAGGTTTTTTTTAAAAGCAATAGTTTTTTGTAAAAAAAATACCTTGTCATAATATTGACACTTTTAATAGGAGTAATTACCTGAAAATATAGCAAAAACCATTACCATTTTGTAAAATAAACCTCATGGGGGGATTAATAATGGATAAAGACGTGAAAATTTTAGTAGTAGATGATGAAGAAAGAATTCGCCGCTTATTAAAAATGTATTTAGAGCGTGAAGATTATACAATTGATGAAGCTGAAGATGGTAATGAGGCTTTAACCAAAGCAATAGAAAATGACTATGATGTCATTCTTCTCGATTTAATGATGCCTGGTAAAGATGGAATAGAAGTATGCCGGGAGCTTAGGGAGAAAAAGGCAACTCCTGTTATCATGTTAACGGCAAAAGGTGAAGAAGTTAATCGCGTTCAAGGATTTGAAGTAGGAACAGACGATTATATTGTGAAACCTTTCAGCCCAAGGGAAGTTGTCCTGCGTGTAAAAGCTCTTTTAAGAAGATCTTCGCAAACTAGCTACCTGCAAACCGAGACAACAACAAAGGATGTTATTGTGTTTCCACATTTAACAATAGATAATGATGCCCATAGAGTCGCAGCTGATGGCAAAGAGGTAAGCTTGACGCCTAAAGAATATGAATTGCTATATTTTCTTGCAAAGGCACCAGATAAAGTATTTGATCGGGAGCAGCTATTAAAAGAAGTTTGGCATTATGAGTTTTTCGGTGACCTGCGAACCGTTGATACTCATGTAAAACGTCTTCGCGAAAAGTTAAACAAAGTGTCTGAGCAGGCTGCAAGTATGATCGTTACAGTATGGGGCGTAGGGTATAAATTTGAGGTAATTAATGAATGACCTTTTTAAGAAGTGTTGTAGGTAAACTTTGGTTTACCATCCTTTTATTAGTATCATTTGTACTATTTATCCTAACAGTAATGCTTTTGGAATACACCCAAAACAATAACATCAAGGTAACAAAAAGTGATTTGACACACACAGCAGAAAAAATTGCCCGTGTTCTCGAAAACCATCCTGATGATAAATTTCCGTTAGGGTTAGAAATATCTTGGGAAGTCCTTGATAATGATACCAAAGTGTTAATTGTTAAAAACAATCAAGATACCTATTACTCTCCGAACACGGAAAAGGGGATGAAATTATCCCTTTCAGATATTAAAAATGATCCAGAATTGTCTAAGGTATTTAGTAAAAACATTACTGTTGAAAAAATCTCTAACCTTTCATCGGAAAAGATTAGGAATAATGAAGATGCCAGTTATTCCATTATTGGTGTACCTCTTCATTTGACTGATGATAAAAATGGTGCTGTTTTTATTTATCAATCCCTAGAAGATATGCAGGAAACATCCCGCTCTACAACAAGATTTATCTTACTTGTTGCAGGTGTTGCGATAATTCTGACCACTATATTTGCCTTCTTTTTATCAACCAGAATTACAGCGCCATTACGGAAAATGAGAGAGGCAGCCTTTGAAGTGGCGAGAGGAAAGTTTGATACAAAGGTACCGATTCTTACACATGATGAAATCGGGGAATTGGCAACTGCCTTTAATCAAATGGGGCGACAATTGAAATTCAATATGAATGCCTTAAGTCAGGAAAAGGAACAGCTCTCTAGTATATTAAGCAGTATGGCAGATGGAGTAATCACGTTTAATCGGGATGGAACAATATTGATCACCAATCCTCCGGCAGACCGCTTTCTCCAATACTGGTACTATGAAAATGGTGAGTTTGGACCTGCTTCGGAGGCCATTCCATCTCAAGTCATGGAGCTTTTTCAAGAGGCAGTGGATACAGAAAAAGAACAGGTCGGGGAAATTTCTCTTCAGGGCCGCCATTGGGTGATCCTTGTCAGTCCTTTATACAGCAATCGCTTTATTCGTGGAGCTGTTGCGGTCTTAAGGGATATGACGAAGGAAAAGCAATTGGAAAAAATGAGAAGAGACTTTATTGCCAATGTTTCACATGAACTTAGAACCCCTATTTCGATGTTACAGGGATACAGTGAAGCAATTGTGGATGATATTGCTGAATCCCAAGAAGAGAAAAAAGAAATGGCTAAGGTTATCTATGATGAGTCCCTTAGAATGGGAAGGCTGGTTAATGAACTTCTTGACTTGGCTCGAATGGAAGCGGGTCATATTCAATTAACAATCGATGAAATAAATATTTCTACTTTTATTCATAGGATTATCCATAAATTTCAAGGGCTTGCCAAAGATAATGCGATTCAATTGCACGCAGACATAGATAATCAAATTTCCGTTGTTTTCTTTGACCCTGACAGGATTGAACAGGTTTTAACAAACTTAATTGACAATGCCATCAGACACACACCTAAAGGCGGTTCAGTTCGGTTAAACGTAACTTCAGAGGACAAAGGGATACGAATAGAAGTTAAAGATTCAGGTTCAGGTATTCCTGAAGAAGATTTACCCTTTGTTTTTGAACGCTTTTATAAGGCCGATAAAGCAAGGACAAGGGGAAGGGCAGGTACTGGACTCGGACTGGCTATAGCCAAAAATATTATTGATGCCCATCGGGGGCATATTTCTGTTCAAAGCAAGCTAGGACAGGGGACGACATTTTCCTTCCTTCTTCCACGAAAATAGTAAAAACATCAGATATTTTGCCGATTGTTCTTGATTCACGAGGAACATTATTAAAGCTCATCCAGTTTGGATGAGCTTTTTTGCTTCCGATAAGTGCTTCCAATAAATACCTTCCTTTTTATCTAAAAAACGTCTATATTTATAGGTGAAACCTTTTATACATAAATATCGACTAATATTAATGAACGGGGAGGGGAATTGATGGACTCCGTTTTCGATGAACTTTATCAAAAATACCATCATGACGTTTTTCAATTTCTTTTTTATATGGTTAGAAACAAAGAACATGCAGAGGATCTTGTCCAGGAAGTTTATATAAGAGTTTTTAAGTCCTATAATCGTTTTGAGGGGAAAAGCAGTGAAAAGACCTGGCTTTTTTCTATTGCTCGTAATGTGGCAATAGACTTTTTTCGCAAGCAAAAGGGATGGAAGGAAAGAATTTTTGAAAAATTTGATTGGTCATCCAACCAAGTTAAGGATGACTATCCAATTCCAGAAGAGATAACCGTTCAAAAGGAAGAGATTAAATGGATATATAAATGCTTAGAATTTTGCACGATGGATCAACGGGCGGTAATCATTTTACGATATTTAAATGATTTATCCATTTCTGAAACAGCAAAAACATTAGGTTGGACAGAAAGTAAAGTAAAAACAACACAGCATCGATCCTTAAAAGTTTTAAAGAAGCACATGGAATTGTTTTATGAAAAGGAGGGATTAACTAGTGAGAAAGTCAGAGTGGAGCGATAAACAGCTCGAGGAACTAATAAGGCAAATGCCTAAAATACAAGATCATCGCGATCCTCGTGACATTTACCAGAATCTTTCTATAAAAAAGCGCAAATTGATACCCTGGATATTACCAGGAATCGCAACTGCAGCAGCCATGCTTCTTTTTCTTATTTTAGTTCCTAACTTAATGGATCGAACAAATAATTCTTTTAATGAAGCCCAAGAAAAAAAATCCTTGGAGCAAACAACAGCTAAAAAGGATGCTGGAATTGCCATGGATAAGGAGGAAGCAACCTCAAAGGAGGGGGTAAACTCTGGTACCAAAGAGGTAAAACTTTTACGAACTGAAAGCGTGAAATCTGCGATTTATGATGATGAAGTAGGAAATGGCAAGGTGTTGACCTATTGGATACCTGACCAACAAGCACAGATTCTTATTCCTGTTTCTACTATTGTTTCAGACGCAGGCAATAAATCCTGGCTGACTGTTTTTGAAGAAAAAATGGCTTCTCTAAAAGAAGAAGAATGGGGATTAAGTGATTTCTACCCCCTAAATGCGAAATTGGAGCTAGACAAAAATAATAATAGCGTTATTGTTGATGTCCCTTCAAACCATCTATACGGACAAGGATCAACCAATGAAACAAGTTTTATAAATGTATTACAAAAAGATATAGCATCAAATAGTAACCTTAGAAAGATAAAGTTCAAAACAAATGGAGAACCAGGTATAGAATTAGGTAATTACGGGAGCATGCAAGAACAAAATATTGAATCCGATCAAAAGAAACATGCCTTTTTGTTTTATTATCCTGTAGGCAGTAAATTACCTTACTTAACTCCAACCAACACTATTTATAAAGATTTTGGAACTGCATTAGAGGCGATGAAGGCCGATCAACCTGAAAATGGTTTGAAAAGTTCGCTGTCGCCATCATTACAGATTTATGATGTAACCATTTCAGATAAAACTTTATCTCTTTCTCTTAAGGACGATTCTACGTTAAAAGATAATCAACTGACATTATATTCATTCGAGGCTTTGATGTTAACCGCTAAGGAGTTTGGTGTTGAGAAAATTATTGTTAAGAATTCCCCGTTAACACATATAGGGCCCTTTGATTTATCAAAGGAAAATAAAGTGCCAATTGCTCCAAATTTGCGCAATATCCAATAAATTGCAAATCAACCTATAATGGGTTGATTTTTTTATTTATGTATAAAATAGTGGATGTCTCCAAATTATAACAAGTATGCTCAGGGTCCATTATCAAATTAGTTTCAGTTCTAAACTAGATACTGGAAACATATGGTGGATTTGAGTAGAAGATTTAAGGAGGAAAAGGATTAGAATGCGTGACTACATAAAGAGGTTTTTGATTGCCATTATTATGGCACTTTGTGTCAGTTTATTGTTTTTAGGTGGGAAACATTCACAAGCTGCAAGTTTGGACGAAATGAAGGAATTACAGGAACACTGGATTTGGCCCGCAGATGGTGTCATTTCTGATACATATGGAACAAGGCAGGGAAAACATAAAGGAATAGATATAGCAGGGAAAATGGATACGCCCATACTGGCGGTTGATGACGGAATTGTCATCAAATCATATTTTTCCAATACATACGGAAATGTCGTGTTTATTAAACACCCAAGTAAGGTTGTTACTGTTTATGCTCATTTAACTAGACGTAACGTTAATGTTGGCCAAAATATAAAACAAGGTGACATGGTTGGAAAAATGGGGCAAACTGGACAAGCTACAGGAACTCACCTCCATTTTGAAACACATGAATTAGAATGGAGATATGATAAGAAATATGCTATCGACCCTGAAATGCTTTTAGGAAAAGCAGATGTGGGTGAGTTTGTACAAGGCGGAGTTGCCGCCAGCGGATATAATGTCCTTGAAGCAAGCTCACATGTCAAAAGTTCAACTAAAGGCCGTTCAATACAAGCAAAAGCAAATAAATATGTTGTTCAACAAGGAGATACCCTTTACGCGATCTCTAAAAAAAGAAATATGTCCGTAAAGAGGTTAAAGGATATCAATCATTTGCATTCTGATGTAATAAAACCGAAACAAATATTGCTTATCGAATAAAGGAGAACATGGCCCGTGAACGATATCGTTTGCGGGTTTCATTCTTTTTACTTAACAAATTACCATTTCTCAAGTATAATAATTTTATAATTTCATATCGATCTATCTTCGGGGCAGGGTGAAATTCCCGATCGGCGGTATTAGAGATTACTCTTAAGCCCGCGAGCCTTTTAGGCAGGATTTGGTGCGATTCCAAAGCCGACAGTATAGTCTGGATGGGAGAAGATGGAGGTTCTGCAAGCGTTCAAAAAATAATGGTTTTATGAACGTTTATTAAGTATGCCTTTGTACTCCCTCAAGTGTATTTTACTTGGGGGTTTTTTATTTACAGGGCGTCTATATGCTGAACCTCTCTTCCTAAGGTGATGGATCAAAAAAGGAGAGAGGAAGATGAATAAAATGAAGAAAACGAATGTAAAGGCCATGGTTTCAATTGCAATGCTCAGCAGTATTGCCTACCTATTAATGCTATTAAACTTTCCGCTGCCGTTTTTCCAAAATTTCTTATTAGTTGATTTTAGTGACATCCCAGCGTTAATTGCAGCATTAATTTTTGGGCCTATTGCAGGAATTGTTGTTGAATTTATAAAAGTTGTACTAAATTATTTCGCGACTGGAAGTCCAACAGGAATACCAGTTGGTCATATAGCTAATTTTCTCGCGGGTATCTCATTTGTTTTGCCAACCTATTATTTATATAACAAAATGAAAACGCGAAAGGGAATGACCATTGCATTAGTATTAGGTACAATTACGATGGCTGTGATCATGAGTATTGCCAATTACTTTGTCATTCTTCCAGCATATACAGCCTTATTGAAATATCCTGACATGCGTAACATAGTTGTACCTGCAATCCTTCCATTTAACATTATTAAAGGTGTGTTGATGTCATCCATCTTTATGTTATTATTCATACGACTGCAAACTTGGATAAATAAATTATCCGTAATAAAGAGTGTATAATTAACGTAAGGCACTTCAAATGTGAAGTGCCTTTATCATATTTTAAAATGAAAAACCCTCTTCAAAGTCAGAAGAGGGTTAGCAGCTTAACAATATTTTATTGACAAAATATTATTCAAATTTAGTTGGATTGCCATCAAATGGTTCATCAGCAACCTTAATGGAATCTGTAGGACAGCCTTCAAATGCATCCATCATGTCATCAACCAATACATCAGGAATTTCAACGATTCCTTCATTATCGTCAAGAGTTACGAATGCAATGCCTTCATCATCGTAATCGTAGATATCAGGTGCTGCTGCGCCGCATGCGCCACATGCGATGCAAGTTTCCTTGTCAACAATTGTGTACTTTGCCATGAAAAAAACCTCCCAGTAATATAACAAAATTCATCCATATTTTATGGAAATGCATTACTCATATCTATTGTAAAACTGTACGAGTAACTTTTCAATAGAAAGTTGCTTTTAAATAAACCGGTATCTTGATTTGTTTATGTTACTTTAACATAATTTTGAGCAACAAGTTCTGTCATTTCATGTTAAAATAAGATAGAAAAAATGGGTAATTTGTCGATAACGTCAGAAAAGTGTGGGGCCCTTGATGAAACAAATTGAATCGATTTCTCTATATTGTTTAAAGAAATTAAACAGGGAAAGGACTATTTATTCTATCTATCACCTGTTAAATGGAAAAAAATCATCCCAAACGATTCAGGATGCACATTTATTTTCACTGAAGCATTTATTTGGGATTTACGATACGCTAACTCGGGAATCCTTCGAAATTATTATTCAAAATATGATTAAAAAAAAGTGGATTAACAATTGCGGGGAGCAGCGATTTGACCTTACACCAGAAGGTGAAGTAAATTTATTTCACAGCAATATACCCAGTTTTCTTAATGGGTGGATTTATCACCAATTTACGAATGATTTTTGGGAAAGATTATCGTTGTTAGTTCAAGTAGCTTCGAATTTTGTAAACCACGAAAACCAATATATCCCCATACAAAAAAACAAAGATGTTCATTTTTGGTTAAAAACAATATTAAAGGAAATCCAAGTACCCAGGCTGGAAATGGGAAGCATGCTTTTTTCCGAGCTGGTAGATTGTTTTAAAGAAGCAAAAAATGCCGATCCTTCTGTGTTAATCTTCCGATTAACAGGGTATCAACAAATTGGGTTAACTCCTGAGCAGACAGCTAAAAGGCTCAATATGGATATTCACGATTATCATATTGAATTTATCAATATTATCCATTACTTGCTGCAAAAGATTAATCGGGAAACTAAGAACTTTCCATTATTATCGCTGCTTATTAGGGATTTAAAGCAAAATAATGAATTAACGATTTCATCCAGAAAAACATGGACCCTATTAAATCAGGGGTATTCCCTTGAAAGGATTGCAGACATAAGACATTTAAAATTAAGTACAATTGAGGACCACTTCGTAGAATTTGCCCTACATATTAATGATTTTTCAATTGATGACTATGTTGAAAAAAATCTGCAGGACACAATTCTAGAAATTTCACGGCAAATAAATTCACGACAGCTTAAGTTTATCAGGGATAAAGTGAAAACGGCTAGTTACTTTCAAATAAGATTAGTGTTGGCGAAGTATGGTGAGCGATAATGAATTTAGAGATCCTATTAAAAGAACATTTTGGCTATGACTCATTTAAGATAGGACAAAAGGAAGTAATCACTTCTATTTTAGCAGGAAAGCATACTCTAGCTATGCTTCCTACTGGTACTGGAAAGTCTTTATGCTACCAGCTTCCGGGGCTTATTCTTAGTGGTCACATTTTAGTTATTTCTCCCCTCCTTTCCCTAATGCAGGATCAGGTAGAGCAATTTAAGCGCTTTGGTGAAAAAAGAGTGGTTGCATTGAATTCCTTTCTTACACAAGAGGAAAAAAATAGTGTCTTGCGGCAGTTAAAAAAATATAAATTTATTTTTATATCACCGGAAATGTTAAGTGTTCCTTTTATTTTACGGAAGCTTAGTGAGTTATCTATCTCCTTATTCGTTGTAGATGAGGCACATTGTATTTCACAGTGGGGCTATGATTTTCGGCCTGATTATTCAAAATTAGGCGATATTCGCCAAAAGCTGGGGGATCCCTTGACACTTGCTCTGACTGCCACAGCAACAAAGCAAGTTCGGAAGGATATAATTCAATCACTCAGTATTGAAAATTGTAGAAAAGTAGAAACAACCATTGATCGTCCCAATATTGCATTTAAAGTGGAGAAATTAGCGGAATACCATGATAAACAAAATCGGGTAGTTGAGTTGGTTACTAAACTACAGAAACCGGGAATTATTTATTTTTCTAGTAAAAAATTAGCGGAACAAATGGCTTCTTTACTAGCAGAAAAAGGGATTTGCCGGACTATGGCTTATCACGGGGGACAAGATCCGAATACCAGAGTATTAATCCAACAGCAATTTATTCACGGACAGTTGGATGTCATCTGTGCTACTAGTGCCTTTGGAATGGGTGTAAATAAAGAAAATATCCGTTTTATCGTCCACTATCATATGCCGATGCAACTTGAATCCTATCTTCAGGAAATTGGGAGAGCAGGTCGTGATGGAAAGCTTAGCATTGCCATTTTATTGTATTCCCCCGGGGACGAGCACCTTCCGATTCAGTTGGCAGAGGGGGAACTGCCATCTGAGCAGCAAATTGATTGGCTTTTTTCTAAAATAGAGCAGGAAGTAAAGTATACGGATGGGAATCTCCATTTGAATAATCATTTATGTGAGCTCGGTGGTTTTAATGAAATTCAATGGCGTATCCTTGAAGAATTGATTAATGATACACCTCAAAATAACCGAAAAGAACTTCAGAAAACCATTCAATTATTTTTAAAGAAAAGGTTAACTGCAAAAATGAACAATATATTTCACATGAAAACATGGGTAGAATCAAATGTATGTAGAAGAGAATTTATAATGGAATACTTTGATGATGAATTAACCAATAAGGTGATTCCTTGCTGCGATCAGTGCGGGCTTCAGCTGAAAGATTATCATTCTTCTATCGACCATACAAAAACGACAACAAATGAACTGTCTTGGATGGAATATCTCGGTAAAATTTTAATGAAGAATGAGTTGAGCGAATGAAAAAGAAGTATAATGAATTGATAAAAAACCTAACTGACAAAGAGTTGCTTCTTCATCTCTATATGACGCAAGGCATCCTTTTAGTCATATCGTTCATATTAGGATTTATTTTATTTGATCATTTCTCCTATTTGAATCATTTGCACTTTAAGGACTTTAATATTGTTCTAATAGGGATACCCTCTGGAGCAGTTGTTGTGATCGTCGATTTAATCTTAATGAAGTTTCTTCCTTCCTCCTTTTATGATGATGGTGGATTAAATGAAAGAATTTTCAAACATAGAAATATTCTTCATATCTTCATCATTGCTGCCATTGTCGCGTTTAGTGAGGAATTGTTATTTCGTGGGATCATCCAAACAAAAGTTGGTCTCATACTGGCAAGTATTATTTTTGCTATTATCCATTATCGATATCTTTTTAATTGGTTTTTATTTTTAAATATTGTCGTCCTCAGTTTTTTTATCGGTATGATTTATGAGTGGACAGATAATTTAGCCGTTACAATTGTCATGCATTTTATCATCGATTTTTTATTAGGTGTATATATAAAATTTAGGCGTTCACCAGGTAATGACGACGAGAAAGGAGTTTCTACGTGAATAAAGAGGAGCCATATCGAGATCAAGCTGAAAGGTTAAAACAACGGATTCAAAAAATTAATGAAAAAATTGATGAATCAGGTGATTTGCCCCCAAGGGAGCAGCTGCACCGACAAAAAAAGAAGAAAACAAAATGGAAGTTTAAATACCCGGTTATTCGTCTATTGGTTCTTTTCTTTATCCTTCTTCCTATCATTATTTTTAGCGTGATATCATATATAGATGGTAAGAGAATAGGCAGTACCGTTAAGACATCAGGGGATTCTGTCGGCTATGAAACTATTAATCTAGAAAAGACTGAAATCGATGAGAAAAATAAGCAGGCCGATGAGCAACAGATGGAAAGTAACCAAGTAAAAAACGAAGCGGCTTTAACTGAAGAGAATAGTACAAAAGAAATTTCAACACCTCCGAGACCTGTCAACATCGATGCAAATAAGTCAGGAGACAAAAATAGTCAGCCAATACAAGAAACGAAAAAGAGCCAACCAACTGCACCGAAAAAAACAAGTAAAATTGTCTACCACACGGTTCAGCCAAAAGAAACTTTATATCATATTGCGATGAAGTACTATAAGTCTCAATCAGGAATGAACATTATCCGACAGGCCAACCATTTTCAAGGTGATAATATCAATGCAGGCCAAGTGCTAAAAATACCATTAAATAACTAACCGATCTAACTTTAGATCGGTTTTTTTATATAAAAAATCATATTAAAACGGACAAGTTCATATTAATATACGGAGATAAAGGAGGGGATAAAATGGATTCTCCAATCCAATTACTTGAAAATACGGATCAAGCCACAAAACAGGCACTTGAAAATGTAAGGAAAAGAAAAGAAAAGTTTGACAGGTTCAAACGCCGCCATAATTTATCTATCTGGGGAACAATCATTTTAGCAACCTGCTTTTTTATTTATCTGTACTTTACCGTAGCCAGCGTATATTCTTATTCATTTGCCGCGATGTTTTCTGCTTTTGTTAACGATTCGAATAATTTTACCTTATTAGTTTTTGTGGTTGGTATGTACGGCACGATGAATTTGTTAAAAGAAAAAAAAGATAAAGCAGAAAAGGAGTATCATGAATTACGATGTGAAATCGTGGACCGAAGCAAGGATTATTGGAAAAAAGAAGAAGAATGGAAAAACCGCCATTTAGTATTTGAGATTATGAAAAAAAATTATGATATAAACCTTTATCATGAAAAGAAATAAGAAGCAGATAGTTTTCCTGCTTCTTTTGCTAAGGCTCTTTTCGTAAACTTTGTTACTTTTTGAAAACTCATAAGGTTCACTTACTAAGCGAAAATAGCCTTTGCTCATTAGAATATTTTCTTTTTGCCACGCTCATCTTTTAATATTTCCACTGCTTCACGGAAGCGTTGGGAATGAATGATTTCACGTTCACGCAAGAAACGGAGACCATCATTGATATCAGGATCATCACTGATATTTATCAACCATTGATAAGTTGCCCGTGCCTTTTCTTCGGCTGCAATGTCCTCATATAAATCGGCAATCGGGTCTCCTTTTGCGGTGATATAGGTGGCTGTCCATGGAACTCCTGCAGCATTATGGTAGTATAATGCGCTGTCATGGTCTGCATAATGTTCTGCCAAACCTGCAGCCTTCATTTGCTCTGGTGTGGCATCTTTTGTTAATTTATATACCATTGTCGCAATCATTTCCAAATGGGCAAATTCTTCCGTACCGATATCTGTCAAAAGACCGATTACTTTATCCGGAATGGTGTACCTCTGATTTAAATATCGTAATGCTGCGGCAAGTTCTCCATCAGCACCTCCATACTGTTCAATTAAGTATTTTGCTAAAGTCGGATTACAAATACTGACTCGAACGGGATATTGGAGCTTCTTTTCATAAATCCACATTTAGTGTAATCCCTCCTCTAAATTAAACCTGCCATGGCCATGGACTATCGTCCCAGTTCCAAGGATATCCGGAGTAACTGTTGCCAAACTGCTGTAAAGGACCAAATTGGCTTTCAAATGCTTTTTTGAGTCTTTTCCTTTCCTTCACATAATGATTAAATTGGTTTATTGCTTCAAGATCATCATTGTGAGTATCTAAGTATAAGGTAAGCTCTACCAAGACAAAGTCGACAGCTTGCAGCTGTTCCATCATCTGATAATATTCGGCAGGAACCTGTCTCATGTCGGCTGTCCCCCTCCCGCTTTCTCAAAAGCATTGTAATACGGGTCATAAAAATCCTTCCAAAGTGTGCCTGCTCTCAAAGCCTCAAGCGGGGAAAATTGCGGAAGATTTGGCGGCTGGAATCCTATATATAAATGGGGTGGAGTAGAATAGGTTTTTTCAAGTATCGGCTTGCAGGGATCAAACTGACTTGCAAACGGATGAAAGACCTTATAATGGGTGTGCATTGTGACCCTCCCTTTTTTTCAATATCAATTAAATATATGAAATTTAAATTAAGACATGACATAAAACTTTAATATATGAAAGGGAATTTCACTATCTTGTAGAAGTATAATAAAAGAGTCAGGATTATAACTTTTGAGGTGATGGAAATTGTTCGTGAAAAATATTATGATACCCAAGCATGAATGCTTTACAGTTCAAGCAGATGTAACCCTTAAACAGGCTTTGGAAAGTCTTGAAAAACATCAAATTGATGGGTTACCGGTTTTGCAAGGTGAGCAATATGCAGGTGTAGTCACAAGATACAGCATCTATGCAAATTATTTCCTTTCGAATAAACAAAAGGATGAATATTTAAATTTAACTACAGTGAAAGATATTGCCACTCACCAAGAAAAGTTCCTAGAGGGCTCTGAATTATTTGAAAAGACACTCCTTGATTTGAAGGATTTTCCATTATTGGCCGTTGTTGATTCCAATCATCAATTTCTTGGGGTTGTTACACGGTCTGACGTATTAAGCTCATTTGAAAGTGCATTTGGTGTAAACCGCCCAGGTGTTAGAATTGCTTTTACATCGGTAGAAACTGAGGGACGCATTGCCCGCCTCTCTGAAATTGCTCATCAATTCCACGAGCATATCATCTCACTTGTTACTTTTGATGAAACAGATAGACTTGTTCGGAGAATTGTGATGAAGGTTGAAAAGAAAAACAACATAGATCGGTTCACAAAGAAACTAGAAGAGCATGGATTCCGAATTTTAAGTATTCAAGAGGATGATTAAAATCAAATAAAGGAAAAAAATAGACTCCTTCTCATATATTTTTATGGGAGGGGGTTTTTATGTTTATCAGGTTAGTTCATTTTTCTTTAGTTTTTTTATGTGGATATTTAGTGATTAAATGGATTCTAATACCACATCCTTATGCACTTACTGACTTTTTTGTCGGAATTGTCATTAATCCATTGCAATTTTTCGCAGCCGCAATTGCTTTATTCATTGGGATTTTAATCAGCGGAGGAGTAATTCATGGGATTATTAATAAGACGATAAAGACAAGGAAGAAGCAATCGTCATGGAGTATCCTAATGTTATTGGAATATTGTGGTTTTGGATTCGTGTTTTTCCTTCTTTTTTATATTAGCTGGGAAGAAACACTCATTTTTTTTAGTTTGAGTCTTCTTTATGGTATGATTTCGGTAGAAAATTAAGCGTTGATAAGGGGAACAAAGGGAATGATTATTATATTAGTTGCTTTGATGGTTATAGGCGGCATACTTTTGCTTTTATATATGCTAAATCAAGCTTTTCTAAATAAAGTAATAGAACAGGATATTTATTTTCCGGACTTTCCGGCAACGTTTGGAGAAGTAAAGATCTTTTTTATTTCAGATATACATAGAAGAACAATCTCAGAAACCATCATTAACAATGTTAAAGGAAAGGCTGATATTGTCATCATAGGGGGAGATTTAACAGAGAAGGGAGTCCCCTTGGAAAGGGTGAAAACCAATTTAACCGCTTTAAAACAAATTGGACCTGTTTACTTTGTATGGGGAAACAATGATTATGAGGTTGACTATCATGAACTAGATGCTGTCCTTATGGACCATGGGATAAAAGTGTTAGACAATACCTCTGTTACCTTTGAATCAAATCAAGGAGAAAAATTATGTTTGCTTGGAGTAGATGACTTAAACCAAAATCGTGACCGACTTGATTTAGCTCTGCTAGATGCAGAGGAAGACAGTTTTAAAATTTTGGCAGGCCACTATCCTAATATAACAAACAAAATTCTTCCAGAGCATGAAATACGTCTAGTACTAAGCGGACATACCCATGGAGGTCAGATTCATATTTTTGGGTATAGTCCCTATAAACGTGGAAGGCTGATAAGACTTCAAAATACAATCCTTTTAATAAGTAATGGATATGGAACAACTTCGGTGCCCTTAAGGTTAGGCGCACCGGCAGAATGCCATCTCATTACCCTTAGGAATGGTCCTGCTCCGGATAAGGTGATGTAGACAATTCACCAACAAAGCCCTGAGGCATACACTACAAACAAGAGTGATGTCACAGCAGGGGGCAAAATCATGCGCTTAGAACGCTTAACAGCCAATAAAATTAAAATTTTTTTAACCTCTGATGATTTAATTGATAGGGGACTTTCCAAGGAAGATATTTGGAAGGATTCAAGCAAATGGAATCAGCTTTTTCATGATATGCTTGAGGAAGCTAGTGAGGAATTTGATGTAGATATCCAGGGGTCTGTGGCAGTGGAAATATTCTCCCTTCAGGCACAGGGGATGATTATGATCATTACTGTAAACGAAGCAGAGGAAGATGAAGAGATATTATATGATGGATTTATTGAAATGCAGGTCAGGGTCGGAGGATTTGATGACCTAATATATGAATTTGAGGATTTTGAAGACATTATTAGTCTAGCCCAAAGGCTATCTTACATGAATATATTTGGCGGAAGCCTATATTTTATGAATAACCACTATTACTTTTTAATGGAAAAATTAGACTCTAACATAAACGAACAAGCTGCTTGTATTTTTTCTGAATTTGGCAATGCTTCAATCATTAGTCCATTTGTACTTATGGAATATGGAAAAGGAATTATCGAAAATAAAGCGGTGGAAACTATTCTTCATTTTTTTAAATTATAAAAAATGGATGAAGGAAACCTATTGGACAAATGCTATCCATAATTCAATAAATTAATCATGGATGGCAGCGTTTACATAATAACGAGTTATTGATGAAAAGAATGTTTTTTTTCTTGCATAAATCATTTAAAGGTGTATACTTGTGTCTGAAAGCGGACAACATTCGTAAAAGCAATTTCTAGGAGGATTACAAATGGGAGCCGAAAAAGCTAATGAAAAGACTAATCAAGAGGAAAAACATGATGTGTTAAAATCAACACAGACTGTGATACATAAGGCCCTTGAAAAGTTAGGTTATCCTGAAGAGGTATACGAGCTCTTGAAAGAGCCGTTACGTATGATGACAGTAAAAATTCCAATTAGAATGGATGACGGTTCAATAAAAATATTTACTGGCTACCGTGCACAGCATAATGATGCCGTTGGGCCAACAAAGGGCGGAATTCGCTTCCATCCAGGAGTAACAGAGACAGAAGTGAAAGCCCTTTCAATTTGGATGAGCTTAAAATGTGGAATTGTCGACCTTCCATACGGAGGGGGAAAAGGTGGTATCATCTGCGATCCTCGTGATATGTCTTTTAGAGAACTTGAAAGACTTAGCCGTGGATACGTACGCGCTATCAGTCAAATAGTAGGACCTACGAAAGATATTCCTGCTCCAGACGTATTTACCAATTCACAAATTATGGCATGGATGATGGATGAATACAGCCGAATCGATGAATTTAACTCTCCAGGCTTTATCACTGGTAAGCCCCTTGTTCTCGGCGGATCACATGGACGCGAATCTGCAACTGCAAAAGGTGTAACCATTTGTATTCGTGAAGCAGCCCAAAAGAAGGGAATTCAAATCGAGGGTGCAAGAGTAGTAGTCCAAGGTTTTGGTAATGCAGGAAGCTACCTATCAAAATTCATGCATGACGCAGGGGCAAAGGTTGTAGGGATTTCGGATGCTTACGGTGCATTATACGATCCAAATGGTCTGGATATTGATTATCTTTTAGATAGAAGAGACAGCTTTGGAACAGTAACAAAATTATTTAATAATACAATTACAAATAAAGAATTACTAGAACTTGAGTGCGACATTCTTGTTCCTGCTGCAATTGAAAATCAAATTACTGCGGAGAACGCTCATAACATTCGTGCTAGCATTGTAGTTGAGGCGGCAAATGGGCCAACTACATTAGAGGCAACAGAAATTTTAACAGAACGAGGTATTCTGCTTGTTCCAGACGTTTTAGCATCTGCTGGCGGGGTTACGGTATCTTATTTCGAGTGGGTACAAAATAACCAAGGTTATTACTGGTCAGAAGAAGAAGTGGAAGAAAAGCTTGAAAAAGTAATGGTTAAATCCTTTAAAAATATTTATGATACTGCCCAAACACGCCGGGTAGACATGCGCCTGGCTGCTTATATGGTTGGGGTTAGAAAGATGGCTGAAGCAAGCCGCTTCAGAGGCTGGATTTAAACGCAAAACATTGAAATAAAATGAAAAAACTCCTATCATTAAACGGTAGGAGTTTTTTTATTGTTTAAGGATATAACTGATTTTGAAATCCTGTTGATTGGAGCGCAAATCAACAGCCAAGTTTAACACAGCTAATGTATTTATTAAGGAGTGTACCTAAAGTGCAAATAGAGGACATAATCATTATTGGCGGCGGACCTTGCGGCATGGCAGCAGCTATTTCTCTTCAGGAGATTGGAAAAAAGCCATTAATAATAGAAAAAGGGAATGTAGTCAATTCCATTTATCATTATCCAACCCATCAAACCTTTTTTAGTACGAGTGAAAAATTAGAAATTGGAGATATTCCCTTTGTAACAGATACCTATAAGCCGAAACGTAATCAGGCATTGGTCTATTATAGGGAGGTAGCTAAGCGGAAGCAGCTTCGTATAAACGCCTTCGAAAAGGTTATTGAAGTGGTAAAGAAAGATAATTTATTTCATATCAATACGGATAAAAACAGTTTCTGCGCTCGTTATGTCGTTGTTGCAACTGGTTATTACGATCATCCGAATTACATGAATGTTCCTGGAGAAGGCTTGTCTAAAGTTAAACATTATTTTAAAGAAGCCCATCCGTATTTTGATAAAGATGTGTGTGTTATAGGAGGAAAAAATTCTAGTGTCGATGCTGCACTGGAATTGGTGAAGGCAGGAGCGAGGGTGACCGTACTTTATCGCGGAAAAGAATATTCTCCAAGCATTAAGCCTTGGATTCTCCCGGAATTTGAAGCATTAGTTCGTACAGGGACTATATTAATGGAATTTAATGCAAATGTTAAAGCCATAAATGAGGAGCAAGTTATATATAATAAAGATGGAGTTGAAAAAACAATTAGCAACGATTTTGTTTTTGCGATGATAGGTTATCATCCCGATCATCAATTTTTAAAAACCATGGGTGTGAAAATTGATCCAGAATCAGGAAGACCGTTATTTAATCCTGAAACCATGGAGACAAATGTGGAGGGGATCTATATAGCGGGGGTAATTGCTGCCGGGAACAATGCGAATGAAATATTTATCGAAAATGGCAGGTTCCATGGTGGACAAATTGCGCACTCTATCATAGAAAAAGAAGCTGAAGGGTGATTGAGATGATGAAAAAGGTTGTTTTATTAACAACTGGTGGAACAATCGCTAGTAAACCAAATAAGGATACTGGAAAACTTGCTTCTGGAGCTCTTACCGGGGAAGAACTTGCTGCAATGTGTAATTTACCAAAAGACATTGAAGTCATCGTAGAATCTGTTTTTCAAAAAGCAAGTATTCATATTACATTTGAAGATCTTACTGCATTAAAAAACAAAATAGTGGACTATTTTAAAGATGAGACTGTCGCTGGGGTTGTAGTGACACACGGAACGGATACGATGGAAGAGACTGCATATTTTCTTGATTTAACAATAAAAGACCATCGGCCTGTGGTTGTCACAGGTTCTCAACGCTCTCCTGAAGATTTAGGGAGCGATGTTTATATTAATTTACGACATGCCATTTACTCAGCCTGCTCCACTGACCTGCATGATGCTGGGGCAGTTGTTGTCTTTAATGAAAGGATATTCGCTGCACGCTATGTAAAAAAAGAACATGCTTCTAATATACAAGGGTTTAATGCCTTTGGTTTTGGATATCTTGGCATTATTGATAATGATCAAGTCCATGTCTTTCAAAAGCCGATTAAAAGAGAATATTATGAAATTCAGACTGAAATCCCGCAAGTTGAATTGATTAAATGCTATATTGGTGCAGATGGAAAATTCATTAAAGCAGCACGTGAAGCTGGGGTAAAAGGAATTGTTCTTGAAGGTGTCGGCCGCGGCCAGGTGGCTCCTCAAATGATGGAGGAAATTGAAAAGGCAATTAAGCAGGGAATTAAATTGGTTGTTACAACTAGCGCAGAAGAGGGTGCTGTTTACACTACTTATGATTATGAAGGCAGTGCTTATGATCTCTATAAAAAAGGTGTAATTTTAGGAAGTGACAATGATTCTAAAAAAGCTAGAATCAAATTGGCTGTGGCACTTGCAAGCGGCTTAGAAAAAATAATTTTTTAAATGATTAGACAAATCCTTGTAAATAAAGTGGAAGGAAACTATCATTTTCTTTATATTGTTTCCATGTTACGATAAAGAAAACGGATTGGAAAAGAGGTTCAACATGCTGGGGATATTATCTGCCGGGATTGCCCCCGGACTGGCCTTACTTAGTTATTTTTATTTAAAAGATGAATATGAGCCAGAGCCAATTTCATTCGTACTTCGGACCTTTTTGTACGGTGCTTTATTGGTGTTTCCGATTATGTTTATTCAGCATGTTCTTGAAACTGAAAATCTGCTTCAAACCCACTTGTTCGATGCATTTCTAAACACCGGTCTTCTGGAGGAATTTTTTAAGTGGTTTATCCTTTTTTATGCTATATACCAGCATGTTGAGTTTGATGAGCCATTCGATGGAATTGTATACGCCGTTTCCGTTTCACTTGGTTTTGCGACAGTGGAAAATATTTTTTATCTAGTTGCAAATGGGATTGAACATGCGATGACCAGAGCATTATTGCCAGTATCAAGTCATGCATTGTTTGGGGTTATAATGGGCTTTTATCTTGGAAAGGCGAAGTTCACGGATGGAAACAAAGCAAAGTGGATTTTCCTTTCGCTTCTACTGCCTTTCATTCTCCATGGATTCTATGATTTTATTTTAATTTCACAAGAACATTGGCTGTTTATTATTTTTCCGTTTATGATCTTTCTTTGGTGGTTTGGCTTAAGAAAAGTGAAAAAAGCTAAGATATTGAGTGCCAAACATTTAAAAAAACAGTATCCAGTTCAAAAAACCCTTCATTCCTGATGAAGGGTTTTTTTATTTTTGGAATAAAAACACCAATTAGACAAAAAATAGGGTTACTGCAAAAAGATTTACAACGGGGGTTATTATTCCATGCATATGAAAAACATCCTAATAAAGTCTTTCGTTTTAATTTCTGTTTTCATTATGCCTCTGTCATTGGTAAATCCTGATGGGGCGTATGCATTTTCCAGACAAGTAATCCAAAAGGGAGCTGTTGGAGAAGATGTTATTGAACTTCAGGCAAGGCTCCAGTATTTAGGCTTTTATAATGGTCAAATTGACGGAGTTTTTGGATGGAGTACCTATTGGGCATTGCGAAATTTCCAATATGAATTCGGTTTGCCAATTGATGGGTTAGCAGGGACAACAACTAAGAATAAACTGGCAAAGGCATCCAAGTATAATGAGTATTTTGTTAAAACCAATTTAAATAAGGGAAGAAAATTTACTCATTATGGAGGAGTAGACCAAAGCAAACAAGAAGCTCCGAGTAAAAAAGCACCGGCTAATAACACACAAACTAACAACGCAGCACCAAAAGCTACACCAAAGGCAGCTACAAAGGCTGCACCTAAAAAGGGAGCAGCAACTCCAAAAGCAGCACCAAAGAAACCGACAGCTGCCAATACTCCTAATGGTTTTTCACAAAATGATATTCGACTAATGGCGAATGCGGTCCATGGGGAGTCAAGGGGCGAGCCATATATTGGCCAGGTTGCAGTCGCTTCTGTCATCCTAAATAGAGTAAATAGTGCAAATTTCCCAAATACAGTATCGGGAGTAATTTTTGAACCGGGAGCTTTTACTGCTGTTGCAGATGGGCAAATTTGGCTTACACCTAATGAATCTTCAAAGAAAGCGGTCATCGATGCCATTAATGGGTGGGATCCTACAGGTGAAGCATTGTATTATTTTAACCCTGCTACAGCAACAAGCGGATGGATTTGGGGCAGACCGCAAATCAAACGAATCGGAAAGCATATTTTTTGCAAGTAGAGAGGTGAGTAAAATTGATAAGAGGTATATTAATAGGTGTCCTTGCAGTCGGTGTTGCCGGAACAGCTTACTGGGGTTATCAAGAGCACCAAGAAAAAAATGCGATTCTGTTAAATGCTGAAAATAACTATCAGCGGGCATTCCATGATCTTTCCTATCAAATGGATTTATTACACGATAAAATTGGGACAACATTGGCAATGAACTCAAGGCATTCCCTGTCACCATCATTAACTGAAGTATGGAGAATCACGTCAGAAGCACATAGTGATGTCGGGCAGCTACCATTAACATTATTGCCTTTTAACAAAACCGAAGAGTTTCTAGCAAATATAGGTAACTTTAGCTATCGAACAGCCGTAAGAGATTTGGATAAGGAACCATTGTCTGATAAAGAGTATGAAAACTTAAAGGTTCTTTATAAACAGTCGGGGGACATTCAGAATGAACTTCGAAATGTCCAGCATATGGTTTTAAAAAATAACCTGCGCTGGATGGATGTTGAGCTGGCGCTTGCTTCTGGAAAAGAGCAAACGGACAATACCATAATTGATGGTTTTAAAACAGTGGAGAAAACTGTGACAGGTTTTGATGAAACCAATCAAGGACCAACAACAGTGAACTTTCAAAAAAAGGATGAAAATTACAAAAAGATACAAGGCAAAACTATTTCACGTAAAGAAGCTGTTACTATTGCCAAAAAATATATGAATTTTGACGGAAATGCCAAAGTTAAAGTAACAGAAAACGGCAAAGGGTCAGATTATGGCTTTTACAGTGTATCAATGAAAAATCCAGATTCCGGTCAGGAAGCAAGTATGGATATTACTAAAAAAGCTGGACATCCCATTTGGTTTATTAACAACCGAGATATTAAGAAACAGATTTTAAGTTTAAATGACGCTACCAATAAGGCACAAAACTTTTTAAAGGAAACGGGCTTTAAAGACTTGGAGCTTTTTGAAAGCACGCAATACGATAATATAGGTGTTTTCAATTTTGTTACGAGTATCAATGGGATAAGGATTTACCCTGAATCCGTTAAGGTGAAGGTAGCTCTTGATAACGGGGACATCATGGGTGAATCCGCTGAGGATTATTTAAAATCCTTCCAAACTAGAAAAATCGATAAGCCGGCAATTTCACTACAACAAGCACGTTCTAAAGTAAATCCGAAATTAAAGGTGATGGAAGATAGGCAGGCAGTAATTCTAAACGATCTCAATGAAGAAGTGACATGTTATGAGTTTCTTGGAACAATCGGTAATGATACCTACCGTATCTTTATTAATGCAAAAGATGGTAAAGAAGAAAAAGTGGAAAAACTGAAAAATGCCGAAGCAATATATGAAGATGTGTTATAAGGATAAGCAGACGCTTATCCTTTTTTTCATAGAATAAGGCTGTGTTAAAGAACATTGTTGATTTTTAACACTGTTGATTGGAGCGGAAGGCGCGAAGACTCCTGCGGCGCAAATCAACAACCTAGTTTAACAGAGCCTAGAATAAAAAAAATTATCAAATCCAATAATAGGGGTAACTTAGCTAGATGGAGTGGTGGTATTGGAAAAGGCAGAAAGAATTTTAGCCAAGATAATTATTATTCAATTTTTATTTCTATTCCTTTCACAACTAATATTTCATCAATTCGATGCCCTTCCGCAAATTAAGCAATTAACAAAATATGAAGGTGTAAATGAGAATACCTTTACAGAAATTATTCAAACCTTCCAAGGGCAAAAATAAAAGCAGGGAAACCTGCTTTATTTTTATGAATTTAATAGTAAAAAAAAGAAGCATTTCTTTATCTTATGGTAAAATAAAAGGAAGACAGCTTATGAGAAATCATGATTGCAATTAGGAGGATTTATGAACAAGAAACTATCTATCGCAATTGACGGCCCTGCTGCAGCTGGGAAAAGTACTGTAGCTAAAATTGTTGCTGAAAATTTAGGTTATATATATATCGATACTGGTGCGATGTACAGGGCATTAACATATAAGGCAATTGCAAACAATCTTAATCTTGAAGAAGAGGATACTTTACTAAAAATGCTTTTGTCGACTAGTATCGAGCTTTTTCCTTCAGAACGAGGACAATTAGTATTTTTAGACAATCAGGATGTAACGGATGAGATACGTTCTTCAGAAGTAACAAATTCCGTTTCCATCGTTGCAAAACATCAACTAGTCCGTGAAGAAATGGTAAAAAGGCAGCAAGCCTTTGCATTCGATGGAGGCGTTGTGATGGATGGACGTGACATCGGTACCCATGTTCTGCCAAATGCTGAAGTAAAAGTATTCTTACTGGCTAGTGTAGATGAAAGAGCTGAGAGACGGCATCAGGAGAACCTTCAAAAGGGTTTTACATCAAATTTAGATCAATTAAAAGAAGAAATTGCACGAAGAGATAAAATCGACTCAGAAAGAGAAATTGCCCCCTTGAAAAAAGCCGATGATGCAATTGAAATCGACACAACCTCTTTGGCGATTCCTGAAGTTGTAGAAAAAATTATGGCTCTGGTGCACGAAAGGGTTGGATAAGTGTGACGTTTTATTCTTTTGCAAGATCAGTTGCATATGGGATTTTTAAACCTTGGTACAGGATTGAGGCCCTGGGAGTAGAAAATATCCCGAAGGATGGCGGTGTCCTTCTTTGCTGCAATCATATTAATAATTTTGATCCGATTGTATTGGGAATCATGGCTCCTCGTCCTGTCCACTATATGGCGAAGGAAGAGTTATTTCGAGTCCCTGTGTTAGGTGAAATTGTTCGGAAATGTAATGCCTTCCCAGTAAAAAGAGGAATGAGCGATCGAGAAGCATTAAGAAAAGGATTAGGTATTTTAAAGGATGGACATGTTTTAGGTCTTTTTCCTGAAGGAACTAGAAGTAAAACTGGTGAATTAGGTAAGGGATTAGCCGGAGCTGGTTTTTTTGCCTTAAAGACAAATTCCGCTGTAGTTCCTTGTGCAATTATTGGTCCGTATAAAAGCTTACGAAAGCTAAGGGTCGTTTATGGAAAACCGATTGCAATGGATGAAGCCAGAAATACAAAGGCTTCTGCCGAACAGGTTACTGAATTAATTATGTCAGAAATTCATAAACTGATAAAAGAGCATCAATAGCTATTGCTTGACAAAAAGGACTATTTGTAAGAAGTTTATAAAAAGAGATTTTTTTTGAAAATTCACATGGTTTATTATATGTGGTGTATACTGTGTGGTATCCACCGAATCATATATAGATTTTGCAGTTAATGGATTAAGGAGGAATACATATGTCGGAAGAGTTAAATCAAGTAGAAGTGAAAAGCTTTGAAGTTGGGGACAAAGTAACAGGACAAGTAACTAAAGTTGAAGAAAAGCAGGTATATGTCGACATTCAAGATAGTAAACTTGATGGGATCATCCCGATTAGTGAGCTTTCCAGCCTTCATATTGAAAAGGCATCTGATGCTGTCCAGGAAGGTAATACTCTTGAATTAGAGGTATTAAAGGTGGAAGAGGAAGCATTAATACTATCAAAAAAGAAGGTTGATGCTTTAAAAGCATGGGATAGCTTAGAAAAGCAATACCAAAGCGGCGAAGTTATTGAAACAGAAGTTAAGGATGTTGTAAAAGGCGGTCTTGTTGTAGACCTTGGGGTCCGCGGTTTTGTACCTGCATCGTTAGTTGAAGCTCATTTTGTAGAAGATTTCTCTGATTACAAAGGGCGCAAGCTTACGTTTAAAATTGTAGAACTTGATAAGGAAAAGAACCGTTTGATTCTTTCCCACCGTGCTGTTGTGGAGGAAGAAAAAGGTAAACAAAAACAAAATCGTTTAGGTGCCCTTCAGGTTGGTCAAATTATTGATGGAACAGTTCAAAGAATTACCGATTTTGGTGCTTTTGTGGACATTGGCGGAATAGATGGACTTGTTCATATTTCCCAATTATCCTATGAACATGTTGGTAAACCAACGGATGTTGTTCATGAAGGTCAAAAAGTCCAAGTTAAAGTTCTTAGTGTTGATCGCGATAATGAAAGAATTTCTTTGTCTATTAAAGAAACTCTTCCTGGACCATGGTCAAATATTAATGAAAAAGCTCCAAAAGGCAGTATTTTAACTGGTACAGTCAAAAGATTAGTTTCTTATGGTGCCTTTGTTGAAGTATTTCCAGGTGTAGAAGGCCTTGTTCATATCTCCCAAATCGCTCATAAGCACATTGGCACACCTCACGAAGTACTAAAAGAAGGACAAGAAGTAAAAGTTAAGGTTCTTGATACTAATGAACAGGATCAACGTCTATCTTTAAGTATTAAAGAACTTCTCGAAAAGGAAGTTGAGGAAAACCTTGATTATGAGCTTCCTGAAGAGTCAAAAGGATTTCAACTTGGTGAAGTCATTGGCGATAAATTAAAGAATCTAAGAAAATAATGGTGATAAGAAGTGTCTAGATCTGAACGTAAATGGGACCACATTCGTTTTGCCCTCGAAAATGGGCAAGACGGTTCATCCGCTTTTGAAAATATTAAGTTTATTCACCAAAGCTTACCGAATATTAATGTGCTCGATGTTCGATTAGACCACTCAATTGGCGAACTTTATTTAAGTTCGCCAATTTTTATCAATGCTATGACAGGCGGCGGCGGAGAAAAAACCTATAGAATAAATAAAGAGCTGGCAATGGTAGCAAAACATTCAGGGCTTGCCATGGCTGTTGGTTCCCAGATGGCTGCGTTAAAGGATAAAACGCAAAAATATACATATGAAATAGTCCGAAAAGAAAATCCTGATGGTGTTCTCATCGCAAATTTGGGAAGTGAAGCGACACCAGATGAAGCGAAATCTGCCATTGACATGATCGAAGCAAATGCTATCCAAATTCACCTAAATGTGATTCAAGAGCTTACGATGCCTGAGGGGGACCGTGACTTTACGGGTGCTTTAAAAAGAATTGAAGCTATTGTAAAGAACGTAGAAGTTCCGGTTATTGTTAAAGAGGTAGGATTTGGAATGTCTATGGAAACAGTAAGAACTCTTAATTCTGTGGGTGTGACAGTGGTGGATTGTGGCGGCTTTGGTGGCACGAATTTTGCAGATATAGAAAACAGGCGCAGGGAAAAATCACTATCCTTCTTTGCAGATTGGGGCATTCCTACCCCCATTTCCATAATTGAAGCATCCTCAGTATCGAATGATATTTCCATCATTGGTTCTGGGGGATTTAATAACGGGATTGATATGGTAAAGGGCTTAGCTATCGGAGCCGATGCGATTGGAATTGCTGGTTATTTCTTACGAATTCTTGTTGACCAAGGGGTAGATTCCTTAATGGGTGAAATCGAAACTCTTCATAAAGAAATGATAATGATAATGACGGCCCTAGGGGCAAGGACAATTGCTGATTTAAAGAGAATTCCCCTTATCATCACTGGTGAGACCTGCCATTGGTTAAATCAAAGAGGAATAGATACAAGAACATTTGGTCAAAGAACCATTTAAAAAGCTCTCGCACCCTGAACTGCACCCCAATTGTTAGACACCATCTAACAGTAAGGGGTGTAGTTTTTTTATGGCTAAATTTAATGTAGAGGATAAATTAGCAGCAGTTCAACGCTATTTAAGAGGTAGTGAGAGCTATCGTACGATCGGAGCGTCCATTGGAGCTACTGATTATATGGTTAGAACCTGGGTGACGCAATACGAGCAAAATGGTCCAGAAGCGTTTAAAAAGTCCTATACAAGTTATTCTTCAGAGTTTAAACTAGACGTACTAAAATATATGAATGATAATGGGACGTCTCCAAATGAAACTGCGGCTATTTTTAATATCCCTTCCCCTGGTTTAATCCGTAAATGGAGAATACAATTCTCATCAAAAGGAGAAGACGCCCTCATATCAAAGAAAAAGGGGCGTCCGACTATGAAAAAGGATACAAATAAATCAAAACCTATTGAAAGAACAAACGAAGCACTGCAAGCAGAATTACAAAGTTTACGCATGGAGAATGCCTATTTAAAAAAGTTGAATGCCTTAGTTCAAAACAAGGAAAAATCACCAAACAAGACAAAGCGCAAGTAGTCTATGAATTAAAGCATAAATTTCCGGTGAAAGCACTTATTCAGCTCGCAGAGATTCCACGGAGTACGTATTACTATTGGGTGAAAAAATTCGGTTGCCCAGATCCTGATGCGGAGCTAAAAGAATTGATCCAAACCATTTATGATGAACATGAGGGCCGTTTTGGCTATCGTCGTATTCGCGATGAACTTAGAAATCGTGGGAATAAAGTAAATCATAAAAAAGTCCAGCGTATTATGAAAGAATTAGGTCTAAAATGTCTTGTCTGTATGAAGAAATATAAATCTTACAAAGGAACAGTTGGTAAAATTGCTCCCAATATTTTAAACCGAAACTTTAAAGCTGAGAAACCAAATGAGAAATGGGTTACAGATATTACGGAGTTTAAATTGTTTGGAGAGAAACTATATTTGTCCCCAATTTTGGATTTATATAATGGTGAAATTATTACATATACAATTGGTTCAAGACCAACCTACTCACTAGTTTCAACAATGTTAGATCAAGCTTTGGAGCGTTTAACAGACGATGATACCCTCCTTATTCATTCAGATCAAGGCTGGCACTACCAAATGAAAAAATACCAGCATACCCTCAGTGAACATAACATTACGCAAAGTATGTCTCGTAAAGGGAACTGTTATGACAACGCCGTAATGGAGAATTTCTTTGGGATCATGAAATCTGAACTTCTTTACCTAAAAGAATTTGAAAGTGTGGAACACTTCAAGCTAGAACTGGCAAAATATATTGATTACTATAATCACAAACGAATTAAGGCAAAATTAAAAGGCCTGAGCCCGGTACAATACCGAGTTCAGGCCCAACAAGCTGCCTAACGAAATAACCTGTCTAACTTTATGGGGTCACTTCAACCCGCGAGAGCTTTTCTTATTTATCTTTTACCATCATTCAATCCCCGTGCTTCCTCAGGGCTTGATAATTTTGTTGCACCAGGGTAGTGTAAAGCCTGATCACGATCTGATTCAACCCTTCTGCTTGCCTTAAGCTTTTTTTCTTGGCGGTCTTTTCCCAATATCCACACCTCCTCTTTTTAAGATGAATCACGACCGAAAATATTATGCGAACAAGTATGAAAGTACATAAGGATTACCAATAATGAAAATAATAGGAGGTGTGTGTAGTGGAAGGAACAATGTTTTATTGGATTTATTGGACGTTTTGGGTTTATTTAACCTTTATGATGGAAAAGCAAAACCCCTATCGTTTAAAACTTTCTGCAATTGTTCTCATAATTATTATCTTTTCAAATTATCATTTCTTCATTGGCAGCATGGAAATCTATAGTAGTGGTTTATTATTATTAATTTTCTCCTATTTATTTTTAGGAAAAGAAAAACTTGGTGCACTGCTCTATCTGTTTGTAGGAGCTTTAATTGTTTCAATTGCCTATGTGACCTTTCATTTATTTGAAATTTTTGATCCAGTTTGGATTATTTTCAAAAAGGAATGGATGATGGGGATAGTGATTGGCTATTTAGCCATTCTTTTGCAGAAAAACTTAAAAGGAAGGTTATTAATAGTCATCTGCGGCACAATGCAGGGAGAATTTTTATATGCATTTATTTTAAGTAAATACGATTTTCCTTATCCCATCGGTGCATTTGCATATTTAGATGCATGTTCTTTAATTGCTGCATTGTTGTCTGCCTGGAGTATTCTTGAAAATTCTGGAGCTATTTTCCAAAATCATTTTCACTTTTTTGAAAAAGCAAAACAAAAATCATCATGAAATTGAAACTTATTAAGCTTATCATTGCGGGAAAGCTTTAACATTTGCTAAACTATTGAAGTTAGACCCTTCTAAACAAAGAAGGGTTTATTTCTTCGTATTAGTGAATTCATTTGTTATTAGGATAAATGAACAATTAAGATTTTTAATATAAGAATAGAAAGGATGGCGATCATAATGGTGAAACCTGTTATTGCCATTGTTGGACGGCCCAACGTTGGAAAGTCTACGATATTTAATCGAATAGTGGGGGAACGAGTTTCCATCGTTGAGGATATTCCCGGAGTAACCCGAGATCGGATTTATAGTTCTGGAGAATGGCTGACACATGAATTTAATGTAATCGATACTGGAGGTATTGATATTGGCGATGAACCGTTTTTAGAGCAAATCCGCCAACAAGCAGAGGTAGCAATCGATGAAGCTGATGTAATTATCTTCTTAACCAATGGAAGAGAAGGAGTAACTGCTGCCGATGAAGAGGTTGCAAAAATTTTATACAAATCAAAAAAACCGATTGTACTTGGAGTTAATAAAATTGATAATCCAGAGATGCGTGAGCAGATTTATGATTTCTATGCGCTTGGTTTTGGTGAACCTATTCCGGTTTCCGGTTCTCATGGCTTAGGACTTGGGGATTTATTAGATGAGGCAGCAAAACACTTTCCTAAAAATAAGCAAATGGATTACGATGAAGAAACCATTAAGTTTTCCTTAATCGGCCGACCGAACGTTGGGAAATCTTCTTTAGTAAACGCTATTCTTGGTGAAGATCGGGTTATCGTCAGCAATATTGCCGGGACCACACGTGATGCCGTCGATTCTCCCTATACGTACAATGGTCAGAAATATGTCATAATAGATACTGCAGGTATTCGAAAAAAAGGAAAAGTGTATGAAAGTACAGAAAAATATAGTGTACTCCGTGCACTTAGAGCAATAGAAAGATCGGATGTTGTTCTTGTTGTCATTAATGCCGAGGAAGGTATTATTGAACAGGATAAGAAAATTGCTGGTTATGCCCATGAGGCAGGACGAGCAGTTGTTATTGTCGTAAATAAGTGGGATGCTATTGAAAAAGATGAGAAGACCATGAACGAGCTTGAGCAAAAAATTAGGGATCATTTCTTATTCCTTAGCTATGCTCCGATTGTGTATTTATCGGCAAAAACGAAAAAACGAATCCATACTCTTCTTCCGATGATTAATACAGCGAGTGAAAACCATTCAATGAGGGTTGAAACGAGTGTATTAAATGACATTATTATGGATGCGGTTGCTATGAACCCTACTCCAACTGATAAGGGAAAACGGTTGAAAATTTATTATACTACCCAAGTAGCCGTAAAACCTCCAACCTTTGTGGTATTTGTGAATGAACCTGAATTACTGCATTTTTCATATGAGCGCTTTTTAGAAAATAGGATAAGAGATGCTTTTGGGTTTGAGGGAACACCTATCAAAATTTATGCAAGAGAAAGAAAATAATGATGAGGTGGTGTGATGGCCGTGCAAGAAAAAAAAGAAGCTGTAGCTGTATTAGGGGCAGGGAGCTGGGGAACAGCACTTGCAATGGTATTAGCTGACAATTCTCATGAAGTCCGTCTTTGGAGCCATAATGAAGATCAGGTAAAGGAAATAAATGAAAATCATACAAATAAAAAGTATTTGCCTGGAGTTGACTTGCCTGAACGGATTGTTGGATATGGTTCTTTGAATGATGGGCTGATTGGGATAGAAACGGTCATTTTGGCGGTTCCAACTAAAGCTATTCGAGAGGTCCTAGGAAAAATCCGAGCAGTTTTACGAGAACCTATTACGATTGCGCATGTCAGCAAAGGTATTGAACCTGATTCTTTATTGCGCATTACTGAAATGATTAAAGAAGAAATGCCTGTTGAGCTATTAAAGGACGTTGTAGTTCTTTCGGGGCCAAGTCATGCTGAAGAAGTAAGCCTGCGCCATCCTACAACTGTTACAGTTGCTTCGGAAAATATGGCTGCTGCAGAAAAAATTCAGGATCTTTTTATTAATCACAATTTCCGTGTTTATACGAATTCTGACGTTATTGGCGTTGAAATTGGCGGTGCCCTTAAGAATATCATTGCCCTTGCTGCTGGTATTACCGATGGACTTGGATATGGGGACAATGCCAAAGCTGCGCTCATGACAAGAGGATTAGCTGAAATTGCACGACTAGGTACAAAAATGGGGGCAAATCCCCTCACTTTTTCCGGATTAGCTGGAATCGGCGATTTAATTGTTACCTGTACAAGCGTTCATTCGAGAAACTGGAGAGCCGGAAATTTGTTAGGTAAAGGAAAAACGCTGGATGAGGTACTTGACAATATGGGAATGGTCGTGGAAGGTGTTAGGACAACCAAAGCGGCTTATCAGCTTGCCCAAAAATATGAGGTCAAAATGCCAATTACATCTGCCCTTTATGATGTTCTTTTTAATGGGAAAGAGGCAAAAGATGCGGTTGATGTATTAATGGCACGCGGAAGAACTCATGAAATGGAAGATTTAGTTAATGTTTTAGATGAAAGAAACTTTGAAAATTAAAAATGTGCTTTTTCAGAAAGAAAATAGGCTTTAGATGATACGCTTTTTACCTTCTTTGCATACAATGCAACGAAGTAACTTGGTAGTATGACGCCTGGAGTATGGGTTATTTAGTCCAGTAGACTGAAGTAAAGAAATCGCCCCTCTTTACTTCAGTTTTTTTATTTTTCATGTCTTGGCCAAGCTATGGTATAATAACTTTCGAAAAAAAGGGGGAATTATGTTTGTCACCAGGAATGTTAAAAATGTGGATTTCAATTGCTGGCATGGCTCTGATGTTCCTTGCCATAATCACCATATATTTCAGCAGATATAAGCTTAAGGGCGTATTTCGGCTCTTGTCAGCCATTCTTGCGTATATATTTATGATTATTGCTGGACTTACGCTTCTTATTGTTTTCTTCACATAATTGATCAAATACATAGTATAAAGGTGATTGTCATGAAATGGAAAGTCCATGGTTTATTTTTTGTCCTTATTGTTTTTTTACTATCTGGTTGTATGTATCCCAAAGAAGAGTTAGCAAAAAATCAAATCCCATATAAAGATCAAATCCAAGCCGTTCAAACAGCTGTAGATGATTTTAAAAAGGATAATGGAGGTATCCTTCCAATCAAAACAAAGGATGCTGAAACTCCCATTTATCAGAAATATCCAATTGATTTCAAAAAAATTACACCAAAATATCTTTCTGAGCCTCCGGGGAATGCTTATGAAAACGGCGGTATTTTCCAATACGTGCTTGTGGATGTAGAAACCAATCCAACTGTTAAGTTATTGGATTTACGGATTACAGAAACAATCCGTGATATTAATTTAAGAATTAAAGCAAAGGGCTACCCGCCTTATAAAGAACAAATTGCTAAAAATGTGTTTTCTTTGGATTACAAAAAGCTAGGATATGAGAAGGCACCTTATGCTGTTAGTCCTTTTACAAATCAAAATCTTTCCTTTGTCATAACCGGCAATGCCGAAGTATTTGTGGATTACCGGCCTGACCTTTATCAGGCCCTTCAAAAGACAGATACACAGCTAAAACCAGGAGATGATATCCGCTCCATATTGGTAAATGAATCGATGTTTGTTCCTGCCTATTCCTTGCCATATACCGTGGATGAAAAAACGAAGGAGCCTGTATTCCTGGAAAAATAAGAAATTGTCATAACCCTTTTCCTATGAAATATATTTTAGGAGAAGGGTTTTTTGGCTTAATAAATTAGATATGGCATTTAGCCTATATCCGTGACTATAGATAGAAACCCTCCATAAATTCAAACGTTCAGACACTACAGATAGTTAATTAAATCGGGGAAATTTTAAGAAGGGGGTAAATATTTTTTTGAAAACAGTCATAACAAGATAGGACAACATCATAAACATATACTGTCCAAAAATACCTAAATGGATGAAATTATCCCACTTTACTCAATGATCGGGAGGGGATCACTTGGAAAAGGTCGACTTATTTAAAGATATCGCCGAAAGAACAGGCGGCGATATTTATTTAGGAGTAGTAGGAGCAGTACGAACAGGAAAATCTACGTTTATTAAAAAATTTATGGAGCTTGTTGTTTTACCGAATATAAGCAGTGAAGCAGAAAGATCCAGGGCACTCGATGAGCTTCCACAAAGTGCTGCCGGGAAAACCATTATGACAACAGAACCGAAATTTGTACCGAATCAGGCGGCTACTGTTCATGTTGATGAGGGTTTAAATGTGAATATTAGGCTCGTGGACTGCGTTGGCTATACGGTTCCAGGTGCTAAAGGTTATGAAGATGAAAATGGACCAAGGATGATTAATACTCCATGGTATGAGGAGCCAATTCCATTCCATGAAGCAGCAGAAATTGGTACAAGAAAAGTAATCCAAGAGCATTCCACCATTGGGGTTGTCGTTACAACAGATGGATCTATTGGGGAAATCCCTAGAAGCAATTATATAGAGGCAGAGGAAAGAGTCATCGAAGAGCTGAAGGAAGTAGGCAAACCATTTATTATGGTGGTAAACAGTGCACAGCCTTACCATCCAAGTACAGAAACGTTAAGATCCAGTTTAGCTGAAAAATATGACATTCCTGTCATCGCAATGAGCGTTGAAAGCATGCGCGAAAGTGATGTTCTCAATGTACTTCGCGAAGCACTTTATGAATTCCCTGTCCTAGAGGTGAATGTAAATCTTCCAAGCTGGGTCATGGTGTTAAGAGAAAATCATTGGCTTCGTGAAAGCTATCAAGAAGCAGTTAAAGAAACGGTAAAAGATATCAAGAGATTAAGAGATGTGGACCGGGTGGTACAGTCATTCAGTGACTTTGAATATATTGAAAGAGCTGGGCTTGCCGGAGTTGAAATGGGTTCAGGTATTGCTGAAATCGATTTAATCGCACCTGATGAATTATATGATGATATATTAAAAGAAATCGTCGGTGTTGAAATTAGAGGGAAAGATCACCTCCTGGAGCTTATGCAGGATTTCGCCCATGCAAAAGGAGAGTATGATCACATTTCTGATGCCTTAAAGATGGTGAAGCAGACTGGGTACGGGATTGCCTCTCCTACACTTTCAGATATGAGCCTTGAGGAGCCTGAAATTATTCGCCAGGGTGCCCGCTTTGGAGTGAGATTAAAGGCTGTAGCACCTTCGATTCATATGATAAAAGTCGATGTTGAGTCTGAGTTTGCCCCAATCATTGGCACAGAGAAGCAAAGTGAGGAGCTTGTCCGTTACTTAATGCAGGACTTTGAGGATGACCCGCTGTCAATTTGGAATTCAGATATCTTTGGACGCAGCCTAAGTTCCATTGTCCGTGAAGGCATTCACGCAAAACTTTCCTTAATGCCAGAGAACGCTAGATATAAACTAAAAGAAACACTAGAAAGAATTATAAACGAAGGTTCTGGCGGTCTAATTGCCATCATCCTTTAAGCTATGGACTCCCAACCTGGAGTCTTTTTTTTGTTTTTTCGCTAAAAAATATGGAATATTACCCCAGCAGAGTAGAATTTTGTAGAAGCAAAGAAAAGATTACCATAATTTCATGAAATGTTCTTGCTATGCGGTTTTGATTATGATAATCTTTTAACAGAATTACGTTATAGTGCTTGAAACCTTTATTTCTCAAGGTTTTTTATTAAAAAAATAGATTTAAGCCATAAAAGTGGCAAATTTGTATAACTTTAGTAAGAAAACCTTGCTATGACGTATAGAAATTAGAAAAATTGTTTAGAAATGTAGATAAGTAATCTTATTTACGAATCTTGATAATTTCTTTGGGAGGAGGTGAATGGCATGAACAAGACAGAACTTATTAATGCAGTAGCTGAAGCTAGCGAGCTTTCTAAGAAGGACGCTACAAAAGCAGTTGATGCTGTTTTTGATGCGATTTTAGATGCTTTAAAAAATGGTGATAAAGTCCAATTAATCGGTTTTGGTAACTTTGAAGTACGTGAGCGCGCAGCGCGTAAAGGTCGTAACCCTCAAACAGGTGATGAAATCGAAATCGCTGCTAGCAAAGTACCAGCTTTCAAACCAGGTAAAGCGCTTAAAGACGCAGTAAAATAATTACATAAATTTATTGCTTTAAGCGAACGCTTAAGAGCTAAGGCCATGGTGAAATTCCATGGCCTTTTTCTATTTTTTGCTTGAAGTTTACTGATTATGCTAATATGTATTTGTCATTTTATTTTTGACGGACATAGGAGGAATTCAGTATGACAGAAGTGAACCGTGCCCAAATTGAAGAGGCGGTACGTTTGATATTAGAAGCTATTGGTGAGGACCCAAATCGAGAAGGTCTGCTTGATACACCTAAACGAGTGGCAAAAATGTATGAAGAAGTATTCAGTGGATTAAACGAGGATCCGAAAGTTCATTTTGAGACTATCTTCAGTGAGGATCATGAAGAGTTAGTTTTGGTGAAGGATATTCCGTTTTATTCTATGTGTGAACACCATTTAGTCCCTTTCTTTGGGAAAGCCCATGTGGCGTATATTCCGAAGAATGGTCGTGTTACTGGGCTTAGTAAATTAGCAAGAGCGGTAGAGGCTGTTGCGAAAAGACCGCAGCTCCAAGAAAGAATTACAGCCACGATAGCTGACAGCATAATGGAGAAATTAGAGCCTCATGGTGTTATGGTTGTAGTGGAAGCAGAGCATATGTGTATGACGATGCGTGGTGTGAAAAAGCCAGGTTCAAAAACAGTTACAACCGCTGTACGTGGAAACCTTGCTGATGATTCCATTGCCCGGTCAGAAGTACTTTCATTAATAAAATATTAAGAATTCATAATAAGGGGTGGTAATGTGGAAGAAAAGCGCAATTCACAAAATAGTGAATATGTGGTTATTAAGGCGCTAGATGATGGTGTAAGCGTCATTGGTTTAACGCGGGGGTCTGATACAAGATTTCATCATTCAGAGAAGCTTGATAAAGGTGAGGTTTTAATCGCTCAATTTACCGAGCATACGTCCGCAATAAAAATAAGGGGAAATGCAACAATCCTTACCCAATATGGCCAGGTTGAAAGCGAAATGAAGAAATAAGCAAGACTATTTCCTATTAATTTGTGATTTCCTGCTCAGCGCACGTCTTTTGTGTTATAATCATGTTTGGCTTGTTTTAATAATAAAAAGATTCTTTTTCATTTTTTGGAGCATGAATTTTACTTTGCGGATAGGAAATAAGAATACATATAGATATATTACTTCGGGGAAGCAAGGGTGATTAATATGCAAGATATTCAACAAAAATTTGCAGTAATTCTAGAGAAGGTTGAAAAAAGTGTTTTTGATGCATTCTTGCTCAAATATATTAATATTCCGGTGATTGACGAGGATAAGCTGCTTGTCCTTATTTCTATCATGGACCGTCTGGACCTTTCCTTCAGTGAATTAGAGAACTATGCATTGTCCACCATGCTAATTCAAATCGCCCTTGATACCCATGAACATATAATAAATTCACCAGAGGCTGAAAAAAGTCGTCAGCTTACTGTTTTAGCTGGAGATTATTTTAGCGGTTTATATTATAAGCTACTCGCGGATTCAGAGGATATTTTGATGATCAAAGCCCTTTCCCAAGGGATTAAAGAAGTAAATGAGCATAAGATTTCTGTCTATCATCATGAATCTGAGGGAATTGAAAAGGTAATGGCAAGTATAAAGGTGGTCGAAAGCGCAATACTTGCTAAACTATCTGAATATTTTAAAGTCGATTTATGGAATGATTTTATTACTAATCTTTTCTTTTTTAAACGGCTTCTTAATGAAAAACGGCATTTTGAACAAAAAGAAGGCTCAGTTTTATTCGATGCATTGAAAAGAATTATTTTTCCAATCAATGAATTTAAAATTAAAGAATTATCAAATGAGCAGCAAAAGCAGTTATTGAAAATAGTGGATCATTATCTTGAAGTTTCAAAAAAGGTCATTGAAAAAGGGCTCTTGCAGCTACCTTACTTAAATGATTTACTTGAAAAAAGAATTAACATGTTGTTGAATCAGCACAAGCCATATGCCAAAACTTTTGTGGAAGAAGGTTAAATTATATGCAGCAATCGAAGGAACAACGAGTTCATCATGTTTTTGAAAAAATATCTGACAGCTATGATAAAATGAACTCTGTTATCAGTTTTCAGCAGCACATCAAATGGCGGCAGGACACGATGAAGAGAATGAATGTTCAGCCTGGTTCGAAGGCCCTTGATGTATGCTGCGGTACTGCTGATTGGACGATTGCCTTAGCAGAAGCAGTTGGACCGTCTGGAGAAGTTGCTGGCTTGGATTTTAGCCAAAATATGCTGAATGTAGGGATTGAAAAAGTTAAACAACTTAAGTTAAATCAGGTAAAACTAATTCATGGGAATGCCATGGAGCTTCCATTCGAGGATAATAGTTTTGATTATGTGACAATTGGGTTTGGTCTTAGAAACGTTCCTGATTACCTTCAGGTTTTAAAAGAAATGCATCGGGTTGTAAAACCAGGTGGAATTGCAGTTTGTTTGGAAACATCGCAGCCAACACTAATTGGGTATAGGCAGCTTTTTTATTTTTATTTTCGCTTTATTATGCCGGTATTTGGTAAGTTATTTGCGAAAAGCTACAAAGAATATTCATGGCTCCAAGAATCAGCACGCGATTTTCCTGGGATGAAAGAGCTTGCACGTATGTTTGAACAGGCAGGCTTTAATGATGTCATGTATAAATCATACAGCGGCGGTGCAGCTGCTGTTCATATTGGCAAAAAGAATTAATTTAATTGTACGAAAGACAGGATGAAAAGCTGGGTGAATACAAATGAAATTAAAAATGATGTATTCATTTTTGAATTCGGATATTAACATAATTGAAAAAACGCTAGAAGAGACTATCCAATCAGAGTCTATTCTTTTGAGACAAGCTTCTATGCATACATTACAAGCCGGAGGAAAAAGAATTCGTCCTGTTTTTGTTTTGCTTGCTGGTAAATTTGGTCATTACAATATAGGATTAATGAAAAATGTGGCCGTTGCTCTGGAGTTAATTCATATGGCATCACTTGTTCACGATGATGTCATTGATGACGCTGATCTTCGTCGAGGGAAGCCAACCGTTAAATCAAAATGGGATAACAAGACTGCTATGTATACGGGTGACTTTGTGTTTGCTCTCGCCCTTGAATTAATGACCAATATTAAAAGACCATTAGCTCATAAGATATTAGCAGAAACGATTGTTGAAGTAACAATCGGGGAAATTCAACAAATTAAAGATAAATACCGCTATAATCAAAATCTCCGGGATTACCTCCGAAGAATAAAGCGAAAAACAGCCCTGTTAATCGCTTCTAGCTGCCAGCTGGGTGCTATCGCAGCAGATGTTGAAGAATCCATCCATCAAAAACTATACAGATTTGGCTATTATGTAGGTATGTCCTTTCAGATAACTGATGATATATTGGATTTCACGGCAACTGAAAAGGAATTGGGAAAGCCTGCAGGCAGTGACCTATTACAAGGGAATATTACTGCACCGGCCCTGTATGCAATGGAAAACCACAAGTTTCGCAGGGAAATAGAAAAGGTTAATGAACATATGACTCCTGCAGATATTGCCCCAATTATTAATCTGATCAAGCAGTCTGGTGCAATTGAAAAGTCTATTGCCTTAAGTGACCATTATTTAGATAAGGCATTAGCTATATTAGAAGAGCTGCCAGAAAATAAAGCCAAAAAAACGCTCCGTGATATTGCCAAATTTATTGGGAGACGGAAATTCTAGCTGGCACAAGCTTGCCAAATATTCGAAACAATGTTAATATTTTCGTGGATTGTTTTAAGTAACAATCATGATACATAACAAACTAGGAGTGGAATTCATGGAAAAGACATTTTTAATGGTTAAACCAGACGGCGTACAGCGCAATTTAATCGGTGAAATCGTTGCGCGTTTTGAAAAAAAGGGTTTCCAATTAGTTGGTGCAAAATTAATGAATATTCCCAACGAACTAGCTGAAGAACATTACGGAGAACACAAGGAACGTCCATTCTTCGGTGAATTAGTTGATTTCATTACATCTGGTCCTGTTTTTGCTATGGTATGGCAGGGAGAAAACGTAATTGCAACTGCCCGCCAAATGATGGGTTCTACAAATCCAAAGGATGCAGCACCTGGCACCATCCGCGGTGATTTTGGTCTGACAGTTGGTAAAAATGTTATTCATGGCTCTGATTCACCTGCAAGCGCGGAGCGTGAAATCGGTTTATTCTTCAAAGAAGCTGGAGTAGTTGAGTATACAAAATTAGTAAACGAATGGATTTATTAATTTAAATTCGATTGAGCACTTGTATTATTGATACAAGTGCTTTTTTGTATCCGCATACAAAAAATTTATCTCTATTTTCGGAATAGTTCCACTATGTTTATTTCTCTGTATATGTTATATTGATACATAAATCTTTAATGAGTTGAAGGGGGAAAGAGAATGGGAATGAGGTACTTAACCGCTGGAGAATCCCATGGACCACAATTAACGACAATATTAGAAGGTCTGCCTGCCGGGATGCCATTATTATCTGAAGACATTAATGATGAGCTTGCAAGAAGACAAAAAGGGTATGGCCGTGGAAGAAGAATGCAGATTGAGAAAGATACCGCCGAAATCGTCTCAGGAGTTCGTCATGGACAAACCCTTGGATCACCAATTGCATTAGTCGTTGAAAACAATGATTGGAAGCATTGGACTAATATAATGGGGGCTGAACCGTTAGAAGAAGGTCAGGAAGACGAAATTAAACGAAAAGTAACTCGAGCCCGGCCTGGCCATGCGGATTTAAATGGTGCGATAAAATACGGTCATCGTGACATGAGGAATGTGCTAGAACGTTCATCTGCGCGCGAAACAACCGTAAGAGTTGCTGCTGGTGCTGTTGCTAAAAAACTACTATCTTTAGTTGGCGTAAATATCGTTGGACATGTAGTTGAAATTGGCGGAGTTAAAGCCCAAGCTGATGATTCCTTATCAATAGAGATGTTGAAGGAACGGACCGAAAATTCACCTGTTCGGGTTGCCGACACAAATGTCGAACAAAAAATGATGGATGCGATTGATGAAGCTAAGAAAAATGGCGACTCCATTGGCGGAGTGGTAGAAGTTATCGTAACAGGCATGCCTGCCGGAGTTGGCAGTTATGTTCATTATGATCGAAAATTAGATGCCAAACTAGCTGGTGCAATCGTAAGTATAAATGCTTTTAAGGGTGTCGAATTCGGTATTGGATTCGAAGCTGCCAGAAAGCCTGGAAGTGAAGTACACGATGAGATTGGATGGGAAGCAGGACTTGGGTATTACCGCAAAACAAATCGCCTTGGCGGTTTTGAGGGCGGGATGACAACTGGAATGCCAATTGTCGTCCGCGGAGTAATGAAGCCAATTCCGACTCTTTACAAACCGCTAATGAGTGTTGACATCGAAACGAAAGAGCCGTTTGCTGCCAGCATTGAACGCTCTGACAGCTGCGCTGTCCCAGCTGCTGCAGTTGTTGCTGAGAGTGTCGTTGCATGGGAACTGGCCAATGCTCTTATTGAACAATTTTATAGTGATAGATTTGAAACCTTTGCCGAAGAAATAAAAAGGCAGCGTGAATATGCGAGGGAATTTTAATGGAAAAGATACACATCCAAACAGAGTCTAAACAATATAATGTCTTTGTTGGAGAAGGTGTTCGAAAAGATCTGGAATCATTCATATCCAATCATTTTCCAAAATTGACAAGGATATTCATTATGACAGATGAAACTGTAGCCAAGCTTCATCTTGACAAGTTGCTGACCATTCTATCATCGTGGGATCCTATTGTTTTTACCGCACCCAGTGGTGAAAAAGCCAAAACATTCGAAATTTATTATAATGCATTGTCAGCTGCTCTTGAAAACCGACTTGACAGAAAGTCGCTTATTTTGTCATTTGGCGGGGGCGCAGTGGGGGATTTGTCAGGATTTGTGGCTGCCTCATTTATGAGAGGAATCCCTTTCGTGCAAATTCCGACAACTATTTTAGCTCATGATAGTGCTGTGGGCGGAAAAGTGGCCATCAATCATCCACTCGGGAAAAATATGATAGGGGCCTTTCATCAGCCAGAGGCTGTATTTTATGATTTAGAATTTCTTAAAACATTACCTGCACAGGAAATTCGCTCTGGGTTTGCTGAGGTTATTAAACATGCTCTAATTTATGATCCGGAATTTTATGATTGGCTTCAAGCTAATGTTCATGATTTAAACATGCTCCCGATTGAACAGCTGTCTGAATGTTTAATAAAAGGGGTTAAAATTAAAAATGAATTTGTCAGTCAGGATGAACGTGAAACAGGCGTTCGTGCTTATTTGAATCTAGGGCATACGTTGGGACACGCAATTGAGTCTGAAATGGGTTATGGGAATTTTACTCATGGGGAATCCGTAATGATTGGGATGATTTTTGCAATTAAATTAAGCCAGCAGCTGCTCGGACTTTCATTCAATTTAAAGGAATTTATTAATTGGGTTGAAAAGCTGGGGTACGAAACTAAAATCCCTAGTCATTTATCATACGATAAATTAATAAATAAGATGAAGCAGGATAAAAAATCTGTCGGCGAAACAATTCGTTTTGTTTTACTAGAGCAATTGGGTACACCGATTCTTCGTGAGATTTCAGATAAATTATTATTAGAGGAGCTTAAAAGCTTTTAAACAGGGAGGGTTTTTCATGTTCAGAGGGGTGAGAGGAGCGACGACGGTTACAGCTAATACTGAAGAGGCAATTGTTACAGCTACTGAAGAACTTTTGGCTAAAATCATTGAGGTTAATCAAATTCAACCTGATACTGTCGCATCCGTTTTTATTTCTACTACAGAGGACGTTACAGCAGCATTTCCTGCAAAGGCCTTGAGAAAATTTGAGGGATGGACCTACGTACCTGTAATGTGTATGAGGGAAATCCAAGTTCCGAATTCGTTAAAAATGTGCATCCGAATTATGATGCATGTCAATACAAATCAAAATCAGAAAGATATTCTCCATGTTTATTTAAATGAAGCCAAGGTTCTAAGACCTGATCTCGATAATAGTTTGGCATTATAAAAGATATAACCAATGGGGTGGATAATATGAGATGGAAAGAGCAATTACTTACGCTGACTCCTTATCAGCCTGGAAGACCAATTGAGTCAGTCAAGAAACAATACAAACTAGATAAAATTGTAAAGCTTGCATCAAATGAAAATCCGTTCGGATGCTCTAAAAAGGTGCTTCCGGCGCTTCAATCGATATCTAACAATTTGGCTATATATCCGGATGGTTATGCAGCAAATTTAAGAGAAGAACTTGCTGCATTTTTAGAAGTGGGCGAGAATGAACTGATCTTTGGAAATGGTTCAGATAATATCATTCAAATGATTTCAAGAGCCCTGCTGCATCCAAATGCAAGTACGATAATGGCTACGCCGACTTTTTCTCAATATAAGCATAATGCAATTATAGAAGGAGCCATTATTAAAGAGATTCCTTTAAAAGACGGTGATCATGATTTAGAAGCAATGCTAGAAGCAATTGATGAACAAACAAATGTCATTTGGGTATGTAGTCCTAATAATCCAACTGGTACATATATTCCAGAAAATAAATTAACCTCGTTTTTAGATAGAGTGCCGGATCATATTTTAGTGGTTGTTGATGAAGCTTATTATGAATATGTTGATGCTGATGACTATTATGAATCCATAAGTCTGACACGCAAGTACCAAAATGTTATCGTGCTTCGAACTTTTTCAAAAATTTACGGACTTGCTGCCTTAAGGGTTGGATACGGTGTTGCACATTCATCCATAATTAAGGCACTAGAACCTGCGAGAGAGCCGTTTAACGTTAACACTTTAGGACAATTGGCAGCGGTAGCTGCAATCAAAGATCAAGAATTTGTTCTGGAATGTAAAGAAAAAAATAGACAAGGCCTTGCTCAATTTTATGCGTTTTGTGATGAAAATAAATTGAGTTATTATCCATCGCAAACCAACTTTATATTAATCGATTTTAAAGTGGATGGTGACAAGGTTTTTCAATATTTACTAGAAAAAGGGTTTATTACTCGTTCAGGCAAAGCGTTAGGGTTTCCAACCTCCGTTAGAATTACGGTTGGCCTTCCTGAACAAAATGAAGGGGTACTAAAAGCACTAAGTGATTTTCTGGCTGAGAATTAACGCTGAACGGCTTTTGGTCTAGGGGGAGGAATTATTTTTGAATGGCCGTGTTTTCGTCATTGGATTGGGCCTAATAGGGGGTTCCTTGGCTCTTTGTATAAAAAAAGAGCATCCACAAGCAACCATTATTGGCTTAGACATCAATAGTGAACAAGCAAGACTTGCCAAAATGCTCGGAGTAATTGATGAAATTGCTGCTGATATACAAGATGGGGCCAATGAGGCTAAATTAATTATTATTGCGGCCCCAGTCAATGATACCAAAACCATTATTCAATCACTTTCAAAGCTTTCACTAAACCCGGATGTGATTGTAACGGATACAGGAAGCACGAAAAGTAAAATTGTCGAAAACGCCTTCAGCTTAAAGGAACAAGGAATTACTTTTATTGGTGGGCATCCAATGGCCGGTTCACATAAAAGTGGTGTGTCGGCAGCAAAAGAAATTTTATTTGAAAATGCTTTTTACCTATTAACACCCGGGGAGTATGTTGAAAATTCAAAGGTGATGTTACTTAAAGAGTGGTTAAAGGGGACTAATGCCAAGTTCTTAACCATTACCCCGCAAAATCACGATTACCTTACAGGGATTGTCAGTCATTTCCCGCATATCATTGCTGCCTCAATCGTCCGCCAAACTGAAAAATTGTCGGAAGCAGACAGCCTGATCCCCCGCCTCGCTGCAGGAGGATTTAGAGATATCACCCGCATTGCATCAAGCAGTCCAGAGATGTGGAAAGACATCCTTTTACACAATCGTGAAAATTTAATTGAGCTGTTAAACCATTGGCAAGACGAAATGGAATGGGTTAAAACGCTATTAGAAAATGAAAATAGCACTGCCATTTATGATTATTTTTACCAAGCAAAACAATTCCGTGATGGACTACCAATAAAAGAAAAAGGTGCAATTCCGGCCTTTTATGATTTGTATGTTGACATACCTGATTACCCTGGTATCATTTCCGAAATAACAGGATTTTTAGCAAAAGAAAAGATCAGCATTACAAACATTCGAATCCTTGAAACACGTGAAGATATAAATGGTGTTCTGGTGATTAGTTTTCAAACGGAAGAGGATCGACATAGGGCTGAACGTTGTATTCGAGCCTATTCAAGCTACGCCACATCCATCGGTTCCTAATTTATATTAATTAAAAAGGTGATTTCATGAAATCAATAACACTTAATACGAAACTAAATCGGTTAATTGGTGAAATAACTATCCCTGGAGATAAATCTATCTCCCATCGTTCCGTTATGTTTGGTTCCATCGCACACGGTGAGACAAAGATTACTAATTTCCTTCCTGGTGAGGATTGTTTAAGTACGATTTCTTGTTTTCGGAAGCTCGGGGTATCCATTGAGGAAGAAGACAACCAGATCCGAATCAGCGGAAATGGAATTGAGGGGCTAAAAGAGCCAATTGATGTCTTAGACGTAGGGAACTCTGGTACAACCATTCGTTTATTGATGGGAATATTGGCCGGAAGACCATTTTTCTCATCGCTAGTGGGTGATTCTTCGATTGGGAAACGGCCGATGACAAGGGTTACTGGTCCATTAGCGAAAATGGGGGCTGTGATTGATGGCCGTAATAGCGGTTCCTATACTCCATTATCCATTCGCGGAGGAAAGTTAAACCCAATTCAGTACGAACTTCCGGTTGCCAGTGCCCAGGTTAAATCTGCCCTTATTTTAGCTGGTTTACAGGCTGAAGGGATTACTCAAATAATCGAACCTTCTGAAACTAGAGATCATACTGAAAGAATGATTCGGCAATTTGGCGGAGTGATTGATAAGGAGAATAAAATTATTACGGTTAAAGGCGGTCAAAAGCTGACAGGAGCTACGATTCACGTTCCTGGTGATATTTCCTCTGCAGCGTTCTTCTTGGTCGCTGGGGCTATTGTACCAGGCAGTGAAATCGTGCTGAAAAATGTAGGATTAAACCCAACTAGAACCGGTATTATTGAGGTTCTTAAAAATATGGGTGCTGACTTAGAGATTATTTCAGATGAGAGCGACTCCTTTGAACCAGCCGGTGACCTCGTTATAAGAACTTCAAGTCTAAAAGGAACGGTGATTGAAGGGGATTTAATTCCAAGGCTTATTGATGAAATTCCGATTATTGCCCTATTGGCAACACAAGCTGTAGGGAAAACCATCATAAAAGACGCGGAGGAACTTAAGGTAAAAGAGACAAACCGTATCGATACCGTTGTCAACGAACTCAAAAAATTAGGTGCATCAATAGAGGCGACAGATGATGGAATGATAATAAACGGTAAATCTAATCTACATGGCGGAACCGTCTCCAGCCATGGTGACCATCGCATAGGTATGATGCTGGCAATTGCAGCACTAGTCAGTGATGGTGAGGTATTCCTTGAAAATCCAGAGGCTATCGCTGTTTCCTACCCCAATTTCTTTGAACATTTAAAAAGCCTGACAAACTAAAAGCTGCCATTATGGCAGTTTTTTTGTATGTCATAGTTTTGTTAATTTTCGCATAGCTTGTCTTAAGAGAATATTAAAGGGTGGGTGGACAATGTATATCATTGAAAATGCCAATATCCTTAAAGATAAGCGGTTAACAACCTGTTCACTCATCATTAGGGAAGACCGAATCGAGTCAATACAAAGAAGTTCCAAGCATTATCGTTTGATGAAAATGAATGTTGAACCGTATATCATGACCCCCTCTTATGTTCTGTTAAATTCTAAAATCTCACCTGATATTTCCTTCCGGGATTTGAAAACGATGTTTATCGATCGATTCTTATTAAAAGGATCCACGGCTCTAATTACATTTGTCCAAGTTAACTTTGAAAATGAACTAATTGAAAGAATCAATGAAATGAAGATGACACTACTCAACAGCCCGCTTGACTTTGTCATTGCGGTAAAAATCCCTGTTCGCCTTTTAACCCCGTCATTTATCCGAAAATGCAAAAAAGAAAAAGTACCAGCTATTTTTGTTGAAATAAGATGTCCAGAGGAATTAGCCAATATGCCATGGGGATGGATCAGGGAAGCCTTGTTCCCATTCAATAGTCCATTAATTCCAATAATTTCTACTTCAAATAAGAAGGAAGCTGGCTTCACTTTGTCGAAATGGAAAAGTATCATGGAAAATGAAAAAATTTCCGCTTTTTACGAAGAGCTAAAAGAAGACCTGCCACTTTCAATCAATGCATTAAATCATTTAGGACTCTATCCCCATATGGCGAGCCTTATGAATGGCACTGAATTAAGCTATAATTTATATGTAAAGGGAAGAGGAATCATGAATGTTGATGAACAGAAATTATTTCATTATCATGGTGATAGACTTGTAGTTACAGTTCACAAAGGAAAGGTTGTTCGGTCTGGGGAAAAGGTTTTATTTAAACCAGGATATGGAGAACATGTAAAAGTGCGAACCCCAGCTTATTTTTCTTTGTAAATTTAGGGGAAGAGGTAGAAGTCAATGGACAGAGTTAATAAAATTATTTCTATGTTAGAAAACGGCCAACATAATGAGGCCTTAAATGAATATAATGTTTTATTACAAAGCGGAATGCCTGATGAAAAATATCTTCTAAGTGAAGAATTGTATCAGTATGGTTTTCTTGATGAAGCAAAGGCACTTGTTGAGAACCTTTTAGAAATGTACCCTGAGGAGGGTGAACTGCTTGTACTATTAAGTGAGATTCTAATTGAAGCGGGGGAAGAGGAAGAAGCCATTCTAATTTTGGAAAAAATTTCAGAACATGATGCTAATTTTGGGCAGTCATTACTTTTATTAGCGGACCTATACCAAGTTCAAGGTTTATATGAGGTCTGTGAAAATAAGCTGCTTAAGGCTAAGGAAATATTGCCTAATGAAATCATTATCGATTTTGCCCTGGGCGAGCTTTATAGTGAACAGGGCGAAATAAGGCAAGCCATGGCTGCTTATGAAAAAGTTTTAACAGAAGAAAGTGAGATTGCCGGAGTCAATATTCACCAGAGAATGGCAGACCTGTTAAGTACTTCTGGCCTCTTTGAAGAAGCGTTAGTCTACTATGATAAAGCGCTGGATGAAAAGTTAGAAATTAATACATTATTTGGCTATGCTTTTACAGCGCTACAGGCAGGTTATAACAGAACTGCCATTGAGAAGTTCAATGAATTAAAAGAACTAGACCCAGAATATCATTCACTTTACCTCCATCTTGCCATGGCATATGAGCGGGAAGAAGAGCTTGAAAATAGCATACGTGCAATTAAAGAAGGCATTAAGCAAGACGAATTTAATAAAGAATTATTTTTCTACGGAGGAAAAATATCTATTAAGCTTGGAAAGATTGAGGAGGCAGAACAGCTTTTTCGGGAGGCAATAGCCTTAGATCCCGGCTTTACCGAGGCTGCTCTAACCTTAAATAAGCTTCTATTCCAACAAGAGCGGCATGAGGATGTGCTGGATTTAATTTCAGCCCTTGACATTGCTGAGGATGAAGAACCCCAATTTTTATGGGATTCTGCCCTTGCTTTAGAGAAATTAGAGAAATTTTCATCCGCATTAGACAAATATGAAAGTGCATATACTTTTTTTAAGAACAATGAGGCATTTTTACAAGATTACGGATATTTTTTAGTTGAGGAAGGAAAATCAGACCTCGCTGCCGAAATTTTTAAACAGCTGCTAATTAAGGATCCTACCAATTTTGAATACCTTGACTTGGTTGAACGTTTAAACGATTTTAAAGATTAAAAATGCTGATTTTGCAGAGGAGGGAAACTATCATGGCAACCCCTGTTTCTGTCAACGAGAAGAAGGACTTTATACGATGGTTTTTAAATCATTATCAACTTAAGAGAAGAGAATGTGTTTGGATTCTAAATTATTTAATGAGCCACGATCAACTTATGGAAAAGGTTCATTTTGTTGAGCAAGCACAGTATTGTCCACGAGGTTTGATCATGTCTACCCATTGTGTAGATAAAGTACCATTTCGCTTTTATAAGGAAAATGTCATGACCACTGATGCTGAAAAATCCTTTCATGATATTCGGCTTAACCGGGACGAAGATATTTTTATTCAATTAAACTTCCATGCATCAAATCAAGCACACCAGTATGCAGCAGTCCTTGAAGAAAATCCATTTGTACCTAAACATCTGCAGGTTAACGAGAAAGATGGAGTAATTGCTGAACAACTGCTGCAAAACAGTATTGAACGCTTTCAACGCGAAAAACTGCTTCAATTGATTGATGAAGCACTTGATAAACAAGATCGCCAAGCGTTTAAAATGTTAACGGAAAAATTAAATAAACTAAATCAAGCTGAACCAAAAGGAAGCCTGCGTTAAAGCAGGCTTCTTTTTTCTTTTGCATCTTAATTATTTTATTGTTTTTGGAGAAAATGATAATATAGGAATAGTGAATTCTTAAAGGTTGGTGCACACTATGAAATGGATACCTCAAGAGGTAGAGACCTACTTGAATGCGAAAGAGTATGTCGATACCGCTGTTGTCCCTTTATATTCGGTTTCAGTTGGGGGGGAAATGAAGCAATCTGCTGCTGCTGCAGAATTTATCACTTTATTAACAAGTCATTTAGAAAGACAATTTACGGGAAGAATAGTCTTGTTTCCGCCATTTACATACTTAAAAAATGATAGTACAGAAAAAGTCTTTAATGAACTGCACAATTGGGAGTCCAGTATTTTTCAGAGTGAATTTAAACACGTATTTTATATCACCTCTGAAATTGAATGGAGAGAAAGCTCCGAAAAATTAAAGGGATCGTTAATTTGGCTTCCGGCCATCCCGCTTGAACAGATGAGTGATTCGCAAAAATTAACGATTATCGACAGTCAAGTCAAACAGCTATTAACCCTTTTTACGCAAAAATGGCATGAAAATATGTAAAACTATCCAGAATATATGTTTTTAAAATAGTATGATATTGACCTTGCATGCAGATTGATATATCATTGTTATGTCCTAGTTTTATATGTGTTTAATTTTTGTCCGCTGGACTTAAATTCGTTAATAGAGGGGGGATAAGCATGAGTAAAGAGCGCGTTTCAAGACGTCAATTCTTAAGCTATACTTTAACAGGTGTAGGCGGTTTCATGGCAGCTGGAATGTTGATGCCAATGGTAAGATTTGCAGTTGATCCAGTATTGAAGACTGAAGGTGCCGGTAATTTTATTGCAACAAAGCAAAAGGTTTCTGAAATAACTGATGAACCAGTAAGGGTTGACTTCACCTTCAAGCAAAAGGATGCATGGTATGAGTCTGAAGTAACCAATACTGCTTGGGTTTATAAGAATGGGGACAAGATTGTTGCCCTATCACCAACTTGTAAACATTTAGGCTGTACGGTTAACTGGAATACAGACAAGGAGCATCCAAACCAATTCTTCTGTCCATGCCACTATGGTCGTTACACGAAGGATGGTACAAACATAAAGGGTACACCACCACTTCACCCGCTTGATGTATATCCTTACAAAGAAAAAGACGGTTTCCTATATCTAGGAAAAGCTGAACCACGGAAGGAGGCGTAATCATTGTTAAACAAAATTTACGATTGGGTAGATGAACGTTTAGATATTACGCCACTGTGGCGCGATATCGCAGACCATGAAGTACCTGAGCATGTTAACCCGGCGCATCATTTTTCAGCGTTTGTTTATTGCTTTGGCGGTCTGACATTTTTTGTTACTGTTATTCAAATTCTCTCTGGTATGTTTTTAACCATGTATTATGTACCGGATATTAAAAATGCATGGGAGTCCGTTTATTACCTTCAAAATGAAGTAGCATTTGGACAAATCGTACGTGGAATGCATCACTGGGGAGCCAGCTTAGTACTTGTAATGATGTTTTTACATACATTGCGCGTGTTTTTCCAAGGTGCCTATAAAAAGCCGCGTGAGCTTAACTGGGTTGTCGGAGTACTTATTTTCTTCGTAATGCTGGGCTTAGGTTTTACAGGTTACTTATTACCTTGGGATATGAAGGCGTTGTTTGCAACAAAAGTAGGTCTGCAAATTGCCGAAGCAACTCCGTTCATTGGTACCTATGTAAAGGTTCTACTAGCTGGACATGAACATATTGTTGGTGCGCAAACGTTAACTCGATTCTTTGCGATTCACGTGTTCTTCCTGCCAGGTGTTCTTTTAGGTCTAATGGGGGCCCACTTCATCATGATTCGCAGACAAGGTATCTCAGGACCTCTTTAAAACTTATTAGCTGAAATTGTAATTTTATCTTATTATTACGGAAAAAGGAGGGGATTGCTCAATGCATCGCGGTAAAGGTATGAAGTTCGTTGGTGACTCACGTGTGTTAGCACCTGAAGCACGAAAACCGAAACTTCCAAAAGATTACTCAGAATATCCTGGTAAAACAGAAGCATTCTGGCCTAACTTCCTTTTGAAAGAATGGATGGTAGGAGCAGTATTTTTAGTTGGTTATCTATGTTTAACCGTTGCTCATCCGGCTCCGCTTGAAAGGATTGCGGATCCAACCGATACAGGTTATATTCCATTACCAGACTGGTATTTCTTATTTTTGTATCAATTGCTAAAATATACATTTGCTTCCGGACCGTACACGGTAATTGGGGCAATGATTATCCCTGGACTTGCTTTTGGAGGATTACTATTAGCTCCGTTCCTTGATCGTGGACCGGAACGCCGCCCATTGAAGCGTCCAATCGCGACTGGTGCTATGCTTTTGGCGTTAGCTGCTACTGTATATTTAACTTGGGAATCTGTTGCGACACATGACTGGGCTGCTGCAGAACGTCAAGGTAAAATTGTTGAAAAAGTGGAAATTGATAAGTCTAGCGCTGGGTATAAAATAGCTAGTGCAAATACATGTATCACTTGTCACGGCGATAGTTTTCAAGGTGGTGCTGGTGCCCCGACACTAATCGGTACAGGTTTAAAGCCTGAAGAGATTGCTAAGATTGCCAAAGAAGGTAAAGGCGGCAAAATGCCACCAGGAATTTTCAAAGGTTCTGACGAAGAGTTAAAGACACTTTCTGAATTTATCTCAGGCCTTGGTAAAAAATAATTTAAAGATTGAAAGCTGACGATTTTCGTCAGCTTTTTTCTTAATTAGTGAAATGGGGAATCATAGTGCGCTGGATTTATCCTCTATTAGCAAATCGAAATGTATTATTACTTTTACTAGTGATTAATATTGCAGGAACGATATATGGATATTATTGGTATGGGTGGCAGCTTAAAGAAACACCGGCGAAATTTCTCATTTTTGTACCGGACAGCCCAACTGCGAGCTTATTTTTTGTTTTTGTCCTTATTGCTTTTTTAATGAGGAAAAATTGGCCTTTAGTAGAATCGCTTGCCTTAGTAACGCTTTTTAAATATGGAATCTGGGCTGTTGTCATGAACATCCTAGTGTATTTTGTCCAGGGGGAGTTGGATTTTGTTGGATATATGTTGATTTTCTCCCATTTTGCCATGGCGGTACAAGGACTATTATATGCTCCGTTTTATAGGATAAAATGGTGGCACCTGATTGTAACTGCGATTTGGACCTTACATAATGACGTTATTGACTATGTCTTCTTCATGCTGCCAAGCTATCATATGCTTGATCAATATACCCCGCAAATTGGCTATTTTACTTTTTGGCTGTCGATGTTGTCAATTGGTATTGCCTATTATTTAGGCATCCGGGAAAATCGGTTTCAACTTGATATAAAATAGTTTGGTATCACAGGTCTAACCTTGTCCAACCCTTCATACATTTTAATTAGTAACGAAAGGGGGGACAAGAATTGAAAATAAAATGGTTCATCATTTTAGCAATTATCATGATGCTCACTCCCATATCAGTTCAAGCAAAACAGCAATCGCCAATGGAGAAGCTTGATGATATTTCCGATGAAGCTCTCCAAATGGTGAAGTTTCATAGATACGAAGATGCTAAGAAATTGCTTGATTATTTTTCAGATCAGTTCACTAGTATTACTGGTAATAAGCAGCCCTTAACCATGGATGAGGTTAGAATTGTTCACACCTCCCATGACGAGGCAATGGAAGCTGCTGTAAGCCCAAATATGAAATATGAAGAAAGAATAAATAAACTTACGAAATTCCGTCTTGTCATTGATGCGATTTCCACTAGTCATCAACCATTATGGACAGAAATGGAAGACCAAATTATGACCGCTTTTCATCAGGCAAAGGATGCGGCCCTAAATGGTGATTCTGCTCATTTCCATTCAAGCTTTAATTCGTTTTTATCCTTGTATAATGTTATCTATCCAAGTATGAAAATTGATGTACCAGTAGAAAATATTCAAAGATTAGATGCCCGAATAAATTTTATTGATGAATACAGGTCGCAAGTTGTAAAGGATCAAAAAAGCAGGCAGGAACTGGATGCCCTTGATACGGATTTAAAAAACCTTTTTGCCAATTTAGAAGAGGATGAGGCAGATCCTTCATTATGGTGGGTGATCATCTCAACCGGAAGTATTATTATCATGACTTTATCATATGTTGGCTGGAGAAAGTATCAAGGTGAAAAAGGGTTGAAAAAAGACCGTTCTAGAGATTTAAAGGATTGATGCGTCTAATCGGCAGCTTTGATTACAAGACAGTCACCAAGAGCTGATTTGGAGGTTTTATAATGTCATTTCTATTATATTTTATTATCATTGCACTAATCCCATTATGGGCCCAGATGAGGGTTAAAAGTACCTTTGCTAAATATTCTCGAGTGCCGTCCTCTTCTTATCGTCGAGGAGCCGAAGTTGCAAGGGAAATTTTGAATGCCAATGGGCTTTATAATGTTGCTGTTGAAGAAGGGAGAGGGTTTTTAAGTGACCACTATGACCCTAGGACGAAAACAGTCCGTCTTTCTCCTGATAACTATCATGGTCATTCGATTGCTGCGGCTGCAGTGGCTGCCCATGAATGCGGTCATGCGATACAGGATGCAAAAGGATATGCGTTCTTGCGTTTTCGCCATGCATTGGTTCCTGTTGCTAATCTTGGTTCAAATGCTTCATGGATACTCATAATGATTGGGATACTCTTTCATTTTAGCGGTATGCTGCTATTGGGGATTATTTTCATGGGAGCAGCCGTCCTTTTTCAACTTATCACATTGCCTGTTGAATTCAATGCTTCTAATCGCGCACTGGACCAAATTGCTGCGCTCAGGCTAATTGGTCATGGAGAAGAGAGAGAAGCTAAAAAGGTTTTAAATGCCGCAGCCTTGACATATGTAGCTGCCGCAGCCGTAGCTGTTCTGGAATTATTAAGATTGGTTTTTATTTTTACAGGTATGAATAGAAACGACGATTAAAAGAAGCAATGTCCTAGGCAGGGACATTGCTTTTATGATTGAATTGGTTTTTTATTTTCGTCTAGTGTAAACCCTTCACCTAGGACATCATGAACAATGGAAATGGATACAAAGGCATGAGGATCTACTGTAGTAACTAAATTTTTCAAGCGGATCAGTTCACTTTTCGCTACCACACAATATAATACGTCACGCTCACTTTTTGTATAAGATCCATAGCCTCTTAAAGCAGTGACTCCACGCTCCATTTCATCCATTATTTTTTTGGCGATATCCTCATTTTTTTCCGAAATGATCATCGCTCCCCTTGCGGAATAGGCTCCTTCTACGATAAAGTCAATTACTCTTGCCCCAACAAAAACGGCTACAAGTGTATACATGGCCTGCTTGTAGTTTAAATATGTAAGCAGGGATAAGCCAATGACACATGCATCAAACATAAACATCGTCTTCCCCATATTCCAGCCGGCATATTTTTGAACAAGCCTTGCAATAATATCCACGCCGCCGGTCGTACCTCCAAAGCGAAAGATAATTCCTAATCCAATACCAGCAAAAACTCCTGCAAATAAAGCTGCCAAGGTTAAATCACTTTTCAATGGCATGTCTAGAGGATAGCGTTGGAAAATCCAAAGAAAAATGGAAACCCCAACTGTTCCTATGATCGTATATAAAAAAACATTTCGACCCAGCAGCTTCCATCCAATAATAAATAAAGGAATATTTAACACCAGGTTTGTTATTGACGGATCTAGCTTCCACAGGAAATAAAGAAGCAGGGTTATCCCTGTGAATCCGCCTTCTGCCAGCTTATTCTGCATATTAAAATTTACAAGTCCAAATGAAAAAATGGCTGCACCTAATAGAATAAACAATATATTTTTAATTTTAAGGCTTAATACCATAAACATTCCTCCTCTACCATAATTTTCTCTATCATCGCGGTTTTTATTATAGCGAATAAAATATACTGGAGCAATCTAAATAGTAAAGTGAGCGCTTTAATCGAAAACATTTGTAAAACAGTCTTTTTTTAGCTAACATGAAAAATATGATAGCTATGAGGTGAAGAAAATGGACAAAGGGAAATCGATGAAAGACCTTCAACAAGAGGTCGATACATACATAGGACAATTTAAGGAAGGTTATTTCAGTCCTCTCGCCATGGTTGCAAGACTAACGGAGGAACTTGGCGAGTTAGCTAGGGAAATAAACCATACTTTCGGTGAGAAACCAAAGAAAACAACAGAAGCAGAAAAAGCAATTGAGGAAGAGCTTGGCGATCTGTTGTTTGTTATTATTTGTCTTGCGAATTCTTTAAATATTGATCTAGAAGAGGCCCACGATTATGTTATGAATAAATTTAATACGAGGGATAAAAACAGATGGACAAGAATAGATGAGGAAATGGGGAATAAGTCTAATGAATAACATCCGAATTGTTATTGCCGGTCCGCGGGGCCGAATGGGCAGTGAGGCAGTCAATCTAGTAACCACAACGGAACACTTTACATTAGTTGCTGTTGTTGACCATAAATACGATGGAATCATGCTAAGTGATATTGATGGGTTTCAATCGATACATAGTGTGCCTGTTTATAGGGACATTGAAAATTGTTTGAAAAATGTAGATGCAGACGTGTTAATAGATTTAACAACACCGGAAGTAGGTATGTACCACACTACAACAGCTCTATCATATAATGTTCGTCCAGTTGTAGGGACAACAGGTTTTACAAAAAATAATTTAGAAGAGCTGGAACGCATTTGTAAGGAAAAAGAATTGGGTTGTATTATTGCCCCAAACTTTGCGATTGGCGCTATTCTGATGATGAAATTTTCACAAATGGCTGCAAAATATTTTAACGATATTGAAATTATTGAATTGCATCATGATAAGAAACTTGATGCTCCGTCTGGTACGGCAGTTAAAACAGCGGAAATGATATCTTCTGTTAGGGCAAAGAAACAGCAAGGTCATCCAAATGAAAAAGAAACCATTAATGGTGCAAGAGGTGCGGACTATGACGGTATGCATATCCATTCCGTCCGATTGCCAGGATTAATTGCCCATCAGCAGGTTTTATTTGGCGCAGATGGACAAACCTTGACAATTCGTCATGATTCCTATAACAGAGCTTCCTTTATGTCTGGAGTGAAAGTGGCTGTCGAAACAGTCATGAAACAAAATCATTTTGTTTATGGACTAGAAAATATTTTAGATTAGGAGGTAAATTATGAATATTGCTTTAATTGCTCATGATAAAAAAAAGAATGACTTGGTACAATTTTCCACTGCCTATCAGACTATTTTTGCCAAACACACATTGTTTGCGACCGGAACAACAGGGGCAAGAATCAGTGAAGCTACAGGACTGCCAATTACCCGGTTCCAATCAGGACCACTGGGAGGCGATCAGGAAATTGGGGCGATGATTGCAAAAAATCAAATGGATGCTGTGTTCTTTTTCCGGGATCCGCTGACATCACAACCTCATGAACCAGATGTTACCGCACTTGTTCGTTTATGTGATGTATATTCTATACCTCTTGCTACCAATATGGGGACGGCTGAGCTATTAATTAGAGGGTTAGAGGAAGGTTTAATGGATTGGAGAAATATCGTCAAAGAAAATGGTGGAAGCAATGGAAAATAAGAAGCTTCATGTTTTGGCATTTGGAGCCCATGCTGATGATGTTGAAATCGGCATGGGGGGTACGATTGCTAAACTTGCATCTGAAGGTAAAAGAATTGGTATATGTGATTTAACAGATGCAGATCTTTCTTCCAACGGGAACGTAACCTTAAGAAAAGAGGAAGCGGCACAAGCGGCAGAAATACTAAACGTAGAGATCCGAACTTCATTGGGATTTCCTGATCGCGGTTTATTCCTGAAGGAACAATACATACGTAAAATTGCAGCATTAATCAGAGCATACAAGCCTCAACTTGTCTTTGCCCCTTATTTTGAAGACCGGCACCCCGATCACGGGAATTGCGCCCGCCTTGTCGAAGAAGCTGTTTTTTCAGCGGGGATTAAAAAATTTCAGACAGATGGAGAAAATATGCCCCACCGAGTGGAAAGGGTTTATTTTTATATGATTAACGGTTTCCATAATCCAGAATTTACGATTGATATTTCAACCTTTATAGATAAAAAGCTTTCTGCTTTACGAGCCTATAAAAGTCAATTTGAAAAAACAGATGATAGCGAAGATACACCATTAGTGAACGGTTACATTGAAACAGTTGAGGCTAGAGAAAGAATGTTTGGAAAGCTGGTTGGTGTAACTTATGCCGAAGGCTTTAAAACGAAAGTTCCTATCCTTATGAATCGTGATTTGATAGGAGAATAAGCGATGAAGAAACTAAAAATTGGGATAACCTGCTATCCAACTGTTGGCGGATCAGGTGTTGTTGCAACGGAACTTGGGAAAATGCTTGCGGAAAAAGGGCATGAAATTCATTTTATCTCATCGAGTATTCCCTTTCGATTAAATAAAATGTACCACAATATATACTATCATCAAGTAGAAGTGAACCAATATTCCGTTTTCCAATACCCGCCATATGATATTGCACTTGCAAGCAAGATGGCTGAAGTAGCAAATCGTGAAAAATTAGATATCTTACATGTTCATTATGCCATTCCTCACGCTGTTTGCGCTATTTTAGCCAAACAAATGGCCGGAAGGGATCTTAAAATTGTGACAACTTTACATGGAACGGATATTACGGTTTTAGGATATGACCCTTCACTTGCCGATGCAATTAAATTTGGTATTGAAAAATCAGATTCTGTCACAGCTGTTTCCAAAGCCCTTGTAAATCAAACATTTGAACTTATTAATCCAGATAAACAAATTGAAACGGTTTATAATTTTATTGACGAGAGAATCTATAAAAAAAGCAATGCCGATATTTTAAAGTGTGAATTTGAGATTAAACAAGAAGAAAAGGTCATTATTCATGTTTCTAATTTCCGTGCTGTTAAAAGGGTGCAGGATGTCATTAAGACCTTCGCGAAAATTTCAGCGTCAATGCCTGCAAAATTATTGCTGGTCGGAGATGGTCCGGAAATGACAATCGTTTGCAAACTAGTCAGGAAGTTAGGAATAGAGGACAAAGTTATTTACCTTGGTAAGCAAGAGAATCTTGAGGAATTATACTCGATTAGTGATTTAATGCTTCTTTTATCAGAAAAGGAAAGCTTTGGCCTTGTTGCTTTAGAGGCGATGGCATGTGGTGTGCCTTGTATTGGAACCAATGTGGGAGGATTACCGGAAGTTATTAACCATGGTGAAACAGGGTATATTTGTGAAGTAGGAGACATTGAAGATATTGCTGCTAAAGCGATTGCTTTATTAATGGATAGGAAACTCCATCAACAATTATCTAAACGGTCAGTTGAAACTGCAACAACTAAATTTAAAGCGGACAACATCGTAGAACAGTATGAACAAATATACTTTAAGCTGCTGAATTAGGGTGAAAGAAATGATTGAACCATTTTTATCTGCCGTTCCAGTACTAATGAAACTAGAAGAGGCGGGCTATGAAGCTTATTTTGTTGGAGGATCAGTTAGGGATTTTCTTCTAAATAAACAAATAAGTGATGTCGATATCGCCACATCCGCAACACCGGAAGAAGTGAAAAGGGTCTTCTCAAGAACTGTGGATGTTGGAATTGAGCATGGAACTGTCCTTGTTATATATAATAATGAATCGTATGAAATTACCACCTTCAGAACAGAAGCTGAATATTTGGATTTTCGAAGGCCAAAAGAGGTTGCGTTTATTCGGAGCCTTAAAGAAGATCTGCAGAGAAGAGATTTTACGATGAATGCTATAGCGATGGACAGGCAGGGGAATTTAATTGACCCTTTTAATGGCCGTCTGGCAATAGACGAAAAGGTCATTCAGACCGTCGGTTCAGCTATGGAGCGGTTCCAGGAAGACGCATTAAGGATGATGAGAGCTGTCCGCTTTGTCAGCCAGCTCTCTTTCGCGATGGAAAGTCAAACCATTACGGCGTTAACAAAATTAATTCCCTTACTAGACAACATTGCTGTTGAACGAAAAAGAACAGAATTTGAAAAGCTTCTAGCAGGCCAAAATCGAAAAAAAGCAATCAGTATCCTGATTGATACTGATTTATATTCTTATTTGCCGGGCCTTAAAAATCAAAAGAAGTTTTTAGAGCTATTATTAGCCTATCATTGTGAAAAGCTGAATATAAAAGAAATGTGGTCGTTACTTCTTTTCTGTTTGGAGTTAAAAAATAATGACGCAGATTCTTTTTTAAGAGGCTGGCGACTGCCGGTTAAAGCGGTAAGGGATATTCAAATTACCTTAACATACCTAGCCAAAAGACTTGAACAGGAATGGACGGTTTATGATTTGTATACTGCCGGGCTTGATACCATTCAATCAGTAGAGAAGCTTTATCTAGTTTTAAAAGGAATTGAAGAAAAGAAATCTATTTATTCTTGGAAGAAGGTTTATCAAGAGCTGCCGATAAAAGAGCGGTCAGAAATGAATGTAACAGGTAATGACCTCATGCAGTGGTTCAATAAAAGTGGTGGACCTTGGTTGAAGGAAACCCTTTTTGAAATTGAACATGCAATTTTAATAGGGAAAGTAGCGAATAATTATCAAGATATTAAGGAGTGGCTAGTAGAGTGCAGTCGGAATTAAGAAAGGAACTGCTTGATGCTTTTACAAATGCAGGGGAAGATTACTTATCAGGGCAGCATCTAGCTGATTTAATTGGCTGTTCCAGGACGGCAGTCTGGAAACATATAGAGGAATTAAGGAAAGAGGGCTTCGAATTAGAAGCTGTCAGAAGGAAAGGCTATCGGATTGTAAAAACACCGGAAAAAATAACGGCTGATGAAATTAGACTTGGTTTAACAACGGATTTTATTGGACGGAACATCCATTATGAGGAAAGTGTAGAATCGACACAAAAGATTGCCCACCGATTTGCCTCTGAGGAAGTACCTGAGGGTACGGTTATCATTGCTGAAGAGCAAAGGTCTGGAAAGGGAAGAATGAACCGTAAATGGCATTCACCAAAATATACTGGTATTTGGATGAGCCTCATTCTTCGTCCGAATATCCCTTTAACAAAAGCACCGCAGTTAACCCTTTTAACAGCGGTTGCAGTTGTTCAGGCAATTGAAGAATTTACCGGACTCACCCCTGAAATAAAGTGGCCGAACGATATTTTAATCAAAGGGAAAAAAGTGACTGGTATCTTAACTGAATTACAGGCTGAAGCTGACAGGGTCCATTCGATCATTGTTGGCATCGGGATAAATGTAAACCAAAAGAAGGAAGATTTCCCAGCTGAACTGCATGAAATCGCCAGTTCTCTTTATATTGAAAAAGGCGAACCAATCTCTAGAGCCGGTTTAATCAGAAGCATCTTTAAACAATTCGAGACACTATATTTACTTTATTTAGAACAAGGCTTCCTTCCAATCAGGCTATTATGGGAAAGCTATGCGATAAGCATTGGGAAAGTACTTAAGGCAAGGACCTTGACAAATGTAATTGAGGGAAAGGCTTTAGGAATTACTGATGAGGGAGTATTAATGCTCGAAGATAACTTAGGTACGATACATCATATATACTCAGCCGATATTGAGCTTTAATCGGTAGTATGATTGTAAAGGAAATTTTCATTTTAAAACCATGTTGATTAGAACGGAAGGCGCGAATACTCCTGCGGGAGTACGGGGCTTCCCGGCACGCCCGCGGAAAGCGAAGCGCCTGGAGTAAAAATCAACAATTAAGTTTAACACAGCAATTTATATAAAGAAGCTTGTACACTTTTTAAGAGAAATTTGTTATAATTTCATTGGGCAGTATCCTAAGGAACTGCACCTTTAACGTCAAACGAAAATTAAAATAGGTATCTGCCTAGATCCGTAAATACGGACCGGGACAGAGGGATGGAACAGTAATGAGTAACGGAGATCCTCTGCCTTCAGAAGGATCTTTTTATTTGCTCTTCAGCTGCCTTTTATCTCCTCTCCCAATTAAAAGGAGGGAATAAGGATGAAGCAAACAACAGAGTTCTTAAAGATGAAAGAAAATCACGAAAAAATTGTTATGTTAACGGCATATGATTACCCGTCTGCCAAACAAGCAGAACAGGGTGGAGTTGACCTAATCTTAGTTGGTGATTCACTTGGAATGGTGGTGTTGGGTTATGATTCCACTATCCCAGTAACACTCGAAGACATGATTCATCATACAAAAGCAGTTAAACGTGGAGCAAAAGATACGTTTATTGTGGCGGATATGCCTTTTCTAACTTACCATTTATCGGTTCGAGATACATTAATGAATGCCGGACGTCTTATTCAGGAAACGGGAGCCCATGCTGTTAAACTCGAAGGGGCTGACGATGTTCTAGAGAAAATCTCTGCACTAACCAATGCAGGGATACCTGTCTGTGCTCACTTGGGACTAACCCCGCAATCGGTCGGTGTTTTAGGCGGGTATAAGGTTCAAGGTAAAGATTCCGAGGCGGCTAAAAAATTACTGGATGATGCTATCAAATGCGAAGAAGCAGGCGCTTTTGCTGTAGTGCTTGAATGTGTTCCCAAGCAGCTTGCAGAAGAAGTAACAAGGTCGTTATCCATTCCTGTAATTGGCATAGGAGCAGGTATTGATGTTGATGGCCAAGTTCTAGTCTATCATGATATTTTAGGATATGGTGTAGAGCGAGTTCCAAAATTTGTGAAACAATACCATTCAGTCAATCCTTTTATGCTTGAATCCATTCAGGCATACGTTTCAGATGTGAAAAATAAACAATTTCCCGAAGATAAACACTCTTTTACCATGAAAGAAACGGAGCTTAAGGCTTTATACGGAGGTAAAGAATGAAGGTCGTAACAACCATCCAAGAAATGCAATCAGAAATCAGGCAACTGAAGGAAAAAGGACATTCAATTGGCTTTGTTCCAACAATGGGATTTCTTCATGAAGGACATTTAACCTTGTTAAAAAAGGCGCGTCAAGAAAATGATACCGTTGTATTAAGTATTTTTGTCAATCCCTTGCAGTTTGGACCAAAAGAGGATTTCTCTACTTATCCGCGTGATTTTGAGCGAGACTGTGCATTAGCTGAGGGAGAGAAAATAGATTATGTCTTTTTTCCTTCAGTAAAGGAAATGTATCCAGGTTCTGCTTCAGTTAAAGTGGTCGTTGAAAAACGTACGGATGTATTATGTGGAAAGTCGCGTCCAGGCCATTTTGACGGAGTAGCCACGGTCATTACGAAACTATTTAATATCATAATGCCGACACGGGCGTATTTTGGCATTAAAGATGCTCAGCAGGTAGCTGTCATTGATGGATTAATCTCTGATTTTAATTTTCCAATTGAATTGGTTGCAGTTGATATTGTCCGTGAACAAGATGGTCTTGCGAAAAGTTCCCGCAATGTTAATCTGCTACCTGAAGATAGACAACAAGCAACCGTCTTATATAAAAGCCTGCAGGCTGCAAAGGAAGCCATTTTTCACGGTGAACGTAATCCTGTCACTTTAGTCAACTTAATAAAAGAAATGATAACAAGTGAATCAAAAGGGGAGATCGATTATGTCGATATTTTCTCTTATCCAGAGCTTAAGCCACTGGAAGAATTAAACGATAGAATTATCATTGCTCTTGCAGTTAAATTTACGAAGGTTCGATTGATAGATAATTTAATTATTAATATAAATTAATAACCAGGGGGAGGAAATAAATCTATGTTTCGCACCATGATGAACGGAAAAATCCACCGCGCAACAGTTACAGAGGCTAATTTAAACTATGTTGGCAGTATAACGATAGACGAAGAAATTCTAGATGCTGTTGGCATGATTGCCAATGAAAAGGTGCAAATTGTTAACAACAACAATGGAGCCCGTTTAGAAACCTATATTATTCCGGGAGAAAGAGGCAGTGGTGTGGTTTGTTTAAACGGTGCAGCTGCCCGCCTTGTACAGCCTGGTGATATCGTCATTATTATATCTTATGCCTTTGTGGCTGAAGAGAAAGTATCGGCGCACAAGCCAAAAGTGGCGATAATGGATGAGAATAACCGCATTAAAGAACTGCTTCATGCAGAACCAGCACTTACAGTTATGTAGTAATCCCCGATTTTTTCGGGGATTTTTCTTTTTTACTTTTTAGTCTTTTTGTGATACCGTTTAATGAACAGAAGTTCGGGGTGTTTATCAGATGTCAAATAAATTTGTTGTTATCGATTTAGAAACTACAGGGAACATTCCCAAAAAAGGCGATAAGATCATCCAATTCGCAGCAGTAGTCATCGAAAACGGAATAATCATAAATACATACTCATCACTTGTCAATCCGCAAAAATCCATTCCAGTTTTTATCGAAGAGCTAACTGGAATTAATGATGATATGGTTAAGGACGCTCCTTTATTTTCTGAAATTGCCGGGCAAGTATCGGAACTTTTAGAAGGGGCCTATTTTGTTGCGCATAATGTTTTGTTTGACCTTTCCTTTCTGCAAGAGGAACTAATTCAGGCAGGCTTCGAGGGGTTTTATGGCCCAGTTCTGGATACGGTCGAAATGGCCAGGATTTTATATCCAACCGCAGATGGCTATAAGCTTACCGATTTAGCAGAAAGAGAAAATCTTAATCATGACCGTCCTCATCAGGCCGACAGCGATGCTCAGGTCACTGCAGAACTCTTTCTAATTTTTTTAAGAAAGTTATCGCAGTTGCCTTTAATCACAATGGACCAGCTTACGCAGCTTTCTGGCGGGTTGAAAAGTGATCTGCAGCTGCTTCTTGATGACCTTCTGGAATATAAAAAGATGGAGCCTGAGGAGCTTCCGGAAGCCATTGAGATATTTAAGAATCTTGCCTTAAAAAAGGATTTAAAGAATAATCCAGAAGAAAACTTAAGTAGAATCGACATCAAGTTTCCTGGTAATGTTGAAGAGAAAATGGAACTGATTAAACAAGGTTTTGATAATTTTGAGCATAGATCTGGTCAATTTACGATGATGGATGAGGTTCATGAGACTTTATTCAATATGCGGCATACTTTAATTGAAGCTGGAACTGGTGTAGGCAAATCACTAGGTTATCTCTTGCCAAGTGCTTATTTTGCCAAGCAGAAAAATCTCCCAATTGTAATTAGTACACATACTATTCAGCTGCAAGAGCAGATTTTAAAGAAAGAAATTCCGATTTTAGAAAAAATACTCCCTTTTAAGATTGATTCGGTTTTGCTTAAAGGGAGAAACCATTATATTAGTTTGGAAAAATTCTATCAAACTCTTTTGGATGAAAACGATAATTACGATACCACGTTAACCAAAATGCAAATACTTGTTTGGCTGACAGAAACAGAAACTGGAGATAAAGACGAGCTTAATATTTCGAGCGGCGGGCTCATTTACTGGAATAAAATAAAGAATGAACCTGCAGTATTCTCCCAAAACCGCGAATGGCAAGAGAAAGACTATTACCAAAAAGCAAAAAGGGCGGCCTCTTCCGCCGATATCATTATAACCAATCATTCGTTATTATTAAGTGACATAAAGGGAGATGGCTCAATCTTACCCGAATATGACTATGTGATTATTGATGAGGGTCATCATCTTGAAAAAGTTGCATCTCAGTTTTTCGGAGCAACCTTAGATTATTTATCAACAAGACTGTTATTGGGCCAATTTGGACTATATGAACAGAAACAGCTTTTTTATGAGCTAGAAGGCCTGTTATCTTCAATTTGTGTTACAAATGAGAAACTTGCTTCCCGGCAGGAGTTGAATCAGCTAATAGTGGACCTTACCTATGAAATGGATGAATTCTTTAAGTTAATCGGTCTTTATACGAAAAAGAAGCTGTCTAACAAAAAAGGTTTTTATCGTGCCAAAGTCCGCTTTTCTAAATCTGCTGAAGGGAAAGAAACAAAGGGCATTATTCATAGTGCTGAAAGGTTTTCCTTTTTACTTAAAGACCTGCAAGGTTCAATTATGGAACGGCTTCATTTGTTAGAAAAACAGACAAATTTCTTATCAAATATACAGAAGAGTAAAATGGAAGAAATCTTACTGCTTTCAAATGATTTAGTTATGCTAAGGGAAACGGTCATAAAGTGCTTTATAAAGGATTCTCACGACGTTAAATGGATTGAGATGGATATCCGCTCTCCACAAAACGTAACAACCTTTTTGGCGCAGCCTGCATTTGTGGCGAATGCTCTTAAAGAGCAATTATTTCAAGTGAAAAAAGGGGTAATCATCACCTCTGCCACCTTAACGGTAAATAACTCGTTTAACTATATAATTAAAGAAATCGGATTAGATCCAGTCTCGACGAAACAAATTACGATTCCTTCGCCTTTTGAATATAAGCATCAAGTCAATCTTTTAATCCCTGAGGACTTGCCAGAAATCAATGAGGTTACTTTGGATGAATATGTAATTGCTATAACTGAGCATATTATTACTCTTGCAGAAGCGACAAATGGAAGAATGATGCTTCTTTTTACTGCGTATGACATGTTAAAGAAAACCTATGAATTAATTAAAGAAAGTGGTTTTCTCAATGATTACGTCATGATTGCCCAAGGCATTACGAGCGGCAGCCGTACGAGATTAACACGGAATTTTCAGCGATATGACAAAGCTATTTTATTAGGAACCAGCAGTTTTTGGGAAGGGGTAGACATTCCTGGGGAGGATTTGACCTGTCTTGTGATTGTGAGACTACCATTTAGCCCGCCTGACGAACCGCTGACGGAAGCAAAGTGCCAAGTGATCAAAGAACAAGGCGGTAATGCTTTTTCCGAATACTCACTTCCGGAAGCTATTTTAAAATTTAAGCAGGGCTTTGGACGTTTGATCCGTACAAAGAACGATCGAGGAATTTTAGTGGTATTTGATAGAAGAATTGTAACCACAAAATATGGAAAGGCTTTTTTGAAATCAATTCCTTCCGTGCCGGTTAAAAAAGGTCCAATGGATGAACTTGTAGAATTTATTCATGCTTGGTTATGATAAATAATGGTAAAATTGTACATTCTATAAATATCTATAGGAGGAATGTGCATGAGAATTTTACTGCTTTTAATAATGATCATATTTCAAGCCACCTCGACTGTTTTTGCGACAAGCAAAATTGAAAATATTGATTTGAAATTGAAGGACCATGAGGTTGCCATTACCTTTTTGGGATTGTCAGCTGGAGAAGCGACCCTTATTCAAGGACCGAATGGCGGGAATGTTTTAGTGAATATCGGGAGAGAAGAGAGCAAAGCAGAATTGGAAAAATGGCTGAGCCTGTATGATGTCAAGGAAATTTCTACGCTCATCCTTACCAATGATGAACCTGAAACCCATATTAATCTGATCAATCAATTTCTTTTAAAATATAAAACCCAAGAGATAATTACTACACCTAAAATGGCGGCATTCCTATCGAAAAGTTTAAACCCTGAAAATCAGCTATCAATTGTGGCTTGGGGAGAGGGCACGAAAAAAGAAATACTCCCTGAGTTGACAGCTGAAGTTCAATTTTTAGGAAGTATGCAAAACGAAGGTTTAGATTTTACTTTGGAGTTTTTTAAACATCGAATTTTCATGATGAATTCTTTTAGCAAACGCGCTGAACAAAAGCTTTTAACTCGGAACCTCGAGAACCTAAACGTTTTTAAAACTCCCCTTTTCGCTAAAGAAGACGCAATAACAGAAAAATTAATCGAATTTTTTAATCCGCAAATTTCGATTCTATTTGCTGATGAAGGTGATCTCTTTGATACTGAAATCATACATGATTTACATGATATTTGGTCGGAGATATATTTTACAAAAAAACACGGTACGGTGACAATTAAATTTACAGATTCAAACTATGAAGTAATTCCCTTGCCAGATGCAACAGAGTAAAAATATTCATTTAATTATTCTAGCATTTCAAGTACGTTTCTCGCTTTAACCTGTTATAATAATTGAGTAGAATTTTTTATCGATTTTGTGTTATGAGAAAGACAATGGAGGAATTAGATGGAAAGTAAAATTGAAGTTTTGTCAACTGTAAAAATCCAGCATAGTCCGGATTTTTATAAAGTAGTTGATGCGCTGAATCGTACTTTGAAAGAAAAAGACCTTATGTTTGGATTGGCCCTTGATCAAGAAGATAAAAATAAAGCGATTTTTACTATATATCGTACATAAAGAAGTGAATTAAAGTGAAAAAGTGGTTATTTTTTCTAGCATTATTTGTTCTTGGTATTTTTGGTGTCTTGATTAAGGTATATTTCTCTGCAGAAGAACCTGTAAAAGCGGCTGAAGAAAAAGCGTTACTACTTGCTAATAAAAGGGTTCAATTAAGTAAAGTAGAGGACTTTCATATTTACAATGGTTTAGAGACAGTAAATGTAATCGAGGGAAAAAATAACAAAGGTGAAAATATCATTGTGTGGATTCCCGAAAAAAGTAAAAAAGTTATAGTGAAAAAAGCTAAAAATGGTCTCACGAAAAATGAGGCTGTAAAAAAATTATTACAAGAAAAAAAACCTAAAAAAATTATTTCAGTTCGGTTAGGTATGGAAAAAAATATTCCATTATGGGAAATTTATTATCGTTCTGAAAATAATTTAATAAATTATTATTATGTACACTTTGAAACAGGCGAATGGCTGAAAAAAATTGAAAATCTTTAGAATGGATTGAGAATGGAGGAACAGGCATGGTAGTGGAGCTGGCGAATAGAGTTTTAGCACTTACACCTTCTACTACTTTAGCAATCACCGCTAAAGCGAAGGAATTAAAAGAAAAGGGTGAAGATGTAATTGGTTTAGGAGCAGGGGAGCCTGACTTTAATACACCTCAACATATTTTAGATGCTGCAGTAGAATCGATGAATGAAGGTTATACAAAGTACACCCCTTCAGCTGGATTACCGGCATTAAAAAAAGCGATTATCAAGAAATTTGAACAAGACCAGGGATTAACGTATAAACCAAATGAAATAATTGTAGGCAATGGAGCCAAGCATGCTCTTTATACATTATTTCAGGTAATTCTTAATGATGGTGATGAGGTTATCATACCAACTCCTTATTGGGTAAGCTATCCCGAACAAGTTAAATTAGCAGGCGGTGTCCCCGTTTATATTGAGGGTTCTGAAGAAAATCAATTTAAGATTACCCCGGAACAACTTATAAAGGCGATTACGAATAAAACTAAAGCGGTGATTATCAATTCACCAAGCAATCCAACTGGCGTTCTTTATTCAGCTGAAGAACTTTTAGAATTAGGTAAAATTTGTTTGAAAGAAAATATTCTCATTGTTTCAGATGAGATTTATGAAAAGCTTGTATATGGCGGCGTCAAGCATATATCGATTGCCGAGCTATCACCTGAGCTTAAGGAACAAACAATTGTCATTAACGGTGTTTCCAAATCACATTCCATGACTGGATGGAGAATTGGTTATGCTGCCGGAAATAAAGATATCATTGAAGCGATGACAAATCTTGCCAGCCATAGTACATCGAATCCCACTACAACTGCACAATATGCTTCTATTGCAGCTTACAATGGTCCGCAAGAACCAGTAGAAGAAATGCGTCAGGCATTTGAAAAAAGATTAGAAATCATTTATGATAAGTTAGTTGCAATTCCTGGCTTTACTTGCGTAAAACCACAAGGTGCTTTTTACTTATATCCAAATGTGAAAGCTGCTGCTGAAATGACTGGTTTTGACCAAGTAGATGACTTTGTAGAAGCATTGCTTGTAGAGGCAAAAGTGGCTGTCATTCCTGGTTCAGGATTTGGAACACCAGATAATATTCGCCTTTCCTACGCAACTTCACTCGAGCAATTAGAAGAAGCCGTAGCAAGGATTCACCAGTTTGTACTTGAAAAGGCTAACGTTAAAAACTAAAATAGTTACAACTATTGATATTAACAAAAAGTCTGCTTTCTGCAGGCTTTTTGATTTCCTTTCCAATGCTGGATACCTAATACTCTTACTCGGATAAAATGTTCATGGTATACTTATCAGGAGGTGTCCAAAAGATGAAAACAACTTTATTAGCATGGCTTCAAGAAGGTAATATTTCGATACCAACACTATTATTTTCTGAATACCGCAATATTAATTTAAACGAAACAGAGCTCGTTCTTTTACTAAATATACTTACTTTTTTAGAAAAAGGGAATGAATTTCCAACACCGGAAGAACTGTCGGCAAGAATGACTATTTCTATTTCTGAATGCAATGAAATGCTCAGAAAGCTAATCCAAAGAGGTTTCATTGAAATCATGGATGAATATTCGCATGAAGGAATCCGATTTGAAAAGTATTCCTTAAAGCCTTTGTGGGAGAGACTCGTTGATCAATTTATGATTCATAATCAAAATATAAACCAAATGGAAAAGAAGGCAGAGGAAACTGATTTATATACATGTTTTGAAAAGGAGTTTGGCCGGCCTTTATCACCATTTGAATGCGAAACCCTTGGGATGTGGATGGATGATGATCACCATGACCCAGTTATTATTAAAGCGGGATTAAAAGAAGCTGTAATGTCAGGCAAATTAAATTTTCGCTATATTGATAGGATCCTGTTTGAGTGGAAGAAGAATGGTATAAAAACATTAGAACAAGCTAAAAACCAGGGACGAAAGTTTCGTCAAAAACAATCTCTGAAACCAAATGTTAAAGATGAATCCCAGCATTCATCGATTCCCTTTTACAACTGGTTAGAACAATAATAGTTTTACGTACAAGCAGGTGAAATGTTATGCTGAATAATACTCAAATCCGATATTGTTTAGATCAAATGGGAGAGATGTTCCCAGATGCCCATTGTGAATTAATACATTCGAATCCCTTTGAACTTATTATTGCTGTCTCATTATCGGCACAATGTACAGATGCGCTCGTAAATAAGGTCACAAAGGAATTATTTAAAAAGTATAAAACACCGGAAGATTATTTAAGAGTTCCGCTTGAGGAATTACAAACTGATATACGTTCGATTGGACTATACAGGAATAAAGCGAAAAATATTCAAAGTCTCTGCAGAATGATTTTAGATGATTATAATGGAGAACTTCCAAAGGATAGGGATGAGTTAACTAAACTGCCGGGTGTGGGAAGAAAAACAGCCAATGTTGTGGTTTCTGTTGCCTTTGATGTCCCTGCCATCGCCGTTGATACGCATGTTGAAAGAGTTAGTAAGCGTCTAGGAATATGCCGGTGGAAGGATTCCGTATTGGAAGTTGAAAAAACTTTAATGAAGCGAATTCCAAAAGATGAATGGTCGGTTACCCACCATCGCTTAATCTTTTTTGGAAGGTATCATTGTAAAGCTCAAAATCCCCAGTGCCCATCATGCCCGTTATTAGAAATTTGCCGTGAAGGTAAAAAAAGAATGAAGGGCAGTGCCGTTTCCCATGGATAATAAAGATCAAGAAGTGATGAACATCCTAAAGGAATGGAAGCTTGTAAAAGAAAGACTGGATGTATCTTTTCGCAGCCGGAGCTTTAAAAATATCAAGGAATGGATGGAGAAAGGGATCGAGCTATTCATTCAATTTATATTGAAGACCAATGATAGGTCTTTTTTTCAAGGCACTCTGCAATTTGACCAATTAGAGACAAAACCGATTAATCTTGAAGAACGATTGGCATTTATTAAAGCGAGGCCTAATTTATATCATTCGTACCGGCAGCTCTCAGAGCTGATGGATGAACAGGAAAAACATTTTGCGAAGAATACAATCAAAAAAAAATCGTCTAAGCCAATGGCCTAGACGATTTTTTCTTGATCAAATAAATTTTTATGTTCCACTTCGTGGTTCTGTACTTTGCCCGCTTGGAGGAGTAACTGGAGGAGTTACTGGTGGAATTGTTCCTCCTGTATTACCTTGGCCTCCGCCATTTCCATTTCCATTTCCGCTGCCATTTCCGTTGTCATTCCCATTACCAGTACCATTACCAGTACCAGTACCATTACCAGTACCATTACCAGTACCATTCCCATTGCCATTTCCGTTGCCATTCCCACCTTCATTTCCATTACCATTGCCTGTGTCATTTTCATTGGCTGGCTTTTGAATTTCAATGGAGGCTGTTACTGGATCACTCTTTTTATTTCCGCTAATGGCAACAATAGCAAATGTATATTTTGTGCCAGGTGTAGCAGGTATACTCAATGTGTTCGTTTGAACTGGGATATGGTTCACTCCGGTTCCGTTATCGACGGATACATCGAAAGTAACATTTTCGGTCGCATTTTTATAGTCCCATGTCAAAATAATATTTTGACTAGTTTCATCTAATTTGGCAACAGGATTCGTTGGAGCTTCAAGTTTATTATATTTCTGAGATATTTTTTTAGGCGCATGCCCTTTAAGAGCATATTCGGTCGTAATTTCACTATCAGGGGTGAATTCACTAGCTAAGACTGGCGGCATTGAGCCTTTTTCAATCCTAACCTTTTGAACACTATTTGGCATCTCAAAATCCGGAGTATCAATATCTTTAGATACATAGGCCATTAAATTTTTAAAGATTAATTGAGCTAATCTTTGATTATTTCCAACAGCTGTAATTGGCGTGGTTCGATCTTTGTACCCGGTCCAAATAGAAGCCGTATAGTTGGTTGTATATCCTGTAAACCAGGCATCCGGTACTGAACTGCTGTTAATATTATATCTATTCATTTCATCAGTTGTATAGTTGGTCGTTCCTGTCTTACCAGCAATTGGAAGTCCTGGTACTTTCGCTCTTACTCCAGTTCCAGGTGATACCAATACACTTTTTAACATATCCGTAATCATGAAAGCTGTTGAGTCCTTCATTACCACTTTTGGTTCTGGAGCTGTTTTAATCATTGTCCCGTCACGGAGCTTGATTTTAGTAACCGCATGCGGTTTTGTGTAAATGCCTTTATTACCAAAAGCGCTATAGGCACCCGCCATTTCTAGCGGCGAAACCCCAATCGTTTTCCCGCCAAAGCCGCCGATTGCATAGGACTCATATATTTCTTTCAATGGAATTCCCAAATTTAACGCAAAGTCTTTTGCTTTATCTAGGCCAACCTGCTGAAGTGCTTGAACGGCAGGAGTATTTCGTGATAACTGCAAGGCGGTTCTTATCGTCATGGGACCTTTGTATTTTTGATCCCAATTTCCAAATTTTTTCCCGGTTGAATAGGTAATCGGTTTATCCTCAATCATTTCATAGGTGCCCCAATTTAAGTATTCAATAGCTGGACCATAATCGAGAACTGGCTTAATGGTCGAACCTGGCTGGCGTTTTGTATCGATTGCATAGTTAAATCCGCGTTTTACCTTTGGATTTCGGCCGCCGCCAATTGCCCGAATTTCACCTGTTTTCGTATCAAGGAGAGCGATACCAGCTTGAATATTCTCATCGGGGTATGGGATGATATCTTTTGTGTTTAAAATTTTATCAACATAGGTTTGGGCATTCGGATCTAAGGTTGTATAGATGGTTAAACCATCTGTATTGATATCAAGATCGGTTGTTTTATTTACTTCATCAATAACTGCATCGACAAAAGAATCAAACGGCTTTTCATCAACTTTTCTTTGATTTGGTTTCAAAACAGTAGAGGCAACAGACACCTTTTTCGCCTCTTCCATTTGTTGCTTTGTAATATATCCATGCTGATTCATTAAAGATAAAACGATGTTACGTCTTTTCTCGGCTAAATCCGGATGGTCAAACGGATTATAATTATTAGGACTTTGCGGCATTCCAGCAATTTGCGCAGCTTCTCCAAGGGTTAAATCTTTTAATTCTTTTCCATAATAAATTTTAGCTGCCGTTGCAATACCATGGCTGTTTTCGGAAACATACACTTTATTCACATACATTTCGAAAATTTGGTGTTTCGTGTATTGCTGCTCTAGCTGATAGGAGAGCCAGGCTTCTTCCACTTTACGTTTTAACGTTTTTTCAGGAGTCAAAAATGAATTTTTAACAACCTGCTGTGTAATTGTACTTGCCCCTTCAGAGCCAAATCCATGGCGTATATTAGCCAATACGGCACCGCCTAGACGAATGGGATCGATACCATGGTGCTTGTAAAAACGATAATCCTCTGTGGCTAAAATGGCATTCTCGACTTGCTTAGGAATGTCCTTATAGTTTACATATTCACGATTTACGCCTCCTACCTCAGAGATTAGTTTTCCATCTTTATCTAAAACCTTAGAGGGGATTGGATCTTTTAATAATTTAGGATCAAGTTTGGGAGCATCCTTCACTAAATAGGCGAAAGTACCAACTCCAGCCAGAATGCCAACGATACCAAGGACAACGAGAGATAGAAAGATTTTCTTAAATAGTCCGCCTGGTTTTTTCTTGGCTTTTCCATTTGGTTTTCCTTTAGCTTGGAGTTTCTTTCGGCGCTCCTCTCGTGATTGATATTGGTCTGCCATAATGAAATTCCATCCTTTCAAACCTTCCAAAAAAGGTTAAAGTGTATCAATTATTTTAATATAGTCAATTCTTGGATGATATCCAAGCGGTATGTAATGCCCTAGCTGTTCGATTTCTTCCATTGTAATCGATTTTCTGCCTCCATTAGCCATCCTTTCCCAAAAAGAAAGGAGATGCTTTGCTTCAAGCAAATAAACCTTCTCATTTTTTGTAAAACGAAGGATGACGAAACAAATTCCTCCCTGGTTCATGACTTCTTCCATATGAATTATTTGATGCTGATGGAAATTTTTTAATGGAAAAGAAGTTGAATTTTGTGTTTCCTTCGCTTCAAAATCAATATATTTTCCTTTATAAACGCCATTATAGTCGGTAGTAGATGCTAGTTTAAAATAAGCCTCTTTTATAACAGCAGCACTTCTTTTTGGGTAATCCACTTGTACAATTTGCACCGGCGTAGGCTTTTTATGAATGACAGCTATTTTTCTTTCCCGATAATATTCATTTGTTTGATTCAGATCTTCCTCCAGTGTCATTCCTCTATTACTGTAGGAGCCGTTTTTTTTATTACCTGCTGCCATTTCTGCTGGCAGCTCCTTAGTGATATACTTCTTCCCATTTGGATAGTTAAAATTCATACTAAACACCTCACAAGCTAAACATATCATATCAAATCTTGGATAAGATGGGGTGAATAAAATGAATTATCATGCACAAGCTAATAACAATTGTTCCTTAATTGTCAAACAAAAGCATGAACCCATTTACGTATTGATCAATGCTTATAATCTATTAAAACTCGTTAAGGGAAGATGAGTATGAATCATCTTACAATACAGGAAGAAACCATCATTCGTCAAATTCAAAGTGAAACAAACAAGCGAAATATCGACAATATATCTAGAACTAATGCCTACTTTTCATACTTTAATAAAAATACGGATATTATATGGTCCTTCCTTGCCAGTATGGTTTCTCGGAATGGAGGATGGAACATGTGTGACCTGGAGGGGTCAATCCTTCCTCATTTACTCACCCCGCAGGTTAGGAAACAGCTTTTTTTAACGTATGAAATGGCTAATTGGCTTATTTTCCATGACGTATTCCCCCAATTATTGCTCTATCAATATTCGACGAAGATCAACAAGCCAATGTTTCATTTACTTCCAAATTTTAATGTATCCACCTTTATTCAAAAGGAATGGACCCGTTATTGGAAAGAAAGAGACAGAAAGAGGCTGACCACGGCTTTGATTATTAACGAGCAAAATGTCATCCAAAAGCCTGTCATTGAGCACCCGGTGTTTAAGAAGAAGGTTTTTCGTTCGCTTATCTTTTCCTTTCAGGATTGGCTGCATTTTAGTTGTGTATTGTTCCCGACATGCGGGGGAGAGGTTTATGGGGCTAGTGTGAACGGATTTACTTCCCTATCCAAGCGGATTGACTTAGGAAAAAGGCTTGCCAGCATTCTGTTTCATCCGCGTTTATTTCCTTATTTCTATGAATTCGCTGCAAAAACGCCGCATACAGGTTCAAGATATGACTATGAACAGTATTTTAAAGTTAAAACGAAACGAAATACCCCCCTATTAAGGGCCGTCTTTCCCGTAATTGAGCATGATCAGCATACCTGCACTGATTGGAGTCAGCATCAAAGGATTTCTCCGGCCTGGATGTATTTTCCGGCTCGCCATCGCCATCCTATACATCTAACTGATTGGTATTTCATTAAATCAAATCAACTTCAATTATTGCTATCCCTCCAAAATGTCCTCAACTTAAATAAATTCGAATAAAAAAAGCAAGGTGTAATTCCTTGCTTTTTCTTTGAAAATCTTATGTAGAAGGACGATCTGGACCCTCTAGCTTTTTATCACCATAGCCAACACTTTTTCCTGATGCAGCTTGCTTTTGCTTGTTGGTTGGTTTAGTCTTTTTTGGCATCTTAACACCTCCAACCTTAGCTTGTGCCGTTTTTTATTTTTCATTCGAATTTAGGAATGTGTCGAAATAATCCAAGTAAATTGCTATTTTGACACTTTCTTTGACGAATAGCTTCTAGTTTTGTCAAGGGGGAAGGAAGCCAAACAAAGAAAGAGAATTATACCTTATAGATTAAGCGAGGAGGGTTTTATAAAAATGAATAAGCCAATGTCTGAAAAAGAAAAGCTGGTATCGATGCTGACTGATATATACGATCAATTGGAAGAATTGGATTCTGTTCTTGAGGCATCTTTCTCCGACCTTCGCATTAGTTTAAACAAGGAAGAGCAAAGTAAAATAAATGACTCTGCATTGAAACTCTCATTCATAGAAAATAAAATCGATCAAGTAAACTTAGCATTTTTCGAAAACAGTCTTGAGTCAAGCAAAAATCCTGCTGCAAAACGGTTAGAACTTGAATTAGGTTTTTAATTACCGTTAAAATGAAAATAATGTGATAAAGTAGCAGCGAAAATATATGCTGCTTTTTTATTTGTAGAATAGAAGGGATACTGGCAAAATGAAGACAGAAATTATCGACTTAACAGAAAAACTTTTAGACTATAACCGCCTATTTCTAAAATACTATCAGGAAGGAAGAGAAAATGGCATTAGCTATGATTTTCATGAAACTGTTAAACCATTTTCAAATGAGGTAAGAGAAGTTAACGACCAATGGAAAGATGCCATGAACGCATGGCTGAAAAATGAGTCGGTTAAACATATTCATCTTAAGCAAATTGATACGACGAGAGAGCATATTTCACAACTCTCAATTCAATGTTTTTTTCCAGAAACCAGCAAGACAAGGTTTTTAAATACCCACCGTACAATTGAATATTTTCTTTTGGAAATTTTAAAAGTGAACAAATAGAAAAGAGATGCATTTTGCATCTCTTAAGTTTATAGATTAGGAATGTTCGATGAGGGAGTTTTCCTTATCAATTTCAGGAATAACCGCGCCTTGACTTTCAAGTTCGCGGACAAGAAGGCGATATTCTTTAATGCTAATTTCGTTATGAATATAGGCTTTCTTAGCAAAATCCATTAGTGCATTAACGTCATCTGTGGTATAATCCCGACTTTGAATAAATCTGCTTTTTAATTCACGAATGTTCATTTAAAGCTCCTCCTTCACCATTTTTTATATCGTATCACGAAAAAAAGTGATTTCTAGTTTTTAAAATATTTAAACTTTAGACAAAATTCACGGGATTTTGACATAGGTTGTCCTTTTCCAATTAATCACCTTTCACTCATATCCTTCATAAATTGTAGGAGAGATAAATGCGGAGGAGATGTTTGCCCATGTTTGGTAAAAGGCGGCCAAACCTAAACTTTCAAAATGGATATTCGGGGCAAATGATGCACCAGATCCCGATTGGTCAGCAATGGAATCAGCCATTTAGTGTACGTACTCAACCATTTCCATATCAGGCACCATCTGGAAATTATAATTGGAACGGATATCCACAACAAAATCCTTATAACCCGCAAGTTTTTCAACAAACGGCCCAAAACTATCAACCTGGATTCGCCCCACAAAATATCCCATATCCGAACCAAAATTATTCACAAAAAGATTCACAATTCTTGTTCCAGAATCCATTGCAGCCACAGGAAGAAATGTATCACCAATACCAACCCATGAATGGATATCCAATGATGAACCCCTATCCAAAACAAAATGTTATTCCTAAACAGCCTGGCGGAATGCAATCCTTTATGAATTCTTTTAAATCGCAGGATGGATCCGTTGATTTTAATAAGATGGTGAATACAGCAGGTCAGATGATGAATGCAGTCAATCAAGTTTCCTCGCTCGTCAAAGGATTTGGAGGAATATTTAAAGCGTAATAAAAGAGACGGCTACCTTAAGCCGTCTCTCTTATTACGCTGTTTATTTAATCTTCAATCTCAATAACCTTGCCTTTTTCTTGTGGAATGCGAATTTGTAATAAACCATCTCGATATGATGCTTTAACCTTTTTTTCATTGATCGTCTGAGGAAGGGAAACCGTTCTGGAGGATTGCTGCCTAAACATTTTACGTGAATAAATTTGGTTAAGTTCATCTTCCTGGGTTTCAATCTGGTTATTTTCAACAGAGATAGTTATATAGTTTTCCGTCATATTTAAATGAATCTGCTCTTTTTTTACACCAGGAAGTTCAGCAGTGATAATATATTCACCTTCGGTTTCTAATGTTTCAACATGAAAGCCTGCCGTTGGAGGAAAAGGATGCTTAAAAAACTCATCGATGGATTGTAAAAACCCCCTGATCGGTTTTTCAGTGAATAAGTCGTTCATTGATTTCACTAATTCACGAAAAGGTTCAGGTACGGGCTTTTTGGAGTTATTATTTTTATCACTCGGAAGCTTTGATGACATTTTGATACCCTCACTTTCGAAATTTCACATGATATCATATGAAATTGAGCCTGGGTGGGTGCGGTTAAAAAAAACTCCGCAGCATTTTATTTTTGCTGCGGGCTATTCTTTAGATTAAATTAATTTCTTCCACGAGAATTTCGATGTCTACAATCATATTTCCTTCGTCGTCCACTTCAATTAATTCGTCCTTTTTCATTTTGGTCAGTGTCCGGCTAATAGTTTCTCTTGTTGTCCCAATCATATTGGCGAGATCTTTATTCGTGAATTCGGACCTTAGCAGGATTGTTCCATCCTCCAGTTCCTTTCCATGCTTCTGGGCAAGCCGAATTAACAGTTTGACAATTTGTTCATATGTATTGTTAAGAATTTGCTCCTCAAGACGATTTTGCAGGTCAACAATCTTCTCACCTAGGACTTTAAAGACCTTAATGCAAAGTTCCGGATTTTCAATCAAAACGGATTCGAATTTTGATATAGGGACAGCAATAAGGGTTGATGGCTCAAGAACCTCGGCATAGGCAGGATAATCCCCTTTTCTAAAAAAGCCGACATGGGGGAACATTTCGCCCTTTTTCGCGATGGCAACTATTTGTTCCCTACCATTGATATCACTTTTGTAAATTTTGATTTTTCCATCATTAATAAAATAAACATTTTCTAGCGGGTCACCCTGAAGAAAAACATGGCTTTGCTTTTTCCACTCTCTAGCAATGGCAATATCGGTAATTTTGCTTAATTCGAAATCATTTAACTCACGAAAAAGAGAAAAATCAGACAGGACTCGTTTTATTTCATCTATTTTCATTTGATCACCTTCAAATAAATTCAGTTACTATTATTGTATCAAATTAAGGGTTCAAAGGAATCTCTTTCTATAAAAGGTAAAAATATCAGTGCAAGAAGTAGAAAAAATTTTGTATAAAATCTTTTGCAGCGAACGTTTATTCGCTAAAATAGAAGTAACGAGGTGAGAGTCATGATGTTGAAAAAAAGCCTGCAAGATATTCTATCAGAATTAAAAATAAATGATGACTTTAAAGAGAATATTGTCAAATGGCATACCCTTGATGAAAAGCCTGCCCAAACCGTTTCACTTCCCCAGGATTTACACCCTGTCTTAATACAATCGCTTCAAAGTAAAGGGATTGAGAAGCTTTATACGCATCAAAAAGCCGCCTATGAAAAGATTATGGAAGGTAACAGTATCGTAGCCGTTACACCAACTGCTTCAGGAAAAACCCTTTGCTATAATCTTCCAGTGCTGCAAACGATTCTTTCAAATCCAAATGCAAGGGCCTTATATATGTTCCCTACAAAAGCGCTCGCACAGGATCAAAAAAGTGAAATCAATGAAATTATTCAAGCGGCAGGTGTTGATATCAACAGCTATACGTATGATGGTGATACACCGGCAAATATTCGTCAAAGGGTAAGACAAGCTGGGCATGTCGTGATTACAAATCCTGATATGCTTCATTCGGCCATCTTGCCGCACCATACGAAATGGGTGTCTTTGTTCGAAAATCTTAAATTTGTCGTGATTGACGAACTCCATACCTATCGAGGCGTGTTCGGCAGCCATGTTGCCAATGTCATTCGACGATTAAAACGGATTTGCCGTTATTACGGAAGTAATCCAGTATTTATTTGTACATCCGCAACGATTGCCAATCCACTTGAACTTGCGGAAAAATTAACAGAAGAACTAATGCACTTAATCGATAATAATGGGGCTCCGAGCGGAAGAAAGCATTTTCTCTTTTATAATCCGCCAATTGTGAACAAGCCCTTAAATATAAGAAGAAGTGCAACACTTGAAGTTCGAAAACTAGCTGGTCAACTGTTAAAAAATAAAATTCAAACAATAGTTTTTGCAAGAAGCAGGGTTAGGGTGGAAATTATTCTGACCTACTTGCAAGAATTAGTGAAAAATCAATTAGGCCCCAAATCGATTATGGGCTATCGAGGCGGCTATCTTCCTACGGAAAGAAGAAGGATTGAAAAAGGTCTTCGCTCTGGTGAAATTTACGGTGTTGTTAGCACAAATGCGCTTGAATTAGGGGTTGATATCGGACAACTTCAGGTTTGTATTATGACTGGGTATCCAGGCACAATATCAAGTGCATGGCAACAGGCAGGCAGAGCTGGAAGACGGCATGGTGAGGCCCTGGTAATAATGGTAGCCAGCTCAAGTCCATTGGATCAGTATATCATCCAGAACCCAGACTATTTCTTTAATAAGAGTCCAGAAACGGCAAGGATTAATCCAGATAATTTGATAATTTTAATCGATCATATGAAATGTGCGGCCTATGAGCTTCCATTTAAAGTAGATGAACAGTTTGGCAGTGTTGGTACCGAGGAATTACTGGAGTATTTGACAGAAGAACGCGTTCTTTATCGAAATGGAGACAAATGGTATTGGATGAATGATTCATTCCCAGCCCATAATATTAGTCTGCGCTCGGCTTCACAGGAAAATGTAATCATCGTCGATCAATCTGATGTGGCGAATGTGAAGGTTATTGGTGAAATGGACCGCTTCTCTGCGATGACCTTATTACATGATGAAGCTATATATTTACACCAAGGGACCCAATTCCAGGTTGAAAAATTGGATTGGGAAGAGAAAAAGGCGTTTGTGAGAGAAGTAGACGTAGATTATTTTACCGATGCAAATTTAGCTGTTCAATTAAAGGTGTTAGAGGTAGATAAACTTAAGACAATGGATGATGCTGAAATTGGTTATGGCGATGTCAGTGTCAGGGCAATGGCGACAATTTTTAAGAAAATCAAGTTTGAAACCCACGAAAATATTGGCTCTGGTCCCATTCACCTCCCTGAGGAGGAACTTCATACAAATGCAGCCTGGTTATCATTAAATAAACCTTTAGCAGAAATGGGCCATGATAGACTAGAGCAAGGGCTTGTGGGAACTGCCCATGCACTTGGGTCTATTGCTCCGTTATTTGTTATGTCCGATCCACAGGACATCCATGTGGTTCCCCAAGTCAAGGCCGACCATAATGAAAAGCCGACCATCTTTTTTTATGATCGCTACCCAGGCGGGATAGGCTTAAGTGAAAAAATCCACAGCGGAATGGCAGCGGTTTTTGCAGAAACAAAAAAGATGATTAATCGGTGTCAATGTGAAACCGGGTGTCCGTCATGTATTGGCACGGATACCGTTAGTGAATACGCCAAAAAGGATGCTTTAAAAATTATTGAATCTTTTTTGCAGTCTTCTATTAGTGACAAGGAAGTGTGACAATGTCATTAAAAAATAAATTAAATCGGCTAAAGCCGCATCTTACTAGCGGAAATCAGCCGGAAAAAATAGAAAAGCCGCCGATAGTTCCTACAAATGATGTGCCATTCAGGGAAAAATGGGCGGGCGAAAACATTTTTCCGTACTATATGGATCAAGATTATTGCTTAATCAGGGAAGTGAAATATCCGATTTCTGAGAAGCATGGAATTTATTATTTTCGTGACTTTCTGACTGCAGTAGACCTATGGAATAAGCGGCCAATTAATCATCCGTTATCCGCACAAGGCCATCAGCCTGAGGATTTATTCTTCTTTGATACAGAAACAACTGGACTAGGGGGAGGAACCGGAAATACTATTTTTCTATTAGGGTATGCAAGTTTCGTTGGGGAAGAACTAGTCTTAAGACAGCATATTTTACCGCACCCAGGGGCGGAGGTTCCTTTATACCAAAGTTTTTTAGAAAAAGTGAATTATAAAACGCTTGTAACGTATAATGGAAAATCCTTCGATTGGCCGCAGGTTAAGACTCGTCATACTCTTGTAAGAGAACATGTCCCGAAACTTCCGGCTTTTGGACATTTTGATTTATTCCATGCTGCCAGAAGGCTATGGAAGCACAAAATAGAAAAGATGAAGCTGGCTGTCGTGGAGAAAGAAATTCTAGGGGTTGAACGGGTAGATGATATCCCAGGATTTTTGGCTCCAATGATCTATTTCGATTTTGTTGAAAGTAAGCAGCCAGAAGGGATGCTGGGAATATTAAAACATAATGAAATCGATATTTTGTCATTGATCACATTATATACTCATCTAACTTTTCAAATCTGCGGAATTGACGAGAAGCAAACGAGATCAGAGTCCTTTGAAGTTGGCCGATGGTTTGCAGGCTTAGGGGAGAAAAGGGAAGCGGAGAAGGTATTAAAAAAGCTTGTTGAGGGCAATGATTTCCCATCGTATCAAGCAAAACTTGCTCTCGCTTTGCAGCACAAAAAAGACCAGGATTGGGAAATGGCTCGGAAATTGTTTGCCGATGTTGTCGATTCCAGGGATGAAAAATTAACACTTGAGGCATGCTTAGAGCTTGCTAAAATTTATGAGCATAAAGTCAAAGATTATAAGAGTGCTATTTTTTATTGTCATGAAGCGATTTTAATCGTTACTCAAACTTCTAAACTTACTAAATTAACTGGAGAGTTTTCCAATGAACAGCTTCAAAAAAGAAGAGAACGGTTAGAACGAAAATTAGCAAAATTTCCTGGGTAAGCGCAATTTTCGCCAAAAAATGTAATAACTCTGCTCTTTTCGTCATGCTTCGATATGTTGTCACAAAATCTTAATAATTTTTTATAAAAAAAACATATTTCTGTATTGTTAAACATAATTGAACAAGGTAAAATGTTAAATTGTGTTGAGTTAAAACACGATAGAAACAATATGGAGTGGTAATATGTATAAAGCAATTTTGTTTGCCTTTTTTGTAGTTGTTTGTTTAACTGCCTTTGTTTTTACGAATTTAAAAGATAGCTTTTATTCGTTTTTATAAGATTAGCAAAAATAGGTATTTTCCTTAGTACAAGAGTAATCCCTTTTACATAGGCTGTTAATGTAAACAGAATATTTGAAGGGAGATAACGAAATGTATTTAGGAACTAATTTTATGCCGCCAGTTATTCATCCGACTCAGAACATTGTGAACCATACGTTCTCAACTACAGTGGTACCGCACATTCATCCAGTACACACTACAACTATAAATCATCATATGTTCCAACATAAACATTACTGTCCGCAGACTGCTTCATGTGCTGAAGAGGTATGTAACCAGCACATTAATTGCTGCAACCCATGTGCACCAGCAGCAGTATTGCCAGCATCGAATGCATTGCCGAATGTTGTACCGGGTGGCCCAGGATTTGGCCCAGGTGGACCGGGATTTGGCCCAGGTGGACCGGGATTTGGCCCGGGTGCTCCAGGATTTGGCCCTGGAGGTCCAGGATTTGGCCCAGGTGGTCCAGGGTTCGCTCCAGGACCGTTTATGGGACCTAGACCTTAAAGGGGTCATTGCTAATTACAGGGGCTTCTTAGCCCTTGTTTTTTTATTGTTTACTATATGTTATGCTTTTTTTAAAAAAATGTTTGTCCCATTTTTTAATTTTTTAATTTTTTAATAAGGAGAACTTCCTTGAATAAAGTATTGGCAATTTCAGGATATAAGCCCTTTGAATTAGGTGTTTTTAAAAATGACCATCCGTCAGTTTTCTATATAAAAGCGGCCATTAAAAAGGCCTTAATGCCAATGGCAGAGGAAGGGCTAGAATGGGTGATCATTAGCGGCCAGCTTGGAGTGGAATTGTGGGCAGCCGAAGTTGTGTTTGAAATGCAATCAGAATTTCCTAAATTAAGGCTTGCAGTCATAACACCTTTTTTGGACCAACAAGTATCCTGGAATGAAACTAATAAGGAATGGTATGAATCTATACTCGCTCAAGCTGATTTTATTGATTCGGTTACAAAAAAAGGCTATGAAAAACCATGGCAATTCAGGCTGAAGAATCAATTTTTTATTGAAAAAAGCGATGGTTTGCTTCTCCTATACGATAATGAAAAGGAAGGAAGCCCCAAATATTTATATGAATTAGCACAGCAATATCAAAAAAATCATTTGTATTTAATTAACCTGATTACCTTTTATGATTTGCAAATGATTGTGGAGGAAGAGCAATTAAAGCTAACGGATTATGAATAGATTGACAAAAACACTAATTTTTGAAAAAATAATAGGTAATGATTGGCTAAACTTGAGGTGATTTGAATGCTGTCAGATAAAGTGAAATTAACAGCTAAGGATATTTTAGAAAAAGAGTTTAAGACTGGAGTACGCGGTTACAAACAAGAAGATGTTGATAAATTTTTAGATCTCATTATTAAGGATTATGGAACGTTTCATCAGGAAATTGAAGATCTTCAACAAGAGAATTTGCGTTTGCGCAAACAGCTTGAGGATACATCTAAAAGACAGCCTGTTGCCCAACCGGCAGGGACAACCAATTTTGATATTCTAAAACGTTTGTCCAATCTTGAAAAGCATGTTTTTGGCAACAAACTTTACGATTAACAGATTTTACGACATTTCCTAATAAAAACCATTGAATAAACACCATGAAATACATATAATAAGAAATGTCATCATTAATGACGTTCGGGTAATCGCTGCAAGGAGCTATTGCAACTTGTAGAGGAAAGTCCATGCTCGCACGGGCTGAGATGTCCGTAGTGTTCGTGCCTAGCGAAATCATAAGCTAGGGCAGCAGGGCATAACGCCTTGTTGACGGCCGGAAAAATACCTAAATCCAAACGGATATGGTATGAGTACCTATAAAAGTGCCACAGTGACGATGCCTTTCTAGAAATGGAAAGGGTGGAACGGGTAAACCCCACGAGCGAGAAACCCAAATAATGGTAGGGGCACTTTCTCTGAGGAACTGAACAAGGAGAAGGACAGATTCATTCGAGTCTGTAGATAGATGATTACCACCTCAGTACGAGACGTAACGGTCGATTGAAGTACTTTGGTACAGAACATGGCTTACAGAACGTTATTAATGTGAATGTAAAGTGCATATATAACGGCCTTCCTTTTGAGGAGGGCTTTTTATATGTTTCGGTAGGACTCTGAATTTTTCAGCGATTTTAGCCAATAATGGATACTGTATAATTTTGTGAGAGAGTTAAGGGTGGAAAAAATGGGTAAATATCAACTAATAGCAACTGCTGCTATGGGGCTTGAGGCATTAGTAGCGAAAGAAGTGCGAGAGCTTGGCTATGAATGTCAAGTAGAGAATGGGAAAGTTACATACACGGGGGACGAATCTGCCATTGTCAGAAGTAATTTATGGCTTAGAACCGCTGACCGGATTAAAATTAAGGTTGGTGAATTTAAAGCTTTTACCTTTGATGAATTATTTGAAAAGACTAAGGCCTTGCCATGGGAACAATTCCTGCCGGAGGATGCGGAATTTCCAGTCATTGGGAAGTCGGTTAAATCAAAGCTCTTTAGTGTTTCGGATTGCCAGGCGATTGTAAAAAAAGCTATTGTTGAACGGATGAAAAAACATTATAAAACGAATTCCTGGTTTGAGGAAAGCGGGGCATTGTATCGGATTGAAGTAGCGTTATTAAAGGATGTCGCAACGATTACAATTGATTCCAGCGGTCAGGGGCTGCACAAACGCGGATACCGTACGGATCAAGGGGAGGCACCACTTAAAGAAACTCTGGCAGCAGCACTGGTTATGTTGACGAATTGGCGGCCTGATCGGCCCTTTATTGATCCGTTCTGCGGTTCAGGCACTATTCCGATCGAAGCAGCAATGATTGGTCAAAATATCGCACCGGGTTTTAATCGAGAGTTTGTTTCAGAAGGGTGGAAATGGATTCCAGCCAAAGTTTGGGATAATGCCCGAAATGAAGCAGAAGATCTTGCTAAATACGATCAGCCTCTAGACATTACCGGATCAGATATTGATCATCGGATGGTTAAAATGGCTCAAGAGAATGCTTTTGAGGCTGGTTTTGCTGACTTAATTCAATTTAAGCAAATGCAAGTTAAGGATATATCTACAAATAAAGAATATGGTACGATCGTCGGCAACCCACCATATGGTGAAAGACTTGGTGAGAAAAGAGCAGTCGAGCATATGTACAAAGAATTGGGACAGGCGTTTCAAAAACTTGATACGTGGTCCATTTATATCCTGACTTCTAATGAAGAGTTTGAGCAGTTTTATGGGAAGCCGGCAACAAAGAAAAGAAAATTATTTAACGGTTTTATCCGAACAGACCTTTATCAATATTGGGGGAAAAAGCCACCACGTGTAAGTCAGTCTTAAAATTAACAAACAACTTTTATTAGCGTCGTCTATGGCGCTTTTCTTTTTGGAGGGTTAACATGCAGCAAGGATTACCGTTTGGTGTTTCGAAATCGGAATCATTTTATGATAAGTTGAGTGAATGGATTGGCGATTTATTTTATGATATTTTGCCGGAAGCTGGCTTTGAGCTTCGTGATGAACAAATTTATATGGCTTTCCAGCTTGAAAAAGCTTTCAAGGATAAAAAGGTGATGTTTGCGGAAGCGGGTGTAGGAACAGGAAAAACGATCGTTTATTTACTTTACGCCATTATGTATGCTCGCTATACAAATCGTCCTGCCATTATTGCCTGTGCAGATGAGACTTTAATTGAACAGCTTGTCAAAAAAGAAGGTGATATTGCTAAATTAGAAAAGGTCCTAGACCTGGAGGTTGATGTGCGCCTGGCAAAATCCCGGGACCAATATTTATGTCTTAAGAAGCTGGACCTTGCAAGGGGCGACGGTTATTCAGATGGTATTGCCAATATTTATGAACAATTGCCTGATTTTGTTCATGCGAGCGGTACCATGCAGAATTTTGAGAAGTACGGTGACCGGCGGGATTATCCGGCATTGTCAGATGAGCATTGGGGAAAAGTCAATTGGGATGCCCTTCAGGATTGTTTTTCCTGTGAAAAACGCCATCGCTGCGGCCTGACATTGCACCGGGAATTTTATCGGCATGCTAAGGATTTAATTATCTGCTCACACGATTTTTATATGGAGCATATATGGACAAAAGAATCACGAAAGCGTGAAGGACAATTGGCCCTCTTGCCAGAACATTCGGCTGTTGTCTTTGACGAAGGTCATCTACTCGAATATGCTGCACAAAAAGCCTTGAGCTACCGTTTTACTGATTATACATTAGAGACGCTGCTTACCCGGTTAATGGAAAATGAAGTTCGAGAAAAAACCTTATATACGATTGAAGAAGCTTTACTAGAAAACGAAGCTTTTTTTGATGCAATATCAAGCTTCTCCTCCTATTCGGAAGGATCTGAAAAACAGATAATTACTAAACATCCATTAGTATTAAAAACCTGCCGGAAATTACTTTCTACCCTTCAAGCATTAGAAGAAGAGCTGGTGTTTGAGAGTGAATTATATGTAATCAATGAATATGACTTAAAAATTGTTGAGGAATATTTAGAGCAAATTACTCATTCATTATCGCTTTTTCTCCAAGAAGTAAATGGAATTACTTGGTTTGAAGAAAATGCAGGTGAACGGACGCTTGTCATCATGCCTAAAATGGTTGAAACGGTAATGAAGGAAGAAGTTTTCTCGCAGAATAAACCATTTATTTTTTCATCGGCAACCTTGGCCAATCAAAAATCGTTCGATTATATAGCTGCAAGCCTTGGAGTTCAGGATTATTTATCTTTTTCAGTCGCTTCGCCGTTCGATTATGAGGAGAAAATGAAGGCATATCTTCTAAAATTCAAGAATGAAACAACTAATGGAAAAATAGATTATCTAATCGCTCAAATTATGGAATCACAAGGACGCGCACTGGTTCTTCTTAATACAAAGGAGGAAATGATGCAGCTAAAACAAAGATTAAAAGGCTCAATTCCGTATCCTGTTTATTTCGAAGGGGATGAAGAAATAAGCACCCTTGTTTCAAAATTTCAAAATGACGAACATGCGGTCCTTTGTTCTATTCATCTATGGGAAGGTCTTGACATTCCAGGCAGATCACTTGAAAATGTATTGATTTTTTCACTGCCATTTCCTCCTCATGATCCTGTCTTTACAGCAAAAAGAGAGGGCGTTGCGGATCCTTTTTCAGAGGTTGATTTACCATATATGCTGCTCCGTTTGCGTCAGGGAATTGGAAGATTAATTAGAAGTGAACAGGATAAGGGAACAGTTCATATTTTATTAGATGAAAACATAGACAATAACGTTTTAACAAAAATAAAAGAGGTTTTACCAATTAAGGCAATAGAGGAATAATAAAACGGAAGGAAGCACCCAATTAACGGTGCTTTCGTTTTATTTACTGTCCGAGTAATCTAAGCCCTTCAGGTGTCATTTTTTCAGGGGACCAATCTAGTTCCCAGACGAGATTAACCTTATCATGGATACGCTGCCAGCCGTTCAAGTAACTTCCTACAAAAGGATATTGTGCAAACCATTTTAACGTGGCGTGCGGTGCCTGACACCACTTTCCTTATTGGTGTATAGATCTTTAGTTTTATTCTGTTTGAAAGCATTGTTTAATTTACGGAAACCGACTCACAAAGACGAAGAATTACTACCTGTTAAGGATCTTTCCATTGACGAGGATTAATTAATAGAAGAAACCCGCAAAGTTTAGCTTTGCGGATTTTTTTCCTTATTAGCAGTTTGATCATAACAATCAAAACAATAAATCTTTTTTTCCTCGGATACGACTCCGTTTAAAAATCCATCTAAACAATAAATCTCTTTTTCACAACCAATACAAGTGCCAACCAGTTCTGACATAGTTCTCCTCCTTAAAATTATTTCACGGACTATTCACAAAATCATGTATAAGGTGTAATAAGGTTCACTCGTTGTTTGTCATGCTAGCACTATATCAGTTTATGATGGAAAGGACCGAGCAATTTACTTGGGAATACCTTGAAGAAGGCCCTGAAGTTTGGAAAATCGTAATTAGCAAAAAGTAATTTTGAAATCTGCACTCTTTCTTTTCCATTTTATTTATTTCCCATTGAAACATCTCTATTTTCCTATAACCTTATTTTACAACAGAATTCTATTCTGTTGTTTTTTTAATAACCTTATTAGGTAACTATTTTTCAGAAAAATATGATAAAATTTAAACTGAAGGAAGGGGGAAGTACCATGACTGCACATTTAGAAAAAGAATTTTTAGAGCATGTGAAAAAAATGTCTGCCTACAATGAGGCAATTGGTTTAATTTATTGGGATTTACGTACTGGTGCTCCGAAGCAAGGTGTGGAACAAAGATCAGAAGTAATTGGAATGTTATCATCCGAAGTCTTTAAAATGTCCACTTCCGAAGAAATGGCCGCCTACATAGCAAGTTTAACAAATGCAGAGATGCCTGAATCGACTAGAAAAATACTTGCAGAATGCAAAAAGGAATATGAACGCAACAAAAAAATTCCTGCTGAAGAGTATAAAGAGTTTGTTATCCTTCAATCAAAAGCAGAAAGCATTTGGGAAGAGGCAAAAGAAAAGGCAGACTTTGATCTTTTTAGGCCTTATTTAGAGAAATTAGTGGACATGACAAAACGATTTATTTCATATTGGGGATTTGAAGGCAGCAAATATAATGTGTTACTAGATATGTTTGAACCGGGAATTACAACTGATGTATTGGACAAAGTATTTGGTGAACTAAGGGAAAAAATTGTGCCTCTGGTAAAGGCAATTTCAGAATCGCCGAATAAACCAAAAACCGATTTTTTATTTAAAGAGTTTAAGAAGGAAAAACAGCGTGAATTCAGCTTGGATATCCTTGCAAAAATGGGTTATAACTTCAATGCAGGAAGGCTGGACGAAACTGTACATCCTTTTGCCATCGGTCTTAATCCTGGGGATGTCCGAGTGACAACAAAATATGATGAACAGGATTTCCGGACTGCCGTTTTTGGAACGATTCATGAAGGCGGCCATGCTTTGTACGAACAAAATATTTCAAAAGGCTTGGTTGGCACTCCTCTATGTTCTGGAACGTCAATGGGGATTCATGAATCACAATCTCTTTTCTATGAAAATATCGTAGGACGGAGCTTTTCTTTTTGGAAACAGAATTTCGACCTGTTAAAGAAATATGCAAGTGGTCAGTTTAATCAAGTTGAAATTGAAGAGTTTTATCGTGCGATAAACGAATCAAAGCCTTCATTCATACGAATTGAGGCTGATGAATTAACCTACCCGCTGCATATCATCATCCGGTATGAGATTGAAAAAAGGTTATTTAATGACGAAATAGAAGTCCGTGACTTGCCGAGGGTTTGGAATGAATTGTATGAGGAATACTTAGGAATCAGTCCCATAAATGATGCCGTTGGAGTTCTTCAAGATGTTCATTGGGCAGGAGGCAGCTTCGGATATTTTCCCTCCTATGCATTAGGATATATGTATGCGGCTCAATTTAAGCATAAAATGCTCGAGGATCTTCCAAATTTCGATCAATTGCTGGAAGAGGGTAATTTGCTTCCGATTAAAGAGTGGCTGACGAGAAATATCCACCAGTATGGGAAAATGAAAAAACCTTTAGAAATCTTGCATGACGTAACTGGCGAAGGGCTGAACGCTAAATATTTAATCGAATATCTCTATGAGAAGTATGGAAAGGTCTATCAGTTACATTGAACAAGTCGATTCCGATTGTGTTGATTTCCACTAGTGCAGCCTTGTGGGGAATCATTGCAATTTTTATTAGAAAACTCTCTAGTTTTGGCTTTTCCCCAATGGAAATTGTGACATTGCGGGTTATCACTGCAGCAGCATTACTAGGGTTACTTGGGGCATTTCAATATCGCAGCCAATTAAGAATCGCGTATAAGGATCTCCCGCTATTTATTGGCACAGGTCTTTGCAGCATTGTCTTATTTAATTGGTGTTACTTCTCTGCTATTAATCAAATGAATTTATCGATTGCTGTGATTTTACTGTATACAGCTCCTGCCTTTGTCACAGTATTATCCTACTTTTTTCTAAAAGAAAAAATGAATTCGATCAAGCTTATTTCAGTTACAGGAACGATATTAGGCTGTATATTGATTGCAGGACTTAATTTAAATGATACGGCATCCATTAGTGGTGCGGGACTCTTGACGGGGCTGGGCGCAGGTTTCGGCTATGCGCTTTATAGTATTTTTGGAAAGTTTGCCCTGAAGAAATATCCACCCTTTACTGTTACCTTTTATACCTTTGTTGTTGCTGCTATCAGTTTGCTGCCTTTAACTGGATTATGGACTAAGGTGGATATCCTTATGAATGGTGATGTTGTCTTTTATGCGATTGGATTGGGAGTGTTTCCAACCGTTCTTGCCTATTTACTTTATACTAAAGGCCTTGAGGATATCGAAACAAGTAAAGCGGCCATTATTGCCACAGTCGAGCCAGTTGTTGCGACCCTTTTAAGTGTTTTTGTATATAATGAAAATTTTGGTGCCATTCAAGGCATAGGCTCTACCATCATTCTTTTATCTGTTTTACTCATTAATCTTCCTGTCGGCTTCGAACGAAGGATTCAAAAAGAAAAGGCTTCAATCAAAAATGATTGAAGCCTTTTTTTCTGATTTTTACCACGTTTTGAACCCTTTTGATCCAGGTGGTGCATTTTGAATTATATCAATAAATGGTATCGTGTAAGCGAAAAGGATTAGGGCTGCAGTGATGCCAAGCCATAACTTCCAGTTTTCGAATACCATTGGAGCTGACTCCTGTGGATTTTCTGCTTCACCAACAGGGAATTCTTCCTCACCTTTTGGAGCAAAGAATGCTAGATTAATGAAGATAATTAAAACTAGGATAATGCCTAGGAATAAAATCGATCCGCCCACAGCTTGTGCAATTTGATAAGGAATCCATTCAGCTGCCTGCTTTGCTCCTCCATAAGTGGAGAAGGCAGAACGTCTAGGCCCGCCAAGCAAGCCTTCGAAGTGCATAGCGCCGGACATGAAGACCATACCAATAAACCAAACCCAGCCCTGGATAATTCCTAATTTATTCATCGCTTTTGTTAATTTGCGTCCGGTTAAATGAGGAATTAGCCAATAGGAAATTCCAAAGAACGTTAATACCACAGAGGTAGCTGCCGTTAAATGAAAGTGCCCAGTAATCCAAATTGTATTGTGAACGACTTGGTCCATCTGGTTTGAAGCATTGATGATACCGCCTGCACCAGCAGGGATGAAGGAAGCCATTCCAATGAATGGAACTGTAAAACGAGCATCTCCCCAAGGGAGAACTTTAAACCAGCCAAAAAGCCCTGTTGCCCCTTTTGAACGGCCATACCTCTCAAACGTCGCAAACAACGAGAAAGCTGTCATTAAGGAAGGAATAACAACCATAAAGGTTAATACTACTTGGAAAAACTTCCAAGCTGGATCAATTCCCGGTTCTGTTAATTGGTGATGGAAACCAACCGGAATAGAGAAGAGAAGGAATAAGATAAACGACAATCTAGCTAATGAATCTGAGAAAATTTTTCCGCCAATAATTTTTGGAATAATAGTATACCAGCACATATAGGCAGGCAATAACCAAAAATAAACCAACGGATGTCCGAAATACCAGAACAAAGTACGGCTGACTAAAACATCAACTGTATCAACTAATCCAAGAGACCATGGAAGCAACTGGAATAAAACGGTTGCAGCTACCCCTAAAGTAGCTACGATCCAAAGGACGGTATTAATAACGGCCATAAAGCTTAATAACGGGCTAGGTTTTCCAGGATTATTTTTCCGCCATTTGGCATAGGTCATTATTTGTGCGGCACCATCAATCCAGCTGCCGACCACAACAAGAGTCAATCCTAAGTAAAAAATCCAATGTGCCTGAAGCGGAGCGTAGAAAGTATATAGGACACTTGCTTTATTAAGCAAAACCATGGTCGCAGCCATTGCTGTTCCAGCCGTCATGGTCCAAAAGCCAATCCAGCCGGTGCGTCTAGCCGCATTGGAATGGGTTCCTGCAGTTCGGCTTACTGCCGCATATTGGAATCCCATAATAAAGAATGTTGTTAAAACAAGTCCCATCATGACACCGTGAACGGTTAAAATTTGATAATAACCAATTCCGCCAGGAAGTTCATATTTACCAGAACGGACTAGAGTTTGCAGCAACCCCATTAGTCCGCCAAGAGCAAGTGCAATAAATGCCACATAAAAATGCGCCATGGAAAGCTTTGCATCACGCGGGTCAACTTTTATTTTTGAAACTGCTGAGTTAACCATTATTCTACCACCTCAATCTTCGAGCTCATTAAATGGTGACCTGCACCGCAATATTCATTACATACAATTAAATACTCGCCAGCTTTATCAAAAGTTGTCGTATATTCGCTGACATAACCAGGTTCAAGCATCATGTTTATATTGGTTCCAGCTACTTCGAAGCCGTGAACGACGTCTTTAGTAGTAGCGATAACTCGTACCTTCGCTCCAAGCGGCACTTTAACTTGAGCAGGATTATAAGAGAAAGCTTGTGCTACATAGACTAATTCATAATCCCAATCTTTTCCTTCTACTTTATGTAGTCCTGGTTTGTCGAAGGGTTTTGTTTGATCCACCTTTTCTGGATTAACAGTTGTCAAACAGCTAGGCGGCTTATTGCCTAGGTAGAAAGCGCTTACTCCTACTGTTGTTAAAAAAAAGATCAAGCAGCCAACACCGAAAATCAGCCAAATTTTTTCAAATTTATGCATATGCATAATAGTTTCCTCCTTAAATTTTAAAAACGTTCAACGAATAAGTAGTAAACACTGACCCAAGTAATAATAATGAAGAATCCCAATAAGAAAACAGATGCGAGTGTCCCCTTGAGAGAAGAGCTGTCTTCTATTTCAGTCTTATGTTTTGTTTTTAGTTCCGCCTTTGCCATCTCCTTGCACTCCCTTCAGATAATGAAATGATAAATTAATTAGTTCTCTTTCATAATACAAAACAATTTTGAAAGTAAAATATGAAATTTCGAAATTCACAAATTGTTCATTCCTTAGATATCTACTATGTTAATGTTATAAACTTGATGTAACAGTGATTTATGTCACAAAGGCATGCTTGCAATTGTGACATAAATGTGAAATATCACTTCTATCCTGTGATAAAAGTAATTGATTAATAGCTAATTTGTGAAAAAATGAACAAATTTAAAAGGTAGTCACAAAATAGAAAACAGAAAATAAGATAAAATCAAATACCTAATTTTCCTTCAGAAAAGAGCGTGTTTTTTGTGGAAAAGTATTATTGTGAGAATTGCCGCCTTCTTTACGATGTGGTAGAAATTTGCAAAATTTGCGGATCTGTTGCCAATAAAAAAATTAAAATTGAAGTTCAAAAGCAGCCGGATAAACAGTAAATTGGAAATGTTTATGCAATGTACGAAAACCATTTCCGAGTTATAATAAGAGAGCACAACAACAACCTTCAAAACGTTTGCTTCTCCTAATAGGGGAAGCTTTTTTTTATCAATTTTCCTCCTCGCATAATTTTCTTGTCTGCTGGAAAAAATACCCTTACATATGTCGAAGGAGAATGATAATGCCTACGATTATTTCCATTGCAGAGGCAATTCCCCCATTTGAAATTAAACAAGAACAAGCATCGAAATTCGCGCGTGAGCTCTTTAGTGATTCATTTAGGGATATTGAACGATTATTAAAAGCGTTTCAAAATGGTCAAATTGAAAAAAGACATTTTGTAAACGATATAGAATGGTTCCAAGAGAATCATTCTTTTGAGGAAAAGAATAATACATATATCGAGTCTGCCACCACACTTGGTATCGAAGCCATCGAAAAGTGTTTAAATAATAGCGTTTTTCTAACGGAAAATATTCCTTATGAAGAAATTGACGCTATTTTTTATATTTCGACAACTGGTATCGCCACACCAAGCATTGAAGCAAGAATCATGAATACCTTGCCATTTCGTTCCCATACTAAGAGGGTTCCAATTTGGGGATTGGGCTGTGCTGGAGGCGCTGCAGGTTTATCTAGGGCATTTGAATACTGTTTGGCCTTTCCAAACGCAAAAGTTCTTGTTCTTTCTGTTGAGTTGTGCAGCCTAACCTTCCAACGTAACGACCTATCCAAAAGCAATTTAATCGGGACTTCTCTATTTGCCGATGGCGTTGCTTGTGCATTGGTTTGTGGTGATAACGTGAACATGGAGGTTATTAGGAAAAAGGTGACATCACCGATGATCCTCACCACACAATCCATGTTGATGCCTAATTCTTTGGACGTGATGGGCTGGGATGTTAAAAATTCTGGATTGTATGTCGTATTCTCACGTGATATCCCACATATCATTGAAGATTGGCTAAAGCCTAATGTAAGTGGATTTTTGGAGGAGAACGAATTGACCATTGAGCAAATTGACTATTTTATCGCCCATCCAGGTGGAAAAAAAGTAATTGATGCCTATGTTAAGTCATTAGAAATTCCCTCTAAAATGACGGAAGTATCACTTGAAGTATTAAAACAGTATGGGAATATGTCCTCGGCAACCGTTTTATATGTTTTAAAGCGTTATATGGAAATGGATATTTCTGAAGGATCTATTGGGCTCTGCACCGCCCTTGGTCCAGGATTTAGCTCAGAATTACTTCTATTGAGGTGGTATTAAATGAAGGATTTCCTTCCTTTTATACTTTTTTTTAGCTTCATCATACTTCAACGGATTGTGGAAGTCCTGGTTGCGAAAAATAATGAATCTTGGATGAAGAAGCGAGGAGCCATTGAATTTGGCGAAAAACATTACCGATTTATGGTGCTGATGCACAGCTTGTTTTTTATCAGTTTATTATTGGAAAAGCTGTTATTCAATCGAGGATTCTCTACTGTGTGGCCTTGGGTTCTCATGATATTTGTTCTTGCCCAGTTTTTTAGAATATGGGTAATCGCCTCATTAGGGAGATTTTGGAATACAAAGATAATTGTGCTACCTGATGCTCCAGCCATTCGAAAAGGCCCATACCGTTATATAAGGCATCCGAATTATTTTGTAGTCACAATCGAATTTTTAGTTATTCCAACCTTATTTTCTGCCTATTTGACAGCCTGTCTTTTTACGATTTTTAATGCCATTATGCTGGCTATCCGAATTCGCGAGGAAGAAAATGCCCTAAAAAGTATAACAGAATATGAAGGAACCTTTAAGGACTGCCATCGTTTTATTCCCAAGTTTGATAAATAATTGTGACAATTCATAAGAGATATTGAAAATCATTATCAGCTATGTTATTATTTAATTAACGATGAAAATCATTCTCAGCAGAGAGTCTGATAAGGAAGGTGTTACATATGACTTTTGCTTTTGTGGGCGGAACCGTTTTAATTTATGCATTTGTCATGAAGCACGTTTTAAAAAATGTTACACATTAATAGGATTTAAAAAAAACCAAGGTGAAAGCCTTGGTTTTTTTGTCTGAATCTAAATTACCTATGGTTAGTTAATTGATTGTCCCTGCATTTGGTGTTGATTTCCGCTACGGGCACTCGCTTTCCGCGGGGAGGCAAATTAACCTAAAGAATTTCCACACACTTTTTCTAGAATAGCAAAGTATGTTTAAATCTTTTTTTATTTTGGCATTGGGTAGGGCATGTTTGCTTAAATTTTTTAATCCCCTTAACCGACTGTAGCGAAGCTCGTGCAGCGATTGATCTGGGAAGATTCGCACAATTTTTTCCTTTCTGATTGACGTTCAGAACGAATGCCTTAAAGATAAAAAATAATCTTCATTTATAAAAAAAATAAGTGGATCAGTAGAGCGTGCGTTATAATCGCTATAATAAGGACGTGCATTTTCAAAAGAGATGAAAAACCAATATTTATAAAAATCAAGCCAAGAAGGTAGTCATCTGTAACAAATTCATCAATAACGCAAATTTATATTCACTTTGGCTAGTCTCTTTGGAGTAAACATTTAATTCACCACTTATTCATTTTATTTAATAATAGTAGAAGGTCTTTATTGAAAACACTCGGTTGATTGGAGCGGAAGGCGCGAAGACTCCTGCGGGAGTACGGGGCAGGGGAGACCCCACAGGCGCCAAAGCGCCGAGGAGGCTCCCCGGCACGCCCGCGGAAAGCGAAGCGCCTGGAGCGCAAATCAACAGACATGTTGAAAGACCTAAAATTAATATTTTTTTAAAATAAGTTAGTGAATGAAATAAAAGGCTATACAAAGATTTTCGCAAGTTTGTCCAAGGGGATTGCCTTGTTTTTTTTGTTTTTTCTAGTGTCAAGATAGGAAAAGTTTGAATTATCGTATAAAATAAAACTTATTATTATGTTGTTAAGGGGTATATAAGAATATGGTTAAAATAGCCAATCCAAATGAAACGATAGAAACACTAAAGGAAAAAACTGTTTCTATATATGAATATTTATTGGGACAAGAGGATCAGCAGCAAGCAGAAAAGGTGAAACAACTGGCCCAAAAATTAGAAAATCGTGAATTCACGATTGCCTTTTGCGGACATTTTTCTGCCGGAAAATCGACGATGATCAACCAGGTCGTCGGCGAAAATTTGCTGCCATCAAGTCCAATACCAACAAGCGCCAACTTAGTGAAAGTAAAATCTGGGGAGGAATACGCCAAGGTGTTTTTCAAAAATGAAAAACCAAGGCTTTATTTAGCCCCCTATGATTATGAATTGGTCAAAAACTATTGCAAAGACGGAGACCAAATTGAGGGAATTGAGATTAGCCACAGTGATTCTCATTTACCGCCTAATACGGTAATTATGGACACTCCTGGTATCGATTCAGCTGATGATGCTCACCGAATAGCAACCGAATCAGCGATTCATCTCGCCGATTTAATTTTTTATGTGATGGACTATAATCATGTTCAAGCGGAATTAAACTTTTTGTTTACAAAAGAACTTACCGAAGCAGGCAAAGAAGTATATTTGGTCATCAACCAAATCGATAAGCATAAAGATGAAGAATTAAGTTTTTCAGAATTCCAAAAAAGTGTTGTCGATTCCTTTGCTTCATGGGGGGTAAAGCCTGCGAGGATTTTTTATACTTCCTTAAAATATAAAGACAACCCATTTAATGAATTTCACGATCTACAGGAATTCATTGCTGAAAGATTAGCGGCAAAAGATCAATTTCTGCTCCCATCTATTTTTCATTCTTTGAAGAAAATAACTCAAGACCATTTAAATGAGATAAAAAAAGCAGAAGAAGAAAAGCTTGCTCCAGCAATGGATCTATTAAATGAGTTACCCGATCATGATAAGCAGACTTTGTCAGCATCCTATCAAAATATCACTTCTGATTTAAAGAAATTAAAAGAAGGAGTAGGTGACAAGGAAAAAAATTTCGATCATGAAATAGCGCAAATTATGAAAAATGCCTATCTCATGCCGTTTCAAACAAGGAATTTGGCGGAGGGCTATTTAGAATCGTGTCAGCCGGAATTTAAGGTTGGTTTCCTCTTCTCTAAACAAAAAACCCAAGAGGAAAGGGAAGCTAGGTTGGACCGCTTTTATCAAGATATTCTTGATAAAACTAAATCACAGCTTGAGTGGCATCTACGGGAATATTTACTGCGGACCTTGAAGGAAACCAAGCTTGATCAAGGTGAACTACTAAGTTTGGCTCAGGGATTTTCGATTCCTGTACCGCTTGAAATATTACAGAAAACAGTTAAGGCAGGTGCCCGCTTGTCAGGAGAATATCTTCTCCATTACACAGACGATGTCGCAAATGAAATAAAGAAGATTGCGAGAAATCAATTAAGTGAATTTAAAGCTCGATACTTAGATTCCTTAACGGAACAAAATATCAAATTAAAGAATCAGTTCGAAGAGGAATTTAGCAATGTCGAGAAATACGTAAACGCCATATCAGAAATAACCAATTCCGAACAAAACTTGATGAGGATCGAAAAACTCATTTCGGAGAAGCTGACAAAATCAGAAGGTCTAAAGGAAGATTTTTATCACTTGTTCAACCAAAGGGAAGTAGAAGAATACGAATTAATCAAATCTGAAGGAGAAACAGCTGTTGCTAAAAACAACAACAGCATGCCTGCCCCTTCAGTCCAGGCAGAGATTCTTCCTCTTAAAGAAGTAAAATCATTACAGCCAAATGCAGAAAATCGTTTGCAAGTAACCATTGATCGATTGCATCATGCTTCAAAGCAGATTCAAACTCTGCCAGGATTTAATAAGCTTTCACTAGAATTAGTCGAAAAAGCAAATAGATTAAATAATAAGGGATTTACCGTTGCCTTATTCGGTGCATTTAGTGCAGGAAAATCTTCTTTTGCCAATGCCTTGATGGGGGAAAAAGTGCTGCCAGTTTCGCCAAATCCGACAACGGCTGCCATTAATAAAATCAAGCCAGTAACAGATGAAATTCCTCATGGAACGGTATTAGTGAAGTTTAAAGAAAAAAGCACCATGCTCGAGGATGTAAATCGTTCTTTGAAGGTTTTTGAGTTTCATGCTGACGATTTTGCGGAGGCTTCCAAGAGAATAGATCAAGTTATGCTTGGGGAAGGTCAAGCAGGAGTTTTGGAAAAGACCCATTTTGCTTTTTTACAAGCTTTTAATAAAGGCTATGACACATTTGTTAATCAACTTGGGACCATCATGGAAACTGATTTAACCGAGTTTCAAGAGTTTGTTGCAAAAGAGGAAAAATCCTGTTATGTCGAATGGATTGAGCTTTATTATGATTGTGAGTTAACACGCAGAGGCATTACTCTTGTGGACACGCCAGGAGCAGACTCCATTAATGCCCGTCATACAGGTGTCGCATTTGATTATATCAAAAATTCAGATGCAATCCTGTTTGTCACATATTACAACCATGCTTTTTCAAAAGCAGACCGGGAATTTCTGATCCAGCTCGGGCGTGTCAAAGAATCATTCCAAATGGATAAGATGTTCTTTTTGATAAATGCCATTGACCTTGCTGAAAATGAGGCAGAGAAGGATGCAGTTGCCTCTTATGTAGGTGAACAGCTTGTTAAATATGGCATAAGAAATCCGCACCTCTATTCCTTATCGAGTCTTCTTTCATTAAAAGAGAAAACCAATCCGACACATGATAGAAGCTCTGGAATGGCGAATTTTGAAGATGCGTTTTATCATTTTATTACCAATGATCTTACAGAAATGACTATTTCATCTGCGGAAGCAGAATTATCTCGTGTTCAGGGGTTAGTGAACAAGCTAATTCAAAATTCAAATGAAGACAAGTCAATTAAGGAACAAAAACGTCTTGAGATTGAAAAACAAAAGGCGGTCATTCAGGGAGTGTTTGAACAACAAACACCTGAGGCTATTCAAAATCGTTTATATCAAGAGGCTGAAGAATTAGTTTATTACATCAAACAACGAGTATTTTTAAGATTTGGCGATTTCTTTAAAGAAGCATTTAATCCCTCAACCCTAAGAGATGATGGCCGAAATTTGAAAAGGGCATTGCAGGGTGCACTGGATGAATTTTTAGAAAGTCTGGGCTTTGACTTGGCTCAGGAAATGAGGGCCACAACTGTAAGATTAGACAGGTTTATCGAAAAACTTTTTGTGGATTATCAATCTGCTATCACCAGGGAATTTCTTGAAATAAATCAAGACCTATCCTTTTCAACGTTTGAAATAGTACATGGTGAGGATATTGATTTTCAAACAGCGTTAATTAGCTTAAATAATCAACATTTTTCTAAAGCATTGTCGTATTTTAAAAATCCAAAATCATTTTTTGAAAAAAATGAAAAGAAGTGGATGAGTGAAGAGCTTTATAATACATTAAATCCTCTTGCAGATGACTATCTAAAGCAGGAAACGAATCTTTTAAAGGGACATTATGAGAGGAAATTAACAACTGAATTTAGTCGTTTGTTAAATCAAATGGAGGAGCAAGTGATGGATTATTATCAAGGCCTCCTTGCTGCACTAGAAGGCGGAATCTCCATTGAACTTTTGACCAATATTCAGAAGCAATTACAAAAATAATATGAAAATGGGGGGAAGATTTTGAAGTTTATCCTGGATAAAGAATGGTTATACAAAAATTTACAAGATAGTAGTGTAAGAATTGTTGATTGCCGGTTTTCATTAGCTGATCCTGAAAAAGGAAGAACAGAATATTTAGCTGGCCATTTGCCTGGCGCTGTCTATTTTGATCTGGAAAAAGATCTATCAAGTCCTGCCCGAGACCATGGCGGACGCCACCCCCTGCCAGAATTAGCGGAATTAGTCGACAAACTGGAAACTGCAGGAATAGATAATGAAAAGGTAATTGTCGTCTATGATAATGGTGAAGGTGCATTTGCTGGCCGGTTTTGGTGGCTCCTCCATTATCTTGGACATGAACAGGTATATGTACTAGATGGGGGCTTTAAACAGTGGGTAGAAGCAAATTATCCAACAACTGTGGTGCTGCCGTCCTTTGAAAAAGAAAAGTTTAACATCCAATTAAAGCCGGAAATAATGGCGGACATTGAAGAAGTGAAAGAAGCAGCTTTAGGGAAAAACGAAAATGTCGTTATAATTGATTCACGTGAAGAAAAGCGGTATTTAGGCATTGAAGAACCCATTGATAAGAAAGCAGGCCATATTCCAGGGGCAATAAATAAACCTTGGATGGCCGGTTTAAATAATGGAAGCTTTAAAAGGGAGGAAGAACAAAAAGAGCGGTTCTCGGATGTTGGAGAAGACAAGAAAATTATTGTTTACTGCGGCTCTGGCGTAACTGCAACTCCCAACTTCCTCGCTTTAAGGGAAGCCGGGTATAACAATGTAAAGCTTTACGTTGGAAGTTTTAGCGATTGGATTTCCTATAAAGAAAATAAAATAGAATAATTTTTGACCTCAGATTATGTTATAATGGAGAACGTGTTGTTTTTCAACCAACAATTTTAGGAGGTCAAAAATGAACAATATTCAAAAGCCTTCACTTATGCTAGTTGATGGAATGGCCTTGTTATTCCGTGCGTTTTATGCAACGGCGGTATCAGGACAATTTATGATAAATTCTAAAGGAATTCCTACAAATGGAATCCATGGTTTCGTAAAGCATTTATTTACAGCCGTATCTTCTTTTAAACCAACCCACCTTGCCGTTTGTTGGGATATGGGCAGTAAAACCTTCCGAACAGAATTATTTGATGCATATAAAGGGAATCGCGGCGAGGCTCCTGTTGAGCTCATCCCGCAATTTGATCTAGTAAAAGAGGTCGTTGCCTCATTTGACATACCTAATATTGGACTAGAAGGGTATGAAGCAGATGATTGCATCGGAACCATTGCCAATCAAACCAAAGAATATGCACATGTTTCGATTTTGACGGGTGATCAGGATATCCTTCAACTCCTTGATGAGAGTATCTCAGTCATCTTGTTGAAAAAAGGTTATGGAAATTACCATGTACACACGCCGCAAACCTTCTGGGAGGAAAAAGGAATTACACCAAGGCAGATGATTGATTTAAAAGCTTTAATGGGTGACCCTAGTGATAATTATCCGGGAGTTAAAGGAATTGGTGAAAAGACAGCATTAAAGCTACTTCAGGAATTTGATCATGTCGAGGGAATTATTGCAAACTTGGACCAGCTGTCTAAATCTAACAAAACTAAAATTGAACAGGATTTAGAAATGCTTCACCTTTCGAGAAGGCTCGCAGAAATTAAATGTGATGTTCCCGTAAGCTGTACCTTAGAAGAAGCTGGACTTAGAATTGAAAAAGAAAAAGCATTAAATAAATTAATGGAATTAGAGCTTCGCGGCGTGCAGCGTTTGCTGCCGCTGGATGAAGCATATGTTTCCTAAAAACAAGTAAAGTTAATCTGGCTGCCTGTCTGTGGGCAGCCAGATTTATATTATTTTGTATTTTTCTTCTTGGCTGCATTTTCTAATTTACTTTTCGGTTCCTCAGCAAATTCTGCATCCTGACCGTAACCTTGTGGATTAACACCGGGTGCTTTAACACCACGACTAGCTCCGACTTTTTTACCCATATCCATCACCTCCTGCTTGGTTAGTATCTCCATTAGGAATAATAAAACTCAGCCTTTCTAACAATAAAGGCAGAGGTGATAAAATGAACAAAGGTGTTTATTTAGCCCTTTTTAGCATTGCACTGGCACAGGGTGTGAAAATTCCTATCCACTATTTTAAAAAGAAGGAATGGCGTCCAGAGCTTTTTTTTGGGACAGGCGGGATGCCTAGTTCTCATTCAGCGGGCGTATCAACCTTAACAACGTATATTGCCCTGCAGCGTGGTCTGCCAACGGTAGATTTTGCCCTATCCCTTGTTTATGGGCTGATCGTCATGTACGATGCCCAAGGGGTTAGAAGGCAAACAGGGGAGCTCACCTTAAAGGTAAACTCAATGAATGATTTAATTGAAAAGATACAAAAAGATGAAAGTGTAGAATTTAAAGAAGAGAAACCCAAAAAGCTGAAAGAAATGTTAGGTCATGAGCCAGAAGAAGTAATTGGCGGAGCACTTCTAGGGGTTCTAGTGGGAATTTTAGGCCATAAATGTACAAAAAAGAATAGAAAAATCCCCAAATTTACGTTAAGATTCTAAAGGGACGCTTTTAGACTGCAGGGAGAGGGATGGAACGTAAATGCGGACGGTAGAAGATTATTTACACTTCTTGAAAGGAAAGGGATTTCAATTTCAAGAGGATGCCATTGGCTTTATTTTTTTCGGGAAACATTATACTAATGCTTCCGATGAAGTCATCAATACGGCAATTGAACTAACTTTAAAGGCGCAGAAAAGCTTTGATGGCAGTTTTTATGTTTCATTGCTGGAAACATTAGCTGCAAATAGGATTAAAACAAGAAGCGGCGCCATAAAGTTCATTAAAGAAAAAGAACTTCTTGCTTTATAGGCTCTTTTCGCAAAGATACAGAAAAACTCCCTTTCAAAATGGAAAAGGGAGTTTTTTTCATCCTTCGATACTCTTATTTTTTTTAAGGAAAGGGAGTTTGTTAACCGGCATCTCTGCAAAGATCATTCCCATAAAAATAAGTATGCAGCCAAACAATGCACTGACGGACAGGCGTTCATCTGCCCATAGGTAGCCAGCGATTGCAGCAAAAACCGGCTCCATTGCGAAAATTAAAGCAACCCTGGTTGCTGACGTATATTTTTGAAAATTTGTTTGAATAAAAAAGGCCATGGCAGTGGCAAAAACACTTGTGATAATTAATGCAACGATAACTGAATTCGATAATAAATTTGTCATGTTAAAAGAACTTTGCCAATCCTCAAATAGAAATGAAGAGACCATCGATAAAACGGCAACGGTTGTAATCTGAATGACCGTTAATAATAGTGATGGATACTTGCTTGAAAATTTACCAGTAAAAATAATATGCATGGCAAAGCTAATCGCACAAATAAAAACTAATCCATCACCAATATTTAAGGAACTTACATCCGTCATTGTCAGCAGGAATAAGCCAAGTGTAGCGGTAATCACACCTAATACCGCATTCCGGCTCGGCATTTGCTTTAATAAAAACATTGAAAATAACGGAACCAATACGACGCTTAATCCAGTGATAAATCCAGCCTTTGAGGTGGTGGTGTATAATAGGCCGATTGTTTGAGTTACATATCCAAGGAACAGCCAAAATCCAATTAATACTCCCGATTTAATTAATTTGAAGTCCAAAAATTGTAATTGCTTTCTCTCAAAAATAAGCAGGCAAATAATTAGTAATATTGCTGCAATGAAGAAACGAATTCCGTTAAAAGCAAAGGGAGAGAGAAAGTCGATGGCATTCTGGACTAATACAAAAGTAGTTCCCCAAATTAAAGTGACAAGAAGCAAACTTAAATCTGCATAGATAGGTTTTGTCATGGTGTTGATTGCTCCCCAAATTCATTTCTTTGAATTGCCTGTCTGGCAAGCTCATCAGCTGTTTTGTTTTCAGCACTTGGTATCCACTTCATAAAAAATAAATCAATCCGTTTAGCAAACTGTAATGCCGTTTCAAGCAAAGGAGAATAAAGCTTGTTTTTAACAAATTCTTTTTCAACAGCCTTGTTAACCAATTCGGAGTCAGTCCGAAAGGAAATAACAGCGTCAGCAAATCCCTTTTCTAGGCAAATCTCTAACGCTTTAATAAAAGCGTGAAATTCCGCTTCATGATTTGACATAACACCAAGGGGAATTGAATATTTTTCAACTATTCCATTTCCTTTAATGAAAATACCTGCACCGCTAGGACCAGGATTACCGGCACTGGCTCCATCAATGTAGACCTCAATCAATTTACGTTTCCTCCAACAATGTAATAATGAAAGTTTATCATATTTTAAAACAGTCATGCAGGAAAATATTTTTTATATGGCACAAGTGGGTATGATAAAAAAGAATATATATAATGGTGACTGAAATTTTTATGAAGGACTGAAAACAATGAAATATAGGCTTGAGTGGTATCATAAATTAAAAAGTAATGAAAAGGTCCAGTTCTCATCTGAATGGGTCTCAGGCGAAACAGCCATTCAGATAGGTGAGGATTTGGAGCGCTCTGGAAAAATAACGGATTTGTATTTTTATGATGAAACAGGAACTTCTTGGATATTAAAGGAAATGAGAAAACTGTTAACAGAAATTGAAGAGGACCCACATGACATTATTGTATTTTTTGACGGGGGCTTTCAAAAGGAAACAAATGAAGCTGGTCTCGGAGCAGTTATCTTCTTTAAGCAGGGGAAGAAGAAATACCGGATCCGAGCTAATGAGCGATTTAATGAAATGGAAACTAACAATGAAGCCGAATATGCTGCTTTTTATTATGCTTTAAATATTTTAGAGGATTTAGGTGTTAAACATTTATCCTGTGAATTTAAGGGGGACTCGCAGGTTGTGTTAAAGCAGCTGGAAGGGGATTGGCCGTGCTATGAAGCAACGTTAAACCGCTGGCTGGATCGAATCGAGGAAAAAATCAAAGCACTTGGTCTCATACCTAAATATACGGTCATTCCAAGAAAAGAAAATAAAGAGGCAGATAAGTTGGCTACCCAAGCACTAGAAGGAAAAGAAATCTTTGCCAAAACATTAATCCTATAGCATTGGGGGTGTACGGAATTAGTGAAGGATCAAGCCAGAAAAGAACTTTTAAGTCAGGTCGAAAACATGATTAATCATTACTGTGAAGGCTGCTTTTTGCATCAATATTTGAAAAAAGAGGGCGGTCGGAGGGCAGCGCACCGTTTTTGTATTTCACAATGCACCGTTGGAGAAAAGCTGCAGGAGTATGGGAAAAAACTGACGAATTAAAAAGGCTGACGAAATCGTCAGCCTTTGAATGGTTGTTATTAGGATTATAGTTTTACAACGTTAGCTGCTTGTGGTCCACGGTTTCCTTCAACGATTTCGAAAGAAACTTCTTGGCCTTCTTCTAATGATTTGAAGCCTTCGCCTGTGATAGCGCTGAAGTGTACGAATACATCGTCGCCGCCTTCAACTTCGATAAAACCAAAACCTTTTTCATTGTTAAACCATTTTACTTTACCGTTTTGCATGTACTTCTTCCTCCTAAGCCTTTCAAGACACCCCTTTATTGGTGCCAAAGATGAATATTATCATGTTCGGATACATGATGCTTTAAATATACAATAAGGGAAATGGACAGTCAAGGAATGACAGCGTTTTTTTATCCAATTCATAACATAAAATTCCTACTTTTTCATATGTTTAATTAATAAATTTTACATGATTGGGTGGGGAAATCATGTATCGATTTTCGATTGACGGAGATGAATGGATCTTAAGATTCTCACCACAGATAATGATTGAAGCAGACGAGAAACAGGCAATCTTTATGTCCTTGCAGCAAATGAGTCATAAACTTGCCACTTTCTCGCATGGAGATGCATTTATCATGTTTAACAGGAATATTGGAGCGATTGTGTTTAATGTAGAAAGGATTCCATCATTTATATTAACCGTTTCAAATATTATTTCAGAAGAAAATTGGTATATTCAATAGTCATGGATAAACGTCAACCTTTTCGGGCCTCTAACCGGAAAGGTTTTTTTATGGATATGATTATTACTTTACGAGGATAGTTCGAAATAGGTAAAATGATAGCGGAGATGTTTTATAAAAAAAGGGGACAATGATTATGAAGCTAATTATTGCTGAAAAACCAGATCAAGGTTCAACTCTGGCGTCCATCTTTAAGCATAAAAAGCAAAACGGCTTTATTGAAATTTTTTCGAATGAACTTTTTCCAAATGGTGCCTATGTAACATGGGCAATTGGACATATTTGCCAATTAGTTCCTCCGGAAAAATATCAGCCTGGCTGGAAAAAATGGTCCTTGGATAATTTGCCAATCATTCCAGATCAGTTTGAATATGAAGTCACGAAAGATAAATCAAAACAGTTTGCGATTATTAAAAAGCTTGTTTCAAATCCTGCGGTAACGGAAATTATTCATGCCGGTGATGCGGGGCGTGAAGGGGAGTTAATTATCCGTAATATTTTAAGACTAACCCAATGCCATAAGCCAATGAAAAGGCTTTGGATTTCATCCTTAACTGCAAATGCCATTCGAGAAGGGTTTAAAAAACTGCTCGATGAAAACGATACACGAAGCTTATTTTTTGAAGCCTATACACGTGCATGTGCTGACTGGGTGGTTGGAATGAATGCATCTAGACTTTACAGCCTGCTTCTTCAAAAACAAGGTTTTTCCGATGTATTTTCGGTTGGAAGAGTCCAGACACCTACATTAGCTTTAATCGTTAAGAGGGAATTAGAAATAGAAAATTTTAAGGCTGAACCGTTTTGGGAGGTTCTTGCACATTTCTTAATAAATGAAAAAAGATACATTGGGAAATGGCTGAATGATGGTGAAACTCGTGTAAATAAAAAGGAGTTGGCCGAAAAGGTTGCAGCATTTTGCCAAGGAAAACCGGCTGAAGTCGCGGACGTAATCTCCGAGCGAAAAGAATTTTACCCGCCCCTTTTATATAATCTTTCTACTTTACAGGCAGAGGCTAATAAATTATTTAAATTCCCGCCGAAAAAAACGCTGGATGTTCTGCAAAAACTCTACCAAAAAGGAAATGTTTCTTACCCGCGCTCTGATTCACGTTATGTGACAAAAGAAGAAGCGGGCACCTTCCCGGAAATTCTTAATAAATTAGGGCAGCTTAAAGACTATCAAGGCTTTTTCCCATTGCCGATTTCCTCGATTGCAGATAATAAACGGTATGTAAATGAAAAAAAAGTGACCGATCACTATGCCATCATTCCAACTGAGCAAATTCCAACTATGGAAAAGTTAGATCCGGACGAGCGGAAAATTTATGACTTAGTAGTGAAAAGTTTATTAGCGATTCATTACAAAAAAGCCATTTTCGAATATACTACGGTAACAACCCTTGTAGATGGACGAGCAGAGTTTATCTCGAAGGGGAAGGTTCAAATTGAAGAAGGCTGGAGAAAGGTTTTAAAACCAAAGGACCATGATAATGACCCTGCCCTGCCGCAGCTGGCAAAAGGCGAGCAGGGAATCACCGAAAAAGTAGAGGTAAAAGAGAGCCAAACACAGCCGCCCAAGCGATATACAGAAGGCCAGTTAATAACCTTAATGAAAACAGCTGGCAAACATATCGAGGATAAAGAATTAGAGAAAATTTTAGCGAAGACGGAAGGACTTGGGACAGAAGCAACTAGAGCAGGTATTATTACGATGCTGAAGGATCGGCATTATATTGAAGTAACCAAAAATTTGGTGTATGCCACCGCCAAGGCCAAAATATTAATCGGTGCCATTGGTCAAGAGGTACTTGCTTCACCGGAAATGACAGCTAAGTGGGAGCAAAAGCTGAAGGAAATATCAGACGGCTCCGCTTCACCGAAGCAGTTTATGGAACAGACGAAAAAAATGGTTTTGCACCTAATAACATCCGGAACTGGTCAAGCTAATAATTGGACTTTTTCAGATGACGTTAGGGAAAATTTTACTCCTGGAAAGAAATCGATGAAGACCAGAACCTTTACAAAACTAGGACCCTGTAAGAAATGTGATGGCTCCGTTGTCGATAAAGGCAGCTTTTATGGCTGTTCAAATTATAAAAATAATAAGTGTGATTTTACCATTTCGAAAAAAATCCTTGGAAAGAACATAACCCAAAAGAATATTAAAATGCTTCTTAAAGAAGGATCAACAGACCTGATAGAAGGATTTACAAATAAAGATAAAACCTTTAATGCAAAGCTTTATCTCGATGAAAAGGAGCAAAAAATTAAATTTATTTTTGCTGAGCCTGTACCAAAATAAATTCCGATGGGATCTGTTTCAGAGATAAATAGCCTTGTCACTCGTTTTTATCTATAGTAAACTTTTAATGATGATAGACAATGGAGGGTAAGGGATGCCAACACCGAGCATGGAAGATTATATTGAACAAATTTATAATTTAATTGAAGAAAAAGGATACGCGAGAGTCTCTGATATAGCCGAAGCGTTATCTGTACATCCCTCCTCAGTAACAAAAATGGTTCAAAAGCTGGATAAAGATGAATATTTGGTGTATGAAAAATATAGAGGACTCAGTTTAACTCCAAAAGGTAATAAAATTGGCAAGCGCCTTGTTTTTAGACACGAACTTCTTGAACAGTTTCTTAAAATTATAGGAGTTAAAGATGAAAACATCTATACAGATGTTGAGGGGATCGAGCATCATTTAAGCTGGGATTCCATCGATCGTATTGGGGACTTGGTTCAGTTTTTTGAAGAAAACCCGAACCGCGTGGAAGCATTAAAAGAAATTCAAAAACAAAACGAACAAAATTAAAAGAAGCACCTGGCCTGAGCCGGGTGCTTTTAAAATAAATTCGGATAATCGTCGAATGACTGAGTGGACTCTGGGGTTAACGATACTGTTCCATCAGCACCCTGAACGGATAATATTCCATCGATTTGACCCGATTCTGCCTCGACTAAAGCCTTCCGATAGGATATAATCCGCCCTTCTGAAGTGACAAAGCTGATAATTTCACCAAAATGATTACGATGCAATGCGACTATTGTCTCCACGATTATTCCTCCTTTTCGCTATATTCTTTCTATATCATACGCAAAATAAACCAAAAAGCACCGGCAAACGCCGATGCTTTCTAATCCCAATTAAATGGGGTTTCCTGATAGACATAATAATTAAGCCAATTTGAAAAGAATAGGTGGCCATGGGAACGCCAACGGTTAATAGGCGGCTGGGTTGGGTCATTGTTTGGAAAGTAATTTTCAGGCATATGAATCTCTAATCCTTTGTTTAGATCGCGATCGTATTCCTGTGCAAGTGAATCAGATTCATATTCTAAATGACCAGTAATCATAACATGCTTTCTATCTCTTGAAGCAATTAATAAGGCACCAGCCTGCTCGGAAGCAGCCAGGAGCTTTAGTTTTGGATTCCTTTTAATCGCTTCAACGGATACATCTGTATACCGGGAATGAGGAGCATAGAACTGATCATCAAACCCTCTAAGTAAGATATCATTTTGTTCGAAAATCCGATGAGCATAAATGCCAGAACATTTACGAGACAATTCAAATTTTTCAATATCATAATGATAGTAAAGTGCTGCCTGCGCTCCCCAGCAAATATGTAAAGTGGAGGTTACATTTTTATTGGTCCAATCCATAATTTCTTTAAGTTCAGACCAATACTTTACTTGATCAAACTCTAAAAGTTCAACTGGAGCACCAGTAATGATCATTCCGTCAAATTTCTGGTTTTGAATTTGCGGAAAGGTTGTGTAAAACTGTTCAAGATGCTGTTTACTTGTATTGGTAGACTCATAAGAGTCTGTTTTTAAAAACTTAACATTCACCTGAAGGGGTGAATTCCCCAATAATCTTAGCAGCTGTGTTTCTGCTTTTTCCTTTTCAGGCATTAAATTTAATATAAGTATATTTAATGGCCTGATGTCCTGACTTGTAGCACGCTCATTGTCCATGATAAAAATATTTTCCTGCTCCAAAATTTCCCTTGCAGGCAGCAGTTTAGGAATGTTAATAGGCAAATGACCAACCCCTTTAGTATTAAATGATACATTTATTAATACAACGGTTCACCGTTGTCCGTCAATGAATATTTAAAAAATTCATTATTCTTATTATAAACATATATTATAAATTCAGAAAAGATAATAATTTGTTCATAATTAACATTCGGTTTGAAAGCGCATTTTTGATACAATGAAGTCGTAGTTATATTCTAAATGCTGAATGTGGGGGATTAGGGTGGTAATGAAAACAACAGTTAAGTCAGACATTGAAATTGCCCAAGAATCAAAAATGCAGCCAATTATCGAGATTGCCAAAAAAATTGGTTTAGAAGAAGATGATCTAGAGCTTTTTGGAAAATATAAGGCGAAAATTTCGAATGAAGCTTTAACCAAAATTAAGACCAAAGAAAGTGGAAAAATAATTCTTGTGACTTCGATTAATCCTACGCCCGCGGGAGAAGGTAAATCAACCGTAACTGTTGGATTGGGAGATGCATTCAATCGGATTGGCAAGAAAGCCATGATTGCGATGCGCGAGCCTTCATTAGGGCCAACAATGGGAATAAAAGGCGGGGCTACTGGCGGCGGATATTCACAGGTTCTTCCGATGGAAGATATTAATTTGCATTTTACTGGAGACCTACATGCGATAACGACGGCAAATAATGCCCTTGCGGCTCTTATAGATAACCATCTCCAACAAGGAAATGAACTGGGGATCGATCAGCGGAGAATTGTTTGGAAACGCGCTTTGGATTTGAACGACAGAGCATTAAGAAAAGTGATAATCGGCCTTGGCGGTCCTCTGCAGGGTGTCCCAAGAGAAGACGGCTTTGATATTACTGTTGCCTCGGAAATTATGGCAGTACTTTGTTTAGCCACTGATTTAAAGGATTTAAAGTTACGGTTATCCCGAATGGTTGTTGCCTATAACTACAATAAGGAACCAGTAACGGTCGGTGATTTAGGTGTTGAAGGAGCTTTAACCTTGTTATTAAAGGATGCGGTTAAACCAAACCTGGTTCAAACCATTGAACATACACCTGCCCTGATTCACGGCGGGCCTTTCGCCAATATTGCCCATGGCTGCAATAGTGTGATTGCAACGACGGCTGCTGCCAAACTTGCCGATTATGTCATTACCGAAGCTGGCTTTGGTGCTGACTTAGGAGCTGAGAAATTTTTACATATAAAATCTAGAAGTGCTAACATAAAACCGGAAGCGGTTGTCATTGTAGCAACAATCCGGGCCTTGAAAATGCATGGCGGTGTTGCGAAAACGGAATTATCGAAAGAAAACATTCCGGCCCTAACACTTGGATTTGCGAACCTGCAGAAACACATTGAAACCATTAAAAGCTTTGGACTGCCAATTGTGGTGGCAATCAACAAATTTATCACCGATACCGACCAAGAGGTTGAGACATTGTTAGAGTGGTGTCAACGCGAAAACGTTCCGGTTGCCTTGACAGAGGTTTGGGAAAAGGGCGGGGAAGGCGGTATTGAGCTCGCTGAAAAAATTTTAACCGTCATTGAAAAGGAGGAAAATAATTTCCACTCGTTATATGACCTCTCTGATTCCATCGATAAAAAGGTAAGAACAATCGTCCAGCAGGTATATGGAGGAAAGGATGTTGAATTCTCCCCAAAAGCGAAAAAACAATTGCTGGATTTTGAAAAATTCGGCTGGTCCAATCTGGCTGTCTGTATGGCAAAATCACAATATTCCTTATCTGACGACCCTTCCAAATTAGGGAGACCAGTGGATTTTACCGTAACGGTCCGGGAGTTTAAACCATCAATTGGTGCTGGATTTATCGTTGCTTTAACAGGGGAAGTAATGACAATGCCTGGACTGCCCAAAAAGCCAGCAGCCTTGAATATGGACGTGGATGAAAACGGGAATGCGTTAGGCCTTTTCTAAAGGAGAGAAAAAAGATGTTTGATCCGACTGCCTTTGATAATATGAAAGTAGTTATTGAAGGTGCATTTTATGATTTTGACCTAAGCGGTGAAATCATTATTACAGACCGAAATGATATCATTAATATGGCGAAAATGTCGCGTTCGTTTGACCTATCCTTTCAATTGCCAGCAGGTTCCGTAACTGCCAAAATTGAAATGGAATCAAAGCTTGTTAACCTGGCTGCGGAGCTTTTGCCCAACTCCCTGCCGGAAAAGCTTGCCGGGAGCTATGTTAAATTACAATTTTTCCTCGAACTTTTGGATACTTCAGCTGATTTTCAAGCGATTGAAACAATATTTTTAGACATTTGGGGCGAAAAGAGGAAAATTACTCAATCTATAGAATATAATCCTTTAGACAAACCTAGAAAAATCAAAAATACTATTACGCTTGATTTTGAAAGAATAATTGGTGAAGAGCAAATGGATGATTTGATTGAAATGGCTGATTTTATGGTCACTACAATGGAAAAGCTGCAGGCATTTGTGACGCCAGAAAATAGGGGGTAAAGGATGACAATTTATCAGTTTAGCGCTAAAACGATTGATGGACAAGAAATTTCGCTCAAGCAATTTGAAGGGAAAGTAGTACTGATTGTAAACACGGCAAGCAAATGTGGTTTCACCCCTCAATTTAAAGAGCTGCAAAGTCTATATGAAAACTATAGGGATAAAGGGTTAGAAATCCTTGGGTTTCCTTGCAATCAATTTATGAATCAAGACCCTGGCAGTGAAGAAGAGATTAAATCCTTTTGCGAATTAAATTATGGTGTAACGTTCCCGATGTTCGCGAAGGTGGATGTTAACGGGGTATATACCCATCCATTGTTTAGATACATCAGGGAGCAAACTCCTGGGTTGTTGGGCATTAATACAATAAAGTGGAACTTCACCAAATTTTTAGTGGATTCAAATGGAAAAGTCATAAAGCGTTTTGCTCCTCAGACAAAACCAAGCGAAATCGCAAAAGATATAGAGACATTACTTTCAGTAAAACCGGTCTAATCAGCCGGTTTTTATTTTTTATTATTAGGCTGTGCTAAAGGTCACTATTGATTTTTTAACCCAGTTGATTGGAACGGAAATCAACTGACTATTTTAACACAGCGTAATATTAAATATTTACAATATTCAAAAATAAGGGTACGATGGTTTTAACTTAGTATTATGACCACATACTAAAAATAGGGGGAGATGGTCTTGGTCAAAACAGCATGGGTAACCGATAGCACAGCCTATTTAGATAGTGAATTAATAAATCATCCAGATGTGTACTCCATTCCATTATCGATAATATTGGATGGTGAGGTGTATGCAGATGGTATTGATTTGACTCCAACCCAGTTATTTGAAAGATTGAAACATTTAAAAAATCCTCCCACCACCTCACAGCCATCAATTGGTGCATTCCAGGCTTTATATGAACAGCTTGAAAAAGATTATGATCAAATCGTCAGTATCCATCTATCAGGCAAACTAAGTGGTACAGTATCCTCAAGTGAACAGGCAGCAAAACTTGTAAATATTCCGGTAACAACCTTTGATTCGAAAATTCTTACCTATCCTATGTCAGCTTTACTCAAAAAAGGGATGAATCTGCTTGAAGAGGGCATTGGACTTGAAGATGTCCTTGAGGAAATGAGCAGAATTAGGGATACGAATGAAACGTATGTTTTGGTTGGAAGCCTGGAGCAGCTTCATCGTGGCGGAAGAATGACAGGTGTCCAATTTTTCCTGGGAAGTTTGTTAAACGTAAAGCCCATCATATCAATTGAAGATGGTGCCCTGAACGTAAAGGAAAAGGTCCGAAGCGAGAAAAAAGCAAAGGAAAAAATCCTTGACTACTTCAGGATAGCGTATGAGAAGCAACAATTTAAAGAGGTTTATATTCTTTATGGTCTTCATGAAGAATATGCGGAGGAATGGAAAGCTGAAATTGGTAAGCAATTTCCTGACTTAAACGTAATTTGTTGCCCATTAGGTGCAGTCATTGGCGTCCATGCAGGTGAAAATACCCTTGGAATCAGCTGGCATAATGCCATGAAATAACTTTTCCCCTACTAGAGCATACTAGGATTGCAAGCAATCTAAGCAGAAGGGGGATTGGCCATGAGTAAACAAGGAAGGCAGAATCCAAATCAAACAAGAGCTCAAATTGAAAAACAGGATAACCGAAATGATATTGAGCTAGGCAGTGACTTTCAAATTGGAAATACTAGTTCACAAAGCCAGAAAAAAAGCGGACGTCAAGCAAACAAAAAATAACCTCGAAACATTCGGGGTTATTTTTTGTTTGTTTTTCATGATAAAATAACATGGGTGAAGGAAGGTGCTTTAAATGGTCATAAAAGAAACCGAAGAATTTGTTCGACATGAATTAGGTGAAGATGCAACAGGCCATGATTGGTTCCATGTCGATCGTGTCCGTCGGAACGCTTTACATATTTGCAAGGAAGAACAAGCTGGAGATCCGTTTATCATCGAAATGGCTGCGCTTCTCCATGATATACCTGATGAAAAATTAAATGAAAGTACGGAAAAAGGGAAGCAAAAACTTGAAACCTTTTTAGAGTCTGTCTCATTAACGGATTCCGACAAAAATCATATCGTAAAAATTATCGAATCGATTTCATATAAAGGCGGAAGAAAAACCACCTTAGAATCAATTGAAGCTAAGATTGTACAGGATGCTGATCGATTGGATGCCATCGGGGCAATTGGAATTGCCAGAGCGTTTGCCTATGGAGGGAAAAAGGGACAGCCTATTTACGATCCTAGTATTACCGTAAGAAAAGAAATGAGTTTGGAAGAATATCGAAAAGGAAAATCGACTAGCATCCATCATTTCTACGAAAAACTATTGAAATTAAGAGACCTATTAAATACAGAAGCTGCCAAAAATATGGCTGCTGGCCGTCACCAAATGATGGTCTTATTTTTAGAACAATTTTACCAAGAATGGGATGGGCAAGGCTCATGAAAATGCTAACAGTTGAAAATGTGTCAAAAACCTATGGGGAGAAACAGCTCTTTAACGATATATCCTTCACGATTAGTGAAAAGGAACGGGTAGGATTAATCGGGATAAACGGGACAGGCAAATCTTCTTTATTAAAAATTATTGCAGGTGTGGACGTTGCTGACGAAGGTAAAATTATCACTGCAAAGGATTATTCCATTGCTTATTTAGACCAGCAGCCCGAATTGGATGTGGACAAGTCTGTGCTAGAACAAGTCTTTCATGGAGAAGCGCCCATCTTAAAGTTAATGCGGGAATACGAAAAAACACTAATGGAACTGGAGCAATTTCCATCTGATGCAAAAGTTCAAGAACAACTATTTCAATTGCAAAAGCAAATGGATGCGTTAAATGCTTGGGATGCGAGTACGAATGCTAAGTCGATATTAATGAAGCTGGGAATCGAGGACTTTACAAAGAAAATTGGTGAGCTTTCTGGCGGTCAGAAAAAACGTGTCGCCTTAGCACAGGTTTTGATTGCTGAACCGGATTTACTTATCCTTGATGAGCCTACAAACCATCTGGATTTTGATTCCGTTAAATGGCTGGAGGAATATTTAAGCAGATACTCAGGTTCCATTTTGCTGGTTACACATGACCGCTACTTTTTAGACCGGGTTGCCAATCGGATGTTTGAATTAGACGGCGGCAATTTATATAGCTACAAAGGAAATTATGCGGCTTTTTTAGAAGCTAAAGCGATTCGGGAAGAAAATGAAGCAGCGACCTTTGAAAAAAGAAAAAACCTTTTCCGGCGGGAGCTTGAGTGGATCCGGCGCGGCGCCAAAGCAAGAACAACGAAGCAAAAGGCGCGTATTCAGCGGTTTGAAGAGCTAGATGAAAAGGTTGCATCAGGAAAGCCATCCAGTGAAAAGCTTGATATTTCGTTAAATGGCAGCAGACTTGGCAAACAGGTTTTTGAACTGAAGGATGGGTCCAAGCGCTATGCAGAAAAAACAATCTTAAATCATTTTGATTTATTAGTGAAGCCTGGCGATCGAATTGGGATCATTGGCAGGAATGGAGCGGGAAAATCAACCCTTTTAAATATTCTCGCCCAGAGAATTCCGCTTGATGAAGGTGAATTCATCATGGGACAGACCGTGAAAATCGCTTATTATACTCAGGAAAGCGAAGACATGGATGAAAGTAAACGGATGATTGAGTACATTAAGGAAACGGCCGAGATTGTAGAAACATCGGATGGCAAGACCATCTCCGCGGCCCAAATGCTTGAACGATTCTTATTTCCGCCATTTACCCATGGAACACCGATTCGAAAGTTGTCTGGTGGGGAAAAGCGTCGTCTTTACCTGTTGAAGCTTTTAATGACTGCACCTAACGTTCTCTTACTAGACGAGCCGACCAATGATTTAGATACACAAACCTTAACTGTCCTTGAAGACTATCTCGAAGAATTTCCTGGTGTGGTAATCACCGTTTCCCATGACCGCTATTTCCTCGATAAAGTGGCAGAGCAGCTGCTTGTTTTACGTGGTGAAGGTATCATAGATTCCTTTTATGGAAATTACACGGAATATCTAGAGAAAGAAACCACTCTAGAAGCAGTGAAAACTGTGAAAGTTTCGGCACCAGCTCCTAAAGCTCCTGAAAAGGAAAAAAAGAAAAGAATGTCCTTTAAAGAGAAAAAAGAATGGGAAGAAATTGATGAGGTCATAGCTAAAACCGAGGCAAAGCTTGAAGAAGTTTCGGAGGAATTAGGCAAGTCGGGCAGCGATTTCACCAAAGCCCAGGATTTAATGAAGCAGGAAGCTGAATTGAATGAAAAACTCGAATATTTAATTGAAAGATGGTCATATTTAGCTGAGCTTGCGGAAAATGAATAAAAAGTGCGCCTCTGGCGTGCTTTTTTGTGGTGAATGGAATATAAGGTACGGGTATTTTCTGTTTACTCGCGGAAATTTACGATTTACCCGCGAAACTTTTAAGTTTACTCGCCGAAAAAGGTAATTTACTCGCGAAACCGCATTTCTCACCAAAAATAAGAGCATCCCCCATGAATGAACGACCACCGTTGTGTTAAACTTGATAGAGATAACATTAAGAATAAGGTGATTGTGTTGAAAATTAAGGCGATCGAACCAACGCCAAGTCCAAATACAATGAAAATTATTTTAGATCAAGAACTGCCAATGGGGAAAAGCCATAATTATAAAAAAGAAACATCTTTAGAGGCTCCTCCTGTCATTCAGTCAATCCTTCAAATTGAAGGAATCAAGGGTGTGTATCACGTTGCTGATTTCCTGGCGGTTGAAAGGAATGCCAAATTTGACTGGAAGGTATTGCTCCCTCAGGTCCGTCAGTCGTTTGGAGAAGCTGCAGCCGAATCCGCTCAGACAGAAAACCAAATAAATGAGCATTTCGGTGAAATAAAAGTCGAAGTCCAAATGTTTAAGGATATTCCGCTCCAAGTGAAGTTAACCGATGGCTCGACTGAAAAACGATTTGGAATGCCTGAATACTTTTTAAAGGCAAGAGAAAAGGCGCAGCTCCCTGACGAAAACTATATTTTATTAAGAAAATGGGCTGACCAGGGTGTTCGTTACGGAGACTTCGACCAAATAGGCCAGGATGTAGTGGAAGAATTAATTGCCGCCTATCCTCATGAACGATTGGAAGCACTAGTTGAAAGTGCTCAGCAAAAAGATTCTATAACGAAAATAAAACCTACACTCACCCGGAAAAAGGTAACACTTGAAGCGCTGGCTAATACCGACTGGCAGGTACGCTATCAGCTGCTAGAGCAAATGGATGATCCGGTGTTCGAGGATTTACCAGTCCTAGAAAAGGCATTAGGGGATGAGAAGCCATCCATTCGCAGACTAGCCACTGTCTATCTTGGAATGATAAAAGACCGTGCCGTATTGCCGCTATTATATAAGGCCCTGAAGGATAAGACCGTCACGGTTCGCAGAACAGCGGGAGATTGTTTATCGGACTTGGGATTCCCTGAAGCTGCCGATGAAATGGTGGCTGCACTAAAAGACACAAGTAAATTAGTCCGATGGCGGGCGGCGATGTTTTTATATGAAGAAGGGGATGAAAGGGCCCTGCCAGCTTTAAAGGATGCTGAAAATGACTCGGAATTTGAAGTCAGCATGCAAATCAAAATGGCGATTGAACGAATCGAAGGCGGGGAAGAAGCCAGAGGGTCTGTCTGGAAGCAAATGACCGAAGCAAGAAAATCTGAAAACTGATTTTCAAAATTGCATTAGGAAGAGAAAATATAGTATTCTAACACTGGAAAGCTTATAAATGGAGGGATTATTATGTCAATGGCATATGAAGAATATATGAGACAGATGGTTTTACCGATGCGTCAAGAGTTAACACAGGCAGGTTTTCAGGAGCTTCCTACGGCAGAAGAAGTAGAAAATTTCATGGAAAATGTTAAAGGCACTTCACTAGTGGTTGTCAATTCTGTCTGTGGATGTGCGGCAGGCTTAGCACGCCCGGCAGCAACTCAAGCTGTATTAAATAGTGACAAAAAGCCTGAACATTTAGTGACCGTCTTTGCCGGACAGGATAAGGATGCAACTGCAAAAATGCGTGAATATTTCGAAGGGATTGAGCCTTCCTCACCATCGATGGCCCTGTTAAAGGACAATAAGGTCGTTCACTTTATTCCGCGTCATGATATCGAAGGCATGCCGCTTGAAGTTATTATGGAAAATTTAAAGTCTGCTTTTGAAGCAAACTGCTAATGTGGATGTCAATTGACATCCTTTTTTTATAATTAAACCATAAAGAGGTAAGAAATGTTTGTTACTACTTCAGGAAGAACAACACAGCAATTAAATGAAAAGGCAATGGACATTGCCGCGACACTCGAAGTTCCCTATCGTCCAAGAAATAAAAAGTCGGTCCAGCTTTTACAAGAAAAATGGGATAGTGATTGCCTGGTGGTTGGAAAAGAACGGCTTGAATTATTTCAAAAAGAGGAACATGAACCTTTTTTCTTCCATCCCAATTCAGCTATGTTTCGGATCAAACGTTTAATGCGCGGTGAGCATGATCCATTTGCCGAGGCAGCAAAGCTATCAAAGGGAATGACCGTCTTAGATTGCACATTAGGACTAGCATCCGATTCTATTGTCGCAAGTTTTCTTGTTGGCAAAGAAGGTTCTGTTACGGGAATTGAAGGGCAAAAATACATGGCCTATATTGTAAAAGAGGGCCTTAAAACCTGGGATACCGGGATTCCTCAAATGAATGAAGCAATGGAAAGAATCACTGTCATTCAAGCAGCTTCACTTGACTATTTAAAGGGCCTAAGTGATGACTCTGTGGACTGTGTATATTTTGATCCTATGTTTGAAGAAAGTATTATAGGATCAGTTGGAATTAAGGCGCTAGCCCATTTTGCCATATATAACGGTTTGGATGAAGAAACGATGGAAGAGGCTTTACGGGTGGCCAAATTTCGGGTGATCCTTAAAGATCATTATAGAAGCAGCCGCTTCGAAAGATACGGTTTTCAAGTGTTTCACAGACAAAATGCCAAATTTCATTTTGGGTATATTGAAAAATAAACTGAGACTAGAACCGGTCTCAGTTTTTCAATATTCAAAATCTGTTCTTTTCCATTTTTGTGAAAATGGAAGTATAATAGTTGTATAGGCTAATATACATCTACAAAATTCTCAATAGAATTTAGGTGAAAAATATGAAAAAATGGCTTCGTAAATCACTTTTTGTCACAGTGTCTATTTTAACTTTCGGTCTCGTCACGCCGACACAGCTGATGAATTCCGTAAATGGAAACAGCTTGAGCGAGCGGGATGTCTTTGAGTCTCCATCAGGAACAAACAGTTTCTCGCAAACGACCGCTTATTTAGAAGAATCAGAGTTTGATAGAGACAAGTTTATGCAAAATTTATTGAAGCAGGCAGAATTACAATCATATCAAAAGTTTGGCAGCAAGATTAAACCTGTTATCGAAGATGAATTTCGTGAAATCATTTTACCCAATATTGAAATCGCCCTGAATCAAACTGCTGACCAATTTCCTGAAGAGGATTTAAAAAATCTTGCGATCACTGAGCATCCAGGAACGGGACATTCGGAAAAAATATTTAATATAAAAAATGCTATTGATGGAAAAGATATTCTACGATTCCATGTTCGAAGAGATAATCCGCCGCAGGCAGGTTATTGGTTTAATTTTCATTATCATACCCACCATGATGAGTTTCAAAATCATTATGAATTAGGATCCATTTATTGGGATAAAAATACTCCGCCAAAATGGATGAGTTAACTCGAGTACATTTGCTAAATAGCCAAAAAAAAATTTATATTATAAATGAAACTTTTTTAAGACAGACTCGTAAATAGACTATTACCTAAAATGGAGGAATGAAAAATGGCAATAAGTTTATCAAAAGGGCAAAAGGTTGATTTAACAAAAACAAATCCAGGACTAACAAATGTTGTGGTTGGACTTGGATGGGACACGAATAAATACGATGGCGGAAATGATTTTGACTTGGACTCATCAGTATTTTTGCTCGGGGAAAATGGAAAAGTAACGAACGAAACTGACTTCGTTTTCTACAATAACCCTCAAGGAGCAAATGGTGCCGTTGTACATACAGGAGATAACCGCACAGGTGCAGGTGATGGGGACGATGAGCAAATTACCATCAATTTAACAGCTATTCCTGCAAACGTACAGCGTATCGCTTTTACGATTACCATTCATGATGCGGCCAGCCGCAACCAAAACTTTGGCCAGGTTTCTAATTCATATGCCCGCATTTTTAATGAAGCTACAGGGGAAGAACTTATTCGTTATGATTTAGGTGAAGATTTCTCCATTGAAACAGCTATCGTTGTAGGGGAATTATACCGCCACAATGGTGAGTGGAAATTCAGTGCAATTGGCAGCGGCTACCAAGGCGGTTTAGCAGCACTTGCAACCGACTTTGGATTACAGGTTGGCTAAATTTAAAAATGAAGAGACCCGGCGCCCGGCTGGGTCTTTTTACAAAATTTTGTTTACTTACTAGGAGGAATTTCTTTAATGTCAGTTTTGCAGGGAATAATTGACACATATGCTCAATTTTTTGATTTGGATATGTGGGGAAAAGTATTAACCGATCCAGTCAGCTGGGGACTTATTGGTACTCTTATTATTTTAGAAGGTTTACTTTCAGCGGATAACGCCCTTGTTTTAGCCGTCATGGTTAAGCATTTGCCGCCTGAGAAGCGGAAAAAGGCATTATTTTATGGTTTAATTGGGGCTTATATTTTCCGTTTTATCGCAATTGGAATCGGGGTTTACCTCATTGAGCTATGGTGGGTGAAGGTCCTTGGCGCCGCATACCTTGCATGGTTATCAATTAAGTATTTTATTGATAAACAAAAGGGTGGAGAAGATGACGGTGAAGAGGGGGCAGAAGGAATTAACCAAAAAGGGTTATTGATCCGCATGTTTGGTACCTTTTGGGGAACAGTAGCCTCTGTTGAATTAATGGATATTGCCTTCTCCGTTGACAGCGTCCTTGCCGCATTTGGAGTGAGTAACGAAGTGTGGGTATTATTAGTTGGCGGTATGCTGGGTGTGTTAATGATGCGGGGTGTGGCCGGTGTATTCTTAACCCTAATTGATAAAGTACCTGAGCTGGAAACATCCGCTTATATCTTAATTCTTATTATTTCCATTAAGATGTTCCTCGGTGTCTTTGATATTCATATTGAGTCACTTTACTTCTTTATCATCTTACTGGTAACATTTGGAGCGACATTTATTGTACACTTCATGAATAAGAATAAAGAAGGCACCAAAGAACGTAATTCATAACATAGTTGATTTAATATTAGGGAGCTGACGAGAGTCCGTCTCCCTTATTTTTTACCTTTAAAGAGAGGTATTAACTAATGAGATTTTTTACATATTTTTATGAAAATGAAATGGAACAGTATTTTTATTTAAAGCCGCAAAGCTTTAGCAAGTATTCAAGGCGTGAGCTGTTATCCTATGGTCTGGGTGCCACCCTCTATATGCCTGCAACACGGCCGAATATACATCAAGAAATTCTCTCAAAGAAGCACAACGGGTTAACTTCACTTGTGATTGACCTTGAGGATGCGGTAGGGGACAAGGAAGTACTTCGTGCTGAAAAACTGCTGATTAGGGAGCTGTTAAATTTATTCGGAGAGTTTTATAAAGGTTTTTTAAACTTTGAAGATTTGCCGCTTATGTTTGTACGGATTAGGGATCTTGAGCAGCTCAAACGTGTAACGGAACAGCTGGGCGATGCCATTCGACTTCTAACAGGTGTTGTACTCCCCAAATTTAATGCTGAGAATGGTGAAGAATTATTAAGCGAGGTGCAGCGGCTTCATTCTGGGGAGCATCCATTTTACGCTATGCCCATACTTGAAACAGCAAGGATTATTCAAAAAGAAACAAGGATGGAAGAATTATTATCGATAAAACAGCAGGTAGACCGCTATAAGGAAAATGTTTTAAATATTCGGATTGGAGCGACTGATTTTTGTGGATTATATGGGATCCGCCGGAGTGCTGATACGACAGTTTACGATATTGCGGTATTAAGAGATTGCATAACTGATATTATTAATGTTTTTGAACGTTTTGACAATCCATATGTTGTTTCTGGCCCTGTTTGGGAATATTTTTCGGCTAAAAATAGAATGCTGAAACCTCAGCTCAGACAAACCCCATTTCGTGAACGCTATGGGGATGAAGGGCTTAAATGGAGAGCTAAATTAATCGATAATCATTTGGATGGACTAATTAGGGAAACCATTATGGATATCGCCAACGGCTTAACAGGAAAAACAATTATTCATCCCTCTCATATCAAGATTGTCCAAGCGCTAAATGTGGTTACCTACGAGGAGTTTATTGATGCGAGTAATGTTGTAAAGGCGGCAACGGGTGAAATTGGGGTCATGAAAAGCGAGTTTGCTAATAAAATGAACGAGATTAAACCTCATTTTTATTGGGCCAAGAAAATCCTATTAAAATCACAGCTTTACGGGGTGTTACATGAAGAATTCACAAACATTGACCTTATCAAAAAAGAAGTATACGTTTCACATCCTTGACTCGATTAATGTGGAAATTGAAGTTACAGAAAATCCATATCAATTACCTATTGACGATCTTTTTACAATGGCAGCAAGGATTAATAAAAAACGCACGTTTTTGTTTGTAAGCAAAGTGCTTGGAAAACATTTGCCTATTGATGCCAATAAGGGGTTGACCACAGCGGCACTTCTAGCGGTTAGATTTTTAGAATCAATAAAAGGTTTGGAATGCCGGGAGAAGGAACGTCTATTACTCTCCTTTCAACAGGGGGGGGAGTTCATAGATCAGCCATTTATTCCGCCACATATTAATCCGATTGTGATAGGGTTTGCGGAAACGGCGACTGCCCTAGGACACGCATTTTTTTCTTGCTTTCAAAATGCCGATTATTTCCATACGACAAGAGAAGAGATAGAAAATCAAACACCTGGGATTACCTTTGAAGAAGAGCACTCACATGCAACTTCACACCGCTGTTATGTTGCTCCGGAACTTCTTCAAAATAATAGGGAGATCATTCTTGTTGATGATGAAATGACGACAGGAAAGACAGCCATTAATATTATTCGCTCGATTCACGAACAATTTCCACGTAAGGAATACACAGTTGTATCGATTTTGGATTGGCGTTCAGACGAGAACAAAGCGGAATTTTTTCGGCTAGAGAAAGAACTGGATATTAAGATTAAGGTGGTTAGTCTTTTATCCGGAACCGTACTGGTCCATCAGTTGAAGGGGTTGGAGGAACAATCGCATGAATTTAATCGGGAGAATCAAATCGAGATGTCGATTGAGAAGGTACGATTAGCCCAATATTTTAAACCAAGCCCTTTTCATGACAGAATAAATGTTCCATATATAAATGATACAGGACGATTCGGGTTAAACAATGCCCAACAACTTAGGAATCAACAAAAAATGGCCAAAGCAGCAAAATTTTTAAAAGATAAACGCTCAGGTCAAAACACGCTTTGTCTCGGAACAGGAGAATTCATGTATCTGCCCATGAAATTAGCAGCGGGTATGGGGAAGGGCATTTCCTATCAATCCACTACCAGGAGCCCTATTTATATCAAAAATCAAGAAGGGTATGGAGCAAGATTTGGTCTCACCTTTCCTAATCCTGAAGATTGGGATGTCACCCATTTTGTCTATAATATCCCGCCTGGATTTTATGATGAATTATTTATATTTTTTGAAAGAGAAATAGAATTAAAGAATCTTCAGCCGTTCTTGGACGGATTAGCACCATTACAAATTGAGTCTGTGAAGGTCGTCTTTTTTTCTAATGCAAGAGGTGAATAACATGCAGAAAACGATTAAAAAGCCAGCGGTTATTGGAACTTATCGAGAAGATGATGTTCTTTTCTTATTAAAGGATTTAAGTGCCATTAAGCTTGAGGATTCGACCAAAAACCGGGAAGTTAGGATACAATCAGGCGGTCATTATAGTGAATCATTGCCAATCGAGTACCAGCCGCCAAAGGAGTATGTTGATTTATTTTGGAAAACCCTCTATGAGTATAAACGGAAAGTAGCGTTGTGTATTGGCATTGTAGCGGAACTAATCTACGAATTAAAGGGAGAAAGAACGGTTCTCGTTTCTCTGGCACGTGCAGGAACTCCAGTCGGAATTCTCATTAAGCGGTATCTAAAAAGGCGTTACAATGTGTCTCTTAAGCATTATAGTATATCGATTATTCGTGACCGCGGAATGGACGAAAATGCCATTCACTATATCCTTAACGAACATCCGGATGGAATCATTCAATTTGTGGATGGCTGGACCGGAAAAGGCGCGATTTCAATCGAACTGACAAAGGCCTGTCAGGATTTTGAGCAAAAATATGGAATTGCCCTTGATGATACGCTTGCGGTCATGGCCGACCCAGGTTATTGCACCAAGCTTTTTGGAACAAGAGAGGATTTTTTAATACCGAGCGCTTGTTTAAATTCAACGGTATCGGGTCTTGTAAGCCGAACGGTTTTAAATGATCAATACATTGGTCCAGAAGATTTTCATGGGGTAAAATTTTACAAGGAGCTTCAAGCAGAGGACGTATCAAATGAATTTATTAGGTTAATAGATGATGAATTTACGAGTATTTCTGAAGAAGCGCATGAACTCTCATTGAAAAAGAGACAGGAAAATATGGATGCCGGTTTTTTAGGGATGAAGGATGTAAAGAAAATCCAGGCTGAATTTGCGATTGAAAGCACCCATTATATTAAACCAGGAGTTGGCGAAACGACCAGGGTATTGCTTAGAAGGGTGCCATGGAAAATATTGATGCGTGATTCATCCAGCCCTTTCGTCCAGCATATTCTCATGTTGGCAAAAGAAAAGGGTGTCGAAGTAGTCGAATACCCTGGCTTGAACTATTTATGCTGCGGTCTAATCAAATCAGTGAAGGAGAAAAACAGATGATTTTTGCATCTGATCTTGACCGGACACTTGTTTATTCAAAAAGAGCGCTTGATGAGCTTGGGATTCCCGAAGGAATGTGTCTTAAACCTGTCGAAAAAAAAGATGGCAGGTGGGTTGCCTATATGACGGAATCCTCTTTTTCCACTTTAAAAGAGCTTATCCGTCATAGTGTATTTATCCCCGTGACCACAAGAACGACAGAACAATTTAATCGATTTACGATTTTTACCGAAGATTTCCAGCTGAAATATGCGATTACCACAAATGGTGCCACTATTTTACATCAAGGGGAACAATTAGAGGAATGGTCAAAACATATTTTTCAAAAGTTAGCAATGGATTCGGCTTCTCTAGAAGAATTGTTAGCGGTTGTTCAGCGTGAGGGGTACCATTTCGAAGGGCAATTAAAGCAAGTGGAAAATCTATTTTTCTATTACATACTAGATAGTTTCCCTGATTCCTTTGCCAAAAGTGAATTAAATGAATTGGCCGCAAAATATGGCTGGAGAATTTCCTTGCAAGGGAAGAAGCTTTACTTTATGCCAATGGCCATTCGAAAAGGCGCAGCCCTTGAATATATTTGTCAGCGGGAAGGAATGAAGGCGATTGCCGGCGCTGGTGACTCGCTTTTAGATTTGGACTTTTTAGATATCTGCCAATATCGATTTGTCCCTAATCATGGTGAAGTAGCCTGCGTGTCCAAGAAAACCGGACTAACGTTAACCACAAACTCTGGTGCATTGGCGGGGGAAGAAATTCTCCATCAGTTTTTAAAGCGCTGTTTTACTTTAATATCCGAGTGAAAACAAAATAATAGAGGGAAGAAAAAAGACTAAAGCAAGAAATAAAAAATATTATGGACAGTCCTATCGAATGAAGTACAGGAACAAGCAGAAGCGTAAAGATTAAACTGAACACAAGTAAATCTAGATAAATAAAAGCGCTTGCACTCATCACTTCGAGGACGTCATTGATTTCCTCATCGATTAGTTCTATCTTCGGCCGCTTATATAAAAAACGCATACTGTCACCTACTTAAGTTTGAGTACTCAAATAATATGTAGGGACAAGGAAAAAGGTGAAAAAGGTGGAAATTGCTCTAAAAATGAAACATTTTTCGAACACTTTCGTATAAAGAAATGAACCATTTTTATAACTGTGATATGATGAAATAGTAACCTTACATAATTTGCTAAGTTTGAAAAATCTTTCGCTTTCAGAGGAAGGGATCATGAATGCACCCATCATACAATCAGTTAATCGTCCGACCAATTGGGGCCCTTTCATTTGAAAATTGGCACGGATTATTAAAGAAAATGTTACCGGAACGGCCGGAATATTTATTAGAAAATGGAACGATTCAAATTGGGCAGGTCCTAGCGAAATTCCTTGGCGTACCCATTGATACAGATGAATACTATAACCAGCTTTTTGAATACGTGAATGTGCATGATTGGGGCTTGCAGTTGTTAAGTGAAGACTCACTTGATAAATCCATCAACAATGTCCACTTTCAGGCGATTCAAAAAGTGTTGAATATTCATCAAGAACAGAAGCTTTCGATCAATCGTTTTACCGCTTTTATGGATGGAGACCAGCTTTTACTAAAATCAATGGACCCAGCTATTCATCGAAAGCTGAGAGAAGCCATGATCGCAATGCTGGAATTATACGCAGGTATGGAGAATGACGGATTGAAAAATCACGAGCTAAGGCGGGTTCTCGTAGATGTGGTCAAATGGTCTGTTAATCATTTGCAGCCTGTTCTCGAAAAGGCCAATCCCGAAAAAGAAATGCCAAAGTTTTTGTGGTACGGCGATTTTAAAAAGAGTCATCAATATTTTTTATTTTATTTAGCAAAGCTAGGCTGTGACATTGTAATTTTTCATCCAGAAGGTAAAGATGTATTGGGTGGTATGATTCAGGAACCAGTCTTCACCCATCAATATCCAAACCAGCAGCCTGCAGAACCGTTTCCAAAAGAAAAACGGAGCCGGAAAACGACCATTGCATACCGGGCTTCAAAAGAGATTGAAACGATCCTGAATCAAGAGGGATCGGGTCTTTATAAGCCTTGGCAGTTAAGGGAGTATACTCCGTCATCCATTACGCTAAAAACGACTTATGATGAATTGTTTATCCTTAGTAAGGAACTGGCAATGATCCGCCCAGATTTTTCAGTCGAAAATGGACAGGTCATAATCCCGTCCGTTTTCGCCAAAGTCCTTGGTGTTAGTAAAAATCGAAAAGAATATTGGGAACGGATACAATCGCTTAGCCAATTCGACCACAGTCTTCTTATTCGCCAGCTGCCTATTGCGACCTCAAACAATAGCGATTTTCGCTACCATTACCGAAACGCAATGGGCCGGGATGGCTTAATAAGCCCGGATATGGTGATGCAATCCCATTACTGGCCCTATTCTTTTTTACCAACAGGACTGCAAAAAGGAATGGCAAATGCAATCCGTGAAATCTGCCATGAGCCTGATTTAAAGCCTTTGCCAATGGAAAGCATGGAAGATGTTAAAATTTTTCTGTTTACGCAGGCAATGTTTATCCCGAAGAACGTAATTCAGTTATTGGAGAAGTTTGACTATTCCCAGCATGTTCCAAAAATAATTATTTTCAACAATGAATTAACTGGTATGCTTTCAAGAGCTGATGCAGCCTTATTACTTCTACTTAATCAATTTGGGGTAGATATTGTTTTGTATAATCCCACTGGGCACAATGATATCGAAAATTATCTCGATGACCGATTATTTGATAAACACTGGCTCGAAGACATGGTATTTGATTTGGAATATAAAGAGCCTTCTCTTTTTAAAAAAGGTCTATTTCAAGGAATCTTAAAAAATTTAAGGGGAGATTAATGAGTGAATTCATCGCCAAATCCTTCAAGCGGCTTAACGCCGGCAACCGCCGAAGACGTATTAACAGAAACAAAAGTATCCGATATTAAGCTCGCTCTTCGCAAAGAGCCTGAAATTCAAAATTTGGCACGCACCATTGATGAACGCGACCAGATTCAAGTTTTAGAGTTTGGGAAAGAGCCAGCGGTACAAGTCTCACGCTTTTCCGATCAAATCCTCGCCAATATGCGGACAACAAAGGTGGAGGATTCCGGGGAGCTGCTCAAACAGTTGGGCCGTATCATGGACCGTTTTGATCCTAAAGATTTTCAAAAATCATCTCCCGGTCTTTTTGGTAAGCTGTTCAAAAAAGGCGAAAAGATGATCGAGAAGATTTTTGGCAAATATCAAACCATGGGATCGGAAATTGATAAGGTCTATGTTGAAATTTCAAAATACCGCCAAGAAATGGTCGAATCGACCACAATGCTCGAACAAATGTATGAACAAAACTATCAATTTTACTTAACGCTTGAAAAATACGTCGTGGCTGGGGAAATCAAGGTAGAGGAACTGAAAAATAACCAGCTGCCACAGCTTGAAGCCCGCGCTGCCGCAGGAGATCAGCTGGCTTCCATGCAGCTAGATTCTCTTCGGAATGCCATCGAGCTTTTAGAACAGCGTGTTTATGATCTAGAAATGGCTAAAATGGTAGCGTTGCAAACGGCACCGCAAATCCGGTTATTACAAAGGGGTAATACGAAACTGATTGGAAAGATCAATTCAGCCTTTGTGACAACGATTCCAATTTTTAAAAATGGCTTAATTCAGGCCGTGGCGGCAAAAAGGCAAAAGCTTGTAGCTGATTCGATGAGTGAGTTGGACCGCCGCACCAATGAAATGCTCCTGAAAAACGCACAAAACATTTCGCAGCAAAGCACGGATATCGCAAGGCTTGCCGGCGGCCCGAGCATCAAAATTGAAACAATCGAAGAATCGTGGAACATCATCATCAAGGGAATGCAGGAAACAAAGGCGATTGAAGAAGAAAACAAACGCATGCGTATAGAGGGAACAAAGCGGTTAGAGCAGCTTCAAGATAATTTCAAGAAAATGAAACAACAATAATTTTTATGAGGTGATTGATATGGCAATTAATTTACAAAAAGGTCAAAGGGTGGATTTAACAAAGGGGAATCCAGGACTAGCGAAAATCATGGTAGGATTAGGCTGGGACCCTGTGCAAAGCTCTGGCGGCGGTGGTCTGTTAGGCTCCTTATTTGGAGGCGGAGGCAGTTCTGCTAACGTGGACTGTGACGCATCTGTGATCATGCTTGGTGCCAATGACAAATTGCAAAACAATAAAGATGTGATTTATTTTGGCAATTTAAAAAGCAATGACGGCAGCGTTCAGCACTCCGGCGACAACTTGACTGGTGCCGGCGATGGCGATGACGAGCAAATCATGATCGACTTAAGCAGAGTACCTTCTCATATTCAAAAGCTGGTTTTCGTAGTAAATATTTACGACTGCGTAAAAAGAAAACAGCATTTTGGCATGATCCGCAATGCTTTTATCAGAGTTGTAAATCCAACCAACAATCAAGAGTTAATCAAATATAATTTATCCGATAATTATAGCGGTCTGACATGCCTTGTTACAGGTGAAATTTACCGCAACAACAATGAGTGGAAGTTTGCGGCAATCGGCAGCGGCACAAATGCAGCCAGCCTAAGCGAAGTAGTTCGTTCATATTCATAATGAGGTGATACTTTTGGGCATCAACTTATCAAAAGGACAAAGAATTGATTTAACGAAAACAAATCCGGGTTTAACGAAGGTCATTATCGGTCTTGGCTGGGATACGAACCGTTATCATGGCGGCCATGATTTCGATTTGGATGCTTCAGCGTTTTTAACAGATGCAAACAGCAGGGTGACACAGGATTTAGATTTTATTTTTTACAATAACTTAGTTCACACTTCCGGTTCTGTTGAACATACCGGCGATAACCGCACTGGTGAAGGCGATGGCGACGACGAGCAAATCAAGATTGACTTTAGCAAGGTACCAACGCATGTTAGCCGGATTGCGATTACGGTCACTATCCATGATGCCGAAGCAAGGAACCAGAACTTCGGGCAGGTCAGCAATGCCTTTGCCCGCGTAGTCGATGAAGAAACGAATCGCGAGATCCTGCGTTTCGACCTTGGCGAGGATTTCTCCGTAGAAACGGCTGTCGTCATTTGTGAGCTTTACCGCCATAACGGCGAATGGAAATTCAACGCAGTCGGCAGCGGCTTCTCTGGTGGACTAGCTGCACTATGCCGGAACTTTGGGTTGGAAGTTTAATTTTATTGAGATGGAAAGCTGCCGATTTGGCGGCTTTTTGTTTTTTTAGATGATGAATGGCGGTTCATTGCCCGCGGGGACTAAATTTTTGCTATTACGGTTAATGAACTATCCCTCCCCATAAAAACTTATAATCGTAATAATCCCTATTTTTACCTATAAAATTCCGAATCTAGCAAACTATTTACCATGTTATAATTCAACTAATAACAATAATAGACATATTGGGGGAATTTGCATGCGTAAATGGATTATTGCTATCATCATGATGTGCTTGTTCCTATCCATAAATACCACATCCCAGGCGGCAATTGACGGTGTTAGACTTGTGGATTATCCGAAAAATTCTATCCTCTATCAATCTCTTACAACAAATAAATCATTAGATCAATTAAATCAAATTATCATACTTCCGAAACAGCCATTCGACCAAAAAGAAGCTTCCGCTATCATAACAAGAATGGGTTCGCTTCCAGTTACTATTTTAGATAAAATCAATAACCAAGGCATTAATCTTAAGCTGTTCACAGGGAAACTAACCGACAACCCTACAGCAAGCTATTTGGCGGGGCAGACACCACGCGGCTATCAAAACAACGTTACGTGGGATGACGTCCCTGGAATCGGCGGTTCAAAAGTTGTTCTGGTGAAGATTGGGGCAAGCGAAAAGGGGAAAGGACATGGATCAGTTAACCTAGAGCTCCATGAAATGGCCCATTCCATTGACCGATATGTTTACAATGACATTAGCGGCACCACCAAATTTCATGATATATGGGAAAAGGAACACAATCTGATTTTTCCTGGCAACAGCTATTTCCTATACCCGGAAGAATATTTTGCTGAAAGCTTTGCAATGTACTATTTAAACAATAAGACGAAAGAGCTCCTTCGATTCAAAGCTCCAGAAACGTATCATTTTATAAAGAATTTAAACTAATTTTTTTAAATGAAAATTGAATAGAAATAGAAGCATAAACCTTGGATAAGTTCGTGCTTCTATTTTCCTATCAAAGAATTATTTAGTTTTGCTTTTTTCTTGTTGTCTCCATAAAAATCTAAACTAACATATACGTTAGAAAAGACAATAGAAAAGAAGTAATAATAGTGGCAATAAATGGACGGATGGCTTTCGTACGTAATTCTTTTAAGCTAATATTTAATCCTAAGCCGGTCATAGACATGGTTAAAAGAAATGACGTGACAGCTGCAATATCAGACATTACCTTCTTAGATTGTAAAATTTCTTGGCCAATGATGTAGCTCCCCACAAAACTCATAAGGATAAACCCAATTAAAAACCATGGAAACTCGAATTTTGCCTCTCTCTCTATTTTTCCCTTCTTTTTCATCCAAAGCAAAAGGATAAAACAAACCGGAATTAATAAGAATACGCGTGTGAGTTTGGCAAGCAATGCGTGAGCCAGTGCATCCTGGCCTGCGGGGGCTGCGGCTAAAGCTACATGGCCAATCTCATGGAGGCTGATTCCTACCCAATTTCCGTAGTCTATAGGACTCATAGATATTAAAGGAATTAATACCGTATAGATAATTGAAAATACTGTGCCAACTAATGCGATGATGCCAACCCCCATGGCGGTATCATCTTCTTTTGCTTTAATTATTGGCGAAACAGCGCCAATCGCAGCAGCACCACAAATCCCTGTTCCAACACCTAATAATAAAGATAGATTTAAATCTGCTTTCAGCCATTTTGCAAGGATCATCATTACTACAATGGAAAAAATGATCGTTCCGGTGCCTCTTAGCAAAAGGGGTAACCCCTGATGGAAAATGACGACCATGTTAAGCTTTAAACCATAAAGGATGATGGCCAAGCGTAATAGTTTTTTTGATGAAAATTGAATACCAGTTCTTAACCTTTCCGGATATCCAAAAACCTGTCGATAAACCACAGCAAGTAAAATGGCACACGCAAGTGGTCCAATGTGATTTAGACCTGGCAGTCCTGCCAAAATGAAACCAACCACGGCTATGATAAATGTAAAACCAATTCCTAATATCATTGAAACGTATAGCTTCTTTTCAGCTTTTTTATAGTTGTTAGGACTGGAACTGATTATAGACTTTTGTTCCAATTATTTTCATCCCCTTATTTACATTTTCTAATATTATCGTATCGAATGATTTACAATAAGGAAAATAAATGATTATTATAGTTATAATAAGTAAATACGATATAAAGGAGGGGAAACAAAGTGGATCAACTATTAGCTGTATTTATCTCTGTAGCTGATAAAAGAAATTTTTCCCGAGCAGCGGAAGAGCTTCATATGACCCAGCCTGCTGTCAGTCAGCAAATACAACAATTAGAAAAATATATCGGAGCAAAACTCCTTCTGCGGACAAATAAAAGTGTGGAGCTTACTAAAGCCGGAAACATTGTCTACAGACATGCAAAAGAAATAAATGCTTTATATAAACGAATGACGATGCTTGTGAATGAATTAAATAACGAGCCAACGGGACCATTAAAAATCGGTGCGAGCTATACTTTTGGAGAATATGTGTTACCACATATACTTGCAAGAATGAAGAATCTATTTCCTAATATCATCCCTTCAGTTCAGATTGGCAACACAAGAGATATTGCTAAAGCAATCATCGGTCACGAAATTGATGTAGGGATTGTGGAAGGGGAAATATCCCAGCGGAATTTAGCTATTAAAACTGTTTCAACAGATCAAATGTATATCGTGGCAAGTGGGAATCATCATAATTTCTCCAATTTGGAAGTTTCACTAGAACAGTTGGAACAAGAAAATTGGATTGTCCGTGAAGAGGGTTCTGGAACAAGAGATGCAACAGAAAAATTATTTCAAGCTTTACAAATAACTCCTCAAACGTTGATGGAATTTGGCAGCACTCAGCTCATTAAAGAAGCAGTTGAAGCAGGGCTTGGGATTAGTTACTTATCTGAACTTACTTTTAAAAAAGAAAGATTAATGGGTACCATTCGAGCATTATTGGTAAAAGGAACACCAATTAAGAGGAATTTTTCGGTTATAACTGAATCTACTGAATTGCATACAAAATCAATGAATTTGTTTATTGAGTTAATAGAAAATTATTTAAAAAATTAATAATAATCAACGGATGAAGCCTTTGTTACTGGGGTTTGTCTTATTTTTTAGGCCTTTGTTTCAAAATGTATTCTCTTTTTTTATACATTTATCTTGAATTCATTCCGGTTAATAATCTAATATCATTAATATAAAATTTTTTACTGAAAGATATATTAACTCAATAAAAAAATGAAAATTACATACAGAGGGGAATTTATGAATGAGAGATTATTTAGAGTTACTCGAAGATTTACTAGAAAATGGTGTGCAAAAAGGGGATCGTACAGGAACTGGTACTTTGTCTGTATTTGGCCGGCAAATCCGATTTGATTTAAGCAAAGGATTCCCGCTCTTAACAACTAAACGTGTGCCTTTTCGATTGGTGGCTAGTGAACTATTATGGTTTTTAAAAGGGGACACCAATATCCGTTATTTACTTGAACACAACAATAATATTTGGAATGAATGGCCGTTTAAGAAATGGGTTGAAAGCGATGAATACCAAGGACCTGATATGACTGACTTTGGAATAAGAAGTCAAGATGATGAGGAATTTAAAAAACTGTATGAACAAGAGATGGAAAATTTCAAGAAACGAATCATAGAGGATGATCAGTTTTCCGAAAAATATGGAGAGCTTGGCCCAGTATACGGATCCCAATGGCGAAAATGGGAAAAGAAGAACGGAGAGATTGTCGATCAAATTGAACAGGTCGTAAACGAGATTAAACAAAACCCAAATTCTAGACGGCTGCTTGTCAATGCCTGGAATGCTGGTGAAGTGGATGATATGAAACTGCCTCCTTGTCATTATGCCTTTCAATTTTATGTAGCAGAAGGCAAGCTATCGTGTATGTGGCAGCAAAGATCAGTCGATACCTTCCTAGGTCTTCCCTTCAACATTGCAAGTTACGCACTGTTAACACATATGGTTGCCCAGCAATGCGGCCTCGAAGTAGGGGAATTAATTTTTACTGGTGGAGATGTACATTTGTATCTTAATCATATAGATCAGGCCAAGTTACAATTATCCCGTGAGACAAGAGAATTACCACAATTAAGGATTCTCACTAAACCGTCATCGATTTTCGATTATAAACTTGAAGATTTTGAAATCACAGGTTATAATCCGCATCCACATATTAAAGCTGAGGTTGCTGTTTAACATGATTATCAATAACAAAGGAGGGGACAGCACTTGATTTCATTTATTGTTGCCATGGACGAAAATAGAGTAATCGGCAAAGACAATCAATTGCCTTGGCATCTGCCGGAGGATTTAAAGTTTTTTAAGCGGGTTACGATGGGGCACCCGATTGCCATGGGCAGGAAAACGCACGAATCCATCGGCAGGGTACTTCCCGGCCGGGAGAATATCATCATCACCCGTCAAAAAGGTTACGAATCCGAAGGGTGTACCGTTTTTACCTCAGTCGACGAGTTTGTTAAATACTGCCGTGAACAAAGTGATGAAATTTTTGTTATTGGCGGGGCGGAAATATTTAACGAGACATTTCCATATGTAGACCGACTATATCTCACCCATATTTTCGAAGAATTTGCCGGGGATACCTTTTTCCCTGAATTCGATCATGAACAGTGGGAACTTATTTCCTGTGAAAAAGGGATGAGGGATGAAAAAAATCCTTACGATTATGAATTTCGGATTTATGACAGAAAAGAATAGCATAAAAATAAGCATCAGCTCAACGCTGGTGCTTTCTTCTGACCATTATTTTAAAAATAAGATCCATTAACTTCATACTCTGTCATTTTTGAAAGCATACCCCTAAATTCATGTGGATGGCAAAATTCTTCTTCACGGAAATGTGCTTTGACCCAGGCGATTAATTCTTTTGAGCTATTAAAATATTCTCCACTGCGATCGCTTTTACGAATCGTGTATCTTCCATTGTCATCATCAATAGTTACTTCCACTGGGAGAGCCCCGTCAAAACTACAAAGTGAAAATTCCAACCAACTCACATCCATTCCCATACAAATTTCCAATAGTATATGTTCCTATTGCTCAGATTATATGCAAAATAAATATAGTTGACAAAATATTTTAAAAATTCTATTAAGTAAAATGCCATTGACTATAAAAGTGGTTATTGTTAAATTGTCTAAGGAGAGCTTTTTTAAGCTTAGCAAATGGTAATTATCACAAATACAATATTTTTTTGGATATTGTGAATTTAATATGAAATATTGCATAAAATTTACCCAAATCGATTTTTCAATACTATAATCGTAGTAGTAATTACAAAAGTTAAAGGGGATGTAATTCCATGTTTTCAAATATCGGAGTTCCAGGACTAATTTTAATTTTAGTGTTAGCACTGATTATTTTCGGACCAAAGAAACTACCTGAGATTGGTCGTGCTTTTGGACAAACACTTAAAGAATTTAAAAAATCAACTCGTGAATTAACAGAAGATGTAATGGAAGATATTACGGACGAAAAAGAAAAGTTATCAAAATAAGGTGTAAGATATGCGTCTTGCACCTTTTTCTTCTCGATAATTATAACTATATGTATGAGTGAAACCGTAATAAGTAATCATATTTACCTTTGAAATTGGCAGGGGAAGTACATGGAAGATAAAGAATTACACTTAGTAGACCATTTAGAGGAATTGCGCAAAAGGATTATCATAACGGTAGTAGCCTTTGCGGTCTTTTTTATTGGTGCCTTTATTTACGTAGATGATATCTATAAATGGTTTGTCGGGGATCAAAAACTTCAGGTTCTTGGACCAAGTGACATCATGTGGATTTATTTTATGCTCGCAACAGTTGTGGCTGTTGCTGCGACGATTCCTGTTTTAGCATTACAAATTTGGTTATTTGTAAAACCTGCGCTAAAACCGAATGAACAAAGGGTTACATTATCGTATGTACCTGCATTATTTTTCTTATTTATTAGTGGACTGGCCTTTGGCTATTTTGTCATCTACCCGATGGTTTTAGAATTCCTCGTGAATATGGGGCAGGGCATGTTTGTCACGAATTTTACTGCAGAACGGTATTTTAGTTTTATTATGAATATGACTCTTCCTTTTGGAGTTTTGTTTGAGCTACCAGTGGTGGTTATGTTCTTAACTTCATTAGGAATCATCAATCCGTTTGTGCTCTCAAAAATCCGAAAGTATGCGTATTTCGTTTTAATTATTATTGCGGTTGTCATCACACCGCCTGACTTTATGTCTGACTTTGTGGTAACACTGCCACTATTATTGCTTTACGAAGTCAGTATCAATTTATCCAAGTTTGTTCACCGTAAACGGTTGAAAAAGCTGCAGGAAGAAGAATTAGTAGAAGCATAAATCAAAAGACCTTAAGGGAGTGGATTTCCTCTCTTAAGGTCTTTTTTACGTCTTTTACTCGTTCAATTGTTCCTTCATCCAGGATTGAAATTTAATATAGTTAAGATATTCCCGGAAGTCTTCTTTTTTTAGTCCATCCTCCACAGCACTTCTTATTAGTACGACCCATTCATCATCTAATTCAATGGGGGCATCATCTTCTGTTTGTCCCTTCTCCAATAAATATTCAAGATTCGTCCCCAATGCTTTTGCGACCTTGTATAAGAATTGGAGAGAAGGATTGGACTGCAATCCTCTTTCAATATGACTTAAATACGATTTTGATACATCTGCTAAATTCGCTAGCTCACTAATAGAATAACCCTTTTCCTGCCTCATCTCCTTAATCTTAATCCCGATCATTTTTTATTCCCCTTTGATTTTTAATCTAATTTTAATCTTGATGTATAAGTACATTATAAAGAATGTATTTTACTTTATAAAGTACAAGAAAGTGAGATATTTCGAGAAACTAAAAGAAAAAGCTGGAAAATCGTTCGTTATTAAGGGAAAATGGGCGAATTTGGGGTTTTTCAAGTTGGGTATTTTGTCATATACTCAATTTATAAGTTCGCTACTGAGAACGAAAAAATCCCGAATCGTTCAGAATAACTAAGTTAGGGACTTCTTAATTAATAAAGTTATAAGAACGGATGATAAGGGAGGGAGAACCATTAGATCTACTCGATTAAGGAAATTAAGAAAGAAGCATAAGAAACTTCTGGTAGTTTGGAATGTAGGGCTGGTTTGGTATTTATTTATGTTCACCACGCTAAACTTACCTTCCACAACCACTAATGCACTCTTCATCAGTCAGGCACAAAATAAATCTAGCTTCAAGGCAGGTACATGGTTCGATAAAAGTTTACTCTCATTTACAGAAGTTGGTGGGGATGGTAATGGAATTTATGCTTATATCCAGAATGTCGGTTCAGAAAATATGGCAGTAGCCTCAAAGTATTATGTTTACTATAGCGCTAATGGTAACCCTGTGAGTCCTCAAGGTGAAACTGGTGAATTAGTTTTTGCAACGGGTGTCATTCCAAAAATGGTATCCAAAGGATCAGCTGTCAAGCTTACATACTCTTCTACAAAACCATTAAAATCAGGGTTTTACATGTTTGTTGCTTTCCAGAACCATGAAGCTGTTAAAAACGGAAGTGAACTTTTAATAGAAGGAAGACCTGTAACCGTTAGCCAGAAAATCAATGTAAATAATAAATAAAACTTAATAAAGTAAGGTGGTTCAACAGAATGAAGTCATTAAAAAAATGGGCAAGTAGAATTTCATCGGTTATCATTTATGGTTTATTAATTTGCATGATTATAGCAGTCATATCCGCAAAAATAAATGGTGGAACTCCAAAGGTTTTCGGATATGAAATTATGACGGTATTATCAGGATCCATGGAACCTGGGATAAAAACAGGTTCAATAATTGCAGTAAAGCCAGTAAGTGCCCCAACTAATTTTAAAAAAGGTGATGTCATCACTTTTAAAGCAGCGGATAATCCGAATACATTAATCACCCATAGAATTATTGACGTTCAAAAAGTAGATACAACAGTTCAATACATTACAAAAGGTGATAACAACGATTCAAAAGATCCATCACCAGTAACTGCAGGAAATGTGGTTGCCGAGTATAAAGGATTCACAATCCCGATTATAGGAAAAATAATGGCTTTTATTCAATCAAAAACTGGTGCTATCTATCTATTAATTGTTCCTGGAGTTCTTATGGTTCTTTGGTCAGTCTTCAGCATCTGGAGAGCAATTTCCAAAATCGAAACAAAAAAACAAACCCCAGCTGGTTGAATCTCCAATTAAGGAGTTCACATAAAAATTTTATTAACCCTATACATAACAGGGTAGGAGAAAGAGGAGGAAAACGAAATGAGTTTAAAGAAAAAAATGGGTGCAGCACTAGTAACAACTGCTTTAGGAGCAGCATTAATCGGTGGAGGAACATTTGCAATTTTTAGTGATTCAGCAACAAATGCCCAAAACACTTTCACATCAGGAACACTTGATATTAATTTAACTGATTCAGCTTATTCTGGTGCAAAACATGTTAGTCTTACGGATATCGCCCCGGGTGATGAAGGCACTAAAACAATTACAGTAAAAAATGATGGTTCATTACAACTTCGCTATAATATTACCCAAGCTTTAAATGGGTTCTTAGCAAGTAATGATCCAGATAATGATAGTGTAGCAGATCCAGGAGAGTCTAATCCTTTAGCAGTAACTTTAAAAGATAGCACAGGAGCAGAAGTGACAAAACTAACTGATAGAGTATTAAATAGTGGTGCATCTGAAACCTTTACTGTTGAGTATAAAATGCCGATTAATGCAGGAAACACATATCAAGCTAAATCTGCCACCTATGACTTCTCTGTAGCAGCCGAGCAAACTAGAAATAATTAATTCTAAAACTACCAAACAAATCATAAGGGTGGCATAGCCACTCTTATTGTTTAGAAAGGTGAAAATAATGAATCTAAAAAGAAGACTAGCGTTATTTTCGGCAAGTGGTTTGCTAGGAATAAGTTTAATTGCTGGTGGCGCAACTTACGCAATTTTTACAGATTCCGCTACAAATAATAACAATAACTTTACTTCTGGAACAATTGATTTAGATCAAACTCGTGATTTAGGGGATACTATTCCTGGCCCTATGTTTTATTCATCAACTTCAGATCCAACAGGGAAATATCCCTATGATAAATCTGGAGTACCATTAGCACCACCAGGAAGTGATGCTGTCGGAGGTTGGGCACCTGGTGACCATGTTTTACGTGCAATGAATTTATTTAATAAAGGTTCCCTAGATGCAAAAGTAACTAAACTTAAGGCCGATATTAGTACTGGTGCAACAAATAGTGGCGTCGGATATAATCAATTTATTAATAAAATGAATATTAAAATAATGTATCCAGCTCAGAATAGAGTTCTTTATAACGGTCCTTTAAGTGGATTGTTAAATGGGTGGGTTAACATTTCAGCACCATTTGCAATTTATCCTGGTGGACCTGCAAATATAACATTTGAAGCGACATTAGATGAATCTGCTGATAATGATATTATGGGGCAAACTTTCGTTTTTGATTTTTCTTTTTATGCTGAACAGCTAAGGAATAATTAATAGAATCCTAGTATGAACCGCGGATAATTTATTCGCGGTTTAGGTATTGCGAGGGACTTTTATGAGAAATTACAAATATATACTTTCTGGAATAATAATTATACTAATTACAATCCTCATTGTATCTTTAATACATGTTAGAGGCACTCAAGCAAATGAAACAGAATATAATGTCGATATATCCACAACACCTGCAGAAGGTTTTCTTATAGCGGAAAATATGGCACCAGGTGATAAGAAGACTTCGATTCTAAAAGTAAACAATAATGGTAACCTAGACTTCAACTATTCAGTGAGTTCTAGACAGGAATCTGGAGACGTAGATTTATATAATAAGATTTTGTTAAAGGTATCTGATAGTGACGGGCGTCTTTATGAAGGTACATTAAAAGGATTTCTTAGTTTTCCTCTAGGGACTATAGAAATTGGTGGTAATGATTCTTTAACATTTACTGCCGAATTGCCGATTGATACAGGAAATGAACTTCAGGGAAAGTCTACAAAAGTAGCTTTTGATTTTTCAGCAATTGGCCATGAAGAACAGATACCAATAGGGGATCAATGTTATGAACCTCCATTCTCAAATCGGAATTTTACTCTTCAACAAAAATCAACTGTTCCCATTAAATTTCATTTGAGAGATGAGTATGGAAATTTAGAAGAAGAACTATTACAAAATGTTCGATTAGAGGTGACTGGTCCTTCTTCTAAAGGCGGAGTACTTAAGTATGTTTTTGTTCCTAAAGATGGATCGTTAGATTTCCAAAAGGTTAACCCACCACATTACCATGCTCGCTTCTCCACCTTTGATTATCCAGTAGTGAATGATCAATGGTATACAGCAACAGTTTATGTGGATAACAAAGAATATTGTAAAAAAACCTTCCAAGTGTTACAAAATGGTAACCGTTCAAATGCACCATAGAAGACCTTGAATCTAATTTCAAGGTCTTATTTGTATCAATAATTTAATAGGATATTAATATCACTTTAGAAACTAGAAAAGGAGCTGCCGAAAATGTATAAAAAAATCTGCCCAAAATGCCGCAAACCCTCCTTCAGCAGCTTGGACTCCGGCAAATGGCTCTGTCCCTACTGCAATCAAGACCTCACCAAAGCCAAGCTCCTAGATGCAGACCGTCACCGTAATAACACCCCTCCATTATTCCTAATTAAAACAAATCACATTTGAAAAATTCACAAATTATTTTTCTGCCCAAGCATAATTAGACACATTTCGGGATGTAAAAGATGTATAATATAGTCAAACGGGTGAAAAAGAGGATTGATATTTTGTTATTCAAAAGCCTAGAGTTCAAAAATGATATTGGACAGAAGGTTAAAGTTGTCGAAATTCCTGTATTGGGGGAAGATAGCACTTATAAATTTATGATCCAAGTCCGTTTACAGACGTATATTACGTCAATCTACAAGGAGCCAAGCCCGAAAAAATGCTATTCCTTTAAAGACTACATGAAGAAGGTCATGAAATGGCCGGATTATGAACAATTATTTAACGTGCCAGAATTAAAGAATAATGCTTAATGTAAGGGAGCATCGGGTAACCGGTGTTCTTTTTGTGTCAAAACAACATAAAACCCGTGATTTTGTTCCAATCAATCCCCGAAACCTGTATAATACAAAGCAGTAACATTAGGGAAGTGAACAAATGAGCAAGATTAAAATTGTAACCGATTCAACGTTAGACATTTCCACTGAAACGGCCGAACAACTAGGGATTGTCATTGTGCCGTTATCGATAACGATTAATGGAGAAACGTATTTAGATCGGGTGGAATTAGATCCGGTTGAATTTATTGAAAATATGAGCGATGCAAATGAATTGCCGAAAAGTTCGCAGCCTCCAGTAGGTGCCTTTTTAGAGGTATACGACCATCTTGGGAAAGAAGGCTATGAAGTCATATCCATCCACATGACAGGAAAAATGAGCGGCACGGTTCGCTCAGCAGAAAGTGCGGCCCAGATGTCAGAGGCAAAAGTGACGGTGGTCGATTCGCAATTTATTTCCAAGGCTTTATCCTTTCAAGTAAAAGAAGCTGCCGAAATGGCCAAACAGGGTAAAAGTGTGGAGGAAATCCTTGAACGTTTACAATCGGTTCGCGAGCATACGAAGTTATATATAATGGTAGATACGCTAGAGAATTTGGTGAAAGGCGGCCGGATTGGCAAAGGAAAGGCATTCATTGGCTCTCTCTTAAATATCAAACCTATTGCTTCACTTGAGGGAGCAGAATATAACCCCGTAACTAAAGTGCGCAGTCATTCCCAGGTTGTCAAATTTATGGTCAAGCAGTTTGCCGAGGATGTAAAAGGGAAGACGATTCGCGGTGTTGGAATTGCTCATGCAGAAGCACATGAACTGTCTACAAAAATAAAAAATAGCATAATTGAATTAACTGGTTATCACGATATAGAAATAGATTATACCGGCCCAATTGTTAGTACCCATACCGGCCCAGGTGCTCTTGCGTTAATGTATTATTATGAATAATAAAAGAGTATGTCAAAAAAGCTTAGCTTTTTTGACATACTCTTTATTTGGTACTAGATGCTAGATTTTTTAATTCGCTGATAAAATGGCTAGATTCGCTGATAAATTTGTAAATTCGCTGATAAAGTGGCCAGAACCGCTGATAAATACGAAAAATTCGCCGATATCATTTTTCATGGATTAAAAAATATGAAATTTGCATGTAAAAACCGTTAAGATCTCACCAGAAAAACTTTTATTTGCGAATAATCCAGTAATATTTGCGAAAACTCGAATTTTATTTGCGAATCGAATCTTAATGTTACCAACCCAACCCATCCTAGCGCCACAATGAAAAATCAATCAACCATTTACCACTTTTTCAGAAGCTTCAGGAACCGTCAACCCTAATCTGTCCAGATGTTTCCGTATCCCGCTTCGTTCCCATGTTTTAAAAATAGTATTTTCCAAACTTTTTTTGGGGTAGAAAATTCCAATGCTTGTGAGTTCCTCAAACGAAAGTCCTTCCCGTACATATTTCTCAATGGTTTGATCGCGCCGGTCAATTATGGCAAGGAATTTATCCATCGCCGCTTGAAAGTCCTGCTTAGAAAAAATCCCTTTTTGATGGCCGGTAATATAGGTGTCAGCATCAAGGGACAGCAATCGTTTACCGGAAGCGATGAAATCTTCAATATTCCCATCCGTACCGTTATACCATGGACCAAATGAAGTCATGTCATAGTCACTCGTAAATACAACGCCATGCTCCGGGAAGTAAGGGCACGAAAGCCCGCTTGTATGACCAGGTGTATGAAGAAAATGTATCTTTACTTTTCCAAAGCGATATTCTACTTCATAATCATAGGTCCCCGATATTTCTCCGAGGTTTTTCACCCATTCCTGCGGGAGATTCTTTTTCCATTTCTCCACACCAATCGGACCCCATTCTTGATAAACGCCATTCGCCTTCGCCACTCCTTCAATAGACCGTGACGTTTCATATTCGATGGGGTTAATCCATTTTGTGATGTCCGTAAAAACGTGGTTGAAGCGAGTGTGATCGGGATGGTAATGCGTATTGATAATTAAGTCCAGTCCGTAATCCTCATAAATCTCTTTTAAAAGGTTCGGGTCTGCTCCGGTATCGATCAAAAGCTTTTCGGAATCATTGATGAATAAGCTTCGGGAATAAGGGACCTTGCTTGTATTTGGGCCTTCTAAAACCATGATTGGTCCAAAACGCTTCATGATTAACACCTCCATTAGTGAAAAGGTTCCAATTTTCCAAAAACATGAATGAATACTCATTCATAATACCATATCCATTTTCTGAATGAAACCTTTCTAACTCATGAAATGTATCATCGGTTTTCTTTTGGGTATAATTTGTTTTTTTGGTAAAAATAAAAAAAACAGACGGACTAAAGGTGTTGACTATGTTCAAATGGAGATCAGATAGAAAGCAGGCAGAGGAACATAAATCGCATAGTTTAAATGTCGATGAACTAAAAAAACAATTAGAAGAGGAACTTGCCTCCTGTTCTGATATCAGTTTTCGAACGATAAAAAAAGATGGGAAAAAGATATTAACAAGTTTTTTAAGTAGTTTAATTGATAAATCCAGCCTTGATGAATTTATCCTTCAATCGTTGCAAACAAACTTTACAAAGAATATGACGTTAGAAGAGGTAGCGCAAATTCTTCCGATTGCTCAATTATCTGCTTCCAATCAACTAAAAGAAATTGTCGAGTCTATTATCGAAGGAAGTGTCTACATTTATGTTGAGGGTGAACCATGTGGACTGCTGGCAAACGTAAGCAAGACAGCTGAAAGGTCCCTGGAAAAGGCCGAAACAGAAGCACTGGTTTATGGTCCCAAAATATCGTTTACAGAGTCCCTTCCGATTAATGTGAATATATTGCGGAGTAATGTTAAGGATGCGAAATTATGCTTTGAGGATATTGAAGTTAGTACAAGAGTAAAAGCAAGAATTAAGATTGTTTATATTAAGGATATCGCTGATCCAAACAATGTAGAAACCTTTAGACAGAGAATTTCAAATTTAAAGGTTGACTATATTCCAGATACCACGGTTCTTGGCCAATTGATTGAAAACAATAGCTGGTCGGTATTTCCGCAGTTAATGACAACTGAATTGCCTGATCGAATTTCGATTGGTTTATTAAGCGGTAAAGTAGCGGTTCTAATGGATCGCAGTCCTGCAGCCCTTTATGGACCTACGCCTTTTTTTACCTTTTTTGAATCAACCGAAGATATTTATATGCGCTGGAATATGGCTTTTTTCTTGCGGATGCTCCGTCTAACAGCTATTTTTTTATCCGTGCTTTTGACGCCGGCATATGTATCCGTATTAACGTACCATTATGAAGTCATTCCTTCTCCATTGCTTGTATCTTTAGGGCAATCAAGGGCCAATGTCCCTTTCCCGCCTGTATTTGAGGCATTATTGCTGGAATTTATTATCGAGATGTTAAGAGAGGCGGGAGCGAGGCTGCCTACTAAAGTGGGTCAGACGATGGGTATTGTTGGTGGTATCGTCATCGGGCAGGCGGCAGTGGATGCGGGATTTACGAGTAATATTTTAATTATTATTATTGCCCTTAGTGCCCTTGGATCGTTTACAACACCTAGTTATTTAATGGGTACGGCTATTCGGATTATCCGGTTTCCGATTATTATTATGGCCGGTTTTTGGGGTGGGATTGGGATAATGGTTGCCTTTTGTTTTTTCATGATTCATCTATTAAAACTAGACTCGTTGGGACGGCCTTATTTATCTCCAGCCTATCCACTAAGACTTTCGGATTTAGGTTACAGTATGTTCAGGTATCCCCTTGAGTATCTCTCCAAAAGGCCAGCAACAAATCAGCCCAAAGATAATGATCGGTTTCCTTTCAAAAAGGCAAAAGAAAAAAAGGATGTAGATGAATAGGAGCGGTACAAAATGAAGGTAGATTTACATCCAAGATTAGGCCTGTTATTTAATGCCTATCTCCTTATGTTTTTTATTCATAAAGTGCAAACCGGGGTGGGAGTTGTTGGACTTCCGCGAATTGTTTATTTAGATTCTAAACATGATGCCTGGATTTCCGTGTTTCTCGCGGGGGTGATTACGGGCATTGTCATTTGGGCCATGTTTATCATGCTTAAACAATATGACAGTGCGGATTTATATGGAATTCAAGTTGACATATATGGAAGATGGATCGGCAACTTTTTGAACATCGTTTATATGATCTACTTATCGGCCTGTTTTTTCACTATTTTTATGAATTATATCGAGATTGTCCAGGTGTGGATCTTTCCTAATTTGCCAACCTGGCAGCTCTCTCTTGTCCTAATTGCTTTGTCTGTTTATGCCGTTCAAGGAGGAGTTAGAATTGTGATCGGATTTGCTTTTTTGGGTGTTTTAGGTACCCTGTGGCTTGGCGCCATTCTCATTGTACCAATGAAATATGCTGATACGACGCACTTATTTCCTATTTTAAATATTGATGTAAAGCACCTAATTAAAGGCATATACGGTTCCTCCCTATCAATGATGGGATTTGAATTATTAATGTTTTTCTATCCTTTTATCAAGGATAAAAAAAGTACTCTGCTGTATGCGCAAATAGGAAATTTATATACAACCATCCTTTTTACCGTTGTTACTCTAGTTTCCATTATGTTCTTTGCAGAAGATAGTTTGGCACGTACCATTTGGCCTGTTTTATCGATGTTTAAAATTGTACGCCTACCTAACTTAGAGAGATTTGAATTTATTGCCGTTTCCTTTTGGATGTTAATTATTTTACCCAATATGAGTGCGTACCTTTGGGCGGCATCAAAAGGATTTAGCAGGGTCATCAAAATGAAGCAGAAACATGGAATTTGGATCATTGGTATTCTTGGCTGGGCTCTGGCTTTTTTTGTTCATACTCGGAGTCAAATGAATACTGTGACAGATTATGTCGCAAAAATGGGATTTGTCCTGGCATTTTGTTATCCGGTGATGCTGTCTGCCATCGTATTAATGAAGAAAAGGTTTATGAGGAGGAAGGCGGCTAATGCTCAAGGTTCGTAAACGAATTTTCTTCACCGTCTTGATTTTATGTGTCTTATTTGTTCCTGGCTGTGTTGAGCAAAAACAGCTTGAAAAATTGGGCCTCGTAACAGCGGTAGGTTATGATTTGGAAAAGAAAAATGTGATTAGAGGGACGGTGGTCGTTCATCAGTTTGATCCAATGGCACAAAACATTACAAAGATGATTACCACAACAGCGAATACGAGTAGAGGTTTAAGACAAGGTCAGAATCTGCAATCCAATCAAAAGCTTGTTACAGGACAAATGCGATGTGTTATCTATAGTAAAGAACTCGCTAAGAAAGGAGTCATTCAGCTAGTAGATGCACTCAATCGTGACTCTACCGTCGGAAATATGGTTTATTTAACAGTAGCGGATGGCTCCGCTAAAGAGATAATGGATATCGACAAAACAAATTCTAAAATAAGCCTCGGAACCTACCTGTATAATTTAATCAAACAAAATGTTGAAAGTGAGCAAATTCTTTCACCCACCCTGCAGGAATTCAATCATAATTATTATGATATCGGGAAAGACCCGGTGCTGCCTGTTTTAAAAGTTCAAAATCGTGATGTAATCATTAAAGGTTTAGCCCTTTTTAAGGATGACCAATATATTGCCGAGCTTGGCCCAAAAGAGCACTTTTATTTAAAAATTTTATCCGATAAGTTCAACGCAGGGACACATGAACTTGGATTTAAACGTTCAGATTTTGAAAGGATTCGATTGAAAAAAGGAGAGCACTCGATTCGAGATGTTTACAGCAAATTGTTTATTGACATTGATAGTATCAACAGTCATGCTAAGCTCAAATTGATAGACAAGAAAACTCTAAAATTTAAGGTAGAGGTAAAACTTGATTCACGCTTGCTAGAATCGACTGAACCATTAGATTATTCCAATCCATCCTCGATTAAGTTTATTGAAAAGAAATTAAATCAGGCGATGGAAAAGGACATTAACGGATTAATGAAGTATTTTCAAAAACTAGACGTTGATCCGGTTGGAATTGGAAATGAATATAAGGCCCATTTACGCGGGAAAAATCTTTCCAAAAAGGAATGGAGAGAAATATATAAGCGAGCAAGCTTTGATGTGCAAGTAAAAAATAGGATTGTTAAAACCGGCGTCATCGATTAATGCGCCTTTTCCTTTCTTCTTTTTCTATTCTTTGTTAAACTATTCACGTAATGGAAAAGAAAAGGTTGTAGGTGAAATAATGAAGCTCAAGTTATCGGTTATCGTTCTAATTGTTTTTATGTTTTTACTGTCAGCATGTGGGAAAAAAGAAATAGAGGGTGCTGTTAATTGGCCAGTAAAAGATTTTTCTGCTACCAGCCATGACAATAAGTCCTTTGGTTTGAAGGATTTAAAAGGGAAGATCTGGGTTGCGGATTTTGTGTTTACGAATTGTGCAGATGTTTGCCCGCCAATGACCGCCAATATGACCAAGCTGCAAAAAATGGTTAAAGACGAAGGCTTAAAAAATGTCGAGTTTGTCTCTTTTAGTGTAGACCCAACGGTGGATACACCTGAAAAGCTTGCTAATTATGCAAAACAATATGGAGCGGACCTAAATAACTGGACGCTCTTAACAGGTTATTCTCAAGATTATATTGAGAAATATGCCATGAATACCTTTAAGACATTAGTAAAAAAACCAGTAGAAGGTGATCAGGTCATCCATCAAACCTATTTTTACCTAGTGGGGCCTGATGGAAAGATTAAAAAGTCGTATTCGGGTTTTAAGGATGTTCCATATGATGAAATCATCGATAATATCAAAACATTGCAATAGATCTCTAAGGAGGTCTATTTTTATGCCGTAAAAGGAAATTAGGCATATTTGTTTTGAATTTTTCTCATCGTGTTATAATAACAATAATTTAGAAGGAAGGTGAATAAAGATGAAAAAGTTTTTCACCCCTCTAATTCTCTCGGCCTTATTTTTATCTTCATGTTCTGGGTCTAATCATATGACACTCCATCCGGCTAAGCAAACCGCGGCGGAAGTCTTTGAGCCTGTTCCTGCTAATTTTTTACCGCGGAAATTAACGGTGCTGTCAGCTGGTGATTCACTAACGCAAGGTGTCGGGGATAGTACAAAGCAAGGTGGTTACCTGCCCTATTTAGACACGTTACTGGAAAAAGAAAAAGGAATACAAGAAGTGGATTTCTATAATTATGGTGTCAAAGGCAATCGTACTACCCAATTGTTAAAGAGGCTTCAATCACCAGAAATGAAGTCGGTTCTGCAAAGGGCAGATGTGGTGGTTATTACGATTGGCGGAAACGATGTTATGAAAGTGGTTAGGGACAATCTTTCCAACCTGCAGCTTTCTATTTTTAATAAGGAAAAAGAATCATATCAGAAGCATTTAACCCAAATTTTCGAAACCATTGTCCAGGAGAATCCGAATGCCTCAATTGTGTTAGTCGGATTATATAATCCCTTCTCAAAATGGTTTCCTGATATTGAAGAAATGGATACGATTGTCTCTGATTGGAATAATGCTGGAAGAACGGTAATTACTCATTATCCCAATGCCTATTTTGTTCCCATTGAAGATGTGTTTTTAAATGCAGATGAAAATTTATTGTATACTGATAATTTTCATCCAAATGATAAAGGCTATGAATTGATTGCCGAAAGGTTGAACGAAACCTTCGGTGAACAAGTTATCCCTGACCTTGAAAAGAAGCCTTATATGGTTAGTACAGAGGAGAATTAGATTTTATGAAAAATAAATGGAAAATAGGTTTTCTCCTCTTGTTAGGAATTAACCTTCTGTGCGCCATTATCGTGCTGTCGCTGATAATGATTCCGCCAGATGATAAGGAGAACGGAAAATTAAAGGTTCCAAGTGGAGATTATGTTTCTTTCCATGTCAATTCAAACAAAAATGATTTAAATCGGTTGATCAATCATTACTTGCAGGAGGAAGCAGCCGATTCTCGGATAGATTATCGGGTTGTGTTGGGTGATGAAGTGGAGTTATACGGAATCCTGCCATTTTTTAGTGAAGAAATTAATTTGAAATTAACTTTTGAACCGAAGTCGCTTAATAATGGTGACTTAGTCTTAAAACAAAAGACGATGTCGATCGGACGCTTAAATCTCCCTATTTCCTATGTGCTGAACTTTATTCGTGAAAACTATAAACTGCCAATGGGAGTAGACATTCGCCCCAATGAAAAAAAAGTGTATGTGAACATGCAAAATTTGAAGCTTAAGAGTGATCTCAAAATTAAAGTGAAAAAATTCAATTTAAAAAAGGATGATATCGCCTTTACGATATTAGTTCCCGTGAAATAGGTGCCTTGCGAGGGCACCTTATTTTTTGTTCATTCATCTTTTAAAGTAATATATTGTAGTTCAGAATCTTCCTTTAAGCTGCCAACAAAAACAATCGTGTAGCTTTCATTTCCTTTAAACTGGACTTTAGGCATTGGTAAAATCACCATCCTGCTGCCTGCTTCCCTCACCTCCAGATCTACAGTCATAGGTGTTAACCCTAAATACTCCGTTGCATGTTTATAAGATACGTTCGGGAAAATCACATCTCGGTCCTTGACGGCAATATCAAATCCTTTAGTATCCTGTGATAAGTGGATAAAACGGACTTTCGTTTCATTTGTTGGTACTTCAGGTTGATTTTCAAACAGTAAGAGACGCATTTTCTTAACAGAGTCAATGGCAGCAAGGGTATAGGATTTACCTGACTCGATTGTAATTGTTTTGTTTAAGATGCTGTCCACTAAATTTCCGGCGGGATAAATATCTATATGGTATTTCCCGGCTTTTAAGGACTGAGCGTTACTTGCACTTTTAAATCCAAGCTCTCGGACTGCCCGGTGCCCATTAATATAAATATCAACCTCAGGGGAATCATAGGAGGTGTGGACGAAACGGACCATAGCTTCTTCCTTAGAATGATTCCTCATCATGTACAAGGCTTTGTTCATGTATTTCACATGTTTTAAATAGGAATGAATATGAAGGTTTGGGTCAATATATTTATAAAACTGCGCCAGCATATCATACATCGCGGCCCTTTGAAGATAATCTGAATGTGTTCGCTCTTCTGACATACGATTCAGCTCCCAGCTAGTTAATTACATCTTAATTTATTCATGCTTTACTAGTCAGGTGCCTATCATCACATTCCGCAAACTGGATTTTTTGTATTTTTTATAGACAAATGGATAATTTAAACATATACTAGTATCAAATATGCTTGAAAGTGGGTGATGTGCAATGTTAATTGAAGTGAAGAATGTAAAGCGAGATTTGAATATTGTTTGCACAGCCCAAAATCAACCCGTTTAGGAACTTTGTCTTTATTTTCGTATGCGAATAAAGCCATGGGCTGTGTGTGCCTATGGTTTTTTGTTTTGAAAAAATATTCGCTGGAGGAATAAAGATGAATTTAAAAACGATTGGTTTAACAGAAACGATTAAAAATAATTTTGAACAATTAAAAGGTAGTGACGAATGTCTTCTGGGGCGGGTTGCGCTGGAACATAAACGAATGTACAGAGTATGGACTGAACAGGGAGAATTATTATGTGAAGTATCCGGTAAGTTCAGTTTTAATGCTCAGTTAAGAGAGGACTATCCCGCTGTAGGCGATTGGGTATGCTTGAAACCTAGAGTTGCTGAAGGCAAGGGAACGATCCTTGCTATCATGCCGAGAAATAGTAAATTTTCACGAAAATCGGCAGGAGATACGGCGGAGGAACAAATAGTGGCTGCCAATGTGGATACGGTTTTTCTTGTTAATTCCTTAAACGAGGATTTAAATTTACGTAGAATAGAACGGTACCTCTTATTAACATGGGAAAGCGGGGCAAATCCGGTTATCGTTTTAAGCAAAGCCGACCTTTGCACCAATGTAACCGAGAAGGCGGCGGAGGTCGAAGCGATTGCCTTCGGCGGGGTTCCGGTGATACCTATTAGTGCCGAGGCAAATGAAGGGTTAGAAAAGCTTGAACCTTTTTTGCAGCCTGGAAAAACGATCGCCTTGCTCGGCTCCTCAGGTGTCGGAAAATCAACTTTAACGAATCGATTGCTCGGTGAAGATAAGCAGCTGGTTCAAGAAATTCGTTCGGGCGATGATAAAGGGCGTCATACGACGACACACCGAGAGCTTGTGTTATTGCCAAATGGCAGTGTGTTAATTGATACTCCGGGAATGAGGGAGCTGCAGCTTTGGGAAAGTGCAGATGGCCTTTCAGAGACCTTTTCGGATATTGAAGAATTAGCAGATTTATGTAAATTTCGTGATTGTCAGCATAAAGATGAGCCTGGCTGTGCTGTTGTGCAGGCCATTCATGAAGGAACACTTTCTTCCGAACGCTTTACGAGTTACAATAAGCTGCAAAAAGAGCTTGCGTTTATTGAACGAAAATCAGATAAGCGGGCACAAGCGGAAGTCAGAAAGCAATGGAAGAATATTAATAAGCAAATAAAGCAGCGAAGTAAATATTAAGAGACTTTATACCGGATCAGCAACATGACTGATCCGGTACTTTTTTATATTTCAGTCAGGGAATTTTATTTTTGGATTTAGATTTTGTATACTTTTAATCAAAGTAAACGAAGGGGTGGGAACATGGAAAGGACAAACCAACTAGCTACATTTGCTGGCGGCTGTTTTTGGTGTATGGTGAAACCGTTCGATGAACAGCCGGGCATTAGAAGTGTGATTTCCGGGTATACAGGGGGAACTGTGGCAAATCCGACATACCAGCAGGTGTGCAGTGATACAACCGGGCATTATGAAGCGGTTCAAATAACCTTTGATCCTGAGGTTTTTCCATACGAAAAATTGCTTGAGCTGTTTTGGCAGCAAATTGACCCAACTGATCCAGGCGGTCAATTCTACGATCGCGGTCAATCGTATCAGACAGCAATTTTCTACCATGATGAGCAGCAAAAGAGACTGGCGGAAGAATCCAAACAAGAATTGCAGGCAAGCGGCCGCTTTAACAAACCGATTGTGACACCAATTCTGCCGGCACAAACCTTTTATCCGGCCGAAGAGTATCACCAGCAATATTATAAGAAAAATCCAGCCCACTACGAACGGTATCATATCGGCTCAGGACGTGCCGGATATATTCAAAGCCACTGGGGGGAAACCAAAAATGAAAAATAAAGATTTGAATCAGTTGAAAAAAGAATTGACACCGATGCAGTTTGAGGTGACACAAAATAATGGGACGGAGCCTCCTTTCCGCAATGAATATTGGAATGAAACACGGGAAGGCATTTATGTCGATATTGTTTCCGGTAAGCCGCTGTTCAGTTCCCTCGATAAGTTCGATGCCGGCTGCGGCTGGCCGAGCTTTACCAAGCCGATTCATGAGGATGAAGTGACCGAGAAGCAGGATTTCAGCCATTTTATGATTCGAACCGAAGTAAGGAGCACATCGGCAGATTCTCATTTAGGCCATGTGTTTAACGATGGCCCAAATCCAACTGGGTTACGGTACTGCATTAATTCCGCCGCCCTTAAATTTATTCCAAAGGATAGATTAGCAGAGGAAGGCTACGGAGAATATTCAAAACTATTTGAAGTAAAATAAAAGCCGCTAATGCGGCTTTTTTTATGCATTATTTCCATTTTGCTTACTTGAGGAGGTCATTCCGCCAGATAGGACGAATTTCATCGCATCCTCCGCCTTCACCTCAATCACTTCAACCTGTTCCTTAGGAACTAAAAACGTAAATCCGGCAACTTGAAAGGTTTGCGGAATATAAACCGCGACATGGTCTTTAAGCGGGTCATGGAAGCTTTCCAACTGTTCTGATGTAATAAAACCAACACTTTTCATTTCCGTTCCAGGAAGCGTGACAAGGGCAACCTTGGAAAAAGATTTCTTCTCGCCAAGAAACGATTGAACGGTGTCTTTAATTACGGAGTAAATCGTTTTGACGACGGGAATTTTTTCGAGAAGCTTATCAATTAGTTTAATAATCTTCCCAGTTATATATTTCGTAGACATCCAGCCTAAAAGAGTTATTAATACGATAGTAGTCAGTAAGCCGATTCCAGGTATGTAATCATCTTTAAAAAAAGGCTTTAGCGTATTCCCAAGCAGACTATCTAAAAACATAAAGGTTTTATAAATCACATAGATCACAAGAATGATTGGCACAATCGTTAGAATGCCGTTTATAAAATTTTTCAATATGGATTTCATCAAATCACCTACAAATTTATCATTGTCTTTCATAATATAGGCGAATGCACAGACAGGTCAAGTACCTAGTTCATAAAGTAACAAGGGAAAGAACAATTACTTAAGGAGTGATTCTTTTATGCATTATGGTCATGGATTCGGTTATGATGGCTGCTGCGGTTATCCCGGAGTAGGTTACGGAGGAGTAGGTTTTGGCGGAGTAGGATGCGGGTTTGGAGGCTTTGCCTTAATCGTTGTTCTATTTATCTTGTTAATCATCATTGGTGCAAGCTGGGCTTATTAAAATGTAAAAAGGCTGACTCGAGGAGTCAGCCTTAGGTTTTGTTCTAACATTCAGACTAATAACCAAAACACGAACGTTATATACATATTGTAAGAAATAGTTCGTATTTATTGTTGACGGATGGGGAAATGCATGCTATATTTACCAATGTTGAGTAAAACGACTTTGGAGGTAATTGGACAATGAATACGAGATATGATGTGATTGTAGTGGGGGCTGGCCCTGCAGGGATCTTCGCCTGCTATGAACTTACACTAAAAATGCCGAACGCAAAGGTTTTATTAGTTGATAAAGGACATGATATTTATCGACGTAATTGCCCAATTTTACAAAAGAAAATTGAAAAATGTCCGCCGGCTGCAGGGAAAAAGGATTTTGCCGGATGCTTGCCTGCCTGTTCGATTACAAATGGGTTCGGTGGTGCTGGTGCCTATTCGGACGGGAAGTTTAATATCACAAGTGAATTTGGCGGCTGGATGACGGATTATTTGCCAGACTCTCAAGTAGTAGATTTAATTCGCTATGTGGACGAGATTAATTTACAGCACGGGGCTACCCAAAGTATTACTGATCCGTTAACCGAGGAAGTAAAGGATATCGAACGCCGCGGCTTTGCTGCAGGACTTAAGCTGCTGCGAGCCCAGGTTCGCCACTTGGGTACGGAACAGAACCTTGAAATCTTGAAAAGTATTTTTGAATATTTAAAAGATAAGATTGAGATGAAATTTAAAACAGAAGTTGAAGATCTTCTTACAGAAAAAAATCCGGACGGTCATGTGGTTAAGGGAATTAAACTAAAAGGCGAGCAAAATATTTACGCTGATAAAGTAATCATCACTCCAGGCAGAGACGGTTCTAAATGGCTTTCCGATATTTTGAAAAAGCGCAGATTAAAGATGATTAGCAACCAAGTTGATATTGGTGTCCGCGTGGAAACTTCTAATATTGTTATGCAGGAAATCAATGAGCATTTATATGAAGGGAAATTTGTTTTTAATACATCTGTCGGAACCAGAGTGCGTACGTTCTGCAGCAATCCATCAGGCCATGTTGTGGTGGAAAACCATTCTGGTATCATGCTGGCAAATGGCCATGCATACAAGGATCCAAAGCTAGGCAGCCCGAATACGAACTTTGCCCTGCTAGTCTCACACACATTTTCCGATCCGTTTGATAAGCCGAATGAATATGCGCATGAAATTTCCCGATTGGCAAACAGCCTATCGAATGGCGGATTAATCGTCCAAAAATATGGCGACATCTTAAAGGGAAGAAGATCAACTGATAAACGTATTAAAGAGGGATTCCTAGAACCAACATTAAAAGAAGCGGTACCTGGCGACCTTGGATTAGTCCTTCCTTATAACACATTAAAGAGTTTAATAGAAATGACAGAGGCATTGAATCAAGTAACACCTGGTCTTGCATCCGAACATACCTTGTTCTATGGTGTGGAAGCGAAATTCTATTCCGCCAGACCAAAATTAAATGACCGATTTGAAACAGAAATCAGCGGCCTGTATGTTGGCGGCGATGGTGCCGGTATAACAAGAGGGCTCGCCCAGGCAAGCGCCTGCGGCGTCTGGATTGCAAGAGACATTATCGAAAAAACTGTAACGGAACAAAAGAAAGAAATAGTAATGACTTAAGCCCGCTTTGTAGCGGGTTTTTATTTTTTTTCTGGAATTCTCTAGGAATGTAGAGCATTTTTTAATATGCTAGACTAAAAGAAATGGTTTCGAATGCAGAGGTGTAAAATGACGATTATTACTCAACTTAAAGCCCTTTATGAACAAAAACAATTCTATCAGGCCCTTGAGGTATTGAATGGCGAAATTTCTCGTTTGAAATCTTTCCGATACACTGATTTGAAAAAGGAACTTGAAAAAATAGAGTCCGCAGAGGATTTTAAAATAATTCTTAAGATTACTGACCATTTTTTAATGTACAACTACAGTGCCTTTATCGTCCGGTATGCCTACAGGCGATTTCAGAATCTTTTAACAGCCTCCTGGTATTGTGAAGAATTATTGGATGGCGGGAGACCCTTAGAGGCAGAAGATATCATTACACGATTCATAACTGAAAGTAAGGAAAATATTCACGAAAGTGAAAGCCTGGAAAGAGCGTGTTTTTCCAAGATTCGTTGTTTATTAGAAATGAAACGCTACAAGGAGATCGAGCCGTTACTTGAAAAGCTGAAAGAATCTTCGAGGCCTATTGAGGATAAGCTTGGGTATATTCAGTTGCAAATGGGGAATCGAGACAAGGCAGAAGAATATCTGCAAATGGGTTTAAAGGATCCAGAGCGAGGCCGTTACTGTTACTTGCTATTATCCGATTTATATTCAGCCAATGGCCGCCCCACTGAAGCATTAAAACTGATAGAGGAAGGGGAAAAGCAATACCCAGAAACGCCTGCTTTTCTGGTGGAAAAAGTAAAACGCTATCGAGACCTTGGAAAGCCAAGGGAAATGCTGGAAGTGATCAAGCAATTGAACGATTGCATTTCGCTAAATGTCTATCAAAAGTATTTCAGTCATTTGACTGGGAATGCCTACTATCAAATAGAGGATTTCACCCGACTGGAAGCCTTCATACAAGAGGAACGCTTAAAATCTTCCCTTTTTGAACGAAAAAAAGAAGATGGAGAGTTAATCAAGCTAAAGATAAGGCCCATCGTTCAAAAGAGCAATTATTGCGTCCCGGCCAGTTTAGAAATGATCCTTAATTCTTACGGGATGAAAATCACGCAGGATGAAATTGCCACCCATATTTTTGATTTTACAGGCTCCAGATTGTCGACCACAGTTGCCTATCTTGAAAAGCTTGGGTTTTCCTGCCGATACTTTATTGGTAACAAGGAGCGGTATGTACAGTTATTAAAGCAGGGCATTCCTATCCTTTTGAGTGTTGATTTTGAACATTCATCCCATGTACAAGTAATGACGGGCTATGACAGCCGCTTTGACTTTTATCATATACAGGACCCAAACATGCTGGAAGGGCTGTATGTTTCGAGCGAAGAGCTTCAAAAAGCCAATCGCGCAACCAGTTATATGTCAATTGTTGCGGTGCCTAATGCAAGAACTGAGGAGATAGCCTTTCTTTCCCTTAAAGAGGACTCCTATTTTCGGACACTTCATGATTTCGGTGAAAAAATGGAGGAGGATGAAAATAGATCCAAAGACTTGTTTTTTCAATTTTTGCAAGAAAACATTGAAATTCCGTACACTCCCATATATGTCGTAAAGCATTTTTCCTTTGATGAATATGGAGATTTTATCATTGCCTGTGCAGAAAGGATTTTACTTGAATATCCAGAGAGTGATTTCTTTAATCTCCATGTTTCACAGGCCTATTTAAGATTGTCAAAAATGGAACTTTCCGAGCGTCAGCTTTCCAAAACGAACCGGAAAACATTTAGTACCTTATATCATTTTTTAAAGGGCAGAATTTCACTCTATTTTGACCAACATGAAGAAGCAGCCCGTTACTTCAGAAACTCGCTGCAACTTGACCCTGATCAATATTATACTTGGAGCTATCTAGCACTTTCCTATCTATATCAAAAGGATATCGTTCAAGCCGAGTTATTTTCAAAGATTAGTATGATGCTTGCTCCAGACGACCGCTTTATCCGATTGAACCATGCAGCAGTCTTAATGGAAAAGAACGAGAATGAAAATGCCCGGATGCTATATAATGCGCTTATCAAAGACGAACCTAAGGATGCCCATGCCTGGTATGAGAGAGCACGTCTAGATCAAAAATTAGGAAAACACAGGAAGGCCTTAAAAGGGTACCTAATGTCTATGAAATTAGACCATGAAGCCCCTTATGCCTATCTTGCTGCCGCCGACTTGTTTGAGGTGGAATTTGATCAGTTGGAAAAGGCGGAGGAAATACTGTTATCTGGCATACAATCGGCAAAATCCTCTCAAGTATATATCCGGCTAGGGGAATTATATAGGAACCAAGAAGAATGGTCAAAAGCAATCAATATTTATCAAACTTGTATAAGTTTATTTCCTGATGAGCGATTTGCCTATTTAGGAATGGCAGAATCGATGGCAAGTGATGACCATAAAAAAGAAGCTGTTCAATATTTAAAAAAGCATGCAGGACGTTTTGAAAAAGATAGTGAATTTTTAATTAACTGTGGCAGGATATTTGCTGACTGGGCAAAAGAGGAGGAGGATCTACCGTTATTAGAGGATGGGTTAAAGCTTTTTGAAGACGGGATGGAATTTATTCACTCCAATCTGTATGATGCATTAGAACTCTATGCGGGATTGGTGGAAGAAACACCCTTCGTTGACAGGGCGATAAAATTCCTCTCTGAAAAATCAGCACAACATCCTAATAATGTTGAATTTAAATGTTTTCAAGGGGCTTTATATGAAGAAAAACAGCAATATGCTCAAGCGATTGATGCGTACAAATCCGCTTTAAAAGTTAGAGCAGATTCCTTTCCTTATTACCGTCTGGGTGAGGTTTACTTTAATCTGAATCAGCTTGATTTTGCGAAGGATGCCTTTAAGAAGTGTTTAGAGCTGGATGCAAAAGTCGACCATGCTTATCTGAAGCTAGCGGAAATAGCATTATACCAAGATAAGCGGGAAGAAGAGGCAGACTATTTACTTCGTCTTTTGGAAATTGCCCCGATCAATGTAAATGTGGAATACTTGACCTCGATTATGGATGAGGAAGGATTGCATAATTTATTAAACAAGCTTGAAAATTTGCAAGGCCCGTTCCCGGAGGTGTGGAGACTCGATATGCTGGCCTACACACACGGAGCGCTTGGAAATATAAAAGCAGAAGAGAGTACTTTAAAGGAAGCATTGGAAATTGAACCGGAACAGCCAGAACTGCTTCACCACCAAGCCAAGCTGTTAATTAAACAGAAAAAGTGGGAAGAGGGTTCTTTACGACTTAAACATCTTTTAAATAAGTATAACGAGGATGAAGATTTATTTAAAACGCTTATCCAATTTACCGCAGCTTCTAATCGTTGGGCGGCTCTTGAGGATTTCCTTCATCAATTCAAAGGAACAAACGAAGAAAAGGCTTCTATGTTCCTGTTAGCTGGTGAAACTGTTGAAGAGCATTTTAAAGAAGCAGACTGGTTGGACGAGGATGAAGGGAATGTTTTTACTCGGTTTGTCCGAAAGCTGAAAAATCGATTTAAACAAATGAGAATATTTGGTACAGCAATCGAGTTGTACGAAACGGCTATTAAATTGGCTCCTGACAATCTGAATCTTGTAAGCCGATTTGCTAAGTTTTATGAGGATTTTGATTTAATGGATGACTCTATTAAGGTGTTGCAGAAAGCTCTATCCGCTGCATGGGATGAAAAGATTGCCTATCAATTAGGCATGATTTATTTGGATTCCAAGGACTATCAATCGGCATTCCCATTGTTTGAAAAATGTTTACAGCAGGATCCTGAAAATTCCCACGTTCAAGCAGTTTCTGCCTATATTATTGGAGAAAAAGGAGACATAACAGAAGCTGAAAAAAGAATGAAACAGGTAATTGCTGATAATCCATTTGAAAATCATGCCCATTCCTATTTAGGCAGATTGTTAAATAAACAAGGCAAATATGCTGAGGCTAAGGAACTGCTTGAAAAAGGAATGGAAATCCATCCCTTTGACTCCTCCATTAGACTGCAGCTAAGTGTTACGTTGAGTTACTTAGATAAAAATGAAAAAGCATTAGACATGATTAATCAGGTTTTGGAAATGGAAGATGAAAATTTACTTGCTCATTACAACAAGGCTTGTTATTTAGCGTTACTTAACCGTACCACTGAAGCACAGCATGTGCTTGATTTCGTAATCGAAAATGAAGAGACAGACTATTTCCGCCAGTTAGCGGAACAGGATGAAGATTTAGTTAAGTTAAAAATAGGATGAAACTAAAACTGTCCTATGATAAATGATTTTTCGAAAAACAAATTTTATAATTTCATTTGATTTCTGTCCTCATGAATTTTCATGAGGACATTTTTGCCTGCTTAAAGGGGATTTTTGTCCGCAAGACTCCTACATGAGGACAGAAATCTATGAACTCCAAAGAAATTCGTCCCCATGGAAAGTCAAGTCCTGATTATTGTGTAAAATCAAAAGCAATTGTTTTCAGCTCTACCTTTTATGATCTTTATCCATACCCTTTTATTTTTTTGGGCGAAACTTCCATGGCTTTTTATCTACATATCCGGGAAGGGCTGTCAAAGGCTTTTCACTTTGACAGCCCTTCCCGGATATGTGATCATTCCATGATGGAAGTGAGTCTAAAAATAAAAGTTTTATTAGTTATTAAGTAATGTCTTTCTCTTGGAGTAGACCTCCTGATATTGCATGAGAACAGCACCTACCAAACGAAAGGCAGATTGAGTATTGGGAAAGATACGTATTACTTTCTCCCTTCTACGGACTTCCTGGTTTAAACGTTCAAGTGAATTTGTGCTTCGTATGTGAGGGTGCATCTTCTCAGGAAAGTTTAGGTATTGAATGGCATCTTCAAAGCCTTCATCTAAAGTTGCCAAGGCCTTGGCATACTTAGCTTCATCCCCAAACTGGTTCATTAATTCATTCTTAAATCTTCGGATATCCTCCATTGTAACAGCTTCAAAGACACGTTTAATCATCGTGCGTATCTCTAC
>NZ_JAQMWQ010000050.1 GCF_030403775.1 Paenibacillus sp. BSR1-1
TTTAGGCTCAGCTTTTTTTAAAATTAAAATTGCTGGGTCTACTTTGGCATTGTCTTTTTTAGATTTTCACTGTTTTGTACTTTCATGGTAGTTGAATAAGAAACGTTATTATTGTTCTTCTTCATCACACAGCTCTTCCGCAATCAGCTTAATACGTTCCATTGTTATACCTTTCCTTTGTTCTACGGATAAAGGATGTTCAGTTGGTTCTAACTCGATATATGGACTTACACCTACTGGACGAGTATGAACCATTGTTTTTAAATTTATTGTTTTAGGATAACAAGGGATTGAAGTTGATAACCAACCGAACAATGGCTCCAGTTCATTTTCTCTTCCTTCAGTTTCCCAATACTCAATTGTTTTTTCAAAATTTGTTTCACTTAAAGAAACCCATACATCCCATATAAATGGTCCTTCTCCATCTAATACAGGTATTTCAATACACCCTCTAATAAAAAAGTGTTCACCATCAATTACACACAAATCATCATTGATTTCAATTCGATTTTCTTGTTCTTCTTGAGGCACAGAGTAATAATAATCAGGTACATCACCTCCATAACTCATAGGAAGTTCATCGTGATACTTACCGCAACATCTACAAATATAACCTTCAATATAATTGCTCATTTCTATCCTCCATAAAAATCTATATTGGTGTTCTATTCGATATTTATCAATCCATATCCTTCTTTCACTAAACTGCCCCGTTACTTCAACACGAAAAGCCGCAAAAAAAGGCAGCTGGATCTTCAACTCTTGCACCCGTTAGCTTAAGTACATTTCTTCACAATCTACTTCGTTACTCAACAAAACGGAGATGGCTTTTAAACATCGCAGTGACGTGAACTTTTTTAATTAGACTGACCTGCTTGCCTATACTTTTCCCTTATCCAATGGACGAATCTCAAATGCCAAAACATGAATCCATAAAGGAAAGGATAGGAAATAGCTGAATACCACCATTTCCAATGTGGATAATATAAATATCCCATCTTTAAATATGTCCATTCATAGAAACTAGAAAACAACCAAAAAAGGCTGCCAAATGACAGCCAACTTCTTAAACAATCGCACCCGTTCGTATTATAAGGTTAACCAGATAAGAAAATATTACTGGTTGACCTTTATTTATATGGTCTTATTATAACAGTAGCCAGGGTAGAACGTCCGCACCCGTGGGACTTGATTCCGTCAGCTAAACTGTTCGCCCCCTACTAGTTTAAACATGTTTGAGGCTAGTTGGGACAATGATCTCGTATAACAAGCGAAGCTATGATACTACTAGGAGGAATTAGGGGTTACTGGCAAGTTCAATTTTAGGAGGAGATTTAAAATGAATCCAGTCGTTAGTCTGGATGTTTCAAAAGGAAAAAGTGAAGTTCAGGCTTTTTTAGATAAG
>NZ_JAQMWQ010000006.1 GCF_030403775.1 Paenibacillus sp. BSR1-1
TTAGCCATTAAAAATCCCCTCCAAGTAGTAGTGTATCATTCCCGCCAAATTAGCGGGCTTTTTTACACTGTCTACTTAAAGGGGATAATATCAGATTTTTAGGGCTTTTTTATCTGGGTTTCATGCACCGAACACATAATAAAGCACTTAGAAAGTAAAATATCTGGCGGTTTAGCTGATGCTCAATACTAGCTTATACATCGGTTTATATAAAGCATCGTCAGATTAAGCCCTTATTTAATTTCAAGGCACGTAATTGACTTTTTCAATTTTTCATATCCATTTATAATATCCAAACAAAATTAATAATAAAATAGGGTCCTCGATAATTGAATACCATAACTTCCACCAGCCATAATGAAAGAATCCCCAAGGTTGATGCAGTAAGGCAATTGATTCATAAAACAACATAAATATGTTCCAAAAAACAAAGTAACGAAGTTTTTTTAACAAAGAATCATTAAAAGGGTGCCAGTTTAAAATTAGAACACTAACAGGTGGGATAAGTATTGTATATACCAAAAAATTTCGCCACCCAATCCCCTTATCAAAATACCAGTACCCAAGATTCTTTCATCTTAAATATATCAACCCAGGTCACACCAATAATGATGAAATGCCCAAATGTGAACTATTTGATTTTTAGTAAGATGTTTTTCCATTTTATAAACAATTGAATTAACAACTAAGACAGTAAAAACAAATAAAACCAAATCGATAATTTCTTTTTATAAAATTATTTTTTATAATATCAACCTTTATAAATCGGTCATATTTTGATGCCCCTTTAACTTATCAAATATTTTTAATAAACCAACGAATCCTCTAATCGTAAACAAAGTTAAATTAACACTGAAAAAAGTATGGAATGGTGACCATTTTTTCCATTTAAATAATCTAGTGTTCTTTTCCATATACCATTGGCCAATACTCATGGGAACACTAAATACCAAACTTTTTAAAAGGGTTTTCCCAAAATTATCATTGTATGACATTTTAACCCAAATGACGCTTAAAATTGGAAAAAATAATAAATCATAAACAATGTTGGTTTTAAATATGCGTGGTAAAGGGCGAACAGGATATTCAACTCTTTTGGTTCCAACAACATAAGCATCAAGTAGTGTTGCAATAACTCCTTTTGAGAAAAATATAAGTAGGTTTTCTCTCATCTTTGAACCCTTGAATAAGAATGGTAAAGAAACAATACAAAAGGCAGTGAGCAAATTTAACAACTTTTTCTCCACTGATTGACATCCTCTCAATTATGTATGGTGATATTAATACAATTTCCAAAATAATTCAATGATACTCGTAGGTTTCAAAGCTTTTTATTCTTGTGTTTAATTGCCTAAAATGAAAAAACTCGCCGCTGGCGAGTTTCTTTGTTTCCAATTGCTATGTAATTTCAGATAAGACCTCAAAAGGGAACCCTCTAATTCTAATTGAGAAGGTTTTCGGTACCTTTTCATCGTAAATATCTATTTTGTTATATCCAATTTTTTTAGTCTTTTTCTAATATCATCTAATACATTTAACTTACCTTTAATAAAAGCTTTGTTATAATCCTCCTTTTCCTGTGATAAAACAGTCATATAGTATTCCTTCAAAACGGCAATGTAATCCACTAATTCTTCTAACTTTTCTTCAGAATTCATAATTTCCCCCTTTTGTGATACTCCTCATCAAAATTTTCGAAACATACAGGTCGGTTTATGTAGTTTAATAGTAAATGATAAATAAATGAAAAAAATGTAATGGGAAATTAATATGTGTTTATATTTGTGAAGTAATCGAAGGAATAGTTAAGGTGTGAGAAGAGACTCTTACTCTTCCCCACCAAATCGAAGCTTTAATAGAAAACCATACATAAGCAGGAAAATCATTATTCCCATCGTTTGAAAGGTTCCTGTCTTTACTTAAGCGTTACACCAACTTTTTTCTGTGATCGTTTAACAATAGATAACATAAAAAACATGACCATATCTTACTGGTTAAATTCTTTTTTTAATAATGAGCAGACGATGGTGTTGTGAAATTTGGAACCATCAAAGTCAGTTTGCCTAAGGATTCCGTCTTGATGAAAGCCGAATTTTTCAAGAAGTTTTTTTGAACCTTGATTTTCTGCAAATAAATCTCCGACAATGCGATTTAGTCCAAGTTCATTAAATACAAAAGGCAAAATTGTCTTTAAGACCTCGGTCATAACGCCTTTTTTGTGATAATTTGGGTGCAAATATGCACCCATTTCTGCTTTTTTATACCACATGTGGAGTTTATGAAGGCGAAACATGCCAATCACTTCACAGCTGTTTTTTTCAATAATCACCCAAGGAATTTCTTTCTCCTTTTGAAAGTTTGCAAGATGGCTCTTCGTTTTCTCTTCCATTTCTGACATATTTCATTGTCTCAGCATCGCTCATAAATTCGAATAATGCCGGGGCATCCTCAAGTGTAAGACCTCTAAAAAGATACTGTTCTGTTTCAATAATAAGAATTCCATTGTTTTCAAATGGGTTTATTAATGATAAGCACCTCCATGTACTACTTAATAATAACGTAAGGATTTTGAAGCAGGGAATACAATGTTGTTTTAGAGAAGCATTTATTTTTGATTAAGAATAATTCTTTTTTAGAAATGGTTAAATAGCCCTCTCCGTTTTGTTACTTACGTCATATTGTTTTTATATATCCATGAATACCTAAGCCTAGGACAATCGTGGAACATGAAATAAATTTGGGGTCATTATAATCAGGATAATTAAAAAAATAATTAACCTTTGTGAGGGGAATGCAGCAAATGGAAGAAAAAAATCAATACCGTGAAGATTTGCTGGAAGGGTGTAATAACATTTATTCTTACTGGAATAGTATGAGGCCAAGGTTCTCAAAACTTGTTGATATAATAATTTTAGAGGAATGGGAAGGATATTGCCGTCAATTAAAAGAGAAATTACTGGCAGATTTAAAAGAGGAAGTCGGGAACCATCAGTCAGCTGAAAGGCTTTATCAACAGTGGGAACAGCTATTCAAAGAATCAAATGCTTATCAAGAAGAGATTAAAGACAATTCTGAAAAACGTTTGGAATTGGAAGAGCAAAAACAATTCCATGAAGAAGAACTTTGGGATATAGAAGGTATTCAAGAGGAGATTGTGGATGAATCAGATACAGAGGAACAAAAGCAATACCGTGAAGAATTGCTGAAATGGTGTAATAATATTTACTCTAATTGGGAAAGTATGAGGCCAAGGTTTTCAACACTTTTTGATATAAAAAGCCTAGAGGAATGGGAAGAATCCTACCGTCAGTTAAATGAGAAATTACACGCAGAGATAAAAGTGGACTTCGATGACTATCAGACAGCTGAAAGGCTATATGAACAGTGGGAACTGCTATACAAAGAATTGAATGCTTATCAAGAGAAGAGAGAGATAGAAGTTGAGTCTGTTCAACATTTGGAATTGGAAGAGCAAAAACTAATCCATGAGGATTTTTTGGAAACTGAAGCTTTACAAGAGGAGAATAAGGTTGAATTAGATAAATGGTTGGATACAGAGGAACAACAGCAATACCATGAATATTTGCTGGAATGGTGTAATAACATGTTTTCTAATTGGGAAAGTATGAGACCAAGGTTTGCAAAACTTATTGATATGAAAAGTTTAGAGGAATGGGAAGAATCCTGCCGCCATTTAAAAGAGAAATTACAGGCAGATTCAAAAGTGGACTTCGATGACTATCAGACAGCCGAAAGGCTGCATGAACAGTGGGATCAGCTATACAAAGGATCATATACTTATAAAGCAATGCTTTGAGTTTAATCTGCTGTAAGAAAAAAAGGGGGCCCCAGCGGGCTCCCTTTGAAAACATTAATGCATTGGATTCATTTCAGCATGGTTAACGATGACTCGGCGGATAAAGAACGCTAGGACAAGACTGATCAGCGTCACGATCATGGCGAACAAGAACACGTGCTGGGAACCGAGCGTCATCGCATTAGCCATCTCGGTCGGTTTGGTTGGAGCAGGGGATTCGTGCATATACTTATCCATGCCGCTCGTTAGGATGATGATCGCAATCGTTGTTCCGATCGCACCCGCAACCTGCTGCAGCGTGTTCATGACTGCCGTACCGTGTGGGTAAAGCTCAGGCGGAAGCTGGTTCAGGCCGTTCGTCTGCGCCGGCATCCAGACCATGGAGATCCCTACCATTAATCCAATATGTAAAGCGACGATATATGCAATCGAAGATTGGGACGATATGCTGGAGAGACACCACAACATGATCGCCACGACGGCGAGGCCGGAAATAACAAGCCACTTTGGTCCATATTTGTCAAACAAACGCCCCATGCGCGGCGAAAGGATGCCGTTCAGCGCGCTGCCTGGCAACAGAATAAGTCCAGCAGTGAACGCGGATAGTTTCATACCGTTTTGAAGAAACAGTGGCAGAATAATCATGCTGGACAAGATGATCATCATACATGCAAGTACCATAAGCAGCCCCACGATATACATTGGGTATTTAAAGACGCCAAGATCCATCATTGGCTCACGCATAAACACCTGCCTTAATGTGAACAACACAAGTGCAACAAGTCCGATGATGATGGAAGAGAGCACGACCGGGCTGGTCCAGCTTTCTGCTCCTTCGCCTGCCTTACTAAAACCAAAAACAACGCCCCCGAAGCCAATCGTTGATAATACGACAGACAGTAGATCGATTCGAGGCTTCGTGACTTCTGTAACATTTTCCAAATACTTTAGCCCTACCAACAGCCCTAGCATTAAAAACGGCAGAGAGAGCCAGAAGATGTAGTGCCATGTAAAATATTCAATTAGAAGACCTGCTACTGTCGGACCAATCGCTGGTGCGAACATAATTACAAGTCCGACGAAACCCATCGCCGCTCCGCGCTTCTCCGGTGGGTAAACGACGAGGATCGTATTGAACATGAGCGGAATCAGCAGGCCCATGCCGCCTGCCTGAAGAACGCGAGCGACCATAAGCATTTCAAAATTGAACGCGAGCGCCGCAATCAATGTTCCGGCGATTGAGCTCACTAATGAACCGATAAACAATTGTCTTGTCGTAAACCATTGTAGAAGGAGCCCAGTCATCGGCATCAAAATGCCGAGTGTAAGCAGGAAACCTGTCGTCAGCCACTGTGCCGTCGCGGCCGAAATTTGAAAAACGACCATTAAATTACTAATCGCAATGTTGAGAGCTGTTTCACTGAACATGCCAACAAAACCGCAGATGAGCAGCGACGCCATAATGGCACGCGTATTGTATTGCTTCATTTTAGGACTCCACTTCCCTCTGATATCAATTTTCTATTCCGATAAGTCTGTTATCTGTTAAATTTTAGTGTCCAAAATAATCCAAGTCAAGTAAGAGTGTTAGTTGATGTATTGAATAGCAAAAAGAAAAGTTTTAATAATGAAATTTGCTAGAATTGTTTACCTTAATAGGATGATAAGTCATACATGAAGTCCCGTTTGGGGCTTTTTTCTTTGAGAAAGTACAATTACAAAACATTTGAACTTACTTTATCTATATCAAAAAATTATTTAACTAATAAAACAATTTTTAATATATTGACAATTCAGAATTGTGTTTATAAAATACTCTTAAGTTATCGTATCATATTAAGAGTTAAGGACGGATGGAAAACATGGTAATAAAACGTAAATCCCTAGTCGATGATGTGGTTAATGTCTTTTTAAAAGATGTGGAAAACGGTGTGTATACATATGGTGATAAATTGCCTTCTCAGAAGGAATTGGCAAACCGTTATCAGGTCAGCTTAATCGTTATTAGAGAAGCTCTGACTAAATTATCTGCAGTAGGGATTATAAGTTTTCATCAAGGAAAAGGTACTTACCTAAATAAATCAGAAAAAGGAACGTTTGTTACTCCAGAATTTTCATCATTAATCTTCCATAATATCAATAACCTGCTTGAAATAGTGGAAGCGAGACAAATCGTTGAGAGTGAAACAAGCTCATTAGCGGCAAAACGAAGAACAAATAACAATCTTATAGAAATTGAAAAAACGATCGAGGGAATGAAGAAAAGCTTAAACGATTATGAACATTTTGCTAAGTGGGATGTTGAATTTCACATTGCTGTAGCAAAAGCTTCAAATAATCAAGTACTGCAAAAAATTACTACGCTTCTTATTGATAGTTACCGATCAGAAATATCTAAATTTTTCCAAGTTTCAGGCGTTATTGAAAAGATATTAATGGAGCATGAAACCATTTATTTTCAAATTTTAAATGGAAATAGTAAGAAGGCTTCTTTAATTATGCGTAACCATCTTGAATTACCTGAAAAGGTCTTTTCGGCAAAAATAGATGAATCTGAGAAATAAATAGGCAAAAGGTTCATACTCTATTCTTTTTTGAGAGCGTTCTATCTTAGTTGGATAATATCTTAATACACTCAACTAATTTAATGATTATATCAATGAAATAAGAGGTGGATAAAATGACTAATTATCAGATTGCTGTTATCTCTGGGGATGGAATCGGCCCGGAGGTAAGAATGAAGCAGTTAAAGTCCTAGAACTGCTTAAAAACGTGGACCCTTCATTTCAAATCGAATTTGATACATTTGATTGGAACAGCGAGTATTATCTAAGCAATGGAAAGATGATGCCAGACGACGCCCTCGACACTTTAAAAAAATATGATGCTATTTTATTCGGGGCGATCGGCGATAAGAGAGTGCCTGATGATGTGACGGTATGGGAGCTAATCATGCCAATACGGAAAATGTTCAATCAGTACATTAATTTACGCCCGGTAAAATTATTGAAGGGTGCGCCTAGCCGTTATACAGGTGAAAATATCGATTTTGTTATCGTCAGGGAAAATGCTGAAGGTGAATACTCGAATAGCGGAGGCAGATTGTATCCAGGCCGGAGGATTTCGAGGTAGTTGTTGCCTCCAATTTGTTTGGGGATATTTTAAGTGATTTAGGCTCCGCGGTTGTAGGAGGGCTTGGGCTTTCCCCATCTGCAAACTTAAATCCGGAAGGAGATTTCCCTTCCATGTTCGAGCCGGTCCATGGTTCTGCTCCTGACATTGCGGGCAAAGGAATCGCTAATCCGATTGCACAGATTTGGTCGGCAGCACTTATGCTAGAGCATTTGGGGAGAAAGGATTTAGCGGCTGGCATTTTAGAATCAATTGAACAGGTCCTTGTACAAAATGAAGTAAGAACACCTGATTTAGGCGGCAGTTCGACGACAAGTGAAATGGGTTCAGCAATATGTGATGCTTTACAACATTTACTATTAGTAAGAGAGGATCGATAATGATGAGATTAGAAAATGAGGTGTTTGTTGTTACAGGTGCACAGGGCGGTATGAGGAAAGAAACGGTTAAAAGATTTTTAGAAGAAGGTGCTAATACTAGCAATTAATATGCAATTTGAATAGCCATATTTCTAAATATTAGAAAAAATGAAGGGAGAATAAAATGGAGCCCATTATTCGATTAGAAAATGTTTCTTTTTCATACAAAATCAATGAAAAAACGAAAGTATCCGTTCTTAAGAACATCTCCTTTTCCATCTTCCCTGGAGAATATGTAGCCATAATTGGCCACAATGGATCAGGAAAATCTACCTTATCCAAACACCTTAACGGAATCTTGACTCCAGACAGCGGTGATGTCTGGGTTCACGGGCATAACACGAAGGATGTCAACAAGAAACGATCTATTCGTCAAGCGGTTGGCACGGTATTCCAACATCCAGATAACCAAATTGTTGCGACGATTGTGGAGGAAGATGTAGCTTTTGGCCTGGAGAATATTGGAGTACCAAGAGAAGAAATGAAAAAGAGAGTAGATGAAGCTTTAAATGTTGTCAAAATGTCTCCGTTCCGCCACAGACCGCCGCATCACCTCTCGGGAGGACAGAAGCAAAGGGTTGCGATTGCCGGGGTGCTGGCGATGAAGCCAGATTGCATTGTTTTTGATGAAGCAACAAGTATGCTAGACAGTTTTGGCCGGAAAGAAGTTCTTCAGGTGATGAGGAAAATGAACAATATGGGAATGACGATTATTACCGTTACACACCATATGTCGGAAGCGGCGGAAGCTGACCGGATTATCGTCATTGAAGGCGGGCAGATTGTCATGGATGGTCCGCCGCGTGAAATTTTTAAACATAAGCTGGAATTAGAAAATCTGCAATTAGAAGTGCCTTCAGTGAGCCAAATGGCCGAAGTGATTCACAGCCAATTTAACACTTTTTCAAAGGACATCATTCAAGAAAATGAGTTTATTGAAGAAGTGGAGAAATTTCACAAAGAGGAGGTGGGAACATGACGGGCAGGCCAATCATCGAAATAGAAAACCTATCCCATACGTATATGAAGGGAACCCCAATGGAGCATGTTGCCTTAAAAGGAGCCAACCTTTATGCAGAAGAAGGTGAATGCATAGCCATCATTGGCCATACAGGATCTGGAAAGTCGACTCTAATCCAGCATTTCAATGGACTGATGCGTCCAGAATCCGGAAAAGTCATCATTGACGGGGAAGATTTATCGAAGAAAAAGGTGGATTTGAAAACATTGAGGCAGAAAGTGGGACTTGTTTTTCAAAACCCGGAGGATCAGATTTTTGAAAAACTTATAGGTGATGACATTGCATATGGGCCCTTTAAATTAGGCCTTCCTATTAAGGAGGTGAGGGAGCGGGTCAAATGGGCGATGGACGTGGTTGGTTTAGATTTTGAGGAAATAAAGGACAGGCAAACCTTTGCGTTAAGCGGCGGACAGAAACGAAAGGTAGCCTTAGCAGGAATTCTTGCTTTAAAACCGAAGATATTAGTTCTTGATGAACCGACAGCTGGTTTGGATCCGAAGTCAAGAAAGGAATTGCTTGATAAAATTAAACGGTTAAACAAGGATGAAAAATTAACGGTCGTTTTTGTGTCACACAATATGGAAGAGGTCGCCATGCTGGCAGACCGCGTATATGTGATGGCTGGAGGAACTGACGTGTTAACAGGCACCCCAAAAGAAATTTTTACGGATAAAGAAAAACTGCAGCATCATCAAATAGGGACCCCTGAAACGGTGCAGGTTCTTTATAAATTAACTGATCTTGGATACCAAGTAAATACGGAAGCTTTTTCCGTCTTGGAAGCAGCAGAGGAAATTATGAAGGTTCTTGCCGGCAAGAAGGAGGGTTCAGAACATGTCCAGCGAATTTGAAATATCCCGTAGTATTACAATTGGTCAATACGTACCAACAGGCTCATTTATTCATCGATTAGACCCAAGAATAAAGCTTCTTGTTTTTGTTATTCTCGTTGTGGCGATTGCCTTTAATACGAGTTATTTCGGAAATGCCATTGGTCTAGTTTTATCTCTTTATTTATTCTGGGCCTCCAAAATCCCAATCAGCTACGGGTTATCTGGTGTGAAACCAGCCATTCCATTTATTGTCATCTTAGCCGTTTTACAGCTGCTTTTTCAAGGACAGCTCTTTTCAGATGGAAGAGTGTATGTGGATTATGGCTTTGTCTTAATCACCAGTGAAAGCATTCGATTGGTAGTTGTATCAGCCGTTCGATTTATTGAAATCATCTTCTTAAGCAGTGTACTTACCTTATCAACTTCCACCACAGAATTAACACATTCCATTCAAAGCTTATTAAGCCCATTAAAGAAAATTAAGTTCCCTGTCCACGAAATCTCTTTGATTACAACGATTGCGATTCGATTCGTCCCAACCTTTGCCATCGAGATGGAAAAAATGATGAAAGCACAAGCCTCAAGGGGAGCCGACTTTGGTACCGGCGGCTGGTGGAGAATTGTTCAAAGAACAAAAGAAATGTTTCCGATTATTATCCCTTTATTTAATATCGCCTTGTCAAGGGCGGAGGATTTGATTCTTGCAATGGAATCACGCTGCTATACGCCAGGAGGCGAAAGAAGTTCCTACTCCGTTTATAAAGCAATAGCGAAGGATTATCTTGTCTTATTGGTTGGATTATTTTTTTCATTACTATTACTATTTTATCCGTTTCCTTTTTAATTAAAGGCTGTTTTCGAAAGTTTATCGGAGAATCCAAAAAAACACAATCTCTGAGCAAATAAAGGGCCTGTTTAAAAAATCCAAAAACAAAAGGGGAGTATTTGAATGAAAAAATCTTTAACGGTTCGTGATATCGTCATCGCTGGGGTGTTAGGTGCAGTAGCCATTTTATTAGGGGTAACACGATTGGGATATATTCCAGTTCCAACAGCGGCTGGGAATGCCACAATCATGCACATTCCCGCTATTATTGGGGGGATTATGCAGGGACCAGTGGTTGGCTTAATTGTTGGCGCCATTTTTGGAATATCCTCTTTCCTTAACGCAACGGTCCCTCTTTTTAAGGATCCATTAGTAGCGATTTTACCGCGGCTTTTTATCGGAGTGGTTTCATGGCTAATTTATGTTGGACTGCGACGCAAAAATGAATACTTGGCAGTTGGAGCTGCCGCATTTATCGGGACATTAACAAATACTGTACTTGTGTTAACAATGGCTGTAGTTCGCCATTATTTAACTGCGGGAGTAGCCTGGACAGTCGGAATCACAAACGGAATTCCTGAAGCCATTGTCGGTACTATTGTTACATTAGCGGTTGTATTAGCTTGGAAACAGATTGGCAAAACGCAGAAATCAAAAATTTCTAAGGATTTGTAAGGGATGCATAATCAAATTACAGATGTACCGGGAGTAAAAGTTGGCAATAAAGAAAATCAACAGGCATTAACCGGTTGTACCGCTATTCTTTTTGAAGGGGGTGCAGTAGCGGGGGTGGATGTAAGAGGGTCCGCTCCCGGAACCCGGGAAACCGATCTTTTGAACCCGATTAATTTAGTTGATAAAGTTCATGCTATCTGTTTAAGCGGCGGAAGTGCATTTGGTTTGGATGCTGCTTCTGGCGTAATGCAATTCTTAGAGGAAGAAGAGATCGGCTTAGATGTGGGTGTCGCAAAGGTTCCTATTGTTCCAGCAGCAGTGTTGTTTGATCTGCCATACGGCGACCCTAAAATTCGACCAGATAAACAGATGGGTTACGACGCTGCAAAAGCGGCAACAACAGAGAGGTTTAGTATAGGGAATTATGGGGCCGGGTGCGGGGCTACCCTTGGTAAATTGGCTGGTCCTGGCTTTTGTATGAAGGGCGGACTCGGCAGTGCGTCGTTCCGCTTAGAAAATGGTGTGGTGATAGGCGCGATTGTGGCTGTCAATCCTGCCGGTGATGTCCGTGACTCTTCCACGGGAGAAATTTTGGCAGGACCTTATAAAAATGGGAAGCTAGTTGATAGTATCAAGCTTCTTGAACAAAACTATCAACCTACTATTCCTGTTGGATCTAATACCACCATTGGAGTGATTGCTGTAAATGCAGAATTAACAAAGGCCGAGGCAACAAAAGTAGCGCAAATGGCTCAAGATGGGTATGCAAGAACGATTTATCCAGCACATACCCTGTTTGATGGTGACACCATTTTTGCAGTGGCTACCGGAGGAGAAAGGGTTCCGGTAGATGTGATTGGCGGGCTTGCAGCAAAGGTCATGGAGATAGCGATAATAAACGCTGTTAAATCAGCAGAAAGTATTGAAGGAATTATCGCTCATAAAGATTTATTTAATAAACATCAAGTGGAGCGGTAATAAGTGGCTGTAAATAACCATTGGGATAATACGAAATTAATTTAGGGTTTTTTACATTGTAAAGATAAGATTGCAGTGATAAATATCCAATCCGAACAAATATGAAGGAGTGAAACTTTGTGACATCAGTTATGAGCTGGAATGAATGGTCTAACCTAGATGCCATCGGCCTCGCCGATTTGGTACGGAAGGGCCAGATTACCCCGAAAGAGGTTGCCGAACAGGTCGCCCTTGCCATTGATTCCTTAAATCCTGAAATCAACGCCGTCATTGAGGTCTTTGAAGATGCAGTCAATGACCCCATGAAAGAAGGAACGAATCCTGATGGGGTTTTTGCAGGGGTACCATTTCTGATGAAGGATCTAGGACCCACTGTTAAAGGGCGTCTACAGGAAATGGGTTCTCTGTTTATGCGAGGAAATCGTGCTTCAGCCGACAGCTTCCTTACCAGTCGCATTCGCCAAGCAGGTCTTAACATCATCGGGCGGACGACAACACCTGAGTTTGGGCTCTGCAGTTCAGCCGAGAATCCAGAGGTCTATGTTACGCGAAATCCGTGGAATCTTGACTATACAACCTGTGGATCCTCTGCTGGCACAGCAGCCTCGGTTGCGGCCGGGATCATTCCCATCGGCCATGCGACAGATGGCGGCGGCTCGATTCGAATTCCTGCAGGTGTAAACGGCAATATTGGTCTAAAGCCGTCCCGTGGCGTCTTATCGGTAGCCCCTTACAGTTCGGACCTGATGGGTGTTGTCTCTGCTCAAGGCTGCATCTCACGCACAATACGTGACACCGCTGCCTTTGTGGACAGCTGCAGGGGGGGAGCACCTGGTGAGTTCATGCCATATTGGACACCACAGGAGCCTTACTCCGAGCTGATACGCCGGGATCCGAAAAAACTTCGTATCGCCGTTTCACATGAGTGGGGAGATTATGCGTCCACACCACACATAGTTGCTGAATTGGAGCGGGCGGCCCGCTTTCTCGAAGCACTTGGCCATCACGTCGAGTGGGTGATTCCGGACATTGACTTTCATACCGCCTACGAGGCACAAACCGAGTGCTATATTATGAATTTTGCACAAACTATTCAGGGTGTATTGGAGCAAAAAGGCTTGGAAAAACCATCTGCAAATCTTATTGAACCGATGTGCATTCGGGTCTGGGAAGAAGGCATTTCCGCCTCATATACACAACGTGCGAAGATGCAGTCGAAGTTCAACGACACTTCTCGCAGGGTAGCCGCCTTCTTTGAGGACTGGGATATCATTCTGACCCCGACGATTGCCCTGCCCACGCCATTGGTTGGAACGAAGGAGTATCTGACAATCAGCGATAATCCTTCTGTCTACGACTGGTTCAGAAACCTCTGGGGGATATTTTCATATACTCCGATTGCCAACCTTTGTGGTCTTCCGGGCATCTCGTTGCCGATGGCTGAACTTGAGAACGGGCTTCCGCTTGGAATTCACGCGCTCACACGTCAAGGAGACGATGGATTGCTTCTGCAGCTGGGAGCCCAAATCGAGCGTGCACTAAATGGAAAATGGAATCAAGGGCGGCGGCCAGGTGTACATGTAACATCGATTGATGCAGTGACACAACAACTTTCGCCTTTTTCGGAATCAAGGAGACAGCTGTAGGGGAAGAAACTGATAGTAAATTAAACACCGAAAAATCGAAAGATCAAAGATTAAAAGACTTAAAGAAAAATATGAAGAATCATAAGAAAAAAGATAAAAGCAGCCGAAGGGCTGCTTTTATTGTTTATTTAGCCCATTTTGTAGTGCAGGGCATTTTAAACGGTGCTCTTTCATGATTAAATTGTAGCTTTTGCTTCTTTTCCCATGTTGTTTCTAACAAACACTGCTACCACCAAAATGATAGCCATAGCAATTGGAATAACTAAATGAAGTGATTCTGGAATTAAGATGTGGACCTTTTCTAAGCCTTTATCTTCAACCATCATTTTACCTGCAGCATAGGTTAATAAACCTGCACCGGCATAAACGATAATCGGATATCTCTCCATTAGGCTCGTTAATAATTTGCTGCCAAAAATAATGATTGGGATGGAGATGAGAATTCCAATTGCAATCGGCAGAATTCCTTCCGCAACGCTTGATAAGGCAATAACATTATCAATAGACATGGCAAAATCGGCAATCGCAATCGTTTTGATTGCTGCTAGAACTCGATCTGATGGTTTGATATTTGCGTTTTCTTCTTCTTTATGTGCGATTAAATTGTAGCTGATACGTAACAAGATTAAACCGCCCACTAATTGCACGAAGGGGATTCCTAGAAACTGAATTAAAACAGTTGCTGCTAGAATCCTTAAAACAATAGCCATTAATGTCCCGCCAAAAATTGCCCGATTTCTCAAATGCTGAGGTACTTTACTAGCAGCTAATGCAATAACCACCGCATTATCACCCGATAACAAAATATCGATTCCTATTAAACTTAAAATTTGTAGAACTGTCATTTCTTTAGAATTCCCCCAGTTTATGTATATTTATTAAACTTCTATGTTATTGATATATCATATCTTTTTGGACTCTGGCAAAAAATTTTATGAACTTAATATGGAAATTCTGTCCAAATCTAGTTTTTTGTTAGTTTCCTTTAAAGGACATCCTTTGTGTAGAACCAAAGCTTGGTGCCATTTTTAACTATTTTAGTTTCTTAAATCCATACTTTTCTAACGTTTTCATTGATTGGTCACCTTTAAGATAATCGTAGAATAGTTGGGCTTCTATTTGATGTGGACTATTCTTAATTACACCTAGTGGATATCTAATCGAATCATGTGTGCCTTCCGTCGCGGTTGCAACTATTTCAACTTTTTGAGAAGTTAATGCATCTGTCTTATATACAAGTCCTGCGTCAACATTGTTAGACTCGACATAAGTAAGCACCTGTCGAACATCTTTTCCATATACTACTTTTCCTTCAATAGACTTCCATACTTTTAGCTTATCTAAGGTCTGCTTACCATATTGCCCTGCTGGAACGGACTCAGGGGTACCAAGTGATACCTTATCAGCTTTTGTTAAATCTTCAAATGTGTTAATTCCTTTATTTGAATCTTTTGGTACTACAAGGACAAGTTCGTTTCCTACTAAATCAGTTCCGTTTTTCTTTTCAATAAGTCCATCCTGTACTAATTTCTGAAATTTGTCCTCAGCAGCAGAGAAGAATAGGTCGACAGGTGCTCCCTGAGAAATTTGCTGTTGAAGTGCCCCAGAAGCTCCAAAGTTATAATTTATAATGACATTTGGATGTTTTTTTTCAAAATGTGCTTTAATATCATTTAAGGCATTTTGTAAACTTGCTGCTGCTGAAATGGTTAATTCCACTTTCTTTTCAGAAGCTGCTTGTTTCTGTTCTTTTGTTGAACATCCTGATATGGCTAATAATAGCATCATCGTAAAAAATAAAAGATTTAATTTTTTCATCAAACTCACCCTTTCAATCTAAACATAACTGCACTTTAGTAATTATAAATAGTTATGAACCTCACAGACAGGGAAATTGTATATGGGACCCTTTAAAAAAAGCTGCTGAAAAACCAGCATCCTTCTTTTTTGGAACAGTTAGAAGGGTTCCTTACCACGGCCACTCGCTGCCTTCCACATCTTCCAGGAGCAGCACTTCGACTACCGCTCCAGCTTTGAAACCTGTCGGCCCACCTGGCAATACCAGTAAACTATTTGCTGTTGCAAGTGTCGAGACCATACTTGATTTATCGAATCCAACTGGTTCGACTTGTAACCCCTCCTCGCTAAAGGACAGATAACTTCGCACAAATCGAGTAAATGCATTTGAAGTGGCTACATCTGCTTGTAAAATGGCTCTTACTTTTTTTAAATGAGGCTTCTTTGATCCAAATAATGTATTAACTAGGGGTCTTACAAAAAGCTCAAACCCAACATAACAAGCTGAAGGATTCCCTGAAAGACCAAATAATAATTTACCGTTCAATTCAGCAACGGTCGTGACGCTTCCTGGCCGCATCGCAATTTTATTAAATAATACACGTGCACCAAGCTTTTCATAGATAGCAGGTAAATAATCAAAGTCACCAACAGATACACCACCTGTTGTAATCAAAATATCAACCTCGTTTATTGCATTTGAAATAGCTTTATAGCAGTCTTCAAAATTGTCGGCTAACTTGCCAAAATAATAAGGAATAGCACCTACACGTTCAATTTGTGCATGAACCATATGTGCATTACTATTCCGAATTTTCCCAGGCTTAAGTTCCTCATGTACATCTAACAGTTCAGTTCCAGTTGCATAAATGCCAATAAGAGGTTTTTTTACAACTTCAACTTGATGGTAACCGAATGTTGCCAGTAACGCTTGAACTCCAGGATTAATATAGGTACCTCTTGGAACTAGTACATTTCCTTTTTTTACATCTTCTCCTCTAAAAGATACATTGTCACCTGCTTGAAAGGATCGTTCTATAGTTATGTATTTATTTCCGTTTTTCTCAAATTCCTTTGTTAACTCAAGTAAGACAACAGTATCACATTGTTCTGGCATTTGCGCACCAGTCATAATACGGACTGCTTGAAATGGTTTCACTTCTTTCGTTACTACATAACCTGCACCGATTTCTTCAATAACCTCAAAAACAACAGGATTGTTACTGCTAGCTGTAAGTGAATCTTTTGAACAAATTGCAAAACCATCGTATCCAGAACGATCAAAATGAGGTACATCATGGTCTGCAATTAAATCTTCGCTTAAGTACCTTCCAAATGATTGTTCAAGCTTTACTTCCTCTGCTTCTCCAAAGCGGGCAAACCTCATGACCTTTGCAACGGCTTCTCCAATTTGAATAGGGGTTCTTATTTCTACCATGTTAAATTCTTCCCTTTCTAAATTGAGTAAATTACTAAGAGCCTATTTATTAATAATTAGACTTACTTGATTATAACAAATTAATAAAAGTGATAAACAGAATTCACTAATCTTTAAATAGACTAAAAACATACAAAGGAATAATAGAATTGTAATTATCTGTAGAAAAAAGAAGGTTGCTGAATCAGCACCTTCTTTTTAAAGAAACTATTAATATTTTATTGCATTGAAATCCAAACACTCTTAACTTCTGTATAGTTATTAAGTGCGTAGGATCCCATTTCGCGCCCTATACCAGATTGTTTATATCCGCCAAATGGTGAAGCAGCATCAAAGGCGTTGTAGCAGTTCACCCAAACGGTTCCTGCACGAAGTTTGTTGGCAATGTAGTGTGCCTTAGCCACATCGCGTGTCCACACACCAGCTGCCAGCCCATATTCGCTACTGTTTGCCCGATTAATTAATTCGTCTAAATCATCATATGGCATGGCAGATATAACAGGTCCAAAGATTTCTTCCTTTGCAATGGTCATTTCATCCCGTACATCTGCAAAAATCGTAGGGGATACAAAATAACCTTGTTCCTGAGGCTTTTCACCGCCAACTACTAGCTGTGCACCTTCATTTAGACCCTTCTCGATATAGCCAAGCACACGCTTTTGCTGCTCATCTGAAACAAGTGGTCCGATTTCTGTATCAACATGGATTCCTGCACCCTGCTTAATTTTCTTCGCATGGGCAGCCATATCTGCAACAACATTATCGAATTGCTTCTTTTGGATGAACACGCGCGATCCGGCACAGCAAACCTGACCCTGGTTGAACATTACACCGTTAAGAGCACCTGGGATGGCTTTGGATAAATCCGCATCAGGCAGGATAATGTTAGGAGATTTTCCTCCAAGCTCAAGTGTTACTCGCTTCAATGATTTTGAGGCATTTGCCATGATCAATTTTCCAACTTCAGTCGAACCAGTGAAAGCAATTTTATCCACTAAAGGATGGTCAACAAGCGGCTGACCTGCCGTTTCTCCAAAACCAGGAACTATGTTGACAACACCTGCCGGGAAGCCAGCTTCCTGAATGAGTTCTGCTAAGTAAAGAGCTGAAAGAGGAGTTTGCTCTGCCGGTTTTAACACAACTGTACAACCAGTTGCAAGAGCGGCTCCGAGCTTCCACATTGCCATGAGAAGAGGGAAATTCCAAGGGATAATTTGTCCCACTACTCCTACTGCCTCATGGCGAGTATAGTTTAAGAATGGTCCATTAACAGGAATGGTTTGTCCAACAATTTTCGTAGACCAGCCTGCATAGTAGCGCATATGCTCAATGGCCAAAGGAATGTCTGCATTGGTTGTTTCCCGGATTGGTTTACCGTTATCTAACGTCTCTAATTGTGCTAGTTCAGCACTGTTCTCTTCCATTAAATCGGCAAGCTTATACATTAGCCGGCTTCGATTCGCTGCACTCATTTTTGACCATGGTCCTTGATCAAATGCTTTACGTGCCGCTTTTACTGCAAGATCAATATCTTCTGCACCCGCTTCGTAAACACATGCTAATACCTCACCCGTAGCTGGATTGTAGGTATCGAAGGTTTTTTGCGAATTGCTCTCAACGAATTCTCCATTAATAAATAACTTCTTCTTTCCAGTTAGGAACCTTTCAACCTTTTCTTTTATAGCTGTGGTTAATTGACTCATCTAATTCCTCCTTAAAAGAATATGTATTCTATTAGGATAATCATGGTAGCGTTTACATATGAAATGTTAACACTATGAAAATATATAAACAATAAAAATAAATATAAAAATTCTGACAATAAATGACATAATGGACTAAAAACTCTATTCTATATTTTTAAATAGTATAAACTGGATAACAACCTGTAAAGACTAAAATCATAATCATATGAAGGGGTTTTTGAAGATGATTAAATCGGATTTATTAATCGAAATAATTGAAAGAATACCAACAATGTCCAATGAAGAATTAATTTCATGGAGGGAAGATTGTTCCAAAGAAATAGAAAGAAGAAAAGTGGTCAAAAAGCAAAAACTCATGAAAGCAAAAAAGGAAAACAGAATTAAACGAATAAAATAGAAGAAACCCGATCATTTATGAATTGACAGGTACTTTTGTGAAAAAAGCTGGTCAAGTTCCCGACTAGCTTTTTCGTATGAATATAAAATGGGCATATTATTTGATTTGTTAAAAATAAGTAAACAATAATGAATATGGAAGGGAGAGATTTAATGAGTACACCAGAAGCAAAAAAGGGAATGAAACACAAAAGATTAACCTTAAGGAATATTGTTCAAAGAGCGGTCTTTATTACTATTGGTGCCATCATTATGGCCTATGGTTTAGAAGCAGTGTTAATTCCAAACAATATGATTGACGGTGGTGTAACGGGCTTATCCATGATTTTGAGTCATGTGACCGCCATAAACCTAAGTATATTTTTAGTTATTTTAAACTTGCCTTTCTTTTTCTTAGGATATAAACAAATCGGTAAAACCTTTGCGATTAGCATGTTGTATGGAATTGTAGCTCTCTCTGTGGCGACTTCTTTTATGCATCATGTAAAACCTATCGTAAATAATGAGCTGCTGGCCGTTGTTTTCGGTGGATTAATTTTAGGCTTAGGGGTAGGTTTAACGATCAGAAATGGTGGAGTTTTAGATGGTACAGAAACATTGGCAATTTTAGTGGAGAAAAGACTACCGTTTTCTGTTGGTGAAATTATCATGTTTGTAAATGTGATTATCTTCACGATTGCAGCTTTTGTCTACTCTTTAGAAAATGCTTTATTCTCAATGCTTACATATTATATTGCATTCAAGACTATTGACGTTGTTGTTAAAGGATTGGATGATATGAAATCCGTGTATATCATAAGCGATAATACTGACGAGATTTCGGATGCGATAACAGAGCGTTTAGGTCGGGGAGTGACCTTTTTGCACGGAGAGGGTTCCTACAGCGGCGAAGATAAACGAGTTATATTATGTGTTTTTACAAGGCTTGAGGAAACCAAAATGAAAGATATCATTAGGGAGCTAGACCCCCAAGCATTTATCATTGCTACTGATGTATCTTCCGTATATGGAGGCCGATTTAAGAAAAAAGATATTCATTAAAAAGGATCAAAGTTAAATACAGTCGCACAGTGAGTAGTCGTCACTTGTGCGGCTGTTTATTAATTCTTTCTTTTATATCAAGTGCTTGGATGGATAACTCAAGTACTCTAGTAGAATCAGTTTCGCAGCAATAGTATATTTGATTAGTAAGGTCAACCAAAGATAGTTTTCCATTTGGATAAACAGAAGCTCCCGTATCACATGAAATGAAGTTACCTGCACGGTATACCAAAGGGTATGGCGTATGTCCATGGACGATGATTCGATTTCCCACGGTTTTGTTTAAAACATTAGGATCTATTGAATACAATTCTTTCAGAGGAATAAAGGTACTCGCTTCCTCCTGTTTATTAATATCACGAGACAAATCAATCCCAGCATGAACATACAAATACTTTTCATCTACATGGGTAAGAGGGAGATTCGCCAGCCAAACGAGGTGATTATTCCGATCCGTTATGCCTTCAAATTTGGTCTTCATTTCTTCAATAACCTTCAGTCCCCCATAACGCAGCCACATATGACTTTTTCCTCCGAATATATACTGCCGCATCATGATTTCGTGGTTTCCCAGGATAACAAAAATATTTTCGGGATTTTGCTCCTTCAATTTCTTCACACACTTAATCACTCCGACTGAGTCAGGACCTCGGTCAATTAAATCACCAACGAAAACTAATTGATCCATAGAAGGATTAAAGTCTGCAGCATTCAGCAAAGTAATCAATAAATCCAACTCACCATGTATATCGCTTATAGCGAATTTCCTTTTCATTACTCATAACCTCATACATTTATAACATTTATTTTAATTGTAGCATCGGTGTGAAAGGGACGGTAGTTATCTTTTTTCTAATCTATTTTTATAGTAAAATATAAAGGAATTTTAATAGTTAAGAAGCAACTTGAAATTAATAATACAACAAGAACTTTTGGAGCGGTGAGTATATGGATGTAAAAAAATTTTTAATATCTCTTGATTTGAAACAATACATAGAATTATTTGCAGAAGAAGAGGTGACGTTCGCAGACCTTCTAACTTTTAGCGAAAAAGATTTGACTGATCTGGGGGTTAAGTTTGCTCCGAGAAAAAGGATTTTAGAAGCTCTAGAGAATAAGGATTTTCAATGTGAAAGGGAAGGTTTCTCAGAAAGAAAAGAATCTAATTCGACTGAATTTAATGGAGATCATTTTTTTAGTTTGTTATGTGACAATGACCAACTTTGGTTTAAACCGGCGTTTATGAACAGCACCTCAGTTATTGCCCATGAATACGCTCGTTTACATAATTTACTTAGAGAGAAACAATCTTTTGGCGCCATGTTGCAGATTAAGGATCTCATGGAAGTTTTGCTTAAATTTCCTGTCCTTATTTGCGTAAGTCATATTTATTCTCTTAGAGAACGGTCAGATAAAGAAATAAAGGTAATGGTCTCGTTGCTAGAAAAACCTCTTTCTCTAGGTGATTGGGAGAGAATTGGAGGGGTGTTATCGAATCTGGACTCTACTCATCCGATTCTACGTAAAGTGTTAGATAGAACCTTAAAATTATTTAGAGACGAGAAAATTGTAAATTGGCGCAATGAGCAATTGGGCCATGGTGCCCTATCATTTGATATTGATGAAACATTTCGTGAGGATCTTATAAACAAACTTAAAGCGATTAAAATCTATTTTGAAGAAACGTACGAATTGGACCAGCAAATCAATCTTTATCTTAAACAAGGTGGAAATGAATATCGGCTTTCTGGTGAAGAGGCTATGTTTCATATTGAAAAAGACACCTCCGATATTTCAGTAAGGTTAAATGATGATTTGACTGTTCCGTTATTCCCTTTTATTTTGAGCAGCGATAATAGCATCTATTTTTTTGATACCCATTATTCAAACAAAGACAAAACAATGGTGCTTGATTACACAAAAGGTAAAAAGAAGATTCATCATCAAGTAAATGAGTTGATAAAAGGAACACGTAGAGAATTAGACTTCATAATTCGAAAAAGATCGACAGTGGACGACCGAACGTATTCCATGATTGAAGCTGAAATTCTTAATAAAATTGGTGAAGTAAAGGATTTTCAAAGCCCAAGTTACCTTATTCATGACCTCTCTACAGCCATGAATAAATATCCTAAAGGGTTATTCTTAATTCAAATGGAGCGGGGAACAGGTAAAACAACTTTTTCGCGGGCGTTAGATGAATTGTCATTAAATAAATATCAAAAGTTATTGGATTGTTCGGTTCGGGCTTACTATATCAACGATTCGTTCAGTTATAAAATGAATCATTTTTCGCAAAGAGTTCATGAAATTTTATGTCTACATAAGGACGGAAAAAACAGGATTTCTGGGATAGAAGGAGTTCCTTCTAATATTAAGGATAAAAAGGTTCACTTTGCCCATATGATAAATGAGTTTTCAGAAGCACATCGATTACACTTTGATAAGGATAAATTACTCCTTGTTATTGATGGGATGGATGAGATTCCAGGAAATGATAAGGAATCTATTTTTGATTTTATCCCAGATGAAACGATGTTAAATGACGGGGTATACATTCTCTTAACCAGTAGAGTTAAAGGAGAGCTTACACCTTTTACTCAATTTAAATTGGATCAGTTCACATTTACAGAGCAATTTATTCACAAGCGGGATCATGAACAAAATCGGGATGTCTTGATCTCTTATTTAAAGAAGGAGTTGCTGTCTGACGGCAAAATGACCAAAGATCATGAACAAATGTTTGATGAATTGATCGAAAAGGCGGAAAATCGATTTTTGTATTTAAAAGCAATTAAAGAGCTGCTCGTTACCTATAAAGGCGGGATTGATGTAAAGGATCTCCCAAAAGGATCTGAGCTGTTTAACTTTTATTTAGACAAGCTGCATGACATGTATGGGAATAAATTTTATGAGAACCTTATTCGGATTCTCTTAATTGTTTCAGGAGCTTTTGAAAGCCTGACTTTTAGAGAAATTTCTTATTTATCAGGAGAAGATAAGCCAACCTTTACCTTTTTGGCCTATTTATTAGACTTACGTATTTTCCTCAAAGTGGATCGGTCCTATCGAGGGAATCTCATTACTATATCTCATGATGAATGGAAGAAATTAATCATTGAAAAATATGAACCCGAATTAAATCAACTGACCAGAGGTTGGTTGGAAGATATATTATTTTTAAATAAAAACCGTCAACAAATGAAATGGGAAAGTGTGGAAAATGATGGGGAAGTATATCTTATCTCCAAAGCTTTAAACTATTTAGAATTAATAAATGATCAATTTGTTAGGTGCCAGTTCTACAACCCATCGTTCATAGAGTTTAGTCATCAATTAGCAACCTACCTTAAGAAACATTCCGTTGTAAAATATCAGCGAGAGCGTCGAATTCAGTTACTGAATCAACAATTATTGATTCTAGAGGACACAAAAGGTAAGGAAACGGAGATCGCTGATCGGTATATGTTGCGAGGAGAGGCTTATTATTTATTAATGAAATATAAAGAAGCCTTTCAAGATTACAATGAAGCGATTAGTAAGCAAGAAAACTTGTATGGAAGGAAATTGTTAGCAGATCCCGATTCTTTACCATTAAGTTATGCTAAAAGAGGAGCAGCTTATCGACGAACTGGGTATTTTACGGAAGCACTTGAGGATTTAACTAAGTCTATTAATCTGCGAAACGATCTTTGGAAGCAAGGAATACCGGTCGACCTTATCAGCCAGGCGGAGCACTATGAACAAAGAGGGTATACCTACAGATGTCAGGGGAGGTTCAAGGAAGCTTTAGATGATGTTAATACTTCTATTAAGCTCTTACAATTGCTAGAGGAGGAAAAAAAATTCACCCCCTCAAGCGAGTTAGTTATGGAAATCATAATGAGCAGGGGAACTATTTCGTTGGATCTGGGTGACTACGAATCTGGCATAAAGGATTTTGAAGCTACCACAACTCTCGGAAGAAAGTCACTAGAGGAAGGAAAATTGACTGATCTTGGACAATTGGCCAGCACTGTAATGTCGTTAGGATATGCTTATAATCTAAATAAACAATATGATATAGGGTTACAATATTGTACAGAAGCAGTTGATCTTTGCAGAAAATTAGATCAGAATGGCCAGTTATTAAATAGAGATTATTTTTCATCAGCATTGAAATATCGTGGTGAGGGACGTTGTGCTTCAGGCGATTTGAGCGGTGGACTGGCTGATTTAGATGAAGCCATTCAGAAAAGAAGAATGTTATATAAAGAGGGTATCTTACCAAAATTCCATACATTGATTGAAGTATTAAATGTAAGGATGAAAGTCCATATTAGTCTCGGAAATAAGCTTGAGGCAGCTCAAGATGGAGAAGAAATTTTGCATTACATGGATCAATTAAAACAGACGGGAAAATGGGTGGATGAAGCACTAGTTAATAATATTAAAACAGAGATGGAAACATTAGGATAAAAACAGATGAAAACCTCTTTTGCTGAACAAGTGAAAGAGGTTTTGTTATAAAATAATCATATTTTAATAAAAACCAAAGGAGGTGAGGTCTTGATTCAATTTAAAACTCCATTTCTCTCAGTAATTTTCTATGATATATTACCAGCATCACTTATTAAAGAAGTTTAATAAGTTTTTTGTTGAATACTTATTAAATGCCTTTAATAAGTTACTGTTAATAGGTGGTGACCCCTGTGAATACGACTGTAAAATCGATGAGAATGGAAATTCTTCGCGGTATTCGTAAATCACTCTTAGAACTAGGAAGTGCAACAAAAGTTGAACTTAGCGAAAAATTAGGAATTAGTTTCCCTACAATAAGTAAATTCTTAAGCCAAATGGGAAAGAACGGTGAACTTATTTCAGTTGGCCTTGATGATTCGAGTGGTGGAAGAAGGGCAAAAAGATATACATACAATCCGGAGTATATGTTAGGGCTGGCGATATTTTTAGAAAAAACAGAGACCAATTATATTGTCTTTAACTGTCTAGGAGAAGTAAAGGACGCGGGAAAAACCTCAAGTGCATTAATAGATGATGATTTAAAATTATTAACCCATTGTGTTGTACAATTAATAGAGAAGTATCCGAAAATCAATTCTGTAGCCATTGGTGTACCTGGTTCCGTTGATAATGGACGGATTATTTATATACCAGGTTATGAGCATCTTCAAAGCTATGATTTGAAGGGGTACTTGGAAAATCGTTTTTCCATACCTGTTGTAATAGAAAATGATATGAATGCGGCAGTGCTTGGTTATCACGATCGTAAAGGAAAAAAGAAAAATAAATCTTTGGTTTATTTATATTCAGGTCAAAATGGTCCAGGTGCAGGAATTATGGTAAATGGAGTTGTGGTGCGGGGCAGCACTAATTTTTCAGGTGAGGTTAGATTCGTTCCACAGTATGATGACCGAAATTTTGGTCAGGCTTTGGAAAATGGAAACGAGACGAAGGGAGCATTTAGATCTGAGGAATTTGAGATTGACGCTATTAGCAGGTTAGTAGCTTCATTGACAGCTATCATTAACCCTCATACTTTTATTTTTTGTGAAGGTGAAGTCGATCAATTGATTCTAGACCATATTGCAGAACGAAGCTCGCGGTATATTCCAGCAGAGCATCTTCCAAATCTTATTATGAGTGATTGGAAACAAGACTATCTTTTTGGATTACAAAGTCTGGGTCTTGAACTCATGATCAGCGAAATAAGCAATTAAGACAGATATAAAATAAGGCGGGGTTTATACATGGCTACATACTTTTTAGTAATTATCTACTTGGCTTTTATCAGCTTGGGTTTGCCTGATTCCTTGTTAGGAGTGTCATGGTCTTTGATGCAAACGGAATTTGGGGCACCGCTTGAGACTGCCGGATTGCTTTTTATGACAATTGCTGGAGGAACAATCATTTCCAGTTTTGCTAGCGGAGAGGTGCTTAAACGCTTCGGAACTGGCATTGTGACATTTTTCAGTTGTTTCATGACAGCTGGAGCATTACTTGGGTTTCATTTTGCTCCCTCGGTTTTTTGGTTGTTTATATGTGCCATACCACTTGGATTAGGTGCAGGTGCAGTGGATACGGGGCTAAACAATTTTGTAGCGGCACATTACAAAGCACACCACATGAGCTGGCTTCATTGTTTTTGGGGAGTTGGGGCGACACTTGGTCCCGTGATTATGGCTCAATTTATTTCAGGTCAACATTCTTGGAGAAGCGGGTATCTTGCCATTGCAGGTCTTCAGATTGCATTAGTTATTATTCTATTCTTCACTTTGCCTTTATGGAATAAGGTTGGAGGAAGCAGCAGTGGTATCTCAGTTAATGAGGCAGAAACCAATAATAATGGATTGAATGGTGCAAATGCTAAATATCGAAAACCCATGCAAATTAGGGGAGTTAAACTAGCGTTATTATCTTTCCTGTTTTATTGTGGAGCAGAAGCAACGATGGGTCTCTGGGGAAGTAGTTTCCTCGTAAATGTTAAAGATTTATCCGTAGACGCAGCCGCAAAATGGGTTTCCTTGTTTTACACGGGAATAACCATAGGTAGATTTATCACAGGTTTTGTTACCTTAAAAATAGGTAACCGTACTCTCATTCGGATGGGGCAACTACTAGCATTAATTGGTGCGGCGCTTCTATTTCTGCCATTGCCGTCCACGTTCTCGCTAGTTGGTTTTATTATGGTTGGATTAGGATTAGCACCTATTTTCCCATGTATGTTACATGAAACACCAAAACGTTTTGGACAGGAACATTCTCAGACCATCATGGGGTATCAAATGGCTGTTGCCTATACAGGCAGTACGTTCCTGCCGCCACTTCTTGGTTTCATTGCCGCACACTCAACAATAGGGATCTTCCCATTTGTTATTGCTAGTTTTGTTGCAATAATGTTCTTAGGTTCTGAAAAATTAAATGCCATATTGAATAGAAACGATTTATTATGTGCAAAAAATAAAAACTCTAACATAATTTAATTCATGGAACAATTTCAAAAACAGTACCCTGGTTAAAATCAGTCACTTTCATAGAGCCATAAACCCCTAAATATAGTCTGGTTTGATCAAGGTTCGTTCCCAAATTAACATAATAAGATGATTGTGATCCAAAATTATAGTCAGTTTCGATCACACTATAATCATTTAGTTTACCATCTGTTCTTACCCTGCTATAAGCTAAAACCCCTCTAACAGGAGAGCGAGACTCTTCCTTTCGGGCAAGGTCTGTAAACACAACGCGTCCCGTTAAATCGGGGATTCCATTTCCCATATAGGCCTGCACTCCCGTAAGGGCGGTTCCTCCAAACTTATCGGGCCTTTGATCTCTATGAAAATAACTAGTTAGAGGCTGAAGTCGCCTTACTGAAAATTTGATTGCTTCATCGAAATAAGCCATTGTTTTCTCGTCTAACCCCTGGGTAGTAGTGCAGTTCCTAATGATCGATGTAGGAAAAGCACCTTCCCAGCCTCGCCAGCCAAAGTTAATTAACCCTTCTGGATCTTGTTCCATATTCATTAAAGAAGCTTTAACAAGCTGAGGCACCGGTATTGGTTTGTAATGAACGAATGAAAAAATCGACTCCACCAAATCCTGTCCGACAATTCCTACATATTTAAAATACTGATTATAAAACTGTTGAAAGGAAATGCCAGGTATATTACGGACCCCTTTGGCCATAACCGCAAGCGTTTCCTGAATTGGTACGGGCAGTTCATTAAAACGTGTGACTACTGGTGGGTTAATGATAAATGTATTTTTACTTACATCAATTTCAATAATTTTACCGGCAATTTCCATATCGTCCTGACTTAAATTGAATGGATCATAGCCCGACCCGCCATCCCCAGTTGTTAAAACCAGTTTTCCTGTTTCAGGTGAAAAGTTTAAACTATTGAGACCATTATGATTCATAAATGGTCGTCTTAAGTTAAGCAGTGTCCGTCGTTTTTGTGGATGTCCATTCGATTGTAAAATCCATTCTTCTACTGTATCAATATGATCATATTGAGATTCTCTATTTTCCCACTTTAGGTTTAAGGTTTTGGGATCACATGGGTTAGGATTAAAACCTTCTGAAAGAGCACCTGGACCTTGTGTTCCTGCGAGTGAATAATGAAGATAAAACAGGCCGTTATAAAAAAATTGGGGATGAAACGCAAGGCCCAGCAATCCCCGTTCATCATAACCACCGGACTCCCCTTGTTTAATGATTAGAGAGCGAATATCTAAAAAAGTCCGTAAACTTGGGTTTGCTATGTAAAAGATTTCTCCAACCTGCGTTGCAATAAATAATCGTTCAGTTGTATCACCTGGAAGAATCGTTGTTTTCAATACAGTGGGTAAGTTGATCTTACTAACAATAGGACGTAAACGAACCTTAACTTTTTTCACCCGACTTTCCACTCCTTCTTATTGTTTTCTTTTATAAGAATATGACTAGAACAGTTCTATCAGTACCAAATAAGGGATGTGGAGGTGTTTTTGTCTTCAGAAAATTTCTGAGTAATTGTTACTATAAATCTAGCAAATATGAAGTAGTAAAACCGTTTTCGGAAATACAATATTTTTGGTGCGTGATTGTTTTCAGTATCGTTCCATCGGTTTTGCTGGCATTTCTTAGTTTTACAGATGCCGGCCCTTGGTTTATGAGAACAGTGCTAGGTGCTGACAAGACATTGGCAGCTGAAAGTCTGCGTGTATTGAAATTTTTTATTATTAAAACGATGGTCTTCCCTTGGGTGGATTACTTCGGAGGCATTCTTATGCTTCAAAAAAGTACAAAGTCTCTATTAAAACCGCAAATTTTTAATATGGTCACTGTGGTCCTCGTAATTATTCCGTTAGTATTTTGGAATATCCGGCACTAAATGGCAGTGCAGGTGCTATTGCCGCTTCGACTGGTGAATTAATCGGCCTAATTGCTGTTTACTTCGTTATATCCCGCAGGCAAAAGATCCCTCAAGTGGCAGAACAGAAAACGATTTAATTTCTTCAAGCATGGCTCCTCTCCCAGGTCGTGCGTTTTTTTGTTTTGGTCTTTGTTAGGGATTTAATAGAGTTATTTGTGAGAAATTTAGAATGTTTGGACATCTCTTTTAATAAAGTAATAGTAAACGGGCGTAAAAAGGCTTATTAGCCGTAAAACTGCCGGCAAGTATAGGGAGGGGTAAAATGCTGCATATTGTAGCCTGTATCAAGCAAGTGCCTGATACCAAAATTATTAAGATGAATCCAAAAACAAATACAATGGACCGCAGGACGGCGCCTGCGATCTTGAATCCTTATGATGCTCATGCGGTCGAAGAGGCGGTACGCCTAAAGGAAAGGTATGGGGGAATCGTTTCCGTTGTCACGATGGGGCCGCCACCAGCGGTAAACGCGATCAAAACGTGTATTGAAATTGGCGCTGATGAGGGCTATTTAATCACCGACCGCCGGTTTGCGGGTGCGGATACATTGGCAACGAGCTATGCCGTGACAAAGGCGATTGAAAAGATTGCCAAAACGAGGCCGGTCGATTTGATTATTTGCGGCAAAATGTCCATCGACGGTGATACCGGGCAAGTCGGGCCCGGGATAGCGAGGAGGCTCGATATTCCACCGCTGACTTCTGTGAACAAAGTTGAGGAAATTAATCAGGAAGAAGGATATGCCATTGTCCATCGCAAGTTGGAGGACGGTTATGAGGTAGTCAAGTCTTCATTGCCGTGTTTGTTTTCTGTTGAAAAAACCATCAATGAAGTGCCGTATTCTCCGCTTCCAAACATGATTAAAGCTGCTCGATACAAACCGCATATCTGGTCTGTTGATGATCTGGAAGGGGTTGATATCAAGCAGCTAGGTTTGAAGGGGTCCCCAACGATTGTTTCTAAAGTATGGGCTCCGCAAAAACCGGCAGGGGGAACGTTCTTTGAAGGCAGCCCTCGGGAACAAGTGGAGCAATTGCTTTCTGTCGTACTCGAAAAGCGAGAACTGTTTGAAGTGAAGGGGGAAAAGTAATTGGATTTCCAAGATTACCAAGGTGTATGGGTATTCATTGAAAAGAAGGATGAAGCGGTTGCCTCCGTATCCCTTGAACTATTGGGTGCTGGTAGGAAGCTGGCAGACAAACGGGGAGTGGAATTGGCGGGCATTTTAATCGGGGAAAATGTTAAACATTTAACAAAAACCGTATTTGAATATGGAGCAGATAAAGTGTATGTCTATGACCAACCTATCTTTAAGCATTATCGAACCGAATCCTTCATGAGGGCGCTGCTGGACTGTACGGAAAAATATAAACCAGAAATTATCCTTTTCGGTGCCACCTCAACGGGAAAAGACCTAGCAAGCGCGGTCGCCACCGATATGCCAACTGGGTTGACGGCGGATACGACCGAACTGGATGTGGAAGAGGAAACAGGGTTACTCTTGGCGAGCAGACCGGCATTTGGCGGAAATATTATGGCGACCATATTATGTAAAAAATACCGGCCTCAAATGGCGACTGTACGTTCCAAGGTCATGAAGGCACTGCCCCCTCAGCCAGGAAGAACTGGCAACATCGTGGAAGAAACCATATCCTTAAAGGAAGAAGATATTCGTACAAAAGTCTTGGAAATTGTAAGGGAAACCGTTAAAAAAGTAAGAATCGACGAAGCGGACATCATTGTTGCCGGCGGAAAAGGATTAGGGAGCTTCGAGGGCTTTCAGTTAATTCACCAATTGGCGGAAACCGTTGGAGGAGCGGTCGGTGCCAGCAGAGATGTGGTGGAAGCTGGCTGGATTGAACACGCACATCAAGTAGGGCAGACCGGTGTGACCGTGACTCCGAAAATTTATTTTGCAATTGGGATCTCCGGTGCGATTCAACATATTGTGGGAATGAAAAATTCCGGCTTAATCATTGCCATTAATAAGGACAAAGAAGCCCCTATTTTTCAAAACTGCCATTATGGAATCGTTGGCGATGCCTTTGAGATCGTTCCTATTTTAATCGAACAATTTAAAAATGCTTTATCTAAAGAAAAGGTAAGGTAACCCGGGGACGTTTCTCCTGGCTTCCCAAACTCCTTTCGTGAATCTTATAGGCGACGATGTGGGCCTTCTTAAACTATATGGAGAAATTTAAGAGGTGACCCATGAAGATATCCCACAATAGATCTTAAATGAATCAAAAAACCCTTATTACTTTAAATTTCTTATACAATAAGGGTTTTTTTATTTTGTTTTTGCCACCATTTTTGATTAGAGAGGAAATCAACGTACTAATTAATTTGTTGTTAAGAAAGTGGCTAATTCTTTGCTCTTTTGTTTTCTTTCCTTGCGCATTTTTGCTCGCTCTGGTGCAGTTTCATGCAATTTTTTCTCTTCTTCTGTTTCAGGAATGACCTCGGGAACATGTGCCGGACGTTTATCCTGATCAAGTGCAACAAAGGTTAGTAGAGCAGTAGCTGCAATTCTACGTTCACCACATTTTAAATCTTCAGCAATAATCTTTACAAAAACTTCCATGGAAGATGTACCTGTCCATGTCACATAGGATTCAAAACAAACCGAATCTGATGTATGAATAGGACATAAGAAGTCAACTGAATCGGTCGAAGCAGTAACACATTCCCTGCGACTATGTCGAGCAGCGGAAATAGACGCTACCTGGTCCACATCACTCAATAATCGTCCCCCAAATAATGTATTGTGGTTGTTTACGTCATTTGGAAATACACGACTTGTTCGTAAAACTCTTGATTCTCTACAAAATTTTGCTTCCATACATATTCTCACTCCTTTGTTATATGTCCTTAATTTAAAGATTTTAAATTCATTATGAATAGGATAAATGAATTATCCGAATAATGAAAATTGCAAAAAAAAATATTAAAATATAAGGAATTTTCATATGGAAAAATATGTAATTGTTCATATGAATTCGATATTGAAGGTTCTTCAATGGTTTGCTTTGGTGAGCTTTTGTACGTAGTAAAACAATCATTTTTTGCCTTTTTGATCCATTCCCCTAAAGGCACGTCCCCGAGATTTTTTACTTGAATTTCTGTTCAGTGGGTGTTATTGTTATTAAAAAATAAATAGCGATAAACTTCTTATCCAGAGTGGTAGAGGGACAGGCCCTATGATACCCGGCAACCATCAGTCAAAATATTGACTTGAAACGGTGCTAATTCCTGCAAAGGTGTTAACCTTTGAAAGATGAGAGGAAAGTATTTCATCATACCAACCTCTCTTTTAATCTAAGAGAGGTTTTTTGAATGGAAAGAAGGCTTATCGCTCTAAAGGAGCGATATTAAATGGAAAGAGCAGTGTTTGGTGCAAGCGAATTTTTTAGTCAAAAAGCATTTATTACAGGATATCGTGGGATTGAAAAGGTTCGAAATGGATATCTAAAAGACTCAAATGTAAAGATAGTAGAAATATGGTTTAATCCGTGGAAAATATCTTATGATGAACTAGTAGAATTGTTTTTTGATTTACATGACCCAACAGCAAGAGAAGGTCAGCTGTATAAAAATCAATCCTTCATTTTCTTTTCTGATCTTCATCAAGTAACAGTAGCCAAACAAAAGAAAAACGAGCTGCAACATATATTAAATAATGAAATTATTACAGAAATTACTCCAGTATGGGAGAATATTAGCTTTTGAATTCATGATAGGGATGTGTACTATGAACTATACAACCGAGCGCACACGGCGCCAAATCATACAAAGTTTTATGCGTGTTTTACAAACGAAACGATTCTCACATATCACGGTTCAAGATATTTGTGATGATGCGTTAATTCATCGCACGTCTTTTTATCGATATTATGAAGATAAATACAGCCTGCTAAGAGATTTTATTTATCATTTATCTGAAGAGATTATTAAATTAAATAAGGAATGTAATACTGACACGTTTAAATTACTGGTCGATTATGTAGATGAACATTTTGTATTATTTGAAAATACGTTATTGGGATCGGATGGGCATATCTTTTTCAAAAGCATGGTTAAAACGGCAAGTGATATTTTACGTGAACATTCCAAAACAGAGAATGATCCGATTTCTACAAAAATCAATCAGTCGAAATATCCTGAGGTCATGTGTGACTTATATGCCACTTCCTTTATAACCATCTTACAGAATTGGGTTAGTAAGGAATATAATTATAAGAAAGAGGAGCTGTTCGAAATCTTCAACCAGGTCATGTTGTAATAATACAAATCGCTAATAATGTATTATTTTGATGCACTCGTTCCATTTTGCTTTTTGAACCCTTCCTATTCCCTTGTTATAGTGACTAATGTGAAGAGGGAATTCGATGATGTTTTGTTTTTTCTGAAAGAAGACCAATAGGAAAAATAAACATTTTATTCAAAATAGGAGGGAACAAGTAGGGTGAGATCAATTATAAAAGGCCGTTGGGCTATATTTGCTTTATGGCTGATTGCAACAATATTGCTTACAGTCATTCAGCCCGACATCAATGCCATACTGCGGCAAAAAGGACAGCAAGGAACGGGGAATGGAAGCCCTTCGGTTATAGCGGACAAAATCCTCAAAAAGATGGATACTACCAAGGGTACGAACAACCTTATCGTATTTTATGATAAAAATAAAATCTCTAATGACGAAATGAAAAAAATCGGGGATCAGGTAAAAGCGATTAGCGATAGCAGCAAAGAGCTTGGTATTACCGATATGATTGATCCTTTTAGTACGCCAGAAGCAAAAAGCTCTTTGGTTTCTAAAGATGGCACGACTCTTATGGTGAGTTTTAAGCTTGATAAGAAATCAAGAGAAGTGGATGATATTAAAAAAGAATTTGATAGCAAACTTAAAAAAGTACCTGTTAAGTACTATCTTAGCGGGGAGGATTTTATCAATAATGATTATCTAAAAGCTTCTGTGTCCGGAGTTGAGAAGAGCGCTGCATTGACCGTAATCTTTATTTTAGTTGTGCTTATTATTGCGTTTAGGTCAGTGGTAACGCCTTTGATTTCCTTAGTAACGGTGGCCTTTTCCTATCTGGTTTCCATGGGAATTGCCGCTCAATTAATTGATAAGGCAGGATTTCCAATTACAAGTCTTACCCAAATGCTCTTAGTGCTTATCCTCTTTGGTATTGGTACGGATTACAATATCCTTCTGTTTAATCGATTTAGGGAGGAACTATCCCATGGCCATTCGATAGATGAATCGATCATTAGAACCTATAAAACGGCGGGTAAAACGATTGCTTATAGCATTCTCACAGTATTTATTGCATTCCTTGCCCTTGTTTTTGCGGAGTCACCAATCTATAAATCTGGTGTGGTTGTAGCAATCGGTGTTACGATCCTATTGCTTGAAATTCTGACCTTAACACCTTTCATGATGAAAGTCCTTGGCAATAAACTTTTCTGGCCTTCCAAGAATGCAGGCGACGGTCATAAGGAAAACAAGTTCTGGGGAGCCACATCCTCCTTTGCTACAAAGCGTCCTTTAATAACGGTGATCCTTATCGTTTTAATCCTAGGACCAATGGTGTATTTCCACCAACAAAAGCTTAACTTTGATACGATTGGAGAGCTTGGAAATCGTTATCCTTCAACAAAGGGTTTTCATATTATTGCGGACCATTTTGGCAAGGGTCAGGCAATGCCTGCGACTGTTGTCATTGAAAATAGTTCAGCATTAAATAAAAATGAATCGCTTGCGGTTATTGATAACGTAACGGAAAGCCTCAAGGCTATTAAGGGAGTGAAGCAGGTTTCTTCGGTTACCCAGCCTCAAGGAAAACCAATTGATGGATTTTATGTAGATAGTCAAATGGGATCGGTAACGGATGGCATTTCCAAAACGCAAGATGGTGTGGACCAAATCTATGATGGATTGAATCAGGCGCAAGAAAAGCTCGAATCAGCTGACTTTTCTAAGGTCACCCAAATGGTTGATGGTACTGCAACGCTTCAAAAAGGAATGAACGACTTAACCAATGGATTAAAGCAAATCCAAGCTGGTATCGATAATGGGTCAAGTAATTCACAAACGATCAGCAATGGGATAGCAAACATCGAAACAAACCTTTCAAAGACGAGCAGCGGCATTGCTGTGTTAAATGAAAATTATAAAAGCATGCAGGCTGGTTTCCGTGATATGGGGACCCAATACCAAGCTGATGCACAGAAACTTCTTGATGCAAAAAATTCACTCGCTCTCATGCAATCAATGGTAACAAACTTGGGTCAGAGTTATGCAAATGCCAATAGTGATAAGAATTACCAGGACTTAAAGAAAGAAATCGATGACTCATTATCAAAATTGAGTCAAATTACGCCTCAAGGAATAAATGCATTAAATGAAAAGTACGATGAGGCAAAGGTCGGTTTTGCAGAAGCCAATAAAAATCTTACCATCATGAGCAGCGGTCTATCACAAATGGCAGCCGGCTTGAAAGAAATTGAAGCTGGACTTGGTAAAACTTCTTCAGGAATAGGCCAAATCGTAACAAATATGAACAAAGTAACGGATGGTCTTGGTCAAATGAAATCGGGTCAGCAGCAGCTGGCAGACGGGCTCAATGGTTTCAGTGTCTTTGGGCAAAAGCTATCGGATGTAAACGGCGGGTTAAAGCAAATATCTGATGGGCTCGGACAAACAAACGGTTTCTTAACGCAATATAAAGGTAATAAAACTTTCTTTATGCCGAAGGAAGCCTTGACGGACAATGGGTTTGAAAAATCATTAGATGCTTTCATGTCCAAAGATAGAAAGATTACAAAAATGTTGGTTGTTTTAAAAGCGGATCCGTATTCTCCAGAGGCTTTAAGTACCATTAATAAAATAAATACAACGGTTGCCAATGGACTAAAAGGAACAGAGCTTTCAGATGCCAAGTTGGGTACAGCTGGGCCAAGTGCGACAACAAATGATACAAATGATATATTGAGCCGGGATCTCAACAGAACGACAACGATTGTTATAATCGGAGTATTGCTCGTATTGTTCTTTGTAATAAGATCTTTCTGGACACCGGTTTTCATCACGGCATCCCTTTTGGGAGCGTACTATGCAGCCATGTTCGTTATTAACTATATTTTCATAGATTTGAAGGGGTATGAAGGGGTATCTTCCTTCGTTCCGTTCTTCTCCTTTATCATTATTGTCGCCTTGGGAGTAGACTATAGCATCTTCTTGATGATGCGCTTTAAGGAATACCCTCATATGTCACAGAAAGACGCCATCGTGGTGGCTTCTAGACATATAGGCGGCGTCATTATTGCAGCCGTCATTATACTAGGAGGCACTTTTGCCACACTAATGCCTGCTGGAATAATGGTTTTATATCAATTAGCGGTAGCAGTTATTACAGGACTGATTGTGCTTTGCTTTGTGCTTCTTCCAATCTTTTTGCCAGCGATGATTGCCCTTCCAGGTGCGCTAGCAAATTTATCTTCTAGAAAAAAGGGAAATGAATTAAGCATAGAGGAAAAAGTAGTAAGGACCTAACTTCAAATAAAAAGCCGATTTACTTTCTATTTATAAAGAAAGAATCGGCTTTTTTATTTACTTGAATAAAAACTTTCATATTTACTGTATATTTCTCCAAGATTTTGATATACTTTATCCAAATATTTGAAGCATGAGGTACATATTCGTGTCAAAATCTAAAATACAATTCTGGCTAATTCAAATTTTGCTTGTTTTGTCGATTATTTTCGTTTCAACCAAGATTTCTTTTATGTTTAAGCCTATAGGGGTGTTTTTCTCGACGGTTTTCTTTCCAATTCTCATCACTGGATTCCTTTATTTCCTATTGAATCCGGTTGTGAATTTTCTGGAACGCAAAAAACTCCCTAGGGTAGCAGCCATTTTGGTCCTATATGTTGTGTTTGCCGGTCTTCTTGTATTGGCAGCTGGAAGCCTCGTCCCTGCTGTTTCCAAACAGGCGACAGAGCTTGCCAATGATCTCCCTGGATTTGCTCATAAGACGACTGATTATGTTAATGATGTAATCAAGTCTTCAGAGTTTAAAAACTTTAGGAACCAGCAAAGTGAAATGATTGATAATGTTCAGCAGCGGTTATTGGAGTATGCCAATACACTTCCAAACAAACTGACTAACATCCTTCTAGGCTTTTTTGGCATCGTCACAAACATTGCGATTATTCTTGTGACTGTTCCATTTTTATTATTTTATATGTTTAAAGATGGACAAAAATTTCCTAGAGCAGTATCAAAGTTCATTCCTTCCGATTACAGGGATGAAAGCTTAAAAATATTAAAAGAAACAGGAGAGACCCTATCCGCCTACATTCAGGGACAGGTGGTGGTCGCCTTGGCTGTCGGAACATTAGCCTTTATTGGATACTTAATTATCGGCTTACGCTATGCATTAATAATGGCGCTGATTGTAGCCTTCACCAACATAATCCCATATGTCGGGCCGATCATTGGCGGTGCGCCTGCAGTGCTCGTCGGTTTCTTTGATTCACCTACTAAAGCTTTATTAGTAATCGTCGTAATCCTAGTTGCCCAGCAAATTGAAGGGAACTTCCTGTCTCCAATGATTTTAGGGAAATCATTGGATACGCATCCAGCAACCATTATCATTATTCTTTTGGCTGCGGGCAATCTAGCAGGCGTCCTTGGAATGGTCTTGGCTGTCCCAACGTATGCTGTTTTAAAAACTATTGTTTTAAACGTAGTCCGATTTTTGAGAGCGAGAAAAGCGGCGAAAAGTATAGTTGAAGGAACCTGAGTCATTGACTCAGGTTCCTTTTTAGGTACATTCATTTTTTAAATTCATGTAATCGTTCATAAGTTTCAAGCAGGAAATCATAAAACAAAGCTTCGGTGGGAAGAAGTTTCCGTTGGGCAGGATAAATGACACCCACTGATCGGGTGAGATTCTCATCAGATAATGGAATCATGACAGTGGAGCGGGGGGTATTATCCACCAAAGTCATCTCAGGCATCAATGCTACACCTAGACCTGCTGAGACTAATCCTTTTAATGCATCAATATCTTTTCCTTCGAAGGCGATTTGGGGTGAAAAACCGGCATCAATACAAGCCCCAACAACCTGTTCACGAAAAACAAACCCTTCTGGAAGAACACAGAATGGGTCATCCTTTAAGTCTCGTAACCTTATCGATTTCCGATCAGATAACGGATGATGTAGGGGGATGAGAGCAACGATATTTTCCGTAAAAAGTGTAGCTCCTTTAATTTTTTTTTCTTTTTCTGGATTGGGCATGGGGGCAATCATGGCTAAATTAAATTCACCATTTATAACACCGTCTATTAAATCATAATAAAGGGCATTGCTCATTTGAAATTTCGCTTCTGGGTACCTGGTGCGAAAAGCGTAAATAATGAACGGCAAGGTATGAGCCGCCATGCTTATGGGGAATGCAATTCGAACAGTACCTTTTTCAGGGTTTAAATTTTCTTCTACTTCTCGCTTTGCATCCTCCATCATATTCCATACTTGTTTCATCCTTTCAAAAAAAATCCTTCCTATTGGGGTTAACTTTACACTTCTTCCTTCACGTATAAAAAGTTTTACCCCCAATTCGTTTTCTAAATTGAAGATTTGTCTGCTTACGGATGATTGGGCAACATGCAAGAAGTCTGCGGCCTCTGTTACATGCTCTCTTTTTGCCACCTCTATGAAATACTGAATTTGCCTTGTCTCCATTTTTAAATCACTCCATTTAATGCGTAAAACGCATTAATTTCATCGAAAATTAAGATTGTAACTATTAATTAATAAATTATAAAATGAAAACACATTGAAGAAAAGGAATTTTCTTAATTTTTAGGCAGTGTTAAAAGTCATTGTTGATTTTGTAACTCTGTTTATTGGAGCGGAAGGCGCGAGACTCCTGCGGGAGGACGGGGCAGGGGAGCCTCCTCGGCGCTTAAGCGCCTGGAGCGCAAATCAACAGCAAAGTTTAACACAGCCAATTTTAAAATAGATCTGGGGCTGAAAACTTATGAAAATGATGGAAAGAGTGGAAGAGAATCAAACACAAATTGTAAAGGAATACGTCAATCGTTTAATTAATAGTGTTCAACAGCGTAATCCAAATGAATGGGAATTTCAGCAGGCTGTTAAAGAAGTCCTCGATTCTTTAGTACCTGTCCTTGTGAAAAATCCGATTTATATCAAACTAGCAGTTCTAGAAAGAATGGTGGAACCGGAGCGAATGATTATCTTCAGGGTTCCATGGGTGGACGATAAAGGGAATGTACAAGTGAACCGTGGATTTCGTGTTCAGTTTAATAGTGCAATAGGACCATATAAGGGGGGACTGCGGTTTCACCCTTCTGTTAACGCAAGCATCATAAAATTTCTCGGTTTTGAACAAATCTTTAAAAACTCATTAACAGGACAGCCAATTGGAGGCGGAAAAGGCGGTTCTGACTTTGATCCAAAAGGTAAATCCGATTTAGAAATTATGCGCTTTTGCCAGAGCTTTATGACAGAGCTAAGCAGACATATCGGGCCGGATATCGATGTTCCTGCTGGGGATATTGGGGTTGGGGCAAAAGAAATTGGTTATATGTTTGGGCAATATAAAAGGTTAAAAGGTGCTTATGAAGCAGGTGTATTAACGGGAAAAGGCATTGGTTATGGTGGAAGCTTGGGGCGCAAAGAAGCGACAGGATTTGGAACCGTATACTTTGTAGAAGAAATGCTGAATTCTCAGGGATTAAGCTTTAAAGGGAGTACTGTAGTGGTATCTGGTTCGGGGAATGTTTCGATTTATGCAATAGAAAAAGCCTTGCAGTTTGGTGCTAAAGTGGTTGCATGCAGCGATTCAAATGGCTATGTGTATGATCCAAATGGAATTAACCTGGATACGGTTAAAAGAATAAAAGAATTAGAGAATAAAAGAATAAATGAGTACGTCAAGGAACATCCAGACGCAGTATATCAAGAAGGGTGTTCAGGAATCTGGACGATCCCATGCGATATTGCATTACCATGTGCAACTCAAAATGAGTTAAATAAGGAAGCAGCAGAACTGTTAATTTTGAATGGGGTAAAGGCAGTCGGAGAAGGAGCGAATATGCCTTCCACTCTAGAAGCCATTGATACTTTTTTGGAGCATAATGTTTTATTCGCACCTGCCAAAGCTGCAAATGCAGGTGGTGTTGCCGTTTCAGCGTTAGAAATGGCCCAAAATAGTGCAAGGTTAGCTTGGACTCAAGAAGAAGTGGATATGAAATTACAAGTAATCATGAAAGATATATATAGTAAGAGTATGAAAGCCTCAGAAGAATATGATGCCCCAGGAAATCTGGTTGTCGGTGCCAATATAGCAGGTTTCTTAAAGGTAGCAAATGCCATGATTGAGCAGGGAATTAACTAACTTCATGTTTTTGTTTTGAAAAAAGGTCACTGATTAGTGGCCTTTTTTGTTATTTATTATTATTCTGAATTCTCGCAAAAATTTATATATGTAATTTACATATACAAGTAACATGATGTATAATATGTGTAAATTACATATATGAGTATAAAATGTCATTAGGAAAAAAGTTCATGATTTTAAGAATGGGGGCATTTTTGTGAGTGAGCAAGAGGAATTATTGCTGTATAAAACTTCTAATATTCTTAAGAAAGATACAAGCATGATGAATCTGAACGATATTATTGAAGAACTAGTACAAATTATTGAATTAAATGTGAAGAATAACTCATAACAAGAATTCAATTAATAGAGTTTTCCCAAACACCCATGATTGGCTATTCACATAAAATGCAAAAGGCTAAATTTCGGGAGGGAAAATAGTGAGTTATTTTTTACCTGCTCAAAGTCAGCAACCACTTTTAATACATGTATCTTCTGGTCCAGACAGTGCAGGAAACGGCTTTTCAAATTTTGAGGCATCGGTTTACCCTAACTTCTTTTCAGCTTTTGTGACCGCGGTATACCTGCAGCGGTACGGAACTCCAGTGACAATGTTTTTTAATGGAGAGGGTGTGAATGGATTAATTAAAGGAAGACTGGCAACCATGATCGGCAATCCTGATGCGGAAAAAACGATTACGGAACAAGTAGGGATGTCTATTCCTGATTTTCTCCATAGCGACCCTCCACAAAATTTGTTGGAATGGGCACAGACATTTGTCCGCCATGGCGGGCAAGTAACCTATTGTGGAACAACCAATACATGGGCCGGAAATGCAGAATCCTGGTCCGACAATTCGAAAATGGAATCGTTCGCCAACCCGCTAAATATTCAACAGGTAGCTGCAATTGTCATGAATAAAAATTGGAATTATATTGCTTTATAAAAATAAGATAACCCCAACAGCATCTGCAGTTGGGGTTATCTTGCGAAAAATCGTAAATGGGACAATTCGTCCCTTTTTATTTAGATTCTTTTAACCATTTCTTCCTTTCCTAAAACCCAAATAAAAAACACCCAAACTATATGATACAAACCCGAAAATAATCATAATAACCTTCTTATGTAATTTCCACAGTAAGCTTATATCGGAAATCAAAATTCCTTTTGTATGCAAATAATAGAGATAGACAATTAGTAGGGATAGGAAAATAAGAAAGATTAACTTAAGTAAACGAAAGAAATTTAAATTGTCGAGAAAAAGTGTTATCTTTCTCTTCTTTTTTGAGGAAGATTTTTTTTTACTTGTTTCTGTCATAAAATTCTCCTCTCGATTTTTTGTTAGCAAATTGAAAAATTAGTTTTCTTTTAAATGCTCAACGAGTCGACTGAGTAAATCACTTAAAAGCAATACTTCTTGCTCATTGTAAATATTATAAGATTTGCTGTTAAATTCATTTCGTAATGAACTTAATTGTTCATAAACCAGTTGTCCTTCTTCTGTCACCTTCACACGTGTACGTCTTTTATCTTCAGGGTCTGTAAATAAAGCAACTAAATTTGCCTGCAATAGGCGATTGATCATCCCTGTCATATTTTGTTTTGTTACAAGTGTTTCTTCTTTTAATTCACCAATTGATATATCTCCTTTTTCTATAATGTTTCTTAGAATAACCCATTGTTGTATACTATTTAGACCTACATCTGCCACCATTTTAGCACCATATCTGCTCAAAAGATTTGATATCCTTAAGAAATCTAAAGTTATGTTGGTTTTTAAATTTTCCATAATAACCTCCTGATTTTGGTAAAGTATTCAATTAGTTAATTACCAATTTTAATAAGACAAATAAAATTAGTCAAGTTATTGACTAATTTACAATTGTGAATTAATCTTTATTAGTCAATACATTGACTAATTGTGGGATTGAGAAAAGAATATAATTCTATTTATCTAAACCCACCATCCCAATCAATAATAGGGAGATGACAGGAATGCCAAAAACAACAACGAATCGTAAGATGGTAACCATTTCTATGCTGGTTGCGATTCTTTTAGTTGCCATTGATGTCACAGTTGTTAGTACCGCAATGCCGCAGATTGTCAGCGATCTCAACGGATTAAAATTAATCAGCTGGGTATTTGCTATCTATACGCTTACCACTTCAGTAACTACACCGATTTACGGAAAATTAGCAGATTTATTTGGACGAAAGAAAGTCTTTATCACGGGCGTCATTTTATTTGTGGCTGGATCCATGCTTTCTGGGGCCGCACAGACCATGACCCAATTAATCTGGTTCCGTGCTTTTCAAGGAATAGGAGCTGGAGCGGTGATGCCTCTCACCTTTACGATTATCGGCGATCTTTACCCTGGAGAACAGCGTGCAAAAATGCAAGGAGTGTTTAGTTCGGTCTGGGGAATTGCAGGTCTCCTTGGTCCCTTAGTAGGTGGGTTCTTTGTCGATCAAATCAGCTGGCGTTGGATTTTCTATATTAATTTACCGGTCGGTTTAGTATCCCTAGTGTTACTCACTGTCTTCTTTCACGAAACAATTGAATTGAAAAAGGATCGTAAAATTGATTATCTAGGTGCCATTACTTTTACGATTGGAATTTCAACTCTCTTATATGCTCTATTAAATGCGGGTCCTGGGCAAAAATATGCCTGGAACTCGACTGCTATTTATATGCTGTTTGCAGTTGCGGTCATCTTTATCGTGCTTTTCGGCTATATTGAAACCAAAGTGAAGGAACCGATGCTTCCTCCATCATTATTCAAGATACCTGTAATCCTGGTTTCCAATCTTATTGGTTTTCTAGCAAGTTCTGTTCTAATTGGGGTGAATGTTTATTTGCCAATGTGGATTCAAACGATTCTTGGGCACAGTGCGACGAGCTCAGGACTTACCCTAATGCCAATGTCTATTGCATGGCCTCTGGGTGCAACCTTTGCAGGGCGTTACATGTATAAAATTGGCTCAAAGTTCACTGCCATCCTAGGTGCAGTTTTGATTGCCTTAGGTGGAACATGGTTATTGGCAGTCCAACTTGACTCTCCGTATTGGTATTTTGTAGGGATTATGGTTGTCTTTGGTCTTGGGATGGGATATGCTACCACTCCAACAACAGTTCTCGTTCAATCAGCTGTCGGCTGGCAAATGCGTGGAGCTGCGACTGCTTCTAACACATTTACTAGGTCAATTGGGCAAACGGTTGGGGTTGCTGTCTTTGGAACAATCTTTAATAATTCACTTATAACTTTTGGTAAAGAACATGCGAACGGAACTTGGAGTGGTGAAGGCAACATCAGTAATCTCCTAAGCTCGGAGACAATCAATAAACTACCATCTGTAGCCATTAAAATGATCCATGAGGGACTTGCTCATGGTATGCACCTTGTTTTTATTCTTGTGTTTTTTATTGCAATCGTAAATCTTTTAATGACTTTATTCCTTCCTTCACACAAGAAAGTAATGGAGCATCAAAAGCAAGTTCAACACTAAAGGCTTAGCCGCTATTCATGGCAGTTTTACAATATAATTGCTTTGACTTTAAGGAAGTTAAATTGTAAGATTTTACCTTGAACAAAACGAACTAAAAAAACATATTCTAAATTAGGTGGGACACCATAAAAGGACCGTGCTTGAGCGGCACGGTCCGAAAAAAATATATGTCATCATGTAATGAGTAATCCATCCTCGTCGGCAAAACAGGTTGGATTATTCTTTTTGTTCATATTCCATTTGAAAGCACCCACTTTTTATTTTTATCACGTTAACTGTACCGTTTTAATGTGCTCTAAATTCCGAATCACCACTTCGCTTTCAGCCGTTATAAGCGTGATTTTGTTATTCCCAATCTTTTGAAGTAATCCAACCTTTTCATTGTGGTCTCCACCATCAATAATCACTAGTTGATTCTCAAATTTTTTCAATTGTTCATCAAAAGATCTGGATATTGGAGCGGCTTTTGGCATCATATCTATGTTTTCGCTTTTCAAGGAATATGGTGTCGTTTTTGGTGGACAAGGAATGAGCCATTTTACATGATTCATTGAAATAAACAGTGTTTTGTACACCGGGGACTGAAGGACAAAGTAGTCATTCATAATGCTCGTTACATAGCCATAAACGGATTTATTCGAAGACACATAAACCTGGACAAACATCCCTTTCGCATAAGTTAATGCTTTTCGAAACGAAATCACATCCGTATCAATTGGATTTGAAGGAGGTTCCGTAGAGGAATATTCTTCGTCTAATATCGTTTCTTTTAATCTTTGAACATGGGTAAAAGGAATATAAAGGTAAGAATGGTTTTTAGCATCATATACGACTATGATGTCCAATCCGCTATCAAGCAGGGTTCCCTTGTGCAATTTCCCTCCTGAAATTTCCACCTCAATATCTTTTCCTATTAAATCAACCAAATCAATTAGCATCTTAAATCTCCTTTTCTTTAAAATTTTTTATCGTTGAAGAACATTGCCAAAAAGAGTAGAAACCCAATAATATAAAACGACTAAAGTGAATAAAACAGTAGGCGGAATCACAACGCTAGTAATTTTCACATATTCCCACCAAGAGATGATCACTTTTCCTTTTCTAAGAATGTGCATCCACATTAAAGTCGCCAGTGTCCCCATAGGAAGAAGTAAAGAGCCCATATCGCTTCCTATCACGTTCGCCAGATAGGCAATTTTCAATTCGAGTAAGGTTAGTTTCATATGAGTTAATGTGAGTGTTCCAATCATGAGCGCTGGGTGGTTATTAAAGATATTGGACAGAACAGATAGTAGAACCCCCATCACAACACTCGAATGTAATAGACTTCCAGAAACAATTGGTTCAATGAAGCCAATCAACCAGTCCGTTAAACCAATGTTATTCAGACCGTAGATGATGGTATACATACAAAAGGCGAAAACGATAATATACCACGGCGTCTTTTTCAGCATATCAGCAGGGGATATTTTTAAATATGCCCATCTCCACCCTAACAGGACAAGAGAACCAATGACAGCCATAAGAGAGACTGGAATGTTCACAAAAGAAGCGACAAAGAGGCTGACTCGGACCGCAAATACGAACAGTAGAACATTTCGCATAAATCTGGAGCGATCTTTTTCTGATGCATGCTTAATTCCTTGCTTAAGTGGATGATAAGACTTGAACGACAGCCCATTTAGATTCGTGGGTATGGTTTTGGGTAAGACTTTGTAAAATCGGATAAACAAAAGTCCTACCAGCAGGAGTAGCCCAAACGTTGCGGGTACGAACATCATCGCCGTATGCAGGTACAGACTCATATGAACGATTTTTAAGGCGATTAAGTTTACGATATTGCTAACCCCGATGGGAGCACTCGAAGCGGTGGCGATCAATCCACCTGATAGCAAATAAGGGATTTTTTGACGATTTTTCAAACCCATATTGTTTAATAACATGACTAAGATGGGTGTTGTAATTAAAATGCTTCCATCATTATTGAAAAAGAGTGTCATAAGAAAGCATAAAAGATTCACATACCAGAATAAGCGAATCCCCGAGCCCTTTGCCTTGGCAGCGAGTTTTTCTGCTACCCAATTAAAGAAACCGAAGCTTTCTAACACAATTGCCATGACAATCGTTGCCATAATCGTAATGGCGGCACCACCGATGGTGTCTGCAATGATACCCAGGTCAGCTAATGTAACACTTCCACTTAGCACGACAATAATCGCACCGATTGCAGCAGGAATAGCTTCATTAATTCCTCTGGGTCTCCAAAGAATAAATCCGAGGGTAACCACAAAAGTGATAATGGTTATCCAAACGGTAAAATGAACCATATTGATCTCCTTTCTTTAAGCTCATAATTCAGGATGTTTCCTGAGACGACATGACCTCCACTTGTCTTACTCCGCTAATGTCCCTCCCTTACATCTATCCTTTTGTATTGTTGTGCTATATCTATATGTGTCACAATAAAGACAGGCTTTGGGTTTGTACCCTTTTTTCAATAAAATCAACTAGAGTCTAAAAAATATTTAAATAGTAATTACTTATGTCAAGACAAATAAGTGGGTTTGAAATTTACTTGCAGAAAATGTGGATTTTATAAATAACAGAAGAAAGGGGATTAGATACGGATGCCAAAAATAGATTGGTGTTAATTGTATTATCTTACCTGAATCAAATTGGAGATAATTGCTTTGACAGAGCAACAAAAAAAGCCTAATTTCTCAATTTAAATGGTGAGAACTTGGGCTTTTTAATATGATATCGAATTTCGTTTTACCATAAAAGCAGGCATTCATGCATTTATATTTATCTTATCTTCATATTTCCCCCTAAGGCGCTTAATATCCTCTCTAGGTGGAAAACCAAACATACGGGAATATTCACGGCTGAATTGCGATGGACTTTCATAGCCTACCCGGAATGCCACATCAGCGGCATCTGTTGATTCGGATAATAATAAGCGACGGGCTTCCTGCAGCCTCAGGTGTTTTTGGAACTGTATCGGGCTCATCGCGGTTACTTCTTTAAAATGTCTATGAAGTGAAGAAACACTCATGTTCGCTATTTCCGCAAGCTCCTCAATGCGAAAAGACCTCTCATAGTTATTCATTATATGTTGGATAACATCACTAATTTGAAAAGTAGAACTTCCTTCTATTGCTATTTGCCCCAATACAGATCCATGCTGCCCTTGCAGAACCCGATAGAGAATTTCCTTTTTGAAAAGAGGAGCAAGTACCGCTATATCCTTAGGATTTTCTAGTAATAAAGCTAATCTGATTACCGCATCCAACAAAGAAGGCTCGACCCTGCTGACAAACATACCTCGTTTTGCACTTTCTTTTGGGCCAACCCGAATTTGTGAATCACTCAATACCTCTAAGATTTGACTCGGTGTAAATTCAAGCTTAAGAGCTAAATACGGAACGTCGGAAGAAGCTTCTATTACTTGGCCGGAAACCGGCAAGTCAACGGATGCAACTAGGTAATCGGCAGGACTGTACCGAAAGCGTTCCTGTGCAAGATATACCTCCTTCACGCCTTGAACGATAATGCAAAGGGAAGGTTTGTATACTCTGTAAACTGGTTCGGTAACATTAGACTCTCGAATGAAAAATAAAGAGGGAATATCGGTAGTATGAACACCGTCCTTGCCTGAATAACGTTCAATGAGTTTAGCGAGTTCATCCTGCTGATTATAGATTTGGTCTGACATACAATCCTCCTTGGTTTATCATCAATGATGTTTCTATTATAATGCCTCTTCAATTAATGCGTAAGTAGTAGTGAGAGGATTAGGCAATCTTTTGCGACGAATGGGATACCGATTACGTTTTTATTTATTGGATAATAAGTGAGTAGAAAGAGAAACAACTGAAAAATAAATGAAAGGAAGATAAATATGCAAAAGCGCAAATTAGGAAAAAGTGGATTAGAAGTTTCTGCGATTGGGCTTGGTTGCATGGGGATGAGTCATGGTTACGGACCAGCCTCAGATAAGAAAGAAATGATCTCCCTAATTCATAAGGCGATTGATCGTGGCGTGACTTTCTTTGATACCGCCGAAGTGTATGGCCCATATGTGAATGAGGAGCTGGTAGGCGAAGCCTTAGCTCCATATAAGGGAAAGATGATTATCGCCACAAAATTCGGTATCCAAATGGAAAACGGCAAGCAGGTGCTTGAAAGCAAACCGGAGCGCATTAGGCAATCAGTCGAAGGCTCGCTTAAACGCCTTAAAGTTGATACGATAGATCTTTACTATCAGCATCGTGTTGACCCAAGTGTGCCAATTGAGGAAGTAGCCGGAGTCGTTCAAGACCTAATCACGGAAGGCAAAGTTAAGCATTGGGGACTTTCTGAAGCAGGGGTAGAAACAATTCGCCGGGCACACGCTGTTCATCCGCTTACGGCCATTCAAAGTGAGTACTCCATGATGTGGAGAAGTCCTGAAGACGAACTGCTGCCTGTGCTTGAAGAACTAGGAATTGGCTTTGTACCATTCAGCCCGCTAGGAAAAGGATTTTTAACCGGAAAAATTGATAAGAATGCTACTTTCGTTAACTCGGACTTCCGCAACATTGTACCTCGCTTTATGCCGGATAATCTCGAAACGAACCAGGTTTTGGTCCAATTGATTCAAAACATTGCTGCAGTAAAAGACGTAACGCCGGCTCAAATCGCTCTAGCCTGGGTGCTTGCCCAAAAGACTTGGATTGTTCCAATTCCAGGCACGCGTAAATTAGAACGTCTGGAAGAAAATCTTGGTGCTGCTGAAGTAGAACTGACTCCTAAGGAACTAAGTGATTTGAATGACGCGCTATCGAAAATCGAGATTGCGGGAGACCGCTACCCGGCGGAATACGCTAATAGAGTGGGAAAATAACAGACATATGACATATAAAACTGGAGGATTTCAGATGCAAAAAGTAATTTTGAACAATGGAGTAGAAATGCCTTTATTAGGCTTCGGTGTTTATCAAATTCAAGATGCAAACGAATGTGAACAAAGTGTGTATGAGGCTATTCTAGCTGGCTATCGTCTGATTGATACCGCTGCTTCTTATCTGAATGAAGAAGCAGTCGGGAGAGCGATCAAACGAAGTGGCGTGCCAAGAGAAAAACTTTTTATTACCACGAAACTTTGGGTTCAGGACACTGGTTATGAGAGCACGAAGAAAGCTTTCGAAAAATCTCTGGAAAGACTCCAATTGGATTATTTGGATTTGTATTTAATTCATCAACCATATGGCGATGTATTTGGTTCTTGGCGTGCTATGGAGGAATTGTACCGTGAAGGTAAAATCAGGGCTATCGGATTGAGTAACTTCCATCCAGACCGGTTGCTCGATTTAATCATTCATAATGAAGTGATTCCTGCAGTTAACCAAGTTGAAACACATCCGTTCAACCAGCAAATAGAAAGTGCTAAATTTATGAAAGAGAATAATGTTCAAATAGAGTCCTGGGGCCCATTTGCTGAAGGGCGAAATAACATGTTCCAGAATGAAATATTAGTATCAATAGCGGAAAAATATAATAAATCCGTTGCCCAGGTGATTTTACGCTGGTTGACGCAAAGAGGAGTCGTTGCGATTCCAAAGTCTGTTCGTAAGGAAAGAATTATCGAAAACTTTAATATCTTTGATTTTGAATTAAGCATCCAGGATATGGAGAAGATTGCTGCGTTAGATACGAAAGAGAGCTTGTTCTTTTCGCATAGAGATCCTGAAATGGTAAAATGGATTGGTACCCGCAAATTGGATATTTAACACTAAAACAAGTTAACATTGTAATGACTAATCATTAATATAATTGAATCAGTAGATGCAGGATTGTTACTAGTATTGCAGGCAAAACCTAATGGATTGTTACTGCTCATTTAGGCAAAACCTTAATCGCTAAAATTGGGAATCATTAACTGTCTCTTTTTGGGGGCAGTTTTTTTCTGCCTCCTTTTATATTAAGAGAAACTTAAGGAATCCCCTTCATTATAAGATTTTCAATTGATGTAAGAGAAAATAGAAAATCAAATAAGAAAGGGAGAACTTAAGGAATGTCGTTAATAAAACAAAAGAAAAAGATTTTACTCGTTATCATTGCAGTAATTGCTGTATCAGCAATTATACTTAGTTTTGCTCTGAAAAAAGACGATGCCATTGCAACAATTAATGGGAAGGCTATAACAAAAGATGATTTATATAATGAAATGGTAAAACAATATGGTTCAGAAACCGTTGACCAATTAATTGCAAATAAAATTGTTGCTTCAGAGGCAACAAAACAAAAAATCACCGTTTCTGAAAGTGATGTAAATAAACAGATTGAAAAATTACAAGAATCATATGGAGGCGAGGAGGCTTTTAACTCGGCTCTAGAAAGCAATAATACTACACTTTCAGCTGTTAAAGAAGATATGAAAAATTACCTGACGATTAAGAAATTACTCGAACCGGAAATCGAGATCACGGAAGAGGAAATGAAAACCTACTTTGAGGAGAATAAAGATTCGTTTGCCCAGGCTGAGCAAATAAAAGCTAGCCATATCCTCGTTGCTGATGAAAAGACTGCCAAGGAAGTCAAGCAAATGCTTGAGAATGGCGGTGATTTTCCGGCATTAGCGAAAGAATATTCCACTGATGATAGTACGAAGGATCAAGGCGGAGAGCTTGGATATTTTTCAAAAGGTGATATGGTAACAGAATTTGATAATGCTGCCTTTTCGCTCCCTGTAAACCAAATTAGTGACCCAGTGAAGACCGAATATGGGTATCATATCATTAAGGTAGAGGCTAAAAAGGAAGCAAAAGAAGCAAATTATGACGATAGTAAGGCGGAAATCAAAGAGCAATTACTAGAGCAAAAAATTGATACAGAGTATACAACATGGCTTGAGGAAAAGAAAAAGGACTATGATATTAAGAACACACTTGCGGAAGTATAGTTAAAGAAAAGTCAAAAGCACTGATGTGATGTAGGACACATTCAATTAAAAAATCTTGTTGTAAAATAAGAATAATAGCTTTTTAATGGAAATGTGAATATATTTGTTGTTTTATTAGAAAATGTATTAGATACTGTTGATGGGTGCCTATTTGGTGCAATTAAATGATCAAATGGGGACCGAACAAAAATTTGAATAATAATCTAACAAAATTTATTAATGCAAACAATTTGAGGTGAAGATTATGCAAACTACTTTAGAAAACCCAAAAGATAAAACGGCAGTACCTTTTTCAAGAACGAATCCATTTCAAGCGAAGGTTCTCAACAATGTAAATTTAAATGGAGCAGGTTCTAGTAAAGAAACGCGTCATATTGAGCTATCATTAGACGGATCAGGCCTATCTTATGTCCCGGGTGATGCCCTTGGTATTATTCCTGCGAATGACCCAGAATTGGTGGCTTCTCTAATAGACGAGATGGCGTGGGATGAAGAAGCAAGTGTAATCATTAATAAACAGGGTGAAACGCTTCCATTAAAAGAAGCTTTAACATCTTATTTTGAAATCACACTATTATCGAAAAAAATCCTGCAGCAGGCAGCTGAATTTACAGAAAATGAAGAGCTAAAAAAGCTTGTGTTAGTGGAAAATGCGAATCAGCTGAAAGAATATACCAATGGTCGCGATCTGCTTGATATGTTCCGTGATTTCGGTCCATGGAAAGCTTCAGCACAAGAGTTTGTTTCACTATTAAGAAAAATGACTCCGCGTCTTTATTCCATTGCTAGCAGCATCGCCGCTCATCCTGGTGAAGTGCATTTAACGATTGGCGCAGTTCGTTACACGGCTCACGGCCGCGAGCGAAAAGGGGTATGTTCAGTTTTAGTTGCAGAACGTGTTCAAGAAGGGGATACGCTTCCAGTATTTGTTCAGCCAAATAAACACTTCCATCTTCCAGAGTCCCAAGAGAAAGATATCATTATGGTTGGTCCTGGGACAGGAATTGCCCCATTCCGTTCCTTTATCGAGGAACGTGCAGTGATTAAAGCTGCTGGGAGATCATGGCTGTTTTTTGGAGACCAGCATGCGGCGTCAGATTTTCTTTATCAGGACGAGTTAGAGAAATATCAAAAAGATGGAGTACTGACAAGAGTTGATACTGCGTTTTCCCGTGATTCTGAACAGAAGGTATATGTACAGCATAAAATGCTTGAAAACAGTAAAGATTTGTTTGCATGGCTGGAAAATGGAGCTTACTTCTTCGTTTGTGGAGATAAGCAATATATGGCAAAAGACGTCCACGAAGCGCTACTTACCGTAATCGAAAAGGAAGGAAGCATGACTCGTGATGAAGCTCAGGCTTATCTGGATGATATGAAGGGTCAAGGGCGTTACCAGCGTGATGTGTATTAAATTTAATTAATTATTTTCCTAAAGAGTGACTTTATTCCGCATACAGCGGACAATGAAGTCACTCTTTTTTGCTTGGAGGGCAGCAAACTTACAATCTTAGATTCAGTTACGTAGTTGATCCTTCTATGTTACCGAAATGCACTTTTGATTCGGTGTTCAGTCACATAGACCCTTTCTACGTTACCGAAATGCACTTTTGATTCGGTGTTCAGTCACGTAGACCCTTTCTACGTTACCGAAATCCTCTTTTGACCCTAGTTTCAGTCACATAAGGTCCTTTAATTCACTTTTTAACCTAAGATTAATTTTGAATTTAAGATTATCTTAAGGTTATCCCAATATAATGGGAATCAGTTAAAGGTTTCTATTTAAATTCGGAGGAATTATTATATGAAAAAGAATTATACAAAAATTGTCCTTGATTTGTTGCTGGCCATTACGTTTGTGCTGCTAATGAATCCAAGAGTATTAGACGGTTTACCGTTTCATGAAATATCTGGTCTTGTAATAGGAGTTGCAATCCTTGTTCATATAGGTTTGAACTATCAATGGGTAATCAATACAACCAAAAAAATATTAGATCCAAAACTACCAAAAAAAACGCGATTTAGTTACTTATTAAATATCCTCCTTTTAATTTCAATGGCGGCTGTCATTGTAACGGGGATACTTATTTCTAGGGTAGTATTGCCAAGTCTTGCGATTGAAGGGAATCATACAATCCGTGAACTTCATGGTTTTTCTGCTGATGTAACACTGGCTTTAGTTGGTCTACATGTTGGGGTTCATTGGCAATGGATCATTAGTATTTGTAAAAAAGCGTTTAAATCGAAGGAAGGAAAACTTAGGAATGGTGTTTTAGCATCAGTTATTCTATCACTGGCCATTTTGGCAGGGGGTATTCAATGGTTTGCATCAACTGCAACACCTAGCAATGGTGAATTCATGACGAAACAAATGCAGCAAAGTGAGCAGGCAACCAATAAGGGGAACACAACGAACCAAGGGAACACAACAACAACGAATACAAATCAAGCACCGCCTAACAGAGATTTTCGTGAAGGAAAATTCCATGGAAAAGAGGGACATGGCGGCAACAGCAATCCATTTCTCGTCGTCCTTAACTATTTTGCAATATGGGCAGCCATCATCATTCCTACCTACTATATAGAAAAACGAATATTAAGGAAAAAACGAGAATCAAGGTTTCGGCCTCAAACTTCATAACAGAAAGCCAGCTTCGTGGTAAGCGGGCTTTTTTGTTAGTATTCAATTAAAGTAAAAAAGACTTAACCCCTTGGTTAAGTCTCTATATAAATTTTCACTTATTTGTCCCTTTCCTAATATCTTTTCTTATTTAAATTTTATCGAGAAGGATTATCCTATTAATCCTTGTGTTTCGATATTATTAATAATATGAAGTTTTTATTCCATAGTGGATAATGCTAATCAACACCTCCTCATAATGAAAATTGGATGGTTCTGATCACCTGGACCGATGAAATCTAACGCGGCAGGAGAAAATACTGTCACTTTTCTTTTAACGCCCTCAAAAAGTATTCGGATTTGTCCATGAACTACATCATACTGGAAGACACCGTCTCCCAAGAAAATCCTCTTTTTGACTCTCCTTTCTAGGGCAGCCTTATTTTTTTTACTAACAGTGCGTTCCATATTGCGCATTTCCACTTTCTCGTTAAGCTGCGATAAATTCTTCTCCGATTGAAGAACTACTTCTTCAATCGAAGCGACAATCCCGATCTCACGTTTATTTAATACCAAGACGAAGTGATAGCCTGTCTCCGATTTCTTCTGGACAACTGCTGCTTCATCCGTAATAAACGTGACGAATTCTTCGGATTTGTTCGTTTGTGAGTCTGGAGAGATTTCTTTTTGCCTGATGACTCGAAATATTGCTTTTGCTCCAATTTCTTCAAAGTCAAAGGGTCTAATACTTTGGGTACGGACAAGAAATAAATCAGCAACCTTCCCTTTGCTAGTTAATTGGATACATAAAGCAACATCATCATTCACCCCCTTTCCCTCATCGTTCGAGAGCATTGGGACATTCATGTTCATTCCTGGAAATTGAACGAAGATGTAGCTGAAGTTTTTCTTTGGCTGTACATTCAGAAGTCTCATAAACTCACAACCTTTCCGATTTTGTAATAGGGTTTTTCCCCGTATAGGTTTATAAATTCAATATTTTTTTTTACTTTCCTTTCAAGGTATGCTGAGTTTTCATCGTCACTTTCTTATGAAATCCGATGGATAATTCCTTTTATTGAGTATTTATGAGCAATTCTATTATCGAAAAACAGAGATTGGAAAGTTTTTGTCGTTTCATATAATGAAATTGAATAAAAATAATCAATACCTATTGACACAAAAGATTATTCGTATTATTATTATCTCAGATTCAAGATACTTTAATTTGAGATAATAATTATTAAATCCAAAACGAAAAAATAAAATAAATATCTACAAAGGAGTGAAATGAAATGGAACTATTAGGATTACATCATGTATCAATTATGACCGGGAAAGCTGAAAAAAATTATGAATTCTATACGAAAATTTTAGGAATGAGGCTGGTGAAAAAAACAGTCAATCAAGATGACACAAAGTCGTACCATCTATTTTATGCAGATGCAGAAGGAACACCTGGAACGGAGATCACCTTTTTTGACATCCCTGGACTTGGAAATTCTTACAGAGGAACTTCTGAAATTTCTACTGTCTCTTTGAGGGTTAAAGGTACAAATTCATTGGAATTTTGGAAGGAACGTTTTAGCCACTTTGGGATTGAGCATGGAAAAATTGAAAGAAGAGCTCAACGTGATACTTTAGCTTTTAGAGACTTTGATGGAACTCGATTATTGCTCGTTGCAGATAACGGTGAAAAAGGAGTAAGAGCAGGTATTCCTTGGCAGCGGGATGATATTCCAACAGAACATGCCATTAATGGTCTAGGGCCTGTAACACTTACTGTCGGAATTTCCGAACCAACGATTGGTGTACTTACAGAAGTCATGGGTTTTCGTTTTGTCGGTTCTTATCCATCTCTTGAAGGGGAGTTCCCTGAAATCTTGGTTTATGCAACTGGAGAGGGAGGCAGCGGGGCAGAAGTTCATATTGAGACAAGGCCCGATTTGCCAAGAGCTCGGTTAGGTCGTGGAGGAGTCCATCATGTTGCTTTTCGGGTTCCGAATGAAGAAGAATACGATCAATGGGCACAGCACCTAAAGGATAACCGTCTGCCAAATTCAGGCAAGGTAGAGCGTTTTTATTTCAAAGCATTATATTTTAGAGAGCCAAATGGTATTTTGTTTGAATTATCAACCGATACACCAGGGTTTGCAACTGATGAACCTATGGAAACAATGGGTCAAAATTTAGCATTGCCGCCATTTTTAGAGCCCCGTCGAAAAGAAATTGAAGAAAATTTACGGCCTCTAGAACTGAATTGAAAGATTGGAATTTAGGATTCAAATTACGAAAAAACTTTTATAATCTAAGTAAACGCACTGGTGAAATTTCCGCTAGTGCGTTTACTCATTTTTCGACATTAAACATAATTTCATTATCTTGCTTTTTTATTTGAATATGCTTTCTTTTAATTGAAAACGAGGTATAGTGATATTAACAAATTGCTGGTGGTGGACAATATGATACATGAGGATTTAAACGGTGAAATGATAACCGATGAAAAGTGGCAGGCCATAATCAGGAACGATGCATCGTATAATAATCAATTTATCTATGCTGTTAAGACCACAGGGATTTTCTGTAAGCCTTCATGCAAATCGCGCATTCCTAAAAAGGAAAATGTCCGAATTTTTCAAAACGCAGAAGAAGCACTATCGGCCCATTTTCGACCTTGTAAACGATGCAAGCCGACCAACGAGCGATTACCTGATAACGAATGGGTTGCGCTCATTACAGAATACATTGATAAGAATTATCCTGAAAAGCTGACGCTGGAAACATTGGCTGAAATGAGCCATGGTAGCCCATATCATTTGCATCGGACTTTTAAAAGGATTACCGGCATTACTCCTGTAGAATATACCCAGCAAATCAGAATAAAAACAGCGAAAAATTTATTGCTTCAGTCTGACCTAGCAATTGCGGACATTGGAAAAGCAGTAGGGATACCTAATATCCCCTATTTTGTTACCTTATTTAAAAAAAAGATAGGATACACTCCTGCCCAATATCGACAATTTCAACGTAATATGGAGGTACCTCAAAATGAAGGCTCAAATTAACCCACCCATTTATTGGTCACAGTTTATATTTAAAGAATGGAAATTGAATATTGCAGCTTCTGAGAAAGGACTTTGTTTCGTTGGCTCACAAAACAAATCGTTTGAGGAGTTGGCTGCTTGGGCAGAAAAACGATTTCCTGGCAGCTTTCTCGTGGAGGATCGGGAGAGGCTAGAGCCTTATTTAGCCGAGCTAATGGAATATTTTGAGGGGAAACGAAAAGATTTCTCTGTTCCGTTTGATATTCATGGAACAGAGTTTCAAGTAGCTGTTTGGAACGCACTTTGTGAGATTCCGTTTGGAGAGACAAAATCCTATTCTGACATTGCAAACTATATCGATAAACCAGCCGCTGTTCGAGCAGTTGGCGCGGCAATTGGAGCTAATCCGGTGTTAATTACCGTACCATGCCATCGTGTTGTTGGAAAAAATGGCTCGTTGACCGGCTACCGAGGCGGATTAGAGATGAAGACACAACTCCTTGATTTGGAACGGCAAGGATTTAAATAGAAATTAACCATTGATGAGGCTTACGGCCTCATTTTTATTTTTTTAACTAAGGTCCCGTTCAAAATGAAAACATCAATTCTTAAATAAAAATTAGAAAATTCAGAGGAATTCATGCCTATTATGTTGAAATAATAAATCAAAGTTAATTTATGGTTCACTCTTATTTATCAAAAAATTAGCCATTTTTAAGAGAGGTGAAAAATGAGGAAAATCGTAATATCTGATATTCATGGTTGTTTAACGGAGCTTGATCTACTTTTGCAAAAGACCAAAGCTCAACCAGATGAAGTTATTTTTCTAGGAGACTATATTGACTCCGGACCAGATAGTATGGGTGTAGTAGATAAGGTAATAGATTGGTGCGGCCAAGGTGCAACGGCATTACTAGGCAATCATGATGATTTATTTTTACGATGGCTGGATGATAAAGAAATCATTTTTTACTATGGCAGAATTGGCGGAATAGCTACGATTAATAGCTGCCTACAAAGACTTGGAATGGGCAGTGTTGAATATTCCCAATTGCTGCATGACCAAATAAAAGAAAATGAAGTAAGAAAAACCATCATAGACTGTTTTCGTGAACAAATTTCCTTTTTACAGTCGCTCCCATTATATCAAAAGGAGTCAGAATTAATTTTTGTTCACGCAGGAATTAATCCGAAAAAAGGATTGGAAAAAACGACCAAAGTAGAGTTTCTCAATCTTCGTGATGAATTTATTTATGAGTATAAAGGTTGTGAAACAATCATTTTCGGTCATACACCAACTAGAAGATTACATAATCATAATAATGTATATTTTGGTCCGAACCGAGTAATCGGAATCGATGGAGGATGTGCTTTTGGCGGACAGCTAAATGCATTAATCATATCCGATGGCCAGTTTAGTACAGCATCAGTTTTAAGAAAATAAATTTTCAAATGGAGGCAAAGTGAACATGTCAAATATTCCATCAATACTTAAAGGGTTGCGTATTCCTGTAATCGGCGCACCTCTTTTTATCATTAGTAATCCGAAACTAGTCATTGCACAGTGTAAGGCAGGAATTGTTGGCTCTATGCCGGCCCTAAATGCCAGGCCTGCATCTATGCTCGATGAATGGTTAGCAGAAATCACAGAAGAACTGGCAGCGTACAACGCAAAGAATCCGGACCGGCCTGCTGCTCCGTTCGCGATTAATCAAATCGTGCACAGGTCTAATGATCGGCTCGAGCATGACGTGGAATTGTGTAAGAAGTATAAAGTTCCGATCATTATTACTTCCCTTGGGGCACGTGAGGATGTAAATGCCGCGATACATAGTTACGGTGGAATTGTGATGCACGATGTTATCAATAACAAGTTTGCGCACAAGGCCATCGAGAAAGGGGCAGATGGGTTGATTGCTGTTGCTGCCGGTGCTGGCGGTCATGCCGGCGTAAAGAGCCCATTTGCATTGATTCAAGAAATCCGCCAATGGTTCAACGGTCCGCTTGCTTTGTCCGGATCGATTGCCAATGGTAATGCGGTATTAGCTGCCCAAGCGCTGGGGGCCGATTTTGCTTATATCGGATCGCCTTTTATTGCGACCCATGAAGCGAATGCTGTTGAAGAATATAAGCAGGCAATCGTTGATTCTACATCTGACGATATTGTTTATAGTAATTTGTTCACAGGTGTCCATGGAAACTATCTGGCTCCATCTATCCGAAAAGCTGGGTTGGATCCAGAGGCCCTTCCTGAAAGCGATCCATCTAAGATGAGTTTTTCTGATGGATCATCGAAGCCGAAAGCGTGGAAGGAAATCTGGGGATCCGGTCAGGGAATCGGAGTTATTAATGAGGTCACGGGTGCAGGAGAATTCGTTGACAAGCTATATCGCGAATATATGGCAGCAAAAGAGAGAATCGTTCATATCGGATAAAAAATTTCCTGCAAAAAAGGCACCCCAATTGTTTGACGTGTTGAACAATTGGGGTGCTCTTAAAAATTGTTAGTTTTTTACCTATTTTTTAGTTGCTGCTGGCATCTGTATCATCATAATATGTTCCTTGACCTTGTTCTGCATTGAAGGTCCAATCCACTAACGAAACGCTATAGCAAACAGTTGTATACCCACTATGGAGAGACAGGACAGTATGAGAAGGCTGTGAATAATTCTGATTATTTATTAGAGGATGTAAAAGTAGACTAAATGTAAAGAAAGGAAATCAAAGAAGGCAACTACCCTGTTACTTGTGGTCGTTGCCTTCTTCTGTACTTATTTATCAGGAACAGCATCCTTCTTTAGTTGAATCTCTTTTACTTTTTGATATTGTTCGTCAGGCCACCAAGCTCCGCAGTCGTCAGAAACAACACAAGCAGCACATTTTTGTAAATCATAGACAATCATTCCGGTAATGGGAGGGGAATAAAGATGGAGAGTGACTAAATTGGTCTTATTTGAAGCTTGCATTTTATGGATAGCTTTTTTTGGTGCATAAAAATGTTTCCCTTTATGATGGAATTCATGGAACAATTCAAATGGCAAGCCATTTCCTTTCACCTCATAAACCGAATTCAGGGAGGTGCCGGAAAGGACTTGGATCCAGCCGTGGGAATTGCCATGATCATGGGGGGCGCATTCCAACTGAGACCAATTCATCACGAGCATCTCGACTTCTTCATTTTTATAAAGGAGCTTCCGATTGTATGGCTTTCCCACGGATGGTTCCGGTAAGCCAGCAAGATCATCAAGTTTTAGATCTAATTGTAATAAAGCTTTTTTTAAATCGGTTTTTGATGGGCATTTTAAGGGATCCAACACATGCCTAATCCTACTTGTCAAAGTCATAAAGCTATCCTCCTATGGGCGTTTATTCTTGAAGAGTCTAAACAACATAGGTACAAGCTGACCATTAACGACAATGACTCCAATTATAATTATGATTCCTCCGGCAGCACTTATGAATAAAACTTTTTCCTCCAAAAGCAAAACCGCTGCAACTAAAGTCGAGAGAGGCTCTAAATATAAAAACATCGAAACCGTTGAAGCTTCTAAAATTTCAAGTGCCTTCCCCCAATACCAATAGGCAACGCCAGAAACGAAAACCCCCAGAAATAACAAATGCGCCCATTCAGTATGGGTTAGAAGTGAAAGGGATTCCCATCCTCTGTTCCGGATGATAAAAGGTATGGTAAGAATTAAGCCTAGTAAACTAGAATAAAATGTCACTAAAAGAGGGGAATAAGGAATTTTTAAAGATTTTAAGAGCACTGAATAAACAGCCCAATTCAATGTGCTCAGAATCATGAGAAAAAGTCCAATATTCAGGGTAATTTGAAAGGATTGTCCACTTCTTGTCGTTGTGACCAGCAACACACCTGTTATGGCCAGCACCATACCCGCAGCCTTAGTCATACTCATCTTCTCATGCAAAAAGAGAATGGACAAGATAACCGTAAAGATCGGGGAAAGTGAAATGAGCCATCCTGCAGAAGACGCATTTATCGTCAGCAATGCTGTCGCTTGTAGGACTTGATGCACAAATACTCCAAGAATGCCCAATATCATTAAATGGGGAATATATTGAATCGAGACTTTTAGCCGAGTACGCTGCATGAGTAATAACGACAGAAGAAATAGGGTTCCTATTCCAAAACGAAGAACGAGTATTGAATAGGGGTCAAGCTTTCCAAGAACCGCCTTGGTCGATACAAATGAGACTCCCCAAAAACTAATGGACATTAACGCATATAGTGAAGCGGTTAGCCTAAATCTATTATAAGCCACGTCTGAACATCCCTTTCAGAAATGATCGTTATTTCATCTTATGCTTGTCCAAAAATAAGATGTTTGTGACTTTTGCAAAAGAGGTAAATGATTAAATTAAAAGTGGTCATGGTCAAACTGATTATAAATGGAAGAAACCGTAATAACTTTCCAGGTTTTTTTAGAACCATAGACAAGGATATCTTCATAAAATAGTTTATCTAACTATGAAGGTGTTTTTGTTGATGAACTATAGAGATACTCACCCCGAACCCATAATAGGTCAGGCGTGGACTGGTAAACATGTCATATTGCTTCATTGCACAGCAGATAACCAATTTATTGACCTTTATAAAAGCTTTCATGCACCGACAGAGCCTCCAAGATTCAATTGTTCTGAGACTTTATCTCAGTTACTCAGTATCGGCTATCGCATACATGCCGTCACAGCAATATCGCCCAATCAAATACAATATACACTGGTATTATAAAAAAGAGTTCGGGACAAATGTTCCGAACTCTTTTGATTTAAATGGTTAGTCCCATACTTCTTCTTGACCAAAATTTTTCTGTTTTCTAAATAGCCTTTGGGCGATTAATTTAAATTTCTTATTGGCAATTCCAAGTGCGGATAGGAGGACCAAAATTAAAACTATTAGAAGAATTGCAAGCTGAGTTGTAAAAGTTGATGTGTAGGTTTGTGCAATGGGAGACATTTTGCTAGTACCGTTCGCATTTTTTGCAGTAACAACATACGAGTAGTGGGTCCACTTGCTAAGTGGTGCAGCTTTATCCACATAATTTGGATTAGTTAGATTTGAAGCGATTGGTTTGTAACTGCTGCTGACTCCAAAACGATTAATTTCCTTTCGAAAGACTGTATAAGATGCCGTACCAAAAGTGGGATTCCAAGAAAGTGAAACTGAATCTTTATTTTTCCTATTGGCTAATACCCAGTCTGGTGAATCAGGTGCTGTTGTCACTTTGGTATGAAAGGAATAGATGCCAATCTGTTTTTCGGATCCTTCCGAAACAGTAGATAATTTCCAGTAGTATTGTGTACCCGTCTCCAAGTCAGCTAAATCGATCGACGGCGAAGAAATGATTTGATCAGACACAATGTTTTTAAAAATAGGATCGGCAGCAACGAGTACATGGTAGCTGTCAACGCCAGACTTGGCTTCCCAGTTTAAAGAAACTTTAGATGGGGCAACCTCGATTTCCCCGCTTTTAGGAGAAACCGCAGGGGATGAAGCAGGAACCACATGAATCATCCTGGAATCATGAGTGGCAAGTCTAGCCGTGAATCCAGAGTCTTCGCTCCCTAAATCTTGATGGCTCCACATATCATGAACAATGGCCGGCCCTTGAATGCCTAAATCTGACCAATTGACGGTTACCTTTTGAGTTAATGTTCCAGTATTAAAGAGACCAATGTTGTATGAACCATCTTGCAGTTTTTGATAGAATACTTGCGAGTCGTCGGTTTTGAATAACCGTTTCCCAGGTATACCACTTTGGTTAACGCCAATAATTTCATCATTCGTTAGCAGACTGATTCCATAGTTATCTAATTTTGTCAGGTCGTTCCCAATTACAAAATGGGATGCGGCAATGGCCCATAGAGAAATATACGAACGTTTTTCGTCTTCTGTTAAACCATCCTTACTTCCGTTAGCCACATTTAATGAATCCAAGTCATTCCAACCGCCTGGCCCAGCATGAGGCTGCCAATTTGCGACATCACTAAATCTTCTAGACACCTTTTTCCAATTGGTGTTTGTTGGTGTGCCATATGCCTCCACATCGTGATCAGTCCGCCAGCCATTGGATAACTGCTGCCAAGTCGATATATGGTGGATATCCAAGTTATTGGATAATTCCACATGAATCGGTCTTTCTGTTTTCTCCAAAGCTGTTGCCCATGCCTCAATATCAGGAATGTCCTGGTTGCGAACGCCGTCAATCTTAAGGTAATCTACTCCATAAGAAGCAAACAGCCTTGCCCAAGAATTGATGTATTCCTGTGCCCCAGGTTTTGAGTAATCGATGGAATACATATTGTCGAAATTAAAACTTACTTTTTGCCCCATACTGAGGTCAACGATATCTTTTGCGTGGAAGGGTGTTCCTTCAATCGGGGTGTTTTGATCGATCGCCCCTTTAGGAATGCCAAGAGTGACATAAAGACCAAATTTTAATCCTTTTTTGTGGATATAATCCCCAACTGCCTTCATGCCATTTGGAAATTTCTTAGGGTCGACAACCCATCTGCCATATTTGTCCACGGTTGTCGTCCAATCAAGCTGATAGTAATCATCAAGATTGACATATTCGTATCCATGCGACTTAAATTTTGCTGCCATAATATAAGCCGCCGCTTTAATGTTTTCCTCTGTCGGCTTCTTGCGAATCGAACTCCAGCTGCTCCAGCCCATAAATGGACGCTGGGCTAAAGTGTTATAGGAAGAAGCTTCGACTTTATCCGAATCTATTATAGAAAAAGGAAAGTTTCCAGCAAGGATGAATGTGCACATTAATAATGATGTGATAACCTTCTTAAGCATAAAACTTCCCCCGAAATTGATAGATTTATTTGATAGGAAATATTTTTGTAGTTATTAAGTTAATAATATTACAGAAAACTTATTTTTTTAATGAACAATATGTTCCAACTTAATTTCTTAAACTTAATAGAATATTTTTTTAATTCTTACTTTACACATTGGATTAATTGGAGTAAAATTTAGAAAACTTTTAAAAAATGAAATCTGCCGATTGGTCGTCCAAAGGCTCCATAACACATTCGTGTGTTTTGGAGCTTTTTTTATTGGCAACGGTAAATAATTAAACGGAAAGGGGTTGGAAGAATTGAATATCGATCACATGGAAGCGTTTATGTATGTAGTTCATTTGGAAAGTATCCATAAAGCTGCAGAAGCTCTTTATTTATCTCAGCCAACCGTTACTGCGAGAATTAAAACATTGGAACGGGATTTAGGCATCGAATTATTTTTACGAAAGGGGAGAAGCTTGACATTATCGGAAGAAGGAAAAGCTTTTATTCCATATGCAGAGCAAATCATACAAACCTACGATCAAGGAAAGAAACTATTGAAAAAAGAAGATAATCCAAAGGAAATTGTCATAGGGGCCAATATTATTACCTCACAATACTTTATTCCGTTTGCCCTTCCTTTCTTGAAAAAATCGCATCCCGAGCTGCGATTTAAATTTATCTCAGCTACAAACGATGTATTGCTGGAAAAACTTCTTCAGAAACAAGTTGATATCGCCTTTTTAAAGGAGATATCCCACCATGGAATTCAAAAGCATGAACTCTTAAATAATTCCGTCAGATTAGTTGTATATCCGGATCACTCCTTTGAATCTCTAAAAAATATTTCTATCCAGCAATTGGCCATGGAACCGATGGTGTTTTTCGAGTGTGGTGCTTTTGACTGGAATCGGATTCACAAATTATTTGAAGTGGCTAATGTAAAACCCAATATTGAATTTTTAGTGGACCATCTTGAAGTGGCAAAATCGATTATACTAAGCAAAAATGGAATAGGATTTTTACCTTACTTATGTGTAAAAAAAGAGTTGGAGCTAGGCGAGCTTATCGAAATCGATGTTTCACATTTTATTCATCTAAATCAGCATATTTATGCGGCTTACTTAAATAATAGTTTTGGAAATCAACAGCTGTGGAATGATATTCTTTTTTCTGTTAAAGAATTTGAAAAGCAAAGCATCTTGTGTGATTAATTATTCCTATTGGTTGATTGATTTTTTCTATCAGTAAACATATTGCCATTACCATCTTCTGGGTGATAGGATTAATCTCAATTAAATAAATCACCCGCGAATAAATTAGCAGGGGCAAAGTAACACTATAATTCCGACTATTCTTGTTTGTATTATTGGATATGCGTATATAAGGAGGGGGACATTTATGAAACCTCAAAGTAAAAATTCAGTCAGAACCTTTACAAAGAATGTAAGTTCCTTAGCAGCCAGCAAGTTTCTCAACTTGCCGGATTTGCCATTTTTTATTTGGTGTAACCAACAGTACGGAGTCAATCGAGGGATATACAATACGATTGATCAATGGTTTTATGACTATGGAATTGACAATATATATTGCCGAAGAATTCAGCTCTTGGCGTTTTTAGATTTTGTCAAAGAAGAGATGCACGAGCCAAATATGCATAAATTTATTCGCTTTGGCCATGGTGGTCTAACAAAAAGACTGAATGAATTTCTGAAAGATGATGCTCAAGGTGGAAAGGTAATACCTCTTTAGAGATTAAAAATTAGAACCTTGAAACGTAAATACTTAAGCAGGCGTTCAAAACCCGAAAATTAAAAGCTAATGCGGTAAATGAAGAGTAATTTCCTAGCCAAAAATGTCCTAAAAGTTTTTTGATAGAATTTTTTTATCAATAATCTATTTTTTCCTATAAGTAAAAGTATTGCCAGTTCAGTATTTTCAGTGATAGGATAAACAACAATTAAAATAAAACATACTTTTCCAATTGGTAATATCGGAATAAAAACGGAGGCGAAATTAAATGAGTTATCAACTGAGTATTTTAGATCAGAGCCCAGTATTTCCTGGAACCACCGCTTCTCATGCATTACAGAAAACCGTACGCTTGGCGCAAAAAGCGGAAGAATGGGGCTATTCACGTTTTTGGGTATCAGAACATCATCATTCAGACCAAGTGGCAGGATCCTCACCTGAAGTATTGATTTCATACGTATTGGCACGAACAAACACAATTCGAGTTGGATCAGGAGGAGTAATGCTGCAGCATTATAGTCCATATAAAGTTGCAGAAAACTTTCATGTCTTATCGACACTTGCTCCAGGAAGAGTTGACCTTGGTATAGGAAAAGCACCGGGCGGGCTTCCATTGTCAACCAAAGCCTTACAATTTGGGACAGTCAATAATGGGCATGACTTTAGTGAAAAGATTTCGTTATTGCAAAAAATAATTGAAAATTCAGTCGAAGATGATCACCCGCTTGCAGGAATCCAAGCAACTCCTATTCCCCATGAAAAACCTGAAATTTTCTTGCTTGGTGCAAGTGTAAATAGTGCAGAACTTGCTGCAAGTCTAGGAATCTCATTCGTTTTTGCAAAATTTATCAATAGTGATGATCGAATACTTCGAGATGCGGCAATTGCCTATCGGCAAGGCTTTCCTAACGGAAAATTCATCATTTCACTGGCAGTTATTGCTGCTCCTACCCAAGATGAAGCCGAAGTCCTCGTAGGCAATAGAAAAATTGTAAAAGTCCATCTGCAAAGCGGACGCTCGGTGACATTACAATCGCTTGAACAAGCAGAAGTGTTCGGAAGGCAGGCTGGTGAACCATATGAAATCACGGAGCAAGAAGCCGATATTCTCATAGGAACCCCTGCTATGGTGAATGAAATGTTAGAAGAGCTTCATAAAAACTATCAGGTGGATGAATTTATTCTACATACACCGATTGAAAAGGATGAAGAAAGAATTCGATCCTTTCAGCTGTTAAGCCCGTTATACCAAGAAGAAGAGGAAAACATGCAACCGTCAAATAAGGAATTCGCCAAAAAATAAAGTAGATTTATTTAAATCATGCGAAACAAGCCAGGAGTGATAACAAAGTATTTAAATCAATAAATAGGGCCGCTTTACAACATTAAAACACACTATTCATGTAGGAATAATAGACAATGAGGGAGGAAATTAAAAATGTCAGCTAAAAGACAATTAAAATTTGGAACGATCATTCATGGCGTCGGAGGAAATATTGCCGCGTGGAGACATCCAGAGGTATTAACGGATGCGAGTGTGAATTTTGATTTTTATAAGGAACAAGCACAAAAGTCTGAAAAGGCTAAATTCGATTTTGTCTTTATTGCAGATGGTTTGCATATTAACGAAAAATCATTGCCTCATTTCCTAAATCGATTTGAACCACTGACAATTCTATCGGCACTTGCAGCCGTAACGAAACGAATTGGCCTTGCAGGAACCGTATCAACTTCCTATAGTGAACCGTTTACTGTCGCAAGGCAATTTTCATCACTAGATCATATAAGTCATGGCAGAGCAGGCTGGAACGTAGTTACATCTCCATTAGAGAAAACGGCCTTAAATTTTGGCAAAACGATTGAGGAGCATCCTGATCATCCAAAAAGATATCGAATTGCCTCTGAATATCTAGATGTAGCCAATGGATTATGGGATTCATGGGAAGATGATGCATTTATTCGAGATAAGGAATCAGGGATATTTTTTGATCCTGAAAAATTACATCAATTAAATCACAAAGGGGAGTTTTTCTCTATACAAGGGCCATTAAATATAGCCAGGTCGAAGCAAGGCCGTCCTATCATCTTCCAAGCAGGTTCCTCTGAAGATGGGAAAAACCTTGCTGCCAAAAATGCCGATGCCATTTTCACAGGTCAGGCTACATTAGAAGCAGCTCAAAAATTCTATCAAGATGTGAAAAGCAGGACGGCTGCATATGGCAGGAATCCTGAACACATTCTTATTTTGCCAGGCATCGAGCCGATTGTTGGAAAAACAGAGGAAGAAGCTGAACAGAAATATCAAGAGATTGCTAATTTAGTATCGATTGAACAGGCTTTGAACTATTTAGGACGCTTTTTTGAACATCATGATTTTTCACAGTATCCACTTGATGAACCATTTCCAGAAATCGGGGATTTGGGATCAAACAGCTTCAAAAGTGGAACGGATCTTATCAAAAAGGAGGCGAAAGAACAAAACTTAACACTAAGGCTGGTAGCGCTAAGGGCAGCGACACCAAGAACACCTTTTATTGGAACGCCAGATAGAGTTGCTGATCTTATCCAAGAATGGTTCGAAGGCTATGGGGCGGATGGATTTATTGTTCACTTCAATCTACCAAGCAATTTAACTGGATTTATTGATTATGTTGTGCCAATTCTTCAAGAACGTGGATTATTTCGAACAGAATATGAATCCGACACATTGCGGGGAAATCTTGGACTCCCATACCCGGTTAATCGTTATGCACAATCTACAGTGAAAAATGGATAGGAGGAGTTTGCAATGAAACAAGTTAATCAGATAAAATTATTAGCCATTCTTTTAGTATTTGTCCTTCTAGTGTCAGGCTGTGCAAGTAGTACTAGTACCAAAAATAGTAGTTCACAAGAATCCAACAAAGAGGGCGCATCACATCCAAAGTCAGGAGGAGATTTAACCTTTGCACTGGCAACATCTCCTGATTCACTTGATCCTGCTCGAAGCGGGTTAGCTGTGGCAGTTCGTGCTTTCAGAACGATTTTTGATAGTTTGGTAGTTCAAGCGCCTGATAACACAATAAAACCGTGGCTTGCTACGGAATGGAAGATTTCAAATGATGGGAAAAGTTATACATTTACGCTGCGTAAAGACGTAAAGTTTCATGATGGAACACCCTTTAATGCAGCAGCAGTAAAATATAGTTTTGACCGGATAAATGATCCCAAAACCCAAGCAAAAAATGCCGTCGCTCTTTTGAAACCCTACCAATCGTCAGAGGTGATTGATGATTACACCATCAAAATTAATCTAGCAACACCTTCAGCCTCGTTTTTAAGTAATTTAAGCCAGGCCATGCTTGGGATTGTTTCCCCAACAGCTGCAGAGAAGTATGGTGATCAATTTAGTAAAAACCCTGTAGGAACCGGACCCTATAAATTTGTCAGTTGGTCAGAAAACGCAGACATTGTAGTTGAAAAAAATAAGGATTATCACTGGGGACCCGCAAATGTCGAAAATAAGGAAGCACCTTATTTAGATAAAATTACATTTAAAATCATTCCAGAGGAGGCAACCCGGATCGGAAGTGTCCAAAGCGGGCAAGTGCTTGCGGCTGAAACTGTCCCGCCGCAAAATATCGCTTCGTTAAAGAATGATTCGAAAACTCAATTACTTAAGGTAAATACTATTGGTCTGCCATACACACTCTTTTTCAATCAAAGAAAAGCACCATGGAATGATGTGAAGGTCCGTCAAGCGGTTCAACTGGCCGTTGATGTTGACTCGATTGTTAAGACATTGTATTTAGGAACATACGAAAGGTCATGGTCACCAATTACACCGGGCATTTTAGGCTACGATAAATCCCTGGAAGGTGAGACGAAGGCAAATATTAAAAAAGCCAACCAAATACTCGACGAACTAGGGTATAAAAAAGGTTCGGATGGAATCCGGGTAAAAGATGGAAAGCCGTTTACATTGAAATATGTAGATGGAACGCCTAATCGTGAGAAAAGAAATGATATTGCTGTCATAGTTCAGCAGCAGTTAAAAAAGATTGGAATTAAAGTAGAGATTAATATTACGAAAGATGTTGCAACAGTAATCTATAAAAACGCAGATTACGACTTGTATGGAAACAGCCAAGTTAATTCCGATCCCAATGCACTTAGAGCCATATATCATACACGCACTCCTGAAGAGGAAGCTGTTTTTAAAGGCTTAACTGGCGGTTCAGATCCAGAACTGGATCAATGGCTCGAGCAAGGAACTATAGAGCTGGATCCTGCAAAACGTGAAGAAACTTATAAAAAAGTACAGCAAAAAATAATAAAAGACGCTTGGATCATTCCCATTTATGTTTTCCCATACACAGTGGCAGCGTCTAAAACTGTAAATGGCATTACATTCGACTCATTAGGATATCCATTGTTCAATGATGTCAATATTGAACAATAAAGAGAAAAGGGGCTGATAGATTATGGCTATAGTGAACAAGATCCTTTTAAAGATATTGACGGCACTTGTATCCATTTTTGGCTCCTTAGTCCTTGTCTTTTGCATCATTTATCTGCTTCCGGGGGATCCAGTGCTATCCATGCTTGATCCCTCTGTAGCTACTCCTGAAATGGTAGAAAATTTACGCAAGGAATTGGGGCTTGATCAACCGTTTTATGTGCAATTCTTAGATTATTTTATGAATGTCCTTCATGGGGACTTTGGTCAATCATTAGTCAATAGGGATCAGGTTCTTCCCAAAATTTTAGAACACTTTCCTGCTACGCTTGCTCTAACACTGGCCAGCGCTTTAGTTTCGATTATAATTGGTGTGTTTTTCGGTGTATTATCAGCGATTTACCGTAATAAATGGATCGATTTTATCGCTCGTTTGATTGGTTTATTTGGAATATCAATGCCGACATTTTGGTCGGGGATTTTACTTATATTAATCTTTTCAGTATTCCTAAACTGGTTTCCTGCAATGGGTTCAGATGGCTGGAAAACAATTGTCCTTCCATCACTTTCCCTCGGTTTTGTAGGTGCAGGATTAATCATTCGAATGGTGCGTACTAGTATGCTGGAAGTGATAAATGAACCATTCATTGTTACATTAAGGGCTAAAGGTCTTTCTGAACGTGCAGTCATGTATCGACATGCTCTTCGCAACGCCCTTATTCCTGCGATTACCATCATTGGTCTAAATATTGGGGAACTTATGGCGGGTACAGTAGTTATTGAAACGGTATTTTCAAGACAGGGAATCGGCCGGATTGTTGCGGATGCCATTATGGCGAAAGATCTGCCTGTAATACAAGGTGTTGTCTTCTTTAGTGCGATTGTATTTGTGGTTATCAATCTATTAGTAGACCTATCCTATTCGATCATTGACCCAAGGGTACGCAGGGCTAACTAAATGGTAACACAAAAATTTATAAGCGGGAGGAAAATATAATGAAGGAAGTGGTTAATACCAAAACGGTGCTGCAGGTTCCAAAATGGAAGTTTGCAAGATTACACACAAACTTCTCGGTATCAAACTTCTTTATATATGGTGCAGGAATAATTGTAATCTTCATTATTACCTGCGCCTTATTTCCAAAATGGCTTGCGCCCTATTCGCCAACCTTTATGGATACAGCCAGCACTTTAAGTGCACCAAATTCGGCACATTGGTTCGGAACAGATTATTTTGGGAGAGACGTTTTAAGTCTTGTCATATATGGAAGCAGGGACTCGCTTATAATTGGGATTGCTTCTGTTCTCATTGGAGGATTAATTGGCGGAATAATAGGTTCTGCAGCCGGTTATTTTGGTGGCATCATTGATGTTGTATTTATGCGGTTTATTGAGATTTTGATGACAATTCCTGCGGTTCTTCTTGCATTAGCGATTGCTGCTGCACTCGGGCCCGGTTTATTTAATATTGTCTTAGCGGTTGCTGCAGCATCCATTCCAGGATATGCACGTGTCATGAGAGGGCAGATGATATCGATAAAAAAACGCCAGTATGTAGATGCCTCGCGTTCAATTGGTACACATGAGTGGAAGATTTTTCTCTGGCACCTGCTGCCAAATTCCTGGTCCCCTCTGTTAGTCATGGCAACAATTGGTCTTGGATCCTCCATTTTAATTGGGGCAGGGTTAAGTTTTCTTGGACTGGGAGTAATTAAAGAAATTCCTGATTGGGGAGCACTACTTTCACAGGGACGTGGTTATTTGACGGTAGGATGGTGGATATGTACTTTTCCTGGTTTAGCGATTACTCTTTTGGTTCTCTCTGTAAACATTATGGGGGATAAACTACGGGATACTTTTGATCCAAAAATAAGCAAAAAGAGATAAAGGAGGAACCTCAGATGCAGAAGTTGCTTGACATCCAGCATTTAAAGGTGGATTTTGCGTTTAAGGATCGTGCTCTTACCGCCATAAACGATGTATCGTTACATATTAAAGCCGGGGAGACAGTCTGCCTTGTAGGAGAGTCTGGAAGCGGGAAAAGTGTTACCTCTAAAGCAATCATGAGGCTAATCGATTATGAAAATGGAATGATTTCAGATGGAAGCATTGTACTGGATGGAGTTGACCTCACCCAACTCTCTCAAAAGAAGCTTCGTTCGATTAGAGGTAAGAAAGTGGCGATGATCTTTCAAGAGCCAATGGCTGCTTTTGACCCCGTTTTTACAATAGGAAGCCAGATTATCGAAACCATTCTTGAAAACAAGCAATCTACTAAATTGCATGCGAAACAACGTGCGCTTTATTTGCTGGAACGAGTGGGCATATCCGACGCTGAAATACGATTGAATCAATATCCGAACGAGTTATCTGGTGGCATGCTGCAACGGGCAATGATTGCGATGGCGCTTGCTTGCGGACCGGACCTTCTCATTGCGGATGAACCTACGACAGCCCTGGATGTTACCATTCAAGCACAAATATTGAAACTACTTCAAGAATTGAAAAAAGAATTTGGCATGTCTATTCTTTTAATTACACATGATATGGGCGTTGCAGCAGAAATGGCAGACCGGATTATTGTGATGTATGCCGGCCGAATCGTTGAGCAGGCAACGGCAGGACAATTGTTTGAGCTGCCCCATCATCCTTATACACGTGGGTTGATGCAGTCGATTACGACGATAGATAGTGATCGAAGTAAAAAGCTCTATTCTATCAATGGATCTATCCCGGGACTGGCTGATTTGCCATCGGGCTGCCAGTTTCATCCCCGCTGCCCCTTTGCAACGGATCGTTGTAGAGTAGAATCACCGCCCTTATTTGAATTGAATAATCGGGAAACTGCTTGCTGGCATGCAGAGGAAATATTGAGGAATGATTGGAAACAACCAGTACAAGAAACGGTGGTGCTGTCTGAAAATGAATCTCAAACCAGCTCAAAGCACTCTGCTGAACCTCTGTTTTCAATTCAGGAAGTGAGTAAATATTATCCGATTGGAAAAAGTCTTTTTTCTCGAAACCAATCCATTATTAAAGCAGTGGACAAAGTCTCATTCACGATTGAAAAGGGAGAGACATTTGGTCTTGTTGGAGAATCAGGCAGTGGAAAGTCGACATTGGGCCGGGTTCTTTTACAGATGGAAAAGTTGACTAGTGGAAATGTTTTTTTTCAAGACCGGGATTTAACAAAATTAGGGGCAGGAGAATTGCGTCAAAAGCGTAAAGATATGCAAGTGATTTATCAAGATCCCTATGGGTCTGTAAATCCTCGTTGGAAGGTTGGCGATATAATTGGCGAGCCATTGCAAGTTCATGAAACACTTAGTCTGAAAGAAGAGAAAAATAGAGTTCAAGAATTGTTAGAAAAAGTTGGCCTAAATAAAAACGGGTTAGATCGATATCCACATGAATTTTCTGGAGGGCAGCGTCAGCGTATAGCTATTGCAAGAGCAATTGCACTAAATCCACAGTTTATCCTAGCTGATGAAGCCGTGTCAGCGTTAGATGTTTCTGTTCAGGCACAGATTATTAATTTATTGCAGGAATTACAGAAAGAGAGCAATTTAACTTATTTATTTATCGCTCATGGTTTAAATATTGTCCGTCATGTCTCAGATCGTATTGGGGTAATGTACTTAGGTCAACTGGTGGAATTGGCCGATAGTGAAGAACTGTTCTTGCATCCTGCCCACCATTATACCAAAGGACTAATTGATTCAATTCCAGTCGCAGATCCTTTGTACAACAGGGAACGGATATCTATACAGGGAGAAATACCATCTCCATTGAATCCGCCGAGCGGCTGCCGTTTTCATACCCGTTGTCCAGCTGCGACGGCCCGTTGTCGTGAAGAACAACCTCTATTTAGGGAAATTAATAAAGGGCATTGGGCTGCTTGCCATAATCCCATTTAAAAAAGTTTAGATGAAGGAAATAAACAATTTATACAAAGGTCAAAGTGTCTTTCATAACCAGGATGAAGGACAAAAACAGCCGATGCAGTGGTCGAAATGTCTTTCATATTCGGGATGAAGCACGAAGGATAAAATGGGGGGGGAATACTAATGAAATTTGTTTTGTTTGACCTTATGAGTAATCATCCAAATGGTGTAACAGGAGAAAATTTAACGACACAGGAAAGAATTCAACAAGTGATTGATCAGGCCGTTTTGGCCGAATCGCTTGGTTTTGATGGCTATGGGGTAGGTGAGCGTCATGGGGCACCGTTTTTATCTTCTTCTCCAGCTGTAATGTTAACAGCAATTGCTGCCAAAACCACCAAAATCCGATTGCTGCCTACTGTATCGGTTTTGAGTGTTCTTGATCCGGTGCGAGTCGCAGAGGATTATGCGACACTTGATCATCTTTCTGGCGGAAGATTAGAAATGATGATTGGTAAAGGCAACGATCCGCGTCATTACCCGTTATTCGGAATAACAGAAGAGGAGCAATGGGCTTCCCTTGCTGAACGTTATGATCTTCTTAAACGCTTATGGACGGAAGAAAATGTCTCATGGGAAGGAAACTACCGTTCGCCAATATATAATGTAACGACAGAACCAAGACCATATCAAAATCAGATACCTATTTGGCATGGGAGTGCATCAAGTCCACTCTCAACTGAACTGGCAGCAAAGAATGGAGAGCCAATTTTTTCATCTAATGCTTTTCATCCAATGGCTAAATATAAAGAGTTAATTGACCATTACCGCGAACGTTTAGAATATTATGGGTTTGATCCAAAAAAAGCGGTTGTCGGTGCAGGGGCAGGCAGTTTGTACTTGGCCGATACAAACGAAGAAGCCATTAATCGTTTCCGGCCGTACTATGATATTCAAATGAATACAGAAGCCGCAATACATAACCAATCTCCATTTAAGGATCTTGAAGATCACATTGAAAATGGCTCAGCCTTAATTGGAAGCGCAGAATTTGTTATAGAGAAGATACTAAAATATCATCAAGCATTCGGTCATCAAGTACAAAGTATAAGTGTGGGCGGCTTAAGTAAGGAAGAACAATATGAGCAGCTCGAAAGGTTTGCTACGGATGTTATACCGGTTCTTAGACGAGAGGTTCCAAGTACAGTTTGGGAAACGGAACCTGCTGCTGTGGAATCTTAATAAATAAATGTGAATTCTGACAGAAAGGGGTATACATGAGTAAACTAAGGAGAAAAATGCATCTAAATCTATTTTTATATAATATGGGACATCATGAGGCCTCGTGGCGTCACCCGGAATCTCTACCTAATCAATTGATGAATTTCTCTTATTATAAACAATTGGCTCAAAAAGCTGAAATGGCAAAAATGGATTCTATCTTTCTCGCAGATCGTATTTCAACTTCACCAAAGGCTGTCGATAACGGGCCGCTTATCTCCTATGAACCAACTGCATTATTATCTGCATTGGCAGCCGTAACGGATCGTATTGGATTAATTGCAACTGTCTCAACAAGTTTTAATGAGCCTTACAATGTTGCGCGAAGATTTTCTTCCCTTGATTTTCTGAGCAATGGGCGTGCTGGCTGGAATATCATAACATCTGGAACTGATAGTGAAGCACAAAATTTTAATCTGGAAGATATCCCTGATCATGCTAAACGTTATAAAAAAGCAAAAGAATTCTTAGAGGTAACGAGGAAGCTTTGGGATAGCTGGGAAGATGATGCTATTTTAGCGGATAAAGTGAATGGAACTTTTGCAGACAAACATAAAGTACATGAAATTCATCATAAGGGAGAATTTTTTAAAGTTCGTGGACCATTAAACATTCCAAGTTCCCCACAGAAAAGACCGGTACTTGTTCAAGCAGGAACATCAGAGGATGGAAAGGAATTTTCCTCTCAATATGCTGATGCCATATTTACCGCACAGCAAACCTTTGAAGATGCAAGAGTTTTTTATCAAGATGTAAAAGCAAGGATAGCCAGGAACGGCAGGGACCCGAATCAAGTAAAAATATTGCCGGGGATAAGTTTTATTATAGGGAATACAGATGAGGAAGCCAAAGAAAGAGAAGAAGAGTTAGCCAAATTCATGAATTTCAGCCATAGTTTAATACAGCTTTCGAATAGAATTGGGGTGGATTTAACATCAGTTTCCTTAGATGAACCCCTGCCCAATCTACCTGTCATAGAGGAGATACAAGGACATCAAAGTCGTAGTCAATTAATTATTCAATTGGCCCAACGTGAAAATCTTACAGTCAGACAATTGCTTATTCGTTTAGGAGGAGGAAGGGGCCATTTTACCATCAGTGGGACCCCAAAGAGAATTGCGGATGAACTTGAATTTTGGTTTCATAACAAAGCAGCTGATGGTTTTAATATCATGCCACAAGTAATGAACCGTGATTTCGAACCATTTGTCAATTTAGTCATTCCAGAATTGCAGCGAAGACAGCTCTTTAGGACGGAATATACAGGATATACTTTGAGAGATCATTACGGTCTGCCGTTTCCAAAAAATCAATCTGAATAAAAATTGGCTTTTTTTATTATTATAATTCCTACTTATTTAATGTGTTTAGTTGAGTTTTGTAGAAAAGGAGGGCGAAAAAGATGGAAGAACAGTTTCCAATTATTAGGGGGGCAGAAGAATTTTATTATAAGGGAAACAATGTTGGGATTCTGATTTCACATGGATTTGTTGGTACTCCACAAAGTGTGCAATACGTTGGCGAGAAACTTGCACAATTGGGGTATTCGGTTTTTGCACAAAGATTAAAAGGGCATGGAACCCATTATTATGATTTAGAGAATTGCACACACGAAGAGTGGTTTAAATCTTTGGAAAAGGGCTATCAAACATTAGCCCAGCATTGCAACAGCATCTTTGTATTAGGACAGTCAATGGGTGGGACACTGGCGCTTTGGCTTGCTCATAAATATCGGGATGTAAAGGGAATTATTTTGGTTAATCCAGCTTTAACGCTTCCGTCTTATGACCATTTAAGGGGAAAAGCCAGTCCAAGATTTATTGATGAAGGAAATCCTGATATTAAGGCAAAGGATGCTCATGAAATTACTTACGAAAAAGTACCCATTAAATCTATTCATCAACTGCAAACTTTAATGGACAAAACACCAGCAATAATACCTGATATTCATTGTCCAGTATTAGGTGTTAAATCTGCTGTCGATCATGTCGTACCACCGGAAAATACAGATTATATAATGAATCATATAGGGTCTGCAGGAAAGGAAATGATTGTTCTGGAAAATTCCTATCATGTGGCATCCTTGGACCATGACAAGGATCTAATTATAGAGGAGTGCCAACGTTTTGTTCAACAGCATAGTAGCCATGATGTAAGTTAGATTGATAGAATTTCCGAATGAAAACAATAAATTTTTCTATCAGATAAAGTATAGAATTTCCAATTTTTAAATGGTAGGATTAAGCACAAGAACAATAAAAGCATTCCTATCAAATAACTCGGAGTTAATAAGGAGGATCTTACATGCCTAATCCAAAACAAATAAAATTTGGTGCAATTATTCATGGTGTCGGCGGAAATATTGCTGGATGGAGGCATCCCAATATTCAACCAGATGCAAGTGTCAGTTTGGAGTTTTATACCAATCAGGCAGAGAAAGCAGAACAAGGTAAATTTGACTTAGTCTTCATTGCAGATGGTTTGCATATTAACGAGAAGTCGATTCCACACTTTTTAAATCGTTTTGAACCACTCACCATTTTGTCTGCCCTTGCTGCGGTCACTTCGAGAATTGGTCTCGTGGGTACACTATCAACCTCGTATAGTGAGCCGTTCAATGTCGCGAGACAATTTTCGTCGCTTGATCATATCAGCCAAGGCCGGGCTGGATGGAACGTGGTTACATCCCCACTTGAAAAAACGGCTCTCAACTTTAGTAAAACGATCGAAGAACATCCTGATCATGCCAAAAGATACCGGATTGCAGCAGAATATTTGCAGGTAGCCAAAGGACTTTGGGATTCTTGGGAGGATGACGCTTTTGTCCGGGATAAAGAAACGGGAGTATTCTTTGATCCAGATAAATTACATCATCTGAACCACAGAGGGGAATTTTTCTCCGTGCAAGGTCCGCTTAATATCGGCAGATCAAAGCAAGGGAGACCGGTCATATTTCAAGCTGGTTCCTCCGATGCAGGTAGAGACCTTGCTGCCAAAGAAGCAGATGCCATCTTTACAGGCCATCCAACATTAGCAGCGGCACAAGATTTTTATCGGGATGTGAAAAATAGAGCAAAAGCATACGGACGTAATCCCGATGAACTCGTCATTCTGCCTGGAATCGCACCAATTATTGCTGCAACTGAGGAAGAGGCAGAAAAAAAATATCAAGAAATTGCTAATTTGGTTTCTATTGATAAAGCGCTGGATTATTTGGGCAGATATTTTGAGCATCACGATTTTTCACAATATCCTCTTGATGAACCGTTCCCTGATCTGGGAGACTTAGGTCAAAATAGCTTCCAAAGTCATACTAATCGAATAAAAAAACAAGCTAAGGAACATAATTTAACGCTCCGCCAAGTCGCTTTAAGAGAAACAACACCAAAACCTGCATTTTTTGGAACTCCGGAAAAAGTGGCGGACCTTATTCAGGAATGGTTCGAAAAAGAAGGTGCTGATGGATTTATTATTGGTTCAGCGGTTCCAAATGGATTGAATGATTTTGTGGACTTGGTCGTACCAATTCTTCAAAATCGAGGGATATTTAGAACGGAATATGAGGGTGAAACATTACGCGCAAACCTTGGAATTCCTTTTCCAGAAAACCAATATGCCAAAAAGGTGACAACACATTGATAACACAAACTAATAATCGTAAATCCGATCAGCAACACTGCCGGCTAGTCAACTAGAGGCTCTCTATTAAAAGATGATCAATCTTTAATAGGGAGCCTATTTTATTAATGGCTGTGTTAATGGCCATTGTTGATTTAATAACACTGTTGATTGGAGCGCAAATCAACAACCAAGTTTAACAGAGCTATATTAATCAAAAATGAAAAATTATTGGGAGGAATAAAAAATGGGAAAAGAATTATCTGTTGTGGTTTGGGCAAAAGAAGGGTGCCATTATTGTGGAGAGGTAAAACAATATTTAGAAGACAAGGGAATTAAATACGAAACAATAGATGTTACCCACCATGATGATCGCAGAGATGTTTTGGAAGTCAAGTATGGTGTCCGTCATGTGCCAGTGGTTGAAATTGGCAAAGATGAGGTATATGAGGGAATTACACAAGTAGGAATCGAACATATCGAGAAAGTGCTAGAAAGATTTAATCATAAAATATTGAAATAATTCCGACTAAATCAATAGAATTTTAAGTAAATGAAAAGGATAGGTGCAAATACTTATGAAGAAAAAACTTACGATATTTGTAACAGTGCTGCTAACGTTAGCACTTGGCGCATGCTCTTCGCAAGAAACGAATAAAACAACCAAGGCAAGCACAGAAACCGCTAAAGGAGACACAAAAGTACAAAAAATCATAGTTGGCACAGGGACACAGTTTCCGAATGTCTGCTTTATTGATAAGAATGGAAAATTAACCGGTTATGATGTGGAATTAGTTCGAAAGATTGATGAAAAGCTGCCAGAATACCAGTTTGAATTCAAAACGATGGAGTTTTCTAATCTTTTAATTAGCTTAGAAACAAATAAAATTGATTTTATCGCACACCAAATGGAAGTGAATGAAGAGCGCAAAAAGAAGTTTCTTTTCAATAACGAACCTTATAATATTTTTCCACTACATGTAACGGTCAATAAAAATAATAATGATATTCACTCGATAAAAGATTTAAAAGGGAAAAAAGCGATCGTCAGTGCAACAAGTAACTCCGCTGTTTTCTTAGAGAAGTATAACAAGGAAAATAACGCTGGAATTGAGATTGTCTATGCAGGTAATGGGCCAGATTCAACGATTAACCAACTTAAAACTGGCCGGGCAGATGCCACCATTACTACACCATTCTCTGTAGATTTCCTTAATAAGTCTGTTGATGCCCAGCAAAAAGTGGTCGGTGAACCGCTCTTGAATTCAAAAGTTTATTTCCTGCTAAGAAAGGATGAAACACCACTGCAAAAGAGAATCGATGAAGCACTCGTTGAGCTTAAAAAAGAAGGAGTAGTCAGTGAATTGAGTAAAAAATGGCTGGGAGCTGACTATACAGTCAACTTTTAACAAGTTGGAAGTTAGTGTTTGGAGGTGGTTAATCAATGGGGAAAGCATTTGATCCGTCATTAATTATCGAATTTATACCGACATTATTTCATTATCTAGGGGTAACTCTTCAGATTTTAGCAGCATCTATCTTTCTAGGACTTATCCTCGGTGTAGCAGCTGCTATACCGAGGATGTTTAAAATACCTATCTTAAATCAATTGGTCATTTTATATGTTTCTTTTATACGCGGGACACCGATTCTTATCCAATTATTCCTTGTATTTTATGGGTTACCTGCCGTCCTTCAGATAATCAAAATTGATGTTTCAAAACTTGAGGCAATTTATTTCGTAATCATTACTTATGCAATTAGTAATGGAGCTGGATTTTCAGAAATTTTCCGAGGAGCCATACGTGCTGTTGATAAAGGACAAACGGAAGCGGCCTATTCAGTGGGAATGACCAGCACGCAGAACTTCTTTCGAATCGTTATGCCACAGGCACTTCGGATTGCCTTTCCTAATGTGGCTAACTCTGTTATCGGTTCATTAAAGGATACTTCACTCGCGTTCACGATTGGTGTAATGGATATGATGGGAAGAGGAGATACGTTGATTTCAGCAACTGCCCATGCGCTGGAAGTGTATATATCTCTTTCTATTATCTATTATTCTGTTGTTCTATTGTTTGAAAAGACACTTGGAAAATTGGAAAAATACTTCAATCGTTATCAGAAAGCTGATCTATCAGCAGCTGCATAAAAAGGAGGAATATACATGACGATCGATATTCCTTTTATCTGGACCGCTTTTAAAGAAATCATTAAGTCTCTTCCCATTACGCTTATATTAACCCTTGTTCCCTTGGCGATCGGTTTTTTAATCGGATTGACGGTGGCACTAGTCAGGATATATAAAACAAGGTTTCTATACCAGGCAGCGAATGGATATGTTTCTTTTTTCAGAGGTACGCCAATCATCATGCACATTATGGTCATTTATTATGGAATCCCTTTATTAATTGATCAAGTGTCATCCAAATTTGATTTAAACATTCAAACAAACAAAATACCGATTATTTTGTTTGTATTGATTGCCTTGTCGTTAGCCGCAGGTGCCTATTTATCAGAAATTATTCGCTCTGGAATCATCAGTGTTTCTACTGGTCAATTGGAAGCTGCTTACTCGGTAGGGATGACAAAGTATCAAGCGATGTTCCGAATTGTTCTTCCACAGGCTTTGGCGCTGTCTATTCCCAATTTTACTAATCTATTTGTCGGTTTTTTACACACATCCTCTATTGCATTTCTCGTTTCAGAGAAAGAATTGACGGGTGCCGCCAATATCGTCGCTTCTACAAATCTGAAATTTTTAGAGGCCTTTATCGCGGCAGGAATCGTCTATTGGGGACTTACGATTATGGTAGAGGGAATTTCTTTTTTACTTGAAAAAAAGGTGACATCGTATAGTCGAGGAGGCGTGTCATGATTAATTTAAAAGGAATAAAAAAATCATTCAATAAATCGGAAGTGTTAAAAGGGATTAACTTGAAAATCGAAAAAGGGGAAGTGGTAACGATTCTTGGTCCAAGTGGATCGGGAAAAACGACGCTGCTTAGATGCTTAAATTTTTTGGAGAAGCCTGATGGAGGCATGGTGCAAATTGGAAATATAAAGGTCGATACTGAAAAGGCAACGAAAAAGGAGATGTTGACTATTAGAAAACAATCGGCGATGGTTTTTCAACACTATAATTTATTTGCCCATAAGACAGTGTTGCAAAATGTAATGGAAGGGCTAATCGTCGCGAAAAGAGTGAAGAAAAAAGATGCCCGATACAGAAGCGAACTGGTGCTGGAAAAAGTAGGTCTTAAAGATAAATTACATCACTATCCATCGCAATTATCAGGGGGTCAGCAACAGCGTGTAGGAATTGCGCGGGCGCTGGCTCTAAATCCTGAAGTCATTCTCTTTGATGAGCCCACCTCCGCTCTTGATCCTGAACTAGTCGGCGAAGTACTTTCTGTTATTAAGACAATCGCAAAGGAAGGGATTACGATGGTCGTGGTCACACATGAAATGAGTTTTGCAAGGGAAGTTTCGGATCGTGTTTTGTTTATGGATGGAGGTGTGATTGTAGAAGAAGGTACACCCTTGGAAATTTTTCATGCTCCTAAGGAAGAACGGACCCGGCGATTCTTGCAGCGCATTTCCGGTGACTCTTTTTTTCCCCCTTTAAAAGAACGGGTGAATTAAAACTAATTGAATTGGGAGATGGTTTCGATTATGGCAATTAACCAAATTATTATAGACGAATTAGTGGAAGATGAAAAAGAAACAGTTCGCAACTTATTAGTGGAGAGCTATCAGCAGTATGAGGGTGCTTATACAAATCCTCAAGTTTGGGAGGCTTATTTAAAAAATATTAAGGAATCTGTAGACAATCCAGACGTGGAAAAGATTTTAATTGCGAAAAGCGATGACAAAATTCTCGGTACCTTACAGTTATTTCTGTCGTCAGAAAAGGCCTATCAAAGACCGGAATTACAAATTTTTTCACCAATTGTTCGCTTATTAGCTGTTCATCCAGAGGCGCGGGGGCGAGGCGTCGCCCAGGAGTTACTGAAAGCTAGTCTAGATTTTGCAAAGTCGCAGGGAGTCGATAAATTGTATTTGCACACCGGTGATAAAATGCAAAAAGCGGTTCGATTGTACGAATGGCTCGGGTTTAAGCGTGATCATACGAAGGAATTTATGAACAATGATATTTTAGTAAAATGCTATCGATTTGATTTATAGAAAGGAAAATAGTTATGAATCAGCAGGAATTTGAGCAATACTTGATTTCGATTCGTCGTCATTTGCATCAATACCCGGAATTATCGAAACAAGAATTTGAAACGACGAAGTCCATTGAAAAGTGGCTTCTGGAACTAGACATTCCGCTTCGGAAAACAGATTTGAAAACAGGTGTGTTTGCTGACTTAAAAGGAGGGAAACCTGGTCCGATTGTGGCGGTACGTGCGGATATTGATGCACTTCCTATTGAGGAAAAAACCGGCTTGCCATATGCTTCAAAAAATAAAGGGGTCATGCATGCCTGCGGTCATGACTTTCATACAGCGGCACTTATCGGTGCGGCTCGTCTTTTAAAAAGACACCAGTCTAAGCTCAATGGAACCGTACGCTTGATCTTTCAACCAGCAGAGGAATTAGGAGGAGGCGCCAAGCAGGTAATAGATGACGGACAATTGGATGGAGTTGACGCGATTATTGGTCTTCACAATAAACCAGACTTACCTGTTGGCACCATTGGTCTAAAGGAAGGTCCATTAATGTCGGCAGTAGATCGGTTTCAAATTGTTCTGTATGGAAAAGGAAGTCATGCCGCCATACCGCAAAATGGAAAGGACCCAATCCTCACTGCTGGCCATCTTATAACAGCCCTTCAGTCCGTGGTTAGTCGAAATGTGTCCCCTCTTCATAATGTTGTACTGAGTGTGACGAAGATAAATGGCGGCAGTACGTGGAACGTCATACCAGGGGAAGTGAAACTGGAGGGAACAATTCGAACCTTTGATCAGGCTATCCGAGAAGAAGTAAAGTCGAGGTTCTACAGCATTGTCGAAGCGATTGCTGGAGCTTTTTCACACGAAGTGGAAATTGATTGGTTTGCAGGGCCGCCGCCACTTAGCAATCATAAAACAATCACCGAGGCTGCCAAGAAATGTGCCGAAAAGCAGTCGCTGTATGTTATCGATCCCGAACCCTCTATGGCTGGTGAGGATTTCTCTTACTATCTTCAAGAGATTCCAGGAACATTTGCTTTTTTTGGAACAAGTGGGTCCGAGGAATGGCACCATCCAGCATTCACTCTTGATGAATCTGCGCTTATAAAAGCGGCGTATTATTTATTTGAAACATCAAGAGAATTGTTAAATCTAAATTACTGATATCAGCCATTTTTATGAAGGATGGAATTTAAAGTCTATATATAGGAGTGATTGAGTTGGGAGAGATTCTTCGAAAAGCTGTGGAAAATAAGCGGAAAAATTTAATCGACAAACTCATTGCTTTTAATGTCTATAAGAAAGATGATCAACATCTTTTTGAATTATCCTTGACGCAACTTGAAGACGAATATAAAAGATTTCAATCACTTAATCATCCTCATAGCGATTTTGGGTCGATTCAATTGATTAATCAAAAACGGAACAAAAGGTAATTTGGAATTTAAAAAATTATTTATGAAAGGGAGTTCGAACGAATGAGTAAAGTTACAATTATTTCTGGAAGCCCATCAGAGGAAACGAGATTAAATGGTGTATTACATGATGTTTTAAATTATTTCCATGGTGTACAGACAACTCCGGAAATCATCAATGTCCGCCATTTGCCGGCAGAGGATTTAATTCTGGCGAAGTTTGATAGTGAAGAAATTAAAAAAGCGAATCAGAAGGTTGAGGATTCAAATATTATTATAATTCTCACACCGGTTTATAAAGCATCATTCACAGGAGTATTAAAAACGTATTTGGATCTCCTGCCGCAAAGCGGCCTAGAAGATAAGACTGTTTTACCAATTGCAGTTGGCGGCACTTTTGGTCACTTATTAATGATTGATTATGCCCTAAAACCTGTACTTGCTGCTTTAGGAGCAACCAATATTTTAAAAGGGGTATTTATTTTAGACAATCAAATTAATAAATTAGGAAATAACCGCTATGAATTAAATTCAGAAGCCAAAGAGCGTTTAGAATCATCATTAGAACCGATAAACACTTCATTAACAACACGAAAAAGTGTTTCAAGGCCCATTCTATGAAATTAAGATTTTACGGCAGCCGTTTGCTGCCGTTTTTTCTATTAATGAAAACATTTACAAACAACTTTTCAGCAATTAAGGATATAATGGTTTTTATACAAAATCCATAAGCTTCAAAAGGTGGGGTTCTGGCTGAAAACAAAAAAAATATTATTACAAACAAAAATATTTGGGCTGGTCCTATCGCTGGGTTTATTTTTGATTCTCCTATTGACCGTATTTTTCAGCATTATGGAAAGTAAACAAATAGAGGAAAATAAGGGCCGGATGGCATTGGAAATCTCAAAAACAGTTTCATTTATCCCTCCCATTATTTCGGCATTCGAAACAGCAGATCCTTCTAAAACGATTCAGCCGATTGCAGATAAGATCCGCAAAGAGACGGGGGCTGAATTCGTTGTCATTGGCAACAAAGAGGGAATAAGATATTCACATCCTATAACCTCTAAGATTGGGAAGAAAATGAGGGGTGGAGATAATGAAAGAGCACTTAACAAAGGAGAATATTATGTCTCCAAAGCGAATGGTTCACTCGGACCTTCGATTAGAGGGAAATCTCCTATCTTTAACGAAAAGGGAGAGGTAATCGGAATCGTTTCTGTAGGTTTCCTTCTAGAGGATGTAAGGCAGCAAATTATGAACACTATTTCCAAGGTGCTGCTTGTTTCACTTTTTGCCCTAATCATTTCGCTTATCGGCAGCATCCTGCTCGGACGAAACATCCGAAAAGATACAATGGGGCTTGAACCTTATGAAATAGCGTCACTTTATAAAGAAAAGAACGCCGTCCTGCATGGTGTTAAGGAAGGAATTCTAGCCATCAACAAAGATGGATTCATCACGATGATGAATCAGCCGGCGAAACGACTTTTACATATTAACGGATCTGTCCGCCATTTGAAGGTGGACGGGCTTTTCCCTTCAGACTACCTATATGAGGTACTAAGAACGGGAAATCCGCAAGAGGATAAAGAAATGGTCTGGAAGGATAAAACCGTCATCGTCAATTGCACACCGCTCTTTGATGAAACGGGAATTAATGGAGTCGTAGCATCTTTCCGGGATAAAACCGAGATTGAGCAAATGGTCAATACCATATCAGAAGTAAAAAGTTATTCGGAAGATTTACGGGCACAGACACATGAATTTACTAATAAATTATACGTGTTAATGGGATTGCTTCAGCTCGGCGAATATGATCAGGCAATCGAAATGATTCAAACGGAAACACAAAGCTTGCAAATTCAGAATTCTATTGTTTTTAACCATATAAGAGATACCAAGGTGCAGGCGATTTTGTTAGGAAAGCTAGGAAAAGCCTCAGAAAAGAAAATAAACTTTGAAATTGTTGCTGACAGTTTTTTAGAGGAATTGCCAGCCCATATTAAACTTTCGAACTTGATCATTATACTGGGGAACTTAATTGATAATGCCTTTGAAGCTGTCTACGGTAAAGAATCTCCTACCGTAAAATTGTTCACGACCGATATCGGAAGTGATATCATTTTTGAGATTGCCGATAATGGAAAAGGAATTAGCGAGAAAGAAATTCCACTCCTATTTAATAGGGGCTTTACTTCAAAGAATGGAGTTGAGCCTAGGGGATTTGGCCTTGCAAATGCAGAAGAGGCTGTGACTGAAATGAATGGTATGATTGAAGTTCAAAGTAATCCTGAAAGTGGGACGGTCTTTACGGTATACCTTCCAAAGGAATACGAGAGGAGTCAAAAAGTTGAATAAGAAGATAAAAGCGGTTATTGCAGAAGATGATTTTCGGATCGCTGATATCCATGAAAAATTTTTAAAAAAATTTAAGGAAATTGAAGTGGCTGGAAAAGCATTAAATGGCAGTCAGACGCTTCAATTACTGGAGGAAAAAGCGCCAGATTTATTAATATTGGATGTGTACATGCCTGACATGCTCGGCTCTGATTTGCTCCCCATTGTCCGCGAGCAGTTCCCAAAAGTAAATATAATTATGATAACAGCAGCAACCGATAAAGCGTTCATTGAAAAAGCGTTGGGTTATGGCGTAGAAAATTATTTAATTAAACCGGTGAACCGGGAAAGATTTGACGAAGTCATTCTCGATTTTATTAAAAAGCACTCTCTTTTAAATTCAGAACAGGAAATAAACCAGAAATATGTGGACCTTCTTTTTGGAAATAAAGAAATTGAAAAGCCAGGAAAGGAAGCTGGATTGCCAAAAGGAATTGATGAAATTACGCTAAGCAAGGTGAAAAACGTTCTACAGGTTAAAAACCAAGGCCTTTCTGCCGAAGAGGTGGGAAATGAAATTGGAGCCTCTCGGATCACCGCACGGCGCTATTTGGAATACCTTTCATCCATAAAAGAAGTCAAGGCGGAAGTGGTTTATGGAATCGTCGGTAGACCGGAAAGGAAATATTATCCTATTTGAGGAAGATGCCGACATTGGTATCTTTTTTCTTTTTTGAGTTCCGTGAACAATATGTACAAAATACATCTTTATTTACAATAATAACTTTATTTTGCAAACGTTTTCACTCTAGAAAATTTTGATTATTATTAATTTACAAACAAAAGGGGTGAAGACGATGTTAGCAACTTTAGGATTTTTAATGATTATTGTATTTATGGTATTAATTATGACAAAACGTCTTTCAGCGATGATCGCCTTAATGGTGGTACCAGTTGTATTTGCCTTATTCGGCGGATTCGGAAAAGAAATGGGGCCAATGGCGCTTGAGGGGATTAAAAGCGTGGCACCGACAGGAATCATGATCCTGTTTGCGATTCTCTTTTTCGGAATATTGATCGATGCGGGGGTATTTGACCCTATCATTTCGACAATCTTGAAACTAGTAAAAGGGGACCCGGTAAAAATTGCAATAGGAACAGCCGTCCTTGCGCTATTAATCTCTCTTGATGGTGATGGAACAACCACTTATATGATTACCATTTCTGCTATGCTTCCTTTGTATAAGCGAATCGGCATGAAACCATTGGTACTGGCTGGAATCGCTGTATCATCATCAGGAGTTATGAACCTTCTTCCATGGGGCGGACCAACTGCAAGAGCGATGACAGCCTTGCATCTTGAAATGAGCGATATTTTTACTCCCGTGATCCCAAGTATGGTTGGCGGTGTGTTGTTTGTATTGTTTATGGCATACCTTCTTGGACGAAAAGAAAAGAAACGGATTGGTGTCCTAGAAATCGATTATAGCACTCTATCAGAAATAGCTGCTACAACAGCGGATGACTACTTAAAGCGTCCAAAATTAATCATCGTAAACTATTTACTTACTATTCTATTGTTAGTTGCACTTATTCAAGAGGTACTGCCATCAACCGTATTATTCATGATAGGCTTTGCTATTGCCATTACGATCAATTATCCAAATTTAAAAGAACAAAAAGAACGAATCATGCACTACGCGGATAATGCTTTGTCTGTTGTTTCCATGGTTTTTGCAGCAGGGATTTTTACAGGGATTCTTTCTGGGACAAAAATGGTGGATGCAATGGCCAACATTATGATTTCTCATATCCCAAGTGCTTTAGGTCCTCACATCGCCATTATTACTGCTATCATTAGTGCACCATTTACGTTTTTTATGTCCAATGATGCTTTCTACTATGGAGTTTTGCCTTTACTTGCTAAAGCTGCAAGCGTATATGGAATCGATCCAGCCGCAATTGGACGAGCTTCTCTTCTAGGGCAGCCGGTTCACCTGTTAAGTCCGTTAGTTCCATCTACGTATTTATTAGTGGGAATGGTTGGTAAAGATTTCGGGGACCTGCAGCGTTCATTCCTAAAATGGGCCTGCGCATCATCAGCAGTTATGATTTTGGTTGCTGTAATTTTGACCATTATTCCTTTTTAACAAATTTGCCATAGTCCAAGAGCTCTCTACCTGAGGGTTCTTGGACTATATTTCATTAATGGGGAATAACAGAAAGGGAATGTTATGGAAGTATTTTTTCTTATATTAATAAATGTCATTTTACCAGTCTTTACGTTAATAGGTGCTGGAGTATTTTTACATCGAAAATTTCAGTTTGATATGAATACATTATCTAAATTAAATAACTATTTTCTAATGCCTTGTGTTAGTTTTGTAAATATTTATCAAACAAATGTTGGTGGAAAAACACTTGTCCATATATTGAGCTTTTTATTAATACAATGCAGTAGTTTAATGTTTATTACGGCAGTCATTTCCAAAGCGGCCAAATTTGAAAACGGTTTGTCATCCACCTTCAAAAATAGCGTGGTCCTTAACAATTCTGGAAACTTTGGACTGCCAGTAAGCCAGCTTGTTTTCCAGCATAGTCCATTGGGTGCTTCCATTCAAATTGTGGTCATGATTTTTCAGAACCTACTCACCTACACCTATGGGCTGCTAAATTCGGTTTCCGTTGATCAAAGTGGAATTATAGCAATAAAGAAGTTTTTAAAGAATCCAGTTATTTATGCTTTTTTATTGGGATTGATTCTCCACACCATGCATATAAAATTACCTGATTTTCTGTGGACACCAATCAGCAATACTTCTGATGCTTTCCTGGCCGTTGCACTCGTTACGCTTGGTGCACAAAGTGCCTATATAAAAATCAGCAAATTTTCTTTGCCGTTGTTTCTAAGTTTATTTGGCCGTCTCATTCTCTCACCGGCCATCGCATTACTCATTATTTTTCTTTTAAAATTGGATGGAACTACAGCACAAGCGCTGTTTATTGCAAGCTCCTTCCCAACATCAAGAAATAGCGCTTTATTTGCTCTAGAATATGGAAATCATCCAGAATATGCCGCTCAAGTCGTTTTGCTGTCTACCGTGCTAAGCATGATAACCGTAACCACTGTTGTTTTTTTATCAACCCTTTTATTTTAATCATTTGATTTTGCAATGCTGTCCAGAATAATGGGCGGCTTCTTTTAACATGCTACAAATTAGAGCGTTTGATTATGGAGATGGAAAATTCAGCAGCAAAGTGGTGAGAATTGTGACCTTAACACAACCAACAGATTATGATGTCCACCTTTTTCACGAAGGAAGTTTGTATGAATGCTACAAGGTCTTTGGGGCACATCTTGAAATACAAAATGGAGTTAAGGGTACTCGTTTTTCTGTTTGGTCACCCCATGCCGCCGAGGTCAACGTGGTGGGGGATTTTAACAAATGGGATGGAAGCCGGCATGGGATGACAAAACTAAATGATGAAGGAATTTGGTCATTATTTATTCCAGGTTTGCTGGAACAAGAGATATACAAGTTTCAAATAATAACTGCTAAGGGAGATACAATCTTAAAGGCAGATCCCTATGCATTTTATTCTGAGCTCAGGCCGCACACAGCATCCATTGTTTACAACATTGAAGGATATGATTGGAACGATCAAAAGTGGTTTAAAAATAAACGAAAGAAAAGTGTATATGAAGAACCACTTACTATTTACGAGGTGCATTTAGGTTCTTGGAAGAAAAAGGACGATGGGGAGTTTTATTCATACCGAGAGCTGGCAGAGGATCTGATCCCATATGTCCTTGAGCATAAATTTACTCATGTTGAAATTATGCCTATAATTGAACATCCTTATGATCGTTCCTGGGGCTACCAAGGAACCGGATATTATTCCCCGACAAGTCGTTATGGTACACCGCATGATTTGATGTATTTTATCGACCAATGCCATCAAAGTGGTATAGGGATCATCCTTGATTGGGTTCCAGGACATTATGGCAGGGATGCCCATGGTTTGTATATGTTTGATGGGCAGCCCGTATATGAATATGAAGATACATACGTACGCGAGAATGAAATATGGGGAACAGCCAATTTTGATTTGGGAAAGTCTGAAGTGCGGAGCTTTTTGATCTCGAACGCCTTATTCTGGATGAAATACTACCACGTTGACGGTTTTCGTATCGATGCTGTGGCCAATATGCTCTACTGGAATGCCGGGGGTGTGTATCAAAAAAATGAATTCGCTGTTTCGTTTCTACGAAAGCTAAATGAGATTGTATTTGATGCCGATCCAGCCATTTTGATGATGGCGGAAGATTCGACAGATTGGCCGTTAGTGACGTCGCCTGCTTATGAAGGCGGCTTAGGCTTTAACTATAAATGGAATATGGGGTGGATGAACGATATTTTAAAATATATGGAAGCAGAGCCCCAGAATCGTAAGGAATTGCATGATAAAGTCACCTTCTCCCTCCTGTATGCATTTTCGGAAAACTTCGTCCTGCCATTGTCACATGATGAGGTGGTTCACGGCAAAAAATCCCTTTTAAATAAAATGCCGGGTGATTATTGGCGGAAATTTGCCCAGCTCCGCTTATTGTTTGGATATTTCATGACACACCCTGGTAAAAAGCTATTGTTTATGGGCGGAGAGTTCGGTCAGTTTGATGAATGGAAGGATTTAGAGGATTTAGATTGGGAATTACACGATTTCGAGATGCACCGCCTCATGCATGATTACTTTAGAGAATTGATGAACCTGTATAAGCGTTCAAAACCACTTTGGGAACTGGACCATGATAATGAAGGCTTTGAGTGGATTGATGCAGACAATAAAGACCAAAGTATTTTTTCCTTTATTAGAAAAGGGAAAATTGAAGACAATATTCTTATTATGGTTTGCAATTTTACAGAGGTTGTTTATGAAAACTATAAAGTAGGAGTTCCTTCCTACAATGATTACAATGAGATTTTAAATAGTGATTCAGTTGTTTATGGTGGTTCGGGCAGGGTAAATAAAAAGAAAATCAAAACAATTGAAAAGCCGTTTCATAATCAGCCATGCCATCTGGAGATGACCATCCCGCCTTTTGGTATATCCATTTTACGACCAGTGAAAACAAGAAAGGGGAAAATAAGCAATGGTACAGAAAAAAAAGTGCGTAGCAATGTTACTGGCAGGCGGCCAGGGCAGCCGTCTTAGTGCGCTGACAAGAGATAAGGCCAAGCCGGCCGTCTCATTTGGCGGCAAGTATAGAATCATTGACTTTCCGTTAAGCAACTGTACAAACTCAGGGATTGATACTGTAGGTGTATTGACCCAGTATCTGCCTCTCGTTTTGCATTCATATATCGGGATCGGCAGCGCTTGGGATTTAGATAGAATTAATGGCGGGGTTACCGTATTGCCTCCCTATTCGGAAACGGCAGGCGTCAGGTGGTATAAAGGTACGGCAAACGCCATTTACCAAAATTTAAATTATTTAAAACAATACAATCCAGAGTACGTTCTAATCCTTTCAGGCGACCATATTTATAAAATGGATTATTCTAAAATGCTTGATTACCATATCGAAAAAGAAGCAGATGTATCGATTTCCGTTATTGAGGTTCCCTGGGAGGAAGCAAGCCGCTTTGGAATTATGAATACCAATGAGGAATTAGAAATTATTGAATTTGAGGAAAAACCGAAAGAGCCAAAAAGCAATTTAGCATCGATGGGAATCTACATCTTTAAATGGCCGGTTTTAAGAATGTTTTTAGAGATGGATGATAAAAACCCTGAATCAAGCAATGATTTTGGCAAGGATATCATTCCTTTATTACTGGAAGAAAAGAAAAGGGTCGTGGCCTATCCTTTCCAAGGCTATTGGAAGGATGTCGGTACGGTAGGAAGCTTATGGGAAGCCAATATGGACTTATTAAAAGAAGATACGGACTTTGATCTTTATGATCGTAATTGGAGAATTTATTCTGTCAATCCAAATCAGCCGCCTCAATATATTGCTCCAACCGCACAAATAGAGGAGTCATTGATTAATGAGGGCTGTATTGTTGAAGGGACGATTAAGCATTCAGTTTTGTTCCAAGGCGTTACAGTTGAGGAAGGCAGTATGATTAAAGACTCTGTTATCATGCCGGATGCCCGTGTCGGAAAAAATGTTGTTATCGAGCGAGCTATTGTCGCACCAGGTATGGTGGTGGAAGATAATGCTATTATTCGTCCCTCACATAACAAAGATGCTGTAATTTTGTTTGCTGATGAAGAATAGTCATAAAAACTTACTAGGAAAGGCAGGAGGATACTTTGCCGTGTTCCATGCTTGGTATTATCAATGCAACCAATGAGTTTGAAACATTTCAGAATTTAACTGCCCATCGTACTTTAGCATCTCTTCCCTTTGCAGGACGTTATCGTTTAATCGACTTTATGTTATCAAATATGGTGAACTCAGGGATTACGAATGTAGCGATTTTCACCGGACATGAGATACGGTCGTTAATGGACCATTTAGGATCTGGAAAGCAATGGGACTTGGACAGAAAGCGTGATGGTCTGTTTGTGTTCACGCCAGATGGAAAATCCCGGTACGAACGATTTGGGTCATTTGCACATTTCTCGAAAAATATCACTTATTTCTTACGCAGTAAGCAAAAGTACGTTGTCATAACCAACTGCTACACAGTAGGAACCATCGATTTTTGTGAAATTTTAGATCATCATATTGAAACGGAAGCGGATATTACGGAGGTATCCAATAATGGGAAATCGCTGGAAACCTATATATTAAGCAAAGATTTATTGCTATCCCTTTTTGATCAATATAAGAATCAAGGATATTACAGTATCTTTGATGTAATCCATGATAAACGTCATAATTTTAAAATAAATTTGTATGATTGGACAGGCTATATTGCGATTATTGACTCCCTTCAAAGCTATTATCGAAATAGTCTGGATTTGCTGCAGCCGTCCGTATGGAAAGAAGTTTTTTCAAAGGAAGATCCAATTTTCACGAAAGTAAAGGACGAGCCGCCAACACGCTATAGGAAGGAAGCAAAGGTTGCCAATTCAATGATTGCAAATGGATGTGTTATTGAAGGGGATATAGAGAATAGCATCCTTTTCCGTTCTGTTAAAGTTGGTAAAGGCGCTGTGATTCGTAACTCCATCATCATGCAGAAGTGTCAGGTTGGAGAAAATTGTGTACTGGATGGAGTCATTATCGATAAAGATGTCAGGATTGAAAATAGTGTACACTTGACAGGAACCTTAGTGTCACCTTATATAGTAGGTAAAGGTACAGTTCAAGAGGGGCGTTGAGGATAAAGTGAAAGTGTTATTTGCAGTTTCTGAGTGTGTCCCGTTTGTGAAAACGGGCGGTCTTGCCGACGTAGCGGGTGCGTTGCCCAAAGCGTTAAAAAAGTTAGGGGCAGATGTACGTGTTATCCTGCCAAATTACAGTTTAATTCCTGAAAAGCTGAGAAAATCATTTCAATTTCAAAAGGCGATTTATATTCAGCTCGGTTGGCGCAGTCAATACTGTGGCATCTATTCCTACGAGCATGATGGGATTACCTATTATTTTATTGATAACGAATATTATTTTTATCGTGATACTCTATATGGCCATTATGATGATGGGGAACGATTTTCTTATTTCTCAAAGGCAGTATTGGAATGCATTCCCCATCTGGATTTTTTCCCTGATGTGATTCATTGTCATGACTGGCATACAGGCATGGTGAATTTTTTATTGGACGCCCAGTATCGTCTCAATCCGCTTTATAGGGACATGAAAACGGTATTTACGATTCACAATTTACAGTTCCAGGGGATTTTCCCATATGAGGTAATGAGTGAATTGTTAGGATTAAGTCATCAATATTTTAACAGCGAGCAGCTGGAGTTTTACGGAAATGTTAACTTTATGAAGGGCGGAATTGTTTCATCTGATGTCGTAACAACTGTAAGTCCGACCTATAAAGAAGAGATTCAGTATCCCTATTTTGGCGAAAGGCTCGACGGCTTTTTACGAAAACACAGCGATAAGCTTATTGGCATCGTAAATGGCATCGACGACGTTGCCTACAATCCCAGAGCTGACCAAGATATTTCGGTTTCCTATGATCTAAATTCATTAGATGGTAAAGCAGTGAATAAGAAAGAGCTGCAAAAATATTTCAGTCTGCCGGAAAGGGAAAACACCCCCGTTATGGCGATGGTAACCCGCTTAACCGCACAAAAAGGGTTAGACTTGGTGCTCAATGTGTTTCACAGCATGATGCAGGAGGATGTACAATTCATCGTTCTTGGGTCTGGAGACCCTCAATATGAGGACTTCTTTAGTCGAATGGAGCAAGAATTTCCGGATAAGGTAAGGGTCTATTTAGGCTTTAATGAAGCATTAGCTCATCAAATTTATGCGGGGGCTGATTTGTTTTTAATGCCTTCACAATTTGAGCCTTGCGGATTAGGGCAGCTTATTGCCCTTCAGTACGGAACCATACCGATTGTAAGAGAAACGGGCGGTTTGAATGATACGGTACATTCTTATAATGAAAGCACTGGTGAGGGCAACGGATTCACATTTAAGAATTTCAACGCCCATGATATGCTGCATACAGTTAGAAGAGCGAACTATTTTTATCAACAAAAGGAAACTTGGAATAGCTTAGTACAAAATGCGATGAGTCAAGATTATAGTTGGATGCAGTCTGCAAAGAAATACAATGAGATTTATGAGGACCTTCTTGATGACAAACCTATAGAGTAAACCAAAACCTGGAACCGGGCATCTTGCCTGGTTTTTTATTTTTACTGAAAAAATATATCTTACTTTTAACTAATAGTTAATGATGTTTAATTATTATGTTGTTTATCAAAAAATTCAAAACAGCGGGAAAACAAATGCTTCCCACTGTTAAAAATATAAATATATATGGTCAAATCTTATTATTTGGTTCGAACTGCTGCTTGTAATGGGACAGCAAATTCTATAGGGGCTGCTGCAAGTGGAACTAACGTAGAACCAACCGTAGTATATCCAACAGGAGCGACCCGTTGACCTTTAGCAGCCCCACAACCAATTTGGAGAACGCCACTATTGACTAACTGGCCAATTTTCAAAAAACGGATATCAAATGATTGCTGAAGATGGTTATCCATTTTAATCACCTCTTATTAATATATGATCAAGAGTTGGGTTCAGTTCTGATAATAATAATGCCAAAATGATAAATAAATTTTAAGGGATTCTAAAAAATGCGGAAAATACTATATTTGTACGGTGATGGATTTGAAGGGGAGTGAGAAGTTGAAATTGAAGTGGAGCATACCCATACCCATTGTTTTATTTGTTTTCTTTGCTACAGGATGTGGCGATTCGCAAAAAACAAAGCATGATTTAGAACAACAAAAAATAACAGGTAAAAATCAATCAGAACTAACCAGTGATCAAACAAATAAGCCTGCCGTAAAACCAGAAAAACCTAGCGCTCAACCAGAAAAACCCACCATTAAACCGGGCAATACCACCAATCAACAGGAAACATCTACTCATCAAACGATAAAGATACATGACGAGTCCATTCAAAAAGAACGCCCAATTATCAACATTATTTATCCACAAATTGATGGCATGAAAGACAAATTGGCACAAGCAGAAATTAATGATACTTTGAAGAAAAAGGCGAACAATGCAGATGAGAGTCAAATGTCCAATGATGATCCAAGTTCGCCGTCATCGTTCTTTTCAAAATACGAAATCACATTTCAAAATGACCATCTCATTAGTTTTATGTTTAATCAATATTACTATCTTAGCGGGGCTGCACATGGAATGCCATCTCGAGTTCCTATATTGGTGGATTTGGATAATGGGAAGATTGTAGAACCAAACGAAATGTATAATGAATCAGATAAAGCAAAACAAATCATTACACAACTCGTCCTAAAAGAGGATGTTTTGCACACGCTTGAAGCTATGGGTGAGTTTAAACAAATAACCTCAGATGATTTAAACCAAATTTATCTAACAAAGGAAGGCTTAATTATTTATTTCCCACCATATGAATACGCTTCCTATGCTGAAGGTACGCTTCAATATCAACTTCCGTTTTCGGATATAAAGGGCATTTTGAATACTGCATTTTTCAATAGTCATGGGATTGATATTTCAAAACCAAGTAGCTTAATAACCATTTATGTTTCCGAAGGGTATCATTTTTCGGTTCCAAAAACCTGGATTGATCGTTTAGTATTTGAAAGAGCAGATTACGAGGCAAATAAATCTTGGTATGATGAAGTCAATATATATTATAATTCTTCTGATAAACCGATATTGTTTAGTATCCATATGTATGAAAAACAAGTATGGACTTCGTTAAAACCGGAAACGGAAGTAGAATTGGTAGAAAACAATAATATCATTTATTCCTATTCAGTCAGAAAATACCCACAGAACGATTTACAAGTCAATGATTTCCTTAATAATGTGGTTCCCGAAATAATGAAAACATTCCAAATAGATTTTTAAAATTAGAACCGGTTAGTCAAACATTATTCCAATGTGGAATAATGTTTTTTTACTATTAATAAAATTTAATTAATTATTGTTTAGGTGCAATTGACGAAGTGTGACCTATATGTGTAAAATACATATATGGTAATTTCAAAAAAACAAATTCGTGACCTAGTATTCTGAAACTCTACATACCTCTTTTTTCATTTAGAGGATAAAATAGAGAAATTTACAAAGTAAATGAGGAGGAATAAAGATGGCCCAAAAGGTGATTCAAAAAGAAGATGTCGTAAAAAATGAGGTTAAAAAGGTAGAGGTTCCAAAAGTAGAGGTTGCAAAAGTTGAAATTCAAAAAGTAGAGCAGCAAAAAGAAGCAAGTTATGCTACAGAGTCATTTATTGAAACATTTTGGGATCAAATTGAAGGTGCAGTAACTCGCACAAGAGAATATCGAGCACAACGCCAAGAACTTTACTTAAAAGCGATTAAGGAAACAACAAAGTTCAATGGAGTTTACCGCAAAACGTTAAAGAGTTTCTATGAGCAAGCGACAAAATTTAATAGCGATTTGCGCAATGGCTTATTCCAAAACCCTATTATTAAAACAAATGAAGCTGCTCAAGAAGTGACTGAATCTTTAAAAGGACAAGTAAGTGAAGCAGCTAGTAAACTAGAGGAGCTTTATTTAACTCCAATTAACACAGCCTTTGATTTAATGGAAAGATCAGAAAAGCTTGTTGAACAAAATAGCGAGTCATTCATTAAATATACCAATGAAGCATTTAATGCTTGGGAAGCTGTCACAGACAACTACTTAACACAAGCTAGGAAAACTCATCATAATATTGCTGAACGAATAGAAGATAGCGTGCGTGTACTTGTTGCTCCAAGTAAATAGTGTTAAATATATATTTGATATCGCACAAAAAAAGCAATTTTACCTTTCAAGTAACGGGTTCGGTTTAAAGGTGCAAAAATGTAAATAACATTATAATTAGGCATCCAATTCGCAAATGAATTGGATGCCTTTTATTTATTGATACATGGGGACTACATCCAAAGAATTAACTAAAGACCAGCTTTTTTTCGATAAGACCAAGTGTCTGCGCTGTTGAAGTTTGAATTTCGTGAAGAAGCTCTGGTTTTTCCATTAGTGACATGCCATAAGAAGGAATCATTTCTTTGATTTTGGGTTCCCACTCTTTCATATGTTGTGTGAAGCATTTTTTAATTACCTCAAGCATAACGTCAACGGCAGTAGAAGCGCCTGGAGAAGCGCCTAGTAATGCTGCGATTGAGCCATCAGCGGAAGTAATCACTTCCGTACCAAATTGAAGTGTTCCTTTTCCACCAGCTTCAGTATCTTTGATAATTTGCACACGTTGGCCCGCTACGACAAAATCCCAATCCTCTCTTTTGGCGTTCGGGATAAACTCGCGCAACTCTTCCATGCGTTCTTCTATCGATAACATAACTTGCTTAATCAGGTATTTTGTCAATGTCATCTCTTTTACGCCTGCGGCCAACATAGTTAAGATATTATTCGGTTTTACGGAAGTTAATAGATCGAACATTGAACCATTTTTCAAGAACTTTGGTGAGAAACCGGCAAATGGTCCAAATACCAGCGATTTTTTATTGTTGATATATCTTGTGTCAAGATGCGGAATAGACATTGGTGGAGCACCAATCTTAGCTTTGCCGTAAACTTTTGCATGATGCTGCGCTACAACATCCGGATTATTACACACCATAAATATTCCGCTTACCGGAAATCCTCCAATATGTTTTCCTTCAGGAATACCGGATTTTTGCAATATATGCAAGCTTCCTCCGCCGCCTCCGATAAAGACAAATTTTGCAATATGGCGTTCGACAGTACCGCTATCGAGATTCTGCACCTTCAATTCCCACAAGCCGTCAATAGTACGTTTAATATCCTTAACATTATATTTGTGGTTTATAACGACATTTTTACTCTCTAGATGCTCAAACAGCATGCGTGTTAAAGCACCAAAGTTGATATCAGTTCCAGAGTCAATTTTTGTGGCAGCTATGGGTTCATTAGATGTGCGGTCTTGCATAATAAGCGGAATCCATTCCATCAGTTGTTCCGGGTCATCGGAAAATCTCATCTCTTGAAATAGGGGATTGTTTGATAGGGCGTTAAAACGTTTATTTAAGAACTCTACATTTCGTTTCCCTTGTACAAAACTCATATGAGGCATTGGCATGATAAAGTCCTGTGGATTACCTATAAGCTTGTTGTTTACAAGATAAGACCAAAACTGCATTGAAACCTGAAACTGTTCATTAATTTTTATAGCATTAGAAATATCTACTGATCCATCCGATTTTTCGGCCGTGTAGTTAAGCTCGCACAGAGCAGCATGCCCCGTCCCCGCATTATTCCATTCGTTAGAGCTTTCCTCTCCTACGTTTGCGAGCTTCTCAAACACTGTAATTTCCCATTCCGGTACTAATTCTTTCATGAGTGTCCCCAATGTCGCACTCATGATTCCAGCGCCAATTAAAATGACATCTGTTTTTGTTTCTCTGTCGCTCATTTTTACAACCCCTTCCTTTAAAATTTGCAGAAAAGATGTTGATGTCACACCAAACAAGGTACCACAAGTCACAAATCTTTTCTGTCTCTAAACAATTTCTTAGTGCATTAAAATTATTTATAAATTAAAACATCTATAATTATATGATGATTTTAAATTATTTGAAAGTAAAAAAAGTTGAAAAATGATAATAATTCAAAAGGAATAAAGCAAAAACCAATAAAATTTGTTGTGTTTGATTGTTTTTAATTTGTTTTATTTTAAGAATTAACAATGTGAAAAAATTCACATGTAGACTGTTATATTCCCTGGCTCACGTGCAACTTCTAGATTATTAATAGAGCAGAAAAAATATGCAAAACCAAAATAAAAAAGGGAAAACAAATAAAAAATATTGCAATTCATTGTTTTTCGCTTTATATTTAGTTTAAATATTAAGAATATTTTAAAATCTACTAAAGAAGAGGTGAATATGTGTTTAGCCGACATCCCCCTACAAAATAAGTAGACCTTAAACAAATCATTATGAAAGCGTTCACAATAAGCAGATATGGCTAGAAAATCTACCAATCCTAAAACAACAAATTAAACCCATCACATGAATCCAATCATTACAAACTTTTTTTTAAAGTATGCCATTTCTTCAAGATCCCTCAATTACCCAAAAGTGGGTCAAACTTTTCAATGATTAAAAAAATAAAAAAGGGGATGTTTCAATGAAAAGAAGTATCTTACTAATTACCGCTATGCTCATTTTTTCCATTTTTGCCGCCGGTTGCAGCGCGAAAAGCTCTTCAGGGGGGAAAAAGGAGGAAATCACGGTTTATACAGCAATTGAGGATAACCAAATTCCTGCCTATATGGATGCATTTGAGAAAGCCTATCCAAATATTAAGGTCAGCTTAGTAAGGGATTCTACCGGTATTATCGCTGCAAAACTTTTAGCAGAGAAAGACAATCCAGTTGCAGACATTGTATGGGGCCAGGGGATTACAAGTTTAATGCCGCTAGATGAAGCTGGTTTATTGGAGCCCTATAATCCAAAGAACATCGACCAAATTATGCCTGATTTTAAAGATAAGGCTAATCCAGTGCACTGGGTGGGCATGGATGGTTACATGGCTACTTTTGCCGTAAATACGGTTGAGTTAAAGAAAAAAGGACTACCAGTTCCTAAATCCTACCAAGACCTGCTGGAACCGAAATATAAAGGGCTAATCTCCATGCCAAATCCAGCTTCAAGTGGCACAGGATTCCTAACGGTTTCAGCATTCCTCCAGCTTATGGGTGAAGATCAGGGATGGGAGTATATGGATAAACTTCATCAGAACATTGGCATTTATACCCATTCAGGTTCTAAACCGGCAAAACAAGCTGGTGAAGGGGAATTCCCAATTGGAATTTCATTCGACTACCCTAGCTTTAAGGAAAAAGAATCAGGTGCACCTATTGAGGTTGTCTTCCCGAAAGAAGGTTCCGGCTGGGAAATGGAAGCAACGGCTTTAATTAAAAAAACCAAAATTAAGAAAGCAGCTAAAACGTTTATGGATTTTGTTACAACGAAGGAATTCTTAGAGCTTGTAAATAAAAACTTTGCAGTAGTATCAGAAGATTTGGGTAATCCATTACCGGAAGGATATCCGCAGGATCTGCTAACAAAACAATTAATCAAAAATGACTTCCAATGGGCTGGTAAACAGCGTGAAGCAATTGTAGGGGAATGGACGAAGCGATTCGATTCGAAGAGTGAACCGAAAGAGGAGTAAATATTTCCAATTATAAAAATTTGAAACGCATAAAGGACAGAAAACTTTGCAAAGACCACTTTGTGAAGTTTTCTTTCCATCTATTATTTGAAAAGAACGAAAGGGGAATTAAGATGGAAGAGCTGCTGTATATCCAAAATGTTACGAAAACCTTTGGTAAATTTGTGGCGCTTGATCATGTCAATTTTTCAGTTAATAAAAAAGAATTTGTCTGCTTGTTAGGTCCGAGCGGCTGCGGTAAAACAACTCTGCTTCGAATCATTGCCGGCCTTGAGGAACCAAATGTCGGTTCGAAAATTTTACTGGAAGGAAAGGATATTACCCCCCTTCCGCCTTCAAAAAGGAACTTTGGGATTGTTTTTCAATCCTATGCCTTGTTTCCTAATTTGACTGCCTACCATAATATTGCTTATGGCTTAAAAAATAAGAAACTATCAAAAAAAGCAATTGATGAAAAAGTACGGGAAGCACTATCCCTCGTCCACTTAGAACATGTAAAGGACCGCTATCCTGCTCAATTATCCGGGGGGCAGCAGCAGCGGATTGCCCTTGCCAGAGCACTTGCGCTATCTCCCACCTTCCTGTTATTAGATGAGCCGCTTTCTGCCCTTGATGCAAAGGTAAGGTTAAAATTGAGAATTGAAATTCGTAAATTACAGGAGAAACTGGGAATCACCACCATTATGGTCACACATGACCAGGAGGAAGCATTGACCATGGCCGATAAAATTGTCGTTATGAATAACGCAAAAATGGAGCAAATCGGTACACCACAGGAGGTCTACGAACATCCTAAAACACCTTTTGTTGCAGATTTTATCGGAACCGTTAACATGTTGGGGCAAGAGGGATCAACAATTGCCATTAGACCGGAGCATATTCACATAATGGATACTCAAACCAAAAACAGTATTAAAACGAAAGTGAAGGCTTTAGAATTTCGCGGTGCTTTTTATCGATTGTTTTTGGAAATCATGGATCAATCATATCAGGTTTCGGACGGTTTATTAGCGGTAGATGTCCCTGCATCTATAGTAAAAAAGCTGGATATTGACAAGGAAAGTGTTTTGAATGCAGAATTGCCGCAAAATCATCTTGTTACATATGCATAGGCGTGCTTTTTTGTAAAAACAATGTCCCTGTTAAAAGTAAAAATGAAATAGAATGTTGAGGTGATCATAGTGCTTACGGAGGAAACAGTATTAAAGCCGTCAGAGGTTACAGTACAAAATACGATTGATAAACGAAAAATTCGCCAAAAGACTGGAAAAGCAGAGTGGTTTCATAAATCATTAATTCTCTTAATGCTTTTGGGATTAATTATTGGAATCGTTCTTCCGTTAATTCAGCTATTTTTGGAAGCACTAAAAGATAAAAACGGTGAATATGTTGGGTTTGTTAATTTTGTTAACTATTTTAAAACAGAGTCGCTCGTTCAATCTATGTACAATACATTATATATCTCCATTTTGACAGGTGTAATATCGGTTGTCTTGGCGTTTTTTTATGCTTATGCATTGGCGAGAACGCAAATCCGCTGGAAAGGACTTTTCAAATATGTAGCATTTCTTCCTTTATTTGCACCAACGATGATGCACGGGATTGCGCTTATTTACTTATTTGGTAATAAAGGAGCTATCACCACAGGCTTTTTTGGACTTTTTGAAAAAATATTTGGATCCACTATGGGAATTGATATTCATTTATATGGCCCAGTTGGAATTGTCATATCCGAGGTCATTTATACGTTCCCGCAGGCATTTTTAATCTTGATGGTGGCGATTTCTGTAACAGATTATAGATTGTATGAAGCAGCAGAAACGCTTGGATCTGGAAAAATGAAAAAGTTTTTCACTGTTACGATTCCAAGTATCAAATATGGTTTGGTAAGCGCCTTTTTTGTTGCTTTTATCTTAAGCTTCACTGATTTTGGTGCCCCAAAAGTGGTCGGTGCCCAATATAATGTGCTTGCCACTGATATTTATAAGCAGGTTGTCGGCCAGCAGAATTTAAGCATGGGGTCAACTGTAGGGATCATTTTAATTATTCCGGCTTTAGTCGCGTTTTTTGCAGACCGGATGATGCAAAGAAAACAAAGTACCTCTTTTTCTTCGAAATCCGTTTCGTATAAGATTGTGAAAAATCCATGGCGTGACAAGGCCTATTTTGTTTATTGTCTCTTGATTTCTTTAGGAGTTTTATCGTTAATTGGTGCGATTATTGCGGCTTCACTCGTTAAAGTGTGGCCTTATAATTTCTCGTTGACACTTGAACATTTAACCTTTAAAAATGTTGCTGGAAACGGACTTGAGCCTTATTTTAACAGCCTTTATGTTTCGTTTATTACCGCAATTCTCGGAACAATCATTATTTTCTTTGGGGCCTATTTAATAGAAAAAACCCGGTTTATGAAAATCACGAGGCAATTAAGTTACTTTTTGTCGATTTTACCGCTTGCTTTGCCAGGTCTTGTCATCGGGTTAGCTTATATCTTTTTCTTTAATAAACCGGTATTTGAAGTGCCATTCATCGGCGTGTATATAACGAACCCGTTTCAGTCACTCTACGGGACATTTATGATTATCATCCTTGCGAATATCATCCATTTTTATTCAGTCAACCTGATTACAGCAACAACCGCATTGAAGAAATTGGATAAAGAATTTGAACCAGTATCCGAATCCATGAATATTCCATTCTATAAAACATTTTGTAATGTGACCGTTCCGATGTCACTTCCGGCTATTTTGGAAATTGGAATCTATCTCTTTGTCAATTCGATGACTACGATCTCAGCCGTTATTTTCCTTTATACAGCGGACACGAAGCTTGCGTCGATTTCTATCGTCAATATGACGGATGCCGGAGATACAGCGCCTGCAGCTGCAATGTCGCTGATCATTGTGTTGACGAACATTCTAGTTCGTGTCGTCTATGAATTTGCTACGAAGAAAATAAGAAACCGGGCACAAGCCTGGCAGCAGCGTTAAACACTATGTCCAATACGATTTTAAGCATCCTTTTAATTGCAGCTGTATGCCATGCCATATGGAATGCATTAGGAAAAAAGGTGGAAGAGCGGGAGGCGTTTTTCACATTAATTTTAGGCGCCTCCGTGATTCTTTACCTGCCGCTCGCCATCTTTCTTCTTCATACAGGTGATTTTGCCGTAAAAGCATATAAGTGGGCGATTTTCAGTACGATTTCTGAAACATTGTATTTCTTTGCCCTTGGAAAAGTCTATCAATCTATTACACTAAGTAACGCTTACCCCATCTTAAGAGGCACGGCCCCGATTGTCGCAACAGTCCTTAGCCTTATCTTTTTTGGGATTAATGTTACCTTAATGGGGATTGCAGGAATCATCATAATCATTTGCGGAATTCTTTTCATCAACCAGCAAAAGCTTTCGATAACCGGTGCCCTTGGAATGTTCAAGGGGAATTTTCACCATCTCAAATGGGTATTTATGGCCGGTTCCCTTTCTGCCTTAAGCAGTGTTTTGGACGGCATGGGAGCCGCGCAAATGTCTGGTATATTATTTAAGTACTTTGTTTTCGTTGGAATGTTTTTAGGAAAACTAACCATTGATCGAGTCACAAAATTAGAGGTTTCCTATTTTCCTTTAGTGAAAAAATACCCGATTCCCTTAATAGTCGGCGGGCTTTTTGTTTTTATTTCAAATGCATCGGCTGTTTACGCAATGGAAACCACCCCGGTTACTTATGTTGCAGCGGTTCGTGAAATCAGCATTGTTTTTGCGGCGTTAATTGGTTTGATTTGGCTCAAAGAAAAAATAAATTTCGTAAAATGGGCATCCATTTTTATCATTGTAGCGGGGGTCATGGTAGTAAAGTTCAGTTGAAAAAGTAAAAAAGATGTAGGAATCTACATCTTTTTTTACTTTTAAAATCATAATACCAATAAAATTAAACCGAAAACAAACAAAAACAAATTAAATAAAGGGAAATATCGAAAAAACTATTCACAATTGTCAGAAAACGTGTTATTCTTAATTGCGAGGTACAAGGCGAAAGCGCTTCCAGTTGTAGCTTATATTTAGTTAAGGAGGAGGTTTTTTATGACAGCAAAAGAACATTCAAAGAAGGTGAGGGCAAAAGCTTTAGTTGCAAGTTTGATAGGTAGTTCAATTGAATATTATGATTACCTGCTTTATGGAACTGTTGCCGCGCTCGTATTTAACAAACTTTTCTTTCCAAACTTCGGTCCAACCGTAGGACTATTGATTGCTTTAGCATCATTTGGAATTCCTTATTTCTTCCGTCCACTTGGTGGAGTAATATTCTCTCATATCGGTGATCGGCTAGGGAGGAAAAAATCACTAGTTCTAACACTTGCAATTATGGGTTCCAGCACCGCTTTAATTGGGGTGCTGCCAGTTTACGAGAGTATTGGATCATGGGCACCTATTTTGCTTGTTGCCTTAAGACTGATTCAAGGTATTGCTGTAGGAGGCGAGTGGGGAGGCGCCGTTTTGTTGGCGGTAGAGTATTCCGAGAAAAAGAAACGTGGCTTTGCCGGAAGTGTTCCAATGATGGGAGCAGCAGTCGGGATGATACTGGCAACAGCTACTATCTCATTAATGAGATTACTGCCTGATGCACAGTTTCTTGCTTGGGGCTGGAGAGTTCCTTTTGTTGCGAGTCTTTTACTTGTTGTTCTTGGTTTGTGGATTCGGGGTGGTTTAGAAGAAACACCGGATTTCCAAAAAGCGAAAGACGAAGGCACTGTTTCAAAATTGCCGATTGTCGATACCTTTAAAAATCACTGGAAAGAGGTAATCTTAACAACTGGTGCAAAAGCCATTGAAACAGCACCATTTTATATCTTTGCAACTTTTGGAATTTCCTATGCCACTAATTCATTGAAAATGCCAGAAGGCCCTGTTCTAAATGCTGTCACAATCGGTACATTGATTTCATTAGTCATGATTCCTTTAATGGGCAGTCTATCTGACCGTTTTGGACGAAAAAAGATATTTAAAATTGGAACAGTTTGTGTAATTGCCTTTGCAATGCCATATTTCTTTTTGCTTTCAAAAAAATCAATCCTCTTATTAACCATCGCCGTTATGATCGGCTATGCTATCTGGTCAATTATCACCTCAGTTTTAGGCACCATGTTTACGGAAATGTTTCGTGCAGAAGTTCGCTATACCGGTATTTCCATGGGCTACCAGCTGGGTGCTGCCATATTCGGCGGTACAGCTCCGTTAATTGCGACATCATTAGTAACTGCTTTCCATGGTTCTTGGGTGCCTGCAGCCATTTACCTAATGCTTTTAGGAGTCATGTCCCTTATTTGTGTAAGTTTAATGAAGTCAATGAGTGAAAATGAAAAAGATTCGCCAACTAGAAAATCAGCATAAAAATATTCTTATAAATGTTCTACCTACTTACTTAAAAAAATTAATTTAAAAGGAGAATGAACAAATGAACCAAAACGATTTCACAAATAACCCTTATATATTACTTACACCCGGTCCCCTAACAACAACGGATACTGTTAAGCTTGCGATGATGAAGGACTGGTGTACATGGGATGATGATTATAATAATATTGTCCAGGGAATCCGCAAAAGCCTTGTAAAGTTGGCAACAAAATCGGAAGATCAGTATTCTACAGTATTAATGCAGGGGAGCGGCACTTTCAGTGTTGAGTCCGTAATTGGTACCGTTGTGCCGCGGTCCGGCAAATTGTTGGTAATTGCAAACGGGGTATACGGAAGCCGAATTGTTAAGATTGCCAAAACCCTTGGAATTAATACAACAGTTATTGATAGTAGTGAAGTGGAAGCCATTGATTTGAACCGGTTAGCGGTCCAGCTAGAAAATGATACCGAAATTACACATGTAGCAATTGTTCATTGTGAAACGACAACAGGTATGCTCAATCCGATAGAAAAAGTAAGTGAAATTGTTAAACGATATAATAGGGTGTTTATTGTAGATGCGATGTCAAGCTTTGGCGGTGTTGAATTGGATATCGCCGATTTAAATATTGATTATATCATTAGCAGTGCGAATAAATGTATTGAAGGTGTCCCTGGATTTGGCTTTGCAATTGTAAAAAAGGACGAATTTGAAAAATGTAAAGATAATGCCAGATCCGTTTCATTAGACCTTTATGATCAATGGAAGACAATGGAGGAACAAAACGGCAAGTGGCGTTTTACTTCACCAACCCATGTTGTTCGTGCATTTGCTCAGGCGTTAAAAGAGCTTGAAGAAGAGGGCGGTATTAAGGAAAGAGCAAGCAGATACAAGAACAATCAAAAGGTTCTTTCTGAGGGAATGAAAAAGCTTCAATTCAAGCCAATATTACCTGACGAACTGCAGTCACCGATTATTACATCATTTTATTATCCTGATTCTGAAAATTTTGACTTCAAGGTGTTCTATCAAAAATTAAAAGAAAAAGGGTTTGTGATTTATCCTGGAAAGGTTTCTGCATTAGATACTTTCCGAATCGGGAATATCGGAGATGTCCACCAAAAAGATATTGAGGCTCTGCTTCAGGCAATTGAACAAAGCATCTATTGGCTTGATACCGTTTCTGAAAAGTAATCCACCCAAATCGATTCCACTTATTCACTATAAAATTGGTATCCAGTAATATTGGATGGTAAAATAAACAATATTCCAAATAAACTATCTATCTTTTTCCAATTATTATAGTAAGATTATAGTGGAATAAAAAATCGAGGGGTGAATGGTTTGTCATTAGTAGGAGAGGAAAGGAAAAGGAAAATACTCGAGCTCCTTGAAGCCAGCGGCAAGGTTAAGGTAAACGAACTTTCAGAGATATTGAAGGTTTCTACGGAAACTGTTCGTAAATATTTGGATCAACTGCAAAAAGAAGAAAAATTGAAAAAAGTTTATGGAGGGGCGATCAACATTTCGTTTTTTACCGAAGAGCCCCCTACCGTAGAACGGGAGGTGACTCATCCTGAAGCCAAACATCGTATCGGAGAGTTTGCAGTGAGCCTGATCAATGATAATGATGTCATTGCGATTGATGATGGCAGCACACCTCTATATCTGGTTAAAAATTTACGTAATAAGCAGAATATAACGATTTTTACTACCTCCATTTCAGCTCTTTCTGTGTTAATTGAGCTGCACCAGCATAATATTTTTACCGGAAAAATCATTATGCTTGGCGGAGAAATTAACACAACCCATCATCGGGTTACAGGAAGCTTTACAATCGAAATGCTGGAAAATCTTTATGTCGATAAATATTTTATCTCGGCTGACGGCTTCACAAAGGAAGCAGGAATTACGAGTTTTGATTCGTCCAAAGGTATGGTAACCAAGAAGTTAATTGAGCATTCCGGCAAATCCATTGTTTTAATCGATCATTCAAAAATCGGGAAGCGAACCCATTATAAAATGGCCGATTTAAATGATATTGATATCATCGTTTCAGATCATGAGCATCCACAAGACTGGGAATACCTTTTGAAAGAAAACAATGTACAATGGATGGTTGCTAATTAAAAATAATGAAAACTTATTGATAGACTCTCCGTACCTATGGAACAAGCTCCCGGGAAAGGGGGAAAACGAATGGAGCATTTGGGAGTCTTATATGAAGAGAATTTTTTGAAGAACATTGAAATCTATCTGCGATTAATCATTAGCGCACTCCTAGGAATGTTTATTGGCTGGGACCGCAGTGCCAAAAATAAGCCGGCTGGTCTAAAAACTTTTACCTATGTTTCTGTTTCATGCACACTCATTACGCTGGTATCCATTTATAGTGCTGAGATTTTTGGCGGCTCAAATGCAAATAACCGGATGGATCCGATGAGGCTCGCTGCACAAATTGTTTCTGGACTTGGTTTTTTAGGGGCTGGCTTAATTATAAAAGATGGATTACAAGTAAAGGGATTGACTTCTGCGGCGATGATTTTTTTTGCCGGAGGAGTTGGAATTGGTATCGGAGCCGGTTTTTACGGCTTGGTTTTTACTTCTGTATTAATTACATTTTTACTGGCAAAAATTAGCCAGATAATCGAACACCGCTATCCCATGACATTGGAAAAAGAAGAAGCAAAGCGGGGATATCATAGTGGTTCTGGGTAATATGAAAGCCAGGTTCTAGTTTGACTAGGATCTGGCTTTTTTTGTCTGCATAAAATTGGTTTTTTCAGAGAGTAAAGTTCTTAAAACCAATTTTTTGCAAATATTCCAATTTATTTATACAAAACAACAAACTAAAACCAATAAAAAAATAAAAAAATTTTAAAAAATAACAATCAAAACAAAGACAAACCAAATAATTTATGATACAATCAAATCAACTCAGAAATTGAGTGAAAATTTTAAATTTTATAAGGAGGGCAAGGAATGAAAGTCTTTTGCCTGGGTGGCGCAGGAAGAATTTGCCGTGAAGCGGTTCTGGATTTGGTTGAGCATTCTGATTTTGATGTCATTACAATTGGTGACTTTAATGAGGAGTTAGGGCTTAAATTGGTGAAGGAGCTAGATGATCCCCGAGTAAACTTTGTGAAAGTAAATGTGTTTAATCATGAAGGAACGGTGAAACAATTGAAGGGCTACGATATCGTCATGGATGGAACGACCATTTCGTTAAACGGTCGATCTACAGCCTGTATTGCCGAGGCCGGATGTCATGGAATTAATTTGAACGGTTTTGGAGCAGAAGATGAATTTTCCGAAATCTTCAAGAAACACAATCGCACTGCAGTTCCCGGTTTTGGAATGACACCAGGTGTCACCCAAATGATGGCAATGCATGCAGCAAATCAGTTAGATGAAGTGGAATCCGTAAGAGTTAGCCACGGCTCTTTCCGGCCAATTGCTTTTTCGAAATCTATAACCGAAACCACCACCTACGAATACGACCCAGAACTTCCTGGACGAATCGTTTTTGAAAAAGGAGAATTCGTTCAAGTTCCTCCATTTGCAAGACCAAGAAAAATTCAGTTACCGGAACCATATGGTGAAACTATTCAATACATTATTCCGCATTCAGAAACACGTACCCTGGCAAAAGCGCTTGAAAAAAAGCGCGTTCAGCTTATTGAGGTTCGGGGAACCTGGCCAAAACAGAATATGCAGTTAGTCAGATCCCTCTATGATTATGGAATTATGCGTAATCCGAAAATTGAGATTAACGGCCAAGAGGTTGGGGTTATGGATGTAATTGGCGACTACCTGTTTCAATCAAAAGAGGGGCAGGAAACAGAATTATATGGATACTCGCTTCACATTGAGGTGGTTGGAAAAAAGGCTGGCGTAAAGAAACGTCATGTTTTATACCATACACATCCCGCTAGTGACGGTTCTGTTAAGGGCTGGGAAAAATTACGGGCATACACTCGAAACGTTGGGATCCCTATGGCAATTGCAACTGAGATTATTGCCAAAGGCCTGGTTCAAAAAACAGGTGTATTAATTCCTGAAGAGGCATTTGAGCCATCGATGATTTTTGAAGAACTAAAGAAACGAGGCATTGAAATACACGAAGAAATTCAGGTTGTCGAAGAAAGTATTGATGAAGAAGCGATTAATGCTTGAATTTTTTTAAATTCGTATGAAGGCAGGTATTTTACATAAAAGATTTTTTAGGGATACCTGCATTTTAAAAAAACTACCAGCCAATAATTACACTAGATCCGAATAAAAAACGGCAGTATTGGCTGTTGAATAAGGAGGTTCGTCTTTTGAATAATCAATCTCCCCAAATTGAGGCAGTTATTTTTGATTGGGCAGGTACAACAGTTGACTATGGTTGCTTTGCACCATTAAATGTATTTTTAGAGATTTTTAGAAAAAGAGGAATAGAAGTAACAGACGAGGAAGCTCGTGCGCCAATGGGGCTTTTAAAGTGGGATCATATCCGCACAATGTGTGATATGGACCGGATTGCCGGGCTGTGGAAGGAAAAATTCGGCAGGGTTCCGACCGATAAAGATGTCGATGATTTATATGCCGACTTTGAACCTATGCTATTTGCCAGCCTCCGAAATTATTGTACACCGATCCCTGGTGCTCTTGATTTAGTTGCAAGACTTCGGCAGAAGGGAATTAAAATTGGGTCTACAACTGGATATACATCAGAAATGATGGCTGTTGTCGCTCCTGAGGCAAAGAAAAAAGGCTATGCACCAGATTATATGTTTACACCGGATGATGCACCTGCGGGGCGACCTTATCCTTGGATGTGTTACTTGAATGCAATGAATTTAGGAGTATTCCCAATGAAGCATATCATTAAGGTCGGCGACACGGTAAGCGATGTGAAAGAAGGTGTTAATGCGGGTGTGTGGAGTGTTGGAATAATCAAGGGTGGAAGCGAGCTTGGTTTAAAGGAGGAAGAAGTAAATTCAATGGATCCAGACCTTTTAGCGGAAAAAATGGAGGTTGTGGCCGCTCGTTTTAAAGCAGCGGGTGCCCATTATGTGATTGATAGTATTGGAGAATTGGATAAACTAATTCCCAAAATTAATCTGCGTCTAGCTAATGGTGATTATTAGAAAACAGTTTAAAAAATTGGAGCTTTTGGTGAAATTTTAGCTTTTCTAGCCAAGAGGTAAAGAGGTGAATGGATTGCAAAATCAGGCCTATGCACTGGGAATGATCGAAACCATTGGCTTCCCGGCACTGATTGCTGCGGCGGACGCTGCTTCAAAGGCGGCGGATGTAAAGGTGGTCACCTACCAGGGGGCGGATTCAGGTATTGTTACCATTTATATCATCGGCGATGTAGCAAGTGTCAAAGCATCTGTCGAAGTAGGGTCAGATGCTGCTAAGAAGGTTGGGCAATTACGCCATTCTCATGTCATAGCTAGACCAGATGACCATATTATTCAAATGGTGTTTCCAGGTCTACTAAAAAAAGAACAGTCAGAAAAAAAAGAAAATAAAAACGATAAACCAAAAGATTGGACCAAAAGTAGTCTTCAAGAGCTAAGAGAACTTGCAAATTCGTATAAAAGTTTTCCTTTATCATTCGAAGAAATTTCTTCCGCTAAGAGAGAGGAATTATTGAAACAGATTAGCAAGTTCCTGGCTGAGAAAGGTGGCGATAAATGATGTACCTGGATAAGGAACTAGAGTCAATTCAGGAAGCGAGACAAAATCTTGAGCAGGCAAAACTTGCACAAAAAATGCTAAGTACGTTGACACAGGAGCAAGTGAATCAAATTGTCTATAGTATGGCACATGCCGCGATGAAAGAGGCTGGCAGGCTTGCAGCGATGGCTGTAGAAGAAACAGGGTTTGGAAAAATAGAAGATAAGGTGACGAAAAACCTATTTGCAGCAAAAGATATTTACGAGTCCATTAAGGATCGAAAAACGATTGGGATTATTTCTCGTGATGATGCTAACCAGGTTTGGGAGGTTGCAGAACCGGCAGGAATTATCGCGGGGATTGTGCCAACGACAAATCCTACTTCAACTGCTATTTATAAAGCATTGATTGCAATCAAGTCAGGAAATGCAATTGTATTTAGTCCGCACCCATCTGCGGCAAAATGTACAAACGAGGCTGTGAAAATTTTAAAAGAAGCAGCTGTCCAGGCAGGTGCCCCTGAAGGTGCGATTTCGTGTATTACTAAACCAACTCTTGCCTCTGCGCAAGAATTAATGAATCATAAGTTGACTAATCTTATTTTAGCGACGGGCGGCCCTGGAATGGTCAAGGCAGCCTATAGCTCTGGAAAACCTGCATATGGAGTTGGACCTGGGAATGTGCCCGTTTACATTCATTCCAGCGCCAATATTCGTAAAGCGGCCAGTCAAATCGTTCATAGTAAAACATTTGATTACGGAACCATCTGCGCATCGGAGCAGGCACTGGTAGTTGATCAATCCATCAAGCGAAAAGTTAAAGCTGCTCTTAAAGAAGAAGGTGCATACTTCCTTGATGATTATGAAAAGAAAAAGATAGAAGAGATTATTTTGAAAAATGGAAGTCTAAATCCGGCAATTGTAGGGAAATCACCGCAGGCCTTGGCAAAAATAGCTGGAATTCATGTTTCAGATGATACAAGAGTACTAGTCGCTGAGGAGGAAAATATCGGAAAATCGTATCCGATTTCTCTTGAGAAGCTTTCTCCAATTCTTGCATTCTATACAGTTGAAAATTGCACAGAAGGAAGTAAGGTGTGTAATGAGCTATTAGAAGCAGGCGGATTAGGACATACTCTTGGGATTCATTGTGAAGACAAACAAATCATCGAAAACTTTAGTCTAGCACAAAGAGTCTCTCGGGTTGTAGTCAATACTGGAACAACTTTTGGTGGAATTGGTGCCACAACCGGTATTTCACCATCATTAACACTCGGCTGTGGTACTTACGGAAACAATATTTCATCTGACAATATTGGTCCGGAACATTTATTGAATACAAAACGGGTTGCTTTTGGAGTCAGGGAAATGAAAAATGAACCTCCAGCAGCAATAGGAGCTGCACAGCAAAAGGCTTCAAGCGATGAAACGCTCATTTCAAAAGCTGAGGTAATGGAAATCGTAAAAAGTATTTTAAAAGAATTAAATTTTAAATGAGGAGGAATAAACAATGAGTGGAGAAGCTTTAGGAATGATTGAAACAAAAGGTTTGGTAGGTGCTGTAGAGGCAGCAGATGCAATGGCAAAGGCTGCAAATGTAAGGCTGATCGGGAAAGTCCATGCTGGCGGCGGGCTTGTAACGGTAATGGTACGCGGGGATGTTGGGGCAGTTAAGGCTTCTGTTGATGCCGGGGCTTCAGCTGCAGAAAGTGTAGGGGAATTGATCTCTGTACATGTTATTCCTCGTCCGCATTCAGATATTGAGTTAATCCTCCCAAAATTGGAAGGGTAAACCATGGCAATCATTTCGGAATCCAAACTAAGAGCCATGCTGAAAAATGGGATTCCTAATCCTTTCATCCTGGGCGAAGGGGAAAAGCTCACCCCTTCTGCCAGGGATTTTCTACGCGAAAGACGAATTGAAGTGAAACAACTATATGGGATGAAAAAAGCTAATAGTGCCAATCTGATAGCTAAAAGTCCGCTTATTCCTGTAGGGGTTTCCAATCGCCATATTCATTTATCGCCCAAGGATGTCGAGGCACTTTTTGGAAGCAGTTATCAGTTAACGACGCTACGTGAATTATCACAGCCGGGTCAATTTGCTGCGAAAGAGCAGGTTTCATTACTTGGTCCAAAAGGGATTATTCAAAATGTAAGAATCTTGGGACCTGCACGGGGGGAAACACAGGTGGAAATTTCCATATCGGATGGGTTTCAAATTGGAATCCATCCCCCCGTTCGCTTATCCGGTTCAATCGAAGACACTCCCGGACTAACTTTAATAGGTCCAAAAGGGTGTGTTGTCCTTGAAAAAGGAGTCATTATCGCCAAACGTCACGTCCATCTTTCGCCTGATGACGCAAAAGATCTCAATGTTGAACAAGGTGATCGGCTATTACTGGAAACAACCGGTGATCGGCGGATCATTTTTTCAGATGTGATAGTCCGTGTTAATCCCGGCTACTGCAAGGATTTTCATGTTGACCTGGATGAGGGGAATGCCGCTGGGTTAAAAACGGGGGATCTCGTTAAAATCATTGGGAAAAACGATCAATTTTATCTGAATGGGAGGTGAGAAGGATGGATATAAGAGAAATGATTGAGTCGGTTGTACAAGAAGTGGTTCAATCGATGAAACTTGAAAAGGAAAAAGAGAATCTCGGAAAAGTTTTATTTGTTTTTTGTGATAGTTCAGCACACGAACCATTTGCTGATCAGTTTATTAAATTAAAAAATTCAAAAATAGACTTTGATATTTTATTTTTAGATGGTGAAACCTCATCATGGCTTGGGATGCAACGAATCGAATCAAGTGGATCAGAAAGAGTAATTGCAGCAGATGAATATTCCCCGGCCCCAATTGAACTTGCGATGGATTATGACGGCATCATCATTCCTGAGATTGATTTAGACAATGCAGCCCGTGTTGCTGCGGGTTTAAAGGGAACAATTAAGGCAGAAATTATTTTCTCCGCCATAATGCTGCAAAAATTTGTATTAGTTGGTGGGGATTCACCGGGGATAAAGCGATCTGACCGCCGTTGTTTAAAAACCCTTTCATTACCTGCTCCATATCAAAAGCGATTTTATTCGTATATAGAACAAATGAAAGAGCTGGGAATTGAATTTTTGCCTCAAATGAGTTTAGGTGAGGCGGTAATTCAAAAGTTCGCGAGAAAACTGGATGATGTTCAGCCAACATGTGAGTCTGATATAAAAGAAAATAAGCTTGCTTTAGAAAATAAGGCAATATTTAAGAAGAAGCTTCTCACACACGACTGGATTGAATCGCAAGCCCATTTCCCCGATAATAGTATCTACCTTTCAAAGGGTACCATCATCTCTCCTTTAGCTAAAGATTTATTGAAGGAGAAAAAATTGACTGTAAGATTTGTAGAAAAAGGATGATATAAATGCTATTAGCAAAAGTGGTTGGAAGTGTTTGGGCAATTCAAAAAGAAAAAGGGATGGAAAATATCAAACTTCTTATTGTTCAGCCTATAAATACTAGGAAAGAAGCAGTGGGAAATACTTTAGCAGCAATGGACCGAATTGGGGCAGGAATCGGAGAATTTGTACTTATTACACAAGGCTCACCTGCACAGAAATTAACTGCAGATAAGAATTCTCCGATTGATGCAGCCATTGTTGGTATTATCGATTCTTTTGAAATTGAGTTACAAACGGCTAATTAATGAGCTTATGGGGAGGATGTTCATCTTGATTATTGGTATACCGAAAGAAATTAAAAATAATGAAAACCGAGTAGCTTTAACACCAGCTGGAGTGATTTCATTTATAAATGCAGGTCATAAAGTTCTGGTCGAAAAGGAAGCCGGTTCTGGCAGTGGATTCACAAATGAAGATTACTTAACTACTGGTGCTGAAATTATTGATCATGCAGAGGATTTATGGAATAGGTCTGATATGATTATGAAAGTGAAGGAGCCTCTTCCTCAAGAGTATGGTTATTTCCGAAAAGACTTAATTTTATTTACTTATTTACATTTGGCCGCTGAACCTTTCTTAGCTGAAGCGCTTAAACAAAAGGGCGTGCTTGCCATTGCCTATGAAACGGTTTCTGTTAATCGAACCTTACCGCTGCTTACTCCAATGAGTGAGGTTGCTGGTCGAATGGCAGCACAGATTGGCGCACAATTTTTGCAAAAATCTAATGGCGGGAAAGGCATTATTCTTGCAGGTGTACCTGGTGTTAACCGTGGGAAAGTAACCATCATTGGCGGGGGGATAGTAGGAACGAACGCTGCGAAAATGGCAATCGGCTTGGGAGCTGATGTAACCATTATCGATCTAAGTGCGGAGCGTTTACGTCAATTAGACGATATTTTTGGCAATCAAATTAAAACATTAATGTCAAATCCATTTAATATTGCGGAGGCAGTTCAGGAGGCTGATCTTTTAGTTGGTGCCGTCTTAATTCCTGGTGCAAAAGCTCCAAAGCTCGTCACCGAAGAAATGGTAAAAAGGATGAAGCCGGGTTCCGTCATTGTTGACGTGGCAATCGACCAAGGTGGAATCGTTGAGACGATTGATCATATTACTACCCATGATCAGCCAATATATGAAAAGCATGGTGTCGTTCATTATGCTGTTGCAAACATGCCAGGTGCGGTTCCACGAACTTCCACCATAGCCCTAACAAACGTTACCCTGCCATTTGCCTTGCAAATAGCAAATAAGGGGGTATATAAAGCAATCTCAGAAAACGAACCATTAAAGCTTGGAGTTAACGTTGCAAAAGGTAAAATCACATATGAAGCAGTTGCTAAGGACCTTGATTTTGAATTTGTGAAAGTTGAAAAGGCTTTAGAAAAGGAATTGGTTACATTATAGGGTGTGTAATGTATTTTTATTTAGATAGAAAGGTAAAACAACAAACAGTGCTTAGTTGAGGCTGTTTTTTGTTTTAAGATTACTGCCAGCTTTTTAAGTTTCATAAATAAAATTGTAATCTTTGCAATTAAACTTTGGTAATAACAATAATAAGCCTCCTTAAAGTGACACATGATTATTCTTAAAGGGATTAATGGATATCCAATAATCAGGCTGTATCATCATTTACTTTTTGCTCTGAGAGGGAGATAAACCATGAGAATACAAGGAGAAATTGTTCGTAAGCGTCTTTATAACAAGAATGGTAATCTAAATAATTACCTCTTATTTCTCAGGATTCATGATGGGGTAATGGTCAATGGATTAAGGATTCATTATATTCCAGCACTCACATCGAATAAAATGAATTTCAGCTTAGGCCAACAAGTTGATATTAAGGGTAAAATAAAATTCCAACGGCTAATTACCCCTTCAGGAACTCTTAGTTTTTCTCCTATACCTGTGATGATTTCATCAGATTCTGGAGTTTAGAAATATAAAAATGGTGGAGGGGGAATTTCCTAGCTTACCCTCCTCTATCTTTCTAGTCATGGAGAGATTAAAAAAGTAATATTAAAAATTCTTTACCATATTTGTTAAACAGCAATTATAATAAATTCGATTTTTTTATAACAATATGATTATAGATTGACAGAATTAATTTATTGGCTGGGGATATAAAGGTTAAACATAGCCCATTTCTTTACAATTTGAAGAAAAGCGGCCAATTTAAAATAAATCGTTACGATAAGATTTTGATTTTTCCTAATATCAGCTAAAACCTTATTTGGTTTGATCGTGGTACAAATTTTCGATGGTCTCCTAACAAACTATTGGAACTCTAAATAATAGTTAAGTGATTATTCGCTTTTAGCGGGTATCTATTTTTTAGTTTAACTTTGAAGAAAATTGGTGAAAACAATCGTGATAAACATGTAAATATAAAAAAGAGATGGAGTGAATTTATTATAGAGAACCTTAACACTAAACAATTGCTAGAAGTTATTAATAAAGCAGTTGAATTAAACTTAAGCCAAGAGTTTATTGATTTATTACGTGCTGAGGTAAACAAACGATATACTGTACATTTACAAAAAGAGGATATTTCACCACAACGTTCTTAAATCTAAGTTATATCTGACAAATTGATGCACCTGATAAACAATAAATCTTAATCAAAGAAAATGGAGGCACTTTAATGAATGATCAAGAAAAAACTTTAATGTATAAAACTTCCATCATTTTAGGAAAAGAAACAAAAATGATGAAGTTAAATGATATTATTGATGAATTGATTCGGTTAATTGAATTAGGAGATAAAAAAAGTAAGTTGTAAGCTTACTTAATAGAAATGATTAAGAATCAAATATTTTTTGACCTGCTCAAACTGCTGGGCAGTTTTTTTATTCCTTTATAATTCTCTTTTTAAAATTAACTAGCATAACAGATTAAGAAGATGTATTTTGGGGAAATAGATTGACTTCTCTGTAAAATCTATGATATAAACACCATAAGTTAATTTTAGTACTTAAAAGCGTGAAAGTTAAAAAAGATATTCTTAATTGAGGAAACAGGGGGAAAAACGATCATGGAACAACGCACCAAAATATTAGACTGTACCATTCGAGACGGAGGCTTGGTTAACAATTGGGACTTCAGTGTCGAATTTGTTCAAGATTTGTATAATGGCCTAAGTGAAGCCGGTGTTGAATACATGGAGATCGGCTACAAAAATTCTCCAAAGCTTCTTAAAGCGACTGAGCCAAATCCATGGAGATTTCTAGACGATAATTTCCTAAAAGAAATTATTCCTGAGAAAAAATTTACCAAGCTTTCTGCTTTGGTTGATATTGGACGGGTTGATCCGAACGACATTCTTCCGAGAGAACAAAGCGTACTGGATATGATTCGAGTGGCGTGTTATATCCGGGAAGTCGATAAAGGATTAGAGTTAGTGCAAATGTTTCATGATTTGGGATATGAAACATCCTTAAATATCATGGCTTTATCAAGTGTACCGGAACAACAGCTGATTAAAGCGTTTCAATTGGTGAAAGAGAGTCCTGTCGATGTTGTTTACATTGTTGATTCTTTCGGAAGCTTAGATCCTGTTGATATCGACCACCAGGTGAAAAAGTTTAAAGAGTTGATTCCTAATAAGCAGCTTGGTATCCATACCCACAACAACATGCAGCTGGCATTCGCTAACACCTTGACGGCAATTCGAAATGGCGTTACATTTTTGGATTCTTCTGTATATGGCATGGGCCGTGCTGCTGGTAATTGTAACACAGAGCTTTTGGTCAGTTACATCCAAAAACCGAGCTATGAGCTTAAGCCAGTTCTTGGCATCATAGAGAAGCATATGCTGGAAATGCGACAACGGTGGGAGTGGGGCTACATCATTCCTTATATGATTTCTGGTGTACTAAATGAGCATCCACGTGTCGCTATGGCGTACCGCGATAGCGAAGACCGTGATAAATTTGTCGATTTTTATGATAAGGTAACATCACCAGAGGTTGCTTTGGCTCCAAATTTAAAATAGGTTGAAAATGAAAAACTCGCTAATCTTGAACAGCACCCGAATTGTTGGACTTAATTTTACAATGAAGGGAGCAGTACAAGGAGCGAGTTTTGTTTGTTTATGTATTGAATTGAATCCGCTTCCATGGTAATATAAAAACCATCAATTGTGAACAAGTTGTGAATTTTAAGAAAACTTATCATTTACTAGTTTAACAGAAAGTATAGGAGCTTCGTGAATAAATTTAATTAATAACTTTTACCGAATGACAGTTTGTTGGTAGTTGGCAGTGAACCTGTTGAGGCTAACCACCTTGGAGCATTCATCCTCTTTTGCGATGAATTCTTTCCCAGGTGGTTTTTTATTGGAATTTAGAATATTAGAGGAGGAGCGGATCATGGGGAAAACATTGCATCCGGGGCCGCAGAAAAAATCAATGGTGCCGGCACCAAAACACTGGGTAAGTCCCATTCCGTTTGGGCTGGGTAAATTAAAACCAAAACATATTCGCGATACTATGAAAGTCGTTTGGGAGAATAAAGATAATTTTGGTTATGCAGCCAATATTATCACCAAAGGGGTTTGTGATGGCTGTGCGCTTGGCGTTTCCGGTTTATATGACCAGACATTAACAGGGCCGCATGTTTGTACAACCCGCCTAAATGTGTTAAGGCTCAATACGATGCCAGCGATTAAGCCGGAAATTCTTCATGCAGACATTGACGAATTAAGGAAATTGGACAGTACTGAGCTTCGGAAGCTTGGACGTATCCCCTATCCGTTAATTCGGAGAAAAGGGGAACGAACTTTTTCGCGTCTCACATGGGATCAAGCGATGGAAATGATAGCGCTGAAAATGCAAAAATTGAATCCAAAACAATATGCTTTTTATTTGACGGCACGCGGGATTACAAATGAAAGCTATTATGTGGCGGGGAAGGTGGCCCGTTTTCTAGGGACCAATCATATCGATAATGCATCCCGGATATGTCATGCACCAAGTAAAACCGCTTTAAAGCGTTCCATAGGGGTAGGGGCTTCGACCAGTAATTATTTAGATTGGATTGGCACTGATGTCTTGTTATTTTGGGGAAGTGTTGCATCGAATTCCTCCCCTGTATCCTCCAAATATATGCTTGAGGCCAAGAAAAAAGGAACCAAAATCATTGTCGTAAACCCGTATCGGGAGCCAGCTATGGATCAATATTGGATTCCTTCGAACCCGGAATCGGCATTGTTTGGAACAAAAATCGCGGATGATTTCTATCAAGTTAACATTGGCGGTGATATCGCCTTCATGCATGGGATTATGAAACATTGGTTTGCAATGGAAGAGAACCAATATGGCTCAGCGATTAATCATGAGTTTATTGAGACTCATGTAAATGGCTATGAAGAGCTAAAGAAAAAGGTTCAAGAACAAAGCTGGGAATCGATCGTTGAATCCTCAGGAGTTCCAAAGGAACGAATTATAGAACTGGCAGAGCTTTTAGCCAAAAGCAAGAATGCGGTGTATGCATGGGCACTTGGGCTTACGATGCATTCCTTTGCAACAGACAATATCTCTCAAGTGGCAAACCTGGCTCTGCTTCGTGGACATCTTGGACGAAAGCATGCAGGTCTGATGCCGTTCCGGGGTCACTCTAGTGTACAAGGAAGCGGCGAGATGGGGGCAGATCCATTCGTATTACCTGGCGGAGGATGGGATTCGACTAACGCAGAGAAAATCGAAAAGCTTTGGGGATTTGAACTTCCAAAGTGGCAGGGAGATATCGTGGGGGTAACACTGGAAAACATCGTGCTTCCGGATGATCACGAGCGAAAAATCAAGCTGTATTACTTATCCGGTGGGAACTTTTTAGAAACGATGCCGGACCCTGATTTTATAGAAAAAGCATTATCTGAATTGGAGGTACGTGTTCACCAGGATATTATTTTAAACACCTCGACCTTGGTTGATGCTAAAGAGGCGGTTATCGTATTGCCGGCAAAAACACGATACGAGCAGGAGGATGGGGGCACGAGTACATCAACGGAACGGATGGTCTATTTCTCACCTGAGATTCCCGGCAATAAAAATAGAATCGAAGAAGCAAGAGCAGAATGGAAAATTTATATAGATCTTGCCAAGCGTGTCAAACCCGAATCGGCCCATTTGATTCATTTTGCCAATGGTTATGCCGTCCGGGAGGAAATCGCAAAAGCAAATCCTGATTATGAAGGCATCCAACACTTAAAAAACCAGGGAGACTCCTTTCAGTGGGGCGGCGCATGGTTATGTGAGGACGGGATCTGCCCGACCTCTGATGGAAAGGGAACATTGATTCCAGTTGAGATTCCAGATTTAAATAAAAAACCTGAACAATTTATCGTCACATCCCGCCGCGGCAAGCAGTTTAATTCAATGGTTTATAACGAGGTGGATCCGTTAAACGGTGCTGGCCGGTATGACGTTCTCATGAATGCAGTTGATGCTAAAAAACTGAGCATCGCGGAAGGTGAAGGAATTGTTGTATATAACGGTTTTGGAGTATTCCAAGGCAAAGCAAAATTCGTTGAAATTGCACCAGGGAATATTGAAGTTCACTTCCCGGAAGGAAACTTCTTGCTCCCGCGCGGCCGGTATGAGAAATTTGCCGGAATTCCGGATTACAATATCACGGTTTATGTTGAAAAGGCAGAGAGATATAATGCCAGAAAGGATACAGATTACCTTGAAAATTCAATTCCTGACCTGGAAACAGAAGTAGGTTAATTCTAATAGGAAGGAGAAAGCACTGTGATAAATGAAATCACTACTCTGAAAAACATTGTCAGGTATAATGGACAGAGATTTGTTGAGGTTGAGGATGACATAGCAATCGAATCAGCCTTAACGATCATATTAGACGGAGACGAGTTTGCCACAATGGTATGCACCCCTTCTGAATTGCAGGAATTGGTGGTTGGGTTTTTAGCTTCTGAAGGAGTGATTCGGAGCTATTCAGATATCAAATCGCTTCACATCGATGAGGATAAGGGATTCGCATATGTGGATCTAATAAACCAACATTCAATTCAAAAAGATTTTCATTCGAAGCGATTTATTGGATCCTGTTGTGGTAAAGGGCGTCAGTTTTACTTTCATAATGATGTCAAAACAGCAAAAACCGTCAGATCAAATTTGACGATTACACCTCATCAATGCCGAAAATTAATGGAGAAACTTCAGGAAAGCTCTCCACATTTTCAGCAAACAGGGGGCGTGCATAATGCCGCTTTATGCACAATGGACGGAATCATTATATCAAGAACCGATATAGGAAGGCATAATGCCTTGGATAAACTTTTTGGCTATTGCATTATCCATAAAATTCCACTAAAGGAAAAGATTATAGCCTTTAGCGGCCGAATCTCATCGGAGGTTTTACTAAAAGCAGCTAAGATTGGAGTGGGCATAATCCTATCGAAATCCGCCCCAACGAATCTCGCCTTAAGTCTGGCGGATGAACTTGGAATTACCGCTGTTGGCTTTATTCGTGAAAACGGATTTAATGTGTACACCCATCAAGAACGGATCCAAGAATTAGTAACTCATGACTAATTGAGAGGGAAATGGAAATGAAAAAGATACTAGTTACAGGTTTTGACCCGTTTGGCGGTGAGCCTGTCCAATCCCGCGCTCAAAGCAGTAAAGCAATTAGATGGAAAAATAATTAGAGGCTATGAAGTTATTACATGGGAAATACCTACGGTTTTCGGCAAAGCAATTACCAGGCTTATAGAGGCAATTGATGAAATCAATCCTGATCTTGTCATTTGCGTGGGTCAGGCAAGAGGGAGGTCCACGATCACTCCGGAACAGGTAGCCATCAATGTGGATGATGCAAGAATCGCGGATAACGAGAATAATCTGCCAATTGAATTAGAGATTGTTCCAGGCGGTCCATCTGCATACTTTACCAATCTGCGAAAAGGAACAGCGGGTTTTCATGTTGCCAAAAGGTAAATTTCTGAAATCTCATAAAATTCTGTTGCCTTTGAAAGCGTTTGCAATTATAGTGATTATAGGCGGATGCAAACAACGCTTTTTAAACAAACCTAGACTATCAAAATGGCTTTCAAGAACAACTTAGTACATTCAGAGGAGTAATAAAAGGTGCTAATATTGTACTAGGAGAGGGGAATTTGATATGGGGAATTGTTTGATTAAACCTTTAAAAGATCTAATTTATACGGTAAAAGTAGATTACCGTGAACTTACTGACGAGGAACAATGGGAAATCATAGCAAAGTCTTTTAAATATTAAATTTAATTTGAGGAAGCTAATCATAGCTTTAAATCCCCTGCATGAATGTCATTTAAAAAGGCATTCATGCAGGGGATTTTTTTGATGTTAATAGGGATATTTAGGTTCGGTATGTATTAGCTGATTGAATCAAAAAATAATATTTAAATTATAGGATAAAAGAAAAGGAGAGTAAAATCATAACAAATAAACGTGGAGGTACATGCCATGACGTTAAACCCCAAGAATTTTATTAAAAAGTGTTTGAAAGCAGTCCCATATGTAATTGCTTTATGGTTGAGTGGTGATCTTGCAAGTAGTACGTATGCTTCCATACTGCAAAAACCTGTTAAACCTAAAGGTGCAACAGAAATAACCAAAAAGGTAAATGCAAACATTAAAAGTCAATTGAATTTTGCAGATAGACAGGATTTTGAGGATGCACATCGAGGTTTCCTTGCTCCATTAGAGCCAGTATTGAAAACCGATAATGGTGATTTACCTATAAATTTTTCTAAACTTGCAGCAATAGTTAATACTCCTGCATCGCCATCTACCGTTAACCCTAGTTTGTGGCGTTCAGCCCAATTACAAAATATCGGCGGGTTATTTATGGTGAAAGATGGGGTTTTTCAAATTAGAGGTTTGGATATTGCGGTCATGACTATTATAGAAGGAAAAGAAGGTATCGTCATTTGTGATACACTGACTACAAAAGAAAATGCCAAAACAGCATTAGAGTTGTATTTTAAAGTAAGAGGTAAAAAACCGGTTACCGGTATCGTAGTCAGTCATAGTCACATAGACCATTTTGGTGGAATGCAAGGGGTGATGCAATATGCAGAACATCCAACTATTCCAGTGGTGGCTCCTGATGGATTTATGGATGAGGCTGTTAGTGAAAATGTCCTTTTAGGAAACATCATGGCAAGACGCGCACAATATCAGTTTGCTCAAGTAATTCCTATAGGTGCTGCTGGATCAGTATCGCAAGGGATTGGACCCGCAATTCCAGAAAGTGCATCAATTGGGTCAAGTGGTATTTTAAAACCTACTATTGTCATCAAACAAGATGGTGAAAAACAGGTGATTGATGGTGTAACCTTCTCCTTTTTGATGGCTCAAAATACAGAAGCCCCAGCAGAAATGAATGCATATATAGAAAATTATAAGACAATGTGGGTAGCAGAGAATGTTAATCATTCACTTCACAATATTTATGCGCTGCGTGGTGCAAAAACTCGTGATGCTGCGGCTTGGTCTGATGCTATTGATCGTGTAGAGAAATTTGTCCAAACAACGGATGCAGAAGTATTAATTACTTCTCATTTCTTTCCCACTTGGGGTAAAGACAGAATAAATGAATTGTTGGAAAAACAGCGTGACCTGTATAAGTATTTACATGACCAAACGATCCGTTTAGCAAATGAAGGGTACACAATGGATGGAATTGCAGAAATGGTTACACTTCCAGATAGCTTGGGTAAATTCTGGGCAAATAGGGGCTATTATGGAACCATCAAACACAATGTAAAGGCTATCTACAACTTCTACCTAGGTTATTACAGCGGTAACCCATCTGATTTAGATCCACTTCCACAAGAAGTTTCAGGTAAAAGATATGTAGAGTACATGGGTGGAGAAAAGAAGGTGCTAAATCGTGCAAAAGAAGACTTCAAAAAGGGTCAATATCGCTGGGTCGCACAAGTGTTGAAAAATGTGGTCATGGCAAATCCTTCAAATAATGAAGCAAAAATTCTTTTGGCGGATGCTTATGAGCAACTTGGTTATCAGGCAGAATCAGCGATCTGGCGTAACTCGTACCTCGTTGGTGCTCACGAATTAAGAAATGGTATTGATAAAAAGTTTTATGAAAGCCATAGATTGAATACATCTGCCTTATTTGCAAATATGCCAGTAAGTGACTACTTAGACTTTCTATCTGTTAAACTGAATGGAATGAAAGCAGATAAGAAAAAAATCACATTAACATTGTATATCATTGATACGAAGGAAAAGTTTTTGCTGATCTTAGAAAACTCAGTATTACGGTATGAAAAAGGACAAGTTTCAGTTCAGCCAGATGCCTCCTTAACGTTAGATAAAGCTACTCTGTTCGGAATAGGTTCAGGTGCCGTAACAGTTGACCAAACAATTGCAGAAGGAAAACTGGCCATTCACGGAGACGAAGGTAAGTTAAATGATTTACTGTCTCTTATGGACAACTTTGACCCGGAACCAAACATTGTAATACCGTAATAGGAAAAACAGGAATTGTAACATTCAAATGGTAGCCTTTTAATTTAGCATGGTTTACTATAAAAATAAAACGTTATGAAGTGTTTATTAAGGCATTTTTAGTAAGTGCAAGTGATCAGGAGTTGTCAAAATGTTCGTTATTGGTGTTTTAGGATCTAACTTATTTATTGAAGCCATTTCTGAATATTATCCATTATTTCCAGAAGTTTCGTTTGTTGACTATACCTATGAATCTCCTTGGGAAATTGACCATTTGATTGATAAAGCAGGAAAAGAGGTTGATACCTTACTTTTTTCTGGAGCAATTGCCTTTTATTTTGGTCAAAGAAAGATTAACGAGAACAAACTAATGGCAACTTATGTTCCTTTTCATGAGTTTGTTGTTTCGTTATCATTATTTTCCATTTATTATCATGAAAAGATACCGCTGGAAAAGATTTCGATTGATTTGCCGATGCAGGATTTTATTGAAAATGTAATAAAGGAAATTCAGATTTCAAGTGGGCCTATTTTTATTAAAGATTATCCTTGGATTTTTAACTTTGAAGAAGAGAAGTCATCCTTTGATTTTTCGCAATTTGTAAAGTTTCATGCTGATTTATATCAGGAGAAGAAAACACAATTTGCCTTAACAAGCATTCATGCTGTATATGAGGAACTTCAGAAATTAGAGATTCCATCTATTTATATGGTTCAGCCTAAACAATCCTTAAAAGAAGCATTGGAAAAGGCCATAACTTTGACGAGGTTAAAGAAAACAAAAGATTCACAAATTGCTGTACTTTCCATTAAAGTTAACAACTATCCTTTACATCCGGATGAACAAGTGTTTAGACTCCAAATCTTGCAACATTTACACGATATCGCAAGACAGTTAAATGCAAGGGTGTCACACGATCACTTTCAGCCTTTTCTAATCTATACCAATAGAGGATCATTGGAAGCCGTTCAGAAAGAGCGATTGCAAAATATCTTAGAATTTGAAGGAAAAATAAGATCATCCATAAAAATCGGAATTGGGTACGGTTATACCATGAATGATGCGGAAAACCATGCAAATCAAGCATTGTATTTTACTGAAAAGCAACCTTCGGAAAAGACCACTATTTTTCTATTAGATGAAGATAAAAAATTAATTGGACCACTATTTGAGAATGAAAAACAATTTAAGTTAAAAAACGAGAATCAGGAAATTCAATTGATAGCTGAGCAACTGAAAATGTCGGCGAAGAATTTGCTAAGGTTTTTTGATTTTCTGAGAATCAATCAATTTCGTTCTTTTTCTGCCCAGGAATTAGCTGATTATTTCGCCGTAAGCAGGCGGTCAGCTGAACGGATGATAAAAAGATTTCTTGATCAAAAATATTTATTCATTACTGGCGAAGAACAGCCATATGATCAAGGACGTCCTCGGGCACTATATAATATCACGGAGAAACTAAATGATATGCTGAATTCATAAAAATATTGATTTTTATAAATTAACAGCATATTATTAAATTAATAATTAACGACACTATAACGACATTGTCGTTAAATAGAAAGGGAGATCAACTTGAAAATTATTAAAGCGGATATCGTTGGCATCCATTTGCCGTTAAAAACACCTTTTATTATTTCCTATGCGACATTTGATTACATGCCTTCCATTATTGTGAAGCTGGAAACAGATGATGGATTGGTGGGTTATGGGGAAGCCGTTCCTGATGAGCATGTAACAGGGGAAACGTTTTTCAGCACAATTGAAGTTTTAAAACATCACTTAATCCCTGCCATTATGGGAGAGAGCCCATTTGCGATTGAAAGACTCCATCACATTATGGATAGCAGCATTCACGCTAATCCGGCAGCAAAGGCTGCGATTGATATTGCCTGCTTTGATTTAATGGGAAAATATACGGACAAGCCCATATACGAATTAATTGGCGGGAAATTTCATGACGAACTCACTTTTGCAAAAGTGTTAAGTATCGAGGAGCCTGAAATTATGGCCGAGAAAGCGAAACAGGCGGTTGCACTAGGCTATAGCTCCTTAAAACTAAAAGTTGGTTTTGATCTTTATATGGATTTAGAACGGGTGAAAGCTGTTCGAAATGCGGTAGGATTTGAGGTGCCAATCCGAGTGGATGTCAATCAAGGCTGGAAGGATTATTCAACAGCAGCTCAGGCCCTTCCATTACTTGAACCGCTGCGGATTTCCTGGCTCGAGCAGCCAATCAAAATGGGAGACATCGATGGGCTCGCGGAGCTTAGAAAGAAAACAATTATCCCGATTATGGCGGATGAAAGTGTTCATAATGGCGCGCATCTACATGAAATTATCAAGAAAAATGCGGCCGATAAAATCAACATTAAATTAATGAAATCCGGCGGTATCTATCCAGCGATTCATATGGCCAAAACAGCAGAATACGCAGGAATCTCCTGCCAAGTTGGATCGATGGTTGAATCCTCCATCGGGTCGGCAGCCGGCTACCATACGGCCATGGCAAGAAAAAATATCACAAGTACAGAACTGACGGGACCATTATTATTTAGTAAGGACATTGGTAATTTGGAATATCAAATTCCTTTCGTTCATTTAAGTGGCAAGCCAGGATTAGGGGTTGATGTGCAGGAGGATGCGCTAAAAGAGTTAACGGTAAAACAAGAGACTGTACAGCTACTAGCCTAAACAGAGTGATGAGGGATTGAGTATGAAAAAGGCAATAGAAAAAATTAGGCCCATTATTTTTGAGTTATTTGATCATTTACATGAGCATCCGGAGCTTAGTTGGAAGGAGGTAAAAACAACCCAATTCATTGCAGATTTTCTACAAAGAAACGGATGTCTTGTCAGGACTTTTCCAGACCATACCGGTGTTGTCGGTGAATGGGGGAATGGTACAGAGGATTCCTTGACCGTTGGAGTCCGCGCTGATATGGATTCGTTATGGCAGGAGGTCAACGGAACGGTTCAAGCCAATCATTCCTGCGGTCATGATGCCCATATGACTATGGTTTTAGGGATGCTGCTTTTATTAAATGAAATGCAAGTACATTTGCCGGGGCGTTTAAAATTCATTTTTCAGCCTGCAGAAGAAACGGGCAATGGTGCTTTAAAAATGATCGAAAAACAGGTTGTGGACGAACTTGATTTTTTATATGGCGTCCATTTACGTCCGATCCATGAGCTTTCGAAAGGGACGGCATCACCTGGGATTTTACATGGGGCAGCAGAAACAGTTTCTGCTAGAATCATAGGTTTTGATACCCATGGGGCAAGACCCGACTTAGGGGTGAATGCAATTGAAGTGGTTGGAACGATTGTTGAGCAAGTAAGAGGAATTCGTTTGAATCCTTATGACTCTTACTCTGTAAAAATGACACAGGTCAGCGCTGGCGGTGAAAACAGTAACATCATACCTGGATCGGCCCAATTCCACTTAGATTTAAGGGCCCAAACCAATGAGACTATGAATGAGTTGGCTAAAAAAGTTGATCATATTTTAGAACGAGTAGCATCACTATATGAAGTGAAAATTGCTTATGACCATAAAGAAAAGGTCTATGCGGCGGTGTTAAATAAAGAAGCTCAGAAGATTATGGCTCAAGCGATTGTGGAAACATTGGGCGAGGAGCAGGTAAAGCCGCCGGTGGTAACACCAGGTGCGGAGGACTTTCATTTTTATACAAAGGAGCGCCCGCATCTGAAAGCTGCTATGCTTGGGCTAGGCTGTGATTTAGAGCCTGGCTTGCATCATCCAAATATGAAGTTTAACCGGGAATCATTATTAGATGGAATTGAAATTCTAACTCGAACCGTGCTTGCAACTTTTGAACAAGCTAATCAGTAAGTGGGACAAAATAATAAATAGGATAACTATATGTAAAGGAAGTAAAAGGGATGAGCAATACAAAAAATATCAGTTTTCGTGCCATCGAATCAATCGGTGATCTCGAAAATGTAAGAAGGTTAGAATCAATCATTTGGAGTGAGTATGAGTCCACACCAATCCACCAAACCCTTACTGCGATTAAAAATGGGGGAATCATGCTGGGGGCATTTACCGATGAAAAACTTATTGGATTTCAATTCAGCTTTCCTGGTTTTAATGGAGAAAAGGTCTATTTATGTTCCCATATACTAGGGATTCATCCCGAGTATCGGAAATTAGGGATTGGTGAAAAACTGAAACGCCTGCAAAAAGAAGAAGCGTTGAAAAAGGGGTATGATTTAATTACCTGGACATACGATCCTTTGGAAACCGTCAATGGAAATTTGAATCTGCACAAGCTTGGAGCAAGATGTAACACATATGTTGAAAACTGCTATGGAGAAATGCAGGATGAACTCAATGAGGGAATGCCATCCGATCGATTCACTGTGGAATGGTGGATTAAAGAAGAAGCGGTTGAAAAACCCAACCAGTATGAAATCGATAACGATTCTCTATTAATGAAGGTAGTGAATGATTCCAACGGATTCCCAGTTCCCTTAGAAACGGAAATAAGGAAGAATTCGGAATCAGCTTTTCTTTTTGTACCAGTACCAAGTGATATGCAAAATCTTAAGAAATATAGTCCAGAGCTCGCGTTATCGTGGAGAATGAGCACCCGGCAAGTTTTTACACACTATTTTCAAAATGGCTGGACGGCAATCGATTTAGTGAAGAGCCAATCCAATGCTAATTTATATTTGTATGTATTAAAGCAAATGAATAAATGAAGTAATTAAAGGGATGAGCTAAAAAGCCTCATCCCTTTAATTATTTTCTCAGTATTTGAGAATACTAAACAAAAACTTTTAATGCCTTTTGTTTGATGGAGTTTGTCTTTTAATGAAAATCATGTACCTGACAATAGAACTTATCATTGGATTTTTTTCTTTGTTCATAATAGTGAAGCTTGTTGGAAGAAAAATTAAAAGCTACTCAGGATGATTTTAATTTGCCTTCACAAGCAGTATTTGTTCCTGTCACGATCATTCGAGACGGTGAGGTATTATGGGATGAAATCATGGAATTGGGCTTCGATGAATCATGGCTGCAGTCACAATTGAAAAACAAAATATAACGAATTATAAAGACGTATTTATAGCCGAATGGCTGCAGGTTAAGAAATTGAATGAGGAATACCAAGTTTTGATTCAAAGAGGACTAATGTTGGCATCAAAATAAGCAATGTGGTTTCAATGTATAAAGATCGTGCAATTTGTACCTTGTTTTAGGGTTAAACTAACATATACTGACTTTGAGGAGTGAGAGGATGTTCGTGAAAGGGAACATTATTGCAGGTGAATTTGATTCGATTATCAATGAATTTTCCTTACAGAAAGTTAAGAATTTCGAAATAGAGTCGGTCCTTAATGAAGACCAGTTAAATAATATTTATCATTATTTAAAAAAACATCAGCATGAAGAGGATGGGCAGATTATTACTTTATACGATCATATGCTTGTACGCTTAGCACAGAATGAAGTTAACCAGTTAATTGTTGATTTAGAGAAAGTAATGTCCTTGTATCACTGATACATATAAGAGTATTTTTTACGAACTAAAGAAGCAGACCCCCACTGGATCTGCTTAGTTTTATGATGGATTTGTTGACCATAATCCAGCTGTTTTAACGAATACTCTTGGATTAAATTTTAAACTAGCCACGACTAATTCTGCAAGGTCTTCTGGGTGCATCACGTTTTCTTCATTGCCTTTAACAAGATTTGTATCAATGGCTAAATCTGTAACGACCGTACTTGGTGTTAAAGCAGTAACACGGACATTATGTTTTCTTACTTCTAGCATAAGTGATTCTGTTAGCCCTAAAACAGCGAATTTAGAAGCACTGTAGGCACTTGTTACAGGAGCACCTTTTTGGCCAGCAGAGGAAGAGATATTAATGATATCTCCTGATTTTCTTTCGATCATTCCTGGTAATACTGTTCTTGTTACATTATACACACCCATTAAATTGACTTGGATGATTTTTTCCCATTCTTCTGGTGTTAGATCAAGGAACCCACCAAATTTAGCAACACCAGCATTGTTGATTAGGATATCAATTGGGCCTAAGTCTGATTTGATATGTTCAACAGCATGGGTAACGGATTCAAGATCGGTCACATCTGCAGTTGCTGCAGAAACCTTTACATCAAATTGTGCTAGTTCAGCAGCTACCTTTTCAAGATTAGCCATATTTAAGCCGATTAGGCCTAAATGAACGCCTTCTTTTGCTAAGGCGATAGCAGTAGCACGTCCAATGCCTCTACCTGCGCCAGTAACTATTGCAGTTTTTCCATTTAAAGAAATCATTGTATCACTCCTAAAATTATTACAAATTGAAGTAGTTCATTCTAACAGAAAAACCTCAATCTTGCATGGAAACAGCTTGCGGTCTTTCCTATTTAGAACTCGAGGAATAATATATTTATTCCAAGTTGGCGTGTCTACCGTACATTTTATTGGTATCCAAACCTTTCTTCTCCATGAACCGAAGAATTACAGCGTCGTAAAATAGTAAAAGTGTTTGCTCAAACAATGAGCCCATTGGTTGAATCGTCTTAAAATCACTCTCCGACTGATCTTTAGGTGAGCCAGGCAACTTAATTGTGATATCCGCTAATTGTCCAATAGTGGACTCAGGGAAAATAGTTACAGCTGCAATCGTACCACCGATGCTGTTTGCTTTCTCAGCCATGGAAACTAAACCTTTCGTTTCTCCTGAACCTGATCCAATGATTAAGATGTCATCTTTTTCAAAGTTAGGGGTTACTGTTTCGCCAATCACAAAGGCATCAATCCCCATGTGCATCATTCGCATAGCAAATGATTTAGCCATAAATCCAGATCTACCTGCGCCTGCAACAAAGATTTTTTTTGATTCAAGTATCCCATTAACTAATTTTTCAGCTTCATCATTCGAAATTAAATCTACGGAGCGATTTAACTCTTTTATGATTTCAGCTAGGTATTGAGTTGTATTCATGATCTGAATTACCCTTGATTAATCATTTGTTGCATTTTGGCAGCAGCAGCTTTTTTATCAGCTTGTCCAGTTATCCCGCCACCTACAATGACAAGGTCTGGTTGTACTTTGATGACTTCTGGAAGTGTGTCTAATTTAATACCACCTGCGATTGCAGTTTTAGCATTTTTTACAACACTTTTAATAGTTTGTAAATCTTCAAATGAGTTCTTTCCAACAGCTTGTAGATCGTAGCCAGTGTGCACACAAATATAATCAACACCCATAGCGTCCACTTCTTTTGCACGTCCAGCAAGATCTTTTACAGCAATCATATCAACAAGGATTTTTTTACCTTGTTTTTTCGCTTCTTCAACAGCACCTTTAATAGACATATCTTCAGAAGTACCAAGAATTGTGACGATATCTGCACCTGCTTCAGAAGCTTTCATTACTTCATAACCAGCTGCATCCATGATTTTTAGGTCTGCTAAAACTTTTAAATTAGGGAATGCTTCTTTTACTGCCTTTACTGCATGGAGACCTTCATTGATAACAACAGGTGTTCCGATTTCAACGATATCAATATGTTCCTCTACTTCTTTTACCAACTGAATTGCTTCTGGGATATTGACTAAATCTAATGCTAATTGTAATTCCATCTATATTCACTCCTATAATTTTATTATTGTTATACAGTGATAATGTTCCCAAAGGGTAATAATACTTTTACAGTAATATTATCCTTATAGTGCATTATCTGTACCTGCCAGCATAAGAGATATCATGTTCTCTCGCTGAACAATTGCAAGTATACAACGTATATAACAATAATAAAAGTACGCACTTTTATTTTACATAGTGCTAAAAAGTATACTATGAGACAAACGCTTATATAGTCATACTATTAACTATAAAAGAAACAATGCACCATTCCGCATGGCCTATTTAGTTGCTTGGAAAATGGGATTAGAAATGATATTAGCGCCAAAAGGGCTGGTAGATGATGGGGTAACTGCCTTATCAATTATGGCAAATGCCATGTGGGGCTTACCAATCTTTGCACTTTTTTAGGTTTAAATATCCCTATATTACTCTTTAAGCTAAAGAAGTAAGAAAAACATTTGTGATTAGAACATTGTATGCAAACATCATTACTTCTTTTGGATTAGTTATTTTTAATCCATGCCTGATATTACACAATCGGATGTTAATTGTTATTTACGGTGGAGTAATTTTAGGTGTAGGGGTAGGAATTGTTGTAAAAAGCGGAGGGGCCATCGATGGATTGAAATGCTGGCTATATGGTTTAACCGGAATAATCGAATTCCGATTGGCACATTCTTATTAGCTGTTAATGTTGTAATTATTAATATTGCTGCTTTTGTCTTTTCACTAGAAACCACTTATTAAAGCAAAAGAGTACTTAATAGGAATATATCATCATTAGCCTTTAATCTAACTTAGTATTCTACTGGGTATTTTGGTATTAACGGAAAGGATCCACCAAATTGCTGTTAAGCGATTCTTATTAGTACGGGAAATTCCACCTTTCCCATCACGTACCACCACATTTCCGGATCGCTCCCCCATTTGCACATCATGCTGGTTTAAAGTCGTTAATTCAGAAACACGTAAGCCGGTATAAAGTAGAAGATAAGCAATTGCTATCGAGCGAAGAACAGGCGAAGTAGGGGCAATCATCACTGCAGCAGCAAATGTTCAAGATAACGGAAAAGGATGGGAAGGTGAATTGAGCGTTGCATCAGATCAATTTATTCCCAGTCTTAATCGATTATCATCAACTATCAAACGAAATGGAACAAAAGCTATTTTACAACTTTTCCATGCAGGAAGAATGACAGATTCAGGAGTATTACGTGGTGTACAACCGGTTTCTGCCAGTGCCATCGCTGCCGAACGTCCGAATGCAGAAATTCCAAGAGCGTTAACAGAAGATGAAATATTCGACTTAATCGAAGACTTTAAAAAAGCGACTGAACATGCAATTAAGGCTGGATTTGATGGGGTAGAAATTCATGGAGCAAACACCTATATAATCCAACAATTTTTCTCTCCACACTCAAACCGTGGTGAAGACCAATGGGGAGATTTTATTGTGGGATATCGTTTTTCTCCAGAAGAATATGAAGAACCTGGAATAAAAATGTCAGATACCCTTTATCTTGTTGATAAATTAGCTGATAAAAAGTTAGACTATTTGCATATATCATTGGGTGACTTTAAGCGAGTATCTGTATCTGAAGATTATAAAGAAAAATCTATTATGCAATATGTTCATGAAAAAATAAATGGACGTGTACCTTTAATTGGTGTTGGTGATATTCGTACTAAACAGGATGCAGAGGATACATTGACAAACGCTGAAATAGTGACAGTAGGGCGCTCTCTCATCATTGACCCTCATTGGACAAGAAAAGTGCTAGAGGGAAAAGAAGATACGATCAGAAGAGTACTAGTTGATCAAGATAGAGAAGAACTCATGATAGGGAATGGGATTGTAGATTTCCTGAGTATTATGATGCCTGATCGATTACGCTAAACCAAATTCAATAAAAGCGCGGGTCGCAAGTAAGTTGGTTACATTCTTGAATACAGCTAACGGGAGTATTAACGGTTGATTAACTTTTTACATGGTTGTGACGAACGTAGAAAGTTTACGTTCGTCACGATATTCTAGAAAAATCATATCATACGGCTTCATTTCTAACTAAGTTAGAGTACGTTAAATGTATAAGGAATATGTTATTTTAGAAAGGGACGATGATGAAATGGTTACAGAAATCCAACTAAATGATACTAAAATTAAAATCACACAATATGATGAAAAAAAGATAGAAGGTAAAACTCAGATATCGTTAACTTTTTATGTTACAAGTGACGACTACCATGACATAGCAACGTTATTATACAAAGGAACATTTGATGTAATCGTACTCGAGAGACATCTTGAGTTCCGCGGAACGATTCAAGAATATTCAACATCAATTACGAATCTATACGAAAAAGGGCAAATTGGTGAATATAAACTGACTTTGAAAGAAGCGGAATAATAGAAAAGGGGATTTTCATCTTATGAAATTAAGCATTTTAGATCAGTCTCCCATCTCAACTAATCAAACGGCAAATGAAGCATTACAGGAATCAATGAATCTCGCACGCATTGGGGAGACATTAGGATATTCACGTTATTGGATTGCTGAACATCATGCAATGCCAGGGCTTGCATGCTCCGCGCCCGAGGTAATGTTAGGGTATATTGGGGCAAATACAAAAAATATACGAATTGGCTCTGGAGCAGTTTTATTGCCATACTATAAGCCGTATAAAGTAGCAGAAACCTTTCACATGTTATCCACTCTATTTCCTAATCGAATTGATGTAGGGATTGGAAGGGCTCCGGGTGGTCCTGCTGAAGCATCAAATGCATTATCGGATAATTATTTGCAACATGTCTATAAAATGCCTGATTTAGTAAATGAATTAATTAAATACATAGATAATGAAGGGACCGTATTAGAGGCTTCTCCGTTACCGCAAATTAGTCCTAATCTATGGATGTTAGGTACAAGTAGAAAAAGTGGAAATTTTGCGGCGGAAAACGGTTTAGCCTATAGTTTCGGACAATTTATGAGTGATGAAAACGGAGCAGAAATCGTCCAACAATATCGTCAGTCATTTCAACCAAGAAAAAAAGGCCAAAAACCATACGTCATTATGGCTTTATCAGTAATATGTGCAGAAACTACTCAAAAAGCAGAAGAAATTGCTTTAAGTTCAATTGTTTGGGAACTACAAAATGAGAGTATGGAAGGAAACAAAGGAGTTCCTTCTGTTGATGAGGCAAAAAAAATTCTATTAAATCTACGTAATCAAAAGTCTATTGAAAGAATAAAAAAGAAAATGATTATAGGTACTCCTGATGAGGTGAAAAGTAAAATATTAGAAATTCAATCTCATGTATTAGCAGATGAAATCATGATTGTAACTATCACTTATTCATCAAAGGATAAGCATCAATCATATCGATTAATCGCAGAACAATTTATTAAATGAAAAAGTTAAGATTAAAAGGAGGAAATTGTCATGAACAGACTACAAGGGAAAACAGCGATCATCACTGGTAACAGCTCTTGAATAGGGGTTACTATTGCTAAGGAATTAGCCGTGATGGGAGCAAATGTTGTCTTGGCTGCTGCCGACTGGAAAAATTAAACGAAGTAAAAAATGAAATTACAGGAGTTAACAAATGGCAAGGTGAAAGTAATTGCTGTCCAGGCGGATATGTCAGTTAAAAATGAAGTTGATCAGCACGTGGAAAAGGCGCAAGCAAAGGTAGGTAATGTAGATATTTTTGTCAATAATGCTGGGCAAATGCTAACATCAACTATTCTTTCGGGGCAGGTGGAGGAATGCGAGCAAATGATTGATGTAAATATTAAAGGTGTGATTTATGGCATTCATGCTGTATTGCCATCTATGCTGAGCCGCTCAACAGGCCATATTATTAATATTGCCTTCGGTTGCTGGACTTGAACTTTCAAAAACAAGTACCGTCTATAGTGCTACAAAGTACGCTGTTCGGTCTATTTCCATGGGATTAGAAAAGGAACTTGCCAAAACAGATGTAAGAATAACGAATATTTCACCAGGGATGGTAGATACAGACTTGAACAGCAATTACGACTGGAATGATCGTAAAATGCTTGATGCAGTTGATATGGTAAGGCTGTTGTCTATGCAATTACCCAACCTGACTTTGTGAATGTCAATGAAATTACAATTCGTCCAGTGTAAATTGAGTGGGCGTACCAGTTCTTGTTGCAAATAAGCACTGTTCAACGGCATTGCACAACAGCTCCCTGTTGGACGGATTGCAAAGCCGGAAGACATAGCTGAAACCTATGTATACCTTGCTAAAAATGGTTTTACTACTGGTACGGCTGTTCTTATTGATGGTGGAGCCCACTTAGTATAATGGCCTAAAAGGATGTTGAACGGAAGCTTATCACCCTGCCAAGCAACGGTTCTAACTAAAATAGAAATAAGTTAAGAATTAAGTAATTTACTGGTGGCAATACTGCAAAAGAGTATTGCCGCCTTTTTTGTTATTAGGTACATAAAAAGATACAAAAGGAAGTGTTGATTTTTAATGAGTGTACAGGACGAAAATAAATTAACAAAAATAAAAAATTCCCTTGAAAGTCGTGTAGTTACATTGCCTGATGGAACTTCTATGCCAAGAATAGGACAAGGAACTTGGTACATGGGAGAAAATCCTCAAATGAGAGAAAGGGAAATCAAAGCTTTACAACTCGGAATAGAATTAGGCATGAAACTAATAGATACGGCGGAAATGTATGGTGATGGCGATTCTGAACGCTTAGTAGGTGAAGCAATTAAAGGACGAAGAGATGACATCTTTTTAGTATCAAAAGTGTATCCTCATCATGCAGGATTAGATATGATTGCCAAAGCGTGTGAAAACAGTCTAAAAAGGCTGGGAACCGATCTTCTTGATTTGTACCTTTTACACTGGCGAGGACGTGTGCCATTAGAAGAAACCATTGAAGGAATGGAAAAGCTACGCAAGGAAGGAAAAATAGTAAGGTGGGGAGTCTCCAATTTTGATTCCGATGATATGAAAGAGTTATGGAACACCACTAACGGAAAAAATTGTATGATTAATCAAGTATTATATCATCTTGGTTCAAGGGGTATAGAGTATGATCTCTTACCATGGCAGCGAGAACATCACATGCCTATTATGGCATATAGCCCGCTAGCTCAAGGAGGTTCTTTAAGAAGACAACTGTTAACGGATCCAACCATTTTAGAGATTGCAGAAAAATACGCTGTACAACCCTTACAAATAGCTCTCGCTTGGACAATCCGTTCTAACAATTGTCTAGCTATTCCAAAAGCTGTTCAAGAAGAACATGTACTAGCAAATGCGGAAGCAGCTATTATTGAATTGACAAAAGAGGATTTAAATAGACTTGATGAAGTATTTCCGCAACCGACTAGAAAAATGCCTTTGGACATTATATAGAAATTTTAGAGGATAGACAAAGAGAGAGGGGATAGAATGTGTATGTCAACAGAGGTATTGGAAGATTTACTCAAGATGCAGCTAAAAGTGGAATTAGAAATTATCCGTTTGCAGTTACCGAATCAGGAACGCCTGAAGTTAAAGAGATTCTAACTCGTCACTTGGTGACCAATAAAACTGTTCTTAAAAACCATTTTTTTGTGAAATGGTCGGAAATATATGAGTTTTAAGATTGAAGGTAGACTCGTCAGCTATTTCCCGGATAAAAACCGATTAAACCTCACCTGACGTAATGTAAAAATTATTCAACTATTTTTTATTACGAAAAGGTAGAAGCAGGGAATTCATCAATTTTCATACGAAGTAAACTATAAGGTTTCTGTCGCAGGTCTTTTCCATAATGAATCCTTGCCTGCCGATGTAATTGGTTCACAATGACATATAAGTATTGATCCGGCCCAATTGAAAAAGTATCTGGCCATAAAATTCTCGGATCATGAGCGATTGTTTCCATTATGCCATTCGGCAATATCTTTCGAATACTGTTGTTTTCATAGTCTCCGGCATAAATGGTTCCTTTTGCCCCAGTGATCATTCCATCAGACGCACCTTTTTCTCCCCAGTACTCCACCTGATAAAGTAAATCCATGTCAAGTATCGTTCTGTCTCTTAGAGCTTCTGTTGAGATCGAATACAAATGCCGACTGGTAAGTGGACAATAAAATAAAATCTTTCCATCGGGAGAAATCGCTATACCATCAGACGCCGATCTAAATGGAAATGTTGAGTCATCTTTGTTTCGGTTCATCAAAATTTCACCTTCTACTTTCGGTAAAATATAAGGGTCGGGTGAAGTTGAATTTGCTCCATTTAGCCGTCTAAACGAGTTTCCATTTTCTAGATCTACAACGATAATAGCTCCTGTTCCTTTGGAAGATGAATCTGTTATATATTCATAACCCGCTTTTCCAACAGAAGTAACAGATTCAACAGTTCCACCTTTTTCAGATAAACTTATGATATTTCATATAGCGACACTGCTTTCTGCAGCAATTGCTTATTATAGTGAGGCATTATCAATGGGACAAAGAAGAGATTTAACGGCAGATTACGCACGAATGATTAACGAAGTTGCCTTAATTGCTGAAGATGGTATAAATCTATTAATAGAAAAGGGATGGATGGAACAACCTCCCTCTGCCACTGATCACGAAACTATTGCAAAGAATTAGATTAATGATAATTATGCTTTATGAAAAAGAAAGGACATAGTTATGATGGGTGTCAAAATGGTTGATAAAAAAATAGTCGGTGAAAAAGCAGCAGAGTTTGTTAAAGATGGCATGGTTGTGGGGCTTGGTACGGGTTCGACAGTTTATTATACATACAAAAGCTTGGTCAGCTAGTGAAGGAAGGCCTTTCCATTAAAGGTATTCCAACTTCTGTTCAAACGGAAGAATTGGCTAAAGAATTAGGCATTCCACTTACTAGCTTAAGTGAAATAGAAAGTATAGATATTGCTATTGATGGAGCAGATAAAGTCAATTCAGAATTAGAACTAATCAAAGGTGGTGGCGGCGCACTTTTAAGAGAGAAAATCATAGCGAGAGCAGCTAAAACATTTATTGTTGTAGCAGATGCATCAAAAAGAGTAGAGAAATTAGGTGCGTTTCAATTGCCCGTAGAAGTTATCCCGTTTGGTTATGAAATGACGGAAAAACATATTAGAGCCATTGGTTTAGTCCCAGAAATTCGATTAAACAGAGAAAATTCGTTTATTACTGATAATGGAAACTATATTTTTGACTGCCAAATTCCTGAGCACCTTCAGCTTGAAATGTTGGAACGAATGCTTAACATGATACCGGGAGTCGTTGAAAATGGGTTGTTTGTTGGAATGACTGACTTGGTGATCACTTTAGATCAAGAAAAAAATGTTGTCATGTTAAGAAGGTAAGGACAATAGAGAGAGACTTTGGGTCCCTCTCTATTTATAGTTTTATTGAATCTTTACTATGATTCTACCTCTTGCTTGTCCTTTTAAAATAGTAGGCAAGTTTTCAGGTAATTCTTCAAGTGTAATTTCTTTCTGTATAATTTCAGAAAGAGTAGAAGGTTTTAAATCGGTTGCCATTCGATTCCAAAGGTCTTGTCTAACATGCATTGGACAATAAACAGAATCGATTCCGAGAAGGTTTATGCCACGTAAAATAAACGGAAACACGGTGGTAGGAACGCTTCCTCCACCAGTTAACCCACTGACCGCAACTGAACCATTATAGTGGATTTTACTTAAAATGGAAGCAAGTGTCTCTCCTCCTACTGGATCAACCGCCGCAGCCCATATTTGTTTATCAAGGGGCTTGATTTTACCGTTAAAGACATCTTCACGAGAGATAATCTCTTTTGCACCGATCTTATGTAAAAAAGTATGCTCAGAATTTTTACCAGTACTAGCGACTACTTCGTATCCTCTTTTTGAAAGCATGGAAACAGCTAAACTACCTACGCCGCCAGTTGCTCCTGTAACAAGAACTTTGCCTTTTTCTGGTGTTAAACCGTTATCTTCTAACCTTTGAATGGAGAGGGCTGCAGTAATACCTGCTGTCCCCAAAATCATTGATTCTTTCAACGTTAAATTTTTTGGTAATTGGACAATCCAATCACCAGGAATTCGGGCATATTCACTATAACCTCCATAATGGGATACACCAATTTCATAGCTTGTTGCTATGATCTCATCTCCTTCGCGGAAGCGTGGATCTTGAGACGATACGACTACACCTGCTAAATCAATACCTGGAATAAAGGGATAGGTTGTAACGATTTTCCCATTCGGAATACTTGCTAAACCATCTTTATAGTTTATAGCAGAATAAACAACTTTGATTAAAACATCACCTTGAGGTAACTCATTTAAGGTAATATTTTTGACTTGAACAGAAAAATCGTTTTCATTTTTATCAATCATCAATGCTTTAAATTGTTCCATTTTCTTTCACTCCGTTCTTGAACAGCAGAATAGAAATATATAATCACTGCAAATATATAATATATGGAATTATATTACAAGTACATACTTTTATTTTATATAGTGAAAAAAGTATACTGTTGGTTATAATAAATATGGAGGTGAAGTGAAATGTCACGAATGCAGGATAAGATGTTTAATTGTGAAAAAGAATTAACTCTTTCCGTTATCGGTGGTAAATGGAAGATGCTTATACTATGGCATCTAGGAAAAGAGGGAACGAAGCGATTTGGTGAACTGAAATCTCTTATGCCAGGGATCACGCAGAGAATGCTAGTTAATCAATTGCGAGAACTGGAAGAAGACTTGATTGTAAAACGCGAGGTCTATCCCGTGGTTCCTCCAAAAGTAGAATACTCCCTTACTGAACAAGGAAGAAGCTTGATGCCGATTCTCGATGCTATGTATAACTGGGGGAAAGATTATATGGAAACTGCTGGGTTGAATCCTTTAGTAAGACAAGAGTCGATTAGGTAAATTTTAACTGGTAATCTAAGGTTGACTCCGGCCAAGGGGGTCAACCTCTTTTCATGATAATTTAATAATTATTTTTAGTATTTTGTAATGCCTCAAAATAAAGCTGATAATTAACTTTTATATTCATTTTTCCCCAAGCGGCTAACCATACCTTTTCGCTGATGGGTTTGGAAAAGGGGCTAAGGGTGTGTGTTCCGATTTGAAGAGGATCCACCTTCAGCTCTTGCATTTTTTTTATGAGGTCCGTCGTTTTCATTTCTAATTCAGTTTCAATTTCCTTATGAAGCTGCATCAGTTCATTTCCGTTGAGGATATTTTTATTACCTTGATATTCCTCAATTCTTCCATTTAGTTTCACGTTTATTGTAACTAGGGAAAGATTTTTATCTAAATCCACATTTACTCTTGAGCGTAGATGTCCAATAACCACATCTAATTTGGGTATTGGAAAAAACTTCAAATAGTGATCATTGTCAAGAAGTTGAAATATTTGATCTTCGGTATTTTTGACTGTTTCTATTAATTTATCATTGCTAAAAAAAGCAGTCCCCTCATAAGTAAAGTTATCTTTCGCTACTTTGAAAACAGGAAGAACGGGATCTGAAAATGGTGAAAATAGCTTATTTTTATATTCATGCAAATTGACAATGGTCATTTCACCTTGTTTTTTCCTCTCATAGTGTTTTAGCATCCGATACAGGTAATAATCAAGGTTTTCTTGCTTCTTTGCTTGTCTGTTAATATATTCGTCAAAATTCCCTTTAACGATTACTAAATACATTCGTTGCGAAATATCATAGTCTGTCAATAGCGTGTTAATTAACTGAATAATCCCTTGTTTCGCTAATTCCTCATGAATTAAAAACATACGGAGTTGTCCAACCTTCAATTCACGATAATATCTTAAATTAAAGTCTTTTCCTCCCTGTTTAAGGAGATCAACTTCTAGTGTTAATAAGCTTTTTGGCTCATTTACTAATGGAGGGACTAATGTACTCATTTTTATTTTTCGTTTTTCGCCTTTACTAATTGACCAAAAAGTGACAGGGGCAATATCTTCAATTGTGTTGTTCTCAACAAATGGGGCACATCCTGGAATCATGACTAATGAAACAAAGATTCCCCAAACTAAAAGAATTTTCTTTCGTCTCATGCTTTTACACGCCCTTTTAGCTTTGTCAATAGTAGCAAGAATGTTGGGACGATAAAGTAAGTTATTCCACTTAACCAAATTTGAATATTCAGGAGAATATTCTGTTCCGTTTTAATGGACCAAATCCAATTATTCACAAATACAAAGCAGAGAAATAACACAATACAAGTGACAGCAAAACCCATACGTGAAGGTTGGGTACTTGTTTTTTTTAGAATGATTCTTGTAGCCCCATATATACATAACAAGAAAATTGATAAAGCAAAAACCAATACAAACATATGTAGTGAAATCAGGATAATATCCAGTCGTTCAAACATGGGAGATTGTAAATATCGAATCATATGAATAATAGGGTATTTACTTTTACTTAAATAATTTGAACCGAAAAAGAATAAACTCGCAATAAACAATAGCAAATACTCTGAAGTAGAAAGAGCATTCGCATAGGTTAAATATTTACGCATTTTTTGTTGTGGTTTGATCCAAGGAATTAAACAGATTAAATACTCTGGTCCTGAATATGAAGACCAAATGAGTAACAATCCTTTCCATGAATCAGTTGTCCAATTTGTTGGTATCAAGGGATACAAATCATGTAATGCAGCGATTGGTGGAATAAAAAAGGGAAAATATAAAAAAATTATCCAAAAAACACATAAAAAAACAATTACCACAAACCGTATGGTATTTTTCATTCCTAATGAAGCAACATAGGAGCTCGTAAGAAGAATGAAAAAAATAATCCAATTTGAATTCATTGATGGGAAAATAAAATCATGAATGACTTCTAAGTATCCGAGTGTGATCACCGTTATTTTGATTAGTATCAATATAAGGCCAATAAAAGTCAAAAGCCTTACCATTCGAACACCAAAAAGCTCTACAAAACCTTGATATCCCTTTTTAGCATAATTTGATTCTAGCCATTTGCATAACAGCCTTATATTGAGTTGGGAAAAGATTGCCATTGCAACAATGCCCCAAATCATAAACGGGTGTAATAGGTAGGTAGGCAATAAAAAAAATAGGAAAAGCATTTGGAAACGGTTGACGATGAAAAAGACATAGATTCCGTCCATTTTAGATGATTTATCAAATAAGGAAAATGTAGTCAACTTTGAGTCACATCCTTCGTTTGTATCTCCATTTCTGTAAAGGGTGTAAATGATCCGGACGGGATTTCATGTTTATTAAAGGCCCTCTAATAAAGAGATCGATCCAGTCCTTCCAGTAAAATGGAGCGATTGGTGAAAAATAGGGTTGTTTTAAGGAAGTAAGACCATTTAGATGTGCCAAAATGGCAACAGCTCCCATGGCAATGCCAAAAACACCAAAAAAGGATGAAAGGAGAAGAAAACAAAATTGAATGAGTGTATTTGCCTTCGTCATCAAATAGTTTGGTACTAAAAATGAGGAGATAGTTGAAATACAAACTAATACAATTAATACTTTACTCGCAAACCCCGCTTGAACCGCTGCTTGACCGATAACTATACCACCAATCACCCCTAAGGTTTGACTTGATTTGGTCGGCATCCGTAAACTAGCTTCTTTTATGATTTCAAGAATAGTTAACATTAATATTGCTTCCCAAAATGGTGTAAAAGGTAGTTTACTTCTAGATTCCACTATAACAAATAGTATTTGTAAGGGAATCATTTGATAATGGTGGGTTGTTAGTGCAACATATAATGGTATCAGTGTGACGGACAGAAAAAAGCTTAAATATCGAATAATTCTTAAAAAACTTGCAACCGGCCAACGATTAATATAATCCTCAGGTGATTGGAAAAGGTGAAAAAAGGTGATTGGTGCAATTAATACAAACGGTGTGTTCTCTACCAAGATAGTTAATTTACCGAGCCCTAAGGAATAAGCACAAACATCTGGGCGGTCAGTTTGTTGGAATTGTGGAAAAATACTGTGATGATGTTCCTCCATAAATGCCGCTACCTGGGATGAATCGAAAAATAAATCAAAGTTAATTTCAGAGATTTTCTTTCTTGCTATTGATATATATTCAGGATTGGTTAACCCGTCTATGTACATTAGGACAATCGTTGTTTCACTTAATGAACCTACTTTATATTTCTCTGTTTTTAATTCAGTAATAGGAAGTCTTCTGCGTATGAGGGTGATATTTGGTTCTAATTGTTCAGTGAAACTATCTTTTGCACCGTATAAAATTGTTTCTGTTTCAGAGGTTTCAATCCCCCTACTTAATTCGTTAGGAAGAGGAATGACCAACCATTGTTCTTGGATACAATCATTCAGAAGTACAGCACCGGTGAGGAGTAATTTCTGTGCCTCTTCAAGTAAGTGGATCTTCATTACTTTAGGTGTGGCTATGCTTTCGTAAATCATGGCATGTGGACATTGGATAACAGGTTCTATTATCGATTCATTCAAACGATCCTGGTCAATTAAGGTTCTTAAATAGATTAAGACAACTTTTTGATCATTAAGTGTAGTGCGTTCGATTATCTCTACATCGTCCATATTGTCTAAAACCTGTTTTAGAGAGTCTAGTGATATCTTCCTTTGCACAGGTTGTTGTGTGTCACTACTATCATTAGCAATTCTTTTACCCTTTTTCCAAAACATAAAAATCCCTCACTGATATAAGCTGCCATTTGTTCACTTTAGAAAAAGTGTAATGGTAATTCTTCCTATTAGTATGAAAAAGAAAAGATTATTTTATCCTAATAAAATAAGGTAGGGGAAACTATATAAATTTTACAGTATAGTTTTTTTCACTATGTAATGAAAAAGTGCGTACTTGTTCAAATTTTTCATTTCGCTAATAATAGGATTAAATTATTATTACAAATAGAAAGAAGGGGATAGTATGCAAATGAGAGTATCAGCCGTTCAGTATTCTCTTCATACCATTAGCTCTTTTAAAGAGTTTGCAGACCAGGTGGAGCATTATATAAAAACAGCAGAAGAATTCGGATCCGATTTTATAATTTTCCCTGAATTTTTCACTACTCAACTTATGTCCATTGGCAACGATAAAGGGGAAGCATCAACCATCCAAGAATTACCTGATTATACCGATCAGTACCGGTCGTTATTTATCGAACTTGCCAAACACTATAAGATGCACATTATAGGTGGGACACATGTGATTCGTAAGGGTGATCGCCTTTATAACGTTGCTCATATGTTTTACCCGGATGGAAGAGTGGTGGAACAAGCGAAACTTCATATAACTCCAACAGAGGTACATGAGTGGAATATGAGTCCCGGAGACGGTCTGGAAGTTTTCGAGACTGAAAAAGGGAAAATCGCTATGTTAACGTGCTATGACATTGAATTTCCGGAAATCGTTCGTATGGCAAAGGCGAAAGGAGCAGATGTCATTTTCTGTCCATCATGTACAGACGATCGCCACGGCTTTCACCGTGTTCGTTACACAAGTCATGCAAGAGCCATAGAAAATCAAGTCTATGTTGTCACAACTGGTACGGTCGGTGCGCTGCCAACCGTTGATTTCATGCGTGCCAATTTTGGCCAGGCAGTTGTCATCACACCAAATGACATTCCATTCCCGCCAAAAGGGATTTTGGTAGAAGGTGAGATTAATCAGGATATGATCGTTACAGCTGACTTGAATTTAGAGCTATTATATCAAGTCCGTGAAAAAGGATCGGTGACCACATGGCGTGACCGACGCAAAGATCTTTACCCAGATTGGGAAACAAAATAAGCTGATTTATACAATGAAATGGGGGAATACTCATGTATCGAAAAGAATTTTTCGTTTTCGACCAAGACAAACCTGTTCCAGTTGTCATCCGAAATTATGAAAAGAAGGACTTTCCTGACTTAATTCGTATTCAACAGGAAAGCTTTCCTCCTCCATTTCCATCTGAATTATGGTGGAATGAAGAGCAACTAAATAATCATGTGACTCTTTTTCCACAGGGAGCTTTATTTATCGAAGTGGATGGTGAAATAGCTGGGTCTATGACTGGACTTCTTGTCGAATTTGATCCTCAACATCCAGAACATTCCTGGGAAGAAATAACGGATAATGGCTATATCCGGAACCACAACCCAAAAGGGAATACCTTATACGTTGTCGATATTGGTGTCCGTCCAGCTTTTCGAAAGTTAGGTTTAGGCAAGTGGTTGATGTTTTCTATGTATGATGTTGTTGTTCATTTGGGGTTGGAAAGACTGCTTGGTGGGGGTAGGATGCCAGGTTATCACAAACATGCGAATGAAAAGTCACCTGAACAATATATAGATGCTGTGGTAAAAGGTGAGCTGAAGGATCCAGTTATCACTTTTCTCCTCCGTTGCGGCCGTACACCAGTAAAAGTAGTAGCAAATTATTTAGAGGATGAAGAATCGTATAATTATGGCACGCTAATGGAATGGAAAAATCCGTTTTCCCATTTAAAATAAAGAAAAAGAGATGATCCAATGGAATATAGTAGAATTACCAATATCAGCGATCCGTTATTTAAACAAATGCATCAATTAATGCAAGATGTGTTCCCCCCAGAAGGAGTACTAGAATTTGATCTTTGGAAAGAACCGTTAGAAGATCCAGGTATCCGTGTTTTTGTTGCTGTTCATAAAGAAAAAGTAGTGGGCGCAACTGAGTACCGTTATTATGAAGATTTTAATGTAGCAATGACGGATTTTACAATTATTGGCCAAGCAGGCTTAGGCATCGGTCCATTTTTAGCGAATAATAGACTAGAAGATCTGAATGAAATGAGGTCTTTGTGTATTGACACCACTCGAAATTTCTTGATAAACGTCATATGTTAACTTATGTTGCTTTACAAGTTTGGTAAGTGCATTTCGATGACTTGTTAAAAATTTCCTCGATATCCAGTTGTTCTTAATTCCTTGATAAACGTAAATAAATTGCAGCCAACGCCATTTCTATCCCTCAAATATGTCATATTAAAATCATATCACATAACCAATAAAAATAGTAAGTTAATATCTATTAAAGGAATGAAAGGATGAGGTCCATCTAAAGGACTCTTTTTTTATGGATATATAAATTTTAGTTATGATTATATAATAATCATTGAATTTACTTAAATTGGATTTATGCTAGAATTAATCCAACATTAATAAAATTCTGAACTATTAAATGGAAACGCTTCCTTTTAGTAGGTGATGAAAAAATGAAATAATGGAGTGAGTGGAATGGAGCTGTATGCTAGCAGAAATCGGAAAATGATGATTATGGGTCTTTTATTTTTTGGAATGGTTTTAAGTTTTTTTGACCGAGTAGCCATTAATGTGGCGGTTATTCCTATGGGGAAAGAGTTTCATCTTACAACGTCCCAGACGGGTTTGCTTATTAGTATATTTTTTATTAGTTACTCGCTCATGCAGCCGCTAGGCGGATGGATGACAGATAAATTTGGTGCAAGGGTCATGATTACTTTTTCACTCTTTAGTTGGTCTTTGTTTACGTTATTGACTGGATTTGCTTGGTCATTTGTTTCATTATTATTCATTCGTTTTATTTTTGGCTTAGGGGAAGGTCCTTTTTATCCGTCTAGTATGTCTACCATTCGGGATTATTTCCCGCAAAAGGAACGCGGTAGGGCCAATTCCTTTTTCCTTTCTGCTCAAAACATAGGTGGAATATTAGGAACCGCTCTTGCTGCAGCCATGGTGGCAGCAATCGGATGGAGAGGGATGTTTTCTTTTGCCGGTATTTTAGGCATGATTGTAGCCTTCGGATTTTGGTTTATCCTGAAGCCGCAACGCACCCAGGAGAAGAAGGTAAGCAGCAAGAAACAAAACAAAGTTCCCTTGAAGCTTTTATTAAAAATAGAAAACATTTGGAAGATTATCTCGTTTAAATTTCTATCGAATATTATTAACTACGGTCTGATCACCTGGATGCCTATTTATTTAGTAAAAGAAAAAGGAGTGGATTTTGTCGCTGCAGGAAGTTTACTGGCCATTCCTTATATTATCGGCTTTTTTATGTTTAATGTTAGCGGATGGGTTCTCGATAAGTTTATGGCCGGTAAGGAGAAGTATCTTGCCGCTGCAGGTGCTCTTGCTTCTGCCATTTTCCTTTATTTCATGGCAAATGCCACGTCTATTGCAATGATTATTACGTTTCTAACCCTCAATTCCATAGCATTATCTTTCTTCGGAACTGTTCTTTATACGATTATTATCAAATATTCGCCAAAGGAACTTACGGGTTCTGCTTCTGGGCTCGTAACATCTGCTGGCCAAATTGCCGGTGCGGTTTCTCCATCAGCAATCGGCTTAATTATTAGCTTATTTAAGGGCTCCTATAATGCAGCCTTCTGGTTTTTAGTTATAGCAGCGTTAGTAGGGACGGTTATTGCCCTTTCCATAAAAAATAATTCAGCCCAACCATCAAAAGAATTTGAAAATAAAACAGCAGCCGTTTAAAAAAACAGTTTTCTCTATGATTTGAACAGACCTACTATTCGATGTATGATTCAATTAAGAGAGATAGGGGGAGAATCATCCATGAATATTGAACAATTGGAATATATCATAAAGGTTGCCGAAATGCGTTCCATTTCCACCGCCTCAGAAAGCCTCCATATTTCCCAAGCCGGAATTAGTATGGCCATAACGAGCTTGGAGAAGGAATTGGGTATTAAAATCTTCAAACGTTCACGATTAGGTACGATTCCCACAGATGAGGGAAAGGAAATCATCCAAAAAGCATATGAGGTATTGAGTAAGCTCGAAGAAATAAAAGACAAGGCTCAAATGCATACAGGGACGATGGAGAAAGAGCTGCGCCTTTCATCTACCCAAGGCCTATTTCTTACGGTCTTGCCCAAATCATTAGCCTTATTCAAGAAAAAGTACCCGGAAGTTAATATCGTTATCGAAGAAAAAGGCGGACAAGAAGTTGTTAATGATGTCTTGAATAATAAGATTGACATCGGACTTTTAAATATCCCACAGAAAAATCCGAGAGAAGATGAGTTAGATTTTCAAACCTTGATGGAGGCAAAGATAATCGTATCAGTCAGCGGGAATTCTCCTTTAGCCGGCAGGAAAAGCATTACACCGCAGGAGTTACTGGATCAGAATCTAGTTTTTTATAATGGTCCAAAAATGAAAGAGTATATCAAGGAATTTTTTGACCAATATGGAGAAATGAAGGTTTTATTTTTAACCAATAATACAGAGATTATTAAGAAAACGGTTGCGGAAGGATTGGCGATTTCATTATCATTTGAAATCGGTATTAACAGTGATCCATATTACCAAACTGGTGATCTTGTCCCAATACCCTTGGTTAATCTAAATAACAATACCATGAAACTCGGGTTTGTTCGCTCTAAAAAACAGAACTTTTCAAAGGCAGCCAAAGAGTTCATCAAATGTCTGGAGTTCTATACTACTACTTTAAAATATTAGTTTCCTATCAACGATAGGGGACTAATTTTTTTGGGGGATTACATCATTAAAACTTAAGTATATATAATAATTGTTTATTTTACTTAAAAATAATTTATATATATAATTTGTTTAAGATTTAAAATATTTAAACAATATTAAAAAAACTGAAAGAAGGGAAACCGATGTTAACAACGCTGGGAGAGGACTTAAAGGTGCTCCGTGCTAAATTGCAGGATTTCATCCAAACTGAATTGTTTCCATATGAACAGGAGCATCAGTTGAATGCAGAAGAAGATATTCCAAGAGAAGCGATTAAATGGGTAAGACAGCGATCCAGAGAATTAGGATTCTATGGAATTAACCTCCCGATTGAATATGGAGGACAAGATATCAGCTTAAAAGGACTTTGCTTACTAAAAGAGGAATTGGCCCGTTCTGGAGCTGTTTTATGGGGCCAGGTGCTTGGGGAAATTGGCGGGCCGTTAAGAATCGGCCAAATGCTGGAAAGCTTTACAAAGGAGCAAAACGAAAAATATGTCATCCCGGTCGCTGCCGGAGACGCAAGCTGTTGTTTCGCACTGACGGAACCAAATGCTGGTTCGGATGCCTTTGCCATTGAAACCACGGCCGTTCGGGATGGTGAGGACTATATTTTAACTGGGAAAAAGCACTTTATCAGTGCAGCCCCTTATGCTGATTTTGCTATAGTCATAGCGAAAGAATTAGTAGACGGAGAGAAACCACGAGTCACAGCTTTTCTAGTAGATAAAAAAACACCTCACCATTCCGGCTTTGAACTGGGGAACATTCAAGTTCCAATATCGGGAGAACGTATTCATGCTGAATTAATTTTTAAACAATGCCGTGTACCTGCCACCAACATTATTGGAGCACCGGGGAAAGGCTTGCTCCTTGGTTTAAAAAGAATAAACACGAATCGCGCCTCCCATGCTGCCGGTTTTGTCGGGATGGCTCAGCACCTTCTTGATTTATCGGTGGAACAGGCTAAAAAGAGGGTCCAATTCGGAAGGCCTATTGCGGATTTTCAAGCCATTCAGCATATGTTAGCGGAAATGGCTACAGATATCTACGCAGCAAGATGTATGGTTTACGATGTGGTTGAAAAAATTGATCGGGGAGAGGAAGAACGGGCAGGTGCCTCGATGGCCAAGCTCTTTGCATCAGAGGTAGTTAACCGTGTCGCTGATAAGGCTATTCAAATATTCGGCTCTCAGGGACTGGTTAAAGGGCATCCGGTCGAAAAAATGTACAGAAGCTCACGTATGTACCGAATTCTTACAGGGACCTCGGAAATTCAAAAAAATACGATTGCAAAAGAATTATTAAGGGATTAATCATAGTTTGAAAGTTTTGGAGGAGGAACTAGAAATTATGCAAAAGATGACATTTCAGTCATTGCTTCTTAAAGGAATAAAACGATTTGGCGAGCTGCCCGCCATCACCTTACTGCCATCAGAGGAGACGTTAACATATAAGGAGTTGTTGGCCAAAACAGAGCTCCTAACTTCATATTTGCTCGAATTAGGGTGCGGGAGGGGCACCCATATTGCCACTCTTATTCCTAATAGCCTAGAGGCGGTCCTATTTGGTTTAGCAGTCCAGCAAAGTGGAGGAACGTTAGTCCCGTTAGGAGAGAAGCTGGGTACCAGTGAAGTTGGTTATATTTTGAGGGAGGCAAAACCAAAAGTGGTCATTATGGCTTCCCAGACACATACGGCAGCCATTCTTGAATACTTGGAAGAATCTAATAGTCCGGATATTCATATTATTGGTCTGCCGGAATTTGGTGTCGAGTACCCTGACCAGTTTGAACTATTCCAGTGGCCGAAGGAAAAAAAGGAACTAGCTTTGCCTGCCGCCATGCCTGAAGATATCGCTGTCCTATCTTACACAGGTGGGACGACGGGCACACCTAAAGGTGTCATGCATACACAGGAAGGATTAGCAGCCGGCCTTCTGTCTGCTGCCATTGAAGATCCGCTTGACGACAGAGACAGGGTATTATTAAGTACGCCAATCGTGCATTCTGCCGGATCTCTGCTTTGGAGAGCTCTAACATCAGGAGTACATGTCTATGTCATGCGTTACTTTGATGCTGAACTGTTTATCGAAAACATTAAGAAATATAAAATTACAACTACATTTATGGTTCCGACCATGCTGTACAGGCTCCTCGATCAGACGAAGAAAATGGACTATGATGTAAGCTCGATGCGCAATATTTATTATGGTGCCTCACCGATTTCACCAAAGCGTTTGAAGGAAGCGTTTGAAGTGTTCGGGCCTATTATGCGCCAGCAGTACGGAATGACAGAATGCAATATCGTCATTTCAAGACTGGCAAAAAGTGCCCATCTTTGGGCCTACCATCACAATCAGGAAGTCTTGAAAAGCTGTGGTAAACCATGCCTACTAACCGAGGTTAGGCTTATAGATGACAATGGGAATGATGTTGGGACAGATGAGCTGGGAGAGATTATCGTAAAATCTCCTGCCATGATGGCGGGATACTATCAAAGACCCGAACTTACCGAAGAAGCCATTCGTGACGGCTGGTTCTATACGGGTGATATTGGCAGGATGGATGAAAATGGTTACCTCTATATTGTTGACCGGAAAAAGGATATGATCATATCTGGCGGAATGAACGTCTATTCTTCAGAAGTTGAAAGGGTGGTCAATCAGCATCACGCTGTAGCGATGAGTGCGTGTATAGGTATTCCCCATCTGGATTGGGGCGAAGCGGTCTGCGTCGTTGTAGCCCTAAGAGAGGGGGTTAGCTGTAAGGAGGAGGAAATCATCGCATTTTGCAAAGAGAGCACGTCGAAGTATATGGTTCCTAAAGTGGTGTATTTCCAGGATAAGTTCCCGCTTACTCCAATTGGAAAGATTGATAAGAAAGAATTAAAACATAAGTATGCCCAAGGGCTGTTAACCATTTAATAGAAAGAAAGCTGGGAATATGATTTCATTCCCAGCTTTCTTTCTTTTTGAATTAGTTTGTAAAATGATCCTTCGTTTGGAATGCTTTTTCTACATACTTAATGAATTTTGCCGACGATGCCGATAAGGGTCTTTTCTTTGAATAAACTAGTCCAAATGCCATGTTTACTGGATGATGATTGCTGATATGCAGCATTTTTATCTTATCTTTTAACGGTAACTCGTGGTTTCTTGGGTACCAATTGGGAGAAAAGGTGATGGCTAGACTTTTTAAGACCGCTTTTCTAATAACATCCGTATTGTTGGATTTAAAAAGGATATTTAATGGACCAATTTGTTGTAAGAAATTATTGACAAACCATTTAACATAGTCCCCGTCGTACATCACAATGGTTTGATTAATTAAATCGTGTGGTCTAACCGTATCATAAATCGCGAGTGGAGAATTTTTGGGCACATAAACTTTCATTTCTCCTTTAATTAACGGTATAAACTCTAAATCCTCCGTTTTATCTTTCAGTCCCTCATGAATGGCGATCATCCCGATGTCAACATTACCTTGATTGACGGAATCTACCACTTCTTGTGTTTCTTGTTCTTTTATTTCGAGATTCACGTTAGGAAAGTCTCCTTTAAAAGCAGACAGCGGATTGAGAAGAAAGGTCATGAATGTTGGAATAGAAGCTAGCTTTAATTCACCCTTTACAACCATTTTTACACTTTGCATTTCAAACTTTAATTCTTGGATTTTCATGATAATTTCATAGGCTTTTTGAATGACTTTTTTACCTTCATCGGTTGGAATGGTCCCTGTGCGAGAACGATGGAACAACGTAACCCCCAGTTCTTCTTCTAGACTAGAAATAGATTGACTGACAGCGGATTGGGTAACATGAAGGTTTTTGGAAGCCGTTGAAATGGTTCCTGCTTTTGCTACTTCGATCACGTATTCTAATTGTTCAATCTGCATGGATTTCTCCCTTTTCTATAAATCTATCTAATGTTTCTATTAAAATGTTTAATTTTATTAATGATAATCTAGATTGTATAATAAATTCAAGCATTTCATAATTTTTTGCAAAATTAAACGAAAAGAGGTGGAGGAGCAAGGGTTTTCTCGAACAGCTTTAATAGATGTCAACTATTTTTCATTCTGATTTGGAAGCGTTTCCTCGAAATGAATTGTGTGTTGAAAGGTAGGATGGTAGACGTGCGTTGGCTTATATTATTCTCAATCTTCGTACTGGCGGTTATTAATTTTGCTGATAAAACGATTACGGGATTAGCAGCGGTTCCGATTATGCATGACTTGAATCTAAACTATGGCCAATGGGGGATAGTCGGCAGCAGCTTTTTTTGGTTATTTTCTATTGCAGGGATAGTTGGTGCTGCATTGTCTGACCGGATTGGCACAGGAAAAATGCTCTTGATTATGGCGCTTGTCTGGACGATTGCCCAATCTATAATTCTCTTTGTGGCAGGGTTACCTTTATTGATATTGACACGAGTAATGCTCGGTGCTGGGGAAGGTCCATTTTTTGCAACAGCTGTTAGTCATTTAAGTAAATGGTTCAAACCCGAATCGAGAGGATTCGCTTTATCCATTTTGAACTTAGGGAATACCATCGGAAAGGCAGTATCTGTTCCAATACTAGTTCTCCTCATAGCCAAACTCGGCTGGCGTGAAGCGTTTTTCAGCCTTGGGGTTGTAAGTTTGGCCTTTTTCATCTTTTGGTTGTGGTTAGGCAGGGTGAAACCCCCATTGACAGTCAATGAGGCAGACACAGTTCCTGCCAAAATAGATTGGGGAAAAACTTTCAAAATTTTACGTTCACCAACCTTTGTTTTTACAACCTTGATTGCCTTCATTGGATATGCAGTGATTACTTTCAGCCTGGTTTTTAGCCCAGCCTATCTAACAGAGGTCAAACATGTTTCTCCACAAACAATGGGATACATGAAAGCTATTAGCGGGAGTGTTGGGGCGATATTATCAGTATTTGCTTCCGTTTTTTCTGACAGAATCTATAAGAAGACCCAGAATGTTTGGATTTCTCGTGTTTTGTTATCCTCCATTTGTGTCTCCGCGGCAGGAGTCTTATTTTATATCTACACTATGACAAATTCAGTACCGTTAATGATTGTTGCATTAATTTTTGAGAATGCCTTCATTTTATTGTTGTTTACCATTTGCCCGATTGTTGTTAACAGTCTGCTTCCTGAGAGAAAAGGGCTGATGTCCGGGATTATGATGGGCATTGCCACTACCTCAGGGATCATCGGACCCATCATTTTTGGTAAGGTCATTCAGGGGGCAGGGGCCAACATCGGCTTCAATCTTAATATTCAAGTACTCGCAGTTCTTTTAGTTGTTGGTGCGGCTCTGTTTACGATTTTTGCAAGGCCAGCTCACGGTCAAGCTAATAACATTCAATCTTCAAACAAATTTACATCATCAGTAAGCTAAGGTCTTTTATTCGGAAAAATAGGGGAGGAAAAATGTGATGCAAAAAATGATTATAGATGAGAAAGCGAAAGCTCTTGCTTATTTAAAGGAGCACAAAAAACGTTTTGAAAAAAGGATACAGAAAGTTACCGAAAATATTTATTGTGCTGTAGGGTATGGCCTAGGAAATTCAACTCTTATTGTTACTAAAGATGGAAATATCATTGTCGATACGACTGAAAGCATTGAGGCTGCAGAGGAGATTAAGGCAGAGTTTGATAAAATTTCACCACTTCCAACAGCCGCAATCATTTATACCCATGGACATGCAGACCATGTGAACGGTGCGTCTGTATTCATGAATGAACATACAGAAATTTATTCTAATACAAAAACAGTTGAATTTTTTACAACCCAATTCAACCAACTTAAAAACATTCTAGACATGCGCGGGGGAAGACAATTTGGGGTTTACTTGCCGCCTGAACATACACCATGCAGCGGATTAGGTCCTTCATTAAGGGTGAGTCCAACTAAACAAAAATTAATATTCCCGACACAGGTCTTTGAAAATTCTATGGAATTAATCATTGGAGATGTAACCTTACAGCTTGTTTCAGCTCCTGGTGAAACAGATGATCAAATTTTTATTTGGATTCCAGAGCAGAAAGTATTGCTGGGTGCAGATAATTATTATCCTGCTTTCCCAAATTTGTACACTATAAGAGGGACATCTCCAAGACCTGTATTGCAATGGGTTCATTCCCTAGATAAAATGCGGGATCTTCAAGCAGAATATTTAGTCCTCGGGCATACGGAACCGGTCTTTGGTTCTGAACAAATTGCTGAGCTATTAACGATGTATAGAGATGCTATCCAATTTGTTCATGACAGCACTGTTCGTGGAATGAATAAAGGTAAAACCCCGGACCAGCTTGTTGAAGAGATTACTCTGCCTAACCATTTGCTCGAGTATAGTGAGCTTCGGGAACTTTATGGAAGTGTTTCGCAAGCTGTTCGAGCTATTTATGATGGTTACTTAGGCTGGTTTGATGGGAACGCTGCAAATCTAGAAAAGCTGCCTCCCAAAATTTATGCGCAGAAAATTGCGCAATTAGCAGGAGGAGCAGACGTCTTAGTTCAAGAGGCGAAAAAGGCACTAGAAAAAGAAGAGTATCAATGGGCTGCAGAGCTTTCGGACCTGCTTTTGAAATTATTGTCTGACAATGATGATGTTAAACAAATAAAAATAGAAGCATTAACTGAACTTGGTTTAAGATCTTTTAATTCCAATAATCGCTCCTATTATCTTTCTCAGGCCAATGAGTTAAAAGGCAACTCCAAAGCACCGAAAACCAAACCTTTACAAACTAGGATGTCTTATGCTCATGCAATGCCGCTTGACAGCTTCTTTTCCAATATGACTATTCTACTTAAACCCGAGAAATGCCTCGATAAAGAGTTTTCTGTTAATGTTGGGATAACCGATCAAGCTGCAGACTATAAAATTGAGATTAGAAAAGGGATTGCAGAAATTCGAAAAGGAACAGCACAAGAACCAGTTCTTACTATTAAAGCGGACGAAAAGATTTGGAAGGAAATTATTATAGGGGCAAGAGCTATTGACGAGGTAAAACAAACAGGGAAACTACATATAGAAGGAGATTCTATTCTGTTTAATGAATTTATTGCTCTTTTTCAGTAAACTAAGATAGAAAAATAGAGCTAAACCTATTGAGTTTAGCTCTATCTACTATTAATAAGGATCAGAAGGCTGCCCCAATTGTTCAGCTTGTTGGACGGCCTCTTCCATTTTAGTATTTTCATTCGCTCCAGCGTTTTTAAGACCTTCCGCAACTCTTTTTCCATAGTCTTCATCACAATTGGTAAAGATTTCAATCATCTTGTCCTGAATTTCTTTTCGGCATGAGCTAAGGGCTCCGACAAGGTTGGAAATTAATTCGGCCCGTTCCCATTCACTAAATCTCCGATATGTTTCGCCAGCCTGCCCAAAATTGTTTTCTCGTGGAATGATTTCCCTTTTTAGATTTCCTTCAACAGAAGGCTCATGTTCTTTTCCAGGATTTTTTGCTTCCTTTAATCCGCCTATTAACGAAGGCTCATAATTCACATGTTTGTTTTTGTTTTTTCCAAAATCAGTCCGATGGTCCATTTGTCCGCCTTCTTGATTGGTGGCCACATGTTTCTTTGGGCTATTAATTGGCAGTTGTAAATAGTTTGTGCCAACTCGGTAACGCTGTGTATCCGAATAGGAGTAGGTACGCCCCTGCAAAAGCTTATCATCAGAAAAATCCAGTCCATCAACAAGAACACCGGTTCCAAATGCAACTTGTTCCACTTCGGCAAAGTAATTCTCAGGATTTTTGTTTAATACCATTTTACCAACCTTATGCCATGGAAAGTCATCTTTATACCAAAGCTTGGTTGGATCAAGTGGATCAAAGTCTAATTCTGGATGCTCTCCGTCCTCCATGATTTGAACATAGAGCTCCCATTCTGGATAGTCGCCCTTTTCAATGGCTTTATACAAATCCAAGGTAGCGTGATTGAAATCGGTCTTTTGAATTTCATCGGCTTCTTTTTGAGTAAGGTTTTTAATCCCTTGAAGCGGCTCCCAATGATATTTGACTAATACAGCTTTTCCTTCTTCATTCACCCATTTATAAGCATGTACTCCCGATCCCTGCATTTGCCGATAATTCGCGGGTATGCCCCAAGGGGAATTGACAAAGGTTACCATATGGGCAGATTCAGGACTTTGGCATAAAAAGTCGAAGGTTCTTTCAGGGTCTGCAACGTTTGTTACCGGATCTGGCCGAAATGAGTGAACCATATCAGGGAACTTTAATGGATCACGAATAAAGAAAATTTTTAAATTGTTTCCGACTAAATCCCAGTTGCCATCTTCCGTGTAAAATTTAACCGCAAACCCTCTTGGGTCCCTTAATGTTTCGGGAGATTGACCGCCGTGAACAACCGTGGAGAAGCGAACGAATACAGGTGTTTGGACATCTGTGTTGGTAAAGACCTTTGCACGGGTGTAATTGGAAATTGGCTCATCGTTTACGGTCCCATACGATTGAAAATACCCGTGGGCACCAGCACCACGAGCATGCACAACCCGCTCAGGAATCCGTTCACGGTCAAAATGGCTGATTTTTTCTAAGAAATCATAGTTCTCTAATGTCATAGGTCCTCTGTTACCGACTGTGCGGACACTTTGATTGTTGGTGACAGGATGTCCTTGCTGGTTTGTTAACATATCTTCTGTTTCATTATTTTGTTTTTCCGACATAAATGAGCCTCCTTAATGTACAACAATAGAAAGTATTTCCATCGGATGGAGAAGTATGTATGAATTGACGTAAATAGGGCCACGTAGAAATAATCTACGTGACCCTATTTTCATCACTAAAAAAATTAACTTTCTATCCAACCAAAATCTTCAATGAATTGGACAAATGCCTTAACAACATTCCACTCCAGAGATTCCTTATGATAATACATCCACGTTCTTCGTAATATCGGATTTCCATCTTGATCCTTCAATTGGGTCTTGTATAAGTCATCTATCCCGGCCAGGACCCTGCTGGACAAGATGCCATAGCCTAAACCGTTTAATACCATTTCCTTACACGTATCCACTTGATCGACTTCGATACTAATAAAGGGAGCTTCGGCATAATTTTCCGCCCACCAATGATCAATGATGGATTTTAATAAGTAATCTCCTCTATATTCGATTCTTGGCAGACGAGGGAGATCAGTAATATTGATCTGTTCCTTGGAAGCGATGCAGATGGTCTCCTCGAATAGCTGATGCGTGGATAATCCTCTCCAACCGTAGTCTCCTCGAACAAAGCCGATATGAACATCCTTATTGTGAATCAGTTGGGTTACATCTCTGCTCCATCCCGTAATGACTTTGAATTCCACATGGGGGTATTTGATTTTAAATTGTTTTAATATATATGGAAGTTCATAGTTCGCAAAAAAGTTTGATACCCCCAATTTTAACGTTCCTGCGATTAGATTACTCTCGTTATTGCTCATATTTTGGACATTTTCTTTAATCTTTTCTAAATGAGCGAGCGCTTCTTCAGCACAATGGACAAGATATTCTCCTTGAGGGGTAAAATGTATGCCCCTGCTTTCACGAGTTACGATTTGAACACCTAGCTCTTCCTGCATATGCTTTAATCGACTTGTTAATGCAGGCTGAGTAAGAAATAAAAGTCGTGCTGTTTTTGTTAGATTTTTTTGATTATATAGTTCTTTCAGTATTTCCCAATCACGGTAATCCATTGTTTCACCCATCTATCTGATATAAATATTTTTTATAGATAAATATAATTTTTTCGCATTTTATTTATTTCAATTATTACATTATCCTTATTCATAGGCAATTAAAATTACCTACTTTAAAAACTATTCAAATATAACATAAAAAGTACAAATCATGGGGGTAATGTGAATGGGAGAACGAAAAAACCAACCAAATCCATGGAAAAAATTTAACGGTCCGAACCTTGGCTATGTAATCGAACAATATGAGCGTTTTGCAAATGGGGAAGAAACCATTGATCCTAAATTAAAAGAGCTTTTCATTCAATGGGGCTCACCTCTTTCTTATGAAACAACTCAACAAGAAAATACCGTTGAACGTGAATCCATTGTTCCATCGGCAAATATAGCAAAAGCAATGAAAGTGGTAAAACTTTTGGAAGACATTCGCGCACATGGACATTTAGCAGCAAACATGTATCCATTAGAGGCAAATGCACAAAATCCTGAGATTTTTGCCCTAGGAAAGTATGGGCTGAATGAAAATGACCTGAAAGCGATTCCTGCGAACTTCGTTTGGGAGGGTGCACCGGAAGGCATTCAAACCGCATTTGATGCCATGAATCGTTTAAAGGAAAGTTATACATCATCCCTTGCCTACGAGTTTAACCACGTTAGTGATGAAAAAGAACGGACTTGGCTGTCTCAGAAGGTTGAAAATGATTCCTTGAAGCGTTCTTTATCGAAAGAAGAACGAACAAACCTTTTAAAGAGTCTGACAGAAGTCGAAGGCTTTGAACAGTTTTTACACAAAACCTTCGTTGGTCAAAAACGATTCTCCATTGAAGGAGTAGACATGCTTGTTCCAATGTTGGATGAAGCAGTTCGTAAAGGCGTTGAAGAGGGAGCCAGCAATGTCGTAATTGGAATGGCCCATCGCGGACGTTTAAGTGTACTAGCGCATGTGTTAAAAAAACCATATAGCAAAATCTTCTCTGAGTTTCAGCATTCCATTGCCAAGCAGCAAGGTCCGTCAGCAGATTTAGTCGACATTAGCGAAGGCTGGACAGGGGATGTGAAATACCATTTAGGTCTGGACCGATTTGTCGAAGGTTCAGATACGGTCCGCACACGCATTACCTTAGCAAATAATCCAAGTCATCTCGAATTTGTCAATCCGGTTGTGGAAGGTTTCGCAAGGGCCGCGCAAGAAGAACGACAGAAACCAGGTTATCCAGAGCAGAATGTAAAGAAAGCCTTTGCCATTTTGGTCCATGGAGATGCAGCTTTCCCGGGCCAGGGAATTGTAGCGGAGACATTGAATTTAGGTGGACTAAAAGGATATCGAACCGGTGGAACGATTCATATTATTGCGAATAACATGGTCGGCTTTACGACAGACAGCCATGATTCTCGTTCAACTCGATATTCTAGTGATTTAGCAAAAGGATTTGAGATTCCGATTGTGCACGTTAATGCAGATGATCCAGAAGCTTGTTTTGAAGCAGTTCGTCTTGCTTATCAATACCGGGCTCGTTTCCAAAAGGATTTTGTGATTGATTTAGTCGGATATCGCCGATTTGGCCACAATGAAATGGATGATCCAGCGGTTACCCAGCCACAGGTATACAAAAAAATTACGAACCATCCAACAGTTAGAGCATTGTATGCTGAACAGCTGTTAAACCAAGGCACTCTAAATCAACTTGAAGTTGAAGAAATCAATCGTAGTGTTCAAGAACTATTACATTCTGAATATGACAAAGTCTCAGAGAAGCAGCATGGTGAAGCACCAGAAGAAGTAGCGGTTCCAGGTGTTATTGCAAAGGGTATTCCACCGATGGAAACGAATGTGCCGCTTGACACTCTTCAAGAATTAAATCGTGAGTTGCTGAAATGGCCAGAAGGTTTTAATGTGTATCCAAAATTAAAACGGATTCTAGAGCGCCGTGAAAATGCCCTGGATGAGAACGGAAAAGTGGAATGGGCGGTAGCCGAAGTGCTAGCCTTCGCGTCGATGTTAAAAGACGGCACACCGATTCGTTTAACTGGTCAAGATTCCGAGCGTGGAACGTTTGCGCAGCGTCATATTGTACTACATGATGCTGAAACAAACGAAATGTATTCGCCATTGCACAATCTTTCGCAAGCTACCGCATCGTTTGCGGTTCATAATAGTCCGCTGTCAGAAGCTGCAGTAGTAGGCTATGAATATGGTTATAACGTATTTGCACCTGAAACGCTTGTCATGTGGGAAGCTCAGTACGGAGACTTTGCCAACACGGCACAGCCACTCTTTGATCAATTTATATCTTCAGCAAGAGCAAAATGGGGGCAAAAATCAGGGATGATCCTGCTGCTGCCTCACGGATATGAAGGCCAAGGTCCTGAGCACTCCAGTGCACGTCCTGAACGCTTCTTACAATTGGCAGCGGAAAACAACTGGACAGTTGCGAACTTAACAAGCGCGGCTCAATATTTTCATATTTTACGCCGTCAGGCCGCTACGTTAGGATCAGAATTTGTTCGGCCATTGGTGATTATGACACCAAAGAGTCTGCTTCGTCACCCACAAGTCGCTTCGCCGGCAGCCGCTCTTAGCGAAGGCGGATTCCAAACGGTGATCGAACAACCACAGCTAGGAAAAGAAACTGATAAAGTAAAGCGTTTAGTGTTAACTACGGGTAAGATGGCCATTGATTTGGCATTAGAGATCGAATCCAGTAAAGAAAATCGAAGCCTGGACGAGATACACATCGTTCGGATTGAGCAATTGTATCCATTCCCGCAGGAAAAAATAGAGGCCATAGTAAAGCGTTACCCTAATTTGAAGGAGATCGTTTGGGTGCAGGAAGAGCCGAAGAATATGGGAGCGTGGCATTATATTGCCCCAACCCTTTTTGAACTTGCATCTGGCAGATTGTCAGTCGGTTACATTGGACGTCAATACCGTTCCAGCACGGCAGGCGGAGATCCACTTGTTCATAAAAAGGAACAAGAACGCATTGTCCAACAAACATTAAATTCTGATAGCTTAGTAGATACACAGAATCAAGTAAGTCAGTTATTTGCACGCTAATAATGGAAAGTGTTTAAGAGGAAGTCTATAGGACAAAACGTATCAGATTGGCTAGGTAAATGTCCCATAGGAGAGTTCTATGGGACAAAACACAGGCGAATCGGATGGAAAGTGTCCCATAGGGGAGCTCTATGAGACAAAACACAGGCGAATTTGATGGAAAGTGTCACATAGAAGAGCTCGATAGGACAAAAACACAGCAAAAATCAAAGGGTAATGTCCAATAGGAACCACGCCATCATCAAAAACCAAGTTTAATAGTGGACTTAACATATTTCACAGGAGGATTTGACACATGATTGAAATCAAAGTACCAGAACTCGCGGAATCCATTTCGGAAGGAACGATTTCACAATGGCTTATTAATATTGGAGATAAAGTCGCCAAGGGTGATAGTATCGTAGAATTGGAGACTGACAAAGTTAATATCGAATTGAATGCCGAAGATTCAGGGGTTATCACAAAGGTATTAAAAGAGCCAGGCGATACGGTAGAAGTAGGCGATGTTATTGCCATTATCGAAGAGAATGCAGCTGAAGGCTCTGCTCCGGCTGCAACGACTGCAGCCCCGGAACAACCAGTACAAGAAACGATCAATCAGCCAAGCACACAACCTGAGCCAGAACTTCCGAAAGCTGAACGTCCGATTGCGTCGCCAGCGGCAAGAAAAATGGCAAGAGAACTAGGAATCGATTTAAACCAAGTACGCAGCAATGACCCACTTGGAAGAATTAGACCAGATGATGTGAAAGCACATACTCAAACACCTGCGGTACAGGAAGCGCCAAAGGTGGAAAAAGCTAGCACAAAACCAGCTGTACAAAAACAAATAGATGAAGAGTTTGATAAACCAGTGGAACGCGTAAGAATGTCTCGTAGACGTCAAACTATCGCCAAACGCCTGGTTGAAGTTCAACATACTGCAGCAATGTTAACCACATTTAACGAAGTTGACATGTCTGCGATTATGAATCTACGTAGTCAGCGGAAGGATGCCTTTTTCGAAAAACATGGTGTTCGTCTTGGGTTCATGTCATTCTTTACAAAAGCTGTAGTCTCTGCCTTGAAACAATTCCCGCTTTTAAATGCAGAAATTCAAGGAGACGAATTAATTCTCAAGAAGTTTTACGATATCGGAATTGCCGTGGCTGCACCAGAAGGTTTAGTCGTTCCAATCGTACGCGATGCAAATAAGAAAAACTTTGCTGAAATTGAAGGGGAAATCAGCAATCTTGGTAAAAAAGCCCGTGATAATGCCTTGACATTAAATGACTTACAGGGTGGGACATTTACGATTACAAACGGTGGAGTGTTTGGTTCTTTAATGTCTACACCAATCTTGAACAGCCCTCAAGTAGGGATTCTCGGCATGCATAAAATCCAAACAAGACCAGTAGCAATCGATGAAGTAAGAATGGAAAACCGTCCTATGATGTATATTGCCCTGTCTTACGATCATCGGATTGTTGACGGAAAAGAAGCCGTCAGCTTCTTGGCAACAGTAAAAGAATTGCTTGAAGACCCACATTCCCTTTTATTAGAAGGGTAAAAGCTCAAGGAGGAGCAAGATTTATGATGCTTAAGAATGCTCTTGACTTAAGGAAAGACATACGCGAACATCGAAATGCCTTGTATGTTTTGGCCAAAAGCAAAGGGTTGTCTCATCCGGAAGTCATAAAAATCAGCCAACAAATAGATAATGAAATTTCTTTGTTACAAAAAATAGTCCGTAATCTCAGCACTTTAAAGAAAGTTTAGCTGGTTAATTAATCATAAAAACTAAACTACACAGTGATTTCACTTGTGTAGTTTTTTTATTTACTCCATTGTAATATAGTAAGGAACGAGGAAGGAGTGGTTAAATGCCGATAATTCATGTTCAAATGATGGAAGGAAGACCAAAAGAAAAAGTTGCCGAATTAATCCGCAACGTTACGAACACTGTATCCGAAACATTAGATTCACCGAAGGAGAATATTAGAGTACTTATCACTGAAATTCCTAAAACGCATTGGGGAAAAGCCGGGGAACCAGTTGAAAAATAATAGTTATCGAATTAAAAAATTTGTCGAGTAGGTGTTAAAACTTACTCTTTTTTTATGGCTATTTTCGCAAAGATTGTTGTTTTACGAATAAGTTCATCAACCCGTATAACAAGATTCTTCGTGGCATCTTTTCGTAAGAACATTTGCGAAAATTGCCTGGAAATTTTGTAAATGACTCTTAATTAGTTCTAAGAGCAACAAAGTTTACGAAAAGTGCCTTTTTTATTGAAAAGCAGAATTATTATTGTAAAATTAAGAAAAGCGAAAAAAGGCTTGGAGGAATTTCTTTGACTAACATGAATTCAGCAATAATTGTTGGCGGTGGAATTGGCGGGCTTGTGACTGCGCTGAAACTTCACTGCGTTGGCGTGTCAGTGCGTGTGTTTGAAAGTGTGGAGACCATTAAAGCACTTGGAGTTGGGATCAATCTTCTTCCGCATGCTGTTCGGGTGCTGACGGAGCTTGGTCTAGCAGAAGAGCTTGAAAAAACGGGATTGCCGACAGCAGAACTTATGTATGTAAATAAATTTGGCAAAAAAATATGGCAGGAACCTAGGGGAATTAATGCCGGATACCGTTGGCCGCAATACTCCATCCACCGCGGCCGCTTACAAATGCTTCTTTTAAAAGCTGTACAAGAACAACTGGGAGAAAATGCTGTTTTCACAGGACATCATCTAACCTCCTTTCAAACAGTGGGAAATAAAGTCGAAGCTCAGTTTGAAAACCGTAAAACCGGGGAGAATTTGGGCACTTTCAGTGCTGATATCCTGATTGCAGCAGATGGGATCCATTCAGCAGTTCGAAAATTCTACTACCCAAATGAAGGACTGCCTAAATTCAGTGGTCGGATTTTATGGCGCGGTATTACTGAATCTACTTCCTTTTTAACAGGCAGATCCATGATTATGGCTGGCTACCAGGACCAAAAATTTGTGGCCTATCCGGTTTGCCCTGACACCGCTGCAAAAGGACGTTCTCTCGTAAACTGGATTGCTGAATTATCTGTCACGGATGAGATGCCTTCACGTGCAGACTGGAACCAGAAAATCGATAAGGAAAAATTCGCACCTGCTTTTGCATCATGGGACTTTGATTGGCTGAATGTACCAAAGTTAATTGAGGAAACAGAAGATGTTTTTGAATTCCCAATGGTCGATCGCGATCCACTTCCACAATGGACCTTTGGCCGAGTAACTTTACTTGGAGACGCGGCACATCCAATGTATCCGATTGGTTCAAATGGTGCATCCCAAGCTATTCTTGATGCAGATGCTTTGGGGTTAGCAGTTGTTGAACAGCCTAATCTTGAATTGGCATTAAAAGCATATGAAGAAGCAAGGTTAGAGGCGACAGCGAATATTGTATTAGCTAATCGAAAAAATGGGCCAGAAGTCGTGATGCAAATTGTTGAAGAGCGAGCACCAAACGGCTTTGAAAACTTAGAAGAAGTAATTTCCCAAAAAGAATTAGAGGAAATTTCCAAAAGATACAAACAAATTGCCGGATTTGACCGTCAAAAATTGAACAGTTTACACGAGGTACGATAATGGTTGAACATATTGTTTTGATAAAGCTTCTGCCAAATGTAACGAAGGCACAGAAAGAGGAGCTTATACGACGCACTTTGCAGTTAAAAGATATCATTCCTGGGATCATAGAGATCCAGCAGGGCATTAATTTTTCAAACAGAAATAAAGGCTATGATATAGGATTAACTGTTCGCTTCGAGGATAGAACTTCTTTAGAAAACTATGGTCCCCATCCCGCACATCAAGAGATTTTTGCCTATTTGAAGGAGATAGGATTGGAAGACATCATTATTGTTGATTTTGATATCAATACATTTTCCAAAGGCTGTACTCAATGAAGAGGCAGCTGCTTTTTTTTAAGACAAGAAGAAATTTGGGATTTTAAGTTGGATTATGTCAAACAAAAAGTGTTAAAATAACCAAATATAAGAATATAGTATTTATTACCGTCTGGAGGCAAATATGCTAACTTTTGAAGAAAAACTTGCAATTATAGAAGCATTTCCTGAACTTGAGAAAGTAAATGTTTCGCTTGGCAGGGTTAATTTCCAATTTAACGAAAGTGTTTCCGATAAGAAAAATGTTGTTTATCACCTTCATCCAAATGGAAATGGCTTTGTTTATGCTGGCCGGCTGCCAAATTATCAAACTAATGATAAAGGCATGGCGAATATTCGTGACTTTTCTGCGAAAGAATTAAAACAAATCATTAAAGAATCCATCAGCAGCCTAACTGCTGTTGAAAAACCGGTAACAGAGACCGCAATTATTGGAGAAAATCAAGAAGAACGCTGGGTTAACGAGGAAAAGGAACAACTTCTTTTAATAAATGAAGACGAAGCTTGGAACATTTATTTTGGACTAAACCTGGAGGAAACCTTCAGCACTTATGAGGAAGCTGAGATGTTTTTAGTTGAAGAAGGCTTTAAACGCAGGTAGTTCTATGGACCTCTTTCCTAAAAAATTAGGCGGAGGTTTTTTAATATGTAAGAAAATTAAAAATCCCCTGAAATTGTTAATTTTCATTTTAGAACAAAAGGCTTATTTTATGCTATATTGTAAGTAAGAAGAATTAATTTCAAGTGACAACGCTTTAGTGTTTAGGCCTGGCCTTGAATAATTTACTTTAACTAAAATGACTATACTTATTTTCAAGACGGGGTGACCTATGAAGATAAATCAAAAAAAATATAATTTTTTCACTCGGATTGGAAGGGCTTTTAAGCTGAATTATGTGAAGCTTTTGCGGTCCTCAGGAGGGGCAAAAAAAGTATCGTTAGGATTTGCGATAGGATTCGGTTTAGAAATGCTGGTGATATCAACTGCATCGCTGATCTATATATTTTTTATTCCAGTTGTACGTTTAGCAAAAGGATCATTACCTGCATCAGTTATCGGAAATGTTATTGGCAAGCTTACTTTTTTACCCATTATTCTATTACCCTTTGCTAGAAAAATTGGGAAGTTAGTCCTGCCAATGAAAGTTAAGGTTGGGCATCATACACCATTTTCGTTTCAAAGTTTAATGCATGGCGATTTCCGTTCATTATTAACGCTCCTGCACGGAGGAGTTCATGTTTTAATCGGTATGACTTTTTTCGGCATTGTTCTAGGAGTAGCTTCTTACTTTGTTGTTCATTACCTTTACGAAACGGAAAAAAACAGAAGATTAACAAAAAGACGTACGAAACATTCACTTCAAAAAAACGTACCCAATAAGAATTTTGTGTAAGGTTACGATGTAAAGGAGCAATGAAAAAATCATTGCTCCTTCTTTTTTTATTGTTAATAATTTCGTTCGATGACAAAATGAGCCAAATCACCGCGATAGATGGTTTTCGAAAATTCTATGATTGACCCATCCTGAAGATAGGCACAGGTATCGAGTACAAAGCATGGATCACCGATATTAAATTGAAGGGGTCTTCCTATACTCATAAAAGATTAACTGAACTAGAAATTCTGACTTCCGTTCACTTACCTAAAAACATAAACCTGTTATAATTCGCTGAACATATTTGAGGAACCATTTCCTCCTAATAGTTAACCATTTAGGTTGTTCGTCACCGAAATGATGGTTGGAACATAAAATGGTTACCAGTTACGGAGAGTTGGAATAGGAGGAAATGGGGTGCCCTCAGTAATTAATTTAGGCATGATAAATGTTAATTCCCAGCAGCCCAGTGCGGCAATCTTTATCGGGCAATCTGTCGTGACAGGGATGGACGCGAACCGAAAATATAATTTAGGGATTGGGGGACTTTATGGTACCCTGAATGCTGTAACTGGGAATCTCGTTAATAATGCAGATAGTTTTGAAGTGATGGATGGGGTTATATTTGACCAAGACTTTAAACCAAGTATAGGTGGAAATGTATAAAGAACGGAAAGTTGAAAACAACAAACCCTTTTTAATCCTGGGTTTGTTGTTTGTTTTTGGCCATCTTTTGTAATTTGTGTTCTTCTTTTAATTGTTTTCTTTTCGTCGCTTTTTGTTCATAATTTGTTAAGGATGCACTCGTACGGGCAAGATTGTTTCGATCGCCATGGATGTTGCCTAGACCTTGATTATGTTTTTTGTTGCTTTTAAAATCCTCAATAAAATTGTTACCGATGCTAAAGCAAGATGCTCCTTCAATACTTCCGATTTTTATTGTTCCAATATGAAAAGTTGGAGATAAAATTGGGGCTTCCATTTTTACTCATCCTCCATTTTCTCTTTGGTTTTAACCCATTGATTTTCACTGATGCAATTTTCATCTCCAGAAATAACACCCATTACTTCATTTGTGACCTTAGTGGTATGAAATTTTTTTAGCCTGTTTTTATTACCGATAAAAATGCCAGCGGAGTTACCCAATTCCTTGATGTCGATTTTTCCAAGAGAAAGATTAATCATAGTTGCCATCCCCTTGCTTCATTATATATTAGGGTATTCAATCAATAGGCTAATGACACTATTTTGAGGGAAACACCATCCCGCTTCCGTAAACATAAAGTAATTTCATACAAATTTAAAATGTGGTGAGCCTTTTATGTTAAAAACTTCACAATTTAATTTTATTGGAGGAATAAATGTCCAAACCATGCAAAGACAATCGGGCATTTTTATAGGGGAAAATAATAATGCCATCGGCTGGAGTGCACACGGAAAAGAAAATTATGTAATTGGAAATATTAGCGGACAATCAAATTTTCTCTATCAAAATACTTCTATATTACTGGACCCTGATTTAGTTGATACGCCAATTGACGATCGGGATATAAATTTATCCTTTGATTTTCCAGGGGAAGAAAATCAGGCTTCGAGTATCAATCTTGATAGCATTAATGTAAATACGCAATTGGATAATAGCTCTGTTTTCGTAGGAAAAGGACATGTAACGGGTATGGATGCGAATCAAAAAGCGAATTATTCGCAAGGAAGTTTATTTGGCAATAGCAATCAATTATTAAATAATTTCAATTTGAATTATGATCAAGATACAATTGATGCCCTCATTGAAGATCAAGATATAAAAATTTCCAATATCATGAAGGAATAGTCTATTAATCGTTTCGGACTCGAAATCCTTTTGAGGTTTTGACCATTTTTTCTTGTTGAAAAGAATCATGGTCAGACCTTGCTTCTTTTTTGGCACTTTCCTTGTCAACCTTTAGAATAAGCGGCTCGACCAAGTCTTCGGTGCTGCTGATATTATTCCCGATTATTAATTTTCCGCTCAGCTCGTCAATTTCAATATTATCCAAGCGGAAAACAATATTCTCTAAGTAATCAATTTGAACATGTTCAAAATGGAGATTTTTATTGCTGCCCTGCTTTTGCCCCTGTTCAAGAAGCTCAATGATCCGGTCAAGTTTCGTAACAATTTGAGAGTTTATATTATTTTCTTTCTGTTTTTTTCTAAAAGAAAAAATTTTAAACATAAACTCCCTCCTAGTTTGGACAATCGCCTTTATCTTATAAAGTTTATTTTTCAGGACGGCAGGATATGAATTAAACAGTGAAACAAAAAACGCATTGTGATAAGTCACAATGCGTAAAATCAATATAATTGCACCAATAAACAAAATCATTTTTTTTGAAACAGTAATACAGAAGTAAATAATAGGATAATAGCTATTATCTTTTTTGTATCAATTGGAATTGTTTTTCCACCGAAAAGGCCAAAATGATCAATTAAGGCTCCAATGATTAATTGCCCTGCTATTACAGCAACCATGGTGGGGGCTACTCCAATTTTTGGAACAACTATCACCATAATACTAACATATAATGCCCCTAGTAACCCTCCAAGCAGCTGCCATTTTGGTACAGAAAAAATAGCTCCTAGGTTACCTTTGCCAAAGAAAAGGACAAGAAAAAATAGGGCAAGTGAACCTATTGAAAACGAAATAAATGCTGCTTCCAAGGCTCCTGTTTTTTTACCTAATCCTCCATTAATTTGAGCTTGAATGGCTATTGCGACACCGCCAACAAATGAAATAAATGGAAAAATCCACTTCATTTTTTTTCCTCCTGACACGAAATAAAGCGCTTTTAATCATTTAAGATATAATCCTTTTCAAAATAGTTCACCAACAGCGTGTGTACTATTTTGCGCTCCCAGCTTTTTTATCGCTGATTTCACATATTGTTTAACCGTCAATTCGCTTATATCCATAGAATCAGCCATTTTTGATACTGAATTTAACAAATATATCCAATAACCACAGACTTGTAGCAAATAGGTACAACCAAAACAGAATTCATGTTAGAGGTCGTTATGTACTTACTGCTTATTTGCTTCAGCAGCTCCAAACCAGTGCAATGCTTCGCTTTTTTTTTCACGAATGGCGGAATAAGGTACAGATATCATCACGTATTTCGCTAATATGTACAATTCCATTTTGGGTCAATAAAATGATACCTTCTCCAAGGTAGCTTAATGGAGAGAATCTAAATAAGTAGGCATTCTTGACAGGAAAGAGCTCTATGTACGATTCCAGGATTTTAAATAACCTTACATCATGGCAAGATGCATCATCCATGATCCAGTTATGGATATCTGCTGTAAGGTATACTTAGAAGTCAAAATATCAACTCCTTTTAGGGGATATAATACGTATTAAATTGGGAATATTCTAACTATAGAAATAATTATATCCTATAGATAGGAATTATGAGAAATCGTTTCTCTTAATGTATGAAATAAATTCATTTAAGAAGGGAAGATGTGTTTTGGCCATTTTTGACCCGCAAGCAAAAGTATACATTAGAAATGTTTAGCCAAATGCCCGCACTCATTCCTTAGACGCACAGACAGTTAGAGAAATGTTTCCAGTTTAAAACACGCATCACGGCGGCCCATTACGATGAGGAATTACTCCAGTTGATTGTTCCAAATACGATTATAATAAAAAAGATACAGATGATTCCAATAAATAGTAAATAAACCAGCTGCCCGAGGATTATCTTGGGCAGCTTTTTTATATTTCCCTTTAAGGGATTGACTAAGTAAAATATTTATGTTATTTAAAATAAGGGTTAGCACTCAAAGTGATGGAGTGCTAACGAGTTTAAATTTGAAAGGGGATATCTTAAATGGTGGAAACAAAACAGTTTCAAGCAGAATCTAAACGACTATTAGACATGATGATTAACTCCATTTATACTCATCGTGAGATTTTTTTAAGAGAGTTAATTTCCAATGCCAGCGATGCCATTGACAAACTTTATTATAAAGCGTTAACAGATGATTCTTTAACCTTTGATAAAGATAGCTATTACATAAAGGTAACGGCTGATAAAGCAGCCAGAACCCTTACGATCACCGATACTGGGATTGGAATGACGAAAGAAGAACTTGAAAATAATCTTGGAACCATTGCTAAGAGCGGCTCTTTAGCCTTTAAAAGCGAAAATGAAGTGAAAGATGGCCATGAAATCATTGGTCAATTTGGTGTCGGGTTTTATTCTGCCTTTATGGTAGCTGACGTTGTTACTGTTACCAGTAAATCGTTAGGCAGTGATACGGCTTACAAATGGGAATCTCGTGGAGCGGAAGGATATACGATCGTGCCATGTGAGAAAGATTCCGTAGGTACGGAAATAATTTTAAAAATTAAAGAGAATACCGAAGACGAGAATTACGATGAGTATTTAGAAGAATATCGTTTAAAATCAATCATTAAAAAATACTCAGACTTTATTCGCTACCCAATTAAAATGGAGGTTACTTCAAGAAGGCTTAAAGAAGGCAGCGAAAATGATTACGAGGATTATCAAGAAGAACAAACCATCAATAGTATGGTTCCAATCTGGCGCAAAAACAAAAAGGACCTGACGGACGAAGATTATTCTAATTTCTATGCAGAAAAGCATTATGGTTTTGATAAGCCATTAAAACATATCCACATTAGTGTCGATGGGGCTGTAAGATATAATGCCATCCTTTATATCCCAGAAAACATTCCGTTCGACTACTATTCACCTGAATTTGAAAAAGGGTTAGAGCTTTATTCCAGTGGAGTATTAATCATGAACAAATGCTCTGATTTACTTCCGGATTACTTTAGCTTTGTTAAAGGTATGGTCGACTCAGAGGATTTATCACTGAATATTTCACGTGAAATGCTGCAGCATGATCGCCAGTTAAAGCTGATCGCGAAAAATATCAGCAAGAAAATCAAAAGCGAATTACAAGCTTTATTGAAAAATGAACGCGAAAAATATGATGAATTTTACAAGTCATTTGGCAGACAGCTAAAATACGGTGTATACAGTGATTTCGGAACACATAAAGAAGAATTGCAGGATCTATTGATGTTCTATTCTTCTAAAGAAAAGAAAATGGTAACCTTAGATGAATATGTTTCAAGAATGCCGGAGGACCAGAAATATATTTACTATGCTACCGGAGATTCCGTTGAAAGAATTGAAAAACTGCCGCAGACGGAGCTAGTGTCAGACAAGGGTTATGAGATTCTATATTTCACCGATGATATTGACGAGTTTGCAATCAAAATGCTCATGAACTACAAGGAAAAAGAATTCAAATCTGTTTCTAGTGGTGACCTCGGAATTGAGGCAGATGATAAGCAGAATGATTCAGTAGAAGAGACTGAAAACAAGGACCTCTTTGATTATATGAAAAACATCTTATCCGGCAAAGTAACGGATGTTAGGGTTTCAAAAAGATTAAAAACCCATCCGGTATGCTTAACCACTGATGGTGAAGTAACGATTGAGATGGAGAAAATTTTAAAAGCTATGCCTGGCAACCAAAACATAAAAGCGGACAAGGTATTAGAGATTAATACAAATCATGAAGTATTCAAATCGTTAAAGGATTCATTTGCGAACGACAAAGAAAAATTGTCATTATACACAAGCCTGCTGTACAATCAGGCCCTGTTAATTGAAGGTCTTCCAATCAATGATCCGGTTGAGTTTACAAACGATATTTGCAAAATCATGGTATAAATAAAAAGGATGGCAAGCGTGACTTGCCATCCTTTTTTAATGCAGATTCCCATCAACATACTTACCGTAATCCGGAATTGCAATTTGATCAAACTCATCCACTAGTCTGTTCAAGCCATCTTCCAATACGTCCCCAGTCACTGGCAATCCATGGCCGGTTACAGCAACAGAAGGTTTTAAAACCTCCAATTTTTTAACTGATTCCCATGCTGCCTTCCAATCCGTTGTAAAATATCTTGGCGGACCATTAATGCCTTGTTCTTGTGTAATGACTTTATATAAGGAATCCTGCTTTACATTAATAAAAGCATCACCGGCTATTAAAGCGCGGTCTTCCTCTCTGAAAAAGGAAACATGTCCAGGTGTATGGCCTGGTGTATGGATCCAGCGGAACCCAGGCAAATGTGGAACGCTTCCATCGGAAGGGAGTTTTTCAACACTCTTTCCAAGATTAATTGGCTCATTTGGAAATAAAGGAGACATCTTCGCCACCATTCCGCCTTCTACAGTCAGATCTGGTTCTGGATAGCTTTGTTTATCTGTTAAATATGGTAATTCCAATTCATGTGCATAAACGGGGACTCTCCAATGATTTACTAACTCAATAATCGCACCCACATGGTCAAAATGTCCGTGTGTTAAAATAATCGCTTGCGGTTTGCTCCCAGCACCAAAACGCTCTTCCGCTGCCGAGATAATTTCATCGGCTGATCCGGGCATTCCCGCATCAACCAACACAAATGACTTTGAAGCAGGGTTACCTACAAAGCAAATATTGACAATCTGAATGGTATGACAATACAAATCTGGTAATACATCAATCCCGACGCCGCTTCCTATAGACGTGGCTGGAATAAATTTATAATCATCTCCATACGATAGTTCATTATCCATTGGGAATCTCCTTATCATTAAATGGTTTGAGAGTAGTTTTTTCCCAGCAGCCTTCATTTATTCTAAAAGCAGTTTTTTAAACAAAATAAATTGTTAAAATATTTTAATCATTTATATTGACGAATCCCTATTGGTATAGTAGGATTAATGTCATCAACTAAATATCGCTTATCTAGAGCGGCTGAGGGACTGGCCCGTTGAAGCCCGGCAACCTACAAAGAAAGGTGCCAATTCCAGCAAAATGTGCTCATTTTGGGAGATAAGGTGTTTTACATAAGTGAAGACGCCTTTCCTTAATGGGGAAGGCGTTTTTGTGAAAAGGGGGGCGAATTATCTGAAACCAACAGAATGGCAAGAAATTGCTTCACACCTTGAGCAAATGCTTGGCACATTAAAATTCGGATCCATCACCCTAGTGGTTCAAGATGGCAAGGTAGTGCAAATTGAGAAAAATGAAAAGGTTCGTCTTCAATCAAATAAAACGCGCTGACTAGAAATACTAGAGGCGGTCTTTACCATATTTTTGATGGAAGACTGCTTTTTTTATAGACTGAGAGGAGGCTAATAAGAAATGACGAGTTCAGTAACTTATGAAAATTGGAATCAAATTTCAGATTCGTTTTCTATAGAAGATGAATCGAAGGGTGCTCTTGGTGTTCTAAAATGGGCCTATAACAATTATTCAGAAGAGAAAATTGTTTATGCATCCAGCTTTGGGGCAGAAGCGATTGTATTAATAGATTTGATTCATCAGGTGAAACCGGATGCCCATATAGTTTTTTTAGACACAGGGCTACATTTTCTAGAAACCTATGATGTCATTGATAAAATCCAAGCCCGTTTTCCTACATTGAAAATTGAAAAGAAACAGCCTGCACTTACATTGGATGAACAATCTGCCCAGTATGGATCAGCTTTATGGAAACGGGATCCAAACCAATGCTGTCAAATTCGTAAAGTAATTCCGTTAAGGGAAACGCTGACCCAGAAGGAAGCGTGGATCTCGGGGCTTCGCCGCGAGCAGTCTCCAACAAGGCAGAATACTCAAATTCTAAATAAGGATGACAAATTTGAAAATATTAAAATTTGTCCATTGATTCATTGGACATGGGATGAAGTCTGGTCCTATATCCGCGAGAAAGACCTTCCTTATAACGAACTGCACGATCGTAATTATCCAAGTATAGGATGTTTTCCTTGTACTCAGCCAGTAAGCGCTAATGGCGATTCTCGTGAAGGGCGCTGGTCTGGAAGCAGCAAGACTGAGTGCGGTTTGCATTCATCGTAAGGAGGGGGTTCTAACGCTTACAATCATTGCTATTACCATCGGAATATTCTTTGCCGCCAATATTGGAGCAAGCGGGGCAGCAGCCTCCATGGGAATTTCCTATGGTGCCGGAGTAATAAAAAAACAAGTAGCTTTGTTCCTTTGTGGAATAGTGGTCTTTCTAGGTGCCTGGCTGGGTGGTGGCGAGGTTGTAAAAACAATTGAGGGCGGTATTGTTCCAAGCGGTACTTTTACAAATGCAATTGCCTTAATTGTGTTAGCTGCAGCAGCATTATCCTTATTTTTAGCAAATGTATTTGGAATCCCGTTATCCACCAGTGAAGTGACGGTAGGTTCTGTGGTTGGGGCAGGCATTGTCTATCAATCTGTATACCTAGGGAAGCTTTTATGGATTGCCGTGTTTTGGCTGTTCACACCCTTTGCCGCCTTTGTGATTGCCATCCTTGCTGCAAGTTTTTTAAAAATAAAACCAATAAAATCTTTTGTTGAAAACTCAAAGGCTGGGCCCATTTTGGCAGTATTGGTTGTCATCATGGGACTATTCGAAGCCTTTTCAGCAGGAATGAACAATGTGGCAAATGCTGTTGGCCCCTTAGTGGCCGCAGGTTTAATGTCAAAAGGAACTGGAGTTTTTTGGGGCGGCCTGGCAGTTGCCTTAGGTGCATTCCTTCTTGGTCACAAAGTGATTGAAACAAATGGTAAAAAAATTACCACACTGAAGTTAGAAGAAGGCTGTGTCATTTCAGGTACAGGAGCAAGCATTGTCACTGTTGCTTCCATATTTGGAATACCGGTGCCATTAACGCAAATCACAACGTCTTCTATTATAGGAATTGGTTTTGCCAAGCATGGGAAATCCGTATTAAAAAAGGACATCGTTGTACAGCTTTTTACAGTATGGATCGTTTCACCCGTTTTATCAATGGTCCTTTCCTATACGATCATCCAATTAATTATTGTTCAAAATTTTTACCCGATCATTGTTATGATTGGCGCTCTCATCTCCGTATTCGGAGTTCTATTCTTAATGAAAAAGTCTTCACCATCTGGTGCGGCTTCCAATAAACCAATCACAAATGAATTCAAACTAGTAAAGAAAGGTTGATTATTATGTCATTTTTACCAAAACCTCATGGAGGAAAGCTTGTTGAAGCCTTCGATCCTTACTATGATTTCTCTAATGTTGAAAAAGAACTTAACATTGATGCGATTGCCTTAAGTGACCTTGAATTGATTGGAATTGGACTTTTTAGTCCATTAAAAGGTTTCCTTGGAAAAGAAGATTATGAGTCAGTTGTAAACAATATGCGTTTGGCGGATAATACAATTTGGTCTATTCCTGTTACTCTTCCAGTATCCTATGAAATTGCGGCTACGTTGGTTGCGGGCGAGGAAATTAAGTTAAAATATAACGATGAGGTTTATGGAGTCATTAAGGTTTCTGAATGGTATGAGCCAGATTTAGAGAAGGAAGCTATTGAAGTTTATAAGACAAATGAACATGCTCATCCTGGTGTGAAACGTCTATTTGAAAGAGGTCCTGTTTATGTTGCAGGTGATGTAGTGCTCGTTAAAAAACCGGAAAAAGGCGTTTTCGGTGATGTTTGGTTCGAGCCAAAAGAAACTCGTGCGTTATTTGAAGAAAAAGGCTGGAAGACTGTAGTTGGTTTCCAAACTCGTAATCCTATTCACCGCGCCCATGAGTATATTCAAAAAGCTGCTCTTGAGACGGTTGATGGACTGTTTGTTAATCCGCTTGTTGGTGAAACAAAGTCTGATGATGTCCCAGCAGATGTCCGTCTTAAAAGCTATCGAGTATTATTAGAAAACTACTATCCAAAAGAACGTGTTCAGCTTGGAGTTTACCCTGCTGCCATGCGCTATGCAGGTCCTAGAGAAGCGGTTTTCCATGCGATTGCCCGGAAGAATTTTGGCTGCACTCACTTTATTGTCGGCCGTGACCATGCAGGAGTTGGCAATTATTATGGAACCTATGATGCACAGCACATTTTTAGTAATTTTACAGAAGAGGAACTTGGAATTAAACCTTTATTCTTTGAGCATAGCTTCTACTGCACAAAATGCGATGGTATGGCATCCGATAAAACTTGCCCGCATGGTAAGGAAGATCGTGTGATTCTATCAGGTACAAAGGTTAGAGAATTACTTCGTGCCGGACAGCTTCCACCGTCCACCTTCAGCAGAAAAGAAGTGGTCGAAGTTCTAATTGAAGGCATGAGAGAAAAAACAACTGTTTAAGGGTGAACTAAGATGAGTAAATCAACGAATATCACATGGCATGATACAACTATCTCGAAAGCTGATCGCAATGCACAAAATGGACACGGAAGCTGTACACTTTGGTTTACTGGTCTTTCTGGTTCTGGCAAATCGACAATCGCAAATGCGGTCTCCAATGAATTGTTCCGTCAAGGAATTAATGAGTATGTTCTAGATGGTGACAATATTCGCCATGGTTTAAACAAAGACCTTGGCTTTTCAGACCATGACCGAACAGAAAACATTCGACGTATTGGAGAGGTGGCGAAGCTTTTCGTGGATAGCGGGAAGATCGTCACAACCGCCTTTATTTCTCCTTTCCGCTCCGATCGGGAACAAGTAAGGGATATATTTACAGAGGGAGAATTCATTGAAGTTTTTGTTAGCTGTCCAATCGAAGAATGTGAAAAGCGTGATCCAAAGCAGCTTTATGCAAAAGCGCGCCGCGGTGAGATTAAAGATTTTACAGGGATTGATTCTCCTTATGAAGCCCCTGAAAAACCAGAAATCACCATTCATTCAAATGAGGTTACAGTTGGAGAAGCGGTGGAGCAGGTATTAAATTACCTGCGAGAGAAAAACATAATTTAGAAGGTTTCGAGTGAGGGGAGCAGTCACCGTGAAGGCAATTCTATACATTGGCCATGGAACTCGTTCAAAAAAAGGAGCAGAGGAAGCCAAATCCTTTATCCAAAGGGTAATTGAAAGGATTAATGTTCCGATTCAGGAAGTCAGTTTCCTCGAGTTGACTCACCCATTTATTGAAGAGGGCTTTCGTCGATGTGTGGAAAGGGGAGCAACAGAAGTAACTGTTGTTCCGCTGTTCCTTTTAGCTGCTGGTCATATAAAAGAAGATATCCCTAATACTATTTTTGCCTTGCGTGAGAATTATCCACACATTCCTATAAAGGTAAAGGATCCTTTCGGAGTACAGGGGATCCTCCTTGATGGTGTTGCTGAACTTGTTAGAGATACTGTATCAGATTTATCTTCAAACGATTCTATCCTGATTGTCGGGAGAGGCAGCAGCGATCCAACTATTCACAATGCCTTTAAAGAAATTTCCTTAGGTATTCGTCAGCGTCTTGGTATTGAGCATGTTTTAGTTTGTTTTTTGGCAGCAGCTGAGCCGAGACTGGATGAAGGTTTAGAGAATATTAGCAGCGGTGCGGCCAGAAGGGTTATTGTTGTCCCGTACTTATTATTTTCGGGTCTGCTCTTAAATGAAGTAAATCAAAAGGTGCTCAAAAGGCAAAATAGTGGTCAGCGGATTGTTCACACTGGGCAATTAAGTAAGCACCGTATAATAGAGGATATTGTTATTCAACGAGCGATAGAATAAGATTTGGGACAAGCACTCTTTTGGGTGCTTTATTTTTTGAGCATAGTTCTTGGATAAATTTCACAACTTATTATAGTATTTTAAGTAGGAATAATTTTTCTCAATGGAAGGAGATTATCGATGCTAACAAGTTTAAAGGATACAACAACCTTACATAATGGCGTTGAAATGCCATGGTTCGGACTCGGTGTTTTTAAAGTTAAGGAAGGTTCAGAAGTAATTGAATCTGTAAAGGCTGCCATTAAAAATGGTTATAAAAGCATTGATACAGCCGCCATTTATCAAAACGAAGAAGGCGTAGGCCAAGGGATTAGAGAGGCAGGTGTACCAAGAGAAGAATTGTTTATTACTTCTAAAGTATGGAATTCTGATCAAGGGTATGAATCCACACTAATGGCATACGAAACAAGCTTAGAGAAACTTGGGCTGGATTATTTGGATCTCTATCTCATTCACTGGCCAGGAAAAACCAAGTATAAGGAAACATGGAAAGCGCTTGAAAAGCTATATAAAGACGGTCGTGTCCGGGCAATTGGAGTAAGTAATTTTAAGGTGCATCATTTAGAGGATTTACTTAAGGATGCCGAAATTAAACCAATGGTGAATCAGGTCGAATATCATCCACATCTTTCCCAGAAAGAGTTGCTTGCTTTTTGTCAAAAGGAAGGTATTCAGCTTGAGGCATGGTCGCCGCTTAAACAAGGGCAATTATTAAATGATCCAGTTATTACTGAAGTTGCAGCAAAATATGGTAAATCCGCAGCTCAAGTGATTTTGCGCTGGGATCTGCAAAATAAAGTGGTTACAATTCCAAAATCAATCAAAGAGCATCGCATCATTGAAAATGCCGATATTTTTGACTTTGAGTTATCTTTAGAGGACATGGAAAAAATTGATGGGCTTAACAAGGATGAACGTGTAGGCTCTGATCCTGATGAAATGTCGTATGGGTTTAGTGATTAGAAACCAATAATGAACCAGTAAAAAGTCTTGTACTTTTTGCTGGTTTTTTTATTGAAAAGATCTGTACTTAGTATTGAAGAGTCAGAGTGCCCGTGAGCAGTTGAAAAAGATGCCGGCGGTCATTGTAAAGGAATCACAGTGCCCTTCAGAGGTTAAAAAAGAGCCCTTCGGTCACTGGCAAGACTATTGAAAAAAGGACCTGCCCTATAGCAGATCCTTTCGTCGTATTAATGCCCAGCCCCAATATCATCCACATGTTTAATATGCTTGCCATTAAACCAGATAAACAGCACAGAAACTAATACAAATCCAGCTCCCACAATAAAAGGGACGGATGGGTTATAAATCTCGGCTAGCTTTCCAGCTGTATAAGGAGCAATCGCACCGCCGATAAAACGTAAAAAGCTGTATGCCGCAGATGCAGTTGACCGCTCTACAGGGGCCGCGTTCATAACAGCAGTCGTAATGAGAGTGTTATTATTACCTAATAAAGCCCCCGCCACGATAACTGCTGCAATAATTACCCATTGTGTTGAAGTCCAAATACCCATTGCAACTAAAACAAGGGCAAACAAAGTTAACATTGCACACATTGATTTAATGGTGCCAAAGCGAGCCTGTAATTTTGGTGCCATGAAAACCGAAGTAACAGCTAATAAAATTCCCCAGCCTAAGAAAACATAGCCTAATCCATGTTCATCTAAGCCCATAACGAATGGTGCAAAGGCTAATAATGTGAAAAATCCAAAGTTATATAAGGCTGCAGCAATACCGAAAACAAGCAATGAACGATGCTTCAAGGCTCTAAACGGATCGGCCAAGGATGTTTTAGTTTTCACTGTACTTTGTGATGCAGCTTTTGGCATTAAGATTAATAAACCAAAGAAGGCAATGACCATTAACGATGCGACACCAAGGAAAGGGCCTCTCCATGACATGGCGCCTAACCAGCCTCCTAGAAGGGGACCGACAGAGATTCCAAGTCCAATAGCTGCCTCATAAAGGATAATCGCTTTAGCAGTTCCGCTATTTGAGAGCGACACAATAGCTGCCAAAGCAGTTGCCACAAACAAAGCATTACCTAAGCCCCATCCTCCACGAAGTCCAACAAGTGCCCATATACCATTTGAAGAACCGCCTAACGCAGAAAAAACAGCAATGATAACGATACCTGCCATGAGTGTCCATTTAATTCCAAGTCTGGACGAAATCATCCCAGTGATAAGCATAGCCACTGCCATCACGGCATTATAGCTGGTGAATAGCAGGGTTACCTGACTTTGTGATGCATGCAGCTTCTCCGCGATTGCTGGAAGGATGGGGTCTACAAGACCTAGTCCCATAAAGGCAATGATACAAGCGAAAAATACAGCCCATACAGCCTTAGGCTGTTTTAGGAGGCTGGATTCCGCCTTTGCTGTTGAAAGTATCTTGGTTGAATCTGCTGTAGCAGATTGCGATGTTGTTGACGACATTCCTAATTCTCCCCTTTAAACCCCTTTAAATTTTTAAAATGTAGTTGTATAATGAAACTATCTAATTGTATTATACAACTATTTTTTAAAACGTCAATTGCCTTTATGTAAAATTGGCTCTCTCTGTTATTACAAAACATTTTTCGAGTATGCTATCATATTTTATAGAAATAAGTTTACGGTGAGGTAGTTAATGAATGTATGAAGAATCGTTGGAAACACTTGAGATAGAATTATCCATTCTTATACGGCGTGTAATACATGCGTCTTCTCATAAAAAAGTTGGCCATCTTGATCGGTCGGCTTATCTGTTACTACATCAAATTGTGACAAATGGTCCAGCGGGGGTAAAATCATTAGCTGCTGAATTTCAATTAGATGTTTCAACTGTAAGCAGGCAAGCTGCTGCATTGGAACATAAAGGTTATTTGTTCAGAATTCCTGATGAAACAGATGGAAGGGCATATTCACTTCAGATAACGGAAAAAGGATTAGAGGAATTCAAAGAGGATAAAAAGACGAGAAAGAACAGAGTGGCTAAAGTTACTAGAACTTGGACTGAAGAAGAACGCGAGACATTTGCTATACTATTAAAAAAATATAATCAATCCGCAATAAATGAATAAAAAAGAGGTGACCGACATTGGTCACCTCTAATTTCATTTTGTTAGCTTGCGAATTTTTAAGGGCGATAAAAGCTCAATAAATCTTTCAAAAGGAAGCTCACATGCCGGATATTTTTCTAATAAGGAAAGCATTGAAATGCCTTTATCAACCACATGGACTTTGTATGAATCCTCATTAAGAAGTGCATTTAATTCTCTTTTATGTGGGGGACATACTGTAAAGGAAGCAAGTTCCTGTAGTTGTTCATGTGTAACAGTCTCCTCGAGGTCAACACTAAAGCTTAGTAAATCCCAGGCACGAACAGGTAAATCTAATGGAAGATGTGTGGCATCATGTTCCATCCCTGTTAAAACCAATTGATCATTACCTTCCAAACCATAACGAAAAAGAGCACGTTCCACTAGTCCTGCCGTATTATGCGGAAGTTCTTCAATATGGACATTCTTCCCAAAATTAACCTTTTCTTCAGGCTGGGAATCCCCATTTAAAAATTGTACTGTTAATCCATTGATAGACTGATCAGGCTCTTCATTGAAATCTATACCCAATGCCTCGATGACATTTGGCCAAAATTGTTCATGCCAATCCTCGAACTGCTTTTCAAAATCGCTGCTGGCGTCGCCTTGCCCCTTTGGTACTAATCTAGTGGCTCCTTTTTCAGCCAGCTTTTCATCTATAAAATTCGGTATACTTTGATAGGTGCTTGCCCAATTGGTGTCACCGCATCCAAAAACAGCATAACGAACTCCATTTAAGCTTGTTTCTTCTTCTTCTTTAAGCCACTTCACAAATTTGCGGGCATTTTTTGGCGGGTTGCCATTATAGGAAGAGGAAACAATTACTACTAAACCTTCTTTAGGCAGGGAGCCGACATATCCATCGAGCGGAGCAGCCTCACTTTGGAAACCTTTGAAACGAGCTGTTACCGCCAAATCCTTGGCAATCCCTTCTGCTGTACCCATATTTGAACCATATAGGACAAGAAAAGGGGTATTGTGCAAACCAATAACGGATTGATTAACCGGAGCTAAATCCATCTTTGGTTTAGTCATACCTTCACTGGTCTCATTTAGGAATATGGCAGCAGCACTTTGGGATTCACGCGGACGAACCTGCATCGTTAATCCGTCTGGCTTAAGTGTCAATGTTTCTTTAACGGACAATTGATAATTGGTATGGTCGACCAGCTGAAAGTGCTTTAAAATCATCCCAATTAATAACGTAGCTTCGTGCATCGCAAATTGTTGTCCAATACATGCCCGTTGGCCGTTACCGAAAGGTTTATAGGCATGGTGAGGGACGGCTTTTGGATCTTCAAATCTTTCTGGTCTGAATTCCTCAACATCTTCTCCCCATGCTGATGTATCGCGATGTAGTTTCAGGTTAAATACATTGACAACATCCCGTTTCTTAAGGGGATATTTCCCTGCCAGCATCGTGTCTTCTTTTGCATAAAGAGAGAAGAGCGGTGCTGTAGGCCATAATCTTAAGGACTCATTTAAAATCATGCGAATGTATTTCAAACTGCGAACTTGCTGATATGTTGGAACAGTACCAGTTAGTACTCGGTCTACCTCATGGTATGCCTTTTCCAAGATTTCAGGATGTTTCATTAGAAAATACAAGGTAAAGGAAAGTAATCCGCTTGTTGTTTCATGTCCGGCAATTAAAAATGTAATAATTTGATAGCGGATATTTTCGTCACTTAACTTTTCACCTGTTACTGGATCCGCGCTGTTAAGCATCCTTGATAGCAGGTCTTCCGCGTCATGATCTTCACTCGATTTACGTTCTTCAATGATTTGATCAACTAAGGAAAACATGTATTGAATATCACGATTGAACTGCTGTTTTTTCTTTACCATTAATTTATCATGTAAGCCAAGACGATTGCTTTGATTCATTGCTTCATCTAGAGCACGGCTCATACTCTTAATAAAACGGTGTGGTTTTTCACGGTAAAAGCTGTTAAAACGATAATTGAATCCGCATAAGCCAATCGTATCTAACGTCAGACGGGTCATATCTTCAGAAACATCGATACTCTCGTCAGAATTTAACCTGGCCCATTTTTGGATGAGCTGGACTGCAATATCCACCATCATCGAATGGTACCCTTTCATGGCACTTTGACTAAAGCTTGGAAGGAGAATATTATGAGCTTTCTTCCAATTTTCCTCCTTGGTCCAGCTCGTAAAAAGGCCGTCACCGGAAAAGGATCGTACTTTTTGCAATGGGGCATTGACAAGCTTATCAAAACGAGACTCATCGGATGCATCTTCAACTAATTCAGCAGAAGAAATAAATATACCAGTCCCTGTTGGAAATTTCAGTTTAAAAATTGGACCGTATTCATAGCTTAGTTTCATAATCGATTGTGTTGGTTTTTGTAAATCAAGTTGTGGGAGGTTACCAAGCGGGCCGTACGTTTTAGGCTGCGGAATTACAGCGTTCTCATTAGTTACCATGTCTTTTTATGGACCTTCCTTCCTGTCATTTAACCAATTTAAAAATTTATAATATTAAAATAATATTTACATAGATTATAACACGTATGTGTTTGTAATATAAGATGTCAGAAAATTAAAGATTTAGATAAATTTCGACAAAACTCTTACTTTTGGCATCGTCCGATGTTTTGATAATAAGGTTCGAATGACTGTAAACGGTTACAAAATAAACAATCTAAGAAAAAGATAGAAATACATGTCGATTTAATTTGTGTTATTTTATTTCGTTAATTTTGTCCTTTTCCAATACTTCGGAGAGCGAATTATTATTTTGGCAGAATATCTAATGCGAAATTTGTAATTTTTCAAGACAATTTTTTATGAATTGATTGTCTGTGCTATCTGGCCTGTTGATTTCCTCTCCGGGCACTCGCTTTCCGCGGGGAGGTCCTTGAGCCTCCTCGGCGCTTTGGCGCCTGCGGGGTCTCAAGTGACCTCTATGTCCCGCAGGAGTCGGGTGCCCTCCGCTCCAATCAACTGGGAGGTAGAACATACAAAGTTTTTGCAACACACTTTTTCTTACCTGGCTAAATGCGTTGCAACTTTTTTGTACTTTAGGTAGGCATAGTCAGTAAGGCCTATTCGTTTACTTTTATTTTTCTCCTTAACCGGCAGTAGCGAAGTCTTGCAGTTTTTCCAATCTGCAAAGCTTCGCTCAATTTTTTTCTTTCAAAATTTATAAAGCACTTTTCTCATTGAAAAACACTCTGTTGATTGGAGTGGAAGGCGCGAAGACTCCTGCGGGAGTACGGGGCAGGGGAGACCCCGCAGGAGCGAAGCGACGAGGAGGCTTCCCGGCACGCCCGCGGAAAGCGAAGCGCCTGGAGCGCAAATCAACAGACCAGTTTAAAAACCCTTATTATTAAAGATATTATTAAAGTATAAATGAAATAAAAGGCTGCCGAAAATTTTTCGACAGCCTGGGGAAGCTATCCAGCTTCCTATTTTGGTGCAACTAATGCAGCGAATTGGTTAATCGTTGTAGAGTAAGAGATGCGAACGCGGTGCATGACCAACATTTCATCTGGTGCACCCTTTTCAATAAATTGCCCTGGTTTTGTGGTAGTGGCAAATTGATAATATTTCTTCGTTTCCGCTACAACTTGATCATTAAAATGTCCATAGGGATAAGCGATGGCAATGACGGGTTTGCCCGTGATTTGTTCTATTTTTTCCTTTGATGTGTTAAGCTCTTCCTCATAATTTGTAACTTTCGGAAGGTCTGCATGGGACATCGTATGGGATTGAATAGAGAATATACCTGAATTCACCATTTCCTTTATATCTGCGGAGGATAATCGGTAATCCCCGCTGTCGATATAGCCGGCGATGACATATTCCGTGGCAGAAGGCTGGAACGTGTCGTCTTTCAATTCTTGTAGGATATGAAAAGCATTTAAATTGTTTTTCATGCCATCATCGAAAGTAACAAGTATCGGTTTATTTACCTTATTAATTTCATCCCAGCGTTCGAAGGTGAGAAGGGTGTAGCCGTTATCCTTTAAATAGCGCATTTGAGCTTCGAAATTAGTTGGAGTGACGAATAACTCTTTTAGTCCTTCACCTTTATATTCATCAATCGCGTGATACATCAGAATTGGTACATATTGTTGAAACGTTAAGGACGATTTTGCCAGCAGCTCCTCAGTTCCATCAGGGAGAATGCCATATGCCTCTATCTGATACTCGCCGCGCTTTCCCGAAAATTCCTTGGTATTAAATAAATACGAAAAATTAGTTTCTTTTTGATTTGAAATAAAGGATTTCATACTCGCAGGACCGTCGGCTGTACGCCAAATATGGTAGTTTATCTCTGATACTTCTACTGTTCTATCTATTGTGGATATCATAGCATTTGCAGATTCATAGGCGAAGGGGCTGACTGAGATGCCAGCATTTGGCTGGAAGACTGTCATTTTGTTCACTTCTGGCTGATTAGACTTGGGTTCTTTAGTCTTAGGTTCTTTTGATATCTCTGTATGTTTAACTAGTTTTTCTGCTTTGTGCATCTTTGCGTCTGCCTTTGATAGGCTGCAGCCTGAAAGCACTAAAGTGGAAAAAAGGGCAATCTTAAGCAGCTTGTACATATTAACCATCCTTGTAAAATAGTAATCTCGAAAAGTATCATACCATTTACGGATGGGGAAGAAAAGACTCTAAGATTTTACACCTATTAATATGAAACTGACACCTAGGAAAATCCATAACATCTTTAGATACGATATTTTTTCAACAATGCTCAAAGTACCGATTGTTGTCGTTAAAATCAAAATGAGAGGTCCGACTAATGCAAGCGAACTATTAACAATAAGTGCTTTTTCAACGGAATTAAACTTGATCATTAAAATGGCAGCGCTTATCTCAATGCATCCTGAGATAATTCTTAACAATGCCATGCCCAGTACGGCTTTTTCAATAAAGGTAAACATGAAATCCTCCTGTATCTATCCATTTCTAACAAATTATATGTTTATTTTTCTGATAAAAGGACATGTTTTTAGATGGGAAGAGAAGGAAATGGAAAAAACACGGTAATTTCTCCGTGTTTTTTTGTCTCAAGGTCAAATTAGTTTAAACCCACTGATTAATATGATTACGGCCATAATCGTCCGAAGCGGTTTTGCCGGGAATTTGGCTGATAAGGTGCTGCCTAAAATGACACCTGGTATCGAACCCAGCAGAAGGTTAAACATTAGAAGATAATCGACATTGCCTATGCCTGCATGCATAATTCCTGCTGCTGTGACTAATAAAAAGGCATGCGCGATATCCGTTCCGACTAGTTCAGAGGGTCTCATTTTATAAAGGTACAGCATGGCTAAAGCGAATAATGATCCTGAGCCAATGGAAGTCAGCCCGACGATAAATCCTAAAATAACACCAATACCAATGGTTAAAAACCTTTTGTCACGAATAGGTTTCATTTGAAATGAATTGAATTCAAATCTATCCTTTGCAAAGGTTTTTAAGAGTGTGGTTATGGCTACTAATATTAAAACATATCCGAGTGCATGTTTAATCACCAGCTCTTGATTGTGAAAAAAAGAATCAAAAAGATGAAGGATTGAAACAGCGGCGATGGCGCTAGGAATACTGCCTATAGCCAAGTATTTCACAAGCTGGAGGTTAATCGTCTTTTGCCTCCAATGCTGGATCGAACCGAACAGTTTGGTAATGGAATTATATACAAGATCGGTTCCTACAGCAATGGCCGGATTTATACCTAACAGGATTAATACAGGTGTCAGTAACGCGGCACCTCCAACACCGGTCAGGCCCACCAAAAATCCAATTAAAAGACCCATTACAATGATACCAATACTCATTAGGCACACCCCGAATTTATCTATAACAAGATGAATTTACACCTTTAAAATATGAAATGGTTAAATGTCCTGTTAATAAAAAAAGAGGCGACTCAAAGTTTTCATTTTGAGTCACCTCTAATTTTCTTCTTCGTCATTCAGTTTTATTTTTTTACATCCAACATATAAGCAGGTGAAAATATCTAGACTTGGTTTTGCTTTCGTTAATCCTTTTAAATAAGGAGTCACTAAATCTTTAAAATCTGCACCAACCCCTTCTTCTTCCAATATCCCGTAAACGAACAGCTTTTTTTCATCAAACAGAAAGGCGACATTGCCAACCGCCTTGTTTTTTGAATCTACGACATTTAGGACCTGAAATTCAGGTGTAATCACCTCTGGTGAAAAATAAATTTGCAAGCAGATCATCCCTTTATGTAAACTGTAATTTTTCAAACAATGTATCGCTATTTTCTGCAGGTTCTTTTTTCGAGACATGAATTAGAATGAGGCAAAGAAGGCCGCAAAGCAATGTTAATCCTGCAGTTGTCAAAAACATCCCTGTACGTGACCACTCCATTAATTTACTAAAAATTGGCGGACCGATGGCTACTCCTAAAAAACGGACCGATCCATATAGAGAAGTAACGAAGCCTCTCCGGTCAGCTGGTACAGACCCTGTAATAAAGCTATTTATGCATGGGAGAACAAGTCCTGTCCCAATACTGCTTATTACAAGAACTGCAAAAAAAGGAACTAATTTATGAAATAATATCAAGGTAGAAAAAGACGCAGTCATTAGTAGCAACCCCAAAATAATTAACGATTTCATTAATTTCATCTTTTTCCCTATTTTACTTCCAGTTATATAAGAGGTGGTGGTCATAAATAAAAGGGGAATGGCTAGGATACCTCCTTTTAATAAACCATCAATATGATGATCCTTTTCAAGAATATCGGAAATATAGAACAAAATTCCAAAAAGCGCAAATAGGCAGGTTGCCCCAGTAAAATAGGCGGCAAATAACCAACGCCCCTCTGTTTTAAATACGGAAATCAACCCTTTAATATATTTTCCAACTGGCGGCGGTTCTTTTTCCTTTTTCTTCTCCTTGATAAAAAAGATCGTTAATAGTACAGAGATAAGGCAAAAAATCGGAAAGGCAAAAAATACGGCATACCAGAACAGAAGTGCTAATAATGAACCAATAATTGGACTAATGACCTTACCGAAGCCATTTGATGCCTCTACTAATCCTAAAACCTTGCTTTGTTCTCCGCCTTTAAATAAATCCCCAGTTAAGGCCATAGCAATTGGCGCTGTTCCAGCGGCGCCTATACCCTGCATGATTCTTCCAGCAAGTATCCACATATAAGAATTGGAAAACCATGCGGCTGCAGCCCCTGCTAAAAAACCGCCGCTTCCATATAAAATGAGCGCGGGTATGATTACAGCCTTCCTTGAAAAACGATCTGATAAGTAACCCAAAACAGGAATAGAGATTGCAGCTGCAAACGAAAATACAGAAATAATCAAACTAATCTTAAATTGAGAAACGTCAAGCTCTGCCTTCATTTTTGGAAGAATCGGGATTAGCATCGAGTTTCCCAGAACAAGAATCAGTGGAATGGAACCGATGGCGAGAATCGTTAAGCCTTTATGTTTTTGCTTCGGCACTAAGTGTACACCCCTGACAATAATGATTAGCTATTATATTGTTTGATGCGAGGCTTTCGATTATTCAGGCAAATGCCTATTTTATAAGGAATGGGCCCATTATTTACACATTCACCCAATTTCCGAATAATCTATTTTAGAAAAATTGAGGAGGCGCATCCTTATGGGTTTTTTAACCTTGCCAAAAAGGACTTCCGGAACAAGGACCTACGGATTGACTTCAGTTGTCGATTTCGGAACTCCAATTGGTGAATTAAAAAATATTTTAGCTGATTACAGCCCATACATTGATATTGCTAAAATTGGAATCGGGTCTGCATTAGTTACACCTAACATAAAGGAAAAGATAGAGCTGTATAAGCAATTTAATATTATTCCTTATTGCGGCGGCACTTTATTTGAAAAATGCTATTACCACAATAAAATCTCAGAGTATCAATCATATTTACATGATTTAGGTGTGAACTGGGTCGAAATTTCAAATGGGACCATAGATATTCCAATAGCAGAACGCCTCTATCTTATTTCTCTTTTTAAACAGGATTTTCATGTGATTTCAGAGGTAGGTTCAAAGGATTGCCATAAAGAAATGCCAGTCTCTGAGTGGAGAAAGGAAATGCAGCTTTTGCTAGAAGCCGGCTGTGATTATGTGATTACAGAGGGAAGAGATTCAGGAACATCGGGTATATATAAACAATGCGGAAACATAAAATCCGATTTAATTCAGGAATTACTAAGAGATATTGATCATAATAAAATTATTTTTGAGGCGCCTTCTGCTAAACACCAAATGTACTTTATAAATGAAATCGGACCGAACGTTAATTTAGGAAATGTAAAATTAACGGATGTACTAGTTCTAGAAGCCCAGCGTTGCGGCCTTAGAAGTGAAACCTTTTTTTTGGAGGAACATGAATGCAACTTACCTTAATCAGACATCTTCCAACAGAATGGAATAAAAAGACTTGGCTTCAAGGACGTCAGGATATTGAAATTTCAGAAATTACAGAGGCCGTAAACAAAGAGATTACTGAGAATCAATTGCTACTCGAAAAACTATCCCCATTTACTCATGTTTTAGCCAGTTCCTTAAGGCGCACTCATCAAACAGCAAGGCTTTATGGATATAAATACGAAATAGAAAGTTTGTTGGACGAATTAGATTTTGGAGCATATGAAGGTGTGCCAAAGACTGACATGATAAATGAATTCGGTGAAAAGTGGAGGCAATCCCCAAAGGAAATTGTTTTAGGTGAAAGTATTGAAAATTTAGAGAAAAGAATTGTATTGTTTTTAGAAAAATATCGAAAATCCTCTAATATTCTAGCATTTGGCCATGGTTCTTGGATCAGGGCGGCAATTTCCTATAATCAATATGGTCATGTAAACAATATGAATAAAATCACCATCGAAAACAATGAATGTATTACCGTTACATTTTGAATGGGAGGAGAGGATTTGCCTGAAATGTTGACATATGAAAATTGGGATAAACGAAAAGAGGCAGAGATTCTGGAAAAGCATCCAGACTTTTTAGACGTTTTAAAATGGGCGTACCAGGAATATGGGGATGAAATTGTTTATGCCTGCAGCTTTGGAGCCGAGGGGATCGTATTAGTTGATTTAATCCATAAGGTTAAGAAAAACGCCAAAATTATTTTCCTTGATACCGGACTGCATTTTTCCGAGACTTACGAATTAATAGAAAAAGTTAAAGAGCGTTATCCAACATTACAAATTAAATTGAAAAAACCCATTATGACACTCAGCCAGCAGGAGAAATGGTATGGTGAAGAACTTTGGAACCATAACCCCAATCTTTGCTGCCATATGAGGAAAGTTGTTCCCCTAAGAGATGCCCTAAATGATGTGAAAGCATGGATTTCTGGTTTACGAAGAGAGCAATCCCCAACAAGAAGCCACACGAACTATATTAATAGAGATGAAAAATTCAATAAAATAAAAATTTGCCCCCTTATTCATTGGACTTGGGACGATATCATGACCTATATCCACTTAAACAAGCTCCCCTATAATCCATTGCATGATAAAGGTTATCCAAGTATAGGCTGTGCCACATGTACAAAAGCAATCAAGAATACAGCTGACAGCCGATCAGGCCGCTGGTCGGATCATGCAAAAACAGAATGCGGACTTCATCAAGAATAGAGGTTTTGGGAGGAAGAAATGTGAGTGAAAGTGTGCCCCATGGCGGTAAATTAATCGATCGTATAGATTATAATTACCCGATCGATTTATCGCTTAACCATATAGAACTGGACAAATTAGAATTAAGTGATTTGGAATTAATCGCAAACGGAGCTTATAGTCCGCTCGAAGGTTTTATGGGAAAAGCGGATTATGACACAGTTGTGAAAAATATGAGATTGTCAAATGGATTGCCTTGGTCTATTCCGATTACACTGGCCATTAACAAAAAGAAGGCAATGGATATAAAAGCTGGAGATACGATCAATTTAGTTCATGATGGTACGATCTATGGTGTGATGAGTATTGAGGAAATCTTTATACCGGATAAAAAATTAGAGGCTGAATTGGTTTACCGGACAACGGAAATAAACCACCCAGGTGTAAAAAAACTATTTGAGAGAGCAGAAATTTATGTCGGAGGTCCTATTACCCTTATTAAACGGCCGCAAAATTTATTGTTTACAACCTACTATCTAGACCCTTTTCAAACAAGGCTGAAATTTCAAGATTTAGGCTGGAAGACGATAGTAGGATTCCAAACACGAAATCCTGTTCACCGGGCACATGAATATATCCAAAAAACCGCATTGGAGACTGTCGATGGACTCTTCCTAAACCCCCTAGTCGGGGAGACAAAGGCGGATGATATCCCAAGTGAAATTCGAATGAAAAGCTATCAAGTGCTCCTAGAAAACTATTACCCACAAGATAGGGTGTTTTTATCTGTATTCCCAGCTTCCATGCGTTATGCCGGACCAAGAGAAGCTATTTTCCATGCACTGGTCAGGAAGAATTTTGGCTGTACCCATTTTATCGTAGGAAGAGATCATGCAGGTGTAGGAAATTATTATGGAACCTATGATTCGCAGAAAATCTTCAGCCACTTTTCTGAAGATGAATTAGGAATTAAACCGCTCTTTTTTGAACATAGTTTTTACTGCAAAAAATGCGAAAATATGGCCTCGGAAAAAACGTGTCCTCATGACAGACAATATCATGTTATTTTATCAGGTACAAAGGTTAGAGGGATGCTGAAAAACGGAGAACAGCCCCCCAAGGAATTCAGCCGCCCTGAGGTGGTAGAAATACTGATTCAAGGGATGAAGGAAGTTTATACCAAAAACTAAAGGGTGTATTAAATGGGGAATAGCAACATTACTTGGCATCAATCCGCTGTTACAAAAACAGACCGCCATCTATTAAATGGGCATAAAAGCTGTGTTTTATGGTTTACCGGTTTATCAGGTTCCGGGAAATCAACGTTGGCGAACGCAGTAGATCATGCATTATTCGGACTAGGCTTTCGAAGTTATGTATTAGATGGAGACAATATCCGCCATGGCTTGAACAGTGATTTAAGCTTCAGGCCCGAGGACCGAAAGGAAAATATTCGTAGAATTGGGGAAGTAGCGAAGCTTTTTGTTGATAGCGGTCAAATTGTTTCTTCGGCATTTATCTCTCCCTTTCAGGGGGACCGGGAACTTGTTCGCCAGTTATTCGAACCGGAAGAGTTTATTGAAATCTTTGTTAAATGTCCTATTGATATATGCGAGGATAGGGATCCCAAGGGATTATACGTAAAAGCGAGAAAGGGTGAAATCCCTGAATTTACTGGAATCTCATCGCCATATGAAATTCCAGATAATCCAGAAATCATTATTGAAACGAATAAACTATCAATTGTTCAGTCAGTAGAGGCAGTCATTGCCTATTTAAGGGTAAAGAAGATCCTATAGTAGGGATCTTCTACTTTTTTCTCCAGCTGGCAGATAAAAAACTTAGTTTCTGAAACTTGAAACGATAGATATAGTCAATAATATTGGTAGAGAAAAATTGGCAAATAATTGCAAAGACAACGATTTTATAATTGATAACAAGGGCTGTTAAAAGAAAAATAATCATATTAATGCCCATCATTACTTTCCCAGGGCTCCATTTCTTGTAGTTAGCGATCATTAAAGCCGGAATGACCATTCCTCCGCTCGAAGCACCTGCCCGAATCAACAAACCTACGCCAATACCAAAAAAGAGGGAGCCGCCTATCATATCAAACAATAAATTTATATGCTGAAAGGGGACTTGAGAAGTTAGGAAGCTGACAACTGTAGAGGTTGTTGCAACCGAAATAATGGTTCGTATTGTCCAGGTGAACCCAAAATATTTTAAGGCAAACATTAAAAAAACAATATTAGCCAGCCATAAGGAAAATCCAAGTGATAAATGAAACCAGTGATTCAATAATATTGCTAGCCCTGCTGCGCCCCCTGAAGGAATCGAGTGTGGAAATAAAAAGATAGACATAGAGAAACCTTGCAGCGTAGCTCCAAACAGTAAACAAAAATAGGTTAAGAGTGTTTTTTTCATATTCAGCTGCAATAATCCCTCCCCAATAAACCATCCTTGTCCATTTTATGATTCCCCCCTTTAAAAAATGCAAATAGGGCCGGCTAGGCCGGCCCTATTTTAATTTAATAGTTCTGTTAGTGTAACCAATTGGTAGCCTTGAGCTTGAAGCCAAGGAATGACGGTGTCGACAGCTTCAGGGGTATTGATGCCGCCGATGTGCATAAGAATGATATCGCCATTGCTTGCACCAGCTTTTATTCTTGAAACGAGCGTCTCGGTTGATGGCTGCTGCCAGTCGATCGTATCGAGAGACCATTGAATGCTGTATGGATAACCAGCCTGCCCGACAGTTTTTAATGCTGCGGGGTTGTAAGAGCCAAATGGAAAGCGGAAATAGGGCTGCGGGGATTTTCCGGTCGCTTTTTTAATCGCCTGATCCGCCTTAAGAATATCCTGCTTAAAAGCAGCTGCAGTCGTTTTTACTGCATCAGGATGGGAATAGGAATGGTTGCCAATTTCGTGTCCTTCATCGGCAATTCTTTTTGCAAGGACTGGATACTTTTCAACCCATTTGCCAGTAAGGAAAAAGGTTGCTTTAAGATTATATTTTTTCAGAACATCTAAAATCGCAATCCCTGCGGCATCACTTCCGGCATCAAAGGTTAAGGCAATTTCTTTTTTCTGCAGGCTGCCGTTAGAGATGAGTGCGGATGATGCAGTGGCAGGCGGCGGATCTTGTTTCGGCGGCTCCACAGGTGGCGGTGGCTCTACATTCTTTCCATAAAGCTTTAAGATCTGGCCTGCATAGATGACATCGGATTTAAGGTTATTCCATTGTTTAATTTTTACCACTGTTACTTCTGCACGAGTTGCAATGGAGTAAAGTGTATCCCCATTAACAACTTCATACTTCACAATTTCATCGGGGGGTACATTAATTTTTTCGGGTGTTTCAGGAGTTGGATTATCTGGTTTTCCCTCGTTTGGAGTTTCAGGCGGCGGATTCTCCTTAACAGGTGGATCTTCTTTGACTGGATCAGGCCCGTTATTTTTGCCGCTGTCAACAGGAGTCTCAACGGTGGGTGATTTAATTGGTTTACCTTGATCAAATATGTTCAGAGTTTGAAAAAATAACATGTATAGAACACCTATAAAACTTATCGCTGCTAAACAATAGTAAATCCACTTACCTGCAGTTCGTTTGATATGGGAGACTACCCCCAAGACAAGAAAAATTGAAAAGATGAGAAAAAGAAGAAGGATGATGATTTCTGGCAAGATAAATTCCCCCTTTGTTTTCTGAATAAACAGGGAGCAGAAATCGGTTTGATAATGGTTCAGCTTTATAGGGGATATGTAAGGGAATGGTTGAGAAAAAAGTACTAATTTCTGCCTTAATTATACGATATGAGACATTCGCCCATAGGTGCCGAAAATCTTAAAAAGTAGAAATATTTCAAAAAAGAGTAATGATTCCGAAAATATAATGGATGTTATTTTTTTATAATTTACTAATAGGGAGTTGACGAAAGGAGGAATAAAAATGAAAACAAAACTAAAAGGAAGATACGTCATTGGTTTTGATGGCCATGACCACGTCCTAATCGAAAACGCTGAGGTCGTTTATGAACAAGACACCATTATTTATGTTGGTAAAAATTACGCAGGTGAAGTAAACGAGGAAATCGATGCAGGGAATGCTGTCATAAGTCCAGGCTTTATCGATTTAAATGCTCTCGGGGATATTGACCATGATATCCTACATGTAGAGGCTAGTTCGAGAAGACAGAAGAACCTGCTCTGGTCAGAGCAGTATGTTCAAAACGGGCATCATGAGGTCATGACCGCTGAAGAGGAAGCCTTCAAATCCCTATATGCATACTCACAACTGATTCTTCATGGGATCACGACGGCGATGCCAATCACATCTGTTTTTTATAAAAAATGGGCAGAAACGTATGAGGAGCTTGCTGCGGCAGCACATCATGCCGTTAGTCTGGGATTAAGAATTTATCTCGGTCCAAGCTACCAATCAGGGATAAGAGTGGTACAGCCTGATGGTACGATTAAACTATACTGGGATGAAGCCGCTGGAAAAGAAGGTTTACAGCAGGCAGTAAGGTTTGTGGAGGAATTCGACGGCACAAATGATGGATTGGTCAGGGGGATGCTCGCACCGGAACGGATTGAGTGTCAAACGACAGAAAGTCTCACCCAAACAAAATATTTTAGTGATCAATTAGGTGTTCCTATTAAACTACATGCGGCCCAGGGAAGCTTTGAGTACCATACCATTTTAGAAAGGTACGGAGTAACACCAATTCAGTATTTATATAACCTCGGCTTCTTAGGTCCAAAAACGGGAATCCCCCATGCTCATTTTATTGCTGGATATAGTGAAGCGCAAAAAGGCGAGGGTGATGATATTGCTCTTTTAAAAGAAACGAACACGACCGTCATTCATTGCCCATTAATCATTGGCAGACATATGTCAGCATTAGAATCCTTTGCCAAATATAAAAGGGCAGGTATCAATTTGGCGCTTGGAACAGATACCTTTCCACCGGATATGTTCCAAAACATTCGTACTGGAAGTATGTTTTCACGATTTATCGAAAAAGAACAAGAGGATTCAACCTACGCAGATTTCTTCCGGGCGGCTACACTTGGTGCTGCAAAATTTCTAGGAAGAGAGGATCTCGGCCGACTTTCAGTTGGCGCGAAAGCAGATATTATTGCCATTGACTTAGATGGTTTTCATATGGGAGTTCTTGACGAACCAATCCGGACTATGATTGCCAGTGGTTCAGGAAGGGACGTAAAGCTTTCTATCATCAACGGAAAAATCGTAATGAAAGATCAAAAAATCCCTAATCTAGATTTAGATAAAATCAAAACAAAAGGACAGCAATATTTTAACAAGATGAGAAAGGGCTATTTAGAAAGGGATTATCAGAGATTGGAAGAAAATGAATTATTTCCACCTTCCTTTAAAGTAGTAGATTCTATTTAAATTGTTAAAAAGAAGTAAAGATATTGAAAATTAAAGTAAATATTTTCGAAATAAAATTATCTGAATATTTTCTATAATTAGACAAGTAATAACAAAGATTATAATAATATTCAGGAGGTAGAGTTGATGAAAGCAATTCGGGGGGGAAGAAGTTTATTTCTTGTGATGCTGGTGGTGTTTCTTATTACCGGGTGCTCAACCAATAAGGACGTGAGCACAAAAGAGACTGGGAAGAAGACAGCGTCAAAAGACGGAGGGACACTAGTGATAGCCCGTTTGTCTGATGCAGAAAACTTGGATCAGCAGTTTATGTCTACCATTAATGCAGCAAGCGTTACACACCGCAAAGTATATGAAGGTTTAGTTGGCCGTGATAAAAATGCCGAAATCCAGCCATTATTAGCAGAAAAATGGGAACAGTTGAATGATACCACATGGGAATTCAAATTAAGAAAAGGTGTTAAATTTCATGATGGTACCGATTTTAATGCTAATGCAGTGAAAGCTACATTTGATCGCCTCTTAGATCCTAAGGTAGCTTCTCCAAGAGCAGTTGTTTTTAAGATGGTAAAAGAAGTAAAGGTTGTGGATGATTATACGGTTCAGTTTCTTTTATCAGAGCCATTTTCCCCGCTGCTTTCAATTTTGGCAAGCCATGAAGGCGGAATCATTAGTCCTAAAACCATCGAAAAATACGGAAAGAACATTATTAAAGAACCAAATGGAACGGGCCCATTTGTTTTTGAATCGTGGACGCCTGGACAAGAAATTGTCTTAACCAAAAATAAAAATTATTGGGGAGAAAAAGCAAAGGTCGACAAAGTTGTTTTTAAGGTCGTACCTGAAGAAACTACCAGAATTTCAATGCTGGAAACAGGAGAAGCCCAAATTGCTGAACCGCTTTCTGTCCCAATGATGGATACGGTCGCAGCTTCGCAGGCAGTAGATGTTTATCGAAGTGAAGGATATGGAACCGAGTATATTGGCTTTAACGTTCAAAAGAAACCATTTAATGATGAAAGAGTCCGGAAGGCCATTGCCCATGCAGTTGAAATGGATTCCATTCTGAAAGGGGTTTATAACAACGTAGGGAAGAAGGCTAATTCGTTATTAGGTTCAAAAGTTTTCGGCTACAATCCTGATATGAAAGCGTACGAATATAACTTAAATGAAGCAAAGAAATTACTGGCTGAGGCAGGCTATCCAAATGGCTTTGAAGTGACCCTTAAAACTATGGATAGCAAAGAAAGAGTGAATATGGCCGAAGTGCTTCAATCACAATTAAAAGGGATTGGAGTAAAATTAAAAATCCAAGTGTTGGAGTACGGTACCTTTGTTGACCAAGCAAACAAGGGAGACACTGAAATGTTTATCCTGAGCTGGAGAAATGCGACGGGTGATGCCGATTATAATCAGTATAACCTTTTCCATACAAACTCTCAGGGTGGAGCTGGGAATACTTTCTTCTACAGTAATAAAGAAGCTGATCGCTTAATTGAAGCTGCCCGCAGTGAAAAGGACCAAGAAAAACGGAAAGAATTATATGCCCAGTCACAACAATTAGAAATGAAAGAAGCGGTTTATATTCCAGTTCGAGTCATTGAAAATTTAGCAGCTGTCTCAAAGGATGTAAAAGGCTTTGCTATTAGTCCATCTGGCTATCTGGAATTAAATGATGTCTCAATAAAATAGACTCTATCAGATAAGAGGGATATCCATTGGATAACCCCTTTTATCATGTTGGTTGTGTTAAAGGTCATTGTTGATTTTGAAACTCTGTTGATTGGAGCGGAAGGCGCGAGACTCCTGCGGGAGGACGGGGCAGGGGAGACCCCACAGGCGCTTCAGCGCCGAGGAGGCTCCCCGGACCGCCCGCGGAAAGCGAAGTGGCTGAAGCGCAAATCAACAGCCAAGTTTAACACAGTCATCATGTTAATAAAAAATGAAAGGAAGATTTGAAATGAATAACAAATATTGGTTACAGAATGCTCGGTTAGAAACTGGACATAAAAAAGAAAATGATAGAGTTGTAGGAACAAAGACAGAACTTTGTCACCTTTTAATAGAGGATGGGAAAATAGCAAAAATCATCAAAGCTGCAGAACAAAAGGAAGATGATTATCCGGTTAAAGATGCAAAAGGCCTGCTTTTGATCCCTTCCTTTATTGAAAAGCATGTCCATCTAGATAAAACTTATATGGGTGATGCTTGGCGCGCATGTATCCCGGCTAAAGGTGTCATAGACCGTTGCAATATTGAAAAAAATATTCTCGCATCTCTTCCCTCAAGCACACAACAGCGGGCAGAAGCACTGCTTGAGGTTCTATTATCCTATGGTTCCACCCATGTTCGAACACATGTCGATATTTATCCTGAAGTGAAATTGCAAAATTTAGAAGGCGTGCAGAATGCTTTAGAAACTTATTCCCATAAAGTAAGTTCAGAAATTGTAGCGTTCGCCCAGCACGGGCTGCTCCGTCCCGGTACTGCAGAACTATTACGTGAGGCGTTGAGGAACGGGGCAGGGCTCGTAGGGGCTGTCGATCCAGCAACTGTCGATCAAAATATCGAAGCCTCCCTAGTCCAGTTAATGGATTTAGCAGTTGAAGGGAATGCCGATATTGATTTGCATTTACATGATCCTGGCCACTTAGGCACTTTCACGATGAAGCGTCTAGCTATCTTAACTAAGGAAGCAGGCTGGGAAGGAAGAGTAGCGGTTAGTCATGCTTTTGGATTAGGAGATATATCACGCGATGAAGCAATTGAAATGGCAGAAATTTTAAAAGAGGCAGGAATTTCAATCGTTACGAGCCTGCCAATTGGAAGAAATATTCCTCCGGTAAACCTTTTAACTGAATATGGTGTAGAAGTGGCAATCGGCAATGATAATATCTATGATTCGTGGTGGCCGACGGGAAATGGGGATGTCCTTGAAAGGGCTGGAAGATTAATTGAACGCTGCCGCTGGACAGATGAGGTGTCGCTTGCACAGACCTTAAAATATATAACTGGCGGAATAACTCCTCTGAACAAAGAAGGAAGCCAGGTATGGCCAAAAGTAGGTGATACAGCCAATATGGTATTGGTAGAAGCAAGCTGTTCAGCGGAGGCCGTTGCAAGGCGATCAAACCGTCAAGCCGTATTTTATCAAGGAAACTTGGTTTCTGGATCATTAAATTAATTTATAAAGCAAAAGGGGATGATGCCATCATCCCCTTTTTGGTATGCTTGCCGTATTCTGCTCCAACCGGCGGGCAATAAACCAATTGCTTAAATAATAGAATATTAGATAAAGAATAGCAGAAACAAGGATTCCACTAAACCAGGATACCCTATAAAGCGGTTCAAGGCTTGGGATGAATTTTCCTAGTAAGCTTAGACTGCCGGCCAAAAGAGTAGATAGTATGGCAGGAATATGATATTCATTCGTTATTAGCATATTGATTTTTATAGAATACAACTCTTGTAAATTAATTTCCTTTTTATTTATTAAAAAGTAATGCACAAGCATCACCCCGATTACAGGACTTAACATTCCTCCAACCATATTTAAAAAGGTAAAAATACTTTCAGGATTCTCCATAAGCTTCCAAGGCATAATCAGTAAACCCATCAACGCAGCAAGTATTGCGCCAGATTTAAAGTTGAGACTTTTCGGTAATAAGGCAGCCAATTGAGAACCGGCAGGAATAATATTTCCAACAATGTTAACAGATAATGTCGATAAACAAATGGTTAGCAAGGAAAGGACAATTGCAAATTTGCTATCAAAGCGATCAATCACTTCAAGAACATTCCAAATGGGTACTCCAAAGGCAACCTCTGACCCAATGATAATCGTAATACTAGCAATGGCAAACAATAAATAAGTACTCAAAAGCCCTGCAGCTTGACCCCAAAATTGTTCTTTATTGGAACGTGAATATCTAGTCACATCCGAAACACTTAATATTTGTGCTACCCACGATGCTAAAATGGCGGAAATGCAGCTTAAAATAATTAAAATACTATTTCCGTCTACACCTTTCGAACGATAGTTTAAAATAGGAGTGATTCCTCCGGCAAAATGAATGGCCCAAATGGCCATTCCGCCAAAAACCACAAAAACCAAAGGAGAGAGCAGCTTCGTTAACCTCCCTAATGATTTGATGCCGGTAAAAATAAATAAAACATTGATTATCCAAAAGAGCAAAAGGGAAATAAGACTGGACAGACTTAATCCTAAAAAGCTCCAATTAGCTCCTAATGTTGGATACGGCGCCCAAATTTCCCCAATCAATATGGTGACAGCCAGGCTGCCAGCATAGGTTTGCAGTCCAAACCACATAATCGCTGCCACAACGCCCCTAAGAATTCCTGGAAAAGTAGCGCCTTTCCGACCGAAGCTTGATCGAATTAGGATTGAGAAAGGGATTCCATATTTCCCTCCGGCATGGCCATTTAAGATCATCATAGCTGCCAATATAAGGGCTGAAAGGATAATGATGAAAAATACTTGCCAGATGGATAAACCTAATGCAAAAAAACCACCAATCGTAACGTAGGATGGGACATTATGTACGGAGCCCATCCAAATAGAGAAATAATGTCCAAACTTCCATGTACGAGCTTCGGGGGATGTTGGTAATAAATCCTTGCTATACATAATTGAATCTTCTTGTTTCAAATTGAACTCACCCCGACTTTCTGATATGTCTAAATCGTATTGAAAATTGTTGATAAATCATAACGAATAAACAGATAGCACCAGATATAATGAAACTTACCCAAATGGTCAGCAAATTGTCGTTCCATGGTGTTAGGAACAAACCACCCACAGTACCAATCAATGAAGAAAGGGGAATGATTACAGGTAAAGTTTTGTTGCTCAGTATTATAAATAACATCGGCACTATGATTGCTGCATAAATATTTCCGGTGAAAAACAAAAGCTGCAGTGGGTTGGGTGTAAGGATACTCACAATAATGAGTAAACCGATACAGACGGTACCGGAAAAAATGTAGGAAATTTTCCATTTCTCACGATCTGATAATGGGTGAAATAATTCTATTATATTTTTTACAACCAAGGTTGTCGTAGCATGGAGCTCTGAACTAATGGCAGACGAAATGACACTAAAGCAAAATGAGACAAATAAAACAATGAGCATGGTTGATTGAATTTTATCCACAAGTTCAAACAGTAAAGAATATATATTTTTGTAGCTTCTGCCAAACATAATAATCATGAGAAGTGAGGTGAAGGCGAGAGGCACTGTTGCCCAAATGACACCTGCAAGTGTAAAGGTCATGCGCACTTTTTCTCGTTGAATGATAAATACTCTTTGCCATGTGGCCCGGTCAATCATGGCCTGTCCAAAACCAATCAAGATAGCAGTAAAAATAAACCAGATTGAATCAGTATTTTTAAAGAATAAGATGTACGGATGATATAATTTGATTCCCTCATAAACAGGATGAACACCTTCCTGGATAAAGAAATAGACAGGGATAACGATAACGGTCCCGAAGATTAAGGTGACATTCACACCTGCAAGTTGATGGATCCGCTGCATTCCACCCATTCCTCCGACAAAAAAACAAAATCCTAAAAACAACAACATCCCAATAAAAACAGGAATAGGGAACATAATGTGGATGAGGATTCCGGCACCCATTGCCTGAATAAATAGAGAGTGCAGGCTCGTAAAAATAAGTACAGCGATGACGATCCAGTAGCCGGCAGGTGTTAATTTTTTTCTTAATACATCCCCAATCGTTTGCTGCTCAGGGAATTTATCACGGAGTACTTTGGCTATAAATCCAAACAAAATGAGTGCTATTGCCCCCATTAAGGAATATCCAAGACCTCCTGTTAATCCGTATTTAATTAATGTTTCAGGAGAGGAAAGGATGGTATTGCCTGTTATCCACCTTGCTAAAAGACTGACAACCCCATAGCCAACACCTAATTTAATCGCACCGCTAATATAAAATTGAAAAGAATTTTTATTCAACGGTATGTCTCCTTTAGACGGAAGTCACGGGGTGATTGTCCAGTCGTTTTTCTAAAGATTTGACTGAAGTAATGTTGGCTGTTAAAGCCGCATCTTTCAGAGATCGTGCTAATGCTTAAATCAGGGGAGTCGATTAACATTTTTTGCGCTTCTTTTAAACGGTAATCATTCAAGTATTCCGAAAAGCCCATCCCGACTTCCTCATGAAATTTTCTGCTTAAATAAGCAGGGTTAATGTGGATTTTAGACGCGAGATAGTTCAATGATAATTTTTCACTATATTCCTGGTGAATGATTTGTAAAGCGTTTACAATTGGTTCGGTATACCGCCCTAACCTTTCATACTTGTTCAAAACACTCATCAACTCGTCTTCAATGACTGGCTTAGTAATGTAATCCACAACACCAAGTCTTATCGAGGCCTGTGCATATTCAAAATTTTGAAATGCTGTCACCATAATAATGTCCATCGAATAAGAACTGGTCAGTTCCTTCGCTAACTCCAAACCAGATTTTCCTGGCAGCTGGATATCTAAAAAAGCAAGAAATATTTCATGTTGTTTGATAATTTGAAGGGCTTGGGAGGCATCAAGGGCCTTGAAAAATTTCCAGTTTGGAAATTTTTTTTGAATTAAATATTCCAGTTGTTCTAATTCAAGAGGTTCATCATCGACTAAAAGGATATTCATTACATTGCACCTTCTTTTGCTAATGGGAAAATGGCGGTTACACTGGTCCCAATATCTGTATTGTTTAATGTTACGGAAGTACGATCCCCGGGAAAAAGAATCTCAAGCCTTTTGGCGATATTTTCTAATCCAAGCCCGCCATCGTTAGATTGGAGCACCTGTCCTTCTAGAGAATTATTCCAAACGGTTACATATACTTCTTCATTTTTTTTATTAATGATGATTTTTAAAAAGGCTTCACCGATGTGCTTTTCAAAGGCATGTTTAAAGGCATTCTCGACAAGAGTTTGAATTAAAAAAGGGATAATAACAGATTGTCCAACCTCTGGATCGATCGATATTTCATAATGAAGTCTTTCACGAAACCTTATTTTTTGTATTTCCAAGTAGTAATTAATATACGATAATTCCTCATTGATTGTAATAAGTGGGGAATTGGTTTTATATTTAAATTTAAGTAATCTTGAGAGAGTTTCAATCGAGCGAATTAGTTCCGATTTTCTGTCTAATCTGGCCAAGCTTAAAATCGAATTTAATGTATTAAAGAGAAAATGCGGCTGAATTTCTTGATTTAATTGATTATATAGCGCTGTTTGCAGCTCTTTTTCAAGGGCAATTTCCCGTGTTTGTTTTTCTAGAAGGTCTATTCGTTTTTCAAAAACAAATAAGAACAACAAGGTAAAAGCACCTAATAAAGGGGCTAACACACATAGCATGATATAAAGGGAGAAGGTTTCAATATTAAGCATGGAACAAGATTCTCCTTTAGATGTAGAAAAAGGGAGTCAAACCACACTCCCTTTTTTAATATAATATTTTATCTAATTTTTTTCATTTTTGAAAATAGCTTTATTGGAAAAGCTGCTCTGCAAAATGGCAGCTGACATAATGATTTCTATTTATTTCTCTTAATGCAGGTTCCTCCATTTTACACTTCTCTGTCGCAAACGGACAGCGTGTGTGAAATCGACAGCCGCTAGGCGGATCGATAGGGGAGGGGACATCTCCCTTTAAAATAACGCGTTCCCTTGAATACGTTGGATTTGGAACAGGAATAGATGATAATAATGCCTTTGTATAAGGGTGATGCGGTGAATCAAATAGTGCTTTCTTTTCTGCAATTTCAACGACCTTACCAAGATACATCACCATAACCCGGTCAGAAATATGACGTACGACACTTAAATCGTGCGAAATAAATAGGAAGGTGAGTTGAAATTGATTTTGCAGCTTTTTTAATAGATTTAGTATTTGGGCTTGAATGGATACATCCAAAGCAGAAACTGCTTCATCACAAATAATTAATTTAGGATTTACCGCAAGAGCGCGGGCAATTCCAATCCTTTGACGCTGACCGCCGCTAAACTCGTGGGGATAGCGATCAAGTGCTTCCTCGGGAAGACCAACATAACCAAGTAATTCTAACATTCTCTCCAATCGTTTGTCCTTTGGAACAACTTGTTGAATCGCCATTGCTTCATTTAGAATTTGCTTGACAGTTTGCCGTGGGTTGAGTGAAGCAAAAGGATCCTGGAAAATAACCTGCAGATCTCCTCTGAGCTTTCTCATTTCTTTTTTATTAAAATCGAGTATATTTTGCCCAGAATATAGGACTTTTCCGTCTGTCGGTTCATCCAGTCTTAAAATCGCTCGTCCAGTCGTTGATTTTCCGCAGCCGGATTCGCCAACAATACTTAACGTTTCCCCTTCATAGAGATGGAAGGAAACATCGTCAACGGCTTTTACATAGCTTTTTGGTTTAAAAACGGAGTCTGTTTTAACTGGGAAATACTGCTTTAAATGGTCCACCTCTAATAATATTTTCTTTTTTTCCGCAGTTTGCATTATTGTACAGCCTCCTTTTCAATCACTTGCCCAGTCCATTTATCTGTATACATCCAACAGCGGACTTTCGAGCCATCAGTATGTTCTACTAACTCCGGCTGTTTGGCATGACATAGCGGCTGCTCAAAAGGGCACCTTGAGGCGAACCTACAGCCCACTGGCATATTATATGGACTTGGAACACTGCCTTCAATCGTTTGCAATTCTTCCTGATCTTGGTGAATCTTCGGTAAAGAATTTATTAAACCAAGGGTATATGGATGCTTTGGATTTGCAAAAATGTTTTCCGTCTCTGCATGTTCAACAATATTGCCGGCATACATAACTGCAACGGAGTCACATGTTTCTGCGACCACACCTAAATCATGTGTAATCATGATGACACCCATGCCTAACTTGGTTTGCAGGTTTTTAATTAACGCTAGTATTTGTGCTTGAATAGTTACATCCAAGGCTGTTGTTGGTTCGTCAGCAATCAATACCTCAGGGGTACAGGCAAGTGCCATTGCAATCATGACCCGCTGGCGCATACCACCGCTTAATTGGAAAGGCTCCTGTTTTGCCCTTTTTTCAGGAGAGGGGATTCCAACGAGCTTGAGCATTTCAATCGATTTGGTCCATGCTTCTTTTTTTCCCATTTTTTGATGCAGCCTTAAAGCCTCCGCAATTTGTTCACCAACCGGAATGACGGGATTTAAGGAAGTCATCGGCTCTTGGAAGATCATCGAAATTTCGTTCCCGCGAATTTTCCTCATTTCGTCTTCAGGAAGTGAAACCAAATCCCTTCCTTTGAAAAGAATCTGTCCGCCTGCGATTTTACCAGGAGGGGAGGGGATTAAACGGAGAATCGAAAGGGATGTCATACTTTTCCCGCAGCCGGATTCGCCGACAATACCCAAGGTTTCTCCCTTATTAAGTGTGAAATCGATGCCATCTACTGCTTTACTTACTCCGCGCTTCGTATAAAAATGAGTTTTTAATCCTTTGACTTCTAATATCGGTTTGTTTTTTTCAATCATTTCTACATTCACCACCTGTTAATTTAATTCAATCCGTTTATTGAAGAATCGATAGAATACATCAACAAATAAATTCACGATTACGAAGATAAGCGAGGCCATCAGGACTCCACCTTGAACCATTGGTAAATCGCGCATGCGAATCGCATCCACAATCATTCGTCCAAGCCCGTTGATGGCGAAAATCGATTCAACAAGTACCGTTCCACCGAGGAGGGAACCAAATTGTAAACCAACAACAGTAATAACAGGGATAAGGGCGTTGCGTAAAGCATGCTTATAAATGATGACACGTTCACGAAGTCCTTTGGCGCGCGCTGTCCGGATATAATCCTGACGAACGACCTCTAACATACTGGATCTGGTCATCCGAGCGACGATGGCGGCACCGCCGGCACCTAATGTTAGTGATGGAAGAATCACATGCAGGATGCTGTCCCAACCGGCAACTGGAAGAATTTGAAGTTTAACAGAAAAGAAATACATCATCATTAATCCAAACCAAAAGCTTGGAAGTGAAATTCCTAAAAGGGCAACTAACATTACACCTGTATCTCTAAGGGAGTAAGGCTTTACTGCTGAAATAATCCCGGCAGCCATCCCTAAAATAATCGTGATAAGAATACTAAAAAATGCAAGCTCCATAGTAATCGGTAAGCGAACCATAATTTCATCTAACACTGGCTGACTATTTTTTAACGAAGTGCCAAAATCACCATGAAAGATATTCGTTAAGTAATCAAAATATTGAACCAATAAAGGCCGGTTTAATCCTAATTGTTCACGAATTCCATTAATTGTTTCTTTAGATGCCCCCTCACCTGCGAGCAAAACGGCAGGATCACCAGGAACAAGCTGCATAATGAAGAAAACAACGAACGTTACCCCGATTACGACCGGGATGGTTTGCAATAAACGACGAAAAATAAACATTAACATTGATGGCCATCCTCCTTTTAATCTATTATTTTTTCATTCGTGGATCGAACGCATCGCGTAATCCATCTCCGAAAATATTAAAGCCTAATACGAGTATTGATATCGTTAACCCAGGAAAAATAGCGATATAGGGAGCAGAGAACAAGAAATCCCTTCCATTACTTAACATCGTTCCCCATTCAGGTGAAGGGGGCTGCGCTCCAAGACCAAGGAATGACAATCCTGCAGCGGAAAGAATCGCAGTAGCAAGCCGTAAGGTTCCTTGAACAATAATGGGTGAAAGAATATTCGGAAAAATATGTTTAAAAATAATCGTCACATCATTGGCACCCAACGACCTTATCGCATCGATATATTCGAGCCTTTTGACCTCAAGGGTAGAGCCGCGTACAATCCGGGCAAATAACGGAACGGAAAATGCCCCAACAGCAATCGTAACATTAATTAGACTTGGTCCAAGGGCACTAATAATCGCTAATGCGAGTAGAATTCCCGGGAATGCCAGCATAACGTCCATCATTCGCATAATAATAGAATCAACCCATTTGCCATAATAGCCGGCGACAAGTCCAAAAATAATCCCGAAGAATGCTCCGAAAAATACAGCTGCAAATCCGACCCCCATGGAAAGTCTTGAACCGTAAATAATCCGGCTTAAAATATCTCTTCCTTTATCATCTGTTCCCATCCAATGATCACCAGAGGGCGGCATTAATTTATTTTCCAATTTTATTTCATATGGATCATAGGGAGCCAAAAGTGGGGCAAATATCGCGATGAGAATATAAAAAACAATAATCACTGCCCCAACTAAAGCCGCTTTATTTAACATTAAAACAGAAAAGAAATCTTTCAATTTAGATTGTTTTGGTTGACTCATAGATTGTTTGATTACGACAGAACGATCTGTTTTCACTTCTACTGACATGAAAAAACCTCCTTATATTTTTTTGAAAAAACATGATGCTGACTCTCGCTGCTCTGATCCCCCTTCCAAACCATTTTTTCAATGGGAATATGTACAAATTATCAAAATTTTAATGAATGTAAATATTTTTTAAATTGTTTGTCAAAATAGTTAAAAATTCAGTAAATATTCTGTAAATATTCTTTTTCATCATCTTCTATAATGCAGATAAGCAAGCTTAGAGGCAGGTGAAATTGGTTTACATCTTAGATTCTGAATTTTTAAAAAGACAACAAAGGAGCAGGGGAAAATGGAGAGAAAAAGACGAACCATCAAAAATGGCATTCTATTTGTATTAATTGGATTAATGCTGATGATTGCTCAAGCGTGTTCTACAAAACCATCTACATCTAATGAGTCAGCAAGTAAACAAGAAGGGCCAAAACAAGGCGGAACCTTAACCGTAGTCAGGCTTTCTGATGCAACCAAACTAGACCCGCATTTCATTACTGATATACCTTCAGCAAACATTGTTTATCAAAAGGTATATGAGGGTCTGGTTGAACCAGATAAAGATTTTAAAATTCAACCATTACTAGCAAAAGAATGGAAAGTAATCGATGGTACTACTTGGGAATTTAAATTAAGAGAAGGTATAAAATTCCACGATGGTGCACCATTTAATGCAGATGCTGTTAAAAAAACCTTTGATCGTTTGCTCGATCCGAAAACAGCTTCGCCGCAGCGCGAAAAGTTTTCAATGATTAAAGAAGTGAAGGTTGTGGATGAAAACACGGTTCAATTAATCCTTGAATATCCGTATGCGCCACTTCTATCTATTTTGGCAAGTAATGAAGGAAGTATCATTAGTCCAAAAGCTTTGGCGGAAAATCCGGATTCATTATCACAGCATCCAGTTGGAACAGGGCCTTTTGTGTTCGAGTCTTGGAAGACAGGACAAGAAATTTCCTTAAAGAAAAATGAAAACTATTGGGGCAAAAAACCTAATATTGATCGTGTTGTATTCAAGGTTGTACCTGAAGATGCTACTCGTCTTGCCATGATTGAAACAGGAGAAGCACAAATCAATGATCAAGTACCTGTCACAGAAATTGATCGCATTGAAGCTTCTGATAAGATGGCTCTTTACCGTACAGAAGGACTAGCCGTTGAATATGTTGGATTCAATGTAAAGAAAAAGCCATTTGATGATGTAAGAGTTCGTAAGGCAATCAGCCATGCGATTGAAAGAGAAGCCATTATCAAAGGTGTCTATAATAATGTAGGAACTCTTGCAAACGAAGCGATGAGCCCGAAAGTGTTTGGCTATAGTGATAAAATTAAGCCATATGACTATGATTTAAACGAAGCAAAGAAACTATTAAAAGAAGCTGGCTATGAAAAAGGTCTTAAAGTGACATTACTAACGAGTGATCGAAAAGAACGTATCAATATGGCAGAAGTTATTCAATCTCAGTTAAAAGGGATTGGCGTAGATGTGAAAATTCAAGTTATGGAGTATGGTGCTTATATCGGAATGATTGAAAAAGGTGAGCACGACATGGCGATTGGCGGATGGGGAAATGCAACAGGAGATGGAGATTACAACCAATATAACCTATTCCATTCAGCATCACAGGGACCTCCAGGAAATCATTTCTACTATAGTAATCCTGATGTAGATAAAATGATTGAAGCGGCACGAAGAGAATCAGATGAGAAAAAGCGTTTAAAGCTTTATGAAGAAGTTATGCAGAAGGAAATTGACGATGCCGTTTATGTTCCAATCCGAAACTACGAGCATATCGCTGCATATAGTAAAAATGTAAGTGGATTCTGGTTAAATGCTGCTAGTTATTTAATGATCGATGATGTAGTCATAAAATAATAAAAGGGAAAAGTACTTTTGAAAGAAAGTACTTTTCCTAATTTAAATTAGGAGGAATTGGGATGACCACATTTTGGCTGACAAATGTCCGCTTAGAAAAAGGCTTTACATATGAAAATGATCGTATTTCCGGTACAGAAACCGAACATTGCCACTTGAAGATTGAAGACGGTACTATTACTGAAATAACAAATATAAAGCCTGAAATTGACGTAATGCAAAAGGATGCTAATGGTATGCTTTTGCTTCCTTCCTTAAGGGACATGCATATCCATATCGATAAAACCTATTATGGCGGACCATGGAAAGCCTGTACACCTATCACGAACGGTATTTTTACTAGATTGGAAGAGGAGAAAGAATTACTTCCGAAGCTGCTTCCAACTGCTCAAGAACGAGCGGAGAAAATGATTGAATTATTTTTGAAAAACGGACATACCCATATTCGCACCCATTGTAATGTGGATCCTGTAATCGGTTTGAAAAATTTAGAGGCAACTGTAAATGCCTTAAAAAAATACGAGGATGTGCTCACCTATGATATTGTTGCATTTCCACAGCATGGACTATTAAAAAGTGATTCAGTGCAGCTCATCCGGGATGCCATGAAGAATGGTGCCACATTAGTTGGCGGAGTTGACCCTGCAACAGTGGACCGTAATATTGAAAAATCCTTATATACCATCTTTGATATTGCGGTTGAAAATAATAAAGGCGTCGACATTCATCTTCATGATCCCAACACCTTAGGGGCATTTACCTTTGAAAGGATGGCGCATTATACAAAGGAAGCGGGGCTTAAAGGAAGATCCACCGTTAGCCATGGGATTGCATTAGGCGATTTAAATGGGGAAGCACTTACAGAAATGGCTGCCATTTTAAAAGATCAAGAGATGGATGTGACGACGACAGTACCGATTAATCGGGCTACGATTCCGATTCCAACCCTAGATAAATTAGGTGTTCCCGTTTCTGTTGGCCATGATAGTATTACGGATCATTGGTCCCCGTTTGGAACAGGCAATACAATCCAAAAGCTGGGAACTCTTGCCGAAAGATTTCGATTGAGCGACGAATATTCTTTATCAACTGTCCTTAAGTACGGAACTGGCGGTGTGACGCCACTTAATGAAAAAGGAGAGCGCGTCTGGCCAAAGGTTGGCGATGAGGCAACCATGATGCTCGTCAATGCATCATGTTCAGCCGAGGCTGTTGCAAGAAGGGCAACCGTAGAAGCGTTGTTTTTTAAAGGAAAAAAAGTTGAAAGCAAGCTGACAGAAGTAGATTCAGTACGAGTTTAAGATAATAAAGGAGGAGATTTGATGACAACCTCATATTGGTTAAAAAATGTACAGCTAGAAACAGGCTTCGTCCAGGATGAAAAGGGAGTCTATGAAACAAAGACAGAACTTTTTCATTTAAAAATACAAAATGGAAAAATAGTCGAAAAACAGAAGAGTAGTTTCTCCATTCCATCTGGCGAGAAAACAGTTGATGGAAAAGGATATTTAGCGGTGCCAGCTTTTAAAGAAATGCATAACCATTTAGATAAAACCTATCTTTCACTAAATTGGAAAGCCCCAATACCGGCCAAGAATTTGGAAGAACGATTACGTCTTGAAGCGATGGAGCTAGCGGAATTGGCGCCAACCACTAAACAGCGGGCAAGTGCCATGATCGACTTACTGCTATCACAGGGTGCTTCACATATTCGAACTCATGTAAATATTGACCCCTATATCGGTTTAAAAAATTTAGAGGGCGTCAAAGCAGCTCTTGAGGATTATTCAGATAAACTAACCTATGAAATTGTCGCCTTCCCACAGCACGGCCTTCTAAGAGAGAATGTCCTGCCGCTAATGAAAGAGGCGATGAGTTCAGGTGCCAATCTAGTTGGCGGTTTAGACCCAGCCGGAATTGATCATAATATCGAAAAGTCTCTCTATGAGGTTATGAACCTTGCAGTAGAATTTGATGCTGATGTTGATATTCATTTGCATGACGGCGGCCATGTTGGTTTTTATACAGTCGATAAATTAGCAGAATTGGCAGCAGACGCAAAATGGCACAACCGGGTTGCTGTCAGCCATGCCTTTTGTTTAGGTGATGTTCCGTTCCCGCAGCAAGAAGAAATCGCTGATAAATTAAGTGATCTAGGTATGTCAATCATGTCCACTATCCCCATAAACAGAACATTACCGCCAATCGAGTTATTTGAACGGAAGGGAGTCAATGTCTTTCTTGGCTGTGATGGCTTCTATGACTCATGGGGCCCATACGGAACAGGAGATCTATTAGAAAAAGTAACAAAATATTGTGAGCTATATCGGAAAAGTGATGAACGATCACTTGCCCAGTCGTTAAAATTTGCAACAGGCGGACCTACACCATTAACTAAAAATGGAGAAATGGTCTGGCCGCTTAACGGTGAGGATGCCAACCTTGTTCTATTGAATGCTTCTTGTTCAGCAGAGGCCGTTGCCAGAACACCAGAACGTGAGGCTGTTATCTTTAAAGGGAAAGTGGTATTTGGTCAACTTCAATAAGTGTTATAGTAAAAGGTCCCGTCTAGAATTTGGACGGGACCATTCATTTTGAATCTAATCGTAAGTTTTTATTTAAAAGTCTAAATATCTTTAAAGAAAGTTGAATTTGCAGCAGTTCCTCAGAATTTTTTAGATCGGTCTTTAAGATTTCCTTTATTTTTTCAATCCTGTAAATGAGCGTATTTCTGTGTAAGAACATTGCTTTCGCTGTTTCACTGGTATTAAGATTATTTGAAAAATAATTCTCTAATGTATAAAGATAACTGGTTCCGTGTAATCGATCGTGTTCATAGATTTTTCCAAGATGCTTCATAAAAAAGTCTTCTAATTCTATATCCTTAATATTGGAGTCTAGGAAATAATAAACGGAATGATCTTCAAAATGAGATATCCCGCCGCGTTCATCAAATTTTTGCATCAGTCTTAAGGATTCATTAGCTTCTGAAAAACTTTTGTGCAGCGAATGGATCTTTTCATACTGTCTTCCAATTCCAATTAATAGGGTGGTATCATTCAATTGTTTTTTGAGAATATCATAAATTTTTGAACCGTAAAGCTTCGCTTCGACTACAGTAATCGGCGGTCTATGTTCATTCTGACCATTTAAAATGATAATGCGATTATTTCGATAAAAACAAGTAATCTCCCCATTCGCTAAATTTAAATGATCATAGATTAAGTCCACACATTTTCTGGTTCGGATTTCCAATTGGACTTTTCGTGCAATGAAGTCATTATATTTTTCCAATTCCTTTGACTGAATATCAATGACGATACAATAGTATTTATAACTAGAATTTAGCCCATGCAATTCACTCAAGGTCTGGATGGTTTCACTGGAGGTTATTTTTCCAGTTAATAAATCATCAAAGAAATCTTCCCTGATTTTTAATTTTACTTCCTCGATTTCCTTTGCTTTAATCCTTTCTAACGCCATATTGGTTGACGCCTGTTCTAAAATAATAGAGTCAAACTCCGATAATTCACGCACTGTCTGCCAAACAACGATATACCCATAAATATTATTTGATACAGCAACAGGCAGAATGCGGCATTTTATCTCCATCCCTTCTAATTGATACATCCGATTAATGGATTTCTTCATTTCACTGATATTGTGTGGAATAGAATCAATGAAATCTTTTTTGAAAACAGGTCTGTTTTTGACTAAATCAAGGCAGTAGGCGAGCGGGATTTTGTTATCGACATGCTCAGTATAATGTTGTAATTTCCAATCATTGTCCACTAAAATAATCGGATTATTAATTGTTTCCGACAGCATTGAAGAAATTTTCTCAATTCCGCCGCCTTCAAGGGTTATTCTAAAAAACAAGTTATGCATGTCCAATGTTTTTCTATTCAACAGGTCGTATCTTCCAGAAGCCTTTTCATTAATGATAGAAATAACTCTTGATAATGTATATTCAAAAGGTAACTCGATTAATGGCAAGCCTAACTTGTTAGCGTGATCGATCATAGCTTGCGGGAGAGTCTCGAAGTATCGCTTCATTTTTACAATAAGGCCGGCACAATTGATTTGTGAAAGCTCGTTAAGAATTCTAATTTGCAATTCTGTATTATCTTTAAAAATGTATCCGGTTGATAATAGAAGTTCATTAGGCGAAAGCCAATCAAAGGCCTCTGGATTTTCAATTATGTTAACCAATGATATTTCATTATTAATTCCTTTTTCACCTGCCACTATTTTTAAGCCATCGATAGCTTTTATTTCAAAAAGATCTTTAACCCGCAGCAATTCTTACCACTCCCTTGTCAAAAATTCCACACATTTCATTGTGCACGATGCACATATGAAAATAGAGCTTTTTGGTTTGATTAAACGAAGACTGTCTTATGCATTATTACTAAAATAATCATGTAAGGGTTTTAAATTGTCAAATGAAATTTGTAAGGGGGTTCAATTTGAATATTAGAAATTAGAGCTAAAAAGTCTGGATCTATGAGGTGTTTTTCGTGAGAAATATATTATCTGGTGATGTCGATTTTATCAAGAGATTGAATGGCTCTAATTTCTCAGGATTTGTTCATAGTGCATTTAAGCGGACCTTTAATATTCAATGTTTTGATAGCGGCGAGGTATACACGATTGCATGCAGATATATTGATAATGCGCCAAATACGTTAATTGTTGATACAGAAAATACTAGTCAATGGAACATTGAGGTAAATGACAGGGTGTTTGTGGAAGATAGAATCTTATACATTTCAAATAAACTCGCCTTAAATATAAGTCGAGTAAATATTTGGGAAAGCATACTGCCGCCGTATCCAAACAATGAAGAAATCCTCCTTCACAATGTAAGGAGGGCAAGGGAATACATTGATTGTCGAGGTAAAGGCGGGGGGATAAAAAAACACCTCATACCATTAAACCCATTTGAAGCTGAAACATGCAATATGCTAGAACAACGAACTAAATCTCTTTTATATGATTTAGCCATGAATCGAATGGACCATGCAATTAAACATGCCGTATCACTGATAGGACTTGGACCTGGTTTGACACCATCAGGGGATGATTTCTTAACAGGATTATTTACAACCCTTCAGATGGAGCACAGTCCCCTTTATGAACACAGATCTTTTTGTGAAAAAGTAACAATGAAGGCCAAACCTTTAACGAATGACATCAGCTATTCAGCTTTAAAGCAAGCATCCATTGGTAAAGTGAGAGAGTCTATCATTTCCTTGGTTAACTCCTTGTTAATTGAGAATGAGGATGACTTAATTCTCTCTTTAAATAAAGTATTAGACATCGGTTCTTCATCTGGGACAGATATAGCCTTAGGGCTTGTCTGCGGATTAGAAGCCAATATAAAAGCAGGAGGTAAACTATGTTAGTTCAAGCATTAATTAAGCCAAACACATATTTCGATTCCGTATCTTTAATGTCGCTATCAACGAAAGCAAATCAAATTGATGGTGTGGAACAGGCCATTATTGCAATGGGAACAGAAATGAATAAAGAGGTTATGAAAAATGTCGGTTTGTTGACACCTGAAGTGGAGGCAGCTGGCACAAGTGATTTAATTATTGTCGTAAAAGCTGAAACTGACGAACTTTGTGAAACCGCTTTCGCGAAAATTAATGATTTATTTATTAAAAAGGATTCGGGCAAAAAAGGGAAAAGTGATGTTAAATATTCCACGATTTCCGCTGCAGCTGAAAATAACCTAGATGCCAACTTGGCAATTATTGCTGTAAATGGGGCTTATGCAGCCAGAGAAGCAAGAAAGGCTCTTGAGAATGATTTACATGTCATGATGTTCAGCGACAATGTAAGCATCGAAGATGAAATTGAATTGAAGCATATAGCTCATGAAAAAGGTTTATTAATGATGGGCCCTGACTGTGGAACAGCGATTATTGGCAATACAGCCCTCTGTTTCGCAAATGCAGTAAGAAAAGGAAGCATCGGTATTGTTGGAGCATCTGGAACTGGCAGCCAAGAGGTAAGCGTACGTATCCACGAATTTGGCGGCGGAATTTCCCAATTGATCGGTACAGGTGGAAGAGATTTGAAAGAAGAGGTAGGAGGAATCATGATGCTTGATGGTATTCAAGCACTTGAAGACGATGAAGAAACAAAAGTAATCGTTCTTGTTTCAAAGCCGCCTGCATCTAGCGTGGAAGAGAAAGTATTAGCAAAAATTAAATTATGTAAAAAACCGGTTGTCGTTTGGTTTGTTGGCGGTGATGAAGAAAAGATTACTGCTGCGGGCGCCCATTTTGCAAAAATGTCCAAAGAAGCTGCACTTAAAGCAGTACTTTTAGCTGGTGCAGATGAAAGCAAGTTAAATAAACGAGCATTAAATATTCCGCTCATCGAAGAGGTTCGCACAAAGTTAACTGCGGAACAGAAATATATTCGTGGACTTTTCAGTGGAGGAACGTTGGCTGATGAAGCAATGCATGCGGCAATGGAGAAGTTTGACAATGTATACAGTAACATTCAAAGAAATCCAGAATTTCGTTTGAAAGATAGATTTACAAGCCAGGAGCATACATTCATCGACTTTGGCGATGATGAATACACGCAAGGTAAGCCGCACCCAATGATTGATCCGTCTACTCGTCTAGAAAGGTTTATTCAAGAAGCAAAAGATCCATCCGTTGGTGTTATCGTTATGGACTTTGTTTTAGGCTACGGTGCTCACGAAGATCCAGTCGGAGCATTCCTTCCTGCAATGATAGAAGCAAAACAACAGGCAGAACAAGAAGGAAGACATTTAGAAATCATTGGATATGTACTTGGTACAGAATTAGATCCGCAAGATTATGAAGAGCAAATTAATAAACTGTTGGCCGCTGATGTAACTCATGCAAGCAGCATGCAGAATGCAGGTTTATTGGCTCGTGAATTTGTTGTGAAGGGAGAATAGTCATGAGTAAGATTAATGAACTTTTTAAAAGCAAGCCACATGTAGTCAATGTAGGAATTGAGTCATTCAAAGAAGATTTATTACAACAAGGTGCACAAGTCATTCATATAGATTGGACACCTCCTGGAAGAGGGAATCCTGCTTTAATTGCGGCACTTGATAAACTTGAAAATCCAGCTATTATGCAAAAAATTGAAGAAGCTAATAAATTGGCAGTTGAAAGAATCATAAATTCGCAGCCAGTATTAATCGGTTATGATCAAGCGATTAACTGTGTTCCTGGTATGACAAAAACAACAATTCTTCATGCCGGACCTCCAATCACTTGGGATAAAATGAATGGTCCTATGAAGGGGGCTGTTACCGGTGCACTGATATTTGAAGGCTTGGCCAAGGATTTAGAGGAAGCAGCTGAGCTTGCTGCATCTGGTGAAATTACATTCTCACCATGTCACGAACACAACTGTGTTGGTTCTATGGCTGGCGTTACTTCTGCATCAATGTTCATGCATATCGTTGAGAACAAAACATATGGCAATATTGCCTATACAAACTTAAGTGAACAACTAGCAAAAATTCTTAGAATGGGCGCTAATGATCAGAGTGTCATCGATCGATTAATATGGATGCGCGATGTATTTGGTCCTATTTTAAGAGATGCTATGAAACTAAATTCAGATGGCATTGATTTACGTTTGATGCTTGCACAGGCTCTTCATATGGGAGATGAGTGCCACAACCGGAATGTTGCTGGAACAACCCTATTAATCCAAGCATTAGCTCCTTATATTTTGCAAACAGATTACACAATCGAGCAGAAGAAGGAAGTATTGGATTTCGTGGCAAGCAGCGACTATTTCTCCGGTCCAACCTGGATGGCAATGGCGAAATGTGCCCTAGATGCTGCCCATGGTATTGAAAATAGTACCATTGTGACAACTATGGCCCGTAACGGTGTAGAATTCGGTATCCGTGTCAGTGGAATGGCAGGAAACACATGGTTTACTGGCCCAGCACAAAAAGTAATTGGTCCAATGTTTGCAGGTTACAAGCCGGAGGATTCCGGACTTGATATCGGTGATAGTGCTATCACTGAAACATATGGATTCGGCGGATTTGCAATGGCAACTGCACCAGCAATTGTGGCATTAGTAGGTGGTACCGTGGAAGAAGCGATCGGTTTTACAACTAAAATGAAGGAAATCACCACAGAGCAAAACCCTAACGTGACAATTCCTTTACTTGATTTTATGGGTATTCCAACTGGAATTGATGTTCGAAAGGTTGTTCAAACCGGAATTATGCCAATTATTAATACTGCAATTGCCCATAAAGAGGCAGGTATAGGAATGATTGGTGCGGGGATTACTCATCCTCCAGTAGAAGCTTTTGAGAAAGCAATGTTGACCTTAAGCGAAAATATTCATTAATCCATTGCGCGTATTGGGGAAGAGAAGGGTAACTTCCCCAAATGCGTCATTGGAGCAGTGTTGGTGATATTAGAACAGGAGCGGTTAAAAATGGAGAACAGATCCTTAAATATGGAACTTATCTATGCAAGTGAACAGGGAGATGCAGAAGCTGTAGGAAGATTAATACAGGACGGCGCCAGTGTTGATTTTAAAGATGAAAATGGGCGAACAGCGTTAATGGCTGCAACTCAAAAAAATCAATCAAATGCTGTAAAACTGTTGTTAGAAGCAGGCAGTGATGTTAATACCAGAGATATTACCCAGCTAACTCCTTTCATTTGTTCTGGTGCAAATGGTTTTCATGAAATTCTTAGCCTGATGTTAAAGTATGGAGCGGACCTTGAAAGTGTCAATCGCTTTGGAGGTACAGCCCTATTACCTTCAAGTGAGAAAGGGTATTTAAAGACAGTTCAAGTATGCTTAGATGCAGGAGTTCCTGTCAATCATGTGAATAATTTAGGCTGGTCAGCACTTCTAGAATCTGTGATTTTGGGTAATGGAGGCCGATTATACTCTAACATTATAGAAGTTCTGGTGGAAGCAGGGGCAGATGTGACTTTGCCAGATCGAGACGGAAAATCATCCCTTCAGCATGCCGAAGAATTAATGCAGGATAAAGTAGTTAAAATTCTTAAAAAGGAATATCAAGAAAATAACCAAGCGATTCAAACTGCCAAAAAGCTATATAAAGAAAATAGCTTTGAAGATGCAATCCTAGTAATCAATCAAGCTCTTTCAGAGGACCCAAGTACTCTTGATTATTATTTCTACAAAGGATACAGCTTGCAAGAATTAAAGCGATACGAAGAAGCGCTGGAAGAGTTCAAGAAAGCTTTAGTAATCAACTCCAATGATCTTGATTTCTATTTCTACACCGCAAATTGCTTAAGATTAATGAACAAAACCAAGGAAGCGCTTACAGAATATGATAAAGCTTGTGAATTAAACCCTGATGAAACGTTTTATCGTTACCACAAATCTAATTATTTAAGAGAATTGGGCAGACATGAGGAAGCAGTAAGGGAAATGGATAAGCTGCTTGCAATAAAGCCACATCGCTATGATTTCTCCTTCCACAAGGCTAACAGTTTAAGATCATTAGGGAGACATATTGAAGCGATAGAAGCAATTGAAAATGCCATTAAACATGACCCATCGAACCCTTTATATCACCTTCATAAAGAGCAGTCTATTAAATTATTAAACAACTAGAAAACTGATAGGAGAGAACGCAGTGGAAAAATTAGTGATTGTCGCAATCGGAGGGAATTCATTAGTCCGCGAAAATGGACGTGATTCCGTTCAAGATCAATATGAAGCTGTTTGCGAAACGGCAGTAAATATCGCTGATATGGTTGCCGAAGGCTTAAACGTGGTTGTTACACATGGTAACGGCCCACAGGTAGGGTTCGGTCTAAGAAGATCTGAAATAGCCAATGAAGTTGCCGGAATGCCGGAAGTGCCCCTGGTCAATTGCGGTGCCGAAACTCAAGGTGGAATCGGTTATCAAGTTCAACAAGCTTTGATTAATGAATTTGCCAAAAGAGGCATTAACAAAAAAGTGGCTACTGTTATTACACAGGTTGCAGTTAGTGCAAATGACCCGAATTTTGAAAATCCAACGAAGCCTGTAGGTTCATTCTTTACTTTTGAACAAGCAGAAGAAATGAAGAAAGAACATCCGGATTGGATCTTTATTGAAGACTCCGGCCGTGGTTACAGAAGAGTGGTACCGTCACCGAAACCAATTGATATTGTAGAAAAAGACGCAATAAAAACCTTAATCGAGGCCGGTTTTGTTGTCATTGCTGTCGGCGGCGGCGGTATTCCAGTAGTTAAAGCAGCAAGCAATAAGTATGTGGGCGTTGATGCCGTTATTGATAAAGACTTTGCAACAAGCCTATTAGCTGAACAAGTTCAGGCAGATACATTGATTATTACGACAGGCGTGTCGAGAGTTTGCATTCATTTTGGCAAGCCAAATCAACAGGCGCTTGAAAATATTTCAATTGAAGAAACAAAACAGTATGTTTCAGAAGGTCACTTTCCTGAAGGCAGCATGCTTCCCAAAATTGAAGCAAGTATAAACTTTTTGGAAAAGGGAGGTTCCAGGGTCATCATCACAAACCCAGAAAGTCTAAGGGATGCGATTCAAGAAAAAGCAGGAACCCATATTGTAAAAAAAAAAGAATCTGCTGATAATTTAAAAAATGAATGATTTTTCAATATAGCTGCAATAAGAAAGAATACATTTTTAAGGAGATTTTTACATGGGAAATATAGCTTTATGGAAAAAAGGAGACTTTGCAGCTTCCTTCGGTTTGTTCGTTAATGTTTTGACCGACTTTTTGGTTATGATCTCATTATTACTTACTGTAGTTGGGATGCCAAAAGAGTTTGTTTTTAAACAAATTGTTCCCGGCTTTGGTTTTGCTGTCCTTCTATCTGGCCTTGTTTTTGCTTATTTTGCATATAAACTAGCTAAGAAAACAGGTAGAAAAGATGTTACCGCACTACCATCAGGTTCTAGTTCACCTGGTATTTTTCTTATCGTATTTGTTATTATGCTTCCTCTATATCATCAAACAAAGGATGCTGCTTTTACAACAACAGTCGGTGTGCTTTGGTGCTTCTTTGAAGCTACCATGCTAATAATAGGTGCATTCCTGGGTGATACTCTTAGAAAGTTCGTCCCAAGAACTGTATTGCTGGCAGCTTTGGCAGGTTTGGCATTTGTATTCTTGGGTATGAACCCAATGCTGCAATCGTTTGAAATGCCAGTTGTTGCATTTGTTGCAATTATCATCATCTTCATGAACTGGTTAAGTAAACATCCAATATTAAAGAAAATACCTACGGGTTTATTATTGATCGTAATTGGAACTGCAATTGCTTGGATATTTGGATATCAAAGTCCTGCTGAGGTTAGTGAAGCTCTGAAATCATTTGGCTTTAATCCTCCTATGCTGCATTTAAATGGGCTTTTCGACCATATCGACGCTGCTCTGCCATATTTATTAACTGCTGTACCTCTAGGGCTGGCAAACTACATTTTTAATCTAGAAAACGTTGAAGCTGCTGCTGTTTGTGGGGATGAATACAAGACTAGAGACGTTATGCTTACAAATGGTATTTGTTCTGCAATAGGCGGCCTTTGTGGTAACCCATTCCCAGTAACAGTATATGTAGGTCATGCAGGTTGGAAAGAAGTTGGTGCAGGTATAGGCTATTCTATTGCTAGCTCTGTTGCCATATTCATATTATCGATTTTAAGTCTAATGGGTCTGTTGCTAGCTGTTATCCCAATAGCGGCTATTGTTCCGATGCTCGTATTTATAGCGATTGTAACAGGGCATCAAGCTGTCAAAAACAGTCCGCAATTTGAAGTTCCAGTAATATTTGTATGTTTCTTCCCATGGGTGGCTACTTGGGCCCTAACGGCTGTTAATAATGCAATTTCAGCTACTGGTATGTCGGTTGGAACTGCTGCCAATCAAGTTTCTGCACATGCCCTGCATAATGCTGGACTTTTCTACGATGGCTTGGTTGCTCTAGGTAATGGTGCTCCTATTACTAGTGTTCTTTGGGGTTGTATAGCTATATTTACGATCCGTAACACGCCAATTGGGGGCATAATAGCTGCATTTATAGGGGCAGTTTTAACCTTTGTTGGTGCTATTCATACAAACACAATCGGAATTGCCCAAACAACGGCTATGCCTTTCGTTTGGGGATATCTATTAATTGCAGGATTTTTAGCATATAAACTCTATGTAAATAAGAAAGAAAACATCGGACCTGTAACAGAGTAAAAGTAAACTTGGAGGAATTAGGCAATGGATTTCATTAAAATGGCGGTAGATGCAACGATTGAAGGAATGAATAAAAAAATTGGCGGACCATTTGGTGCCACAATTGTACGCAATGGTGAAGTCATTGCCGCTGTAAGCAATACAATGATGAGAGATACAGACCCTTCTGCACATGCAGAGTTGGTTGCTGTTAGAGAAGCTTGTAAAAAATTAGGGATTTTTGATTTGTCAGATTGTGTAATGTATGCAACATGTGAGCCATGTCCGATGTGTGTATCTGTCATGATTTGGGCGGGGATTAAAAAGGTTTACTATGTTAATACGAAAGAAGATGCTGAAAAGCATGGGTTTTCAGATATGCACCTGCGCAAATATTTAAATGGTGAAGATGTTAGCGTTATAAAAATGCTTAAAGTAGAACCAAGAGAGGATTGCGATTATTTATTTGAGCATTTTCAAAAGTTAAACGAGAAGTAAAAAATTCATAAAAACGACTTTAATATTCAAATTTATGAATGTTAAAGTCGTTTTTTTTGCTCTGTTAAATGGCAATGTTGATTATCAACAACAAAGTTTAACAGAGCCTTTTTTTAGTGCTACTCTATTCCTGTAAAGTGAGTATGTAGAAATTCAATGACTTGTTTTAATGCACTTTGAACAATGGGATTGTGGAATTCTTTATCAAATACATGTTCTCCATTTGGGATTGTAATTAACTTTGCTTCGACGGACTGTTTTAAAATAGCAGCTCTCATAAAAACAGACTGCTCGAAAGGGACATCCTTATCTTTTGTACCATGTAACAAAAGTGTTGGCGGATATTCCTTCGTAACATTGTGTATGGGACAAAAAGGACGGAGTGCTTCTTTATTGAAAGCAGGATTAACACCAGTGATTTCTTCAACCCAAACGCCGTGTTGCCTTGCATACACATAGAGGAGGAATCGCTGCTCTACAGATGCCTTTGAAATTTGCTGGTCGGTAACTAGTGCATTAGCAAGGTTTCTCGGAACAAGGTCCTTTTCAAGGTAATATTTACTCGGACTTGCTGCCCAGCTGCCTAATAGATCGCCATATCCATAGAAGGAGACAATTGCACGCGGTTTATGTTTAAATGTCCCAGTAGAAAGTGCTAAAAATCCACCGGCTGAACTGCCCACTACTGCAATCCGTTTTGGATCAATAGAAAATCGCTTTGCTCCTTCTGTTTGCAGCCAATGAAGGGAGTCTTCAACATCCTCAAGGATATCTTGTAGTTTTGTCTCTGGGGCTAATCGGTAATCGATTGAAAAAAGAGATATCCCATTGTTTGTGTACAGCTTAATCATTTCTTCTGTTATTTCTTCTCTTGTTCCCCAAACGAGTCCGCCCCCATGAATATAAATAACCACTGGAGAGTTCTCAAGGCTCGTTCCATAAAAATCAGCCCTAATGGAACAATCGTCAATTTGTTTGTATATTAATGTATCCTTCATACCTATTCTCACGTCCAAGTTGAATTTTGTTTTTAATTTTAAATCCTTTTCATTAAAAATTGTATTCTCAAAAAGCAAATAATTCATCGTCCACGCGGACCAAAAAAGAAGCCTTTCATTTATACAAGTTGTACAATAGAGCTCTTTGTGTATAGTACCCAGTGCATTTGCGTTCATTTCCAACTAAGTAAGTAATAAAGCCAAAAAAAAGAATAAAATTAATCATAATCGTTGAATAGACAGGAAAAGGAGTGTAGATATGAATCCCTTTCATAAAGACCTTTCCTACAAACAATTATTATTCCCGCCATATCGCATGGAAACAGGCAGCCCTAAAGTGTAATATTTGTTCGAATGGCTGTGGGTGTTTCATTGCCGTAAAGGACGACAAAATCGTGGGTATTATGGGAAATGAAAATTATTCAATAAATAGAGGAAGACTTGGTCCAAAGGGAGAGAAACAGTGGTGGGCAAATAATAGTATTGACCGCTTAAAGTCACCATTAATTCGTCATAATGGCAGGGTTCTGTCAGCCACCTGGGAAGACGCCTACTCATTATTAATTGATAAAACTAAGGATGTTATAAAGAGGAAGGGTCCGGGGGACTTAGCGCTCTATCATACTGGCCAAGCCTATCTTGAAGAATATTATTCCATTGCAAAAATCACATGTGCTCGGCTTCGAATGCATCATGTCGATGCCAATACCAGGCAATGTACTGCAACGGCTGATTGGTCGCTAATTCAAACCTTTGGGTCGGATGGGCCTCCTGCCTGTGAAGAAGATGTCGATTTAACAGACGTCATTGTTTTTTTGGGAAGGAATTCCAATGAGACGGTAAATTCCATGCATTTGATTATGGGGAAAATAGGAAAACCAGGCTCTGGACCTTTTCAGCATGCCGGCCAGCCTAGTTCGATGTCAGAATCAACTCACTTTTCCAGCGGATTCAAATTGTCATAAATGAAATACAGACCCAAATTCACGAATTAATTAAAAAACAAGGGGATAAGAAACGACAAAAATCTCATTGGGGTATTTTATATCGGGCTTTTGATATGCTGGATGAAATAGCCGTTTTACTAACTAAAAATATAGAACATACTTTGATGGTATGTTCTATATTTATTTAGTCTATTTCATTTCGTTTAACGCCCTGTATATTTGCGTATACATACTGCCTTGAATGATATTTTCTAGAAAGAAATCACCTATAAGCTTCAAATATTCTTCATCATCAAACATCTTTTTATTTTGAAGCTCCATTTCTGCTAATCCTTCATAGGTCGATAGTAGTGCATATGTATGATCTTCTCCGGATATGGGAGTCAATATTTCAACCTTATGGTCATAATTTTCATTCCGAAATTTTTTGATTTCTTTTAAATTATCAATCCCCTCTTTAAATTTATCCTGTTTGATTTCAAACGTCTGATAAACATAAACAGACATTTTTAGCACCCCCGCAATTAAATTCCAGTTTAATGCTAATATTTGCAAATATCCCTTAAATATTCATAGGGAAAATAGATAATGACTTTTACTCCTTTTTAGTACTTTTGTCATTATTTTATTTTTGGTAAAGTGATAGAATTAAAAACTAAAGATACAAGTTTCCTTTTTTCATAGCAGTATTTTGGAATTTTATTGAAACAAAATTGAGTGTGAAAACGTCTAAGATTAAAACGACGTAAATCAGAAGGGGAAAAGCTGGGGGAAATGGAAAAATTAAAATGGGCAATTTCATTTTTATTAGGAGTCAGTTTAATAGGTTTGGCTGGCTGTTCGTTGCAAACAACAAAAGAAAAAGTAGCACATGCAACGGAAAAGCAAGTGAAGAAACTGGTTAAGAAGGATGAACCTAAAAAACAAGAGGAAGAGAAACCTGTTTTTGTTAATATTATCGACCCGAATACTAAAGCGACTATAAAAACGTTTTCTCCAAAGGATATGGGATTTAAAACCGACATTGAAAAATATAAAGCCGAAATAGCAAAAATAGCGAAGGATTTTGCAAGGGGAACAAAAGATACCCCTGGATATGATAAAAGAATGATTCTTGATAAATTGGATGCAAATGGCCAGGTGATCAAGGGGACTCCTCAAACCATTCTAGATGAGGATGAATTAACAGGAAAGATCCTCCAGCTTTCAGAAACAGGCGGCAATGTTGAAGTCCCGCTATATGTAACTGCCAGTGGTTATAAGGTGGAAGACGTATCCCATTTAGGGGAGACAGTTGTCGCTTCATATACGACCCATTTTAATAGCGGGATTGTTGGCAGGTCAAAAAACATTGCTTTATCCGCAGCTGCTATTAATAATGTAATCATCGGTGTCCAAGACAGCTTCTCTTATAATACAACCGTTGGCCCAAGTGATGCAGCCCACGGCTATCAAAAAGCACCTGAGATTCAGGATGGGAAATTAGTCGATGGCTATGGCGGCGGGATTTGTCAGACTTCTTCAACTCTGTATAATGCCATTGATCAGCTAGCTGTCAGCTATATTGAAAAGCATCATCATTCCCTTCATGTAGGATACGTTCCTGAAGGAAGGGATGCTACAGTATCCTATGGAGGTAAAGATTTTCGATTTAAAAATACCACTGGTGTTCCGATTGTCTTAAAAGCTATTGTAAGAAAAGGTTCTCTTACAATTGAAGTAAGAACTTCAAAAGAATATAAAAGTCTTATTAAGAAAGCAATTTAAATAGGAAATCCTTAGTTTTTTAACCTTTGGCCAGCATCCTTAAGATGCTGGTCTTTTTATTAAAGGAAGTAAACCCATTTATTCTTGAATATTAAACCATCATATGTCTTACTGCATATTTTGATTAATAATGGGTGAAATCGTCTATAGAAAAAATATTTTTGTGGGTGAAGGGGGAACTGTGGGATGGATCAAAGTAATTACTCCTCAATGATGCAAAACTATATTGAAGAAGCGATGAAAGTGAAAGAAAGTTTTGAGACTGCTGAGAATGGGCTTTTGGAAGAATTTGAAGTAAGAAAAATGGTTTTTGAGGATGTCAAGGTTCGCTTCCTGAAAACAGAAGAAGCATTTAAACGCGGTGAAACAACACAGGAAGTATATGATCAAGTGAAAAGGGATCTAAATCGGGTAGAAGAAACAATGAATGAATTAAATCAAAAGCTTGATGAAATCAATACGATTATGGCAAAACGACTTGAAGCCGCTCATGCAAAGCTTAATGACTTAAAAAAGCAATATGTAGATGAAATTGACCAAGAGAAGAAAAAATTAAAATATCAGTTAATGAAGGCGAAATATGATTATCTTCAAGATACAATCAAAGCCAAGAATAAATTTATTAAAGAATTAAAACATGCAAAAAAAGATTTTAATAAAACTACTAAGGAGATTCGTAAAGCATCAAAAGAAATGAGTGCAGAAGCAAATTATCTTCAGGAGATTGATCAGTATTTAGGACTTGACTCGATTATCGAACTGCAGGACGATTTTCAAGTTGTCATATCAGAAGAGATTGACGATGAAGAAACAGCTCTAACAAAAGAGGAATTGCATGATGCTTTACAACTGGGAAAGATATCGGCTAAATTAGAAAAAAAAATTAACAAAGCTATTAGGTTGGGGTTAATATAAAAAACCTTTCACAGCTCTATTTTGCAATAGAGCTGTGAAAGGTTTTTGTAAGGATTACCTCATTTCCTCCCAGTCCGTATAATTGCCGCTGCCTTGACACCCTGGACATTCAAAGGAATTAAAATATGCAAATTCATTATAAGGATAAACTGTATAGCCTCTGCCTTGGCAATCAGGACATTTGCCTTGGTCTTTCATATTTGAAACATGATTTTGATATCTGGTCTCTTTCCATTGGTTAAATGAGTTGAGAAGTCCCATTTAATTCACCTCATCTTTTTACATTAGTATGGGGGAAAAATGGAATTTTTATGCTTATATTTTCCATTATCAAACTTCTTTATTATTGTTTGATAATATTTTATATGTAAAAACGCTCACTTTTGTGAGCGTTTTTTGCCTGAAGGCTTATCTTTTTAGCTATTCTCAATGTTTAATTTCTTCATCCGATATTGCAGGCTTTGCCGGCTTAAACCTAGAAGTCCCGCCGTCTTTGAAATGTTAAAATCATTTTTTTTCAAGACATGCTCAATATAAGATTTTTCAAATAATTCCAATTGGTCCTTTAATGGAACCGTGGTATCTGCATTTTCATTTATAAATGTATCTACAGTTGAGAGGGGGATCATCCGCTCTTTCAGCTGCATTCTGCTGCGATATTGATAGGGTAAATGGGAGTAACGAATAATTTCTTCATCCATTATAATGTTCATTGCCGCTTCAATAATATGCTCTAATTCACGGACATTACCATGCCATTCATATTCAAAGAAGGATTGTTTAACCTCCTCAGATAATCCTTTTACATTCATTTGGAAGCGTTCATTATATTTTTCAATAAAATGCTCCACTAATAACGGTATATCTTCTTTTCTTTCTCTTAATGGCGGAATAAAGATAGTCACCACACCAAGGCGGTAATATAAATCTTTTCGCAAATGATTATTGGCGATGGCATCAATCGGATCCTCATTTATATTGGCAATGACTCTAACATCAACAGGTGTATCTTTGGTATCCCCTATGCGCCGTATCATTTTTTCTTGAAGAACACGCAATAATTTTGCTTGAAGATTTAAATTTAATGAATTGATTTCATCAAGCAGTAACGTGCCACCTTCCGCCTGTTCAAATAATCCTGGGTGATCCGTTGCTCCTGTAAACGCACCTCGTTTCGTTCCGAAAAGCAGGCCCTCAATTAAATTGTCAGGTAAGGCTGCACAGTTTTGCGAGATAAAGGGAGCAGATAACCGGCCGCTGGCATTATGAATACTTTGGGCAAAAAGCTCTTTCCCTGTGCCGGTCTCGCCGACAATTAATACATAAGAAGAGGTACGACTTGCACGGGTGGCAGCTTCGATAACCTCTCGAATAGCAGGACTTTTTCCAATAATTTTATCAAAGGTATACCTCGTAGACCCCTTATACAAATTTCCTTTCATGAGACGTTCTAATTTTGTCACATCGTTTGCTATCTCCACAGCACCTTGCAGGGCATCACCCTGATAAATAGGGATAGTATTGTTTATCGTTGTGATTGCCTGGCCTTTATTATTAAAGTAGGTTTGTTTAACGTTGGCAGTTTCCTTGCCCTCCTGCAGTGCTTTTACGAGAGTACTAGATTGGTCATCCTTAAACATGAACACATCTAATAACTTTTTATTGATAACGTCTTGAAAATCCATGGATTCCATTTGCATCATTTTTTTATTATAAATAATCGACCTGCCTGTTTCGTCGACGGCATGTACCCCGACATCGACCTCATCTAATATCCGTTTATACATCCGATTTAAATATTGTAAGTATTGGATGGTATGATTTGTACTTTCCATGATGACTTCATTCCCTTTGTTTAATCCTTTATGCACCTATTTAATCAAAAAAAACGTAATAATGCAAAATAATTTTGCGTTATGGTAAAAATTATGCGGTATTGTGCAAAAAATAATGGCGGCCTGATTATCAGGAACCCAATAACACCGCAAAAATAATATTGGCACGGAACTTGCATAATGTTTTAACGGAACAATAAAAGGAGGTAAAAAAATGCAAGCGTATACACACGAACCATTTACAAATTTCGCAGATGAAAAGAATATTAAAGCTTTTGAAGAGGCACTAGCATATGTCCAATCACAGTTAGGAACTCATTACCCAGTGGTCATTGGCGGTGAAAAGATTACGACCGAAGAAAAAATCGTTTCTATTAATCCGGCTAATAAAGAAGAGGTGATTGGCAGCGTTTCAATGGCAGATCAAGAATTAGCGGAAAAAGCGATGACTGCGGCATTGACAGCTTTTGAAACTTGGAAAACATGGAAACCGGAGCACCGAGCTAATATCTTATTCCGAGCTGCTGCCATCATGCGCCGCCGAAAGCATGAATTTTCTAGTTATCTAGTAAAAGAAGCAGGAAAGCCGTGGAAAGAAGCAGATGCTGATACAGCGGAAGCGATTGACTTCATTGAATACTATGGCAGACAAATGTTGAAAATCAAAGAGGGTGTACCAGTTCAAAGTCGTGCTGGGGAATATAACCAATTTAGCTATATACCACTAGGTGTCGGGATCATTATTTCACCATTTAATTTCCCATTAGCGATTATGGCAGGTACAACAGTGGCAGCAATTGTTTCTGGTAATACCGTTCTATTAAAGCCAGCAAACTCTACGCCGATTGTTGCTGCAAAATTTGTTGAGTTAATGCATGAAGCAGGGCTGCCAAGTGGTGTATTAAACTTTGTCCCAGGCAGTGGCGCAAAAATTGGTGATTATCTCGTGGACCATCCGAAAACACGTTTTGTATCTTTCACAGGTTCACGTGAGGTGGGCTGCCGTATTTATGAGCGTGCTGCCAAGGTAAATCCAGGACAAATTTGGTTAAAACGTGTAATTGCAGAAATGGGCGGTAAAGACACAGTGGTTGTCGATAATGATGCTGATTTAGATTTAGCTGCAGCATCCATCGTTTATTCGGCTTTTGGTTTCTCAGGTCAAAAATGTTCTGCAGGCTCTCGGGCTGTCGTTCATCAGGATGTTTATGATGAAGTACTCGAAAAAGCTGTTGCCTTAACGAAACAACTTAAACTAGGAAACCCGGAATCTCTTGAAACTTATATGGGACCAGTAATTGATGAGAAATCGTTCAAGAAAATCATGAACTATATCGAAATTGGTAAGGAAGAAGGCAGGCTCATGACTGGTGGAGAAGGAGACGACTCAACTGGTTATTACATTCAACCAACGATATTTGCGGATCTAGATGAAAATGCCCGCCTGATGCAGGAAGAAATTTTCGGGCCGGTTGTGACATTCTGTAAAGCACGTGATTTTGACCATATGATGCAGGTTGCCAATAATACAGACTATGGTTTAACAGGGGCATTAATCTCAAACAACCGCGAACATATTGAAAGAGCCCGCGCGGAATTCCATGTTGGAAACCTTTATTTTAACCGCACATGTACCGGCGCAATTGTTGGTTATCAGCCATTTGGAGGATTCAATATGTCAGGAACAGATTCTAAAGCAGGCGGTCCTGATTACTTACTGCTTCATATGCAGGCAAAAACAACATCAGAAATGCTCTAAGGCATGTAAATAAGGAGGAAAAGAATATGAACGGAACAACAACAAAATCAACGACAATTATTGAACAAACTCACAAATTCGGTGCAAATAATTATCATCCGCTGCCAATCGTAATTGCTAAAGCAGAAGGTGTATGGGTAGAAAATCCAGAAGGTAATCGTTACATGGATATGCTTAGTGCCTATTCTGCCGTTAACCAAGGGCACCGCCATCCTAAAATTATTCAAGCATTAAAAGACCAAGCAGATAAAGTGACCTTAACATCTCGTGCCTTTCATAATGATCAGCTTGGACCATGGTACGAAAAAATTTGTAAGCTGACAAATAAAGATATGGCTCTTCCAATGAACACAGGAGCAGAAGCGGTTGAGACAGCTCTAAAAGCTGCTCGACGCTGGGGTTATGATGTAAAGGGAATTACTGAAAATCAAGCTGAGATTATTGCTTGTACAGGAAACTTCCACGGCCGGACAATGGGTGCTGTTTCATTATCCTCTGATCCTGAGTATAAGCGTGGATTCGGACCAATGCTTCCAGGAATTAAATTGATTCCTTATGGTGATCTTGAAGCGTTAAAGGCAGCAATTACCCCAAATACAGCAGCTTTCTTAATGGAACCAATTCAAGGTGAAGCTGGAATTCTCTTACCACCTGAAGGATTTTTAAAGGCAGCATCAGATTTATGTAAAGAAAACAATGTCTTATTTATTGCTGATGAGATCCAAGTTGGGTTAGCGCGTACAGGAAAAATGTTTGCCTGTGATTGGGAAGAAGTGGAGCCAGATATGTTGATCCTAGGAAAAGCACTAGGAGGCGGAGTGTTCCCAATTTCTTGTGTTGTGGCTAACTCTGATGTTTTAGGCGTCTTTAACCCAGGTTCACATGGATCCACATTTGGCGGAAATCCACTTGCTTGCGCAGTTTCCCTGGCAGCATTAGATGTCATTGAAGAAGAAAAATTGGCGGAACGCTCTTTGGAACTAGGTAAATACTTCCTTGACCAATTAAAAACAATTAACAATCCGATGATTAAAGAAGTACGCGGTAAAGGCTTGTTTATCGGTGTTGAATTAACAGAAGAAGCAAGACCATATTGCGAAAAATTAAAAGAAGAAGGCTTATTATGTAAAGAAACACATGATACCGTAATTCGCTTTGCGCCGCCGCTAGTCATTTCAAAAGAAGAAATCGACTGGGCCATTGCAAAAATTAAAGCAGTATTATCGTAATAATTTTTAAATAAACCATAACTTATAATACGACGGGGTGCCGAAATGTCTGCTAACAAAGTGGTAGATGAAATTACGAAAGACCAGCAAAAAGAGCAAGAATCATTAAATTTATTTTTATCAACACAAACAGTCATCCAAAAAGCACTTAATAAATTAGGCTATACAACCGAAATGTATGAATTATTGAAAGAACCAATTCGTTTATTAACAGTTCGGATTCCGGTTCGAATGGATGACGGTTCGGTTAAAATTTTCACTGGATATCGCTCTCAGCATAATGATGCAGTGGGACCAACAAAAGGCGGCGTCCGCTTCCATCCTGAGGTAGACGAAGAAGAAGTAAAAGCTTTATCAATTTGGATGAGCTTAAAGTGCGGAATTACAGATCTTCCATATGGCGGCGGTAAAGGAGGTATTATTTGCGACCCGCGTAAAATGTCCTTCAGAGAGCTTGAAAGATTAAGCCGCGGATATGTTCGTGCCATTAGTCAAATTGTCGGTCCAACAAAAGATATTCCAGCTCCGGATGTCTACACGAATTCGCAAATTATGGCCTGGATGATGGATGAGTACAGCCGTTTACGCGAGTTTGATTCACCAGGGTTTATTACTGGAAAACCGATTGTTTTAGGAGGATCACAAGGCCGTGAAACTGCGACTGCCCGAGGCGTAACCATCTGTATTGAAGAAGCGGTCAAGAAAAAAGGTATCGAGCTAAAAGGGGCACGCGTTGTTATTCAAGGATTTGGGAATGCCGGAAGCTTCTTAGCGAAATTTATGCATGATGCCGGAGCAAAAGTTGTCGCTGTTTCTGACGTAAATGGTGCTGTTTACGATCCGAACGGATTAGATATTGATTACTTGCTCGATAGAAGGGACAGTTTCGGCTCTTTCTCACAATTATTTAAAAATACGATTACGAATAAAGAACTGCTTGAATTAGACTGTGATATCCTTGTTCCTGCAGCCATTTCCAACCAAATTACGGCGGAAAATGCAGCGAATATTAAGGCATCCATCGTTGTGGAAGCGGCAAATGGACCAACATCACTTGAGGCAACAACAATTCTGACAGAACGTGGTGTCCTGCTTGTTCCAGATATTTTAGCAAGTGCCGGGGGTGTAACAGTCTCTTATTTTGAATGGGTGCAAAATAATCAAGGCTACTATTGGTCAGAAGAAGAAGTGAATGAAAAACTGGCAAAGGTTATGGTTGGTTCTTTTGAAAATATTTATCAAACTGCTGAAACACACCAAGTAGATATGCGTTTAGCTGCTTATATGGTTGGTATTAAAAAAGTGGCCGAGGCATCAAGGTTCCGCGGCTGGGTATAAAAACGTAAAATTTTTATGGTAACTTAACTTTCGCCTATTAGCAAAAACCGCAATGACGAACGAAATCATTATAGGAGTGAAAAAATTTGCGAATGGTAATGGAAACTATTTACAGTCCTTGTTCCGGCACCGTAGAAAAAGTTTTAACTAAAGAGAACAATCATGTGTATGAGTGGGAAAGATTGTTCTTAATTAAAACCCATAATGGTAAGATTGAAGAGATTTCGATTGGCATAAGCGGTCATATTACATCGCTGCATGTAAAGCAGGGCCAAAGAGTTACCAAAGAAACTTCTCTAGCAATTATTCAAGATGATCTATTAATTACAGGCAGTGATTAAAAAAAAGATGCTCTTCCCATTTTTTATGGGAAGAGTATTTTTGCATTCAAAGTGCAAAATATTTATAAAATCTGCAAAAAAAATTGGCATAATTGTTCGAAAAATGTTCATAAATTAGGATTTAGAAAGTTGGCATAGAAATTGCATTTATATAAAGTAGAAATAGTGATTAATTTAGAAAGATTTGGTCGTTGATAAATTTCGACAAATATTTTAATCTTTCATTTGTGACAGGAAGGTGTAAAACTTTCTATTACAAAAATTATCCTATTTTATCATAATTCGTCTTAATTTTGAAAGCGTATTCTTCATCAAGGGAACAAGGAGGAAATTTAATGAATTTACCGGAAAACAATGCATCACATGAATTACAAAGAACGATGAAGTCCAGACATCTGTTTATGATTTCACTTGGAGGAGTTATCGGATCAGGACTATTCCTTGGCTCAGGATATACGATTAGCCAAGCAGGACCAACAGGTGCCATTCTTTCCTATATTGTCGGCGGCTTAATCATGTTTTTGACCATGGTATGTCTGGGTGAACTATCCGTAGCCATGCCTGTCTCAGGGTCTTTCCAAACATATACGACTAAATTTATTGGACCAGGAACAGGTTTCGCACTTGGATGGCTATACTGGCTCGGGTGGTCTGTTACGGTTGCGCTAGAATTATTGTCTGCCGGTCAGCTTATGCAAAGATGGTTTCCTCATTCACCGATTTGGATTTGGTGTGCGATCTTTGCCATTTTATTATTTGCACTAAATGCACTTTCAGCAAAAGCGTTTGGGGAAGCAGAATTTTGGTTTTCCAGCATTAAAATTTTAGCCATTATTATGTTTATTGTTTTAGGCGGCGCTGCCATGTTCGGTCTAATTCACATGAAAGGCGGACATGCTGCACCATTTTTATCTAATTTTACAGCACATGGGATTATGCCGCACGGATTCACTGCACTAATTGTTACCATGCTTGCGGTCAACTTTTCGTTCCAAGGGACCGAATTAATTGGTATCGCAGCAGGTGAAAGTGATGACCCGGAGAAAACCATTCCAAAATCAATTAGACAAACGGTTTGGCGTACACTGTTCTTCTTCGTATTAGCAATCTTTGTAGTAGCTGGGTTAATTCCGATGGAAAAAGCGGGAGTTGTCGAAAGTCCATTTGTTGTCGTTTTTGATAGTATCGGTATCCCTTATGCCGCTGATATTATGAACTTTGTTATTCTAACTGCCTTGCTATCTGTTGCGAACTCAGGTCTTTATGCGGCAACACGTATGCTTTATGCGATGTCTAAAGAAAAAATGACCAGTCCAAAGCTCACAAAAGTAAGCAAAAGTGGAGTTCCACTTAACGCTTTATTTTTTACAATCGGTATTGCACTTTTATCCTTACTTTCAGGATTTTTTGCAGAAGAAACAGTCTTTATGTGGCTGCTCTCCGTAGCAGGATTAGGAGCACAAGTGGGATGGATTTCCATTACAGCTTCACAAATTGCTTTCCGGAGAAAGTTTATTCGCGAAGGCGGTAAAGTGGAAGATCTTAAATTTAAGACACCTTTTTTTCCACTTCTCCCGATTATTGCATTAGTCTTAAATGTTTCCGTTCTTGTAAGTCTAGCTTTCGACCCTGACCAAAGGCTGGCATTATATCTTGGAGTTCCGTTTGTGGCTGCTTGTTACTTGATCTATCATTTTAAAATTAAAAAGAATCGTGAACAGGATGGGACCGAAGAACAAGAACTTCAGCTTCAGGACAACAAAAAAATGATCATCTAATTGTTGATTGGAGCGCAAATCAACAGCCAATTTGTTAGACCGCTTGGGATTCCAAGCGGTTTTTTGGATATTTCTATCCAAACTTCAAACAATAAAATTGAGGTGATAGACATGGGAGATTGGAATGAGCAGGCTGCTCCTAATAATAATTTGCCGCCAAAAACAATTCGGTCATCAGAAATGCTGTTGGGGGACAAAGCAAATCATGCGTTCAAAGAGGTATTATCAGATGGCGGTGAGCGAGACCAGTTCATTAAACGCCAAAAAAACGACCTAAAAATGAAATAATAGAAAAAATCAGTGACGATAGAAAATTTCGTCACTATTTTTCTTTACAAATGAATTGGAACGATGTAGAATTTCTATGTACCTAATATTTCTAGGTAGGTGAGAAAATGTTTAACCGCGAATTAGTGAAAGGCAGTACTTCGTTAATTTTATTGCAATTATTAAACGAGCGCGATATGTACGGCTATGAATTAGTGAAAGAGCTGGAACAGCGCAGCGATAATGGCTTGAGCGTGAAAGAAGGGACCTTGTATCCGGCTTTGCACAAACTGGAGAAGCAGGAGTATATTGAATGCTATTGGCAGGAGCAAGAAAAAGGTCCCGCACGTAAATATTATCGAATTACAAATGCCGGAAAAGAACTGTTAGATGAGAAAACTCGCGAATGGCAGGATTTTGTTCAAGTTATGAATAAAGTAATTGGGAGATCGAAGCATGGAACGGTCAAAGAGTAGGTTTCTTGATGAACTATCAAAAGGATTGATAAACCATAAAGAAAAAGAGAATATTCTTCTTGAATATGAATCCCATATTGAAGAAATCTTGGTTGAATCCTATGATTGTAATACTGAAGCTGAAATCTATAATAGAATTGTCTCCCGTTTGGGCAGTCCGGATGAGATTTCTGGCTTGTGGAATGAGGAGCTCTCGGTTACTCCTAGTAATATGAAATGGCTGTTCATTCTGTTAAATATCATCTTTTTCGGTGGAGGAAGCTTATTAACATTAGCCCATAATCTTTATCAATGGGAATGGCTGTCTGCTATTTGGCGCCAATTAACTGCAATTCCTATTCTTATTGCCTTTTTATACATGTTATTTTGGGCATTGCTCGGATATGAAATCGGCAAAGGTTTTGGTCATAAGGGGAAAAACCTTTTAAGAAAAACGTTCTTACTTTCTCTAATTCCAAACTTATTGTTAATGGTTCTGACAGTATTTGAAATCATACCTCATTCATGGTTTGCACCATTATTAACGAAAACATTTATTTTTGCTTGTATCATTTTTACCATTTTTCTTTATCCAATTAGCTGGTTTGGTTACCGCTGGGGAAGGAAAGCGTCGATATAAGCAGTTTTTTTTGAGTATATACCTAGTAAAACTATATATATAGAAAATCTACATAAAAGAGGGATGACGATGGAAACAAAAATTAGTAAATCAGATTGGCTGTTTTTGGTTTTATGCTTACTGCTAGGTATTTTAGGGGAAGAAGCATTTTTCCAAGGTAAAATTGGCATTTCTTATTTTGTTTTTATTGCAGGTTTTTACACGGTATTTTTTTGGCGTTACCGCCGATACACTTTTTCTCATCAAAGAATAGGCTATCTGATTCTTTGTTGCATCTGGCTCCTGTCTGCAAGCTTTTTCTTGAACGACAACGAAGTTTTTTATGGACTTAATTTAATGGCAATTCCTTGCTTTGTCATCTTTCATCTTGTTTTAGTCACCAGCCCGAAACAAATGAAGTGGAATCAACTTGGAATGATTCCATATTTGTTTTCTATGCTTTTAGATTCAGTAAAATATAATGCGGCTTTTTCTAGTGTGTTTGCAAAGGGATTGAAACAAGGTGTTAACGAGGAGAAAGCCGTCATATGGAAAAAAGTACTTATTGGATTGGTCATTTCACTGCCCGTTTTATTTATCGTACTAAATTTACTCATGTCAGCTGATGTACAGTTTAAACGGATGATAGGAGATATACCGGATTGGTTCAACGTCATCGATGTAGAAAGTATTTTTAGGGTTGTAGTTATACTCTTTTATACCGTTGGCTTTTTTGGATTCATGCAGATTCTTTCTAAAAAACAAATTAAAGTTATCAAACAGACCGTTAACGATCCAGGGTCCAAACTTGATTCAATTATTACCATTACGGTTTTAATTGTAATCAATATGGTATATTTATTATTTACGATGGTTCAGTTTAAATATTTCTTCAGCGGTACTTTGCAAGGGGATTATACGTACGCAGAATACGCACGAAAAGGCTTCTTTGAACTATTGTTTGTAACGATGATCAATTTATCGATTACTGTAGTTGTCCTGACCGTCGTTAATCATGGTGTTAATTTTGTAAAGCGGTTTATGCAAATATTGCTTACCATTTTGGTATTGGCTAGTTTTATTATGCTCATATCTGCCTTTATGCGTTTAGGCATGTACGAGGACGCCTATGGATTCACCTTTACCAGGATACTTGCCCATTCGTTCATGATATTCCTTGTTGTCATTTTCATGTATACGTTGGTCAAAGTTTGGGTTGAAAAACTGTCATTATTCCATTTTTACTTTATTTCCTCTTTAATTTATTTCACAGCCATCACAGTTATTGACTTAGATAAAATGGTGGTAAAGGAGAATATGGATCGCTACAAGGAAAGCGGGAAGATCGATATATACTATCTCAACGACCTTTCCTACACAGGTGTAATGGGATTGATTGACCTTTATGAAAAGGATAAATCGATAAAGGGACTAGAAGGAATATTGATTGAACGGAAGCAGCAGGCCCTAACAGAAAATAACCCTTGGCAGTCCTATAATTTAAAAAGAGAGCAGACATTCGCTAAGCTTAAGAAGCTTGATTTGAACTAGAAAAAAAGCATGCAAAAAAAAAATTGCATGCTTTTCTTTTTTTGTGTAACTTTTTCAAAAATATTTCGTCTATCTAAATTGCGAATATTTTAAAAAGTTGATTTTTGTGGGGGGATGAAATGAAAAGATTTTTACGTAATATTATTCGATTAGTTTTGATTATTGCAGGGTTCCTATTTATTTTTAAACTTCCATCCTTATTAGGAATTGGAAAAGACCATGTTGTGTTTAATTTTGAAACGTTTTGGTTGGGTGTGAGGTCAGATTTTCAATCTTTATTTCGAATAAAGGATGCAGCCTATCTTTCGTTTTTTAAGCAATTGAACATTGCGGAAAGTTATCAGTATTCCATTACGATACTATTTTTTAGTTTAATTTTTATTATTTTCATGGGTTTGGTATTTGCAGTTTTGGTTATTCTTGCTCCGGAAAAGCTGAGAAATAGTTTAAAAAGTGGTATTAACTTTTTTGAAGCAGTCCCAGATTTGTTAGTGATTTTTTTATTTCAGTTTTTTGTCATAATACTATATAAAAAAACAGGAATTAAATTTTTACAGTTATATGGGGTTTTCGGTGCAAAGCCATACTTTGTCCCAATCATAACAGTCTCCTTCCTGCCTTTATTTTTATTGATTCAGTTTTTAATTAAGGTTATAACCGACGAACAATCCCAGCAATACGTGCTCTACGCGAAAGCCAAAGGAATCGGACGCCTTAGAACCCTGCTTTTACATATTATGAGAAACATTTTTCCACTTTCTGTATTACAGCTCAGAACCATTGTTTGGGTACTACTTTCCAATATTTATTTAGTTGAATATTTGTTTAACATTAATGGATTTACACAGCAATTTTTTAAAATCATTTCTATGGGAGGAGATTTCGTCTCGCTCGTAGTCTGTTTGCTAATGTTTTCGATTCCATTGTTGGTCATTGAAGCAGCAGGCTGGACGATTTCAAAGTTAATAAGAGGGAAGGAGCGCGTATCTATATGACGAAATATAAAAAAACAATCATCGGTTCTTCGTTACTTCTTCTTCTGTTATTAATGAGTAATTTCTATCCTGCTTACGGACCGAAAGATTATAATCATCAGGTTTTAGTTAAAAATGAACAAGGAGTGATCACTGGCAGGGCACCATTTCCACCTTCCGAAAAGCATTTGCTTGGAACTAATCGAAATGGTGAAGATATTCATTGGCTTTTACTATTTGGGGCAAAATTCACGCTCATTTCTACATTTGGAGTTGCTATTTTAAGGGTGTTAATTGGAGGATTATTGGGGATTTTTCTATCAATCTGGGCCCCTTTTTTAAAAAGTTATGTGAAGGACTTTTTCCTGCCTTTTCGTTATATCCCTTTAATTCTCATAGGTATTATATTAATGATTCCGATTGTCGGGGATTTTAATGATGTTTCCATTTCATCGATTATAACCTATCAAATTATTATTCTCGTTTTTATTGGCGTACCGTCTGTAATAATATTCGCTTCAGATGTAACGGATGAGTTATTAAAAACATCCTTCGTTCAAAGTTCTATTCTGATGGGAGCTGGTAAATTTCATCTTATAAAAAGACATTTGCTGCCCCATTTACGTTCATACAGCGTTTTATTTACCGTTCAGCAGCTGATCAGTACGCTTCACATAACGATGCAGCTTGGGCTGTTTGGAATGTTTCTCGGCGGAAGGAATCGGGCGGGAATCTTTGGAATTGATGACCCAGATAATCCACCGCCACATCCGGCAACAATCACTAATGAATGGGCCGGATTAATCGGCCAGAACTTTAATGAATTTTTGCTTGCACCCTGGACTATCTTTAGTCCTGTGATTGGGTTTTTTATTGTCATTGCTATTGTTAATATGATTAAAAAAGAATTGGAAGAAAACATGAGTGGCCTGCAGGTTGTGAAAAAGAGGGAAAAGAAGAAAAAGATCTCTAAGGATGAATCCCGATCCTTTGTGAAACGAGGCTTATTTGAATTCGTTCAGAAGCTTTAGCAGCATGATATTTTTGAACTAAATAAAAGTCATTGTGAATATCTTTGTATAAAAATAGGGGGAGAGTTGTCTATGAACAGAAAAGATGTCATCCTTGAGCAGTTTTTATTATGTCATAACAAAAATGGCTGGTTTGTATCCTTTCAAAGTGCTGCAGCAGGGCTTACCGCTGAGCAGGCATTATGGAAAGGGGAGAAATCCGAAAACTCCATTTTGGAAATCGTCAGTCATTTGGTTTTTTGGAATGAACGATATTTAAAGCGGTTTAAAGAAATTCCAATTCCTGAAATGGAAGGGGATAATGATACTACTTTCACTAATGTGCTAGAATGGACCGAGGCTGTCGAGAGGTTCAATGCTGTTATGACTGATTGGTATAGAGAGGTGAGTGAATGTAAGGATTCGAAATTTGATCAGCCCGTTCCGGATACGAATCATCCGTGGATTGAGACTTTAACAAGTATCACACTTCACAATGCTCATCATATTGGTCAAATTGTCACCCTTCGTAAAATGCAGGGATCTTGGGAAAAGGAACAAGGTGTAAGTTAATCAGGATAGATGATCAAAACCGGACCTCGGTCCGGTTTTTTTATTGAGGAAGGAAAAATTCTACAAAAATTAATAAGTATTCTACAAATTTATAAAGGGATCCTACGAAATTCTGAGTGAATTCTACAAATTATAAGGAGTATTATACAAAACCAAGAGGCTGCCTTCGAAATTAATTGGTATTCTACAAAAAATTAGAAAGATTTCACAAAAATAACTGGGTATTCTACAAAAATAAGTGATTATTCTACAAAAATTAAGAGGTATTCTACAAATTTTGCCTAGCATCGAAGCCACAAAAAAAGCAGGGTCTAGATGACCCTGCTCATGCTTAGTATTAATCCCCACTAAACATATCAAAGATTCCCTTTGCAATACTGCCTTCATCCTTACTGCCTCCGCGGGAAGGGGCTGCAGCAAATACACGGCTGGCAAGGCGGCTGAATGGCAGTGATTGGATCCAAACGGCCCCTGGACCACGTAACGTAGCGAAGAATAAACCTTCACCGCCAAATAAGGCAGTTTTAACACCTTTAACAAATTCAATATCATAACTAACACTGCTTTCCATGGCTACTAAACAGCCTGTATCCACTCGTAATGTTTGGCCGTGTTCAAGTTCTTTTTTTATTATCGTGCCCCCGGCATGGACAAACGCCAGACCATCGCCTTCCAGCTTTTGCATAATAAAGCCTTCTCCACCAAAAAAGCCTGCGCCAATTTTTCGCTGGAATTCAATTCCTACCTGAACCCCTTTTGCGGCTGCAAGAAATGCATCCTTTTGACAGATGATTTTCCCGCCATGTTGACTTAAATCCATTGGAATGATTTTACCAGGGTAAGGAGAGGCAAAGGAAACCCGCTTTTTTTCTGCTCCCGAATTGGTAAAGGTAGTCATAAACAAGCTTTCACCTGTAAGAACCCGTTTACCTGCACTAAAAAGTTTTCCCATCAAGCCGCCACCGCCGCCAGCAGATCCATCACCAAAAATGGTCTCCATATGTATGTCATCTTCCATCATCATGAAGCTGCCTGCTTCAGCCACAACCGTTTCATGAGGATCAAGCTCAACTTCCACGAACTGCATATCATCGCCATATATCTTGTAATCGATTTCATGATTATTCATTGTAATCCCTCCAAATTTTAAATAGTTCCTATTTACATTATAAAAAATTTAGGAGAAATATACTATTTTTAAATGAAGATAAAATAAAAAGACGTCTGTCAAAAACAGACGTCTTTTGCGTATTGAGGCGAAAAACCACACTCCACATTGTGTGTTCCTAAAAGGAATGTTTTTCGGCTTACACAATTCAGCTCATCGCTTAATTATCTTAACATTTATGGGCCAAAGAACACAAGAAAAAAATTTTGGTTTATTTTTCAAACAAAACTCTTGCTAGTATATGTGAATTATTCTATATTCAAATAATCAGATATACAAAAATAAAAAGATGAGAAGGGTTTATATGTTTAGTGAAAAAAGGTTCCATCAATTTTCATTAAAAAGCGTACCAAAGGATTTGCTCTCAGGTTTGATTGTCGGGGTTATCGCAATTCCACTTGGTATGGCGTTCGCCATTGCTTCGGGGGTGAAGCCGGAGTATGGAATCTATACAACGATTGTTGCCGGGATTCTCATCTCTCTGTTGGGAGGATCGAAATATCAAATTGGCGGTCCTACTGGTGCATTTATTCCAATTTTATTTGGAGTAGTAGTGACATACGGATATGAAAATCTCCTGATTGCTGGGTTTATGGCAGGAGTTATTCTTCTCTTGATGGGAGTGCTGAAGCTTGGGACCCTCATTAAATATATCCCTAGGCCAGTAACAATCGGGTTTACTGCAGGGATTGCCGTTACGATTTTCACTGGACAATTAGCTAGTTTCTTAGGTTTAGAGGGAATCAAGAAGCATGAGGAATTTATACGCAACATTGAAGAAATCATGGTCCATCTTAACTCAACGAATGTTTTTAGTATTATCACAGCACTTATATGTTTAATTACGGTTATTTTTACACCAAAAATTGCACCAAAGGTTCCAGGTCCGCTTATTGGCTTAATTGTATCCACACTTGCGGCAACCCTATTTTATCCGTCACAAGTCGCAACCATTGGAACGGCATATGGAGAAATCCCAAGTACACTGCCTTCACTCCATATACCGAACCTTAATCTTGAGCAAGTTATGAAATTATTGAAGCCCGCCTTTATCATTGCGATGCTGGGAGGAATTGAATCCCTGCTGTCTGCTGTTGTGGCCGATGGGATGACAAATAGCCGGCATAACAGTAATAAGGAACTAATTGGGCAGGGAATCGCAAACATGATCACCCCATTATTCGGCGGTATTCCCGCAACTGGAGCGATTGCCAGGACAGCTACAAATATAAAAAATGGTGCTGTTTCGCCATTTTCAGGGATCATTCATGGTATTGTTGTTTTGATCGTGCTGCTGTTTTTTGCACCTTACGCTTCATACATCCCGCTTGCCAGCATGGCACCTATTTTGATGGTCGTCGCCTGGAATATGAGTGAAAGGAAGGTATTTGCTCATATTTTAAAAACAAAATCGACAGATTCACTAGTACTTTTAGTTACGTTTTTATTGACGGTTTTTGTGAATTTGACAACCGCGGTTGAGGTGGGGCTCGTCATGTCAGCCCTTTTGTTCACAAAACGGATGAGCGACCTAATGGTTACGGCGAAGGCCTTGCCAAATCAAAAGCATAAGAATGGAAAAGTAGAGACTGGTATGGTCACTGATACACATGACTGTCCGCAAATCAGCATTTTTAATGTTGAAGGTCCGTTATTTTTCGGGGCAGCCGAAACCTTTGAAAAAACCATCATGAGCACAATAAACTACCGCCCCAAAATTTTATTGCTGCGAATGAGCAGAGTCCCGTTGATGGATACAACAGGTGAAGCGAATTTATCTAGTATTGTTCATCATTTTTCGAAAAATGGTATAGTATTGATATCAGGCTTAAATGCCCAGCCGGAAAGCGTTCTAAAGAGAACTGGGTTGTTTCAAACGATTGGCGGAGAGCATTTTTTTGAGCATACTGGAGAAGCCATTCAATATGCCCTCGAGCAAATTAATAAAAATAAATGCCTTGGCTGTAAGCATTTTGCCTTCAGGGAATGTAAGAAGCTATCTGCCACTGAGGCTGTTGAAGGTAGGAAGGGACTAACAGCTACCATCTAATAATAATTAGGAGTGGAAGAATTGAATCTTGAAATGCAGCAGTTTAAAGCGGATTTTTTTAAAGCACTGGCGCATCCATTGAGAATCCGCATTTTGGAGCTATTAGCAGAAGGGGATAAAAACGTCAACGAAATCCAAACTCTGGTTGGCAGTGAAGGCTCTGCTGTCTCCCAACAGCTTACGATTTTAAGAGCCAAAAATATTGTTACAGGAACCAAAGAGGGAAATAAGGTCATTTACACACTGAAGGACCCAATGATTATTGAACTGTTGGCTGTTGCTAGACAAATCTTTAATAATCATCTTGTTGATACCATTACAATATTGGATAAATTTAAAGAAGATGAAGAAGAGGAAACCATGGTACCGAAGAATTAAATTCTTCGGTCTTATTGTGAGCAACAGAAAACGATTACAATTATTTTTCGACAAAATCCTGCATTGTCATTGTCTGCCTGAGAATTACACCCAATTTAATAGTCAAATTCCAAACAGAAATTGGTAGATTTGTAGAAACGTGTTGGTTTATGTCAATAGTACAATTCTTGACATATAAGCCTAAAAGCGGTATATTTTAAACAGCCGTTGCACGAGATTAGATTTATGTTACAAGCTTGTTCAAGGTTTTAACCGATGTTTGGATAAGGAACTGAAGTAAAGCTATCACGTTGTAATTTGGTGAATTTTACACATGGCTTTTATTCAAGCCAATAGGAGGATTTTTTCACATGAAAAACGGTAAAGTAAAATGGTTTAATTCAGAAAAAGGTTTCGGTTTCATCGAAGCAGAAGACGGAAACGATGTATTCGTTCACTATTCTGCAATCCAATCTGAAGGTTTCAAAACTTTAGAAGAAGGTCAAGAAGTTTCTTTCGAAGTAGTTGAAGGAGCTCGTGGACCACAAGCTGCTAACGTAACTAAAAAGTAATTTAAAAAAACCAATTATAACAGTCCGGTAAATTGCCGGGCTGTTTTTTATTTTACAAAAATATTACCCTTAATTCCAGTAAACTGCCAGCATTTCCAAGACCTTAATACATGGTATTTTGCTATAATAGAATCATTGAGAAAAAATGCAGTGGGGTGAAGCACTTGAAATTTATCCATACAGCCGATTGGCATTTAGGCAAACTGGTCCATGGTGTATATATGACAGAAAATCAGCGGGAAGCACTTGAACAATTTATAGAAATTGTCGCCGAGGAAAAGCCTGATGCGGTTATCATCGCAGGCGATTTATATGATCGTTCCGTTCCGCCAACCGATGCCGTTGAGTTACTTGATGAAATTCTTTTTAAAATTAATGTTGAATTAAAAACACCTGTCGTGGCCATTGCTGGAAATCACGATAGTGCTGAAAGACTTTCTTTTGGCAGCTCGTGGTACAAGCATAGCCAATTCTATTTATCTGGCAAGTTATCAAACAGCTTCAAGCCCGTCCATATCAACGGGGTAAACTTTTATCTCGTGCCTTATGCCGAACCGGGTGTTGTAAGACAGCTCCTAGGAGATGATTCCATCCATTCTCATCAGGATGCGATGAAAACACTGATTGGCAAAATGGAAGAAACGCTTAATCCGAATGAACCTAATGTCTTGGTCGGTCATGCCTTTGTGCTGGGAGGACAAACCTCTGACTCCGAACGGATTCTGTCGGTTGGCGGCTCGGGATGTGTCGGTGCCGAACTGTTTGAACCATTTTCATATACTGCACTTGGCCACTTACACAGTCCGGATGCGATTAAACACAACAAAGTGAAATATTCTGGATCCCTTTTAAAATACTCTTTTTCCGAAGCCAAACAGAACAAATCTATTTCGATCATTGAAATGGATGATAAAGGTAACTTTACTCATCGCTACCGCTCCCTCACACCAAAACATGATATGAGGGAACTAGAAGGACATTTGGAAGAATTACTTGACCCGCACTTTTATGAAAAAGAACGAATCCATGACTATTTAAAAATCACCCTGCTTGATGAAGGGGCCTTAATTGATCCGATTAATAAACTGCGACAGGTATTTCCAAATGTTTTGCATCTTGAGCGGAAAATTGATGTTACTGATTTAAAGAAAAAGCAGTCTTTCAATGCTGTCAGAAGTGAGAAAAAATCAGAGATTGAGTTATTCGAGCAATTTTATACGGAAATGACCACGTCCGAATTTACCCAGGATAAAAAGGATGCAGTGGTTGGGGTTATTGAAAAAGTACTAAAGGGGGAAATGGTGAAATGAGACCATTAAAACTGACGATGCAGGCGTTCGGCCCTTATGCAGGTACTGAGACGATTGACTTTTCCAAGCTGGGAAATCGGACGATGTTTGTGATTTCTGGAAAAACGGGTGCAGGCAAAACAACGATCTTTGATGCTATTAGTTATGCCATTTATGGCAAAGCGAGCGGGGAGGACAGGAACGGTCCTGAGTTAAGAAGTCAATTTGCCAAGGACGAGCTATTAACTGAGGTCACATTAGATTTTTCCCTTCGAAACAAAGTGTATTCAATCACCAGGTCGCCTCAGCAACAGAAGAAAAAAGACAAAGGGGACGGTTTTACCTCAATTGGTGCAAAAGCCGAGCTTTATGTGTTGGATGAGTCGGGTGAGAAAAAGCTGCTCGCTTCAAAAATCACCGATGTAGAAGAGAAAATTAAAGAAATTATGCTGATCGATGCGAATCAGTTCCGGCAAATTTTAATGATACCCCAAGGTGAATTCCGAAAGCTGTTGACGTCTGACAGTAAGGATAAGGAAGTCATTTTACAAAGACTATTCCATACCCAGTTTTATAAAATGGTCGAAGAAAAACTGAGGGATGAAGCTGCCGAGCTGAAAAGGTCTGTTGAAGATCAAGTTCAAGCGAGGAATGTAGCTATTCGCCGTGTCAATGCAGTTGTAAATGAAGAGCTGCGTGAATTTTTGGAAGCAGACAGCGTGAACGATACTATTATCATGCCGCTCCTGCAAAAAGAAATAGCAGGATTAGGAGAAAAGCTCGAACAGCTGGACCTTCAATTGAAAGATAAGGCCCGAGAGCAGGACAAGCTGAAGAATCAGCTTTTCGAAGCCGAAGCCATCCTAAAACAATTGCAAACGAAAGAGGAATTGAAGGAACAGCGAGGCACACTGATTTCTCAAGAGGAATTGTTTGCAGAAAAAGAAAAGCAGGTTCAAAGGGCCCAAAAGGCTGCTGTTTTAGCCGAGCAAGAAGCGCTATGTCATCGCTTGAAAAAAGAAGAAGACCAACTTGGAGCAAATGTCCAATCAATAAAAGTCGATATCGAAAAATTACAAGAGCTGCTTGCCCAATATGAAGGGCAGCTTCAAAAAGAGATAGACCGTGAAGGAGAGCGTAATTCCGCACTGGAAGAGGTTAATCGACTTTTGAATATGAAAGAGGATGTTTATTCATTTGCTGCTATGGTAAAAGAGGCTTCTAGAGTGGAGGCATTATTAAAAAACCTTAAGGACAAACATCGTCATTCTGAACAAACACTAGAGCAATTAGATGAACGGCTTAAATTTTTACAGCAGCAAAGTTCAGAAATCGAAAAGGGAAAGCTTACCCTCCTAGAAAATGAGCGACAGGTAGAAAAGCTTGATGCCGAGTTAGAGCGTCTAGAAAAATATCAGACACTTCAAATTCGCCACCAAAATGCGGTGCAAAATCTTAAACATACCACGGGACGGTATGAAAATACAGCTGCAAGATTAGCAGATGCTAAGGCAATTGTGGAAGTTTTAGAGAATAAATGGCTTCATGGCCAGGCATCACTTTTAGCAGCAAGGCTTCAAACAGGTGAGGCATGTCCAGTGTGCGGTTCTGAGCACCATCCTGCACTAGCCAATAAGCATGATGACACCATTCCGACGGAACAGGATATGAAGGCTGCGAAAGAACAAGCGGCCCATTTGGAAAAAGAAAAATCTGCCGATGAGGCGGCCCTTTACCAAAGCCAATCTGCCGAAAAGGTCCAAAAGGAAGCCTTGGATGAAATATTGCAGGAAATTCGTACACAGCGGTCCGATTTTAAAGAAAGTGATTATTCAATCGTTAAGTCAGAAGTTGTCGCTGCGAAAAATAGTCTTATTCTTACACAAAGAGAATTATCGCTACAAATTGAACAACTAGAGAAAGTGAAGACAGAGATAGAGAAAAGAGAAGCTCAAAAGCTAGTATTACAAAAAGAGATCCAGCAATTTGCTGGAGAGGTAACGGAATTAACGATTCAATTTACAGAAAAGAAAACAAATCTGACTAGATTGATGAATGTTATTCCAGAGAACCTTCGTTCCGAGGCTGAATATGAAAAAGCACTAGCTGTTTCACGTAAAAGCTATGAATACTTGGTGAAATTGTTGGAAGACGCGCAGCAGCGTTTGCAAACAGTAAAAGAAAAGCTTGCGGCTGAAACGGCAAGATTACAGAATGCAATGAAGCACTTTGTTGAAAAGCAGGAAGAGCTCAATACAGAGCGTGAAATCTTCAAAAATAGACTCTCTGAACAGGGGTTTGAAAATTTCGGAGTGTACCATGCTTCGAAAATAGTTGAAAATGAAATTCGCAGGCTTGAAAATGAAATCCGCGATTATCGTGAAGAGCTGCGTTCAGTAACAGATCGTTTGAGAGAGTTAACGGAACTGTTGGCAGATGTAAAAGCACCAGATGTTGAGGGAATTAAGTCCGAGCTAAGCAAGGTTAGCAATGAAATTGAAAATCTCACAAATCAACGTACCGATTTTTTTGTGAAAAAACGGGATAATGAGGATATCTATAGCCAGGTTGAACGTCTGAATGAAAAAATGAAGATGCTGGAAGAACGGTACAAGCTGATCGGCCATCTTTCCGAGATTGCCAAAGGGCAGAATAATTTCCGGATTACCTTTGAACGGTATGTACTGGCATCTTTCTTGGACGATATTCTTCGTGAAGCCAATGTGCGGTTAAGGAAAATGACTTCTGGGCGCTTTCAGCTGTTAAGGAAAACAGACCGTTCAAAAGGAAATGCCCAAAGCGGTTTGGAATTGCTTGTATTTGACCAATATACAGGGCAGGAACGCCATGTTAAAACCTTATCCGGCGGTGAAAGCTTTAAGGCATCTTTATCCTTAGCGTTAGGTCTTGCGGATGTTGTTCAAAATTATGCTGGCGGCGTCTCCCTCGAAACGATGTTTATTGATGAAGGCTTCGGTACACTTGATCCTGAATCGCTTGATCAGGCAATTGAAGCATTAATGGATATCCAAAGCAGCGGGCGCCTGGTCGGAATCATCTCCCATGTCCCGGAATTAAAAGAACGAATAGATGTCAGACTGGAAGTTATTTCAGGACAGACCGGAAGTACGACTGAATTTATGTTTATAAACTAATTTTAAAAGGCAGTGGATTTCACTTACGGTGAAATCGCACTGCTTCTTTTTATTAGTTCCACCTTGTCCCCAATTTTAAAGGGCTTTAAAGTTAGGAAACGGGTACTGAGCTTCAGCAAGAGTTGATAGACTAGTCAATTCAGCTATTGCGCCGATTTTATTCCAAACAGCCATAACATTTGGGTTTTGGTGTGCTTTTTCAATCGCTTCCGTCGATTTCCACTCAGCAATTTCGATAATGGTACCATCTTCGGCTTGAAGCGTTAATACCTCACGGTCTGTGATTAGCTCTTCTTGACGTAAAGTAGGGATATGTATTTTCAGGACTTTCATCAATTCTTTCTCATTACCAGGTTTTGGCCGATAAAGGGCCATAAAAACTACCGCAGACATGCAATTTCCTCCTTATATTCTGATTAAATTAACTATACCCAATTTTAAAAAATAAATAAAACAACACTACATCCAAAAAGAGAGGTATTTTTGCTAGAAATGTAGAAAGGTAAAAGAGGATATCACATTAAAGAGGGAGAAAGCACCATGATTAGCGAGATCAATTTTCAAAATGATTGTTTACTTAAAGACCTGTTTGACCTTCAAAGAGCTTCCTATCTTGTTGAGGCAGAGTTAATCAATTTTTTCGAAATACCGCCCTTAAAGGAGTCCATGGAGGATCTAATCGAGAGTGGAGAAACCTTTTTGGGATATTTCGAAGATGGCGTATTGGTGGGGGCTATCTCTTACACGATTGAAGGGAAAGAGGTTACGATTTGCCGAATGGTTGTCCATCCAAACCATTTTCGAAAAGGGATCGCGCAAAAGCTTTTGACTTATGTTGAAAAAAATCATTCTGATTTACCGATATTTAAAGTATCAACCGGGAAAGAAAACAGCCCTGCCAAGAATCTTTATTTTAAAAATGGGTTTCAGTTAACAGAGGATATTGAGGTTGTACCTGGATTATTTATTAGCCATTTCGAGAAAAGAAAGGAAGGATCACTTTGACAGTTAAAGAAACATCAACTTTCACACACAAACAACTTGCCGTACAATATTTCAATAAAACGTGGGATGTCCTTGATCTGAATGAAAGAACGATAGAAGAGGAGGAGAAAATGGTCCATCTTGCCCATTCATCCTTTTGGCATTGGACTCAGGTAGAGAACCACACGCCTAAAAATCTATCGATTGGTTATTGGCAGCTTTCAAGAGTGTACGCAACCGTTGGCAACGGGGAAAGAGCACAATACTATGCGGAGCGCTGCCTTGATGTTAGTTTAGAGAATAAGATAGAACCCTTTTATGTGGGGTATGCGTACGAAGCATTAGGACGGGCGAATGTCCTTTTGAAACAGAGCGATCTAGCACTAGAACTTGTAAAACAAGCACAAGAATATGCCGAACAAGTTCAAAACGAAAATGAAAAATCCATGCTATTAAACGATTTGAAAACCATAGGATTTTAATAAAACCATTAAGGAGCCCAGAAATTGAGGCTCCTTAATGGTTTAAAATTACTTTCTGCCGTAAAACTCTTTGACCTTTTTGATTTCTGATTCCAATTCTTTATCTAAATCTGCATAAAATAATACAGCAGCAAATTCTTCAGAAGTTAAATATGCAGACCCTGCTTCCATTTCTTTCAGACGAATACCATCAGTGGTCTTCTCCATCTCGATAACTCCAAAACTATTTCCGGAATTTAACTTTGCTGTTTTGCTGCCGTTCTTATTAGCAGTAACAACAATATTTCTATTTCCCAATTGAACAGAATCAACTGTTTTTGTCATTAATTGACGCACTTTTTCAAGAGAGTTCAAAACATCATCTGCTAAGTTAGAATGGTGCAGCAGGATTGCTAAATGTTCAGATGAAATATGAGCAGAACCAAGCTCCATCTCTTTTAAACGAATTTCACCTTTAGAGGTTTTCTCCATCTCTAACACTTTAAAAGATAATCCAGAACTTAGACTGGCAACAACACTGCCTTCTTTTGTTGATTTCACATCGATGGTGTGTTCACCCATATGGATTCTTTGATTTTTACTAGTCATGAAAATTCCCCTTTTTTCAATTTTTTTCTCAATCCAACAGAATAATATCAATTTTTTGATTATTTGTGTTAAAAAAATTTTTCTTACTAAAAAATAATTTTTCAAGTTAGAAACGATAAAGTATTTTTTAAAATTAAGGAAATTATATAATGAAAGGAAAATGTTCAATTAAGGAGATTACATGGTTATTACCTTTTATTTTGTCATAAGTTGGCTGATGATGGGGTTGTTCATTTTTAATCGCAAGAAAAGCTGGGGCACGAAAAAGGAATTGGCTTTTCTTGTATTACTAAGCTGCCTCATTAATTCACATACCTATTTAGGCTTATTTGAGACATTTAAATGGATGAAAACAACAATAAATCCCAAATTGTATATTGCCTTTCTCCTTTTTCGAAGCGTGTTTATACCCTTTTTTGTTTCATTTTTCTCACTTCTATTTTTTAACTGTACAAGAAGTAAAAAGCTAATGAGCCTGCTCATTTATGGTTTAATCATTTTGGTGCTCGATAAAATAAGCCTCAGTTTTGAACTGTACAGTTTCAAAAAATGGAATCATTTTTTTACATTAGTGTATTATTTTCTATATTTGTATTTTATGATTATTGCATTGAAGTGGTTTAAGCATTTAGGTGTGAAGGAGGCGGATATAGGAGATGATGTGGACAGAAAAAGGTTTTGGTCTAAATGATTACTTTGTCATTGCTGCCGTAATTGTCTCATGGATCATCTATTTTTTTCTCCCGAAGATATTTTCAAAGCAATTTACCGTTCTTATTTTTTTATTCACTTTAACAATATCTTCCATTTTTGATAATTCCTTCGGTGCTACACCAATTGATTTGTATGATATTATGGACGGCCCTGCTTATACCGTCATGGATATTCTAGTGTATTTCCTGTATCCTCCAGCCGGCTATATTTTTTTACTCCTCTATAAAAAGCTTCGAATAAGGGATCAGCATCTAGTTTTATTCATCCTAATCTCTACTGCCTTCTCGCTTGGAATCGAATGGATCAATCATAAAATGGGCGTTTTTAAATATAAAAGCGGCTATAACATTATATACTCCATCTGTATTTATTTGTTCGTCCAATCTATTTTTGTTTTATTTTATCGATTCCTATATAACCACGGAGGTGAAAGGATTGACACTTCAAAAAGCAGGGATTGACGCAGGCGGGTCCCTTATGAAAATCGTTTATCAGGAAAATAATAAAAAGCATTATAAAAAGTATCCTATAAATCAAATAAATGAAGCAGTTTCATGGTTAAAAATAGCAGCTCCAAATCTAAGTGTCGGCTTAACGGGAGGAAAGGCCCATCTTATTCAAAAAAAATATTTACATAATGCTGTACTAATTCCTGAGTTTCAAGCTACCTGCGAGGGTGCAAGGATTTTAATGTTGGAGGAGAAGAAAAGAAGCAATCAACACTTTTTAATTGTGAACATTGGAACGGGAACATCCTGGCATTTAGTAGCTGGGGAAAAGTATGAGCGCATCCTTGGCAGTGGAATTGGCGGAGGCACCTTTATCGGGCTTGGCTCCCTATTAACCAAAAAGGAAGATTTTCAGGATCTTATTCATCTTGCTAATAAAGGAGAGAAAGAGAATATTGATCTGCTGGTAAAAGATATTTATGAATCGGCCGAACCGCCAATTGATGGGCATCTAACGGCAGCTAACTTTGCAAAGGGATTAAAGGTGAAGCATTCAGATGCCGATCGAATGGCTGCTGTTACAAATATGATCGCAGAAACAATTGCCCTCTTGACGCTGCAAGCTGCTGCTATTCATCAGGTTAAATCAGTTGTCCTTATTGGGAGCACCTTAATTGGAAATGAATCATTAACATCAACACTAGAATACTATTTGAAAAGATTCGAGCTAGAAGCAGTTTTTTTAGGTAAAGGGGAATATTGTGGTGCAGTTGGGGCTTATGATTTTGTCTAAAAAAGTTCGCTTGAACAATGTTCCTTTTAAAGCTACAGTAAAGGGGAAGACCGATAAAGTAGGTGGCAAACTTGGAAAAACGATATTTTACGATTGGTATGGCAGGACATATCGATCATGGTAAAACGTCTCTGACAAAGGCGCTTACCAATGTCGATACTGACCGTTTAAAAGAAGAAAAAGAAAGGCAAATCTCCATTGAACTCGGATTTGCTCCCTTATATGAAGATGAAGAAATTCAGATCTCTGTTATTGACGTTCCTGGTCATGAACGGTTTATTAGGCAAATGATTGCTGGAGTGGCTGGAATAGACCTTGTCGTACTCGTCGTGGCTGCAGATGAAGGAGTCATGCCGCAAACGCGTGAACATCTTGATATACTAAAATTTTTGGGTGTGAAAAATGGTTTAGTAGCGATTACGAAAATCGACCGGGTTGATGAGGAATTTATTGAACTGGTTAAGGATGATATTTTAGAAGAACTTACTGATACAGTTTTTGAGGGTGTACCCTTTGTGCTCGTTGACAGCCTTTCCCATAAAGGAATCAGTGAAATTAAAGAATTGATTATTCAGACATTAAAGGAACAAGAAATGCGTGATGCAAAAGGAGATTTTCGCCTTCCGATTGATCAGGTATTCACTGTAAAGGGACAGGGAACAGTTGTTCGTGGAACGGTATATGAAGGGACAGTCGAGGAAGGGCAAGCATTACTAGTCATGCCAAAAGGAATCGAGGTTCGAAGCCGTCAAATACAAGTCCATCATAATCCAGCTCAAAAAGCCTATGCAGGGCAGCGAGCCGCAATAAATCTCTCGGGTGTTTCTAAGGAAGACCTGGAGCGTGGGGATGTGCTGGTTTCTTCCGAGCATTTTATCGTAACGAAGACTATTGATGTCGCCATTCGAATTGTTGATGAGCTCGAGCATTTGGTTAAGCAGCGAATGCCAATTAAGCTCCATATTGGTACGGCAGAGGTAATGGGAAGAATTGTATTCTTTGACCGAAATGAAATTAAAGAAGAAAATGGAGAAATTCTTTGCCAGCTAAGACTTGAAGAAGAAATTCTCACAAAGCGGGGTGACCGTTTTATTTTACGGAGACCAAGCCCGCAGGAAACAATTGGCGGCGGATGGGTAATTGACCCCAGAGGCCAAAAATATCGTTTTGGGAATCAAACAATTGACGAACTTGAAAAGAAAAAAGCAGGTTCTCCGAAAGAAAGAATTACCGCTGCTTTATTTGAAGCGAAAAGTCTTCCGCTCTCTGAGTTGATAAAGCGGACTGCACTTGATGAAACAACCTTAAACAAACAAATGGGTGATGAAGAATTTGTTTTATATAATGGAAAGGAATACTCTCATCGACTACTAATCAATTCTATCGAAGAAGATATTATTGATAGATTGCAGGAGTTTCATCAATCCCATTCGATGAAACAGGGATTAAATAAAGCAGAACTGCTTCAATCGATGCAAAAAAGATTTCCTAAGTCGCTGCTGGATTATGTTATTGAAAATGGAATCACTAATAGCGTATTTAAGCGAAAAGAACAATTTGTTTCATTAGCATCCTTTGTTCCTCATGTGACGAAAAACTGGGCAAAGAGGACAGAAAATATGTTGGTGGAAATGAAAAAAGATGGATTAAAGGTCCATTATGTAAAAGATTATTTTAAAGCAGCGGGTATTCCTGAAAATCTAGAATCTGATTTAAAGCGGTTTCTGGAGGATGAAGCCTTAATTGTTACGTTGGATGAACAATTTGCTTATCATGGGGATGTGTTTGCAGCTGCAGTGGAAAAGCTTCGAACGCGAACAGGCTCCGAGTTTGATGTAGGAGAAGCGAAGGAAGTGCTAGACCTTTCCCGTAAATACATGATTCCATTTTTAGAACGATTGGATGCACAAGGTTTAACTATGCGGGTAGAAAATAAACGGGTTTGGAAAGTATAAAAAAAAGCCTCGATTCCAGTTCTGGAACGAGGCTTTTGCTATGTGAATTTAAGATAGGAACTCAGCTGGATTTAGCCCCAGCTCACGGCAAATGTCAGCCACCATCTGTTGTTCATTTTGATCAAATTGCCCATCAGCATATCCAATGGCAATACAATAGCGGGCCACTAATCGGGCGATTTCTGGTTTCGTCCTTATTTTACCTAAGGCACGGAAGGCTTCAGCCCGGCCCATCATCCGGTCATGTTCCATTTTAGAAATGAACATATTGAATTTCTGAATAACTTTGTTGGTATCAAAAACTCTTAATTCCTCACTTTGATGAACAAAATCGAGCATCTTTTGCCTTTCTGAAGCATCTAAGTATCCATCCGCCATGGCTGTCAATGCACAAGCGGCCACAACTGCCTCTAAAACATCCTGGCTTTTATAACGATTAAATAATTCTTGTGCTTTCCTCTTTTGCGTATTGGCCCATTCCATATAATCTGTATTGGAAGGAGACCAGGTGCTTCCACAATTGTTACAAGTAAACTTTAACTGGTTTTTCCCAATAAAACCACCGAGCAGGCCAACAGGACCAAGAATCAGACCCCCAACAGCTGCTTTTCCTAGACCAAAACCCTTCTTGCCAGTCCTTACGTTCGTAGAGTGACAGCGCGGACATAGGATGTCATCCCCGCCATATGTATGTGGAGAAGGTGAGGATGTTGAATAGCTCTGCGCTGGATATCCAAAAGCAGGCTGCCGATTTGATGATTCGGGCTGCAAATGAATGGGCTGCTGAAAACTATGTTGGTTATTTTGACTTTGGCTATATGGATCATATTGAGTTTGGTTTTGCTGATATGGATTATGATTACTTGTATTTTGCTGATATGAATTTTGGGCACTAGGACTCTGTTGATAATTTTGTTGTGGTGATGCCTGAATTGGTACGGAAGGGGCTGGATCGTCAACAGTAATCCCAAAATTCATGCATAATGCTGCTAAACCTCCTTGAAATCCGCTTGCAATCGCATTAAATTTCCATTCTCCATTATGGCGGTAAAGTTCTGCTGCGACAATGGCAGTTTCCACTGTGAAATCTCTTCCTAAGTTAAATCTTATTAATTCCTCATTCGTCAGTTCATTAAAAATCCGCACGTAGGAATCGGATACCTGTCCGAAATTTTGCCTTTTTATTTGGGCATCATGAATTGTTATTGTGAATGCAATTCGGTGTATATGTTCAGGAACTCTGTTTAAATCAATTCTGATTTGTTCATCATCCCTTACTCCGGATCCAATACGATTATCTCCACTATATAGGATGGAACCATTTCCACCCGAGGGATTGTTATAAAAAACAAAATCTTGATCGTTGTTTACCTTTCCAGTGGCACCCAATAAAAATGCCGAAGCATCCAAATCAAAATTAGAACCCAGGTTATTAATATTCCATCCCAGGCCGACAACAACGTTTTGAAGACCGGGATGGGATTTAGTCAAATCCACCTTCTGGCCTTTACTAAGCGTAACACCCACACTTTTCACTCCTAATTTATTAATTAATAATATGTACGGTTTAACTTTAGAAAAGTTTCATTAAAAATAGTTTTCGTCATTTCATAATGGAATATTATGCTAAAATGAATAAAAAATGCAATACGGAAGGGATAAAGATATGATTGAAACGGAACGATTACTGCTGAGGCCTTTGCTATTAAGTGATGCAGAACGGGTGGAAGAACTTGCTGGAGATTATGAAATAGCAAAAACTACATTGACAATTCCGTATCCTTATCCAAAAGGAGCTGCGAAGCAGTTTATTATAAAGATGAATGGTGCTGAGAAAGAGGGAAAGCTTGTTATTTTAGCCATCACAAAAAAAGAGGATGGTGTATTTATAGGCATTATTAACCTTTCGATCAATATTCACCATGAAAGAGGGGAACTGTCTTATTGGATTGGAAAGGAATATTGGCGAAGGGGATATGGAACCGAGGCAGCAAAGGCAGTTATTAAACTTGGCTTTGAAGAACTCCATCTAAATCGAATTTTTGCAGCAGCATTTACGAACAATCAAGGCTCTTGGAGAATTATGGAGAAAATTGGGATGAAGCATGAAGGCACCTTAAAGCAGCATGTCCTTAAATGGGGAGAATACGAAGACCTTTCTTACTATGGAATAGTAAATACGGAATATTTTAATCTATTAAAATAGAAAAGAAGCACGCTGATTCAAGTTTCAGCGTGCTTCAATTATTTCCATTAAGGAAAAGTTAAGAATTGAATGGAATAATAGGCTTATTCCAAAATATTTCATCTCCAGGCAAGCGGCCTGGATTAAAAAGGAGCAGGCAAAAATGAAAAAATGGATCTATATTGCTTTGGGTGTTTTAGTAGCAGGATTTGTTAGCTACCAATGGTATTCATCAAAAAATAGCACACAAACGGCTTCAGCCAGTGTAAGGACTGCTGTTGTCCAACAAGGCAAATTAGAAGTGAAGATCAGTGGTTCTGGAACCGTACAGCCAGTTACGAGTGAAGATATTAAATCAAAGATTGATAACAACGAAATAGATGAAGTGTTAGCCGCTGCAGGTGACGAAGTAAAGAAAGGGGACGAGCTTATTACGTTTACTGACGGAAGTGACCCTGTTACAGCGCCTGCTGATGGTGTTGTCACTACCATATCTGTTACTGCAGGAGAACGTGTGACAAACGGACAAGTTGTTGCCCATTTAACAAACTACAAAGATTTACAAACCGTCGTTCAAATTGATGAACTTGATATTCCAAAAATTAAAAAAGACCAATCGGTTAGTTTAAAAGTAAATGCCTTTCCAGACCAACCGTACACTGGAAAAGTTACAGCCATTGCCGAGGAAGGGACCTCAACAAATGGAGTTTCTACCTTTGATGTAACAATCCATATCGATAAACCCGACAACCTCAAAGTCGGGATGAGTACAGAAGCCAGTATTTTAACCGCAAGTAAAGATAATGCCCTTTATGTACCACTTGATGCCATTTACACGTCCAATAATCAAAAATATGTCATTATCGCATCATCAGAAACAACAAATCAAAATTCAGGGGCCGTGCAAAAAAATGTTAAAACGGGATTAGCAAATGAAGATTATGTGGAGATTATCGATGGAGTAACGGCAGGAGAAACCGTTCAGTTACCCCAATTAGCCACAGGAAGCACCTCGAATAATGGCCAAAGAATGATGCAGGGCAGCGGCTTTGGAGGGGGATTCGGCGGTTTCGGTAACACTGGAGGCTTTAACCGCAGCGGAACCGGACAAAGGCAATTTGGTGGAAGGGGCGGAAACTAGTGGTGAGACCGATTATCCAAATTAGTAATTTAATGAAAACCTATAAACTCGGTGGTGAAACGGTTCATGCCTTAAATAATGTTTCTCTTGAGATCGAAAAAGGAGAATTTTTAGCTATTATCGGTCCTTCAGGTTCAGGTAAATCAACCTTAATGAACATGATTGGCTGCCTGGACCGACCGAATGCCGGTAAATATCTCCTTGATGGTAAGGATATTGGAAAAATGAATGATAATCAGTTAGCAACGATTCGGAATCAAAAAATCGGATTTATTTTTCAAAACTTTAACCTATTAACAAAATTAACCGCACTTGAAAATGTGGAACTGCCCATGTTATATAGAGGTGTTCCCGCAAAAGAGCGGCGGGAGAGAGCGTTAGCGGGCCTTAGTAAGGTTGGATTGAAAGAGCGGGCAGGACATTTACCAACACAGCTTTCAGGTGGCCAGCAGCAGCGGGTAGCGATTGCTAGAGCCCTTGTTGGAAATCCTGCAATCCTACTCGCTGATGAACCGACAGGTGCGCTTGACAGCAAAACCAGCAAAGAAATACTGCAAGTAATGAAAGAATTAAACGAGTTAGGCCATACGATTGTTTTAATTACCCACGATTTAGCGATTGCTAAAGAAGCAAGGCGAATGGTCAGCATTCAGGACGGACAGCTTCAGGAGAATGGGGGTGAACTCATTGGGAATTTTGCAATCTATTAAAATGGCATTGCGGAGCATTCAAAGTAATAAACTAAGGTCAGCATTAACCATGCTCGGCATGATCATTGGTGTTTCCTCCGTCATCGTGCTTGTCTCTATAGCCCAAGGTTCGGCAAAGAACGTAACCAGCCAAATCAATCAACTAGGGACAAATCTTTTGACAATCAATACTTTTGGCACGGATTTAACCCTAACAGAAGATAAAATAAATGTGCTAAGTAAACTGAATGGAGTTAAAGCATTATCCCCAGTTGTTTCGGGCCGTGTAAACGTGAAGAAGGATCGTACCACCTCACAAGTTACGTTAACTGGGACTAATGCCGATTATTCCAAAGTTCGGGATACTAAGGTAAGTAATGGACGTTTTATTAACGATTTGGATATAGAATATAGACAGAAAATTGCTGTTATCGGCTCGGAAACAGCCTCCACCTTTTTTGGTGCGGAAAATCCTGTAGGTCATTATATTCAAATTGAAGGAACATCTTTTAAAGTTGTCGGGGTTCTCGTATCTAAAGGAAGTTCCCTAGGTCAAAGCGGCGACAATGTCGTAATTGTCCCGCTAAGCACCGGACAGCGTTTAGTGAAAAGCACATCGATTAATCAAGTTTATTTACAAGGAAAAAGCGAGGATCAAATGGATTTTGTCATGAATGAAGTAGAAATGGCAATGGCTTCCATGTATCCGGGCAAAAGTGATTCCTATAGTGTGACAAACCAACAGGATATCATGGATACGATGAGCTCTGTATCCAGTACAATGACGATGATGTTAGGCGGAATTGCCAGCATTTCCTTATTAGTTGGCGGGATTGGCATAATGAATATCATGCTAGTTTCTGTATCAGAACGTACTAAGGAAATCGGGATTCGGAAAGCCATTGGAGCGAAAAGGCGTGATGTTCTTCTTCAATTCCTTATTGAAGCAGTCGTATTAAGTGGTGTGGGAGGTCTAATCGGCATACTAGCCGGAGTCGGAATAGGGAAAATACTTTCCTCTATTCTAAGCTTAACCGTTTCCTTTACTTCATCCGTAATGCTTTTATCCTTCTTATTCTCATTGGCTGTCGGTGTGGTATTCGGGGTGTTCCCTGCTAATAAAGCATCTAAATTAAACCCGATTCAAGCCCTTCGTTATGAATAATTAAGTTTAGGGCGGGCTCGAATATGTAGTGTCCGCTCCGTTTGCTATATAATGAATGCATTAAAATAAGCCTTTATTAAAATTGGAGAGATTATATGCGGTTATTAGTTGTAGAAGACAATCTTCCATTGTTAGAATCTATTGTCGAGCTATTATCGGATGAATTTGAAGTGGATCAAGCATCCAATGGGGAGGACGCATTGTTCTTAGCGATGCAGAATATTCATGATGCGATTGTTTTGGATGTAATGATTCCTGAAATTGACGGATTTGAAGTGCTGCAAGCCATCCGGCGGGACGGCATCAAAATACCTGTCCTATTTTTGACAGCCAGGGATTCCTTAGAGGATCGCGTAAAAGGTTTGGACTTTGGCGGTGACGATTATTTAGTAAAGCCGTTTCAGGCTGCTGAGCTAAAAGCAAGAATTCGGGCATTATTAAGAAGAAGCGGTAGTTTAACGACCAATCAAACGATTCAGTATCGAGGAATTGAGCTGATTGGGAAGGAAAGAGATATTCAAGTCGATGGTGATTCTATTAAGCTTACCACTAAGCAATATGAGCTATTGGAATATTTAATCCAAAACAAAGGAGCGATTTTAACAAAAGAACAAATTTATGACAGGGTTTGGGGCTTTGATTCCGATACGACAATAGCAATAGTCGAAGTGTTTATGCACCATCTTCGTAAAAAACTAGAACCATATGGGTATCATGCAGATATCAAAACGATTCGTGGCGTAGGATATATGCTGAGCGAGGAATAGAGGTATATCATGTTTCGTCAAACACATATTAGACTTACTCTGTTAAACTCCTTGGTCTTTATCATTTTGATTAGCATCCTTGGCAGCATCATTTATTTTTATACAGAAAATCGAATTTATAAGGATGTTAATCAATCGTTGATGGAATCCCTTAACCATATTGAAGTCCAAGACCAACGGCCGCCCGGGATAAGTGGTAAGCATGATATAGAAGGTGCTGGACCGAGATTCATTCGGAGAGACCCGCGAATCATGACCTTGATTTGGGATGACAATAACAATCTTTTAGCAGAACAAAACCGGGAATCTGAGCTTTTTCAAGATAAGGAAAAATTTATTCGCCCGAAAAAGTTAAAAACTTTGCAGGATGTTGATGTAGAGAACTTTTCGTATCGATATATAGCTTTTAAAGTGGATACTCCTGTATTGGGGAAAATAACTGTTCAATTCATTCGTAATGTGAACTCAGAAAAGGAATTGTTGGATAGGCTTTTGTTAATTATGCTTATAGGCTGTGGGCTTGGAATTATCTGTGCGATTGTGGCGGGTTATTTCTTGGCTGGCAAGGCGCTGGTCCCGATTAAAAACGCCTGGCAAAAGCAGCAGGAATTTGTATCTGACGCTTCACATGAGCTAAGGACGCCGCTCGCAGTTATCCAGGCAAAGACGGATTTATTGTTCCGAAGTCCTTCCGCCACCGTACAGGATAAAATACTCGATGTGTCTGCGATTTCTACCGAATCAAGACGCATGTCCAAGCTGGTAGCTAACCTTTTAACGCTGGCACGATCTGACTCCGATCAAATCGAAATGAAGAAAGATTCGTTTCAGTTGGATGCCCTTATAAAGGAAATCCTCCAACACTATGAAGAAATCGCGATGTACCAAGAAAAGTCGCTTCGGTTAGAAGCTAATGAACCAGTTAAATTTTATGCGGACAAAGAAAGGATTCATCAGCTGATTGTTATTTTGTTAGATAATGCGATGAAATACACAAACGAAGGAGGGGATATCCTGCTTTCCTGCAGGCAGACCCATTCTTCGATTATCTTAGAGGTAAAGGATAATGGAATCGGTATTCCTGAAAAAGATATACCTAAAATCTTTGACCGTTTTTATCAAAGTGATAAAGCCCGGACAGCCGCTGAAGGAACCGGTCTTGGATTATCCATCGCCAAATGGATCATTGAGAAACATCATGGAAAAACAAAAGTTCAAAGCACCCTTGGAAAGGGTACGACAATTGAAATCATTTTCCCAAGAACCCAAAAAAATTAAATTTGGGTTCTTTTTTTAAGAAAATCTTAAGGAAACCCCTTCATAATATGCTTATTAAATTGTCCAAAAACAGCATGGAATTTGAAGGGAGAAAATTTATATGAAAAAAATGAGAAGAGCCCATTTGTGGATCGGCTTAATTACTTCTGTTTTAATCTTAATGGAGTCGATTACGGGACTGCTGATGAACGAACCTTGGCTCATTGGACAAGCCCAGGTTGAAGGAGGCCGCGGTAATTTCCAACCAGGACAATTCAACCAAAGACAATTTAATCGAGGTCAATTTAATCAAGACCAAGGAGGCCAGGGGACGAGTCAAAATTCAGGACAAGCGAACAGTCAAACACCAGGACAGGCGAATGGTCAATTCCAAAGACCACCAGGTGTTGGGAATAACGGTAACTTCGCTTTCAGAACACGAGGTGAAGGTATGGGCCAGGGCTCAATCTTAAGCACGATTAGGGGTCTGCATGAAGGGAGAATTGGCAATACAAACATCAAATGGTTGATCGATCTTACTGCAATTGCCATGATTTTTTTAACGGGGTCAGGTATCTATTTATCACTTAAAGTTCTCAGTGCCGATCGAAAAAGAAGAAAACGTCAAGAAGAAGATTTTGAGGTATTAGTAGATTAATAAATGGGAAAAGCACACGGGTGAATGCCCCATGTGCTTTTCATAATTCTATTCTACAATGATAGTTCCTTTAAACATTTGCATTCCGCAGCTAAAGGTATATTCCCCTGATTTGTCCGGTGTAAAGGTAAGATTGGTTGTACCGGTCTTAAGGTTAACCTTATTAATATTAAAATCTGGAATCATAAAAGTGGATAAACAACTGTTCTCAAGCGGATTTTTGATTTCCAGTTCAACAGGCACTCCTTTTTTAACTCTGATTACGTTAGGGCTATATCCCTTTTCGGTTACAAGCATTTTTACTTTTGGAGTTTGTTCCTTTGTCACATCTACTTCTGTATTTGCAGTCTCCTTAGTGGTTTGAGTTTGGGTTTGAGCTTGAGCGGTTTCTGTTTGGCCTGGTATTTTGACCATATCGCTCGAATACATGTATAAAAATAAGGAAACAAGCACGATTCCTGCACCAATAATCGCATATGGTGACAGTTCTTCGACATTTAATGAGTATTTACTATTTGTCGCTACAAAAATATAAACAATGACAAAACCGATGATAAGAATATAAAAACCAACTAAAATACCTAATAAAATTGAAGGGTTTATAAATTGAAGAAATACTCCGAGTATCGCGCCATTAATACCACCTAACAAACCCGCAATTGAGCCCATTAATATTGCCAATAATCCAATTGGATGTCCGGCTAAGAACCCAATAACGAATCCAATTATCATACTGACTCCCACGACAAGAAAGGTCTCCCCGGATAAAATGCCGATGATACTCCCTGAAAGCAGGCCGGTGATAACCGCTATGACCATACTAATCATGACACCTTGTGTTCCTGCCAGTTTGGTTTTATTGTGGTAAACTAGAAAAATGGAATATCCTGAGCAAATCGTAACAATAGCTGCTGAAATAATCGAAAAAATGTCCATATTAATCTCCTCTTATGTTGCTAGGGTTTATTAGATTAAACAACATAAGAATATTATAAATGCAAATATGTCACTAGGAGTTATGGGCAATTGAACGTTTTATGAATATTAAGGCTTTGAGTGATTTTCTTTATCTAGTGTATTTTTATAAATGCGTTTTAGGGTTTCATTTTGCATTCTAATCAATTCAAGCAATAATTCTTTTTCTTCTTCCTCCTGCTCGAGTTCATCCTTGTCTTCTTTTTTCATGCAAATCACCCCGTAATTCCTAATTATTTGCATTTTACCCGATTTATCTATATGTTGAAAGTGGTAATTTGGTTGTAATGAAAAATATCCCAAAATAAGATTTGACTTTTTGGATTGGGACATATATAATTTTCAAAAAATACTATTGAAACATTGACGAGGACTAGTAAATTGAAACGGTCTTACAAAGAGAGGAAACCATTGGTGCGAGGTTTCTTAAGATCCTCATTTGAACCTGCCTCTGAGTTCTGTATCGGATATTTTGAAGATACATGCGGATAAAATCCGTTATCATGCAAAGAGTTTAAAGCAATTGCTTTATAAATTTAGGGTGGTACCGCCAGGCCTTGGTCCCTTTTTAGGATCAAGGCCTTTTTATATTGAAAAGCGGAAGCGCACGTTTAGCGGCGTATGGCCTCCTCGGAAAAGCTAACGCTTTTCCTTCGTGCGATGTCAATGCTGCCGAAGCATTCCTTGTGGAGCGCTTCGACTGAGATAAAGGAAACACGAAGAGCGGCAGCGATTCGATGTTGACTTATCGTAGGGAGAAGAGCGAAGGACACTAGCCGCTGGGCGCTGGAGCTAGACTATTCTCAAAGTCGAAATTTTAATTAAATATTATCAATGAGGTGTCAAAAATGGCAAAGGAATTTGTAAAAGACGTAACCAGCATGGACGAGGATTTCGCCCAGTGGTATACAGATGTTGTCACAAAAGCTGATTTAATTGATTATTCAAGCGTCCGCGGTTCGATGATTATCCGCCCATACGGTTATGCTTTATGGGATAATATTAAAAATGAACTTGACCGCCGCATTAAAGAAACAGGGCATGAAAATGTATATATGCCATTATTCATCCCAGAAAGCCTGCTTCAAAAAGAAAAGGATCATGTTGAAGGTTTTGCTCCTGAAGTAGCGTGGGTAACACATGGCGGTTCTGAAGAATTGGCTGAGAGATTAGTTGTCCGTCCGACTTCTGAGGTTTTATTCTGCGAGCATTACAAAAATATCATCCATTCCTATAGAGATTTACCAAAGCTATATAACCAATGGGCTAACGTAGTCCGCTGGGAAAAAACAACACGTCCATTCTTGCGGACATTAGAGTTCTTATGGCAGGAAGGTCACACGGCCCATGCGACAGATGAGGACGCGATGGAAGAAACAATTAAAATGCTGAATGTGTATGCAGCCATTTGTGAAGAAATTCTTGCGATTCCGGTTGTAAAAGGACAAAAGACTGAAAAGGAAAAATTTGCTGGAGCCAAAGCGACTTTTACAATTGAAAGCTTGATGCATGACGGAAAAGCATTACAGTCTGGAACTTCCCATCACTTTGGAACAGGATTTGCTGAAGCATTCGGCATTCAATATACAGACAAAGAAGGTAAGCTTCAATATGTTCACCAAACATCATGGGGCTTTACAACCAGAATTATTGGAGCACTAATCATGGTTCACGGCGACGACCGCGGCCTTGTGATTCCACCAAAAGCAGCACCTACTCAAGTCATGATAGTGCCAATTGCGCAGCATAAAGAAGGCGTGCTTGATTTTGCCTATGATTTGAAAAATTCACTTGGGGCGGTTGCTCGTGTTGATATTGATGCCAGCGACAAAAAACCAGGCTGGAAATTCAATGAGTACGAAATGAAGGGAATTCCAGTTCGTCTGGAAGTCGGACCTAAGGACATTGAGAACAAGCAAGTTGTCTTAGTAAGACGGGATACATTAGAAAAGGTAATTGTTTCTTTGGATCAATTAGAAACAAAATTAGTTGAATTATTGGATGACATTCAAAGCAATTTATACAACAAAGCCTTGAATCATCGTGAAGAAAGAACCACTGTTGCTTTGACACTTGCTGAATTAAAGGAATCACTGGAAGCAAAACCAGGCTTTATCAAAGCAATGTGGTGCGGCGAGTTAGCCTGCGAGGAAAAAATTAAAGAAGACACGACGGCAACATCTCGTTGTATCCCATTCGAGCAGGAAAAACTGTCTGAAAACTGTGTTTGCTGCGGAAAAGAAGCAGATAAGATGGTTTATTGGGCAAAAGCATACTAAAAATTTCTTTTTTTATGGGCCATTCCATTGTGGAATGGCCTTTTTTGAATAGTTTATGCTTCTTAAAAGAGATTCAAGTCGAGACATTTTATTTTTATCGGCGAATTTTAGGAGTTTATCAGCGATTCTGACTAGTTTATCGGCGAATTTTGGACTTCCGTCAATAAAAAAGATATTTTTCGGCCAGGTTGTGGCGTATTTTTTTCTTCCGCGCTTCGTATCCACTTCGCTTGGAGGCCTCT
>NZ_JAQMWQ010000007.1 GCF_030403775.1 Paenibacillus sp. BSR1-1
TTATTTGGGCCATCACGCAGGAACAAGATGAAGTAGTACCAACAGCTTAAAGAAGTTCATTTTCTCTATAATGAACAGTACGTTAGAAAGAAATAGATGGATGAGAATAGGGCTCGAAGGCAAAGAGAAAAACCGGAAAGGAAAACCCACGTGCCTCCTCTGTGCTATATCTATGTAGATTAACGCACGTCCCGAGTTAGTGGATACGGCCTTTATACGGAAAGATAAAATGTGAGAACCCACGAATATCAGAACGCTAACCGCAGTAGATATTTTTGCCTTCGTGCCGTGTCCTTAACATCTATTCTAAAAAGGATGAGGGAGGAAAGATTATTCCATCTTTAGCTTAAAAGAGTTTCTCACCTCTTGGAATAACTGTCAAGGAAAGCACTTGACAGCTATTCCAAGAGGTGAGAAGTGGTCAGTAAGCTAAAGAAGGAGATACTCAAGCCAGTACGGCTAAATATCTAACCAAGCAAGCGAAGAAGCGAGAACAGCTTCTCTTCTTAGAGTTGGTCAAAAGTAGATCAAAACCTGATGTAGAGTGGGGGCCTTGAAAGTTTCGTTCATATCAGGAGGCTCCCCGGCACGCCCGCGAACCGCTCGCGCCTGGAGCGCAAATCAACAATCAAGTTTAACAGTGCAAAAAAATTAAGAGTTGATAATATTTGCTCTTTTCTCCATAATAATTTTGAAACCTTTTTGCATCTTAATCGTATATGTATCATCTGGACAAGAGTTTGGGTTTGTTCGGTTTAAAAAAAATTAAAAAGAGAATGGAAGATATACATTGGGCTCTAACATTTTTCTATTTGTACAATATGTTTTTGAGGCTTATTATTGGTTAATCTTGATTTCGATTTTTGGCTCTTGGTTTCCTCAATTTCATTCATCAAAACTTGGAAGTTGGATTTCTAGGATAGTTAATCCTTATTTAGGCTTGTTCAGGCGGTTTATTCCCCCTCTAGGCCCTATTGATTTTTCACCAATTATTGCCTTATTCGCCTTCAGATTTATTAGAATGTTTGCGCTTGAAGGTCTCCGTCAATCCTTGAATGTTATTGGTATTTAAAAAAGAAGATAAATTTGTAAGGGCGAACAGTTGGCAGCTGTTCGCCCTTTAGCTCTTTCTTTCTTCAGTATGATATACTTAAGAAAGTTTGCTTGTAAGAAAGGGAGTTCTATTTGTGGAATTACGAAAGTCAATTGCTCATACCAAATCAGAATCGAATTCGACCTATATATTTTTACTCATAGCTGGAATTGTCCTTGTAGCTTTTAATTTGCGCCCAGCCATTACCTCGGTAGGACCGTTGGTAGGAAAAATTCAGGCTGATGTGGGACTAGCCCACTGGAGTGCCGGCTTACTTATGAGTCTGCCATTACTTGTTTTTGCCGCCATGTCACCGATCGTTCCAAAATTAGCCAGTCGGTTTTCAAATGAAAGGACAATGCTGATCGGCTTGTTCTCACTGTTAATCGGAATAGGCATCCGTTCTATTCCCATCACGTTTTTTCTTTTCGCCGGGACCCTTTTGGCAGGAATGGGTATTGCGATTGGCAATGTTCTTTTGCCAGCCGTCGTTAAGGATAAATTTCCTCAGAAGTTCGGCTTAATGACAAGTGTATATTCAACCTCTATGGGATTAGTGGCTTCATTAGCATCAGGGTTAAGTGTTCCTTTAGCGGACGGCTTGAATCTTGGCTGGCAGGGAGCCTTAATTGTATGGGGAATCCCCGCTGTAATTGCGATCATTGTGTGGGTACTTCTTGTGAAATCCAATCAAAGAAGTCAAAATTCCATCAAAAAAGTCAGCTCCAATTCTAATCAAGTTTGGCGCTCGCCGCTTGCCTGGCAAATCGCGATTTTTATGGGATTTCAGTCCTTTTTATTTTACGTCACAATTTCTTGGCTGCCTGAAATCCTGCAAAGCCGTGGAATGAGCAGCAGCACGGCAGGATGGATGCTTTCGTTTTCCCAATTAGTCGGGTTGCCTGCTAGTTTCTTCATCCCTGTTATTGCAGGTCGGTTCCGCTCACAATCATGGATTGCCTTACTTTTAAACATTTGCTCCTTTGCTGGGTATGGCGGATTACTGCTTAGCTCTTCCTATCCTATTGCCATTATCAGTATTGGTTTAATTGGGATAGGATTAGGCGGAACTTTTCCATTAGCCTTAAGCTACATCGGACTCCGTGCAAGGAATGCCGCACAGGCTGCTGAATTATCAGGTATGGCACAATCAACCGGTTATATCCTTGCAGCAGTTGGCCCCATGTTTATTGGCTTCTTATATGATACGACCCATTTGTGGACCATTCCACTCATCACCCTTATTTTAGTCTCTGTAGTCGTGATGCTATTTGGGATGATATCGGGCCGAGATCGGTATATTTAAAAGACGGACAGTGCAAGTCACTGTTCGTTTTTTTGTCTGGATGCAAAAATTTGTCCCGTCGGGCACCACAATGAATTCAAATGTCTTGATTTACAAAACATAAAAAGAGTTGTTTTGTCAAATCATCATGAAAGGAATTCATTAATGAAAAAACAATTTGTGATTTTATTTACCTTAATCCTAGTCATGCAAATGCATTTATCTCCAGCTCATGCAGCAAATAACCCGAGAAATACTTATGAAGTGAAATCTGGGGATTATCTGTGGAAGATTGCAAATACCTATGGGACTACTATTGAGGATCTTAAACTCATCAACGGATTACAATCAGATTTACTTTTAACCGGCCAGAAATTAAGGGTTCCCATCATGTACCAAGTTGCTCCCGGGGATACACTTTGGAAACTGTCACAAGCCTTTAATTCGACAGTTTCTTTAATCACAACAACTAACAGTCTTTCATCCGATGTGCTTTATGTAGGGCAAATATTAAAAATTCCTCCCAAAAAACTGACCATGGATGGAAAATTTATTCTTATGACCAGGGAGGAATTTAAAGATTGGATTTTTAACCAAAAGTTTACGAGAAGGGTTGGAAAAGTCCAACAGCATCATACTTATCAGCCATCATACAAGCAATTCAATGGTTCCAACCATTTTGCCTTGATGAAGGGTATGGAGGATTATCATGTAAATGGGATGAAATGGAGCATGATTAGTCAGCAATTAACTACCTTCCCAGACGGCAGAGTTGTCGTTGGCCGTCCATTTAACATCGCTCCTGAAGGTTCATTTGGTTTACTCAATAAAGAGGCCATGCATGCTATTGAGGCTGATGCGTTAGCCATCGAAAATATTGGGAACTTCGATGCGGAAAAAATGACAGCGGAGCAAAGGGAAACAATTGTTACCATCACTGCCCTTCTTATGATCAAGTACGGGTTAACTCCTACAGTAGACAGTGTCACTTATCATCATTGGTGGGATGTGAATTCGGGAGAAAGAGTATTAGATAACAGTGCAGGCCATGCCATTAAAACATGCCCAGGTACTGGATTTTTCGGCGGTAATTCCACTGCCAGTGCAAAAAATAATTTCTATCCGTTAGTGACACAAAAAATGCAGGAAATTTTAGCATCCTTACATTAAACATGTAGAAGGTGGCCCCAAAATGGTGGTCACCTTCTACATGTTTAATAGTATTTTTTTGTTGAGAATTCATTCATTTTATGATTGGATTAAGAACTAGGGGGGATCAACTTGAACGGAAAACTGAAGCTCATCATAACGATGCTCATTTTCGGAAGCATCGGAGTATTTGTCAAAAAGATAGACCTGACATCCAGTGAAATTGCTTTTTTAAGAGGGATAATCGGCAGTTTATTTTTGCTGATTGTAAGTTTCATCGTCAAACATAAGCCATCCTTTCAAGCGTTAAAACAAAATGCCATTCTACTCTTGGTTTCAGGTGCTGCCATTGGCCTTAATTGGATCTTTCTTTTTCAGTCTTATCGGTATACAACTATATCCAATGCCACAATTAGCTATTATTTTGCTCCGATTTTTGTGATGATATTAGCACCATGGGTTTTGAAAGAAAAATTGACGAGCACGAAGGTTATTTGCATTATTATGGCTATGATTGGACTATTTTTAATCGTTAATCCTGGTTCCGGAAATTCAAGCGGTTCTGAGAATAACGTAGTTGGTATTTTATATGGCCTGTCAGCGGCAGCCTTTTATGCCAGTGTGATATTAATGAACAAATTTATTAAAAACTTATCAGGCTTTGAAATCACATTAGTTCAATTAATGGCAGGTTCATTGGTCCTGCTTCCCTATGTAGTATGGCAAAGTCATCTGGATTTTTCAGGTATCAATTCTACTTCGGTCATTTTCATATTAATAATTGGTATTATCCATACGGGACTGGCTTATTTTTTATATTTCACATCTCTTCAAGAATTAAAGGGCCAAACGATTGCAGTCCTTAGCTATATCGATCCGATTTCTGCCGTCCTCATTGCTGCGATTTTCTTGCATGAAAGCATGTCGTTGATTCAAATACTCGGCGGCGTCCTTGTTCTTGGCGCCACTTTTTTAAGTGAGTTAAAAATCGAAAAAAAGGGCCGGACTTCTACAACATAATCGTAGTAGAAGCCTGGCTTTTTTTTTAGAAATATAAATTTCGTCCCTTAGATTAATTTTTGATAAAAAAATAGTAAGAAGAAAACATAATAAGTCCTAAGCTAACCACTATGACAGTAATTACATAGTAAACTTGGATTGCTGCCGGAATAACGGGGACCAATAACATCAATAATCCTAGAATAACAAATACCTTTCCGCCAAATCTATGGGTTTTCTTCCATACATCTTCGCTCGCTAAAGTCCACGGTGTGCGAATTCCAACAAAGTAATTCGGTTTGAATTTTGGACTTAGGTTGCCAATAAAGATAAATAATAAGCCAATTAATTCAGGAACCACCATTGCGGGATTAATAATCCCCATTGCACTCGTAATTTGCACAATTTGAAGTAAAAACAGGAACAATAGAATTCCATTCATAATCCATTTATAGGTCCCTTCAAATCGTTGATAATTTTGTTTCTTTGGGTCGATTTTAGGCAATAGTATTCTAAATACATATAAGACTAACATGATCCCCGGCAAAAGAAAGGCTCCGAAGGATTTATCCGCATAGCTATTTGGGGCACCTTTATAATTCCAATGCACCGCAATTTGTTCCGGTAAATACGGATAGGAAATACAGGTTCCGATGATGATGATTATAAGTAAAAACAGGCCAAACCAGTTTTTTTTCATTTTATCTCTTCCCCTTCTTCTTTCTTTAAGAAATCCATAAACCAGGTAATGACATCTTCAAACACACTTGTATTTAGGCTATAAATAATTTGCTGTCCCTTTTTTTCTGAGTCCACCAAGTTCGCTTGCTTTAATAAATTCAAATGGTGTGAAATACTTGGCTTTGTCATATTAAAATGATCAGCAATTTCCCCTGCGGATAAGTCCTTCTTTTTCAATAAATGGAGGATTTTCCTCCTGCTTGGATCGGACAACGCCTTAAAAGCTTCATTCATGTCAACACCCTTTTCCTTTACATCCCAATTTTAGATATTTAGAAAATTATCTAAATATATAATATGGAAATTTTTTATATTAGTCAATGAATCCTTTTAGATATTTAGATAAATTTCTAAATTTTATTAAAACAAAAAGGGCGGAGTAAGAATCCGGCCTTTTTGTTTTAGGACAATTTTTATTTTTCTCTTTTATCCCTTAAGCTCAACGGCAATATTTATCGCGCAAAGCAAGTGTATACTTAACCGATTGCTCTGTACCTTTTTCTTGATCTTCAATCATTTGTTCTAAAAGTTCTTTTGGGGGATAATAGTAATCCAATGGTTTAATAACATTTAAATCATAAGGAGGCTGCTCTACTTTAAATGCTCCTTCACCAAGAGCAAAAACTCCTCCTGCACCTAGCTCTCGTTTAAAATGAATGGCATATGGGAAACACATTTCAACATTGATCCTAGTTAGGGAAGATTTCTCGACCAATATTTTAAAACATTCTTCCGTATCGATATTTCCTGTCCCTACAGGTACGCCGCATACCCTGTAATTCTCGCCGTCATGAACGATAATATGATCCTTAAAATGAGTTGTAAATGCATAAGGCGCTAATTTTCTAACGGCTTCAACTGGGTCCTCCCATGCCATCATTCCGTTGCCTACATCGCAATGCGCGCCAACCCAAGGGCTGTTTACTTCCTTAATAATTTCAATAACTTCATCTGTTAATTCTTCCTCATGATTTTCCACAGCAAGTTTGATTCTGTATTTTTCTAGCAAAGGAACAATTTGTTTGATATCCCCTGGTGCTTTTTTCAATCTTTCCTGATCATACTCATCCATGCATGCATACGTGCGTATCACATCCGCTCCTATTCTATGGGCTGCCTGAATGACCTCTTTTAAATGGCCAGGATCGGTTCCATTTGTATCAATTTCAGCGAAAAATCCATACTTTTGAATTTCTTTTCTTACCCTATCTAAATACTCAGGTTCAAACGACTCTAAGGTGCCTCTTCCTGGTAACCCCGGCCATGGGACGATATTGATCATTACTCCATCTAATCCCAATTCGGCTGTTTTTCTGATAAAACCGAAGATATCCATTCGACCAGTTATAAACTGTAAGTGAAAGCTTTCTGTCTCTAATCCAATTTTCATTTTTTATCCACCCTTACGTCAATTTATCTATTAATGAAAAAATTACGCTTTGATTTGGCTGCTCTCCAGATCTTGCTGGAGTGCTTTTTTCTTATTTACGACTTTAACTAAATAGCTGCTAATAAGAAAACCTAAAGCAGCGAAGGCAATCATGGTCAAGAAGACATGTCTATATCCTTCCATACCTGGCGATCGATCCAACATGCTTCCATATAGTGTGAAGGCAAACATAGAAGGTGCATATCCTACTAAACAAGCTATAGAAACTGCTGCACCACTTATTTCTCTCGGAATGCCAACTTCTTCAATTGGAGCAAAAAAGACCGCTCTTTGTGTAAAGATGATAGCACCGTAAGCTAGTGTAAAAATTACGCCAAAATATACATTCAGATGTTGATGAGGCAAGAGAATAAAAATAATCATTCCTATGATCGATGCAGCAAAAGCTACTCGCAAATATTTTGAAGGAGATTTAAACTTTTTATCTGCAAGGAATCCTCCTATAGGTCCACCTAACATTTTTAAACCATATTGATTGATAATTCCATATGCTCCAACTAAAGCGACAGGTATTCCATAAATGTCTTTTAAAAATGGAATAAAGTAGGTTAAGCCAATATAAACGGAATACACTGAAAAAATAGTAAAAGCGACAACCCATATTTCTGGCATTTTTACTGCCTTTAATGCGCCTTCTAATGCTGCCTTATTTTTGTTTACTTTTTGCCCTTGCTCATCTACAGCTGAAATAACATCATCTTCAAGAAGGAAATATAAAATAATAGCAATTACAATCATGGTGATCGAAAAGAAGAGAATTGCACCTCTTAAACCGGCTGCCCCTTCTCCGAGCCATTTAAAAATTCCGAGAGCAGCAAATGCAATAACCGTATCTATGACTCCTCTTCCCGCCTCTAAGAATCCAAACATTCTCCCCTGCTCATCTGAGTCTCCTAATAATCTTACAGATTTGATTAAGACCGGCCAAAAAGCAATTTCAGCAAATAAAGCGAAAAGCCCCCAAATGACTAATATTTCATAATAACTTGGAAATGTGGTTAAGTAGAATCCAGTTGCTCCAATTCCAATTAAAGCAACTGGCATCAATTTTTTCTTAGAAAATCGATCGGCTACATACATCGAGATAAGGTAACCGAAGGTCTGGATAAATGCATAAACAGATAACGTGAAACCCATCTGCGTGTGGGTTAAATGGAAATAATCCATCATAGGGACATAAAAGGCATCTTTTAACCAGGGAAGCTTAAAAACCGTTCCCCCGCCAAGTATTAATACGGCAAGCGTAAACCATTTTTTCGTGTTATTATTTTGATTCGTCAATGTCATGTCCCTCCTAAAATAGATATTTCAAGTAGAAAATATAGGATGAAAAGGCTTACACAAATGGTTAATTAAAACTCTCTCACCTCCTTGTGACATCGATGCAGAAGCCTTTACTTAAACGACAGTTAACCTAATCGATTGTTATTTTTATAGATTAATAAATCTCTTACTTATTTGATACACATGCAATGACTTCGATTTCCACTGAAGCATCCTTTGGCAAGCGCGCTACCTCTACTGCACTTCTAGCAGGATAGTTTCCGCTAAAATACGATTGATATACTTCATTCACTTGTGTAAAAGCATTCATATCGTCTAAAAAGACAGTTGTTTTCACTACACGTTGTAAATCGCTTCCAGCCGCTTCTAAAATGGCTTTTACATTTTCCAATGATTGTTTCGTTTGTTCTGCAATGGTTTCCGGCATTACATTTGTGACTGGGTGAACCGGAAGTTGTCCAGATACAAAAAGAAAGTCCCCCATTTTTACTGCCTGAGAATAAGGACCGATTGCGCCTGGAGCATTTTTGGTTGAAATAGAATTGAGCATTGAAAAACCTCCTGTGATAAAAAATTATTATGATGATTTTTTATTATTATAATGTATTTTTTTTATCACATCAACTAAAAATTCAGAAATTTATCTTATTGAATTTTATTAAATCTTTGTTAAACTAAAATTGATATGTAGAAAAGGTTGGATGGATGATGGTAATGCTGACAAATACCGAAAAACTGAAACAGTATATTCCCATGGTGCATTTTATTGCAGAAATAATGGGAGAAAATTGCGAGGTTGTATTACATGATGTAACGAACCCTGATCATTCCATTATTGAAATTGTGAATGGACAAATTAGCGGAAGAAAGATAAATAGTCCCATTACGGATCTTGCTTTGAAAATAATTAAAGAAAAAAGCTATAAAGATCGGGATTATATCTGCAATTATAAAAGCAGTTCAAAAACGATTAATACACTTCGTTCTTCCAGCTATTTTATTAAAGATGAAAGTAACCAAATTATTGGAATGATTTGTGTTAATGTTGATATCACCGACTTTATTAAGGCGCGGAACATTTTAGATCAAGTCATTATGTTTGAAAATCCCAAAAATGATTCTGTCGAGCAAATAAAGCCGGTTCATGATCCGAATCTTTATGAAAATTTCGAAGAAAATATAGAAGATCTTCTCTCCTCTCTTATTAAAGGGGTTTTATCTGAATATGACATCCCAGCAGAGCGGATGTCTCCACAAGAAAAAATAGATGTAGTAAAAAAACTCAATGAAAAAGGTGCCTTTTTATTAAAAGGCGGGGTAAGTGAAGTTGCAAAATACCTAGATGTATCAGAAGCGACTATCTATAGATATTTACATAAAATAAAATAATGGATTCGCCCTTCCTTTTTTACCCAATTTTTTTTAAATAAAAAGGAGTATTTGAGGGATTCACTTACCGTATTTATTTTTCATAGAAGAATGGAAACATTAGAGAACCACCCTTTTGCTGTGACAGCAAAGGGTGTTTTTTCTGTACCTATCTATTAATCTTAGATCTTCTACAATTTTCGTTCGATGATTGGCACCAATGGTTCTTTTTTCTAAAAAAAATCCAGCAATGGACGCAAAAAAGTTCCCAATGCTCAGGGATCCTTACTACCCAGACGCCATTTTAATACCTATAACCCCTGCAATAATACACAAAATCCATAAAGTTGATCTCAAACTTTTAGGTTCATGAAAGAAGAACATGCCGGCTAAAACACTTCCAATGGAGCCCATACCAGTCCATATTGCATAGGCAGTCCCCAATGGAAGGGAAGTTACAGCTAATGAAAGAAAATAAAAGCTTAAACTCCCACAAATTAAACAAGCTATGGTAGGAAGCCATCGTTTAAACCCATCTGCACGTTTCATGCTGATCACACTGCCTATCTCGGCAAAGCCCGCAATAACAAGAAAAAACCAAGCCATTGAATCATCCCCTAACATTTAACCTATCAGTCATGTTCTTGGATGTTTTAGGTTCTGATGGGCTTATTTTTAATCCAATAATCCCTGCAATCATTAACGTCACAAAAAATACTTTCGATAGATTAATAGTCTCTCCCCATAGAAGAATCCCGGCTGCGATTGTACCTACCGTTCCCAATCCAGTAAAAATGGCGTAACCTGTACCTAAGGGAATGGAATGTAACGCTTTTGAAAGCAAAAAGAAACTTAGGATTATGATAGCTACAGTTATGATGCTAGGGATTATGATGGTAAATCCATGTGAATATTTAAGACCTATCACCCAGATAATTTCCAATAATCCTGCTATTAAAATATAAATCCATGCCATATTGTTCTCTCCTTCAACACATGACACTTAATTTTGAAGAGCGAAGTTCTCCATAAATTGATATATCGCGTGAGCCACCCCATTTTCATCATTTTTAAGGGTTGTTGTTGTACACACAGCTTTAATATCATCTTTCGCATTTTCCATCGCTACACTGTATCCGACCTTCCGGAACATGGATAAATCATTGTTGCTGTCCCCGATTGCCATAGATTGTTCTAAGGATACATTCATCAAGAAAGCCATTTTTTCAAGGGCATTTCCTTTTGAAGCACCTTTATTCGTAATTTCAATGTTATGGTCAGCCGATGAAACTACCCCCAACTCACCAATCATGTCGAATCGGTTCCAGGCTTCAGCTAGTTTCTTTTGATTAAACGAACAGGCTACAATGTTAAATACTTCTTCCTTCTGTTTTAGGATGTCAGGATAGTTTTCAACAAGTACAAAGCCAAACTGATCAAATTGTCTTTCCGCTTCTGCCGCTATCTTTTTCTGATCCCTATCCAAATCCGCGCTTTTCAATTGTTGAATCTCATGATAAAAAAATTCTCTCCTCTTCTTAAGCGTATAAATCGCTTTGTCAGTAAACACTTCATAATAAAAATCCCGTTCATCCAACCACTTTAGAATCGACTCTACACGCTCTTTCGATATCGGAATAGAGGAAAGCATCTTTCCATCATTCGAATGAATCGTTGCACCATTTGTCCCAATAATGCAGGGGGAAATCCCGGCCTTTTTACAAATGGTCTGAACATCAAAATAAGCCCGCCCTGTTGAAATGACGACTTCAAAACCTTGTTCTTGAGCATAATGAATCGCATTTCTATTTTCTTCACTAATTTCATTCTGACCGTTTAATAATGTCCCATCCAAATCTATCGCAATGAAGCTCATATTTCGAAAACTCCTTTACTCATTTTTTTAAAGGAAGACCCATTTTTTAGTCACTATATTTCCTGCTCTTGATCACTTATGCCTGAATCCAATTGAGTTTCTTTAATTCCGGTTGATTATTCCATCCCACCGGCCATGATTGCTCACAAACAAACACATCGACTTTTTCGAAAGGACAAACCTTACAAAAAGTATCAACATCGATTTTAGAAGAATCGGTCAGTAAGATCACTTGCTTGGATACCTCGACCATCTTGCGTGAAACCAAAGATTCCTGTAAATGATAATTACTAACCCCATTTTGAATCGAAACACCGCCAGCAGAAATAAACGCTTTATTAATATTAAATTGTTGTAACGTTTGTTCCGTCAGACTGCCGCTGATCGACTGCTGCTTCGGGTCCAATAGCCCGCCTAGTAATAAAATTTGCCCTGTAAACTTATTTTGATTGAGAGATTCCGTCAATAGAGCTGAAACAGGAAGTGAATTGGTGATGATGGTAATATCCTTCTTATCTTGAATACATTGTGCAAATTCAAGCATGGTGGTCCCTACATCAATGGCAATGACATCGCCGTTCGAAATGAGTTCTACTGCTTTTTTTCCAATCTTTACTTTCGCTTCCTGGTTTACTGTTGTACGATGTGCGAATGGAGGCTCCTCAAATGGAAAAACCGATTTAATCGCTCCACCGTAAACCCTCTTTAAAAGCCCTTTTTCCTCTAAAAGCATCAAGTCACGACGGATTGTTTCCTCTGAAACCTGAAACTGCTCCACTAAATCGATGACCTTTACTTTTCCCTCTCTATTTAATTCTTTTAAAATTTCATTCTTTCGTTCTTCTGGCAAAACGGACATATTTCTTCCTCCGGAATCATTGATAGACTATAAAATAATGCATTCTTTTTTCGGCACAAAAATCTGAACCTGCGCCCCTTGTTCAAACATTTTCCCTTTGTGATGAAGATTGTCCACCAGGAAAGCGGCCCCTTCTGTTTCTACTTCATATCTTAGTACATTCCCTGTCATCGAAACATCTTTAACAAGCCCTTTAATTCCCCAGTTATCATGTAAACCTAAGTGACCTTCATTAGCAGAAACGATTTGCAAAACTTCTGGACGAATGGCGATTTCCTTCCCGTTTAACTCTGTACTGTGAACAAGTTTGTGGAAAACTTCCATACTCAAAACATTGTAATTTCCGATAAATTTCGCCACAAAGGTATTGACTGGAGAAGTATAAATTTCAACTGGAGAACCGGATTGAACAATTTTTCCTTTATTCATAACAAATATCCGATCCGACATCGTCATGGCTTCTTCCTGATCATGAGTCACAAAAATCGTGGTGATCTCTAATTCTTTCTGGATTCTTCTTAATTCTTTTTGCAAGTTTTTTCTAATTTTCGCATCTAATGCACTTAGCGGCTCATCCAAAAGCAGTACTTTTGGTTCCATGACAAGGGCGCGGGCAAGAGCCACCCTTTGTTGCTGACCGCCAGATAATTGATGTGGATAAGATTGTTCTTTTCCGACTAAATCTACGAGTTCGATCATCTTGGTTACTCTTGTTTTAATATTTTTTGCCTTCTTCATTTTAAGACCGTAGGCGATATTATCAAAAACATTCATATTCGGGAACAGTGCATAGGACTGAAACACCATACCGACTTCACGCTGACGCGGTGATATATGAGTGATATCCTTCCCATCAATGAAGATGCTTCCTGAATCCACGTCTTCAAGTCCGGCAATCGATCGTAATAAGGTACTTTTTCCGCATCCGCTTTGTCCAAGAAGTGTCGCAAATTCTCCCTTTTTTAAGGTCAACGAAATATTTTCTAACACGACTTGGTGATGGTACCCCTTCGTCACTTGATCAATCGTTACATAGCTCATGAATTTTCACCCTCTAAAGCTGTATTTTTTTGACGGAATGGTTTATTAATAAAGAAAACTGATCGTTTTTTAGAAGAAGGGCTAGGAACTTTATCTTTTTTAAACGTTAGTTTTAATACCGTTCCCGTTACCAGTAAAATGATCGAATAATACGTTATCACAATAGCACTTGTTAAATGACCACTGCTGTTAAGTTTGTCAGCAAGATAAATTTGAATCGTTTCAAATCGGCCCCCGACAAGCAAATTGGCAAACGCAAACTCACTAAATAATAGCGCAACAGATAATAACGTAGACACCAAAATACCAGAGATTATATTAGGGAACACGACGGTGCGAAACGCCTGAAATTTTGTAGCTCCCAGTAATTCAGCTGCATCAACAAGCTGGACCGCATTCACCGTGCGAAGGCTGTTACGAATCCCTTGATACATAAAAGGTAATATTGTGATGAAATATGCACCAACTAAAATCCACGGTGTTCCGGTAATAGGAAGAGGCCCATTCGAATAGACCTTGATCAAGCCTACAGCCCCAACGATCGGAGGTATTCCATAAGGAAGCATAGCAACTGTTTGGAGCCATCCTTCCCATTTGCTGAAATAGACGGTAATGATAAAGATCGTTGGCAGCATTATCACCACACCAAGACCAACCGTTACAAAAATTAAAAACAATGTATGCTGGAGTGCACCATAAAACCGTTCATCATGAAATAATTCGATATACCATTTCATCGTAAAACTCTCAGGGAGAATGGTATGATCCCATTTGCCGGCTACCGAGAATAAAAGCGTTGCTGCCAGCGGGATTACTAAATAAATCACAAGTAAACCAACGATTACTTTATGAAAGCTCAGTGAAGTTTTCATCGTAAATCCCTCCTAATGCGGCGCATCATTCGGTTATTGAACCACATCGCCCCGATCATGGCCGAAGCTAAAAGAACGCCCATAGCACTGCCTAGCTGCGGCTTTAAGGTCACGTCACTCGAGACTAAAGAGGCAATTTGCAATGACAATAAATTATAGTTGCTTCCGACCAGTGCATAGGCAGTTGCATAAGCGCCCATAGCATTGGCAAACAAAATACTGAAGGTACCTGCTATGCTAGGAAGCAAAACCGGAATCCCGATGTGGAGCCAAAAAGATAATTTGGTTCCACCCAATAAAGAAGATGCTTCTTTCCATTGCTTTTTAATTCCTTGATAAGATGGATAAATCAGCATTACAGCCAGCGGAATTTGAAAATATATATACACAAAAATGAGACCTGTCCAAGAATACAAATTAAAGCCTGCAAACACATCTAAACCCAGCTTGGAAAAAAGCAGCGTAAACAATCCATTGTTTCCAAGCAAAATAATAAATGAAAAAGAAAGCGGTATTCCTTCAAAATTGGAAGTCATATTGGCAATCATCACTAAGCGATTTTGGACCTTTTGTGAAAACTTTGTAAAAGAATAAGCGGCAATAACAGCAATGATTACAGAAATCACAGCAGAAACCAACGAAATGACAAGACTATTTTGGATCGCTTGCAAGTAAAATTTACTTTTAAAAATCGTTACATACTGCTGAATCGTGACTTGAATTCCATCATCTGCGTGAAAACTATCCCTCAGCATGGCCACTAATGGGCCGATTTCAAACCCGACCACAAACAAAATAAACGGCAGTAAAAGTGCTAATAAGTAAAATTTTTGTTTTTTTATTTTTCGCAAGACTTCCCTCTCCTCTATTTCGCTAACAATGGGGGAAATGGGTTTTATTGTAAAACCATTTCCCGGCAGTCTTTTTTCGAAAATTAAACGGACACGTTCCCCTTAAGGCCTGGCAATGAATAGTTGATCATTTTATCGGACGGTTCGATCTCTAATAGTTCACAAACGAGCGGGGCAAACGCCAATTGTGGGACGCCCTCACTGTGGACGCCAGGCTCCACTTTTGGACTAATGATAAAGAGTGGGACATCACGCTCACCATCAGTTATCCCGCCGTGATTTCCATATTCACTCATACCATGATCAGATGTAATTAAAATATGGTATCCTTCCTTCATCCAAATTGGCAAAAGCTGTGCGAGCAAGCTTCCCATCTTTAAGATTTGTTCACGGTATTCTTTCGATTCCGAACCGAACACTTCCCCTTTTACGTCAACACCAAGCGGATGAATATATAAAAAGTGCGGGTCATGCTTTCGGCGCAATGCTTCCGCATCCATCAACACATGGCTGTCTGGATAATCATCGTCCCAATAAAATTTCCCGTATTGAATAGGCTTAGTTGAATCCTCTTGCTCGCGGTCTTCAACAAACACAAATGGAGCACGATTGTACAGTTCACTTACCCAGTAATAGGCTGCTGCTCCGTTCCTTAACCCGTTCTCCTTCGTCAGATGAAAGAGACTTTTCTCGGTGGAAAGCTGCACAGCTTGATTCGAGGTAATACCGTTCATCGAAGCAGGTGTACCAGTAAGCAGCACTTCATATAATGGACGGGAAAGACTAGGCAGCTCCGACCGAACCTTATAAAGTGCTGCCTGATTGGTTTCTACAAGATGCTGAATATATCCCAGAGTCTCACAAGCTTTATCGTATCTCATTCCATCTACAACAATAGCGATTACTTTATTTGACATTGACTAACACCTCTTCCTGCCAAAGCTGCGGAAGTGTTTTAGCCGTTTCTTCCCAGGCTTGGAAATCCTTAATTGGTTTGGCATTTTTGTATTCTTCTTTTGGTATCATTTTATCCGCTACTTCTTTCGGGAGCTTCACGTTATCACGGATAGGACGGGCATATCCTTTAGCCAGGTTAATTTGTCCCTCGTCACTCAAGATATATTCTCTAGCGGCTATTGCGGCGTAAGGATGTTTCGCATATTTGTTAATAATCGTGGTATAGCCGCTTACGACTGAACCTTCTTTCGGTATGGTAACATCGAATTGGTCACGATTGATTTGTTCTGCATAACCAAGGGCATTGAAATCCCAAACAAGAGCCACTTCTACTTCCCCTTTTTCGATGTTCGCTGGCTTAGCATCCGTTAAGCTAAGACGTCCTTGCTTTGCAAGCTTCTTAAAAAAGTCAATTCCTGGTTGAAGATGTTTTTCATCTCCCCCGTAAGCCATAGCCGCAGCAAGAACGGCCATTTGGTTCTGTGTTCCTCGCTGTACATCTCCAACGGTTACTTTGTAATTACCTTTTAGGATGTCATCCCAAGATTTTGGCGGATTTTTCACCAATTCTTTATTCGTTAAGAAGGCAATCGTTCCTTGGTACCCGACAACCCAGTCCCCGTTGTCATCTTTTGCCCAGTCAGGTACATCATTCCAATAGGAAGTTTTATAGGGCAGTGTTAATTTCTTTTGTTCAGCAACCGGTCCAAAGGACATCCCTACATCGCCGATATCCGCGGTGGCATTTTCTTTTTCCGATTCCATTTTGGCAATCTCTTCAGCACTCGATAAATCTGTATCATTGTGTTTCAAAGTGTATTTTTTTGTTATTTCATCCCACGTTTCTCCCCAGTTGGCCCATGAATCAGGCATACCGGCACTATTGACTTCCCCTTCTTTTTTGGCCTTTGTTTCAATTTCATTAAGGGTTAACGAGTTCGGATCCTTAATACTTGATGCAACCGGTTCCTTTGTATCTGCACACGCGGCTAATCCAAGTACACTCATTCCTAACATCACAACTTGAATCGACTTGCACCATTTCTTAACATTCATAAAAAGTATCTCTCCCCAATGTGGAATTTGTAATGTTGTTTACTGTTTGTTACGGTTTAATCATAAATCCACAATGTTAATCCCACATTAATCCAACATTAAGAAATTGTAAAGTCAATGTTAAAGAATGCAATGGATATTATTTATGCCCCAGCCTAACTTCTTTTTTTGAAAAATAAGATCCAACATGAACGTTGACATTCACTATTTATTTGGTTTAAATTAATAAAAGTAGTTTGAATACTAAAATCTATTTGTTTGTGGATTTTTCTAGAGGAATCTCTATTTTCGCCACACAGCTTCTATAGGCTGTGTGGCTTTTTTGTTTTGAAAAGTGCCAGAGGATTACAAAGTCAATTAATGGATCCATCATTTTTTAATAGATTGAAAGGGGAAGTGAAAATGAGGACTTGGCAATACGCATTTATTGTTTTATTAGGTGGTTGCTGTTACGGAGCATTATCCACTTTTGTAAAGCTCGCTTATGCTGCAGGTTTTACGGTGGAAGTGGTGACGGGGAGTCAATACTTACTTGGTACTTTACTGATTTGGACGGTTGCACTTTTTTCGAAAAAAAAGAAATTGACACTCGGTAAAATAGGTAAACTCCTTTTATCTGGATTACCACTCGGTTTAACGGGTGTATTTTATTATCAATCACTGCAAACCCTTCATGCTTCGCTTGCGATCATTTTTTTATTTCAATTTGTCTGGATTGGCACATTTTTTGAATGGTTTTTTTATAAGAAAATACCTACCATTGGAAAAATAGTTTCAATCAGTATTCTCATCTTTGGCTCTATTCTTGCGGCTGGCGTTCTCGCAGTAGACAACGGGATGATCACATGGCAGGGGGCCATTTGGGGACTCCTATCCGCTGTATCCTATACTTCGTTTATTTTTCTTAGCGGCACGGTGGAAAGAGATCTCCCGCCTGTGCAGAAAAGCGCCATTTTTTCCACTGGCGGGATGATTACAGTTTTCATTTTGTTTCAGCCAACGGAGTTATTCCATTTACCTATTTTGATTGGGATCGCGCCGTATGGATTATTTCTTGGCTTATTAGGGGTCGCCCTGCCTCCGCTGTTATTTTCAATTGGCATGAGGTATATCGAGCCTGGACTTGGCACCATTTTAACAGCCTCTGAGCTTCCGATTGCGGTCATCTTATCGACGCTTTTCTTGGCAGAACATGTAAGCATATCCCAATGGCTCGGAGTTGTTTTGATATTAGGCGGAATTGCAGCGGGGAATGTGAATCTATCAAAAGCGAAAATAAAGTCACATTCTTTGGAAAGAGACTCTGCATCTTAATACAGTTTGTTTACAAAGTCCCCGTGCGAAGGATTCGCTCCGCTCGGAATACTTAGCGATGTCCATGCTCTGGGCACAACTTTCTGATTAAAAAAACAGGGTCTGCCTTCTACTATTTAATCGTAGAAGGCAGACCCTTTTGTTTAGTACTAACTTCCTTGCACTTTATGAGAGAGAACGGAGCTTTCTGATGGAAGGAAATAAATACATCCACAGCCCGGCGACAAGGACCGTTCCAAGACCACCTATGAAGGCTGCTGGAACTGCTCCCATAAAACCTGCCAACGTGCCAGATTCAAACTCCCCCAGTTGGTTCGAGGTTCCAATAAACAAAGCATTCACCGCATTTACCCGGCCACGCATTTCATCTGGAGTTTGCAGCTGCACGAGTGAGGACCTAATGACAACGCTGATTACGTCTGATCCACCGATAAGAAATAAGGCAACCAACGATACAATTAAATTTGTTGAAATAGCGAAAAGCATGGTAGACAATCCAAAAATGGCGAGTGCCCCAAACAATGTTAGACCATAGGCTTTCTTTAAGGGAAAATAGCCCAAAATAATTGACACGATTAGTGCCCCAACCGCTGGTGCTGTCCGCATTAATCCCAATCCCCAAGGACCAGTATGAAGAATATCCTGCGCGAATATTGGTAAAAGGGCTGTCGCTCCGCCAAGCAAGACTGCGAAAAGATCCAATGAAATCGTTCCAAGGATGACAGGATTACGATAGACAAATACCAATCCCGATAGAATGGATCGTATTGATACCGGTTCCGCCCTTCGGACTGCTTGCTCCAAGCCCGTGATTAAATAGGTTAAGATGGCTGCAGCAAGCAATGCTGCCGTTGCGGTACTATACACGAATGCGGGTCCTAACGAAAAAAGCACTCCGCCAAGGGACGGACCCAGGATTTGAGCTGTTTGCCCAGCCGTCGTACTTAAAGATATAGCCTGTGGGAGAATCTTTTTATGTACCAACTGCGGCAATAGGGCTGATGAAGCCGGCCCCTCGAAAGCACGGCATGCTCCGATGATCGCAGCTGCCAGCAAAATCTGTTCACGCCCCAGCCAGCCTGCATGATTTCCATAGAGAAGAAGACCTGCCATCATGCCTTCAATGAGTAAACACCAAAAAACAATTTTTCTTCGATCAAAGCGATCTGCCACTTGCCCGACAACTAATGTGAGCAAGACCATTGGGATAAACTGAGCCAGTCCCACCAAACCGAGACTAAAAGCGTCGTGCGTCAAGTCATACATTTGCCATCCAATTGCCACGGACAACATCTGAAAAGATGTAGAGGCCAAGATGCGCGAGAACCAAAATTTTGCAAAAGATGGCTGACGGAGAATTGAATTATTTAACTGAAGCAAATATATGTCACGCCCTTTTCGAAAATAACTACAATAATACTTTAGGAACACGAAATATTATACTATTTTCGGCTCTCCTAGTTAAGAAATCTGACTTAGATCAAATGTAAGATTCGCTGTGTTTCCTTCACAATGAACGTTGAGTTTAGATATTGTACTCAGTGGGAACTTTGACTCCTTCAGAGTGACTGCTGAAAAGCTGAAATTGTATCCGGCGGGCACTCTGACTCCTCCTCAGTGACCGCTGTCTTCTGAAATTGTACTCGGCAGGCACTCTGACTCCTCCACAGTGACCGCTGTCTTCTGAAATTGTACTCGGCAGGCGCTCTGGCTCCTTCACAATGACCTCTGACACTTTAAATTGTATCCGGCGGGCACTTTGGCTCCTTCACAGTAACCGCAATCTTAAAAATTGCACTTAAATCTTTATAAAACACTTGATTACCAAAGGTAATTCAATTATCATCTAATTAGATATCTATTAAAGTAGTTTTCAGGTGTCCAGGTGCACCGTATTTTTTTACCTTACTAATTAGATAAACATAAAATTAGATAAATATTAAAGAAGGTGATGGAATGTTACTGGGACAAGAAAAACAATATAGAAAACTATTTCTCGCCGGAGTCGTAAACGGAATTGGCGACCGCTTTAGTTCTGTTGCTGTATTAGCAATGCTGCTGCAGTTAACAGGCTCAGGCTTTGCGGTGGGCATCACACTGGCCATCCGGCTGATACCGTTTGTCATCTTTGGACCAATTGGCGGCAGGCTTGCTGACCGCTTTCCTAGAAAATTGATATTGATCGCAACCGACTTAATTCGGATTATATTTGCCTTAACCTTCTTGTTGGTGGACAGCAAAGAAGATCTTTGGATTGTTTATGTAAGCTCCTTTCTTTTAGCCGCAGGAGAAGCCATTTATGCCCCGGCAAGAAAATCAGCCATACCGCTGCTGGTAAAAAAAGAGCAGCTCATGAAAGTGAACAGTTTGGAACAAGTCTTAATTGGCATTGTATTAATAGGCGGCGCTTTTTCTGGAGGAATCGTGGCCTTTATTTTTGGTCCCCATATTACCTTTTGGTTCAATGCGCTCTCCTTTTTAGGCGCAGCAGCGGTCATCTCGACCATTGCGTTCCCAGAGCATAAACAGGATACGGATGGAAAGCTTCTCGAAAAAGAATCGCCTTGGTTCGTGTTTAAGAAAGTCATTAGCCTGTCGGTTCCCGTTCAAATCCTATTAATCTGCGAAGTATTAATTGCTTTCATGAATGGTATCGATAACATTCTTATCAGCGTGTATGCTGTTAATGAGTATCACCTTGGAGATGTCGGTGTTGGGCTGTTCTATGGGGGATTGGGGATTGGCCTGGTGTTAAGCTACTCCGTGGCGAATCGGTTACGAAAAAATTTTTTAGTCACTGGCCTACTCTGTTTAATGCTTGAAGGAACGTTTCTATTATTATTAAGTTGGACCCATTTCGTTGTTTTTGCGTTTCTCTTGTTTTGTGGTGTGGCATTTATGTCTGGCATTGGGAATGCCAGTTTTGACACCGTTCTAATGAAAGAGATTCCTGAGGAGCATCATGGAACGATGTTTGGACTATTGGCAACAATCGGTAACACGATTTTGGGTATTTCCATGTTTTTAGCTGGATTTGCACTGCATTATCTTTTACCGCGTTCTTTAGGGTTGATTGGCGGTGCTGCCTATATTCTTATTGCTATTTTCCTTCTTGCCTCTATTTCTACAAAAGCCTATCGGAAGAGGAGAATATCTCAAAAGGATATGACTTCAGTTTAAATATATGTATGACTCGGATTTCCCCCCTTCTTTAGCCCCCAAAAAGGGGCTTTTTTTAGGTTTAGTCAGTAATCTTAAAATAAATTTTTCCAAGTGTACAAATAGTGACAAAGTTCGACTTAAAAAACTAGTAGAATAGTATTTATCATGTAATAATAGAGTAATATAATTGTAATAATCTTTGGTTGTAAGACCTAAAGTTTTAAAACGGTGGGCAGGCAGCTGGATCACCGTTGCGGGAGGGAATTTTTTTGGAAAGTGCATTAAATCAATCAGTAGAAGAATTGGGTAAACGTCAGAGCAGCTCAAAGAAAGGTTTTGCCAACTGGAAGTTCATAACAACAGGTGTCATCATTATTATTGCAATCATAATAGCGGCAATCAGCTATTATCAGGCAAAACACTTTAACGCCAATATCAAGATTAATGGCACAAAGGTCGGGGGACTAACGGCTGAGCAAGCCCTTAAAAAATTAAAAACTTCCGTATTAAAAAACGTAGTCTATGTCGGACAACAGCAAATTTTAGATGGAAACGATACAGAAATGAAATTTACGAGTTCAGATCTCTCTGAAGTCAAAAAATTATTAAAAGACCAGCAGAGCTTTTTTCCTTCTTCAAAAGCAAAGAGTTTTTCATTAATGCCAGGCACTTTGGATAAGTACCGCAGCGAAACTATGAAAAAACAAGTGGAAGAAAAACTTATTTCTATGAATAAAACCTTAAAAGCTCCGAAAGATGCAGAGGTTCATTTGGAACAGGGTAAAATCGCTGTCTCAAAAAGCAGCAGCGGTGAGCAGTATGATGTTGCCAGCCTTTTAAAAGCCTATGAGAAGCATTTATATACGAGTGAAATCCGTCTTTCACCTATATTTATGCAGCCAATCAAAGAGGACAGCCAGGTTATCAAAAATGAACAGAAAAAGCTTCAGGGAATCCTTGCCCAGACGGTTGAATATAAGGTACAGGATAAAGTTCATGCGTTAAAAGCCAGCGAACTAATTAAAACTGCCTCTGTGTCAAAAGACATGAAGGTGACCATTGACCCAAGCGATATTAACAAGAAAATTGCCGAAATTAATAGTACTCAATCCACATTAAATAAAAATTTCTCCTTTAAGACCCATTCAGGCAAAGTCGTTTCGGTTAAAGGACAAGGGTATGGCTGGGCATTAGATGTGGACAAAGAATCAGCATTGGTTCAGGCCGCTTTTGAAAAAGGCGAGAAAGCCGTTACGGCTTCCAATGTTATCGGCCATGGCTGGAAAGGTGAAGGCTACGGTTTTGACACGTTAACGAACAATGGCATTGGCGATACGTATGCTGAAGTATCCATTGCCGAGCAGCGTATTTGGATTTACAAAAATGGGAAATTAGCCATCACAACAAATGTCGTAACCGGCAAACACAGTACTGGTAATGATACTTCAAAAGGAGTATGGTATATTCTCTATAAACGTACACCAGCCATACTAACGGGCAGAGAACTTGGTGGAAAACCTAGTTATCAAGTACAAGTTAATTATTGGGCTCCTTTTACGAATGATGGGCAAGGATTCCACGATGCCAGCTTTCGGTCAAACTGGGCAAGCAATGCCTATCTAGCAGCAGGATCGCATGGCTGTGTCAATACACCGGTAGATGCTATGAAAACCGTGTATGAGAATCTAAGCACGTACGAGCCGGTAGTCATCTATTAAAATATAAAACAGGAAATCGATAATGATTTCCTGTTTTTTGTTTTATGACTTATTAAAAAGTAGCTGTCAACGTATTCTGCTGTTTGATCTCTTGAATGGATAGATTTAAACTATAGTTCCCATGCTCGAGAAGTTTATTAAGAAACAGATTCAGTTGATCTTGGGATTTAACGATTACTTTTAAATGGTAACATCCTTTCCCTGATATTCTGTGTGCTTCCACTACCTCATTTCGCTCTTTAATAAATTGGATAAACGAATCATGATTGGCCGTTTTCATATGAATGATGACAAACGCAGTAAACATGAGCCCTAATTTCATTTCATCGACTATGAGGGAGTAGGCTTTAATGACGCCGCTTTCTTCAAGTTTTTTAATACGATTCCCCACTGCCTGTCCAGTCATATGAATTTTTCCTCCAAGGTCTTTCCATTGAATACGTGAATTTTCGGTTAATAATCGGAGGATTTGAAAATCAATTTGATCGAGTTCCATATAGATTCCTTTCACCATGAAATTATTTTGGATAATAGTGTTTCATCAAAGTATCGATTAAAATCAAGAGATTATCTATGATATTATTATAATCAATTTTTGATGGGGTGGAAAAAAATGAGAACAGCTTTAATCTTAGTTGATATTCAAAATGATTACTTTCCAAATGGAAAAATGGAATTAAGCAATCCAAGAAAAGCAGCTGTTAATGCAGGTAAAATCCTTGATTGGTTCAGACAGAAGAATCATCCTATTTTTCATATTCAGCATATCTCAATTCAAGAAGGAGCAACCTTCTTTCTTCCAGACACAGATGGGGCCAAAATAAATGAAGCGGTTTTACCGTTACAGCATGAAAGTGTTATCGTAAAACATAGACCCAACAGCTTTTTCAAGACAGAATTAGAAAACAAATTAAGAGAAAATGGAGTCACTAAGCTTGTGATTTGTGGAATGATGACGCATATGTGCATTGATGCCACGGTCAGGGCTGCAAGGGACCTAGGTTTTGAAGTTACGCTTATTGAAGATGCATGCACGACAAGGGACTTATCTTATCAAGAACAGAAAGTGCCGGCTGATCAGGTTCATTATGCGTTTATCAGTGCACTTAACGGAATTTATGCTCATGTCATTTCGGCCGAGGATTTCCTGCAGCAGGAAGCTAACACTATTCTGAAAAACAACTAATAATAAAGGGAGATTGTTTTAAAAACGATCTCCCTTTTTATTTAAGATAAATGGATATTGGTTTTATGTTCTGAATCCTGACGCTTTTCCTTAATAGAAATCACTCCAATCAAGCCAATCATGGAGAAGATTACTGGGGTGAAAAAACCGAAGTAGTATCCATCACTAATACTGCCTGAAGCAGACTGAGAATGATCCAATACATTTCCAAAGATGCTTGGAAGCAGTACAGCACTTAGAAAACCACCGGTATTCGCAACCCCAGAGACAATGCCAGATTCTATTATCGGAAAAGATTGACGAACGACAGCAAACGTTAACGCACTTGCACCATACCCAAAGCCTATGATAAAGAAAAGCATATGGAGAACAAAAAGAGGCGGATTCCCTTTAAATAATAGAAAGCTAGACCAACTCAATAACATAATGAAATGGACAATGACATAGGGACGTTTAATGGTTTCTAACCGACTTGAAATCCAGCTGGTTAGGGGAGCACCTATTAGGGCCCCGATCAGACCAATCATAATAAGCTGACTCGCACCGGAACGTGTCATCCCATACACATTCATCCCATAGGGAACTGCCCAGGAACTGATAAATCCTACATACGCGCCGACAACCCCAAAGTGACAAAGGAATAAAGCCCAGGCCTGCCGATTCGAAAATATCCTTTGCAATAACTCGAACGTTTTTTCACGTTGTATTTCATTTTTTACAAATGCCGATTCGTTTGTTTTTTTTAACAGGACAAAATAAAGGAGAATGCCACAAAAACATAATAATAGTCCCGCTGAAAAAAAGGCTGCCCTCCAACCAAGCAAATCAATCCATTCGGAGAAAGGGACTGTCGCCAATAGGAACCCAAGGCTTCCTGTCATTCCAGCCAGACCAATTAATCGAACAAATTCCTTTGCATTAAACCATTGGCTCATTATTAACACCATATTGACCCAGATGGTTGCATCACCAGTCCCAGTCAATATTCTGGCAAAAAACAGGACAAATTCATTAGTACCTAAACTATAAATGATTGTGCCAATGCCTGTAAGTGTTGCACCTGCTATTAGAAAAAAATTGGGGCCATAACGATCAGCCAAAATACCCATCGGAATTTGCAAACCAGTGTATACAAAAAATTGCATACTTGTCAGCATCCCAATCGTTGAAGCTGTTACATGAAAATCACTCATTACTTGGTCCGTAATCAATCCCGGTGCGGTCCGTTGACTCGACATTAACAAATAAGTGAACAATACCGAAGCAAATACAACCCATCTAAATTGGCTATTTTGTTTGTCCAATGTTCTTTACTCCTGTTAACTTTTACACTATATATATGATTTTCCTGTAATGATAGTAATAAATTTTCTGTCAACAGCAATTTCATTTTCCAAAAAATTGTAAATAAATGCTAATTTTATAATATAATAATTATAATAAGCTTTTGGAGGTATCATAATGATTTGGTTATATATACTGCTGCCTGTCATTATATTAGGCGGAATTGCTATTTATTTTGATAAAAGATCTGGGTCGAATCCGCCGGATGAAGTGCAACTTAGGGGAAAAATAAAAGAATATCCTCCAGAAAACAACCACAACTCTTATGGACCATGAATAGATATTAAAAAAAGGAATTATCATATGAACAATTCCTTTTCTTACATTAATAAGATCTTGGGGACAAATCTAGTTTAATAATCAACAGAAATGTCCTCAATAGGGCTTCTTGGGGACAAATCTAGTTTAAAAACCAATAGAAATGTCCTCAATAGGGCTTCTTGGGGACAAATTTAGTTTAAAAATCAATAGAAATGTCCTTAATAAGGCTTCTTGGGGACAAATCTTGTTTAAAAATCAGCAGAAATGTCCTCAATAGGGCTTCTTGAGGACAAAACTAGTTTAATAATCAACAGAAATGTCCTCAATTGGAAAACGGCTCAGCTTCTGATTTCTTTCCTAAGATAAGGAAACTATTAAAAAATCAGCTCCAAAACCTCAGAGCTGATTTTTTTATCCTATTTATGGTCGATAATTGCCCAATAAGCTGGTTTTACATTGTAATCAGGATCAAAAACAAATGGTGCGTCTTTGCCTTTTTCTGATGACTTTTCAGCAGGAGTGTTGCCATCTAAAACAAGGTTTCCGTTTGCATCATAATAAACATCTGCACGGTCATTCAGCCAAGTATGGTTATCAGCAACTCCCCAGAATGTAACATTACTAATTTTATCTCCCAATTTCTCATATAACTTGAACAGACGATCATAACGGTCTGCTTGATCCATAAATTTCAGTTCCGGAATGGCAGCATATGTCGGATACGCATATACCGGCCATCCATACATACTTACATCAAGCTCGGTAATTTGGTTATCTAGCCCAAGATCCGCAAACATGTTAATCGTCTTTTCAATATCCGCTTCAGATGGCCAGCCGATTTGGATGTGTGATTGGTGACCAACACCATCGATTGGTACACCTTCATTTTTTAATTTTACAACTAAATTATAGAGGTACGTTCTTTTTGGTTCTACTTCAGTATTGTAATCGTTAATATAAAGCTTGGCATCTGGAGCAGCATATTCTCGTGCGGTTTCAAAAGCAACTCTGATATAGTCTAGGCCGGTAATGAGGTACCATGGTGATTGACGATAACCATCTGGATCTCCCCCCCATTCATCGATGACCTCATTCACGACATCCCAAGATTTTACATCATTTTTATAGTGTGATACCACTGCTTTAATATGGTCATGTAAGCGCTGTAACAAAAGCTCTTTGTTTGCCTTAAGATTTGCTGGATTGGCAACCACTTGCTTACCATCCTGCCAAACGACCATTGGCTTTCCATCTTTATCTTGGAAGAACCAATTTGGTACCTGGCTATGCCATACAAGGTTATGGCCGCGTACGTCCATACCATTTTCTTTTGCGAACTTAATGATTTGGTCAGCAGGCCCCCAATTAAATTGGCCTTCGGCTGGCTGCAAGCTTGCCGGCTTCATGACATTCTCTGCAACGATGCTATTAAAATGACGCTTTAACATTTGCGCATCTTTTCCTTGTAACATCGAAGGTTCAACCGCTGCACCAATCGTGAAAGAATCTTTATATCTTTGGTCGAGCTGTGGTGCTTCTAATCCACTAATCGCTGGTTTTTTTGCATAGGATGCTGTATCAGATGCAGATACGCTTGACATACCTACAGGTAATAATAAAGCTAAGGCTAATCCTGAAATAACGGGTCTACGTAAGACTTTTAGCATGTTTCTATCTCCTTTATAAGAAATATATTTTGAAAAAGTTTTTCAAAATCTGACAAACTAATAATCTCCTAGCTTCTAGTCCCCAATTGTAACCATTCCAATACACTCGTCCAAAGTATGTTCTGAAGCATCATGATTCGAGGTATTTGATATCGATCACTCTGGTTGGTACTAATGCCTCTTCCTAATTCTTATCCTTTTACAGATCCAGCTGCTATTCCTTCAACAATTCGATCGCTCAGAATGAAGTATGCAATTAATACTGGAATAATACTGATCATTAAGGTTGCGCCAATCGCGCCCCAATCTGTTAAGTATTGGCCGACAAAGTTGTTCACACCAACGGTAATGGTCTTCCATTTATCGGAACTTAGGAATGTATTGACAAACACGAATTCATTCCAGTTATAAATCATGTTTATAATTACGGTTGTTGAAAGAACAGGTATAGTCATTGGCAATGTGATTTGGAAGAAGATTCTGTGGATGGAACACCCATCCATAACAGCTGCCTCTTCAATTTCCCGTGGGAGTGTTTTATAAAATCCTGCTAGGATCATAATCGTGATCGGTAAATTAAACGCCACATAAGATAAAATCACGGAAACTGGGTTATCAATGAGATGTGTCGATTTAAAGATGTTGAATAATGGAATTAAGGTTGAATGAAGGGGAATCATATACCCCGCCATAAACAAACCAAGAACCAGTCCGCTCAATTTCCAATGCATTCTGGTGATGGCAAACGTTACAAAGCTTGCAAGAATAACAGTAAGTACAACAGCTATAACGGTGTATAGCACACTATTAAAAAAGTAAACGTCAATATGGCCTGCTGACCATGCCTTTGCATAGTTGCCCCACTGTGGATTTTGTGGCAGTGAGAACGGTGACATGCCAAAAACCTCTTGATTGGTTTTTAGGGAAAACAGGAGCAGCCAAATTAACGGGTAAATTTGAATAATCGCAATGATTCCCAGAATAACGTAAAGTACTCCGTATCCGATTCTATTTCCGAACGATTTACTAGTTTTATAAGGAACCGACAAGGTCGTATTGATTTTTGTTTCCATTGCTGCTTTACTCATCTTTTTCACTCCCTTTTGTTAAAATTCAACTTCTTTAGAAGATAATAATTTTTGAATCAGCCAAGTCATCACAAGACAGATGATCAATAATCCAAATCCAATCGCACTTCCATATCCGAAGTTATACTTACTAAAAGCTTCGGAATACATATAAGAGGCCATAACCTCACTCGCATGGTTAGGTCCGCCGCCAGTTAAGACAAAAATCAAGTCAAAATACTTTAATGAGCCGACAATTGCTAGAATAACCATGACTTTGATGACACCGGCAATGAGAGGAAGTTTTATTTTATAGGCAATTTGAATGGAAGTTGCTCCATCAATTTTCGCCGCTTCAATCAATTCTTCCGGCACATTCTTTAAGGCTGCGTAGAAAATAATGATATAGAAGCCCGCGTATTGCCAAACGATTGGAAAGAAGAGGGCATATAGCGCAATCTTAGAATCAGCTAACCAAACAGGAGGATTATCAACTCCAAATATGATTAACAATCTGTTGATCATGCCATTTGTAGGGTCAAAAATCTTTGCCCAAAGCTGTCCAATAGCAACCGAAGATAATAGCATGGGAATTAAATAAATTTTTCGTAAAAAGTTGGCACCTTTGATTTTACTTGCCAGGATCAGCGATAAAATTAAATAACCTACCAAGCTGACCGTAGAAAAAAGACCAAGCAGCAGGGAGTGCCATGTACTCTGCCAAAATAATTTATCCTTGACTAACTCGATATAGTTATCTAAACCGATAAACTTCATCTTGCCGATACCGTTCCAGTCCATTAATCCATAATAACCAGTTAAGACGATAGGGATATAAATTAAGAGAAGAATTAGAATTAAAGCAGGAAGTACGTAAAGGGTGATGACGAATTTGTTAGACATTACATTTTTCATGTTCTATACTCCCTTCCTAAATAGATAGAGGGCATATCCGATATGCCCTCTATAACTTATAGCACCTTCATTACACGTGATTACTTTTGTTCTTTTGCAAGTGCATCCGCTTGCTGCTTAACAAAATCCTTCGGCGTAATTTGTTTTCCGAATAGAGCTGTGACTAAATCGTGGTGTAATTCTGATACAGCTGGGCTTGATTGAGTATCAAAATAAGTTGTAACGTTTGATGCTTCACTCAAATCTTTTAAGATATCAATGTACATTGGAGCAAGTTTTAATTTTGATGTATCAACTTTCGTAGCAGGGATAACACCAGCATCTGTTACTGATTTTTCTCCCCATCTCTTCACTAGGTAGCCAACGAAATCTTTTGCTTCTTTTTGAACCTTAGAATCCTTTGCAACGAATAAACCTACACCAGGACCGCCAACATAACTGTTGATATCGGTACCCTTACCGCCTTCATAAGTTGGGAACTTGAAATAGCCGATTTTATCTTTAAATTCTTGTTTAACATCAGGGCTTGTTGTATAGTTTGGCAGTTCCCAAGTAGCTGTTAGGAACATTGCTGCCTTTTCATTCATAAAGTAACCTTTTGCATCGTCGTTAGATAAAGCGCTGGCACCCTTTACAAATCCGCCCATATCTACAAGGTTTTGTACTTCTTGAGCTGCTTTTACAATAGCCGGGTCATCCATTTTTGCTTTTCCATGGATAACATCTGTTAGGATAGTAGGTCCGCCGATACGGTCTGCAAGATACATAAACCAGAATGATGCCGGCCATCCATCCTTCGCTCCCACAGTAGCAGGAACTACTCCGTTATCAGCTAACGTTTTAACCACTTTTTTATACTCTTCAAAAGTTTTTGGCACTTCAAGGTTATACTTCTTGAAGATTTCCTTGTTGTAGAAAACGTATGAAATGTTTAACTCTAAAGGTAGACCATATGTTTTTCCATCAACTGCATAGGACTCTTTTACACCAGGAATAAATGCATCTTTAAGATCTGGATTTTTATTTACTACATCGTCTAAAGGCGCTAACATGCCGCCATCTACATATGGCTTAATGAATCCATCTGACCAAGTCATACCGATATCAGGAAGTTCGTTTGAGGAAGCTAAAACTTTAAGCTTTTCTCTATATTGATCCGGATTGAGGATTTCAGTTTCAATTTTGATATCTTTATGTTCTTTTTCATATTCTCCAATAATATCTTTAACGATGGAGAATTGGGCATTGGAACTGCCTTCAGGCCATAAATGCATGAATTTGATGACCTTTTTACCATCTGCGCTTTTTTCCTCAGTCGAACTTGAGGAAGAACAACCTGCAAGTGCTAGAGAGACAAGCATGATTACAGATATTATCATTGCAACCGTTTTCTTTTTAAACAATGTAATTCCCCCTATGACCTTTTCTTTGATTTTCCTTACATTTATAGAATACAGTCAGATTGTTCTGAAAAATAGGTCACGGCGATTAGGAAAAATACTACTATTTTTAGAAAGCCTTTTCATTGTTGATTTTCCGATATGCACTTGGTGTCAGACCCTCTAATTCTTTGAATATCTTAATAAAATATTTAGCCGTTTTATACCCCGATTCTTCAGCGATATCATTGATCGGGAGGTTAGTAGAGATCAATAATTCCTTCGCACGTTGAATTCTTCGTCTCGTTACATATTCACTAAAGGTGAGCTTGACATGTTCCTTAAATAAGACGCTTAGATAACTTGGGTTTAAATGAACATGATCAGCCACTTCTTTCTGAGTCAGTTCATTCTTGATATTTTTGTTGATATAATCGATTGCTTCCCTTATCGGTACACGATTCGAAGGGTTTTGGGCATTAACATCCATCAGCTTCTGGTCTACGAATTTTTCTATCATTCCTGCCCGCTCTTGTTTTTCAACAGCTTGTACAGCATCTTCCACAGCCTCAATTAGTGCTTTTTTGCTGATCGGCTTTAGTAAATAGTTAATAACGCCTAAACGAAGGGCTTCCTGGGCATATTCAAACGCAGAGTAAGCAGAAATAACAATGATGATGGGATAGTGATTTTGTGTTTTTGTCATTTTTAGTAATTCCAGGCCTGTTATCTCCGGCATCCGGATGTCTGTGATAAGAATATGGACCTTTTGTTTCTGCATTACATCAATTGCCTCTTCTCCATTTGAAGCAGTAAAGATTTGAAAATTCCCATTTGCCCACGTATCCAATGTTTTTTTTAGCCCTTGACGGGTTCTTGGCTCATCATCCACAACCAAAATGGTTTTTGTATTCAACAAAGTTCTCCCTCTCCCCTCACAGGTATGACAAAAGAAACTGTTGTCCCCCTATTTACTTCACTTGTAATGGCAAGTCCACTTTTCAAACGATCTTGATAGTATAATTCCAAGCGTTTATGCACATTGGAAATTGCCATTCCACTGCCTTTTTTTATCGTCATAACACCACCTGATTGCATCGCCTGTTTAATTGATTCCAACTTTTCTTGGTCGATTCCGGGCCCATCATCTGTTACACGTATTTCCAGGTACTCCAGATTCGCCGCAGGTTGAATAGAAACGCTTATCGTACATGGCCTCGACGTATTCCCGGCACCATGGAGGACAGCATTTTCTACTAACGGTTGAATTAACAATTTTGGGATTTTTACCCATTCCCATTCAGATGGCATATTAAGCTTCCATTTTAGCTGGTCACCAAATCGCATTTTCATAATTTCCATATAATTATCGATATGGTGAATTTCATCTCTAATTGTGACCCAGTCTCCATCCGTTTGTTTAGTTATCGTATAACGGAATAATTCAGACATGGCAACGACAAACTCGGCAAGTTCCTCCTCATCCTTATCCTCAAGCGTCCACTTAAGAGCATCTAATGTATTAAATAGAAAATGAGGATTAATTTGAGCCTGCAATGCTTTTAATTCACTTCTGCTTCGAGTAATTTCTTTTTGATAAACCATTTGAATCAGATGATTGGTTTCTTTTACGAGTTGATTATAGGTACTATTTAATTCTTTGATCTCATTTACCGATGTCACACCAGGGTTCATTGTTAATGAGCCTGCGCTGGCCCGCTGCATCGTTTTCGTCAATTTGATTATTGGTCTTGAAATAAAAGTAGATAGAAATAGTGAACTGAAAAAAAAGATAATAAATCCAATAATACCCGAAATAATAATCCCAGCCTTTAGTACACTAATACCCTCGGTAAAAGCTTTTATTGGAGTTAGAATAATCAAAGTCCAGCCTGTTTCGTTCGACGTCTGTTTGGTTACCATGTATTCCTGCTTATCCAATGAAAGGGTAAGTAAATTATTTGTTATGATAGGCTTGAGAGATTTTTTGTAGTTGGATAGGATCGGCTTAGAGTTTCTGTCTAAAAGAATGGAATACTGGTTGGGAATCGTGGTTTCATCTTGGTTGGCAAATTGTAGATAACTTCGATAGACACTAATGAGGAGATAACCGCCATTCGCATAGCCATGGCTCATTAAATTCACACGCCTTAGTGCTAGTATATTATCTGAATTACTCGGGTCATCTCCAATCCAAACCAGCCGGCCTTTTGCTTCATTAGCCTCATGAATCCACTTGCCATCAATTCTCGTGATTAAATTCGTATCATCTAAAGGAAGTATTCGAGTCAAATTATTCGTATAAAGCTCAAAAGCAAATATCCCTTCCGTATTCGCCTGAATTGTGTTCACAATGCCTTTCAATTCCTGTCGATCTGAAAAGGTAATCACCTTTCCTTCATATCCCTTTGTCAGGATTCTTTGGCTATTATCATTGGTCATAACTAGTTTAGATGCCGTACTAATTTGTTTATATAAAGACTCTAATCTTCCATTTGCTTCAACGGCAGTCTGATTCATTTGTTTTTCTGCGTTATTTTTCAGCAATGCGGACACCTGATTAAATGTTAGGAAGCCAACAATTAATAAGACAATCAGCATTACTACTAAAAAAACGACAAGTATTTGATTACGTAACGTGTTCCATTTATATAAAAGTGAAAACATTTATGAATCACCTATTTATTTTAGAATAGTTTTTCATTTACTATAACGTATTCTTATGGGATAATAAATATTATTTGAATATACAAAATTTTAGAAAATCTAACCAATGTTCAATTATGATTCAATGGGCTATAATCAAGTAAAATTGTAAGTTCAATAAATGAAGGGGAGGTTTTTATGAATAAACTATCAATGAAAGGTCTTTACTCCCTTACCGAATGGATTACCAAGTTTGCCTATCTCAATTTTTTATGGATTGGCTTTTCAATAATTGGGTTAGTGTTCTTCGGATTATCCCCTGCAACAGTGGCCATGTTTACGGTCCTGCGTAAATGGATGATGGGACAAAGTGATATTCCCGTGTTTCAAACCTTCAGAACTGCCTATAAAAAAGAGTTTCTTAGAAGCAATGGATTAGGGATTATTTTGGCTTTATTCGCAGGTCTTATTTTCACTGATTTGTACTACATGAAAATCGATGCCAGCCATTTACTTCAATTAACTCACATACCTTTATACTTAATTATCTTTGCAATCATTATGAGCCTTTTGTATATTTTTCCAGTATACGTCCATTACAATGTTACGTTTATCCAACTATTTAAAAATGCTCTTTTCATTATGCTGATCAATCCGATAAATAACATTGTCATGCTGCTTGGAGTAATTGCTGTATACTTTGTGGTAAAAGTAATACCTGGACTATTATTTTTCTTTGGCGGAAGCATAACAGCAGGAATTATTATGGCTTGCTGCTATCTATCCTTTCAAAAAATAGAAAAGAAACAAAAGGGAGCACAAACCATTTAAATATGGGCTCCCTTTTTTACTTTAAATCTGTCCATTTAATAGACTACTTACGGTAACAAATTGATAGCCTTGGGATGATAATTCAGCCACTAGAATACGGACCGCTTCTATTGTTTGAGATCGGTCCCCGTAGCCATCATGGAAAAGCAGGATACTCCCATTTCTTACACAGTCTCTGGTTTTGGCAAGAATATGATCCACCCCGGGCTGTTCCCAGTCTTGAGCTTCAAGATTTAGCGCCCCAATCATTGGATAGCTCTTTCGCTCGAGTAAGGAGAGTGTTTCATGATTATAATCTAGATAGGGAGAACGAAAGACGACAGGCGTTCGTCCAACCAACTCCTCTACCAGACTCTCATTCCGTTCAATTTCCTCTAAACATTCTTCCTGCGTTAATTGAGACAGATAAGGATGCGTGTAAGTATGATTTCCTATTTCATGTCCTTGTGCTGCGACTTTTTTTACTACCTCTGGAAATTTACCCATTTGCTCGCCAATCATAAAGAAAGTGGCTTTTCCGCTTGCTTCTGAAAAAATCTCTAATACTTGTGGTGTATAAATGGGATTGGGCCCGTCGTCAAACGTAATCGCAACAACCTTATTTGATGCAGGTACTTCATTAATCATTTGGAATGCTCCCCTCAAATTAATAAGGACCCCTAATATAATCCTTTACATTTTCCTCATAGAATCGTTGTACGGCTTGCTTTTCTTCCTCTGAGAATGGTTTTGTCTCAAGGGTTGTAAGATTATCCTCAACCTGTTTAACATTTTTAAAACCAGGAATAATGCAAGTAATTTCTTTTTGGTCCAAAATCCAGCGCAGTGCGGCACTAGCCATCGATTTCCGGCCTTCGCCAATCCATGTTAACTGGTCTGCCAATTCTACACCCTTTTGGAATCCCAAACCGGCAAACGTTTCCCCTACATTAAATGCCTCGCCATTTTCATTAAAACGACGGTGGTCATCGGCTTCAAAAACATGTTCAGCAGTAAATTTACCTGTTAGCAGCCCGCTGGCAAGCGGCAATCGAACGAGCAGGCCTGTCCCTTTTTGATATGCCTCAGGGATTAATGTTTCTAATGGCTTTTGGCGGAACATATTAAAGATAATCTGGAGGCTCTTTACATTCGGATATTCCAAACAAATTAAACCTTCTTCTACGGTTTCGACGCTGACACCGTAGTGACGGATTTTCCCTTCCTTCTGTAAACGATCGAGTACCTCAAATACCCTGCCATCTTTCAAAATTTCAGTGACAGGGCAGTGAATTTGGTACAAATCAATCGCTTCTCTGTTTAAGCGGCGCAGACTGGCTTCACAATAGGCGGATACTTGTTCGTAGCTGTAATTTTTCGGATCAAATATATCACCCTGCCGGCAGAACTTGGTTGCAATATAGATTTGATTTTCCTTGCCCTTTGTAGCTTTTGCCAATAACTCTTCGCTATGTCCATCCCCATACACATCTGCTGTATCAAAAAAGTTCACACCCTGTTCAATGGCATATTCCAGGGATTTTAGTGCTTCTGCGTCACTCGTCCTTCCCCATGAACCACCAATCGCCCATGTACCAAAACTTACTTCACTAATCATGATTCCTGTATTACCTAGTTCACGATAATTCATTTTCAAAACTCCTTTTTTATTCCTTTTCAATTTCAAACTTATAAACTGTTTTAGATGAATACTGCTGTTCTTTGTCTAAAATGATTGATGGAAAATGAGGATGATGGATGGCATCAGGCATCCCTTGAGTCTCCAAGCAAATACCAAGGTGTTTTCCAGATGGCGTTCCCCGGAATTCTCCTTCCGTTTTTAAAGAATTACCCGAATATACTACAACCCCGGCCTCATCTGTCTCAATCGTCAGGACACGTCCGCTGTCAGGATCCTTCAAAACAATTTCATTATCATGATTGGTATTTAATAAAAACGGGTGATCGTAACCATTCCCAACTAATACGTTTTGTGGATCGTCTGATGCAATACCTGTTTCTATTATTCTTTCACTTGTAAAATCAAATGGCGTATTTTTAACGTCCACTAAAATGCCTGTTGGAATAAACTCTTGATCGAGTTCTAAAAATTGATCACTCTTAATTGTCAGGGTGTGATTCACGATATCCCTTTTCAAGCTGCCGCTTAGGTTAAAATAAGCATGGTTTGTAACGGTTAAAAGTGTCTTTTTGTCAGTTTGGGCTGAATAGTGAATGGTGAATTCATTATTGTTATTTAGTGTATACGTAACCTGTATATGCAAATTCCCAGGGTACCCTTCCTCGCCATCGGGGCTTAAATAGGAAAAACGCACTCCTTCTTCCATGACTTCTGCATCCCAAACAACCTTATCAAAACCTTTTATCCCGCCATGCAAATGGTTGTTACCGTCATTTTTCGCCAAAGTGTAATTTTGGCCATCCAGCTCAAAAGATCCGCCTTTAATCCGGCCGCCCACTCTGCCAACGACTGCACCGAGAAAATAGGGATCCTTTAAATAATCGTTCAGTGAATCATGTCCAAGGACAACATTTTCGTAATTTCCGTTTTTATCAGGAACAACGATTTTCGTTATGATACATCCATAATTGATCGCTGTAACTTCTACTCCGTTATCATTAACCATCGTAAAAGATGAGACAGTTTGGTGATCAATTTGACCAAAACTCTCATGAATGACTTTCAATTTTTTCACTCCCGTTTCAAGTAGATTAAGCGCGCTTCCAATCAAAGCCAATTGCTTTCAGGAATGCCCGGGCCAGGACCATATGTCCAGCAGTTGAAGGATGGACACGATCCCAAGCAATGGTTGCAGCATAGAGGTCCTTTAAAACCATATTAAAGGCAGCTTGCGTATCAACGAATATACAATTTGTTTCTTCCGCAATTCTTTTGACAGCCTGACCGTATTGATCCATTGACTGGCGCATGGAATCCAACTGATTGCTTTCCAAATAAAATGGAGTCATTAGAACCATTTCTTTTACTAACGGCTTGGTTTCCATTACAAGATTCCGAAGCGTATCCTCATATTCATCAAGGTACACATGCCAGTCCTTAATAAACGGGGTATCATACTGACGCCATACATCGTTAATGCCAATCATAATGGATAACCAGTCTGGCTTTTGGCTAATTACATCCTCCTGCCATCTGCTTTTCAAATCACGAACGGTGTTGCCACTGATCCCCTTATTTACCACGCGGATTCCCAGTTCCGGGTAAACTGCTTGCAAAAGCCCATCAACAAAAGAAACATAGCCCTTGCCGAGGGCGCCAAACAATCCTTCTCCTTCTGGCTTTGTACGCTCACAATCTGTCACGGAGTCGCCAATAAATAATAGTTTTTGACCTTGTTCAAGTTTCAAAAACTTTCCCCCCATATTTCATTTAGCTGTGTCTTAGGCCGAATTGGTAACCTGGTTTTGAATCAATACTTTCTTTTCCCAGGCCCTGCTTCTCCACCTAAAATACATGGTAATTCCTCTAAACCATTCATCTGCAATAAAGGCAATCCATATCCCCGGCAATCCATATCCAAGGTGGATCCCTAGATAATAAGCTAATGAAACGCTTATTCCCCACATTGATATAACACCCATTACCAGCGAAATGTTGGCATCCCCGGTCGCACGCAGAGCGTTTATCACCACCAAATTAAATGTTCTGCCCGGCTCAAGGATCAGACACAACAATAATAATTTACTTCCCAAGGTAACAATTTCTTGATCGTATGTGAAAAAACTCATCAGTGTTTCCCTAAAGAAAGCGATGAATATAGCTATTCCCACCGTCATAAATAGGCTGTACTTCAAGCTTTTCAATAATTGCCGATAGGCACCATCAAAATCCCTGGCCCCTGCTTTGTAGCCAATTAGGATTTGCGTCCCTTGTCCCACGGCCAGACCGAACACAAGAATATAGGACATAATGTTCTGCGTATAAACTCGCGTTGTTAATGATGCAGCTCCCAAAATAGCAATGATAGCAGTGATGGCCAGCTGGCTGAGATTATAACAAATTTGTTCTCCTGCAGCCGGAATTCCAATTTTCAATATCTTTTTAATTTGAAGAGAATCAATCGATACATATTCTTTCAATTTAAGCTTAATCGGGATTCGTGCATACATAAACTTCATAATAATGACCAGTGCGATTGTCCTGCTGACAGCAGTTGAAATCGAAACTCCAATCACACCCAATTTCGGAATCCCCAGCAATCCATAAATGAAGAGTGCATTTCCAGCTAAATGGATTATATTCATTAAAATCGAAACCATCATCGCATCCCTGGTGTAACCATTTGCCCTTAAAATAGCTGAAACTGTTATTAATACTGCTTGGATAAATACTGTTCCTCCCACAATAGTCAGATATTGTTCCCCAAGTTCAGCAATCTGTTCCGGAAGATGAAATAACAGTAACAGTTCTGATTTAAAAATAACCATTAATAAACTAATCACAATGCCCATAACAAGGTTTAGAGAAATGGAGATAGCTGTGACCGTCCTGGCATCATTTTTTAGGCCTGCACCTAAGTACTGTGAAAGAACAACAGCGGTTCCACTCGAGACAAAGTTAAAGATTAGAATACATAAAAATATGAGTTGAGTTGCCACACCCACAGCTGCAACAGCATCATCTGAAATATGCGAAAGCATAATCGTATCGGAGCTGCCCATAACTACTTGCAGAAATAATTCGACGAAAATGGGCCAAGTAATCGTAAATAAGCTTAATTGTGGGGAAATGTTTTTTTGGGATTTATTCATTTGTAATTATCCTCTTCTAACCCGAAAAGTTTAGTTGATAAATATAAAGCCCCCAAGCTGGAACAGCTTGAGTGGCTTTATTTGTTACTTTCTAAATGCTCGTAATTGCTCATTTAGTTCCTTTGTTTGTGAATAAACTTGTTGATAGATGGTAAATAGTTTCTTGTAAGTTTCCACATTTTCCGGAACAGGGTAATAGGTTTTGGCAGTTTGAATAAATACTTGTGCACATTCCTTTAAGGATGGATACCAGCCGCAGCCATATGCCGCTAACATAGCCGCTCCCATTCCAGGTCCTTGTTCACTTGTAAGTTTTTCAATTTTTGCATTAAAGATGTCTGCCTGCATTTGCAGCCATGTTTCGTTCTTGGCCCCGCCGCCGATCGAAATAATGGAATCAATTGTCTTGCCGTTATTTCTAAAGATTTCAATTGATTCATTTAAGGAGAAGGTGATCCCCTCGAGTACAGACCGGGCAAAATGCTTCCGCTCATGTGCTGCATCAATGCCAATAAAGCTTCCGCGAATATTTGAATCTGCATGAGGAGTTCTTTCCCCTACTAAATAAGGAGTGAATAGTAATCCATTGCTTCCTGCAGGTACATCCTCAACACCTTCTAAAAACTGATCAAAGGCTTCAGTGCCGGCGAATGTATCTTTAAACCAGCTTAGACTGTAACCCGCCGCCAGGGTTACACCCATTGTATAGTAAGCATTTTCTTCGCTGTGATTAAAGTAGTGAACCTTCCCTTCAAAATCCAGGTCATTTCTTTCTTCATAAGAAAGAACGACTCCTGAAGTGCCGATGCTGCATAACGTTTTGCCTTCAAAAAGAATCCCTGAACCAATGGCGCCACAGGCATTGTCCGCACCGCCGGCAAATACTTTGGTTGCTTCCGATAATCCAGTTGCTCCGGCAAATTCAGCCGTAATCGTTCCAACAAAAGCATGAGATTCCACTAATGGAGGGCAGAATTCAGCGGAAAGACCAAATCGTTCTAAAACCTCACTGCTCCACTTACGATTTGCTACATTTAACAGCAAGGTTCCCGCCGCATCAGAATATTCCATGTGAATATTTCCGGTTATTCGGTAACGGAGATAATCCTTCGGAAGCATAAATACATGTGCACGTTCAAAGATTTCAGGCTCTTCTTCTTTTACCCAAAGAATTTTTGGCAGGGTAAAACCCTCTAAGGCGGGGTTTTTGGTTACTTCCAATAAACGCTGTTTGCCAACCACCTCGTAGATTTCTTGACATTGTTTCGTTGTTCTCGTGTCATTCCACAAAATCGCGTTTCGCAGCACCTGATTATCCTGGTCTAAAAGAACAAGGCCATGCATCTGCCCGGAGAAGCTGATACCCTCGATATCGTTTACATCTCCATCGAATTGCCCGATTAGTTCAGCTAATCCTGCAGTGGTTTTTTCGACCCACTCTTCCGGGTTTTGTTCGCTGTAGCCTGATTTTTCAATAATGAGGGGATAGGTTTTTGATACTTCTTTGCACACTTCACCATTCTGATTGACGAGTAAGATTTTTACCGCACTCGTTCCGAGGTCAACACCAATTACGTATTTCATCCTTATCATCCTTTTCTAAAAAAAGTGCTGGAGTAATTGGCTGCCAGCACTTTTTTCGTCATTATTAATAGCTCTTTTCGTAAGCTTTGTTGTTTTTGGAAATTATTAAAGGTCATTTACAAAGTTTCTAGGCAATTTTCGCAAATGTTCTTACGAAAAGATGCCACGAAGAATCTAGTGATACGGGTTGATGAACCTATACGAAAAACAACTATCTTTGCGAAAATAGCCTTTTTATTAAACGGTTACACTTGAAAGAGTTTCTAGTAAATATTGATTGATTGTAGCCTTAAGGCGTTCTGTTCTGCCTGAAATATTCTTAATCTCTGTTAATTGAAGGGCATAAGCTTCTAGCTCACGGAAGTTTGTTCTGCCTTCCACGATTTCTAAACCGATGCCTTTTGTAAAGCTGCTATAGCGTTCTTCGATAAAGCTATCTAGTACTTTATCTTCAATTAATTTGTTTGCTACTTTCAGACCAACAGCAAATGCATCCATGCCAGCAATATGTGAGTAGAATAGATCTTCAGGCTCGAACGAACCTCTTCTCACCTTTGCATCGAAGTTTAAGCCGCCGCTGCCTAGTCCGCCATTTTTCAGAATTTCATACATTGCAAGAGTATTAGTGTACAAGTCAGTTGGGAATTCATCTGTATCCCAGCCAAGTAATGTATCACCCTGGTTTGCATCAACAGATCCAAGCATACCGTTAATTCGTGCGGTTCTAAGCTCGTGCTCAAAGGTATGACCAGCAAGTGTCGCGTGGTTGGCTTCGATATTAAACTTGAAATAATCGGTTAGATCATATTTTTGTAAGAATGCGAGTCCAGTAGCCACATCAAAATCATATTGGTGCTTTGTAGGCTCTTTTGGTTTTGGCTCAATTAAGAATGGAACATTTAAGCCAATTTCTTTAGCATAGTCAACTGCCATATGGAAGAAGCGTGCCAAGTTGTCTTGTTCAAGCTTCATATCTGTGTTAAGAAGAGTTTCATAGCCTTCGCGGCCGCCCCAGAATACATAGTTTTCCGCACCAAGTTCTTTTGCTACTTCTAAGCCTTTTTTCACCTTGGCCGCGGAGTAAGCAAACACGTCTGCGTTTGGAGAAGTCGCAGCACCATGAACATATCTAGGATTTGTGAACATGTTCGCTGTATTCCAAAGCAATTTTGTTTTGCTTGTTTTCATATTTTCTTTAATCATTGCCACGATAACATCTTGATTCTCGTTCGATTCTTTTAACGTGCTTCCTTCTGGAGCAATATCCACGTCGTGGAAAGCGAAGAAAGGTACATTTAATTTTTCAAAAAGTTCAAATGCTGCTTCTACACGTGCCTTTGCCAAGTCTAATCCTGTAAAACGATCCCATGGACGGATGGCTGTACCTACCCCAAATGGATCTGTTCCGTCAGCAGTAAAGGTGTGCCAGTATGCTACGGAGAAACGAAGAATTTCTTCCATCGTTTTGCCGTTAATTTTTTCCTCAGGGTTATAGTATTTGAATGCCAATGGATTTTTTGATGAAGCGCCTTCAAATTGAATTTTGTTTACCGTTTCGAAATATGCCATGGGGGTATGCCTCCTAGTAGTTTGTTGGTTCAGATTGTAACTGCTTACAAAAAGGGCTGCTAATCTTGAAAAATCTGTAACCCTTGTTTAATCAAATTATAGCACCCTAAACTTTGTTTGTCTATTCAATAAACTAAGTTTATTTAAAATTAATTTTAAGGGCTGCCTGTTTAAGCTCAGACTATTAAACTAACGCCACTGCAGCTCGACTTTCAATCGATTGGTAGCATGCATCAATAACCCTCATGTTTTGAAGTGTATTTTTTGCTGAATAAGAAGGGGCGGAACCTTCTATAATAACCTGTGAAAAATGGTCGATTTGCATTTTATATTGATCAGCGGTAATCATTTCAGAACGTGTCCCATTCTCTGATTCAATTAGAATGACTCCCTCATTGTCTGCCACATCTGGTCTGTAGGCAGCTGGAACCGTAATTCTACCCTTTGTTCCAACAATTTCATATTCCTGTCTAAAAGACATATCGAAACTGCAATCAAATACAGTGTTTATTCCATTTTCCAGCTTCATATAGACAATCGCCGATCGGTCGATTCCATTTCGCCCATCGAGTTCCGCGAACGCTTCAACTCTGACAGGTTCAGATTTCAAGATGTTACGGATCGCATGAATACAGTAGCAGCCGATATCATAAATACTTCCGCCGCCCATTTCCTTTTTCATACGGATATTGGTTAGCTCATCTTTTAAGAAATAAGAAAAACATGCGCGCATGAATTTGATTTCACCAATCTCACCTGATGTTACTATTTCTCGAACTCTATGATGTTGAGGATGAAATTGATGCATAAAAGCTTCCATGAATATCACATTATTTTCACGGCAGCACTCCACCATCTCTTGTGTTTCTTTAGCAGTTAAGGCAGCCGGTTTTTCGACAAGGACGTGCTTCCCATGTTTAGCAGCTTCCATCACCCATTGTTTATGCAAATGATTGGGAAGCGGGATGTAAACGGCTTCAATTTCTTGATCCATAAGCAGCTTATGATAGGAATCATAAAATTTCGGGATTGAGAATCTCTCCGCAATTTCCTTCGCTTTGTCACCCCTGCTGGCAATCGCCGCAACTTCAGCATAGTCTGAGTGTAAAATCGCTGGAATTACTTTTGTTTTAGCAATATCTGCTGTGCTAATGACTCCCCATCGAATCCTTCTCAACTATCTCACCCCCCATCTATCTTTGTATATCCATTAAATTAAGTTGATTATAACATCAGAATCCCCATTTGTATATTCATTAAACTAAGTTTGTGTTAAAATAAATTTACTACCGAATAAGGAGTTTTATTGTGGAAACGATGACCTGGAATCAACAGATTGTTAAAAAAAATAATAAAGCACTCGTATTGCAATTAATTATCGAAAAAGAACCGATTTCAAGAGCTGACATTGCCCAAGTTTCCGGCTTGCATAAGGCAACCGTTTCTTCTTTAGTAAATGAACTATTAGAGGAAGAACTTATCTATGAATCAGGACCAGGTGAGTCAAGCGGCGGCCGTCGCCCTGTTATCCTTCATTTCAATAAAGTCGCCGGGTTTGCAATTGGGATTGATATTGGCGTTAATTATGTTCTAAGTGTTTTAACGGATTTAAAAGGCAATATTCTGATTGAAAAAAATCAACCCCTTGCACAAACTGTCTATTCTGAAGTCATGAGCACCGTTAAAAATATGATTCAATCGCTCATCAATGAGATGCCGGGCAGCAGATATGGCATTGTCGGGATCGGAGCAGGTGTGCCCGGGATAGTTAACAAAGAGGGGTCTGTCCTTTTGGCTCCGAACTTAGGATGGAAAAATGTTCAGTTAAAAACCGATCTTGAGAATGAGTTCCGTGTCCCTGTCATGATTGAAAACGAAGCAAATGCAGGGGCTGTTGGCGAACAGCAGCTTGGGGCAGGTCAAGACTACCAGAATATTATTTATATTAGTGCTGGAATTGGAATTGGCGTGGGGATTATCTTAAACAAAGTGTTATATCAAGGGAGAAATGGTTTTTCCGGCGAAATGGGGCATATGATCATTGATCTCAACGGTAAGCTGTGTAGTTGCGGCAGCAGAGGCTGCTGGGAGGCATATTCATCTGAAAATGCTCTGTTGGAGATGGCTGGCAAAAACACGGATTCACTTGAGGCATTGATTAAGCGGGCTGAAAATAGTGATGAAGCAGCTAAGCATCTATTTGGAGAAATCGGCAATTACCTCGGGTTTGGTATTAATAACATTATTAATACGTTTAACCCGGACCAGGTGATCATCGGAAACCGATTAGCCTTGGCAAAAGAATGGATGGTGCAGCCTATCCGAACGATTATTGAAAATCATACACTCTCGCACCATCAAAAAGAATTGCAATTAGACTTTTCCAAGCTCGGAAAATATTCTACTGTATTGGGTGTAACTGCTTTTGTTGTTGAGAACTTTATCAAAGAAGAAGCAAGAACCTCCTAAATCGAATATTACTGGCGAAATCGTCCAGCCCTGCCCTTTAATGAAGGCAGGGCTGTTTTTTTACTATAGCTGTATTTCAATGCCCTTTTTGGATAAGATCTATAAGGACAGCTTCTGTCTCTTTTTGGCTTTTTTTGTCCTCATGAAGGCTCTATGAGGACAGCTTCTGCTTCCTTTTGGCTTTTTTTGTCCTCATGAAGGCTCTATGAGGACAGCTTCTGCTTCCTTTTGACTTTTTTTGTCCTCATGAAGGCTCTATGAGGACAACCTCTGCCTCCTTTTGGCCTTTTTTGTCCTCATGAACGCTCTCAATAAAAAATATTCAACAAAAAGTTAGTTTAATGAATGTACAAAGTTAACCAACTTCAGGTATAATGATTTTATAAGTACCGATTCTATTTGATGGAGAGGATATTATGGAAAAAAACTCTAAACCTAATGAACCTTTAGTTACACACATCTTTACGGCAGATCCTTCTGCACATGTTTTTGAAGGAAAACTTTATATTTATCCTTCCCATGATATTGAACATAGTGGAAAAACTATTGATGATGGTAGTGGTGATCAATATGCAATGGAAGATTACCATATTTTATCAATGGACGATGTCAGCGCACCATGTGTAGACAACGGAGAAGCGCTTCACTTAAGAGATATTCCTTGGGCAAGCAAACAGCTTTGGGCACCCGATGCGGCATATAAAAATAACACGTATTATTTATTTTTCCCAGCAAGAGATAAGGATGGGATTTTCAGAATTGGCGTCGCGACAAGCCCTAATCCAGCTGGACCTTTTACACCAGAGGAAAATTATATACCGGGCAGCTTCAGTATTGATCCCGCGGTGCTAGTAGATGACGATGAAAGAGCATTTGTTTATTTTGGCGGCCAATGGGGTGGGCAGCTGGAAAAGTGGCAGACAGGTACATTCAATCCTGATGCTGAAGGTCCAGCTCCATCAGAACCGGCAATAGGACCAAGAGTAGCTGAATTAAATGAAGATATGCTGACGTTTAAAGGCGAACCGCAGGAAATTTCCATTATTGATGAAGAAGGCAACCCGATTCTTGCAGGTGACGAAGACCGGAGATATTTCGAAGGCCCATGGGTTCATAAATACAATGGTCTTTACTATTTATCCTATTCGACAGGTACTACTCATAAAATTGTTTATGCGGTTAGTGAAAATCCACAGGGCCCGTTTGTGTTCAAAGGGACCATTCTGACACCTGTAATCGGCTGGACTACCCATCATTCGATTGTCCAATTCAAGGATAAGTGGTATCTGTTCTATCACGATTGCTCATTATCAGATGGCGTCGACCATAAGCGATCTGTAAAATACACAGAACTGAAATATAATGATGACGGAACAATTCAAACAATAGACCCTTATGGGGATAATAAATAGAAAGAAAGCTGGCTTCATTGATTGAGGCCAGCTTTTTTCATTCGTATTAAAAGAAATCAAAAAACGCTGATTTCATCACGGGAACCTTTTTTTCGAATAGATCAATCTCTGTCTTAGCTCCAGTTAAGAATCCCATTTCATAAAGCTCCATCGGCCGTTTGCAGCCAAATAGAATCGCTGAAAGAGAATTGATATTCAATTGAATCCCTTTTTTAGGAGGGTGAACACATTGAGCCCCGGCTTTTTCCTTAAATACCTTTGTTTCGCCATTTCCAAGTAAATAGCTTCCATTATTCCAAGGTGCATGTGTATCTTCAAGATGAAGGAATAGGGACTCATCTTCATTGTTAAACGAAAATCTTTGCAAACATTCCTCGGCATCTACGATTCTTGCCATAAAATATGGAAATAACTCTGTTTTTACCCTAGGCTGTTTTAGAAAATAAGGAAAAGGATCGTGACTTGCGAGATTTATTGTTACTGTTTCCACCATGGAATCATGCTGGCAGATAAAATTCCAAAGCCCTATCCTTGCTTCGTGGTCAAGGGCAACCAGCTCTTCAATATCCATTTTTTTATCCTTCACATGGTACAAAATATAACCCTTACTCTCACTCGCGGAATTGTAGTAGACAGCAAGCTGCGAATCTTCATCATATACATTTTGTTTCCACCAATTTGGCTCGCGCTTCAGCATACCTGTATATCGGGAAGAAAATTGCTCGTAAACTTGTTCTATTTCTTCGTTATGGGTCTCTTTGGAATATCTCCTAATAAAACCTTCCTGCGGTTCTAGAAACTTTAGATCAATTTTTCCAATCGTGATTTTTTTCTTTTCACTTAATATTTCCCATCCGTATTTCCGATAAAAAGAAATATCAAAGGGATGCAGCAGTGATACAATCTGATCGTTATCACGCATTTGTTTCAAGGAATCAATCATGAGTGCCTTTACATACCCATTTCGCCGATATTCAGGATACGTGGCGACCCCAGCGATGCCTCCCATTTTCCATACGGTATCGTTCATGTAAATGTTTAGCGGAATAATGTGTAATTTGGCCGCTAGAAGGTTTTCATCCCATATTCCTAAAATCCTATGATTTTTTACTGCTTCTTTTCTGGCTGGCAGTTCAGATTCCGGAACCTTATATTGAAAGGCATACATTGATAGTTTCATTGAATCTAAGAATTCAGCTTCCGTTACTTCTCTTACTAACATTTAGATCAACCCCCCTTTTTCATCAACTGAAATTATCGCATATAAAACGTTTACATTCCAGTTTTATCCTTTAACACAGCCCAAAAATAAAAAGCCTAGGATTGTATCCCAAGCTCATTCAAAACATTGCTTTAGTAAATCTTCCATTTGTTCGATTGTGATGCCATCAACTGCCTGTGCTTCCAAACTTTCATACCTCTCAAGGGCTTCAGCCAATAAATCTCTCTCTACATCTTTCATTGTGATCACCTGCTTTAATTTGTGTGATGATTCATATTTTTCACTAGCAATGAACAGATTATTTATCATACTTTTGAAAGCTTATTTCACGGCCCTCCAAATGGTCCATCTATCTTTTTCAACAATATTCGTCTCTGATTTAAGTGACTTATCAATGTGATTTATTAATACTTTTAATTCGTTATCATCTAATTCATGTAGAATACTTCTGCCTGTTCTTTCACTCAAATCTTGAAGTAATTGACCTTTCGTTTCATACACTTTTCTTGTTTCCCATAATGTTATCTCTTGAATATCTTTAAATCCAGCTTCCTTAAGAGCTGAGACAACAGTTTGGGAATCGTGCCGGCGCTTTGTTTCCGTTTCAATTAATCGTGGAAAAAGTTCAAAGAAATATCCTCTAATATGGCTATTAGTTCCTTCTAGTAAACAATCAGCTTGAGTACGGTCCTGAACGATATAGACACCATCCTCCTTAAGAATTCTATTTGCTTCATTGAAACAGGCTGGTAAATCCTTAAAATGGTGAATTAATGCTCTTTCCAGCAGCAAATCAAAACTATTACTCTCTAAACCTGATGCAAAAGCACTTCCATGCTTAAAGGATATGTTTTTATATTCTTTACAGTTTTCTCTTGCTCCTTCAAGAATAGGTTCGGAAAAATCGACACCCGTAACCGTGGCTGCACCCATGTCTGATAGTGCCATTGAATAAATTCCTCCTCCGCAGCCTATATCTACAGCTTTAGAAATTTTTTCGATAGGCACAAGGTCTTTTATGGCCTCCGTCCAGGTGTAATCAGCCGTTCTGGTTGTATAGGTAACACGATTTTTTTTACTATGAAAATCAATACCCATTTTCATCCCACCTCGTTTCAATTCTAAGCAGTTAAATTTTACCATGCGGCAAGTGTTTTAAACAAATCATTTTCAGTTGCCATTATTTAATCGAACGCCATTTAAATTAACTGAAAATTGACAAAAATGTAAATCGAACTTAACATTCCTTCCTTATGCTTTAGTTGTAACAAACTAGAGGATTGGGAGGCGAAGAAAAGAGTGAAAGGATCATTGAAAAAGAACGCCATGAGCAAAGCAGTTCTTGCTTTTGTTCTTACATCTTCTTTGACGGCGAGCATTGTTATTGCCTCTGGGATTCCGGATAAAAAAGGCGTCCCCCAAAGCAACGCGAATAATAAGAATCGTTTCATTCAATTGCATTTACTCGGCGTAAACGACTTTCACGGACAACTAAACGTCACCCGAAAATTCAATGGAAAAAATGTCGGCCGAGTGGATTATCTCGCAGCCTATTTGAAGGAAAGGAAAGCGAAGAATAAGAACACCCTTTTGGTTCATGCCGGTGACATGGTTGGGGCGAGTCCCCCCGTATCCTCGCTCCTGCAGGATGAACCAACGATCAAAGTGTTAAACAAATTAGGCTTCAATGTTGGAACCTTGGGAAATCACGAATTTGACCAAGGTGTGAAAGAAATGATGCGCTTGATTCAAGGAGGATTCTACCCCAATACTGGATATTTTGAAGGTACTCAATTCCCCTATATATGTGCCAATGTTATTAACATCAAAACAGGTAATCCACTCCTTCCTCCCTATAAAATTTTCAAAGTAAATGACATACCAATAGGATTTATTGGCGTTGTCTTAGATGATACACCATCGATGGTTAATCCTGATGGAATCAAAGACATTAAATTCGTCGATGAAGTAACCGCCATTAATAAAGCGGTGTCACAGTTAAAAAAACAAGGTGTAAAAGCGATCGTTGTATTGGCTCATAATGAGGGCAGGCAGGCTCGTCCCGATAGTCCCGCTGCCGGTGAAATCGTAGAAATGGCCAAAAAGGTAGACAAGGAAGTTGACGTAATGTTCGCCGGACACAGCCATACGTATCTTAATACAGTAGTCGATGGAAAGCTGCTTGTTCAAGCCTATTCTTATGGAACGGCTTTCTCCGATGTTTCCTTAGAGATTGATCCCCTTACGAAGGACATTGTGAGCAAAAAAGCGGAAATTGTGATGGTCTATCAGGATTCGATTAAACCGGATGTCGAAATCAAGAAAATGGTAGATAAGTATGAAGCCGATGTTTCTTCCTTTGTTGATGAAGTCGTTGGCAAGGCAGCTAACGATATTTCTAGCCATCGAAACAAAAATGGAGAATCCCCGTTGGGTAATCTCATAGCTGATTCTATGAGGAAAGAGATGCATTCAGATTTCGCGTTTATTAACCTCGGTGGAATTCGTGCTGACGTTCATGGCGGAAACATCACTTATGAGGAATTATTAACCATCCTGCCTTTTAAACGAAAACTAGTGAAAATGACGCTGACTGGCGATCAAATCTGCCTCCTTTTAAATCAGCAATGGCAGCCCGATAAATTGAGAATACTGCAAATTTCCGGGCTGAAATATACCTGGGACAACACGAAACCTGTTGGCAACAAAGTGGTTGATATTTTCACTACTAAAGGAATGGCGATTAATCTGAAAGAAACATACACCGTTACGATAAATGACTACCTTGCCGAGGGCGGTGACAATTTCAAGGTTTTGCTTGAAGGGACTCATAAATCTGTTGGCTCTATAGATGTTGCTGTGTTTAAAAAATACCTATTACAGTTTACAGTTCCGATTACTCCCATAATTGAAGGACGGATTCAAAAAATTCGATAAAGAAATAATCTTTACACATCAAATAAATGAATGTGAATTTCATTAATAATCTGTAAATTTTGAACAATGAATATTTCAGGTATTTAATGAAACGGTTAAGATATGTTAAGAAATGGAAAATCGTATTCTTTTTTCTATTAAAACTTGTAAGATAGAACTGTAATACCAAATGCAAGCATTCAAGGAGGAATAAAAATGAAATCTTTCAAAAAGTGGTTTTTTGCTCTGATGTCAGCATTGATGTTACTTGGCGCGCTTACTGCATGCTCAGACACTAGCTCGAAAACGGATGATCCCAATACCCAACAAACTGATGATGGGTCACAAAGTGACGATGGTAACTCTGGTCAATAAGGAATATCAACATAGAAAAAAACGAGACGGCTCCTGCCGTCTTGTTTGCATTATAACTATCTACTAGTTTAGGAATATTTATCTACAATTGGAAAATAATTTTGGTACCTATTCCTCATTGATAATATCAGAGTATTAAATGATAATGATAATCGATATCAATGATAATTGTTATCAATTAACTCAGGGGGTATGAATATGTTTATTCAACTTTTAAAGGAAAACCGTTATGTATCCTTAATACTTACTGTACTTCGGCTCTATCTTGGCTGGCAGTGGTTAAATGCTGGCTGGGGGAAAATCTCTAGTGGAAATTTTGATGCAGCCGGCTTTTTGAATGGCGCAGTTAATAATATGTCTGGTGACCATCCTGCAGTGCAGCCTTGGTGGGGCAATTTTCTAAAAGAGGTTGCCATTCCATATGTCGATCTTTTTAATGTAATGGTTCCTTGGGGAGAATTTTTAGTAGGACTTGGATTAATTTTAGGCATTTTCACTTCATTTTCCCTGCTTATGGGGCTTACAATGAACTTTGCCTATATGTTATCAGGAACAACAAGTACAAATCCACAGATGGTTTTATTAGGATTGATTATTCTTGCAGCAGGTATGAATGCAGGAAAACTTGGATTGGATCGTTGGCTTACGCCTTACCTTGGAAGATTGATATATAAGAAATCAGGGAATGAACAAATTTCCCAAAGTACATAATGAAATGGCTCCTTTCATCATTCGAAAGGGAATTTCACAACTAAATAGCCACTTTTATATTAAAGAAACCTTGCTGCATGGCAGCAAGGTCATCATTTTTAATCAACATTAATAGGAAAATCAACAACAAAGGTCATAGGGATGCAAAGGAGGAGTTGCAGGGAAAATCCATTTCGGTCCTAATGAAGAATCCTTCCAATGCCACGCACCCAATGCTGCTGCACAAGCATCGATAAAATGACTTTGCTCTTCTTTTAATATGGGGAGTTCTGTTAAGTTTTGCTTTCCGAGCCAGTCCCAAATAAACTTTCTCGCTGATAGATTTTGTTTGTAGATCAAAACATACTTCAAATCATCTGGAGAAATCCTTGAGCCAATAACAGCCCCAGGATGCACTTCTACCATCGAAATAGGATTAGGAGTTTTAAGACTTTCAATTTCTCTGCTGAGCTTAATTCCTCTTACGGTTAGATAGACCATTCTGGTCATAGTGGGCGTCATGATGGATCCCTGCTTCATCCCTAATGCTGTAATAAACTTTCTAAGTTCACGGTCACCTTGCCTGTCTCCTCCCCCATCTTCATAGGATAATGGGGCATCAATGCCTACAACGACTTCGTCTAATTGACCTTGTTCTAAAATCTCATTCAAGATTCCCTGATCACTTACAGGACTAATCCATTTAACAAATTTTATATAGCTCCCTTGTGTTTCAAACACTGAAAGAACCGTATCCCTATGATTGCTAGGTCCGGACAAATCAATACCGATTACTCTCATAAAATGGCCTTCTCTTTCTACTGTTATGACCGATTAATTCACGATTTCCTTCACTCTGCCAACAATACCGCTCTCCAGCATTACCTTAATACCGTGCGGATGTGTGGCAGATTTGGTTAGTAATTTTGCGACCACACCCTCTGTTAATTTCCCGGTACGCTGGTCTTGTTTTTGTACAACCCGTACTTTAATTCCGGGTTTAATATTTTCTCGTATCGTGCCTGACATTTCAATTATCTCCTTTCAGATAGAGGAACAGCAGCTGGCATTGTTCCCCTTTATTCATTCGGATAGGTTTCTTTCAAGAACAAAACAGATTGGTTAATTAACTCTTTTAAAACTTCTACATCAATATCGGCAACCTTATTGATATATACACACGCTTTTCCTGTTGTATATTTTCCGAAGTCCTTTAACAGTTCCTCTCGCTTTGTATCACCCGGTGCAAAATACAAACTGATTTTGGCTTTTCGAGGAGAAAAGCCAACAAGCGGGGCATCGCCCTCGTGGCCAGATTCATATTTATAATGATAGGAACCAAATCCGATAATACTCGGTCCCCACATCTTTGCTGGATAACCAGTGGTTTCGGTAAAAATATCTAAAAGTTTATACGCGTCTTCCCGTTTCTTAAGGCTATCCACTTTCTCAATAAACTCAATAACACTGTTTTCCGTTTCTTTTGTTTTTAGTTCATACATGATATCTATCCCTCCTTATAACGGTATTCAGCCAGCCTTATTGTATAATTAATTTTTCCAATTATTTCTCTCTCCCATTATAGCAAAAACCTTGCTGGGTTAATCTGCAAGGTTTTTAATAGTTAACTATTCAAACTCCCCTTCAACCAAGGGCGATTTCGGTAAAAACTGATGGGGACCTGGACATCCTAGCCACCCCTTATGGAAACGGATGCGGATGTGGATTGAGCTGATCAACTGTCAGAGGATTTTTCAAATATCCAAGTTCCACCGGAACCTTAAGCACCCGCTCCAGACCCGTTACGCGGGTAAGGTGATGTCCGAAAGTCATCGGCAGCATCCCAGGAATCAGCACTTTTACGCAAAACAATCCGTTCCGTATCAATTCCGGTGTCGTCTGGTCTACCACAATCACATCAAGATTCAATTGGCGAAATACTTGAAGAATATCCTTCAGATCTTCAGTAAGATCCGTATGATTCGACCTCCAATGGAACTCTTCAGCAAACGTTCGCAATGGCCGATTATCATCCAGTAAAAAACTAAAACGCTCCTCTGCCTGCGGTAAACCGTTGACCATGCCATGATCATCCATTTTTTTCACCAAGGATGCATCCTGTAACATTCTTAAATATTCCTCTTGGTTTGCCTCAAATTTCTCATCAAGAGTCAGCATCATGCCGGCCAGCTCATGAACCGCACTTTTAACCGCACGCAACGGGTCGAGATGGGCTCCAGCTGCACAGATGAGATTCAATCCTTTTTGCTTTCTGTTTTTCGCAATAGCACAAATACTTGGAATTCCATGCTCCATTGTCGAGTTATATAAATACAGATCATATCCCGCAACGGCCCGCATGCGATCGATCATCAACTGTAATTCTTGATCGTCTGAGGAAGTTGGGTCCAGACGAGGCAAGGGCAACTGCGCATACCAGGTCATCAGAAATGAATCACGCTCCACCACTTCCATAATTCCGTAGAATATCGATTCTTCCAGGCTTCCGCCTAATGCGCATCCGTTTGAAGTTTCATAGACAAATTCATGCTGCCCGCATCCCAAACTGTAATAAGCAAGCAATTCGGGTACAAGAATGGGACGCTCTTCCAAAAATGAATAACCCCAAACCCAATTCATTGGTCGTTCAGGATTAAAAGCTTGGAATGGAAATCCACTCCGCTCATACTGTTCCTTTCCATGCACACCAACTTTGATAGGATCGAGTGCTTTATTTTTCAAATTCATGAAACTATCGTAGACTACTGTCCGTTTCCCGCGGGGTTCTAGTCCGCAGTACCGCTCTAGCCCTTCCAAAATGGCGGTTAACTCACTTACTTCATACGAATTGGTTCTGCCTGCAGTTCCCTCATCCCCCTGCAGCAAAGGCAGATTGACACTGACATCGGCAAATGGCGGCACGAGATAAACCATTTTTTCATTTAACAAGCCAGTCCGATGATCCAGATAATCTTTAACCAGCACCTCCTTCAGTTCCTCCAATGATCGGCTGCGGTAACTGTCAGCACTGACCTTAAGACTTGGCTGCAATGAAATGCGGGCAGCCTCCTCCGTATCGTCGGGGATACCACTGCAAACCGGACACAATGGGACAGGCAGGAAGGTGTGCCATGAACTCGTTAAGGTTTTCAAATTGATTAAACCTATCTGACTTTCCGAGCGGGCCTCGTTACCTTGCAAAATTCGGTCTACTTCTGCCCCAATGAAATGGGCCAGTTGCAAAAGCCCTGTATAAGATGCCCAGGCATCCTGCTGTATTCCACCGACCTCCTTCAGCCTCCCATGCATCTCCCTCATCTCTTTCCGGTCGCGTCCTGCCATTGCCATGTAACGCCGTATATCTGAACAATGAGAACACCCCGGTTTCCCCGGTTGAACAAATGGCCCGACGATACCCTCTCCAAATGAAACGAAGCCTCGCAGCCATGGGGTGCCGGTTCTCCTAAAAACCTCATCTGCCTTTTGATGGTCAGAGGGACTCCAGGCATCCTGCAACACCAGAGCTAAATCCATTTTTTTCGGTATAAATGCCCCAAATTGGGTTTGACGTACTACATGGTAATGGGTGAATAATTCTTCGCACACACGGTCCGCCACCACCCCTTCTCCGACAACCAATACAACTGGGTTCACCTGGATTCCTCCCCTTTAAGCAATACACCAAACACTCCTGCCAATTTCTCTTTTATAAAAGGCTCAAGCTCCAGCTCAAAGACCAAAAGCCGCTTATGGTTTCGTTCCAGCACTTCTAATGCAGACTTTAGAGTCTGAGCTTCGACCCTTTCATTTTTGGCAGGGATATCAATATTCTGCGGCTCCTTGTCCTCGAGATGGACTGAACTATGCTTCAGTGGCAGCGCCGGGCTGAATGATGATTGGTTTTGAACTCCAAAAACAGCGTTTTGTAACGCTTTCCGTAAAGCCAGCGTTATATTCAAGTCAACACTGCGATACCATCCATCATTCGTTCCAACCCATACCACAGGGAAACCCAGTATTTCCTTGCCTAATCCGATCATTGGCGTTCCCTGCAAGGTAGTCAATGACTGCAAATAAAACTTGCACCTTTCGTCTTCCATTTTTCTAATCTGCACTTGTGCGACAAAATTCTTTTTATCAAGATGCTGCTTGCGCAGTTCCTCTTCCAAACACTTTTGCAATCCGCGAGATACACTTTCCGCAACGGTTTCCCCTGCACCAATGCCGAAGAATTCTTGTGATTCTATCAAACTATTACCAGCTGTATGTGATGATAGTGTTGGAACAATCAAATCGACCATTTGAGCTGCATATGATTCAATCCCAGCAAACCCTGCCTCTGTTCTTGCCTCCTCGTGTGTCAGACCTGTACAAACTATCTCTTGCAGTAATCCGGCAGGGCCCTCCGACAATGGATTAACGGCTTGGACGCGGCATTGAGCTAACGGAAGCTGCTTTAAATCCCCCTCTTCCCAAATATGAAAAATTCCTGATTCCTTTGATGTTAACTGGTGGAAGTAAAGAAGCAATTCACTTGGCTCACCTTTTCTCAAGCCATGTTCGGCCAGTATCTCGGTATCCTCCACCCATTTAGCCGATTTTCGTCCAGTCACGAGTAGATGCGGAAAGAACGAATGCCATTTTCCTTCCATCGTATCCAAATCAAGCAGGAAGAAATTATTATTTTGTTTTGATTTGGTCACTCCAGTAATCTCTTTAAACAATTCAAATACAATTACATTTGCCAACATCGCTCCCGCTTTGGAAGAGAATCCGGCTAATTGCCTGTCTTTCATAAGCACAGAATGGTGCAATCGCCTCCACGCAGACTCCCAGCACACGTCAGAGTCCTGATGTACTAGCGGACCAGCTATCCCGACCTTTTGCAGGCAAATAGAGGGGAGAAAAATCTTCTTCTCTTCCAGGCAAACCGAATGAAGAAGCCGCAGTTCCTCGAGATCACCTTCCTCTGACACATATAAAACGGCATCAAATGATTGGATGATTTCCCTCCAAAATCTAACCCCATTCTCCTCTAATGCCATTTCCTCTACTTCCACCTCATAATCTGTTTTACGAGCATGCGCTGCTAGTTCCATTATCTGCCGTCTATTAGTCGGTTTTTTATCCGTGATTAGCAGTTTGAATTTAGGCAAACCCGATTCCAGCAACGATGCAACTAACGAACTAAAAAAAGGACCCGATCCAACTGCCAGCACTTTGGCCTGCCGGTAGGTTTGAAAACGGTATGCCCCCGAATCGACAAAACTGTTCACAAATTCAATTTGGGGACCGTACTTTTTAATCAAGTGATCCTCCAATTGATGTGGATGGTCTTTGCTTACATCGCTGACAAACCCATTTCGATACAGCACTTCCGCAATTTCATACACCCGTTCCCTGTATGGGCCCGGTAATCCGTCTGTTAAATTCTCTAGCGTGTACTCTCCGTTGAACATCGGAATCAGCTTTTCAACCCACTGATTAATCGAACTGCCTTCCATACGGAACGAGCTTAAGTTGTTCCGAAAATACACACCATTGTTAGAATCAGGAAGATAAAAAGTGTCCCTTTTTATTTTCAAACGCATAGAAGGGTTCAAACTTGTCATATCGTTCCTCCTTAGCCGCAATTGTCCCCAAATCTGCATCAATTCATCACTATCATCCTATGTATCTCCAGTTGTCCCATATGTCTATCTAAAACAGAACACCCCTGCAAAAACTCAGGCAGGGGCGTTCTCTTTACATGGGGGGACCACTGTATTGTTCCAAAACTAGAGCTTTTAACCGCCGCAACGGTGGCCGCCGCATCGGCCACAGCCTCCACAGCCTCCACAGCGATGACCGCCGCAATGATGAAAACAACTAGAACAACTAAAGCAACTAGAACAACTAAAGCAGCTAGAACAACTAAAGCAACTAGAACAACTAAAGCAGCTAGAACAACTAAAACAGCTAGAACAGCGATGAAAACCGCCGATACCACCGATACCGCCGATACCACCGATTCCGCCAAGGCCACCTAATTGACGCGCCTGATCAATATAGTACTGGTTTAAGTCAAAAGGAACGGCTTCGCTCGCCTGGAAATCACCAACATTCAACATTTGGAGTTCGTTTTGCCAAGGATTCATTTTCATACCTCCGTATAGTATATAAAATCGACATGACTTGCCGGCCACATGAAAAAGGGACAGAGACATCATGACAAGAAAACAATAGGCTTACAGATATATCCACTAATACCTAAAGTCTTCTCTTCAACAAATTATGTAATTGTATAGGTATTGCAACTGATTCAAAGGCCTATTTTCTTTGATTCCGGGCCATGATGGGTAATCCAACAAATTTCCTTAGGTTATGAAAAAAGGCTGACCAATTGGTCAGCCTTTTATATGTCTTTGAATTTTCTTATGCCTGTACTTTTAATAGAGACTGCTTTTCTTCTTTCGCTCCCCCCCATGGTCCTTGCCAGCCAACCATTGACCAAATACCATGCTCCCGCCAGATAAAACAGCATGTGGACGGAGAACCAGTCAAATATAAAGCCTGCACCAAATATGCTTGCCACGATGATCAGCTGCAAAATGAATTGATGGATATTTTCCTTTTTCCAGCTTAGATTGTCTTTTTTATCAAATTCTTTTTCCGATAATTTATAAAGAGCTAGGCAGATTCCCATAAAGCATTGGATGAAGCAAACGTGGAAAATATTATGGGCGAACGGCACCGAAATCATCGACATCCCTAGTCCGAACAACGAAACGCTGTACATTTTATGAAGCGGAATTTGATGTGGAATCCAGGTTAGTGCAAAGAAACAGGCTGCTGATGATAAAGCGAATATGGCGTAAAGCACAGAAAAAGCGCTGTAAGTTTCCCCTATATTTTTCAAAAAGAGCAAGTAGTAGGGGAATACCGCAGTTTGAATAACAAGTACGCTTCCCCGGATCATCAGTTTAGTTTTCATTGCGGTACCTCTCATAAAACAGACTTGTGATATTCTCATTCGGGTCGTATTTTTCCTTTTCTTTAACGAATTCATTAAAGTTAGGGTAGGCTTCAAGCAATTGTTTTTTCGAAGCGTATGGGTAATAAGGTAAATAAAAGGTTCCATTGTGCCTTAAGGTAATATCAATCATCTCTTGAATGGCTTGCTGCGCTTTTTCCATATCCTGTTTTTGTTTCCCATGGTTGAATAATGCCACAAGGGCAATCATGTCGGTCTTGGCATACGAAAGTCTCGATGAATCGTCCTTAGATACATAGCGGATGGTGAAGTTAAGCAGATTAATGTCATCTTTTTTCAGAAACTCCTTCATGTCTTTGACATAGGAAGGATACTCATCGATGGGGATAAAAAATTCCTGCAGTGTGTCGGTGTTCTTTTGGTTTTTATATAGCAAAAAATCACTTTCCGAACGCATGGCATTGTTTCTTGATATCAGCGTTTTATCAAGGGATAGGATGTATTTTTCCTGCAGATACCAAAGCCAGTCTTTTCCGAAGCTGGTTTTGCGGGACAGATTTAAAAAGGAGTAGGTCAAAAATGGCTGTTGGTCTTCTTTCAACTTTCGAAGTTTTTCAGTCAGGGGCTGCTTCGTTTTATGGTATTCGACGACAAACATGCTGTCCATCGAGGTTTTCGGTGCAACTGAAATTCGCGCATAAGCCATTTTCACCTCGGGATTTTCCCTTATGGATTGGACATATTCCGGAAATTCCTCAACGCTTACCTTTTTCGAACTAATCTCATACACTTCATCATCCGTCACCTGCAATTCCACATCTAAAATGATACCAAATAGACCGTATCCGCCTAAAACATCCTTGAATAATTCCGGTTCGCTTTGCCGGTCGACTTTGACAATTTTCCCGTTTGGAAGCAATAAATGAAACCAATTAATTGAATTGCTAAGGGATTCGTTCTTAATGTCCCTCCCATGCACATTTACGCTGACCGCTCCACCGACAGTAAAAATATTCTGGCTTTGCATGACTTTTACAGCGAGCCCTTCCGGTGCCAGGGCTTTTTGGATGTCATCCCATGTCGCCCCGCTTTGGACATGGATGGTTTTTCTCTTTTTATCGATTTCTAGAATTCTATTAAAACTCGTCATATCCAACACAACCCCATCCGGGTAATAAGTATGTCCGCCCTGGGAGCGCCTTTTCCCAGCAATGCTGACCTTTAATCCCTCGCTTTGGGCTTTTTTTAGGATATGGGCAATCTGGTCTGCTTCTTTCCCTTTTTCAATCCGTTCAATTTTCGTTGGCAGGAGTCTGCCGACATCCTGGATGGTATGGTTTTGGTACATGTCATCAGCATAATGACTTAATGAATACTGGAAACAAGCAAATGAAGCGGAAAAAGTGAAAGCAACAAGAAAAATGATCACGCAAACAATTTTCTTGATATGAAGGCCTCCTCGCTCAATCTATTTTTATAGTGTAATTTTACACTAATTGTATCAAATGTTTCAATTGTTTAAAACAAATATTTTCCAGCCTATAATCAGTTGCATCCTGTTTTTAAAACAAAAAAGCTGACCAGGAATGGCCAGCGGATATTTATTACTATTAAAAAAAGTTTTCGAACAATTCCTCCTCCGACACCAACTCTATATTAAACACGGCGCCTTACCTTCGTAATCGTTCAACTCTTGCTACCCGTTACTTTAAGTACAGTATTTCACAATCTAACTCGCTAATCGAACAAGGAAGAGTAGATGCATTATTTAGGCATCCTACACTGTTAGTTAATAAGCACCATTGAAAAACCAGAATATTAAATTATAAAACGAAGATTTTTGTGGACTACACTAAAAAATTAATATGGGTTAGGTTGATAAAAATAATTGGGTTTTTTAATGTCATTATTATATGGTTTGTGGAAAATATGGGTTGCAGCTGGTGACAGTGGTGGAATAAGCCACGTCCAGTCGCCTGTAATAGACCTTTCACTTGCCCTTTCTTTTTCTTCGAATTTTTTGAATTGTTGTGCAGCCGTATGATGGTCTACAATACTAACCCCATCCTCCTTAAAGGAATGTAAAACTGCAGTATTCAATTCTAAGAGTGCCCTATCCTTCCATAAAGATATATTACTTTTTATGTCCAACCCCATTAATTTTCCTATTTGAGGAAGCATATTATACCGCGATTCATCCGCAAAGTTCCTTGCCCCTATCTCAGTCCCCATATACCAGCCATTAAAAGGTGCTGCGGTATACGTAATGCCGCCAATTTCTAAAATCATATCCGAGATCATCGGTACTGCATACCATTTCAAATTTAAATCATTAAACCATTTGTAATTGGGATGACGAATTGGCACTTCGAGAAGAAGCTTTTCTGGAATCTGGGCTACTTTTGGATGATGATCATTTATTTGAACGACTAAGGGTAAAACATCGAAATTTCCAAACTTCGGTTCCCATCCTAAATCTATACAGGTCTCGGTAAAGGAAATGGAGTGTGGATCCCCTAAAACACCTTGTTCCGTTTTGTAACCTGCATAGCGAATTAATTGGTGATTCCATATACGAACTTTTTGGTTCGAAGCTTTTTGTGAAAAAATGGTGATTGTAGGGCGTATTCGACCCTTATTCGTTGCATATTCAATGTGTTCAAATAAGGCTTCGATAATTTCTTCTTCTGTCTTTAGGTTCCTCTTATCGATCACGTTTAATTGATCCCAAAATAATCTTCCTATACAACGGTTACTATTACGCCAAGCCATTTTTGCCCCATATTCAAGCTCTAGATTGGTGTGTTCATAAAAACCTTTATTCCGTATCTGTTCATTCAATTCATTCAATCTATGTTCCACTTCCTGCTCTGTTTTATTTAATTCTCTATAACAGGTCCGGATAAATTCCTCAGCTTCCTTTAGTAAATCAGTAATCAAAACAAATCCTCCTTGGGCATATGGCAGATAATATCCTATTATGTAAAAAAGATCCAAGCCTAAACAAATAATATTGTTTCAAAATCAACTTTACCATTTAACCCAAAGAGATTTCCATCCCATTTCAACAATCCTACTCCGTTAGCACAACAAGAAAAAGGGATCTCCGCAGCAATCCCCCTTAAACTCTAGCACCCTTTAGTTTAAGTATAATCATTCACAATTTTAAACTTTATGACATTAAGTATAAAAACATGTGTCATTCAACTTATCACCATCTGCGGTTAAATCATCATTTCTAAAAGCGTCGAGTACAAACCCTTACGGGTACATAAAAAAACGTCTTACACGCATTCTAGAAACGCACCATTAATTGGAGAAACTTAGAGATTATTTATTGTTTTTACAATGTGTCTTAGCTCCTCTATTTACCCTCATCGAATACCACATATACGAAACAAAGCAGCCTCATTCTACTTTGACGTTTCTAAATTTCAAAATAAAAAATAGTCATTTTTTCACTACTATAAATATTCTGAATAGTGTAAAGTTAGTGAGTATTCACTAACCTGTAAGGTGGTCTTAAGATGGGAACACAATTGGAGACAAAAGATAAAATTATTCAAAATGCACGAGAAATATTTGCCGAACGCGGGTACAACGGTGCAACAACAGCAGAGATTGCAAGAAGAGTCGGCGTATCGGAGGCTGCTCTTTATAAACACTTTAAAGGAAAAAAAGATATTTTCCTTGCCTGCATTACTCCTGCCTTGTATAACAGCACCGTCAACCATTCTGACCACACCCCTGAGCAGGTTAGAGAAATTGTAAAGGAAAGGGTGGAACTTGTACGGCGCAATCTGGACAGCTTTAATATTCTCTTTAGGGAGGCGCCTAATCATCCAGAGCTGGCCAAAATGTTTTTAAATCAGGTCTATACGAATGATCAAAATATGAAACATTTGCTAAAAACTCTATCTAATAAAGAGTTGTCGCCAGTACAAACTCTACTCTATGAACTGGGCATCACCACAGCGATTTGGTCAATTCTTAATTTCGAAAAAATGCAGGCAGACTTAATTTCAGAGAAGATACCGGCGGAAAATCTAGAGGAAGAAATTGCTAATGTTATCCTATACGGGATTCTAGGAAACAAGTAACTGCTAAAACATTTCTGATTGTTTAGTTCAAGGATTCTGCTTTTTTAAAATAGAAAGGAGATTTTATGGATTATGGAAGAATACTTGCCAATCCCTCAGCCTAAAACGTTTGGACCACTAGGAAACCTGCCATTAATTGATAAAGATGCCCCGACACAATCATTTTGTAAAATTGCGGAAGAACTTGGTCCGATTTATCGCTTCCAGGCTTTTAGTTTGTCCCTTCTTTTCGTTTCCGGCCATGAATTAGTCGCAGAGCTTTGTGATGAATCCCGCTTTGACAAGAGCATTGCGGTTGCCTTGCATCATTTACGTGCGCTAGGCAGCGGCGGCCTTTTTACATCACTGACCAAAGATCCTAACTGGAAAAAGGCTCATAATATCCTGCTTCCTGCTTTCAGTCAGCAGGCAATGAGAGGATATCACGCTATGATGGTCGATATCGCTCAGCAGCTTGTAGATAAATGGGCACGGTTAAACCCAAAAGATAGTATTGATATTCCCGATAATATGACGAGGCTCACTTTGGATACGATTGGTTTATGTGGTTTTAACTATCGCTTTAACAGCTTTTACCGGGAAGAGCATGATCCTTTTATCGTTAGCATGGTTAGGGCGTTGGATGAAGCAATGCATCGAAGCACAAGGCTTCCGATTCAACAAAAACTCAAGGTACTGACTAATCGGCAATTCGCCAAGGACATTGATGTTATGTCTGCCTTGGTAGATCAGTTAATTGCGGAACGAAAAACGGGTGGCGACCAAGGTGAAACCGATTTACTAGCACGAATGCTCTATGCAAAAGATCCTGAAACAGGTGATCATCTGGATGATGAAAACATTCGGAGTCAAATCATCACCTTTCTCATTGCCGGCCATGAAACAACTAGTGGTTTATTATCATTTGCCTTATTCCTTTTGTTAAAGAATCCAGATGTATTAAAAACGGCCTATGAGGAGGTTGATCATGTTCTAACTGAGTCTGCTCCAAGCTATCAGCAGGTTCTTGAGTTAAAATACATTCGAATGATTTTACACGAGTCTTTGAGATTATATCCGACAGCTCCGCAATTCGCCTTATATGCAAAAGAAGATACGGTTATTGGCGGTAAATACAAAATAAATAAAGGTGAAAATATTGCCATACTTTTGCCGCAGCTTCATCGGGATAAATCAGCCTGGGGAGATGATGTAGAAGAATTTCGTCCCGAGCGGTTTGCAGATCCCAGCAAAATTCCACCCCATGCCTATAAGCCCTTTGGAAATGGTCAGCGTGCTTGCATTGGGATGCAATTTGCCCTTCATGAGGCGACATTAGTATTAGGTATGATTTTACAGCATTTTGAGTTAATTGATGACACCAACTATCAATTAAAGGTGAAACAAACCTTAACATTAAAGCCTGATATGTTTAGACTGCGTGTTAAAGCACGGGATAAAAAGGTTAAAAGTCCTTTTGAAAGTCAACTGCCCAGTATATACGATCACCAAGTTCAACCTGTTACCATCAGCGGCGTTAACAATCGGACATTACACGTCCTTTACGGATCAAATCTGGGTGTAGCAGAGCGAATTGCAAAAGAACTTGCCCAAACGGCCAGCAGCTATGGTGTCGAAAGTAAAGCGGCTGAATTAAATGATTACGTTGGAAACCTGCCCACAAATGGGGCCGTTATAATCGTTACTTCCTCTTATAACGGAAATCCGACAAAGAATGCTCGAAAGTTTGTCCAATGGCTAGAACAAGCCGATTCAGCTTCTCTAAAAGGGGTTCAATACGCAGTGTTAGGCTGCGGCGACCGCAACTGGGCAAGTACGTATCAGAAGGTCCCAAGATTGATTGACGAAATGCTCGCAGCGAAAGGTGCCTCTAGGTTTTCGGAGAGAGGCGAGGCGGATGCCAGTGGTAATTTTGATTACCAAGTGGAAGAATGGAAAAAAAAGATGTGGTCGGATGCCATCGATACTTTCAGGCTGACACTGATTAAAAAAGAAAAGGAAACAACAGACAAACTAACTATTCGGTACCTCGACAAATCAGAGGATAAACTTATGGATGGTAAGTACGAAATCGTACTAAACGACTGTAAACTTATTGTAAATGTTAGCAGTAAGCAACTAATAGCAAAAGCTGATGAGGTTACCTTTCATCATGGGGATTATCTCGATGTGTTTTCTGCAAATAGCTGCGTAAACATCAATAGGGCTTTACAAAGATATGGAATCACTCATGATGATCTTGTCATTTTGTCATCAGCAAATAGTAATTTACGTCATTTCCCATTAAATCAACCAATCCGTATTGATTATCTGCTTCGTCATTTTGTTGACTTGGAGCAAGCCGCAACACTAAAACAACTACGTGAGCTAGCTTCGTTTACAGTTTGCCCGCCGCATAAGCGTGAACTTGAAGCCTTGCTGGTGGAAGGAGTCTATCAAGAACTAGTGATAAACAAAGGAATAACCATGCTCGATCTTATAGAAAAATTCGAATCTTGCCAAATGCCATTTGAACGGTTTCTCGAGTTATTGCCGCCAAAAAAAACGAAATTTTATTTAGATATAATAGTCCACGATGAAATGGTCGAATCGAAGCCATAATAATTAGATTGAAGTCCCTACTATTTTCATATTAGATGATGTCAGGGACTTCTTATGGCTAATTTTATGAACTATGAAATCCAATTCGGAATCTATTTATTATTTTACAAACGCACCCATTCGTATTATAAGGTTAACCAGATAAGAAAATATTTCTGGTTGACCTTTATTTATATGGTCTTATTATAACAGTAGCCAGGGTAGAACGTCCGCACCCGTGGGACTTGATTCCGTCAGCTAAACCGTTCGCCCCCTACTAGTTTAAACATGTTTGAGGCTGGTTGGGACAATGATCTCGTATTACAAGCGAAGCTATGATACTACTGGAGGAATTAGGGGTTACTGGTAAGTTCAATTTTAGGAGGAGATTTAAAATGAATCCAGTCGTTAGTCTGGATGTTTCAAAAGGAAAAAGTGAAGTTCAGGCTTTTTTAGATAAGGGAAAACCTTACGGTAAAAGCTTTAGTATCAATCATGATCTTGATGGGCTAGGATCATTACTTGAGTTTCTGGAAGGTATGAAAGATAAAACTGGTATTCAACCTACAGTGGTTTTAGAAGCTACAGGACATTACCATACACCAGTTGTTCAGTTTCTAGAGCAACATCAATATTTATTAATATCGTAAATCCATTAATCTCTCACAGAGCTAAAAGTGCTAGTTTACGAAAAGTTAAAACGGATGCCATCGATGCCTATCGTCTTTGTGAGCTTTACTATAAAGAGGATTTAGAGCCGTACAAAAAACGTGGAATTCGACTCTTAAACCTTCGTAATCTTACAAGGCAACATGAGAATATAACGGGGATGTATGTTCAAACTAAACTGCAATTTCAAGCTGTTCTAGATCAAATATTCCCTGAATATAACGGTGTTTTTGGGACTTATATTCTGTTGTGTCGTTGCTTACTCTGCAAGCATACCCAGCATCTGAAGATATTTTAGCTGTTAACGAAGTAACATTGACTAATAAAATCAAGGAATTATGTAAAAGTCGTTCAATAAGATGGGCAAAGGAAATTGAAGAATATAAGATTACAGTTAGCGGAAGGTTATTTGGCATGCTTATTTTTAGTATATCATGGCTAAATATTATTTTTTATTGAAAAATATTGACAAACTATTAGCTGGTTTAGTTGAATAACAACAAGAAAAAAAGGACTGCCGAACAGCCCATTTGTTGTGAAATTAAAGCACTACTAGTGCAAGTGAGTAAATGCATAAACACTAAAACAAAAACAAATAAAAGCAAATACAAATAACAATGTTTTGGTAACCTGATATGGCAACAGTCTCAATATCGATAAAGCTAAAAAAGTTATTATTGCACCAATCAATGAATCGACATCAGGTGCAGTGCTATCGTTTTCATGTTTTTCTCTATCATATACTATTCCGCCCCATATCAATGCCAAACCAATCAAAACAGACAATCCACCTAATAAATCCATTATCTCACCCTATTAATAGCGATACCTTATTTAATAAATTAATTATACCTAACATAATGTTTTTTGTAGCTTGGGAAATTTCACCTTTTTCCGCTAAATGCTCCGTTAGCTCAATAAGAAAAGGCTGCATTTTTAACAGCCAGATCATTAAGATAAGCACCCGTTAGCCATCCATGAATCGAAAAAATCATCTCTTCACCACAAAGAATGAAAGTAGGGTTTTTGTGGTCATACTGATATTGCGACATAAGGTTTAATTTTAGGCTCAGCTTTTTTTAAAATTAAAATTGCTGGGTCTACTTTGGCATTGTCTTTTTTAGATTTTCACTGTTTTGTACTTTCATGGTAGTTTAAGTTCATTTCTTCCCAGTACCCTCGTAAGAAGAATTAAATTATCCTTAGATAATCAATGACTCCCTACATTTCTGAAATAGTCATATTACTCAAAATGAATTTTAATAGACTTGAGTACAAGCAGTTTTATCTCTCCTCGAATTTTATATACTAGTTTAATTTTGGAGGTGATAATTATGCCGACAACTCCTGTAAAATGTTGTTTTTATGCTGGTACAAACCCTGGTGAAATCATCGTGACATGTGTAGATTCAACAGAATCATGTCCTTTATTCATTTCACACGGGGGTCAAGTCCGTCCTTTGGTTGCCGAGAGTGCAGACCCTGGTGTTGCTAACTGTGGTGAATGTCGTAACCATAAAAAGGCTTTACCTGGACCCGCAGGATTTGCAAATGTGGTAGATGCTGACCAAAGCGAAAATTAACTAAATCCCATCTTTGGGACAAGCCCAATGTTTAACTTTGGGCTTGTTCATCTTGGTGTACATTATGCATCAAATACGAATTAAGAGTTTTTTTTTATTCAACAAAACTGCACCGTTAGTTGAATTAGAAAAGCAGCCATTTATGACTGCTTTATTTCCTACACTCCGTTAGCTGGATAGTCGTTTTAACGGTTCTTCGTGGTATATCATGTTTTTAAGTAACCTTTGCCTTATCTCATGGTCAAGGCAGCTGTCATACAAAGCCTTAATGTACATTCCCCTGATTTTATGCCAATAGATTTTTAACTTAATAAACAATATACCACCTCTGTTCTATTGGTATATTAACACTTTATTGTTACCGTTTCATGTCCAATAAGAAACAATTGAATTCCTTTAGTGCGATAAAAAAAGCCGCCTCATAGGCAGCTTCTAATCCTCAACTAACACACTGCGTTAGTTGTATAAAGAATATATTATTTTATGAATATGACGGTATTTTGAAAATATTGCAGATCGAAAAATCTTACCCATTAGATTAATTAGAAAATGGTTTATTTTATGGTTTATCATTCGGTTTAGTCCAATATTTTAGACCTTCCATTGCTCTTTCGAGGTCACCCATATCATCATTTCCCAAGGTATCATCAAATTTAAGCGATAATATATGACTCGCTTTTGCTAACCTCTTGTATACTTTATATCTATCAATAAATTTAGGTATTTCTTTTTCGTACTCTGCCTTCTTTTTCTTATTTTCCTCTTTATCTCCTCCCTTTACAGACCCATAGTAAGAACCCATTTGAGCCAATGATACCCTGATAAGCTCAATTTCCTTTAACACCTCAATTATTTCTTCACCAGAATATGTTATTTTTTTATTTTCCTCTAACATTGAATTATCTCTCCTTAAAATTTTTTCAACTACTGAAAACCATAACTAAGGTCAATAATTCCACTTTCAAGTCTATTATCCTTCTTGTACTAACCTGCCCCGATAGCACAATAAGAAAAGGAGCCGCCGTAGCAGCTCCTTGTTTAACTCAAGCACCCTTTACATTAAGTGCAATTCTTCACAAACTTATAGTTAAAGGAGCAAAAATGCTGAGGAAGAACCTTCTTTTAAAACTTCTACAGCCTTATTATTTACTTTATACATACTGGGTGTTTAATTTTATTCAATTGTTAGTTCATCGATTCGAGTTAATTCTTTATGAACTAAACGGTGACTTGGGTTAAGGTTTCCTGCTGCATCTTTTCCAAAAACTCCAATTAAAACATCATCTTTATCTCGACTAGGTTTGATTTGGATTTGGACCTCAAATTCAAAAGCATTTGAAACATCAGAAACAAGGAATCCTGAGGAATTTGGTGAAATTGTTAATGTGGCTGTGTCTATTAATGTTTTAGTTCCATCTAAACGAAAAACTTCAATCTTAGCAGTAATTGTCGTATGTTCATGGTTGTTTAAAACTTTGGTAAAGACTGTGGTTGATGACTTTGCTGCTGTAGCATCTATTTGGTTTTCAAGAGGTCCGGTAGAATAAAAACTAGCGGCATATTTAAATCCGCCTCCTTTCTATTTTCTAGTAATATAATATGCAGATTACTATAATATCAATTGGACAAGTATAATAGTCAACTTAATCATATATAGTGAGAATTGAATTTGATTTTGTTTTAATTTAATGATTGTTTCATTAACCTACCCCGTTAGTACAACAAGCAAAAAAAGACCGCCGCAGCGATCATTTCCGGAATCCCATATGCAACTCAAGCACCCCGTTAGTTTAAGTACATTTCTTCACAAACTTAGAACGATATACATATTTTCTAATGTTTGACTGTTCCTTTTTTACCTTTATAGAAAATTAACGTTGAACCAATAATTACACAAATAAGTCCACCTAAACCCGACGTTATCATTGATAGTTCTTCTTTAAAAAAGAATTCACTTATACCCAAAAATATAATAATGAACCAACCTAAGACATTTATTTTGTTAAGTTTCATTCCAACACCTCCATAACATAGAAACTTTATCCGTTCTTCAACTCTACTGCTTCAATAGTTGAACAAGAAAAAAGACCGCCGCAGCGATCTCCGTCTTTAACTCTTGCCCCCAGTTAGCTGAAGAAGAAATCACTTCCAATTTTCAAGTTTCTTTTCAATTAATTTAATTACACTATGAGAACTATAAAATCAACAATTGCGTATCCAGTTTCTATTTTCTTAATATTACATACAGCAACTTCATTTTCATTTATATATACTGAATACAAAGTAAATATATCATCAATAGAATATAAATAATTTCTATAAATTTCATCCTTTTCGTCGGCAATATTCTCTATCACTTTTAAGGTTATTTCTGGGATAGGCATACGGATTCCCCTTTAACAAATAGATATTATCTTCTTTAAGAATAGCACCCGTTAGCCATCCATGAAGCACTGCTTCACCACAAAGGATGGAATTTTAAACCGTTCTTCCATGGTAGTTGAAGAAAATTATTCACAAACCTTCCTAAAATGTCTGCTGAAGCTAACATACTTTATAGTAAAACACAGTAATTAACTTTACTGTGTTTTTTCAAGTTTTTTTGTTTCTGAATAAACACAATAGATGACAATAGAAAACAGTAATAATGGAAATATTATGAGACCATGACTGTATTTTGCTGAGTGTGTTGCATATAAACCATATAAATAAATGGACATCCAAGATCCACAACAGATTGATATAACACTGACCAAAAAATTCACTAATAACCCCCCAAAAAAAAATTACATTTTTATCCTTTCTTTGAAAATTCTATACAGAATAAGAAATTCCTCTTTTCTTCAACTAAACTGCCCTGTTAGCTGAACAAGAAAAAGACCGCCGCAGCGATCTCATCTTTAACAAATGCACCCGTTAGCCATCCATGAATCGAAAAAGTCATCTCTTCACCACAAAGAATGAAAGTAGGGTTTTTGTGGTCATACTGATATTGCGACATGAGGTTTAATTTTAGGCTCAGCTTTTTTTAAAATTAAAATTGCTGGGTCTACTTTAGCATTGTCTTTTTTATATTTTCACTGTTTTGTACTGTCATGGTAGTTGAATAAGAAAACTCAAGTTCTTATTTCTTTTTTCGAATATACTTAAATCTATCCTTACTGTAACATAGGTTTCCATATGTATCGTAGCAAAGTTCTACCTGATTATCCTCCCAAAGTGAATAGGCATTTTTACCGACGAAAAGTCCTCCTATTTTACCTACTGAAAGTTTTCGAAGAATACTCTGCAAGATTTTATATACATCTTTTTCAAAAGATGCTTGTTGTATGTTACCTTCGTCATCTTCCCATTCAGTGGTAATTGCAATTCTACCTGTACCAATTATGTTAGGAGACTGTGTGGGTAGTATCAATTGAACTGCCCTTGAATTTAGATTGTCCAGTGGGAAGGTTTCTCCACCTTTTACTAATTTTACAGTTTCCCATTTAACCAAGGGAATTTCAGCTTTTGGAACAATCCAATAATAGGGGTAATTATTATCAATATTGTCCATATTTTCAATCGGAATTTGTTGAGAAACGAAGTCAACTTGGTTTTTATATAAAACTAAATCCTTCTCAAAAATTAAACTAAGCAACTTTTCATTATCTATCTTATCGAATACAAATAGTATTTGATTTCCTTTTAGAAAATAAGCCATATATCCTCCAAATAAAACGACTTAGCAATTATATTATCATCTTTTCTTCTTCAACTTTAATGCCTCGTTAGTTCAACAAGAAAAAATGACCGCCACAGCGATCATCAAATTTTACTAAAGCACCCCGTTAGTCATAATGAACGAAACGGCTCCCATCGCTTAACGTAGGTTGCACTTGGTCATAATGTTACTAGCCAAAAATAAACCAAGTGTAGAGCTACACACGAAAAGGAGCCGTATAATATGAAGGATGTACAAAAATTTGTTGGTTTAGACGTATCTAAAGATACAATTGCTGTTGCTATTGCTGATCCTGGTCGTGGTGAACCAAGATTTCATGGAACTATTCAAAATAAACCAGAAGACATTCGCAAACTAATGAAAAAGTTAGGTAATCCTGAAAATCTATTAGTATGTTATGAAGCAGGTTCTAGTGGGTATGGAATATACCGATTACTTCTTTCAATGGAAATTGAATGTTTGGTTGTGGCACCCTCTCTTATCCCAAAGCGATCTGGCGATCGTGTCAAAACAGATAAAAGAGATTCTATTAGATTAGCTCAGCTACTTCGTGCTGGAGAGCTTACTTCTGTATGGGTTCCAGATGAAGATCATGAAGCATTGAGAGACTTAATTCGTGCTCGACATGATGCTCGTGAAGATTTACAAAGTTCTCGCCAGAGACTTATTCATTTTTTACTTCGCCATGAAATACGTCCTCCACAAGGAGTTCGAAATTGGTCTGTAAAACATCGTGAATGGTTAAAACAGTTAACATTTAAAAGAGCTGCCCACCGTATTGTTTTTCAAGAATATCTCCATACAATCAATGAAGTAGAAGATCGTATGAAAAGAATTGAAGATCAAATCCATGAAGAAGCACTTCAAAGTGAACACGCCCCTGTTATTCAAGCACTTCAAACATTAAGAGGAGTTGCAGAAGTAACTGCTGTTACCTTGGTAGCTGAAATTGGACATTTTTCTCGTTTTTCTAGCCCAAGACAATTGATGTCCTATGCTGGACTTGTTCCTAAAGAATACTCTAGTGGATCAAGTCGTTGGCAAGGTTCGATTACGAAAACAGGAAACTCACAAATTCGACGTTCCATAGTAGAAATTTGTTGGTCTTATCGTCATCGACCATCTCTTAAAGGTGAATTGTTAAAACGCCAAGAAGGTCAAGATCCAGAGGCAAAGCGTATTGCTTGGAAAGCTCAACACCGTCTTCATTTGAAATACCATCGTATCTCTGCTAAAGGAAAAGGTGGAAAAGTAGCTGTTGTTGCCGTTGCTAGAGAATTGCTTGGCTTTATCTGGGCTATCGCTTGTTTTATTGAAGATAAACAAGGAAGTAAATTAAATGTTGCTTAAGTAGATTGAAAGTAAGAAATTAATGGAGTTTTCTTATGAAGTAATTACTTTTAGGTTGTAAATTGAAGATTTGGCTCGAAGGCAAATCCCCGTGAAGGAGAACCCTCATGTTGAACTATGCACTAGGTCCAGAACTTAACGTGCGCCGTTAGTCCGAGGAAGCTCCGTGACGGATGGAGTGAAATGTGGTACCCAACCCACGTATATCAGTTTGTATACCACCGTCAGCGTTTTTGCCTTCGTGCCAAGTTTTTAAGGTTATCCTGTTCAACTTTCTGCATTGTATCCATTTCGGATTTAGCTTATCAAGGGAAAGTACGCCCTTGACAAGCTAAATCCGAAAGGATTGTTGGTCTATAAGTTGAACAAGGAATAACTCTATTCATACTGAATAAAACACCAAATAAAAACATTTTGGGTGTGGTGGGTTGACAGTTTCGTTCATATCAGTTCAACAAGGGTGGAACCTCATTCTTTTATTCTTAGCTGTCTCGATAGTTCTTTAAATGGAGTAGCATAAGCGTCTTCATATTTCATAATATGTTGTTTTAACAGAGACCAATTTTTTTCGAGGAATGGATGTATCTGTGTGGTATCCGCAATACTATACAGTTGCATTAAAAAATAAAGGGTTTACCATATCAAATAGTCATCGTCTAATTTAAATAACACCTCAATCACATTCGGAATGTAGTTAAAGGCTTCTTCTGGAGACATTCCGTTGTAAATTGATTCGAAGGAATTACTAAAATACCACTCGTCATCTTCTAATTTATCTTCCCATCCAACAAATATTTCTAAAAGCCTACTTTCCATTTTAATCACACCCTAAAGTCCACTTGTATAAGACATAATTCCACGTAATAAACCTTTTTACCTTCTTCAAGTAACCTGCTCCGTTAGTGGAACAAGAAAAAGAGTTGTCGTAGTTACCCTATAGTGAAAAGCTCTACATTTATCGAAATATAAAAAAATGCAGCATCCATGGTCAATGAGACGCTTTCCTGCAAATTTATTAAAAGTCTAAATTTTATTAGAAATATTTGCTTTTCTTAATTAGAGTCGGTAGGGGGAAAAATATTTATGCACCAAATAAAAGGAGGGTTTCCGATGGTTTACATTAAAGCATTCCTGGTTTGTTTGCTTTCTTTTCCATTCCTGTTCAATGTTCCAGTCGCTCAGGCTGCTCCTCCAGAAAATGAATTGAACCAATATTTGGCCAGTATTGGTTGGACAAAACAGGACTTGATGGATTATCTGGACTATTATGAAATCCCTTTGGATGATTATAGTACAGTGGACGAGCTTAAAGAAGTTCTGGGAACCCCTATTAACTCAAAAAATTTGCAGGAGTTATTAACGAAATATGGTCTGACAGATAAAGAGTTTAATGACCTCATGGACCATTTCGGCGACTCCTTAAATGACTATAAATTTATTGAGGATTTGGATGCATCACTTGAGTATTATGTCAATTATGATGAATACATGGCCGAAACCGAAAATGCACTATCGGAATTTGGCATAACAGAGGAAGAAGCAGAGAGATTTTTTAACTATTTGAGCGAAGTCGAAGAAAAAAATAAAGACCAACTTGACCAAATCGCAACAAACGATACGCTTTGGGAAAAATTTCTCAATATCGAAGATCCTTCCCAATTAAGTGACCAAGAACTGAACAAAATGGTTCAAATCTTGGAGGATACTATTGCCCTCTATGAAGTAAAGGTCAATTTGAAAGCAGACGGTAAAGCTATAACGTTAAAGGATTTGTTGAAGATGTCAGAGCCTCCAGGTAATTTATCAGCGAGTGTCTATAGCAACTCAGGGGACCTTTTAATTGATTTCAACATTCCTAAATCGTATTTTGATTCACTGGAAGGTCTAATGAATGGGGAAGACATGCTGCATTTAGGCGAGATTTCTGATGATTATGTCGACCATATGCATGAAGAGAAATATGACCAAGGACGGAACGGTTTAAAATAAATGAAAAGCCCTTCTCTTTTGAGAGGGGCAACTTCTTAAAAATATTTACCCAAAATATAATCGCCAAAGCCATCCTAATCCTTAACTCTTGCACCCGTTAGTGGAATAAGACCCTTTCCAAAAAATGTAATTACGAAAATACTCAACCCATAAGCCGTAATTGACTTGTGTAGATTATTTCACTTATTTTCAATTACAACACATCATCGCTTAATCAACCCCGACAGGTCTACTTCTAATACTTTATCTTCTTTATCGTTGTAAGTAGATAACAATACAGTAATGATTCCCGATTCATTCTTCGTCTCTTTCTTATCGATAACCTCGGCGATGGTATACAATTCATCACCAGGATACACCGGTTTTATAAATTTCAAATTATTCATCCCTGTTCCAGCGATGATATCATCACCATAGATACCTTGTTCAATCCAAAGCCTTACTGAAATGCTTAATGTATGTAGTCCGGAAGCGATGATTCCATCAAATCTCCCCTGCTTTGCTTTTTCCTCATCTAAATGCATATATTGAGGATCAAATTCTCCTGCAAATCTCATAATATCCGCTTTTGTCATTTTGAAGGACTTAGTTTCAAACACCTGTCCAACTGTAAACTCATCAAACTTCATAATTACACCTCTTATTTAGAAACTTTTGCACTTGTTTATATTAAGGCAGCATCTAATGCACATCAAGTTAAAAAAATACTCAAAATCCTCTAAAATCAATAGAAAAGAATACTTTTTTGGGGATTCATCTTTGTAATTGTAAATACCTTATTTAACTATCCTGTTTCGTAAGTTCAATAAGAAAACAAGACGCCGCTGCAGCAACCTCCTGTTTAACTCTTGCACCCATTAGTTTAATACAATGCTTCACAATCTGCTGGTTTTCCCTTACTCTTGTTTAACATTTTTGTGTATTACTGAAATGATTGGAGGTTCAGTCTATACCACATCAATAATGTGGTTTAAAGGCTCATAATAAAACATGAAAAAAGGAACTTCGGAATAATCCGGAGTTCCTTTAAATATTAATGTAACTTCTAACGCTACTGTCCTTGCGCAATCCTATTGGATGTTCCGGTTTGTTAAGAACGAAAAATGATTAAACTACACTGCAAACAATATTTTGTAGATAGATTATATTTTTATAGAAACCTGTCCATCCTAATTTTGATAGTTTAAAAAGGATGGAGGTTACTACAATGATAACAACCCGTATGAAAAACATATTGGCGGTTCTAAGTGTTTTTGTCCTATTACTCATATTTTTTATTCCCCTTCAAAGGGAGCATACGGCTTATGCAAATATGTTTTCTCCTCAAGTAAATGCAACATCCAATGAAAATATAGTAGCAACCGTAGAAGCCACTGTTTTGCGAGTTCGAGAGAATCCAAGTTTATTTAGCAAGGTTGTAGGCAGATTAAAAATGGGAGCAAAAATAACTATCCAAGAAGAGCAATCTGGATGGGCAAAAATGGTGTCTTCTTCTGGTATTCAGGGATGGGTGTATGGATATTACATCACTAAAGACTCATCTAGCGAAGCAAAACGTGCTATTGCAAGTCTACCATCAACAAGGAAAATAGTTCGTTTCAACGAAAAGGGACAAATTCAATCGACAGAATCAATTTCAGGTATTCAGACAACCGTCCCGTTCATTGCCCAAAATAGTTTTGATCCCCTTCAAGGGAAAACAATTGTGCTTGATCCAGGTCATGGAGGAAAGGATGATGGGACAACAAGCATTGCAGGAACTCATGAAAAATCATTAACCTTATCCACGGCGGAAGCAGTTAAACAAATACTTGAAAACGCAGGTGCCAATGTCATTATGACTCGGACCGGTGATACTTATGTTCCTTTACTACAAAGGGTAGCTGTTTCATACCAAAACCATGCGGATGCTTTTATCAGTTTTCACTATAATTGGTCAAGCGATCCATCAGTAAATGGAATAACTAATTTTTACTACCAGCAAACAAGTAACCCTTTAGCTTCTGATATAATAAATGAAGTCGTCCAAGCAACCGGGTTAAATAACGATGGAACAAGATTCGATAACTTGAGTGTATTACGCAACAATTCACAACCTAGTACGCTGATCGAGCTTGGCTTCCTTTCAAATAAAAATGATGATTCGGTTGTGGAAAGTTCTGCTTACCGTGATAAAGTAGCTAAAGGCGTTTACCTAGGATTACTGGATTATTTTCAATCAAATAATAAGTAATAAGCCGGTAAAAACGCACGGCTCTTTTTTTGTTAAAATCACATTTACTTTCGGTCGTTATTTCCAAAAAATAAAAATGAACACTAAAATTGGAGCGCTTGCCCATCGTCAGGGAACCATCCCAAAAAACAATTTCGCGAAGTATCGGCACTATCCCTTCCTTGGATATGGATACCTGATTTGCGCGGAGAATAAATCTTTGAGAATTCAAGGCGGCAGCGACCCGTTCGTGAAGTAAAGCACCCATTTGTTTAAGTACATAACTTTACGACTTTTCAGTAATATTAGCATAAATATCTATTAAAAAATCACCTCACCTTTATGAACTCATAAAGGTGAGATGATATTAATCAAGCTTTACAAAATCTCCTTCTTTGATTTGATTCTTTTCAAACCATCCAAGATTCACTTCAATAGCATAAAGATAAAAATGTCCCGGATTATAACTAGGACATTCATCCTCCTCACACGGAACCATATCTAGTATTTTTAGAATTTTCCCATCTGAATCAATAAAAGCAATAGATAAAGGAATTAATGTGTTTTTCATCCAAAAGCCGCCATATCTTTTTTCTGAAAACACAAATAACATCCCCTCGTTTTCGGGTAATTTTTCAACAAACATTAAGCCCTTTTTTATTTTTCTTTTAGTATCTGCAACATGAACGGTTAAAATAGTTTCCCTGTTTCCACTTAGTATTTTTATCATTTTTGTTCTTATTCTATTTATCATGTTCACTCACCTTTGAGTATTATTTAAGCAGGAAAGAAATTTGATATCTTTTAAAAAGAAGTTCATGAGATTGAAATTTCCTGTTTTTCAAGTAAGAAAACAAGATGAAAAAATAAATAGAAAGCTACTTTTCACTCCTAATACTTATTCTATGGTCTTAAATTAAATACATTGTTAGCTGAAAAAGAAAAAAGCGAACTCCTTTAAGGAGCTCGCACACGTTGGGTCATTAAATAATTGTATTTATTCAGTATTCGCTATATTTCGGTTAAGTGAATTTAACTATTGCTCGTGGGGTCATTTTCAACATCCGTTTTTTTTGTACCTTTACTTATATACGGTTTTGCACTCTTCTTTTTGTTTGCACTAGCTTGCCAACGATTCCAACCCTTCTTGTCTGTTCCTCTCCCTGTTCCACCTTTTCCTTTAGCTTTACTCATAAAATCACCCCATTATTATTCTAGGTTGAGTTACCTATCTGGTTAGTTTTAATCATTTTACTCGGTTATTAACCACACATATTGCAATAAATAACACCCTTCCAGTCACCCATACAATTGTATAGAAACAATAAACTAATATCTACTTCACGTAATTTCCTTTTTTCACCAAACTGCCAGTTAGTCCAATAAGAAAAGCCGCTAAATTGGCAGCTGGATCATTAACTGGAAAAATGGATTAGATGAGGAGGAATGTGAAGGGCATTAGGAAAATAATTCCAGATTGTATTATTTCACTCAATAATTTGTTATAATAAAGTGTTTTTAACAATATTGAGGGGGAAAACTATTTTTATGTCAGTCGAAGTAGGAAGCAAGGTACAAGGTAAAGTCACAGGTATCACAAATTTCGGAGCTTTCGTAGAATTACCGGGAGGCTCAACAGGTCTTGTTCATATCAGTGAGGTTGCAGATAGCTATGTAAAAGACGTTAATGACCATCTCAAATTAGGCGACCTGATTGAAGTAAAAGTGATTAGTGAGAAAGATGGAAAAATTGCCTTGTCCATCAAAAAAGCTATTGATAGACCCGAAGGACAAACCTCTTCTTTTTCACAACGCCCTCCACGACAGAAAAGAGTTGATAGTCGTTCAAAAGGCAATTTTAAACCCAAGGAAAATTTCGAAGATAAAATAGCTCGTTTTTTAAAGACTAGTGAAGAGAATTTGTCTACTCTCAAACGTAACACTGGAGCAAAGCAAGGCGGTAGAGGCGGAAGACGCGGATAACGTACTGCGATGTTTAAACTTCATAATATAAATAAAGGTAAGCCTCTATAATAAACTGGCTTGCCTTCTTTAATGTATCTTTTATCAGCTTAGGTCATAAAAAAACAACATCAAAGTTTAATAACAAGGCGATTAACTACTACATCACGGCCTCCATTGCTTGCCATAGCTACACACTGGGTAATATTTCCATATGTTAATATCATAGATAAACCCTTTGTTATTTGGTTATATTGCATGCCGGATCATTCCAACTGTTTGGACTTCAAAGCGTATGTTATATAATTTGTTCTTTGCTGTTTTCTTACCGACTGGCGTGCATATTCTGCTGTATGTTTTTTTTACTCTTCATTGCAATAAAGGGTTGCAATATTAGGGAATTTTCTGTAAATTATAGTTAAAAAGGGTGAAACATCATGAATATTGCAGAGGTAAATGATCAGATTCGATCTAAAAAAGGAATTATCGGGATTGTGGAAAACGTTTATGAAAACTCGGTAATGATTAAAATACATATAAATCCTACGGATATTTTTTATGAAAATAATGTAACCGTTATCAATCATAAAAATTACGAAGTTATTAAAAAATCAGCATTACAATTATAAAAAATCCTGGACATTACTTTAAATTTATTCAAGTACCAATAAGTATCAAATATAAAAGCCTTTATCGATAATTACTACGATAAAGGCTTTTTACTTATTGCAACCTATACAACCGTCACATAACAAGCTTAATATTATCTAGATACTCATGGGCAACTGTATATAATTCGGCGTGGGCTTACCTGATGGAAATACGACGAATGGGAGAAACCTTGTAAGCATTGTGCCTACAACAACCATAACAACTCCGTTAGAATTCCTGCAGATAGCTAATTATCAACTTTGAAAAAAAATAGGTCCCTCAGTAAGATGAGGGACCTATTTTCCTACACGTTCAAAGTATGGATAAAAGGTGTTAGGATTAATGCCCAGATGACTGTAAGGATGGCAGTCAGAATGTAGGATACACTGGAGGTTGTTCCCTCTTTTTCCCCGATTTGAAATGCTTTTGCAGTCCCAAGTGCCTGTGCACCCAAACCATACATCATGCCGATAGACAATGGATGCTTAATGGAAAAGTGCTTCATTATAGCTGGTCCTATGAAGACACCTACAAAGCATGTCAACATACTAAAAAGAACAGTTATGGCAGGAGTCCCTCCAATGGATTCAGACAAACTGACAGCAATTGGAATGGTGACAATGCGAGGAATAATACTGAGCATATAATCCTTCCCCATTGCAAGCAGGTAAGTACATAAAATGCCCGAAACAACAGCAATCAGGGAGCCGGCGGCAAGACTACATACAATCACGCGCCAATTTTTCGCCAGAAACGACCAGTTTCGATACAATGGAATAGCTAATGCAACGGTTACAACATCTAACAATTCATTTAGTGGATAAGTGCCATTTGCATATTCTTTGTATGGTATATCCATTATCAAAAGGAGAACAATGAGCATAACAGGAGTGAGAATGATTGGTGAAAATAACAATCCTGGCTTTTTCCGATTGACCTTTTTCGCAAAAAAATAAAAAAGGACAGTAATAATTACATAAAAAATCTTGGTAACCATCTCCTTACTTCACCGCCTTTTCTTTCTTGGATCCTTTCGGAGATGACACCTGTTGCTATCATCATAAGTGCTGTACCACTAACAACAATGAATAAAATACTTAGGCCTTTGATGCCAAATATCCATGAATATTGCATAAATCCAACGACTGCCGGTATGAAAAATAACATCATCTCGGAAATAATAAGCGCAGCCCCCGCTTGCACCCAATTTAATTTAATTAAGCCTGAATGAAGACCGAAGAATAATAAAATCATCCCAATAATACTTCCTGGAATAGGTACATGAAGAAGAGAGGCAATATATTTACCAATCCAGGTGAACACAATAATAACTCCAATTTGAAATAAAATCATTAAGCCCTTTTTCAAGAGCAACACCTCCGAAATAGAACAATATGTAATATAAATCATTCTACTTGGAGAATCACAATTCATAAAATATATAAAAGTCATCAAAACTATTCTTAGAAGTTATAGTTAGGGTTTTCCTTCCTGAATATATGCAATGAACTCTCGAACTGCATAGGATAGATACTTATTTTTTTTATAAATCAATGCCAATTCCCAATCAACCTGAGGTGAAGTAATAGCAACAATAGAAACCTGATCCTTAAATCGGTTTGCTACCGACTTAGGAATGATAGATATCCCAAATTGTGCTGCTACCATCTCTCCAACGATATCCCATAAGGAGCTTTTGTAGACTAAATTAGGTTCAAATCCCGATTGCAAACAGGCCTTCATTACCACATCATGCAGAATATAATCCTCGGTAAAAAGAATAAAGGCTTCTTCCTTTAAATCGGATAAAAATGCTGATTTTCTTTCCGACAGCCAATGATCCCTGTCAACAATGACAACTAGTTCTTCTTTTAATAAGGGGATGTATCCAAACACTTCAGAGTCAACTGGTAGTACGGTAATCCCCACATCCACTTCCCCTTGTACTACCTTTCGTTCTAGTTGTTTCCCGCTAAATTCAACCATTTGCATATCAATTTGCGGATAACCCTTTTTAAAATTAGCAAGAACGTTCGGAAATAACATCACTCCCAAAGTCGGCATTAATCCCATTTTGATCGTTCCCTTTTTTACATGAACGACTTCGTTTACAGAAGAATGGATATCTTCTACTATCTGCAAAATTTTCAAGGCTTGATCATAAACAATCTTCCCCGCATCTGTCATCTCCACTTTTCTCTCCGAACGATCTAGCAACGTCACTTGAAGCTCCACTTCTAGGCTTTTTATCATCTTACTGATGGAAGGCTGAGATACATGAAGGCTCTCAGATGCCTTGGTAAAATTCTTTTGTTTGGCTACTTCTACAAAATATTTAAGATGTTGAATATCCATTTTAAAACTCCCCGGTACTACTTTTCTTTAATCTTCTTGACTTCATTAATATCCTCAGTAAGCTAATAATTAGCAAAACAAGTGGTATTGCCTGACCCAAAAAAGCCTTTAATAAAGTCAAACATAACACTATCAGGAGCGTTTATTTCAAACGCCCCTATAAAAAAGGAAAATGGAATGGAAATATGATTTTGTAATTCACTTATTATTATTCAATCGAATTACACGAGGCCAAAGTTTTTTCTTCCTTAACCCACTAAAAATGAAGCCTAATATACCTCCTACTAGAGCTGGAATAATCCAACCTAAACCTACACTATACATTGGGAGGAACCTAGTAAAAAAATTATTAATTACTTCAATTTTTAATCCAGCTGTGTTTAAACCATCAAACACACTCACAAAAAATGTTAATAACAAACTTCCTTGATATACTTCTGACCTGCCACCAAATGTAGATTGTAAAAATGTTAGGAAAATTAAATCTATCGCTATTGGATACAAGGTCTGTAATACAGGTATTGAAATCGCAATTAGTTCATTTAATCCTATATTTGCAACAATTGCACTAAAAACAGACAAAATAATAGCCAATCTTTTGTAAGAGATGCCCGGAATTAATTTATGAAAAAAAGAAGAGCACGCAGTAATAAGTCCTACACTTGTCGTCAAGCATGCCACTGTGATAAGTAATCCCAATATAATTTCACCATAAGAGCCGAAATAATAGTCAGAAACCTTAGATAATACCTCAGCACCATTTTCTAGACGACCTAATTTTCCAACACTAGAAGCACCCATATACGAAAGGGCAGTATAAACAAGAGCTAAGAGTGTAGCAGCAATTAACGTTGCTTTTGCACAAGCATTAATAATTTGCTTTTTAGTAGTTGCCCCTTTTTCCTTAACAGCATTGACAATAATAATGCCAAAAACAAAAGCAACAAGTGCATCCAGTGTTAAATAACCTTCTTGAAAACCTTTAAAAAAGGCATTTACAGTATAATCTTTAGATGGTGCTTGAAAGGTTCCAATTGGATTAATAACAGCAATCACTACAAGCATTCCAATAAATGTTAATTTAATAGGCGTTAAGATTTTTCCAATTATATTGACAATTTTAGTGGGATTGAGTGATAAAAGACATGCAATGGTAAAAAATATAATTGTAAATATTAATAAAGGGATGTAACCCGTATGGTTAGAAAGAAAAGGTTTAACGCCAATAACAAAAGATACATTACCAGCCCTGGGTATTGCAAAAAAAGGACCAATTGCTAGATAAAGAACAACGGTAAAAACAATCCCAAATAACGGATGTACACGACTTGCAAAAGATTGCAAATCATCTTTACCTGAAAAAACAAAAGCTGTAACTCCTAGCAATGGCAAGCCAACACCAGTAACTAAGAACCCTGCATTAGCTATCCATACATTCGTACCAGCTGATTGCCCAAGCATGGGTGGGAAAATTAAATTTCCTGCTCCGAAAAACAATGCAAATAGCATAAAACCTAAAATTAATATAAAAGAAATTTTTTGTGACACTCCAGTACCTCCAATAATCTTTACTCTTTGTCTATATAAACTCCTCAAGTTCAATAAAATAATGAACCATACGATACGACTGTTCAATAAACTGAGTGGTTGTCGAAAGTCCTCATGAAGTTTTTCCATATGCATTACAGGCTACGGAAAAAGCATGGTCAGCTAAAGCATAAATAACAGCCCCATGAACAGTTCCATATGCATTTACCATATGGCTTTGTACTTCTAGCATTGCTTCCGCAAAACCAGCTTCAAATTTTATTAACTGAATACCTAACGACCGAGCATATGGGTCATATTTCACTCGATTATAAATCTTATCGTAATATTTTTCATAAATTTTATACTTATCAAATTTTCTCCTTCACACATACCTTCCCTTTTGATTAATGAATGTTTTCCCTATTCATGGGTGATAAGTTGATGAGAGCTAATGTTGTGACTTCGATTCCGAGTTTTTTCTCATCAACAATAGTTGATATTAGCACACACAAAAACCCCTGCCAATGTTGGCGGGGTCAGTAACTGTGCAGATATTAAACCCTTTTTATCATCAATGAAACATTTAGGTGTTTCTATACGTCTTGTATTATGTAATAATACCTATTTTTTTAGGAGATGTAAAAATGCCTAAAGTACTTATTATCTCGCTAATTTTTCCAATTATCTTTTTGTTCATATTTGGTCTAGTTTTGTTTGACTATATTTATTTCCCACTCATTAGTTCTAAAGCTGAAAAAGCTGCAGAAAAGCATCTCGAAGAAAAATACAACGAAGACTTTGTTATTGATGGATCAAGCTTTTCAAAACCACTAGGCGATGATGCGGGTACTTACCGGATTGATTCTCACCCTAAGAAAAACCCCAACCTAACTGTTCATATTTCAGTTACGGAAGATATGGAACCAATGTCGGACGATTACTTAGACATGAAATGGCGTGCTGAGCTTAACAAACAATTTGGTTCAGTATATAAAGGGCTGTATGAATCCCATGAACATTATTCATATATGGTAAATGTCTCATTTCCGGAAGAAACTTTTACTAAATACAACATCTCTAACACCTATCAAGAAATTTTTGAACAAGAGCATAAAGGGATTGGAAATATTGTATTTGCCAATGTAATGCTTAACTCTTCCAATGAAATGGACGATCAGTTTGAAAAAGTTTACAAATTGCTCCAGTACTTGAAGGCCCAGGAGTTAGAGTATTTCAGCATTGATATTAATTACTTTAACGAAAAACTTGAACTAAAAATCTCTGACAAAGACAAAAAGCTTAATTACCAAGCTTTTTTAAACAAACACCTCAAAAGCAGAGACTATCTCTTTCATTTTTCCTATGATTCTCGTGACGAGGTGTCTAAAAAGAAGCTGGAAGATATAAAATCCTCTGGTGACTTAAAGCAATACTTAAGAACGATAAAAGCTATAAATTAAATGCCTCTGCCACACAAAGGTGACAGAGGCGTTTATTGTCCTTGAACATTTCATCACGTTTCAAAAAGGGGAATTAAAACGCCCAGTTTCCATTTCGAAAAATAGGTTCGATCCTTCCGTCTGGAAGCATACCATCAATATCCATTTCACTAGAGCCAATCATAAAATCTACGTGTGTCATACTTTCATTCAAACCGATTTTCGCAAGTTCTTCTTTAGACATCGTTTTTCCTTCGTCTAAACAAAACGGAAATCCTTCACCAATGGCTAAGTGATTGGATGCATTTTCGTCGAAAAGCGTGTTATAAAAAATGTTGTTTGAATTTGAAATTGGCGACTGATGCGGAACGAGAGCTATTTCCCCAAGATACCTGCTGCCATCATCTGTTTCAATCAATTTTTTAAGTGTGTCATACCCTTTTTCACAGGTGAAATTTACGATTTTTCCTTCTTTAAATGTTAAGGTAAAGTTCTCGATCAGATTTCCTGCGTAACTTAACGGTTTTGTACTGGTAACAATGCCGTTTACCCCGTATTTATTAGGAGAAGTGAATACTTCTTCAGTAGGCATATTCGCGATGAAAAGTGTCCCTTTTTCATTATGATTTCCTGCACTCATCCATTTATGTTTTTCAGGCAGTTCCACGGTTAAATCGGTGCCTGGGGCACGGTAATGTAGTGATTTGTATTTTCGTTCATTTAAATAACCAGCTTTACTATCTAGAGCTGCTATATGTTCTTTCCATGCCCCAATTGTATCCTCATGGTCAATTCTCGTTGCAGAAAAAATAGCATCCCAAAGCTCATTGATTCGTTCTGTTTTATCAATATTCGGGAACACTTTATCGGCCCAAGCCTGATTAGGATAGGCGACAATCGTCCAGGCAATTTTGTCACTCACCATATAGGTTCGAAACTTGGTAAGTGCTCTACCTGATGCTTTATTAAAATTCGAGATTCGCTCTGGGTCAATTCCATTTAATAAATCAGGGTTTTTTGAATCGATCACGATAAAGGCTGCATTCTTTTCAGCTAACTCTTCACGCTGCATGACACGGTATTTGGGGAAATCGGTAAAAACTTCATCGGCTGCCGATTCATATTTCATTCGGGTTAAAGCGTCATCATTCCATTCATAAATGACTTCGCTTGCACCGATTTCATAGGCTCTTTTTGTAATTAATTTAACAAACTCATAACTTTCAATAGAAGCTGAGATAAATAAAATTTGCCCCTTTTGAACATTTACTCCGATTTCAACGGCCAGAGCAGCGTATTTCTCTAATTTTTCTTGAAAAGTTCTCATATGATTTCTCCTTTGGTTTTATATTTCTTACAGATACAAATAGTAAATCTTTAAAGACGTATAAAGACCCTAAACTCTTAGACGGAATAATAATGATTTGGTTTCTTTTGTAATCAAAAAATCTTTTAGGTTTTTCCCAAATGTAAACTCATCACAAAAAAGCGACTGCTCTTATTGAACAGTCGCTTACTTTGTTTTAGCATGTTATGAATTTGCGGTTAGATTAGATGAAACAGGAGAAATCTCGCCACACTTCTTAATATTTATAAGATTGTCCGCCATCAATTGGAATAACAGTTGCGTTGATGAAGTTGGCTTGGTCAGATAGTAGGAATGCTACCAAATAGCCCACTTCTTCTGGTTTACCGAAACGTTTCATTGGGTTTGGCTGAACAAATTGTTTTCCTACCTCTTCCCAGTTATCTGGATCAATTTGTTTTAATGAACCTTCGACCATCGGTGTCATGATTGCTCCAGGTGCAATGGCTTTGATGCTGATTCCGTATTGACCGTATTCAATTCCAGAGTTTCTTGTTAGCCCAACCACGCCGTGCTTACTAGCAGCATAACCAGATTGGTTTCCAACCCCGCGAATACCACCAACAGAAGCAGTATTAACAATAGAGCCAGAACCTTGTTCTCTCATGACTTTCAATACGTGTTTCATGCCATAAAACACACCATTTAAATTAACACTAACTACTTTTTGGAATTCCTCAATGCCAAAATCCTCTGTTAGGTTTTGTTTTCCTTCGATCCCTGCATTGTTGAAGAAACCATCGATTTTCCCAAATTTCTCAACCGTTTCATTTACATAGTTTTCAACTGCTTGTTCATCTGCCACATTCGCAGTGATCAGCAGCATTTCTGCGTTTGGTGCCACTTCTAGTACTTTGCTTTTCGTTTCTTCTAATGAAGCAGCGTTTAAATCAACAAGTGATAGTTTCGCTCCTTCTTTTGCTACTTGTAAGGCAGAGGCTTGTCCTAAACCAGAACCTGCACCTGTAATTAATACCACTTTTCCATCAAAACGATTACTCATTGGAAATTTCCTCCTTTTTTTGTTTCAAGGTCTAAAGCGCATTTATCTTTAATTAAAATATCTCATATTAAGTATATATACTTATGAAATGCCATCTTTTTTACTTAGTTCCTATGATTTATTATTGCGCTGTATACCCGCCATCCACAATCAAACTATTGCCAGTCATGAATGAAGAATCATCAGAAGCCATGAACAGCACTGCTTTTGCCATTTCTTCTGCCTTACCAAGACGTTTCATTGGTGTGACTTCAGCCAAAGCCTGCTTGCTTTCTTCCGGAATAATTGGTGTGTCAATAAAACCAGGGCATAATGCGTTAATACGAATATTTTGTTCAGCATATTCAAGAGCAAGGGAACGAGTTAAGTTAACCACGCCGCCTTTTGCCGCATTATAGGCTGCTGAACCTGGTGATCCAACCCAACCGTACATAGATGCCGTATTAACAATCGTACCGCCGCCTGTTTTTAGCATTTCACGGATGGATTCACGTGCTACTAAAAACACGCCATCTAAGTCAACATTTACGGTGTTGCGCCATTCTGAGTACTCTAACTCATGTGAAGGATGAACGCGGCCAATCCCCGCATTGTTGAAGACTACATCCACTTTGCCGAACGTTTCAACGGTTTGTTTAAAGATATTTGCGACTTCTTCTTCACTCGTAATATTTGCTTTTATAAAAAGAGCCTCAGCATTAACCGCTTTCAACTCTGCCTCAAATGCCTTCCCTTTTTCCTCATTCAAATCAACTAGAACCACTTTGGCTCCTTCTGAAACAAATAAGCGTGCTGTTGCTGCCCCAATCCCAGATGCTCCACCTGTAATTACAGCTACTTTGTCTTGTAATTTTCCCATCCTAAATCCTCCTCGTAGTATCAAGAATTCTTTAGCACATTCTAGAGAAAAATAATAGATATATCTATTATCTGTGCTTTATTGTTCACAATTTAATTGTACTATTTTGTTCACAACTAACAATCATTAAGATATCATTAAGTGTCTACTAGGTAGACACTTACGCTAAATCTGTCTATATTGAGGAAGGTTTTTTCATGAATAATGAACAAAATACAAAGTCTCAACGACAAAACCGGACAAAAGCGCATTTAAAGCAAGCATTGACTGAACTCATAAAAGAGAAGGGGTATCATTCCGTTACTGTAAAAGACATTGTCGATCACGCCGCTTATAATCGCAGCACCTTTTATATCCATTACATAGATAAAATGGAATTGGCTGAGGATTTACTTGTTTCCATGCTTCAGGAATTAGAAGATTCTGTAGGCAAAGCCTATGTACCTGGTCAAAAGGTTTATTCAGCCAAGCTAAATGCACCTTCTTTTAATATCGTTTCTTACATCTATAAAAACCAGAGTTTTTTTACATTAATAAACTACGATGACACGCTACCTGGATTGCATACACGGTTCCCTCAAACAATCTTAAAAGTCTATAAAGAACAATTTATTTTTGAAACCATCAATAATATCCCAGTTAATATGGATTATTTTAAACGGTATACAGCCTATGGCTTTTACGGTCTCCTTCATACTTGGATCCAAAATGGCTTTAAAGAAACGCCAGAAGAATTTATCCAAGAAGTCATTGAACTAACGAAAACTCATATTCACTCCTTTCAATATATCGGGCATAACAAATAACTATCTGCACCTGCGTGGAGAACATATAGATTATTTTATTGATTCCTTCTATAGGGACGCTTGTAACCACTGAGTGGTTCCTTAATGGACAATCGGAAGTTTAATGTAAAAAAGCGAGCTTCATAATAGAATAGAAAAAAGCTTCCAATTATAATGATGATTAGGATGCAAGTTATTCTGCAAGAGAGAAGGACTATTAAATGCTATTTTATGTAATTGCAATCCTCGTTATTGTAATGGACCAGCTTTCTAAATATCTAATTCGTGCCTACATTGATATCAATGAAACATTTTCATTGTGGGGAATACAACTCACACATATCGAAAATAGCGGAATGGCAGGAGGTTTATTTCAAGGCAATGCACGGCTCTTCGGAGTTGTGGCTGTGTTTTTCGTGTTAGCTGTTTTATATTTTCGTAGAACCGGAGAAATGAAGGGTGCTCTGATCGATTGTAGTTTTGGATTCCTTGTAGGAGGAGCAATTGGAAATGGTATCGATAGACTTTTGTTTGGTCAGGTGACAGATTTCATCATTCGCTCTGGCGGAATTCTTAACTTGGCCGACCATGCTATCGAAATTGGGGGGTTACTGCTTATTATTTATGTGGTTGGTAGATGGTTTAAAAATAAGCGCTAGATTCTTTTCCTACATATGCGTGGCCAATATAATCCCTTGTATTCGGTCTCTATTTATCATTTGATCCTATACATATGTTTCTTCTACAAAGCTGATTATCTGAATATTAAAAAATATCTACTGATATCACATCTGCAATGTGAAGAGAGTTTTCCGAAAAAAAGCAATATAGGTCGGTAACACTGTTATGCAGTTTAGTGTTTCGTATAACTAATCCATCGTATCTCTGGTTCATAAGATTTTTTCGAAACGCCGAATTGGCTTCTTCTTTATTTAACAGGGCAGCATTGTCCCTCCAGGTGGGGTTCCTTTTACTGGATTCGAAATAATCACAGTATTGGTCGCGTTCCCTCATAAACAAATCATAGGAATCCTCAGAATCTGATTGGTATTCCTTAAGGTTTGGTTCATCCATAAATACTTTGTAAATAAATCCTCTGACCGGCTTTTCAACTTGCACCATTTTAGGGGTTCCGTCCTCCCAAAATTCCGTCTCTGATTTTTGAATAACGGTCTCAGTTCCAATAGCAAAAGGTTTCGCCGATGCGATATCCGAAGTAAACCAAAATCCAATCGTGTCGATATCATTATTTAATTTTTGAACAACCGTTTCTTTATTAAAATGGTTAAATTTCTTTATTGAACCATGATATACAATCATTAACATGCCCTCCATTATTAAACTGCCCAAATTTTAGATATTCATTTAGATTAATTCCCTTGAGTTACATTAACAATCCGAAATCGTTCTAAACTTCCTTATAATAAGGACTAAAGAAATGCTTTCTAATTTTTGAACAGCTTCAGTCAAATAATGAATTACCTCTTCTGTCTGCTCTTTCATAAGTTACGGAACATCTTGTACATATTAATGCTGTTTACCAAAGTTTTCTGGCAATTTTTCTTTAATTCCTATCTTTTCTTGAAATTTGGAAATGATGGATTGGTAATAATCGACTGTTGCTACCGGTCCGATACCTCCGACAATTCATAACCTTTTTCATCCAATCAGTCCCCTATCAGGTATTAACTTTGAGTTTATGTTAATGAGAATTTTGTTTAGCGTCAATTTTTCGAGCAAAATAGGTAATACTATAACATTTATTATAAAAATTAATGGGAGGTTTTATCGATGCCTGACAAGTTTGCCCCAGAAGTACGTAGCAGGATTATGGGTTCCATTCGGTCGACAACCAAGCTTGAAGAAATTGTTTGCAAATCCTTATGGCATCGTGGTCTTCGATTCAGAAGGAATGTACGAGGTTTATTTGGTACACCTGATATTGCCATAAAAAAATACAAAGTCGTCATTTTCTTGGACTCCTGTTTTTGGCACTATTGCCCTAAACACGGAAATCTACCGAAAAGCAATGTTGATTATTGGCAGAGAAAATTGTATAGAAACGTGAAAAGGGATTACGTCGTTAATAGCTACTATTATGAAAATGGGTGGAACCTTATGAGGATATGGGATCATCAGGTTAAAGAGGACTTTGACCATGTTATAGACAGTATTATTGAATTCGTTGAAAACGCCAAAAAGAAATAACTTTACAAAGTTTCAAAGGGAAGACAAATTCAAAGGTACAAGATATATAAATAAGATAATGGGTGGAATATCTTAAGAGAATGGGATTATGAAGTCAAAGTGGATTTTGATAAGCTATTAAAAAATTTGCTTAATTTTTTCCCAAAAAAGACCATGAAATACTCACAAAAGGATGCATAGTTTCCTTGCTTATGCACCCCTTCACTCTATTTTAAGATTTCAACCTCGGCAATAGGACTATTTGAATAATGAAATCACGGATTCAAATAATGTTTTCTCTTCTACTAAACAAGTCCACTTAATACAATTGCAGATTCTTTAATGAACCCTTTCCAGCAGTCTTCTTTTTTAGCCCATTGTGTAACATTTTGATCTCCAGCGGATTCCCTTAAATAATTTAATGCATTGGCTGCAATGGCCCTTACAATATCCTCCCACTTAGTAGAAAGTGCTTGATGTTGCCATACTTCCAGTAAATCTATTTCTTGTCCGTATAAATGATTTAGCATAGATACAGTGTAATAAATAACATTTGCTTTATACCCTTTTAAATTCATACTTTCCACTATATTAGTTACAAATGCATTAATGATTCTTCTTGTAATAAGTCTCTTATAATAGTCACTATCAATATCAAGGATACTCTTCGTTACTTCACCTTCATCATTGGTAACAGTACTTTGTTTCCAATATTGGCTATTCAAATCCATAAACCGTTTGAAAGCTTCCTCTCCGCCTTTACTAGATACATGAGGATAGCCTTCCCATGACATAAAATATTTTGCCATCTCCACTTTTGTTATCACATTTTCTTTTGGATACATCTTTTTAAAAGCATTTTGTTCTTTTCCTTTTGATCGCCTACTAATATCAACCATATATTGTCCACGTGCACGTTCAAAATACCACTTTGACTCCTCTTTACGATTATCTTGTGTTGGGATAAAGACATTTCGAGAAAGTTTCTCTATATTAGACATAAAGCGGGTATTTGCAAGCAAGTCTGATTTGTTAATTTTATTTTGGGTATTTGCATACTCTGAAATCTTAGAAATCATTTCATCTTCTAGCGCATGACGATCCATTTGAACACGGTGATTCTCTATTTCTTCTTGAACATTTATAATAGTTAATTTTGCTTGAATATATACCCCTTCTAAGTTAACATCATTTTTATAAGCTTGATGTATGGAAGCCGTTGTTTGGCCGCCGTTAACAATCTGCCAACTTGTTAATGTATTAATCTTATAAAGACTGGAATTCCCAATTTGCTTAATATCTCCTGCTTTTGCAACACTTGAAATTCCGTTATTATAAGCAACAAATAACTCACGTTGTCTCTCATCTTTAAGAGTATCTCTAATTCCTTTATTGGTTCCTCCTCGGGATTGTAAAAAAGAACGTACATTCCGCTCTACCAACTTTGGCCCCCAATCATCATAGAGTTCAGCTAAGAGTTTTGCCGGGATAACACCAACATAACAATTGATAAGACCATTTTCAGTATTACTAGGAACATGCATCATTTCAATTGCATTTCCATATTCTGATTCAAAATTTATATCAAATTCTCGAATTCCCTGCTCTGCTTCAGATAATTTATAAATGCGATCCATATCCCAAACGTGTACATTTACTGTTTCTACACCAGGAATATTTAAATCAATGGGCTTATTTGATAGATAAAACTTACTTGTAATCACATAAATATTTACTTCTTCAATTTCATCCTTTTTTTCTACAATCATTTTAGCTAAATCAAAATACTCCATCGAACGATTCGCTAATTGCAGAATTGTTTCAGCATTCGTAAAGAAACGTTTGGCTTTATTTGCAAACTCCTTTAAGGATGTCATATTAGCAATCGGCAATTCATTTTCTACAAAAAAAGGCTCATACTCAACTACGTACAAGTTTAAAGTATTAATATCTTCTTGATATAAATACCCATTAAGCTGGATCTTCAAATCTTTCTTGCTAAAAAAAATTAAAGCCGGCTCATCTTCAGAGTTTATAAAAGGTAAAACCTCCTGTATGAAAGGCGTTTGCCGACTCCCCGATAACCTACCCTTTTGTTCAACCGTATCAATAAATTCATAAAAAAAATCCAGCTTTCTTTTGGTTTCATTCATTATGGATCATCCTTGTTTATTCAAATTGAATACATTATCTAATGGAACCTTAAAACTTTTACAATGTGACAGATCAATAGAGTATGAAACATTGTTTATACCAGTAGGCAAGTTTTTCGAAGTAAGTTTAGGAAATTCCTCAGTTGCAATATACCCTAATTCCTCATGTACATAGAAATAGTTTTTATCATAATCATCACTTATTACGCCAGCCTCCAATAGTAAATCCTTAAATTTCACTGCCAAAGACGGCGCTCTATTAACGAGCTGTTCTTCTATTGTTTCTATCATACTTTGAAGAGATTTACCTGTGGTATCATTTACCTCAACCTTTAATACGTATAAAAACAATGTATCTATAACTGGATTAATTTCTAGCTGCTTTTCATTTGAAATTTTAATTTCTTCTCTTATTTTAGGCGTTACTGTCTTAATTTCTACTCCACTATTTTTAGTTACAAAATCAATCCGGTTTTTTAAGGGACCTTTCCAATCTTTAATGATCAATGGTGGCTCTTGCGGAAAAAATTCAAGCCATTTATTAATATAATAAAGCTCACCGAATAATCCCAATTCCTCTTCAATTGTTAATTTAGTATCCCATTTTCTCTTGAAAAAGTTATGCCATCGGTCTAAAACTTTATATACTACTGTATAAAGTGACAACTCTTCTTTCATTAATATATGGTCTACTAAACTTTGCAGCACCCTTTCAAAAATCTCTTCACTATCCTCTACTATTTGAGAGATTACTAAAAAATTCTTTTCTTTTAATGGACCTACTTGTGAAAAATATTCTTGGCCTATGTCAATTCCCCGCCATTTTGGGAAAGACTTTAATTGATCATCTTCCCAATTTTCACCTGTAATATCTATATAAATACGCCGCTGCAGATTAAGTAAATCAATACCAATTAATAAAAATGGCTCTTGAAAGTAAATTGGTTCTAAGCGATAAATATCTTCTGATTCCTCATTTTTCGATTGTTCAATTAGTAATCTGAATCTTTCTGAGATATTAATCATTAGAGCCACCCTTACCAACCGTATTGTTGTATATATAATCTCCTTCTTTCATTACTCTCCCCTTTGAATCAATAACTGGTACTTCTACAATATCTGGAAATGAGAATGCTAACCCAATCGGAACAAGATTCTCATTAAAATCTATATTTAATTTCCTAAACGATTTGACTTGCGGATGTAATGGATAAACTAAAATTAGCGGGTTATCATTTGCTCTCTGCTCTATATTTGCTTTTTTATCGGCCGATCGATTTTCAATATCAATAAATTCTTGATTTGCTGCAACTATAGCACCTAAGTCTACGACACCAATTCCTTTACTTTTATCCTGATCCATACTACGAATTACCGCGCTTTCAATCTGTATTTTACCTAAATTTACTTTCCATTTAGTAATCCCATTATCTATTGCCTTTTGGCTTTTTAGTGTACTGTTTGTCACATCCACAACAGCAACATTAAATTTTTCTAACATGTTCTTTTTATTCATGTTATAAATATAATCTGTGATTTTTTTGCTATTAACAATTCTTGCAGAAGAAATAGTCCTATATTTTTTTAAGAAATCAATAATAATTTGGCTAGGAATATTTTTAGAAATATGATATTTAGTGCCAGTAATACTCGTTTTAAATTGTTGTTCAATACTATTAATAAATTCGACCGTAGCCTCCATATTATTTATAAAGAATTCCTTATTTTTTTCAAAGCTCCGTGTTTGTTGCATCGTTCCCGTATAGGAAATAGGAGACTCAGCCGTCCCCATTTTTGCTGGACTCGTAACTGTCATAGTGTTATGTGTTTTCATTTTAACCGCATATTCTTCTGGTGTTAAACCCTCTTTTGCAATTTTTTCAAACTCTACTCTTAATTCACTCATAACAACAGCAAGATATTCGAAGTTTTCAGCAATGTCTTCACTTGTATATATTCGACACAGGTCCATATACCCATTTCGGAAGCCGAACCAACGCCCCATCTGCATGAGCGTATCATACATTGAACTACCACGATAATAATATGAAATCGTTAAGCCCTCTAAGGTTAACCCACGCGATAATTTATTTCCGCCAATTGCAATAACATTTAGTCCGCTTTCTTTGAATTTATCATATTCAAGGGCATCTTCACTCTCTCCGTTTATCTCCATTACTTCAATCTTGCCTACTATTAATTTAATTTGTTTATAGATTTCTTCCCATGCAAATTCACCTAAATGTTTTGAAGGTTCGAAGCTTTTTTGCACTTCAATAAAATCTTCTTCATATAGATTTTTAAGCTGGGTTATATACTCACTTTTTGAATTGTACAGTAAATCGTTGGATAATTTCTTATAGAACTCTTTTATTACAATACACATTGTGTCCTGAACATCTGTAAGTCTTGATGAATGTATCAACATTGAATTATGATCACCAATCTGACCTCTTAAATTCCTAATTGCAACCGAAAGTAAAAATGCTAGTATGGCTTCCTGCATGGACTTAGGAACTTCTGTAAATAGCCCAGCATCATCTTTTGTTCTCAATTTATCAAGTATAGTAATATCATCTAAACCTAAGTACCTAATGAACATCGGTTTATTGTCTTCTGTATAACCCGTAGTATTAAAATATTCATCAGGCCCACAATAACCATCTGGTTTAGGCAATGCAATAACAAAATCTTTTGGATATAAATCCTTTCCTACCTCATCATGATTTGCATCAGCTTTTATTAATAGATTAGCAAACGGTGTAGCTGTATACCCAACATATGATTTTTGATTAAAAAGACTCAACAGATCTCTAATAAACTTATTAATTTTAGTAGGATTATCGGTATTTTTCCCTGAAGCGTCAACACTAGCTTGGTCTGCCTCATCATCTACGATTAAAACTGGTGGGCTGATCTCCGAATGCTTAATACTGTTTCTTAATAAATCAATTAATGCGGGAAGTACATCTTTTTGCTTCTTTACAACTAATAAAATTGGTTTATCTAAATTTTTAATACCGATAGCATTACTAGCAGAAATGTCATCCTGCACGGTGGTCCAAGTCTCGATTTGCGTTCCACCAGTTTTAACAAGTGCAACACCTTTTTTTTCACCAGTTATGCTATCAACCGTTCCAATTACCTCTCGTTCTAAACGTAATTGCGTTTGAGAACGTAAATCATTATGCATACCGGCCAAAACTATTACTAATTTGTACCCAACATCAAAAGCTTTGTTAATTAACCCCGTAAAATTCGCTGTTTTACCTGATTGTACATGCCCTAAAACTAAACCTCTTTTATCAAATTCTTGTCCACTTTTAGGATTTCCAATGCTTTTTAAAATTTCATTAGTAGTGTCATCAATAGTTTCTACTGTATCGCGTGACCATTCCTTAATCTCTGTTAGATACTTTTCATATCTTGGCCAGAAATATGAGTAAGTCGGGTGCCTATCTTCGAACCAAGGAATGTTATCATGACTTCTTATTGAATTAGCTTTTCGTACATTTATCGAACCATATTTTGAAAAAGCCTCAAGAGATAGGCTCTCCCAAACTTTTGAATCAATATCACCATAATCCTTAATTATCTTTTCCTTAGCATTTTCCATTGCTGCATCTAACGGATTATCAAAACCAGAATTCTTAAAGGCTGTATATAAATTATCAACTGTACCTAGGTATTCCTCACGTATTACTTGATACATTTATGTTCACTTCTTTCTCAATGATGGTTTTAATTGTAGAAATCTCTATGCCTTCAAATCCAGCCATTATAGAGATTGTTTCGGCAACTTTTTCAATATCCAATTCAAACCCGGCGCTAAATAAAATTTCCGCATAATCGATTACTAATTTCCTCGATTTTTCATCAATTTGCTGCCCATCTTTTTTGGCCATATTGGAAGTTTTTAATAGGTTATTAGGTGAACCTAATTCAACCAATTTAAGGTATAAGTTAATTTTCTTTCGTACATCTGTATCAACAGCCTTAAGGATTTCATTTAATACAGGGTGTGTTCTATTTAAGACGTAGGCACTATTTATGTCGTCGGTTGCAAGCTCCCAAGTATTTAAGGTTCCTTTTATTTTCCCGCCTGTTCGGGTTGCTTTTGTACGATATAACATTATTTCTTGTGATACTTGCCTATAATATTTTGCAACCCCATACAAATCTTGTTTTGCACCTTCAGGAATAGTTATTGTAGATTTCTTAACATCAATTTTCCAATCATCATCAGCATCATTTGTAAATTCAATTTTTATTCTAACGAGTTGGGATGCAGCATCCTTAGGAAACATACCAAACCAATCACCAAAGCTAACCATGCGATTTTCTCTATAAATATAAAAGCCTTGCTGATCGTTCCATCCTTTTATTCCACCAGTATATTTGTAATCCACTTGATTAAATGCACTTGGATGAGGTAATACATATGGAGTAATTCTTACTAGCTTTTTGTTAATTCTAATTACCTGCTCTTCTCCTTCAATCCGCCTTGGATTTCCTTCTAGAAATGGATTCCAAGGGTATAAACTATTACCGTTAATCGTCATTATTAAGCCATTCTCTAGTTTCACATGAAAGACCATTTCTAAATATTTTTGTATACGTTTTACTTTGGAATAATAGCTATCTTGTTTCAAGACTTTTTGAGTACCAAAACCACAAAATCGGTCCAGTTTATCAATAAAAACAATGGTTCCGCTATTTCCCTCTGGTTGTCCGATTTTATCTCTTATTTCACTAGGAATAGTTTTATACAGGAGCCATTCATTTTTATTACTAACATAATCTAAATCCCAACAACGCTCAGAAACTAGTCCATCCTTTTTGGTAATAACACATAATCTTTTCCCCATAGAAAATGACGCTGTTTTTAACCCCATTCCAAATCGCCCTAGTTCTTCCTTAGCTCTCTGTTCTCTAGGATCCTTTGAACCAATTGTCATCGCTTTTTGCAATTCTTCCTCTGTCATTCCTATTCCGTTATCTTCTATTCTTATAAAACCGTTTCCCAGATCATATTCAAATTCTATATTGATAGAATTTGTTTTTGCATCAATACTATTATCAACAATATCGGCAATTGCTGTTTGTGAATTATAACCAATACTTCTAAGAGCTTGAATCACAGGAGCTGCAGAGGGACGTGTATTAATTGTATCCATATTTTCACCTAGTTTTTTTACTTTTTTTTACTTTATATCATTCTAACAAATTGACAAAGAAAAAACAGCAACCCATTCCAGTGGATTGCTGCTTTTGTCCTATAAAAATTCATCTTTTAAATATATATTTGGTTTTTCCCCTAAATAAAACAGAATCTGTTCAGCCATTGCCCTAGCCATTAATGGGGGCACAGCATTACCGATTTGTTGATATTGTTTATCCTTAGTCCCTTTAAATATATAATTATCTTTAAAAGATTGTAATCTGGCGGCCTCTCTTATACTAATGGCAACTGCTTTTGTCGGATGCTGCCACATAGATTTTCGAACATTGATTACTGTTGGTGAAGGAGCATCATAATCTAATCTTAGATAGACGGTATTTTGAGTCCTAGATGCATCCGTGTAAGATACTTCTTGAAGCTCTTGGGATAAACTATGGAAATTTTTTCCTTCACTTTTCTTTATTTCTTCAAATCTTTGTTTACTTAGCGGCTCACTGGCAGTATTGATATGATTATAAATAAAATTTTCTTCGTTACCTGATCTATAATAGTTTTGCATTACTGTTTTATTGAGTTTAACATCATACAATAGACCACTTTCATCAATGCTCTGAATAGGCTCAATATTTTCTAGATCACTAATTGCATCCTTAACAGTAAAATCCTTTTCAGTGTATTTTTTTGGGAATACAATTTTCTTACAATCAGTTGAGCTTGATTTCAAACCCAAGATCATAAACCTTTGGCGTTTTTGAGGAACAAAAAAATGATTAGAATGAACAGTTCCAGAAGTTATGTTGTATCCTAAATGATTAAAGAACTTTTCTAAATAGACAACAATGTTATAAGACATAACATCAACGACTACTTTTAAATTTTTATCAACAAGCACTTTTGGTTTTCCAAACAACAGGATTTTTTCATCTTTAATTTCTTTCAAAAATCTTAATAACTGATTTATCTCAATAAGACCTTGAAGATTGTTCAACATATTTTTGTTGTCAGTATTCTTACATTCGGCTATTGCATTAAATGTTTGAATAGCTCTATCCACTATATCCTTCAGACATTCTTCAGTACTTAGCTTCCCAAATTCATATTCTGAAAGCGAATTTATAATCTGTTTTATCTCAAATATTTCTTTCTTTTCTTTTATTGAGGTTGGATTATAAAGTGTTTTTTTCTTTAACTTCCGTACAACACTTCTTATTCTTGAAAGCCCTTCTTCACTTATGATTAGTGGATTAACATTTCCTATTTCAATGATTCGATGAATTAATTCATTATATCCTACTCTATCTGTTTCAAGTAAAATTAACTGATCCGTTTTCCAAAACGGTTCATCAGAATCATTAATTTCCTTTAAATGTTGCTCTGAGCTATAAGCATAAGTATAATCATCTAGATGCTCTGTTACAAAAAACTTATGAGTAGATGAATTCATAGTTTTAACATTTTCCATTAAAAAAGCTTCAGGTCTTACTTCATCTATAGCACGCGCAAACTCTTTTACGAGTTGATTATTACCTGAAATTAAATAATTCTTTTGTCTATTAGCATTAGAAAATCCTTGGCAAGGCGGTCCTCCGATTACAACCAATTTCTGAGTTGCTAATTTTCGTTCTTGTATAACTTTTCTAAAGTCTATTTTAGTTATATCACTTTCTCCATGTTCCTGGGTCTTAATAATAATACTTTCATTATTATTATGGTTTCTAATATATGTTTTTTGTGCAGCCTTATTAATCTCTATAGCACCAGCTACTTCAAAACATCCAGTCTGTTCAAAACCATTGCTTAAGCCCCCAGCCCCCGCAAATAAATCGAGTAATTTAATTTTTGGTTTTGAAACATCCATAATAATTCATCTCCTGGTTCAAATAAGGGGAATGTACGTTCCTTCACTATCCCTACTTAAGCAGCATAAACCAAATCAAGTCTTTAATCAAGTGCTTTATTTAGGAAAATTTAATACCAACTCTCATACTTGTTCGAAGTGGTTGCATTTCCACCACTTTTTTCTTTATTAAATAAAGTGCCAGTTACGTCCCGAATAATGTCGAAGAATTCAACAGAATGTGGGTGGTGACACAGGCACTTATACTAGTTAGGAATACATAATCTTTTTGATATATCCTCTTGCTTCATTCCTTTTAATGAAGAGCAATCGAACGAACTGTATTATCACTAATTCGTATTAAGTTTTCTTCAAGTCCAGTCTTACTTCTATTACTTTTATCCATAATTACCTTCAGCTGGTTTTGACAAAATTAACATTACATCATTACTGTTGTATAAAATCAACTAAATTGCCAAAAGAGTGCAATAATGGATTTTCTCACTCTTTTTTCTTTATACTTTTATGCTTTTATTGTAATAGCAAGCCTTAATCATCACAATTTGAAGTTTTTAGATTACTTGTCTTAATAATCATATTAATACAACTTGCAATGTCAAATAAAAAATTTTCTTTATCATAATAACTTAATTGCCAATGTTTTAGTACCTCTATCGCTACATCTGTTTTATTGCTAGATAGGCCTCTTTTAATTCTGTTTTTGAATTCCTTTTTCATACGTTTGCCGTCTGACCTAACAAATAAATTAGAGAAGAATACATCAAATTCATATTCTGGTTTAGCATTAAAATTTAAGGATTTAGGATTTTTTATTTGAACATATATTGGTCCTGAGGCAGTGTTTATTCTTTGACGTAGACTTGGCATTGCATTAATAAAACAATCATGAGGGACATAATTTTCAATCTCTTTACCCTCGGTAATCCAAAGAAATACTCTCTTCTTTATTTCTATATCTGAATCTATTTTATCCTTTAGGTTATTTACTGCTTTCTTTAATTTATCATCAGGTAAATCTTTATCGCAAACAATTATTGAGTAGCTGCTTGAAGTAAAAATATCAACTAAGTCTTCTTCATCTATACCATAATGAGTTAAATTAGATCCTCCATACATCTGGAATCTGTAATGTTTACCTTCTTTAATCTTATATCCACCTGGAATATTATCTTCAATCCATTTTTTAATATATATCCTATCACTAGGACCTTCAATCCATATAACTAAATTACTCAATAATAGCTGAGCTGGTGTCACGCCTAAATCATCTAATAAGTTTCTTTGTATCATTAAAGAATTAGTACATTTCTCTACTTTAGAAGATCCATCATCATTTTTAGAAAGCCTATACAAACCACAGTTAGTATCTAGTTGATCAATTAATACATTAGAGTGTGTTGTAATAAAGAATTGGAATTTTGTATATCTCTTATTGATTAGATCCATTAATCTTATTAACATTGTTGGATGTATATGTAATTCAGGTTCCTCCAATAGAAATATTAAAGGCTTGTTATTCATTCTTCTAAATTCTAATAACGTTAATATCATCAATACTTCTGAAACTCCAGTACCAATGTGTTCAGTTAACTCCAATGAATCAACTTCATCCATGAACCTATTTTGCTTTATATTAACCCTATTGTTAAATATTTCCACAATTATTCTTTCATTAAGAATATATGATAATAATTCTGATAGTTTTATTAAATGATTGTTGGAATGTAGTTCTTCTAATTGTCTTATAAAACTACTTCCATCGTAGCCCACTGGTTTCTTGGATTCCCTACTAACATCAGCATCTCTAATACTATGTACTAAGTCGAATGAATTAAAAATCTGATTACACACCTTAAATGCACTATAAGAGTTAGCTCGCTTTTTACCAGAAGTATTAGTTAAAGATATTACATTTTTACTGTACCCATGTACTAGAGAAATCAACAAATCTTCTTTATCATCTCCTAATACACTACTACGAAATTTCAATTTGCTATATACATAGCCATTGAATCCCCACCTATTAGTCCGGGAAATCTTTTGTGTCTGAACATTATCCAGCCACTCTATGTAAGTATCTGAACTAAGATTTTCTGATGTAACAGAAAAACGTAGCATCAGGTCATGTAAGTATTTCATAAAATTACTTTTACCAATATTATTTGGTCCTATTAAAATGTTAATTGGCTTTAAGTCCTCTAAAACAAACCCTTCATTTCTATTAAAAGACTTCCAGCCTTTTATAGTGACTTCACTAAGAAACAATACGCATTCACTCCTATGTTTTATAACCTGATAATTTTGTGTAAGATAGTCAATTACAGGATTAATTAAACGATTTCCAATTAAAGGATTTTTTAAAGATAGATTCCTTTGTTCTATCACCTAAATTTTTTTGATTAAGCAACTACATATGTACTCTATAGCCCAAACATTAATTAAGCATTTAAATAATATACTAAATTTTAAAATATAAGAGTACGATAATGACTGTTTTCGCACTCTTAATTATTTGATTCAATTCATTTGTTAGGTATGGAAGTGCTCCGGATTATAAAACTATTTTTCTCAAAAAAAAACATTCAAAAATACAAAAATAATAAGATATAATTTTGGCTAGCTTCAAATTATTTTAGACTGTCTTTAGATTACAACACTAATAACGTTTTCTTGTTTTGATTGCCTGCTCAACTAATTCTTCGATATTTTCCTTTATATTATTATATATATTAGTGCTTACCTTATATGGTGGATTATAAAGTTTCACCACTTTGGAGAATGGTTCTTCATTGAAAGTAAAATCATCGAACGGATTCCTTCCTAAAGGAGATTGTTCACCGTCTTTATTCTTTAAGTTATGAATACGAATTCCAACTACTCCTTTTCCAAGCTCCCATGACCTTTGAATTTCATATTTTATCCATTTCCTACCTGCTGTTTTCTCCCCTACCAATACAACTGTACATGAAGATCCATGCAATTGATTATCTATCCACTTCTTAATTTCCGAATCACCTTTCCGCTTTACCTCTTCCCAATTATTATCCCTAATAGGTGTATTTCCTTCAACTACCCCCATATTTCTTACCTGTGCCGCACGCCAATTATCCTCATTGTAATGAAAGCTAAAAAATACTTTCCTTCCCATCCAATAATCCTCCAAAAATATTTTTGTTAAAAAGTGCCCTCTTTATAAATAGAAAGTTATTAATGTTTAATTAATTCGTTAACTATGTACAAAACCACCTCAATTAATTCTTCAGGCTGTTTCTCATGATTATTCAAATTAATATACAATTGTTTTAATGACTCTATTCCTACATATCTATCAAAGTCATCCATTACTGTTTTCCATAAGTTCTCAGCTGTAAAGCCAGTTGCTCCGACCGGTATAGGAATGATACCGTTGTCTATAGCTATATTAAACTCTTCAATCATTCCGTTCGCTAAAGTAATTTTACCAGTCTCTTTGTCTTCCTTATTTCCAAAAACAAATATAGAGATACCGACATTTTCCATCATTTCAGTGCGATATTTAGTCCACAAATCATTCAGTGGTATTCTACCAACCGTATTTTGAGGGAATGGTCTCAGCTTTAATCTTTCCTCTATCTTGTTTTCATTCCTTTCATATAACTCCTCCAAGGCACCAGATATAATACAACTTCCAATTCCTAACCCAAATCCAGATACAATGTTATTTCTATTCTTAATAATTGCCCTACTCAAATTTGAAGTGAATTTAAAAGCACCTGCTTCACTCCAATGTCCATATTCAATTGCACTACCAGATATAAAAATATTTTTTCTTTTTACAATGTTCTCGACGTGCTGCAATATCAATGTGATATCTTGATACTCATCTACTAAAAGTACATTTATTCTATAACGTTTAAGGTCTTTTATCTTTAACTCTTGTTTTATTTCAGCATAACGAAAATCATCATCGGTTGTATAATCAACTCTATTTACCTTTTTCATAAAACAGTAATGATTTCTTGAATTTTCACCTAATAGAATTCGGATCCTGCTAAGGATATAAGATAAATTCGGATCATCAAAACTAAATCCTATGAAAAGAAATGTTTTGGAAACTAAGTCTCCTTGCAGCGCTGTACTAAATAATTTGCGTTTTAGGTCATACCCCTCGTAATCGTCCTTAGTTAAAACAGCTTCATGGGCTAAAGTAATATCCCCATGCATTTTGTAAACAATTGCATCAGTATTTTGTGCTGTATGTCCTAAATTTTCAGGGACTATTTTTGTGTCAACTTTCTTATTATTTGATTCCAAGCTTGCTTCAATTAATTTATCATAGTTGGTTGTCCAGAATGTTTTGATTGGTAAACGAGATAAGATTTTATGGTTCTCTGTAATTTGAGCATTCTTGGTAAACTCTTCAATTAGTATTTGATTAATTTTCCCTCTACCATCAAATTCATTAACATGATATTGAGCTAAGGCTATTAAATCTGACTCCAAGTCAATATTTAGTTCAATGTCCTCAGCAATTTCTCGCATTAATTCCTTCCAGTTGACATAACCAGCAGGCTGAGATAAACCTGCCCCAGCAAAAACAGCAACGTTCGATTCACTAATTGCTTTAACATAAGTTCTTATAAACTCCCTTATCTTAGCATTAAACATTCAGTATCCATCTCCCTGATATTTAAATTTCATATCCTTTAACTATGTGATAAATTCCACGACCTTGTAACCAATTTTTTAGTTGGACATATTGGTCTTTAGAATTATGAATCCAAAGCGCTTCATTATTTGTATTCTTTATTGTTCCTTTTGCGACATATGGATATAAACCCAAATACTCTTGTCCATTATAATTGTCATCGTAACTACTCTTTAAAATAGGCAAAATTGCAACCTTTTGTTTAATACCATCGAAGTATCCCAATTCCCAAGGCATCCACTGGAATTATCAGAGTTCTCAGATACTGCGAAAAATAGCGACTTACAATTTTGCATACGTGTCCTTAATACATCAGCAGTTTCTTTTGAAACTTTAGAACGGTCTAATTGATTATCTTCTATCCAGTCAACATACACTGAATAACCCAGTTCCTCAATAAAATTTTTTAAACCCAAAATCTTTCTTGCATCTAGGAAACTATGGGATAAAAAAATATCATATGTTTTTTCTTTAGGGAAGTTATTAGATGCTTGTTCTAACAGTTTTTTTGCTTCTAAATTTTCATTAAAGCTATAGCTTTTTTGAATTGTTTTATAAGATTTATTAAGTAAATCATTTTCAGTAAATAGCGCCATTAGATAATTCCAACTTTCAGTAACTCTCAAAGCGGATGTCAAATTTAGAGCAAGGTTTATTTATTCGTTCCTTAAATTATGGATAACTGTGCATTTATCATTAATTTACATCTTTGAAATGGTTAACATACTAAAGATAAATTTTAGCTCATCAGCAACTGCTTAATCATCAAGATTTTGTTTTTTGGTTTCCAATTTCAGATTGATATAATTCAGATTACCATTTAATTCCTTTACATATTATAACATAATTGTTATTTTTCGAAGTTTCATAAAATAAAAAAACAGTTCTTCTAATTGGTCTGGTCAGTTATTACCTATTTTATCGATTTCAATCTAGAATCATTATCTGGCTTTTAAAAACATTTACTCACTTAGTAAGACGAGGAAATAGATGTACACAAACCGCCTTTATTCAAGCAACGGTTTTTAAAGAATTTGACGATAAAAAATAAAGTCTCTAATTTCGAATAAGCAACCTTCTTTTTTATCCTATTTTTTTGATAGAGCAGCTAATTGCATTTCCCAAGACATCCCTTAATAGGTAAATATATCTACAGACCACTTTAAATCATGATATAATTAATTCTATTAGCGAATTTAGAAAGGGATAGTACATATGGATAAACCACTTAGTGTATTTATTTCATACTCTCATCGAGATGAAGGAATGTGCGAAGAATTAATTACCCATTTGAGCAGTATGCGGAGAGATGGTTTAATAAGTCATTGGCATGACCGAAAATTGCTACCTGGGGATGATTGGGGAAAGAACATTGACAATAACTTAGTGAATGCCCAAGTAATTCTTCTTCTTGTTAGTTCTGATTTTATCGCATCAGATTATTGCTATGAAGTTGAAATGAAAACTGCTATAGAAAAACACTCTAATATGGAAGCGGTAGTTATTCCTATAATTCTTAGATCGTGTGATTGGAAACACACTCTCTTTGGTAAAATCCAAGGTCTTCCGAAAGACGGTAAACCTGTAACAATGTGGGATGACCGCGATTTAGCCTATTTAAATATCGTGGAGGGTATCCGTGCGAAAATTAGCGACCTACTCAATTCTACAAAAGCGCAAGTAACCTCAAAAAAAGCAGAAACGAAAAAAGCCATTTTCACAAATGATCTTCAGAGTAATGTTTTAAAAAAAATGGCCAAACCAACTGTAGTCGCATCTGCTAGCGAGGAAGATGATATTAATCAACAATATGACGAGTTAATTGAACATTTAGAAGAAACAGGAACAGCTTTCAACAGCTTACATGATTTTGTTAGTAGTACAATATACCATTACTCTAGAAGAAATGACTTCTACCCAGAATATGCAGATGAAGATATTCGGAGAGATGTACGTAAGTTTGAAGGTCTGGGTCAACTCCGTGAAGATGAGGGTTATATAACTCCAAACACAGATGACCCTGCTGTAGAGACTGCTGTGAACGCAATTACTGAATTAGGGAAATTCATTGATGATTGTTGTTCGGAAGTATATGATCGTTTCAAAAAAGAGTATAATATTGCTTTGGACATTAACTCTACTCGTCTTTGGAAAGAATTTTTTCATGTCAGAGTTAGCACATAAATGGCAGGGCTATAATATTTAGGAGAGCATCAATTAATGGATGCTCTCCTCTACTTTTAGCACTTAAAATAGACTGTATTCAATGACCAATTCAACTTCTACTTTATTATCGCTTATGATTCGGTTCGGTTCATCACAAATTGTAAAAAAACTGCCTCTATTTATGGTACGGTTCACCGTATCATAAATAGTTACGATTAAATTGCAAATATTCATTCCTAAAACTTAGGGTATCAATTCAGTCAACAAAAATAACATTTACCTCCACCTTATTTAGCCCCATTCGGTAAAAAACAAAAAACAAAAACTCTTTCACAAGATGGATAGTGAACATGAGATTCCTTCTGCTAAAAGGTTAAGAAATCCTTTTATTTAGCTGTATTCATCAATCTTCCCCTGCCATAAGGTCAAGTTCAAATCCACCTGGAATAGCTCTTCCGGCAGGAAACGATTCGCTTGATCTTCTATACTTTGGTGCGCATTTCTGACTTTTATAAAAGGAATCAATTTCTTCTACGGTAAGTAAGGAATCATTTACCCAGTTTTTCAGAATCCCCTCCACATAGCTCAGCCTTCGCTTGTTATTGGAACAGGCAATATTCATCGCTTTTAAAATCACATCTTTCGGATGTAAAAAGCTAGAATCCTCTAACCAAGATAACAGCTGCTGTTTGGCATTCACGTTCGAAAAACCAAATCCATTGTTGTCCCAAAACTCTACAATTTCTTTCACATCTTTTTGATCGTTCTGTAATGGGTTCTCGATGTCTAGATTTTCCTCTATTTTTGGATTAAAAGCTTCTTGTTGTTGTTTTTTATTTTCTTTTTTATTTTCTTTTTGTCCCCGTGTCGTATAACGAAGCGACAACGTATCGTCAGGCTCTCCACATTCAGTATCTTGATATGTATTATTTTCATTTTGGTCGTTAACTTCGTAACTGAAAACTTTCTCTTTTTGTTCATAAAATGATTCAAATAGGCTGCGAATTTCCTGATTTTGAATGGATTCCGAAACATATTGAATAAGTGAAAGATCCTCCACATCCTTTAGCTCGGAAAAAATACAGTCCATCACCGGTTTCCCCCCTTTAACCAGGTTATCCTTCCACCAGTTTTTCATTGCCAGTTCTCTCGTATCAGGATTGTACCGTATCAACTTGTGATGCTCGATGAATCGTTCCATTAACGAATGAACACTCTCAATCGAATAGCCCAAATCAAAAGCCATTTGTTTTTTCGTAATTTTATAGATGCCAGTTTGAGTCGTAAGTGGATTCGTAAGAAGATAAAGGTAAAAAAATTTGTCCTCCGGGGTCATTTCTTCTAATACAATCGGATTCTTCCAAAAATCAGTACGTACCATTCTAAACTTTGCCATCTTAACCACTGCCTTTCTTCTTATAAAATTCCTTCATACTTGATATATAAATACATGAAGAAAAGGGTTATATGTTTTTCATTTAGAAAGTGATGCTTTATGACACACTTTCATCACCATTTCCATATCCCCACCTTTAGCACTTCTACGATATCGAGAATGGCAGGGAAAAGCGAACTTCCTTTTTTCATTTTTGAGGGCATTTTTAGAGCCAAACATCAAAAAACACCTTCAAAAAATGATTTTCGAAGGCGTTTTTTGCAATTTCGGTAATTTTTTACCCTTTTTTTGTGTGAAGGCGTTTATCTTTCTTAAGTTATATAAAAAGAGCTGTTCTGGGAGGAATAAACAAATTTGACTTGAAAAAGTATTTCACAAATTTTAATCATACAACGCCTTAGCGAACAGTGACAGGCACTGTTCAACATAACAAGTTCATTCACAAAATATTACCCAATATTTTTTAATCATGTGTGAACAAATACGATTGGAATTGATTAAAATCCGTAAAAACAACGTGTATTTATTTATTCCAACCTGACTAATTTTGCTTGGCACTCTGACCGAATCTATTGGACAATCTGACCCACGGTATTGGTCAATCTGGCCAGCTAACATGTGGTCAGATTGACCAAAGCAATACCATAGATTTCTACATAGATTACAACAAAGATTATATATAGTCGTATTCCCCAAAATTTGACCAAAACATTTTGATCTTTTAATGGAAAAGGAGGTTCTCCCCCCTATCCTTTTTGCTTCAAGATCAATATATAAATAGTGTAAGGATCAAATTCAGCTAATAGGCAGTGCCATGCACCCCAAATGTACAATCCAGTTTAGACTTGTATAAACGGATGATCAACTCCGTGAAACTAAATCTAGAGACGGTCTTAAATGAAATCAATAGATAAAAAAATACCCGATTCACACCATGATGAATCCGGCATTTTATTAGTATTCACAAGCACATAATCGGGGAGAACAAATGATTGCGCCTCTTTTAGACCCTTTTATATTTATATTGTTTCCCAACCTTATCTACTCTTACTTCACCTTTAGAAACCATATATTGTAGAAAAGCATTGGTCGCTCCAATTCCAATCCATTGTTCCAGTACACTATTTCTGTCTGTAAATAGTGTTTGTGAAATTTCATACCCTGTCATTTCCTTTGTTATTTTTTTAAGGACAAAATCAATCCTATTTTCAAAATGATGTAGAAGCTCAGTAATTTGCTCCTGGGCATCCAAAAAAACAGGACCATATAGCCTTAGTCGGCGGTTTTTGGGGGGAACAAAAACTCTCTGCCTTAGAGACCGACCATCCATCTGTTGTTGGAATGCTAAAAACTGCTTTTTACCATGATCTTATCATGCAACATATTGAGCAAGATTTTAAAGCAGAGCTACAGGAGAAATATGGTAAAAAATATCAAAAAATATTGGAGTTTTATGCCAATGAGAAGGGCTGGAAAATATAAGGTCTTTATTAACAAACGAAAAGGTCCCTTTAAGGGACCTTTTCGTTTTCAACCGTGTTCGACAAACTTCGAGTGGTGTACTTATTTAATTTGACTGTACCTATTGCCTTTATTAATAGAATTTTACTTATAAAAAACCTTGTCTATATTGTATTTCGCCTTTTGTTCATTAAGAATATATGTTTCATAAATTTCTCTATGTACTGGGTCTTCAACCACACAAACCTCAATTTTAGTGACTTCATCTCTATGCATTTTGATAGGGGACACAGTATCTTCAAAATGCTTTTTAATTCTTTGTCTTAACTTTCTTGCTTTACCAACGAATAATAGCTCTTGATTATTGTTATAGAACATAAAAATTCCACCCTTATCTCTAGGGATTAGATGGAAATCAGTAAACCCATAAATATTACTTAGCTCAGGATTATTCTGTTTGGTAATCGTAACATCTGGTTTGGGAATGGTTATGTTTATCATTTACGTTCACTTCCTCCTATTTTATTGTTTATTAATGCTATCCTATTTTAGCATTTATTACAATCGCCGTTATTTAAAGCCCGCTGAAAGTACCTACTTCTGTGCCATAATAATGCTCAAAAAATGGAGATTACTCCATATGGAGAAGGAACTAATCTCTTTAATGCCAGCTTTGTAATTAGCGTCACAAATTTATCAACACTTTAGATGAGCCCGAAGCCCTTAAAGATTATAGGAGTCCATTGTTAAATACCTCCTTCTTTTTCATTCGCCATTTACCCGAGTTTTGTCAAAATGCGAGTGGTGACAGGCACTTATTTTTACTTTAATTTTGCACAGATTAGGGGAGAAGACATAAAAACAAGCTGTTAAGAATTATTATCCCAACAGCCTGAAAAAATAAGTAATTTTTGAAAGAAGAACAGTAAAGGAATTTACAAATTGATGTGAAATAGTTTTACTGAAACATCAGTTACACTAGATTTATACTAAAGCAGTTTGGTTTTCTTCTACGATTGTTAATAGATGCTTTTTGATTTCTTCTATATTTACAATTTTTTGTGCAACATCGGTTTCTATCGCAGCGTTAGCAACAGCTGCTGCTACATGTGCCACTACCCTTCGGTCGAACGGATCCGGAATGACATAATCGGCATGAAGTTCTTCATCTGAAATCAATTCAGCAAGGGCATAAACAGCCTTCAGTTTCATTTCTTCATTAATTTCCTTTGCGTGAACATCTAACGCACCACGGAAAATTCCTGGGAAGGCAAGTACATTATTGACCTGATTTGGGAAATCAGAACGTCCTGTCCCCACGACTAGCGCCCCTGCTTCTTTTGCATCTTCCGGCATGATTTCCGGTACCGGATTTGCCATGGCAAAAATAATCGGTTGTTGGTTCATCGAACGAACCATTTCTTTCGTTACGACACCTGCGGCCGATACACCAACAAAGACATCAGCATCCACAAGTGCATCCGCCAGTGTTCCTTGCTTTTGTTCTTTATTAGTTATACAGGCCATTTCCTCTTTGAACGGATTCATTCCGACAGGTCGACCTTCATAGATGATCCCCTTTGTATCGCATAAGATGACATCTTTTACCCCCATACGAAGCAAGATTTTCACAATAGCCACACCTGCCGCTCCAGCACCGTTGGTCACAACACGAATATCCTCGATATTTTTGTTAGCCAATTTTAGCGAATTAATTAACCCTGCTGCTGTAACAATGGCCGTACCATGCTGGTCATCATGGAATATAGGGATATCACAAACTTTTCGTAAGCGATCCTCAATTTCAAAGCATTGCGGTGCTGAAATGTCTTCCAGATTAACTCCGCCAAAAGTCGGTGCTAATAGTTTGACAACTTCGACTATTTTATCCGGATCGGTCGTATCCAAGCAAATCGGGAAAGCATCCACATCCGCGAATGATTTAAATAACAATGATTTTCCTTCCATAACCGGCATTGCGGCTTTCGGGCCGATATTTCCAAGACCTAGTACAGCTGTTCCATTTGAAACAACGGCTACGAGGTTCCCTTTCATTGTATATTCATATACTTTTCTTTCGTCTTCATAAATGTCAATGCACGGTTCAGCTACACCCGGTGAATAGGCAAGGCTCAAATCTTTTGCATTTCGTACTGGAACCTTAGAGTGAACACCCAGCTTCCCTTTATTCTCCTTATGCATCTTTAATGCTTCTTCACGTAAAGTAGACATCTATGTTTCCCCTTTTGTTTTATTTTTTATAGTGATTGGAAATAGGAAGAAAACTCGTAATGGTGCAGTTGCTTTTAACTACATTTTTAGCAATATTGCCCTCGTTTTTCCCTTTCATGAATGCTGTTGTAAATTCTATGAATCTATTAGCTTATAATTTTTTGCCTAATATCTTTTTTTATTCCAAGCAATAAATTTTTTTTGTAAAAGTAAAAGATGATGCCGCAAATCGCTGTAACTACTTGTGTCCCTATAAGAAGAGAAAATCCTGCAGCAAAGTTGTCTTTTACTTGGCCGGCAATCAACGCACCCATAATAACGGGCATAAAGGCTGAAACTAAGTTTCCAATTCCATTTACAATCCCATAAGTGCTGCCAACATTTTTTCCCTTAGATAAAAATTGGACCATAGTTGGAATAACCGGACCTTGAATTCCCCAGAAACCATTTGCTAAAACCAAACCCAATGCAGCGATCGTCCGGTTAGGTGAAATAACAGTAATGGTTACACATAATGCGGTTAAAACGCCTCCAACTACAAACAAAAGTGAAGCTTTTCGAATTGAAATTTTATCAATTAAATAGCCGCCTAAAAAGCCTGAACCAATACTAACGATAAATGGCAGCGAAGAGATAAAGCCCATTTGTTTTATGGAAAAGTGTCTTTCGTTTAAAAGATAGGTTGGTAACCATGAACTGCTTCCCCACAAATAACTTAATGTTGTGATCTCAATAACCAGAATCCAAATGAGTCCCGGTGTTTTCAACGCTGATATAAAGGTTTTTATAGGTTCGTCTGATTGTATTCGCTTTTTAAGCTTAACTTTATTCCCCTCTCTCTCTTTTGTTTTAATAAACATTAGAATAAGAGGTAAACCAACTACAAGGTTAAGAAAACCCAAAAGATAAAATGAGGTATGCCAATTAAATTGGAAAATGAAATATGTAATTAGTGGAAACCCAAGCGCTAATCCCATCGAAACCCCCATCGAACTTACCGCATTGGGTTTACCTCGTTCAGTTTCACCGAACTCATCTTTGATATACATCGTTTTAAGAGAAAATAACGGTCCCTCACTTGCACCGAGAATAAAACGAAAAAAAAGTAATAAGAATAGCGATCCGGAAAATGGTGAAATAATGGTAAATATTGCCCAAATACAAATACTAACGATTAGTCCTTTTCTTACACCTAAAAACGCTTCATACATTGGGGTTAAAAACATAGCTGCTATCCCGTACCCAACCAAGAATAAGGTCATCAATTCTCCTTGAGCTACTCGATCATTTGAAATATTGAATACATTTAAAAATTCCTCATTGGTAATAAGAATAGAGACATTTATTCTATCGATATAGGAAATAATAACAATGGCTAATAAGGTTATTACACCTAACCATCTTTGTATTGATGTGTTTCTATTGTTCATTGAATATCACCTAATTTCATTAAACTTTTTTATGCTCTAACTTACAGTAGTTGCCTTGTCATAAAGTCTTTAAGTAAAACAGTAAGAATTTCCTTCTACAAGATTTTTACGATTTTCTCGTCCAACTTTATAACTTTGAAAAGACCTTCAATAAATTGCCTATAAATTTATTTCACATAGCCAGCTGTACTCTTTCAACTCAGTTTCTATTTTAATACCCCCCTTGTATTTTTGTTTTATATTTAAAACAATATTTTTAATATAAAACAATTTTATAATTTTCAGAATATATTTGTCAACGAGATTTCTAATAAAAATAAACTACGTTTTATATACAAAACAAAACCTTTCACCATTCGAATAATGTCGAAGAATTCGACAGTAATTGGGTGCTGACAGGCACTAATACTTATGGAGTATTTTTCAAGAAAAATAAGAAAATGTAATGGAAAAGGCTGCCGACTTTATGTGCTTGAAAATCCTCTAGAATCTTAGGAATTTACTTTAATTTTCAGATTTCTCAACATTTCAGGAAATATCTAACTGGTTTAAATGAGATAACATCTCCCTACACTAATTTAAAAGCGGAAAACAAGTATAAAGAAATTGCTCAACATAGGGTGATAAAATGGAAGCCAAAAAAAGTAGTGAAACACGCGTTATTCATACCGATCAGGTGTTGCTTAATGATTTGAATAATTATGATACATTATTTGGCGGGGTTCTAATGAAGAAGATGGATGCCTGTGCGACACTTTCGGCTCGCCGGCACTCACGTGTAAAACAATGCGTTACAGCATCGACAGACTCCGTTAATTTTCTTCACCCCATCCGGCAAAGCGATTCGGTCGGTATCGAATCATTTGTTTGCTATACGGGTAAAAGGTCGATGGAGATTTTCTGCAAAGTGGTTGCTGAAGAACTTGATACGGGGGAACGAAGAATTGCCGCTACTGCTTTCTTTACTTTCGTTCCTCTAGATGAAAATAAAAGACCATTGGAAGTGCCTGAAGTCATCCCAGAAACAGAGGAAGAAAAATATCTGTACGAGACCGGAAAAGAACGCGAAAGAATCCGCAAACTCAAAAGAGAGCAAAATAAAGAACTTGTATCCAGACTTTCTTCGGACAAAGTATGGGATTAAGGGGTTGATGACATGTTAGTCTCAGCAAATTATGATGATTTGAACGACGCAAAAATGGCCATTGAACACTTAGGTCAAACTAAACCATCTATTTATCACATGTTCTTAAATATCATTGAACTAACCCGACAACTTAATTATGGATATCAATACATGGGAGCATTGCTCATGGATGAAGACCCAAGCGAATTTAAACCTGCAGGACAAGATGAGTATGTTTTGTCTGTCTATCAAAAAGAAATCGAAAAGTTAAAAGGCGACGAAAAGTTCTATGAACTTAAACAGCTGCTTAAAGAGTATCAACAGGTGAGTTATGCTAATATCAGCAAGCTGGCATTAGGAAATCCTCCAAGAGAATTAACAGGTCCAACTGTAATTCATTAAACAAAACGAGGCTGGGTGGAAAAAACATTCCTTACCTACCTCGTTTTTTCTATGGGCGTAAAACACCTTCCAGATTTTTATCCAAGATTTCTTAATTGAAATTTTTTACATAGGGGCGTATTCTTATAAAGTTAGTTTTTTATAGAAAAATAGATGTTAGGCTCAATAATTTAAGGTCTATGAGCCAGTCAGTTAGTTCAATTAAACTGAGGGAGAAGAGATCTGATGAAATTAAAATGGTTTTTAATGATGGCAGGTTTAATTATGATTTGGGGTGTTTCTTGGCCAATTTATAAACTTGCATTAGTGTATACACCTCCTTTGCTTTTTGCCGGGATGAGGTGTTTGTTTGGCGGTATTCTCCTTGGTGCGGTCATTTGGAAAACACGTGATCGGATCCAGTGGCGAAAGAACTGGAAAATATATGTCGTAACAGGCACTTTAAATATTGCTTTGTTCTATGGGCTTCAGACTGTGGGGCTTAAATTAGTACCATCAGGCTTATTCTCAGTCATTGTTTATTTTCAACCAATTTTAGTAGGTCTGCTTGCATGGCTATGGTTAGGCGAATCGATGACCCTGCCTAAAGTATTGGGCCTAATTCTTGGGTTTCTTGGAGTGATTTCTGTAAGCGCAGAAGGATTTTCCGGCCATGTTTCCATTTTCGGTATTATACTTGGCATATTATCCGCGCTTTCCTGGGCACTGGGTACAGTTTACACAAAAAAAAATTCTCACTCGGTTGATTCTCTTTGGATGGTGGCATTCCAGTGTTTAATTGGCGGATGTGTTCTGATGATAGCCGGACTTTCGTCTGAGAATTGGTCCAGTATTGTTTGGAATGATACGTTTATATGGGGTCTTTCCTTTGGTACGATTCTAGGGATTGCGTTATCATGGATTCTCTACGTTATACTTGTGAAAACAGGAGATGCCAGTGTTGTGGCAACATTTACATTCTTGGTTCCCATGCTTGCAGTTATCATCGGAACTGTATTATTACATGAACCCTTTACCAAACTACTATTCTTAGGAATTGTCCTGATCGTGGCCAGTATCTATCTTGTAAATAAGAAGCAAAAGCAGGCGGCGGAACAGGTTGTCATTCAAGGGAAAATGGGAGTTTAATTCTTAAAAAGAAGTAACCCTTGTTTTAAGTCAGAAATAAAAAGGATAGTGGAGCATAATAAATGCTCTATCTATCCTTTTTTTATATATTTTAATTGGCTTGAAGACTTTATTACTGGATCCGCTCATGATGAAAATGGTCTATCTTTACTGCAACATAATATTTTCCCTTTTTTCAAGTTGGGAAACATCACTCATTAACCATAAAATTCTGCTTTTCCAAGTATTTCAGCACGGTTTGCGAATACTCGAGGTGAGATTCCTTCGTGTATTTAGCAATGGTGTAGATTTGGGCGAGGTTTTTCAATCCCAATCTTTCGGTCATTTCCTTCAGCCTAGGATTGGCCATGTACCGGTTCCAACCCTTTTCATTTCTATCATTGTAGATTTCGAGAATGTCTTCAACTGAATAATCGTTATATTGTTCATAGTGAACAAGTCCATGCCTAGGCAAACGATCGCGCGGAGCAGGGTTTTCCGCAGGGTATCCTAATGAATAACCCACAACAGGTACGACATTGGGCGGCAAGTTAAGCAGCTCACCAATTTGATCGCAATTTGCAAGTGTTGATCCCATATAGCAAATGCCCAGCCCGGCATTCTCTGCTGCTAAAGCACAGTTCTGTGCGGCCAATGTGGCATCAATGGCGCCAATCATAAAGCTCATAAAGTTATCGAAATGCACTGGTGCATCATTAAGAGCAAGCCATTTTCGCATTCTATTAAAATCGGCACAAAACGTTAATAGAATAGGTGCATCCACTACCATCGATTGCTCCATATGTGCGGTGTACAATTTTTCCTTTAGTTCTTTGTCTTTTGTGACGATAATCGAATACGTCTGCATATTTCCACTAGAAGAGGCACGGATGCCCGCATCTAAGATTTGATCCAACAGTTCTTGACTTACTTCCCTATCCTCATATTCTCGTATAGACCTGTGCCCGAAGATTACATCGTTTAATTCCAAAGCAATCACCCCTTTTAAATAGTATAACATCGATAGAAACACGAGTACGGTTCACCGTGAACGATCTAAATGAGGTTTTTTATTTGAATACTCATTTCCTAGAATTCCAATTAAAAAAAGCCGGGTTCTTATGAAGCGATGAATAACTTATGCAGAAAAGAATAAAAAGCATTTTTTCGCCTATCTCGATTCCCCTATCTTCCCCATCGTAAAGTTATTACATAGTTGAAGATTAATAGTGAAGTCTGCGTTTATTTTTCAGAATATTTCTAGTATTCCATATACCGGCACGATATTTGCATGTAAGAAAATGTAACTATTTTCTATTTTAAGGGGGCTTAAAAACATGCAAGAGAATCCTAACAAAAAAATGGACCTATCTGCATCAGTACTTCATGATAGTGATGCTGCCCATCTGGCATCGCTTGGATATGAATCAGAATTTCGTCGCGACATGAGTCCATGGGCAAACTTTTCGCTTGGGTTCACCTATCTTTCTCCAGTAGTAGGTGTGTACACATTATTTGCATACGCACTTGCTCAAGGCGGCCCACCCATGATTTGGAGTCTTATCATCTGTGGTCTCGGACAATTACTAGTCGCCCTTGTCTTTAGTGAGATTGTTGCACAATTCCCTGTTGCAGGAGGAGTTTATCCTTGGGCCCGTAGATTATGGGGGCGAAAGTATGCGTGGATGACTGGCTGGGTTTACTTAATAGCTTTGTTTGTTACGATTGCCAGTGTGGTATATGGAGCTGGACCATTTCTGGCAGAGGTTTTGGGTTTCGAAGTATCAGTGGACTCAACTATTCTTTGTGCAATCGTCATTCTTGCCCTATCGACAATCATCAATTTCCTGGGCACAAAGGTTCTCGCAGCTGCAGCAATAATTGGTTTTACTGCTGAGATTATTGGCGCGCTTGCAGTTGGTTTTTGGCTCCTTTTTACTCAAAGGCATCACAGTCTTAATGTGCTCTTTGATTCTTTTGGTGCCCAAGGCGGCCATAGCTACTTTTATGCATTTGCTGGAGCTGGACTAATCGGAATTTTTCTATATTTTGGATTCGAAGCTTGTGGTGATGTTGCGGAAGAAGTCCCCAATCCAGGTGCTCTGATTCCAAAGGCAATGCGCAGGACGATTTACATTGGTGGCGCTGCCGCAGTTTTTGTTAGCCTTGCATTAGTACTTTCCATTGCTGATATTCCGGCAGTTATTGCTGGTAAAGACGTTACACCAGTTGATACGATATTAACTAACGCATTTGGTCATGTTGGTGCAAAGATCGTAATGGGTATTGTATTGATTTCTTTCCTTTCATGTGCCATAAGTTTACAGGCGGCCGCCAGCAGACTTGCCTATTCTTATGGGCGTGATGACATGATTGTAGGAAGCCGATACTTAAAAAAGTTCTCACCTGCCCGTCACATTCCACCTTATTCGCTGCTTCTTGCAGCTATTGTTCCAGCTATTATTGTTCTTGGCTCAAAAGTATCTACAGACGCGCTCACAAAGATCATCAGTTTTGCGTCGCTTGGAATTTATATTGGATTCCAAATGGTTGTCCTTGCTGCACTTCGGGCTAGGTTAAAAGGATGGAAGCCAAGTGGCAAGTACCAATTGGGCAAGTGGGGACTGCCTATCAATATTGGTGCACTTGTCTATGGAATAATTGCCATGATCAACATGTGCTGGCCAAGAACGCCAGGTGCAGCTTGGTATGATAACTATATCGTGCTCGTTTCGGGAATCGTAGTTGTCGCTGCTGGTTTACTGTATATGATGATTCATCGCAGCTACGGGCATAGCAAAATGCCGTATAATGATGCGATACCTGAAAAATATATCTCCCATCAAAACAATGACAGGTCAATGTAGGGTTGCAGCAAATTCCTATTAGAGCGAGTTGCAAAAAAACCGCCCCCTTGATGCATGGGGGCGGTTTTTTTGCCTCTTCCTGCGGTGCCGGTCACCCTTAAGCCGCATCCGCTCCGACTTCTGCATTGGCTTTTTTTCTTTTTCCATGCATAAAGTAGTAAAGAACCGTGCTGGCTAGGACAATGATGGCCATGATGAGATAAAGCTTGCGGTAGCCGGTTAGCGGGATGATGAAGCCGATCACATAAGGGCCGAATCCCAAGCCGGCGTCCAGCGCGATAAAGAATGTTGATGTGGCCAATCCCATTCTTTCAAGCGGCGTTACTTTTACCGCTATGGCCTGTGTGCAGGATTGCATATTTCCGAACCCTAATCCTATCAGGACTCCGGCCACAAGTAAGCTGATGCCGCTGTTAGTTGTGCTTAACAGGAATAAGCCTGCTGCAAAAAGAATAAAAGTGGGATACATGACATAGTTAGCGCCTTTCATGTCCATAAGCCGTCCCGTGAATGGGCGTGATACTAAAATCGCAACAGCATAGACAATAAAGAAGAAGCTGGCCACATTTACGAGATTGATTTCCATAACATAGAAATTAATAAAAGATAAAACACTTGAATATCCTAAGCTGACAATTAATGTGACCAAAGCAATCGGAAGCGCTTTTGGCTCAATAAAGTTTGAAAGCTTGAATCCTTTGGAGCCTGCTGTTTTGGCAGACGCTTTGACTTCCGGCACTTTCATAAACAAGGCAATAATGAAGCTGATGACACCCAATGCTAAACAGAAACTAAAAATGGCTGAATAGCTTGTGTGCTGGCTCATGTATATTCCGATGAAAGGCCCGATGGCGGTGGCCAAAGTGGTACTCATGCTGTAGTAGCCAATCCCTTCGCCTTTGCGTGCGGCCGGAATAATTTGGGCGACAATCGTCCCTGTTGCGGTACTCGCTACCCCTAACGCTAATCCATGTAAAAAGCGGGTTAATAGTAAGAAGGTAACTCCAGCATCGATATAGTATAGTAAGGACGTCAAAATAAAAAAGATGAGACCAAAAAACATCGTTTTCTTATTTCCAACTGATTCGATGATACGGCCGATCACGAGACGGCCAATCAAGGTTCCGATAATGAATATCCCTGTGGCAAGTCCTGCCTGGCTCTCACTTGCATGATAATGATCGACGGCGTAAACCGCGATGGTCACCAATAATAAATAAAAGATTAAGTATAAGAAAAAGTTTGCTGCCGAAATAATGATAAAATCCTTCGTCCACAATCTAGTTCTTGTTTGTTCCAACTTCTCCATCTCCCGATTGAATTATGTTTTTTCGAATATCATCCATTATAACAATGGCCGTTTTCAGTTCTTCCTCTGAAATTCCCATTAATATTTCCTCTTCATAGGCATCAACCGTTTTGCGGATCTCTTGGTAAAACTGCTTGCCAGCCTTCGTCAATTGCATCCGCTTTTCGCGCTTATCCTTTCCAGGAACCTGCTCGACTATTCCCCTCTCCTCTAATTGACTGACCGTCCTAGTAATCGTCGGTTTCTCTACGCCTTGGTAGTTGGAAAGTTCAACTAGGGTAGCAGGATTGATGTTTTCCAAATAATAAATGATCGTCCATTGAGCCCTGTGCAGCTCGTGCTTGGCAAGCTCTGTATTGAGTCTTTTTTCAAAAGGCCGATAAAGCATTAAAAGTTGATGGAAAAATTTCCGTGAATAATTAATGTGAATCACCATCCAAAATAGTTATCGAGGATAATAGTTATCAAAGGTAACTATTTTACAATAACAAAATTCGTTAAATGTGTCAATTTTGTGGACAAGCCTTCACAGTGGAAATTTATCATCTTTTTTTAACTTTTTTGGAAAAATTTGAATAAAAAGTCAGGGAAGTTACGTCTAATTAGGTTAGGAACATTCACATTTTTGAGCCGAGGTGACAACATGTATAAATTTTTAGAAATTCCTTTTAGAATTTTTCTTATGGTTTCAGGAATCCTCTTTGTGTTTGCTTTACCCTCGTTAGTCGGCATAAGGGATACACTCACGATTAACTTTCAACCCTTTTGGGAATATGTCGAAGCCAATTTTCAAAAGATAATCCAATTAGGCAGCACTAGTTTCATACGGTTATATGAACAAATGAATCTGGCCGAAAGCTATCTTTATTCGATGACGATTGTCTTCAGTTCTCTATTGGTGGTCGTCTTTGTTGGGTTGGCCGCGGCGATTTTGGTACAAATGGCTCCTAAAAGACTAGGAAACCTCTTTAAGAAAGGGATCAATTTTTTTGAAGCCGTTCCAGACCTGCTTATCCTTTTTCTTTTTCAGTTTTTCGTTATTACACTATATAAAACGACTGGGCTTAAGTTTTTACAGTTGTACGGTAACTTTGGTCATAAACCTTATGTAATACCGATCATTACCGTTTCCTTCCTCCCGACCCTGTTTTTAATCCAATTTTTCATAAAGGTTTTGGAAGAGGAAGGGTTACGGGATTATGTTCTATACGGAAAAGCCAAGGGGCTCAGCCAGTTTAGACTATTAATGGTTCATATGCTTCGTAACATTTTTCCGCTTTATATTATTCAGCTAAGAACGAGTATTTGGATCATTCTATCCACTATTTATCTTTTAGAATTTATGCTTAACATTCCCGGCTTTACGAAAAATTTTGTGATAGCTATTGGAACCGGAGAAATCTTAATGCTAGTTATTTGCCTGCTGCTGTTTACCCTGCCTCTGCTGTTAATTGAAGCAATTGGCTACTTGGTGTCGAGGTTTTATAAAGGGAAGGAGAGTGCTAGTTTATGAGGACATATAGAAAAACAACAATTGGCGCTGCCATCCTTATCCTTCTTTTTCTGGCAAGTTATTTCTATCCCCTTTACGGACCGGAGGACTTTAATAAGCAGACTATAATTATGGATGAAAAGTCTAAGGTGATTGGCAGGGCACCGTTTCCACCTTCTTTGGAACATATCATAGGAACGGACCGAAACGGAGCGGATATGCATCTTTTATTATTGTATGGTGCGAAATATACCCTGATCACCGCATTGGTGGTTGCCTTCTTAAGGGTTTTGTTCGGAGGATTAATGGGGGTATTTCTATCTCTTTATGCTCCATTATTAAAAAAATACTTTAAAGATTTCTTCATCATTTTTCGATACATACCCACTGTATTATTAGGAATTGTGGTCATGCTGCCGGTGCACGGGATGTTTGAAAAACCGGTTTCTTCTGTTATTGCTTATCAGATTTTGATGCTTGTGTTTTTGGGTTTTCCGTCGGCAACGATTTTTGCATCCGAACTGACAGATGAATTGACTAAGACATCCTTTATAAGGAGCTCGTACTTAATGGGGGCTAATAAGTTTCATATTATAAAAAGACATTTGATGCCCTATTTCAAATCGTATGGAGTCCTTTTTACCATCCAACAGCTATTAAGTACATTACAGTTGACGATGCATCTTGGGATATTCGGATATTTCCTTGGAGGCCAAACGGTTGGGGGAATTTTCGGGTATGATGACCCGCCAAAACCGGCCTCCCTTTCTAATGAGTGGGCTGGCTTAATTGGACAAAATCTTAATGACTTTATTCAAGCACCCTGGATCATTTTTGGCCCTATTTTTGGTTTTCTATTTGTTATCTTAATTGTGAATATGATGAAAAAAGAACTAGAAGAAAATTTGAATGGTGCTTTATTTATAAAAAAGAAAAAAGAAAAATCAGAGTCCACTATCTCTATTTCCAGCCAACCCTTGATGGAGCAGTTTGTTTTTGTTGAAAGTGATGAGTTATTAAAGGGAGCTGCTCATGCAGAAAAAGTAAGGCCTCAGAAAAAGTTTATTGGCAAGAAAGCTCTCGTAGTGGCATTAGCCGTGATGTTATTGGTGGTAATGGTTGTTTATAACCCCGGAAGAAGGACCTCAAATACGGAGTCAGCTGCTGAAAACAATGAGAAGAAACCTTCTCAACTGGTCTATAATAATGTGCCTAATGCTCAAACAGCTTCTGATCCAATGGAGCAAAGACCTCATGCCGTGGGGGAAGAGATTGAAATATCTGGCTCCACTCTGACTGTGAGAAAGGTGGAAAAATCGGAAGGGAATGCTACAGAGAAACCAAGAGCGGGAAGTGAGTTTATCATTGTAACAGTTCAACTAAAAAATACAGGAAAAGAACCGATGCGTTACGATCCTGCTTTATTCGATGTGCTCGATAATAAAGGAAATTCTTATCCACAGCCATTCATCATGATCGATATCGATACCACGCTTCCGTCTGGAGATTTAGCGGCAGGGGAAAGCATTACTGGTACGCTGGCTTTTGAAATGCCAAAAGATGTAAAGTTAAAACTCCGCTATTATCCTTTTCATGCTGTGGATGAATATGTGGTTAATCTCTAAAAATACAAATAGCCTTCATCATGTGATGAAGGCCAATTCGGCTTGGGAAAAGCCGCACACCATTTATGGCTTATAAATTAATACGTAATCACCCGGTCCAATAAGCGCCACTCCAAGGACGACAGCGATTAAAATAAAGTTATATTCAAAACCGCCTTCGGTCAGCCAAAAGCCATTCTTGCCATGGACGGTGAAGATGGCATCAATCATAACGATAATGATAAGGATTGCCCCTAGCCAGGTAAGCAGTCCCGCTGAAAACAGCAGTCCGCCAGCCAATTCGAATAATCCTGCTAAAACCGCCCATGTCTTGCCGCCTGTCTTGATTCCAATCGACCCTAAATATTCACCAAATTTGACTACCCCTGGACCGCCAAACCAGCCGAATAATTTCTGGCATCCATGCCCCACGAACGTCATTCCAACAGCCAATCGAATAATCAAGAGTCCTAAACTAACCATTTCTACCCCTTCTTTCAAAGACGATAGCCCTACATTATTATGCCGTATAGCCCCATTTAACTTACTACTTTTTACTGTTGATTTACCCGGGACCGTTTTATAAAGAATGATAGAACTAATGCTACAAATGCAATACCGGTTGCAACAATAAAGGCATCATTAATCCCTTCAATCGTAGCTTGCTGCATGGTTTGACCGTAAATTAAATAGGTGGAAAGCTCTTTTCCAGCTGCAGCCGGCAGATTCGTTAAAGCTGACAGACCTTGACCCAGCTGGGATAAGCTGCTGTCTATAAAAGAATTGGAACTTGAGATTGCATCCCCATACCCACTATAATGGAACCCTTGTCTTGTCGTCATAACTGTAACTAGGAAGGCGGTCCCAATACTTCCTGCTACCTGCCTGGCTGTATTGGAGGCAGCTGTCCCATGAGCTCCAAGATGGCGTGGTAACTGATTCAATCCTTCTGTCATGACGGTCATCATGATAAAAGACATTCCAAACATCCGCATCACGTATAAAAACAGAATATGGCCATAACTGGTTGTCATACTTAGACTGGTAAATCCCCATGTGGTAAGTACAGTAATCGCTAATCCAGTAACGGCTAGCCATCTTGCCCCGATTTTATCAAAAAGAGCTCCTGAGATAGGGGACATTATGCCCATCACGATGGCACCTGGAAGCATTAACAGACCTGATTGTAATGCTGTATACCCTCGAATGTTTTGCAAATAAATCGGAAGTAAGATCATGGCACCAAACATAGCCATGTTAACAATCATACTGATAACGGTTGTTAAGGCGAAAATATCATATTTAAATACCCGTAAATCAAGCATTGGCTTTTCTGCCGTCAGTTCGCGCCAAACAAAACAGATTAAAGAAATTATTCCTATGATTAAGGAGATAACTACTGTTTGGCTGGACCAGCCATCATTACCCGCTTCACTGAATCCGTATAACAAGAACCCAAAACCTAGGGTTGAAAATAAAAATCCTGGGAAATCAAATTTAGGATTGGTTACTTTCGTAACGTCCTTCATCCACATGAAGCTAAGAATTAAATCAAGTACACCGATTGGGATAACAATATCAAACAATAACCGCCATGAAAAATGGCCAATAAGCCAGCCGGATAATGTCGGACCAATCGCAGGAGCAAATATCATGACTATCCCCATAATCCCCATAGCCTTGCCGCGTTTTTCCGGAGGAAATAATGCAAAAAATACAGTCATTAACAGGGGCATAATAATACCTGCACCGCAAGCCTGAATGACCCTTCCAATCATGAGCATACTAAAGTTGGCTGACACTGAACAAACTACCGAACCCAATGTAAATAAGAAAATGGCGGTAATAAACAGTTTTCTTGTTCCAAACTTCTCTATTAAAAAGGCCGTTATAGGAATCGCAATTCCGTTTACTAACATATATCCTGTGGAGAGCCATTGTACGGTATTGGCTGAGATTCCCAAATCATTCATAATATGAGGAATCGCCACATTCAGCAGTGTTTGATTCAGAATGGCAACAAAAGCACCAAGCATTAAAGCCACAAGAATTTTTCCGTTTCCTGATTCTTTTTCAGCATCCGAAACAGATGGTTCTTTCTGCTTTTTCATGCTTTCTTTCGGCTGAGCATCCTCCTTTACAGATTCCAAATCTGCTTCCATTTCGTCAGAATCCTTCAGCACTTCCTGCGAGGTAATTTTTTCTGCCTTTATGTCCTTGTTTTCATTCAGTGGTAAAATTTGCTCAATCTCTTCAGCCTTTATCTCAGAATGAACAGCCTTCTCAATTACCTCTTCATTCATCTTTTCTTTTTGTGCTCTACGCGACTTCTTTTTATTAATGATAGTAAAATTTATTAAAAGCAGCAGCAAAAGGCCTAAGACAACATAAACAGTGATATAAATTAACATGTTATCACCTACTTATGAATCCGTACTGTTACGTTCATACCGGGAACGATCGCTACACCTTTATTATCATCAATAGAAACTTTTACCGGAATTACTTGAGTCACTTTGGTGTAGTTCCCTGTATTGTTCGAACTTGGTAACAGAGAAAATGTTCCAGCCGTCGCTAAACCGATTTGCTGTACTTTTCCTTTTAACGTGTTATTTGGAAAAGCATCCACATAGATATCGACATCTTGACCGATTGTCACTTCATCAATTTTGGTTTCTTCAATATTTGCTGTAACCCAAAGATTATTCAAATCATATTCTTTCGCTAATGGTGTTCCTGCTGCCACAAATGAATCTTGGACTCCACTACTTTGAACAATTGTTCCATCAGTTGGCATCGTCACGTTCATTTCTATCGGTTTTCCATTTTCATCGGTTGCTGTGATGGTCCCAACTTTAGAATCCTTTGAAAAATGATCCCCGAGATTGCCCTTCCAATCAGTCAATTTTCCATTGGCCGGAGCCGCAATCGTTACTTGTTGTCCTGCTATTTGGGCATTATCCGTCGATAAATAATTTACTGCTCCATTATAGTAGGCATATCCACCAACACCACCACCCACTAATATAAGCAGAATAATTATATTCAATAATAGCAATTTTTTAGTGCTCATTCATTTTTCCTCCCTAGATGGATGATTATTTTAAAAGGTCCGGTTTAGTGATCTGCCTTTGATTTCTTTGTCCGCCTGTCACACTCTCCCTTCTTTTGCCCATGTATAGGGCACAGCACTTTCAGGAATAAATTATAAAGAGAGAATCCTTAAGCGTCAATAAATAATATGACACATCGTCATATGGAATATTGACATATGAATATAGGTAAATTATCATGAATATAAATATTTTATGACACCTTATCATATGATAAAAGGAGTTAATAGATGCCTAAGCCAACCTTTTTTAATTTATCAACGGAAAAACAAAGATCATTAATAGATGCTGCTAAGAAGGAGTTTTCGAGGGTTCCTTTATATGAAGCGTCGATTTCAAATATAATCAAGGATGCCGGTATCCCTCGGGGAAGCTTTTATCAATATTTTGACGGTTTAGAAGATATATTCTACTTTTTACTGCATGAGCATTCCCAACGGAATTTCGAGCGGCTGATTTCCACCATGAAAATGAACAATGGAGATATCTTTGCAACCATAGTTGATTGGTTTAAAGGCATTCTCATAATGTTTGAGGAACCAGAAAATCGGCAATATTTTAAAAATGCCTTTTTAAATATGAATTATAAAGTCGAAAAAGCATTTACCCAGAATATGTATGAGGAAAAAAGAAAAAGCAGATTTTTTGAAATTATTACCAATATAAACCCCGGAAATTTAAACGTAACGAATGAGGAAGAAATTTACCACATCTTCAAAATGATGATGGCTGTGTCGTTTCAAAATCTGATCCATGCTTTTGCAAAGGAGCTGCAGATTAATGATGTTATGAAAACCTTTTTGTTGGAGATTGAATTACTTAAAAAAGGATTTTATAAGGAACCAAAATAAACTTGAGATAAATGAACAAATCTTAGTGTTTAGGATGGTGAGTGATGCAAGCTTATGAGATAATGATCACCCCCGTGATTAAAGTAAAGGAAACAAACACAGTTCGTTATGTAATCGAAAAATTCATTGAAAAACGTATCAGTGGACTACCAATAGTCAACGAAAGAAATGAAATGGTTGGCTATATTAGTGATGGGGATATCATGCGGTATATCGGTAAACATCAGTATCGATTCATTAATTCCCTCCAATTCGTTTCCGTTATCCATGATGATCAAGAAGATTTTGAGCAAAAAATCCGAAAGCTGCTAGAATTAAATGTAATGAGCATTGCCAAAAGAAAGGTTTATAAAGTGTCCTGGGATGAAGACATAGAAACCATCGCTTCCATTTTAGGAAACAAACAAATAAAAAAACTACCTGTTGAGCGAAACGGAGTATTAGTTGGAATCATTAGCCGAGGCGATGTCATTAGGCATTCCTTTAGAACAGTGCTTTAACTTCTCAAATAGGAAAGGCTGCAGATCAATCTGCAGCCCTTTTTTTATGCGTTGAAATCTCTTTTGTGCCTTTAATTTTCAAATTTATCATTTATTGATTGAAATATAAAATTTTAGCAGGCACAAAAACCGACAATATTCGATCAAGACATTTAGTACAATTGTAGTATAATTTACTATCTTTTCTAAATATTAGGTAATATATGATGCATCATTAGTTCAAAGCTTTTAGATGTTAATAGCTGGATGATCAGATATGGGGGGAATCTTTATGGAGAGCACGGTAAATATTCAAGAAATTGAGAAACAACGCGTAAATCCAGCTAAGTGGTATGCTAATTGGAAGTTTATCACAGCAAGTATCATCTTTATTATCGCACTCATCATTGCGGCAGGCAGCTACTATCAGGCAAACCACTTCAATTCAGAAATCAAAATTAATGACATCAATGTCGGTGGAATGACGGCAGAGCAGGCACTAAAAAAATTAAAAACAACCGTATTAAAAAATGTAGTATTTGTTGGAAATCAACAGATTTTAGATGGAACAGATACAAAGATGGGATTTGCGGAAAAGGATCTTCCCGATGTCAAAAAATTATTAAAGAGCCAGTGGACGTTTTTTCCTTCTTCAAAAACTAAAACTTATTCATTAATTCCCCGCAGTCAGGATCAGTTTCGAAACCAGACATTGAAAAAACAGGTGGAAGAAAAGCTGATAGCCATGAATAAGGCTTTAAAAGCGCCACAGGATGCGGTGGTTCGTTTGGACCAAGGCAAAATTGTTGTCGCTAACAGCATTAGCGGAGAGCAATATGATGTCACTAGTCTTTTAAAGGACTACGAAAAGCACGAATATATTAGTGAAATTCGTCTCAATCCAGTATACATACAGCCAATTAAAGAAGACAGCGAGTTTATCAAGAATCAACAGAAAAGGCTGGAAGAATTCCTTGCTCAGACCGTCGATTATAAAGTGCAGGATAAAGTTTTTACGTTAAAGACGGGCGACTTAATTAAAAATGCTTCTATTTCAAAAGATTTGCAGATTAAGATTAATGATGCGGGTGTTATAAAGGATAAGATCGCTGAAATTAACAATTCCCAATCCACCTTAAATAAGAATTTCTCATTTAAAACTCATTCAGGTTCGGTGATATCGGTTAAAGGTAAAGGCTATGGCTGGGCCATAGATGTTGAAAAAGAAGTACCACGTATTATGGAAGCTTTAGAAAAGGGAGAGAAATCGGTTGCCGCCGCTAATATTTACGGAAATGGCTGGAAAGGTGAAGGCTACGGATATGAAGCGATTACGAACAATGGTATCGGTGGTTCGTATGCAGAGGTCTCCATTGCAGAGCAGCGAATTTGGATTTACAAAAACGGAAAATTAGTCGTCACAACGAATGTCGTTACTGGCACACATAGTACCCATCATGATACATCACCAGGAGTGTGGTATATTCTCTATAAGCAGACACCTGCCGTGCTAACCGGCAGAGAAAATGGAAAAATCACTTATCAGGTAGATGTTAATTATTGGGCTCCTTTTACAAATGATGGCCAAGGATTCCATGATGCCAGCTGGCGAGGCAATTGGGGAAGTAAAGCCTATCTTGCGGCAGGATCGCACGGCTGTGTCAACACTCCGCCAAGCATAATGAAAACCGTGTATGATAATCTCAGCACCTATGAGCCTGTTGTTGTTTATTAGGATATGGGAGGCCGTCCCATAAATAAAAATATTGACTTTGGGAAACAACCCAAAGTCTTTTTTTATACAATTAAAAACAGTGCCTGTTCCGTCCCGAATAATGTCGAAGAATTCGATAGAATGCGGATGGTGACAGGCACTTTTACTATGAAAATTATTTTTTTTGTAAAATTTAGAAAAACACTATATCCAATATGTGATAAAAAAGTTATAATTTACCTGTTTGTAATACTTTAGCACTAGGGAGGTACTTTATGACTTGGTTTACTAAATGGGCGTTACGGAACAAAGCCGCATTAGCTTTTTCTGTAATTGCCTCCATGATTTTCGGTATTTTCAGTTACACTACTATTCCAATGGAGTTAATGCCCTCGGCTGATCAGCCATACGTTACCATTTCAGTCGTTGGAAACGGCATCGATGCTGTAAGCATGGATGAACAGGTAACACAGCCAATTGAAAAAGCAATAAACGGCGTTAAAGGAAAACAAAATGTAGTAGCCCAAACAGGGAATAATTTTACCCAATTGACGGTCACCTTTGAATCCAGCATCGATGTAAAAGAAGCAAAACAGCAAATACAAGAAAGAATTTCGATGGTCAATCTCCCTAATGGGGTCATGAAACCATACGTAGTCAACCTCAACACATCTGAAATTCCAATAGTGGAATTAGGTCTTACCTTTGATAAGGAGATTGGCAATAATGAACTAAATATCGTAGAAAACGAGATTATGCCGATGTTCCAAGACCTAAAAGGTGTCGGCAATGTTATCGTTAACGGCGGAAAAAATCAACAAGTAATAATCAAAGTCGATCCCGCCAAATTAGCGGCGGCACAATTCCCGCTAGAAAAACTTTACACTCTGCTTCAAGGAAAAAATGCCTCTGTTGCGATGGGCGAACAAACGCTAAACAACGAAGCAACAAACATTATCGTAACAGGAAAATTAGAATCACTTGATGAGCTCAAGAACATCCAGCTAAACAGTAACACCAAACTGCAAGATGTTGCCGAGATTTCCATGCAAAAAGATACGGAAAGCATCACCCATTTGAACGGGAAGCAATTTATCGATGTCGTCATACAGAAGGATTCCACTTCCAATGCTGTAACCCTTGGAAAACAGGTAGAAGAAACGGTTAAAAAAATAAATAACGACTACAAAGGAACACTGCAAGCAACGATTGTGATGAACTTAGCGGATACCGTTCTTGATTCCATTAATTCGATGACAAGGGAAGTATTGACCGGAGCACTATTTGCTACGCTCATAATCTGGTTATTCCTTCGCAGTTTTAGAATGACCCTAATCACGATTGTCAGCATTCCACTTTCACTTTGCATAACGATGATTCTACTTTCCTTCTTTGGCGTTACTTTAAACATCCTCACACTCGGAGGAATTGCGGTATCAGTCGGTCGTCTAGTGGATGACAGCATCGTTGTAGTAGAAAATATTTACCGAAGAAGGAACAATAATGAACTTACCCCTGCCTTTCTGGTAGAGGCGGTAAAAGAAGTCGGAGCAGCGATTACATCATCCACTCTCACAACGGTGGCAGTATTCCTTCCAATGCTGATTGTTTCTGGAGGTTTACGAGATATTGTTGCCCCGTTTGCCATTACAATCACTTGTTCATTACTGTCTTCACTGCTTGTATCACTGACAGTGGTACCAGCACTCAGCGCCCGTATGATGGCAAAGGTAAAGGTGAAAGAACACAAGCAGAATTCCTTCTACCCATCACTGTTGAAATGGTCGCTTAACCATAAATGGCTGCCAATTACCATCGCAGTGCTTGTTGTGGCCGGGTCTGTCGGGTTATTTGTGAGCATGCCTAAAGGGTCTGTCGACCAAAAGGATTCCGCCTACATAGCAATCAGTCTTCGCTATCAAAACGGAACTCCATTTAGCGAAATGCAAGAAGGTGTTGCGAAAATGGAAAGCATTCTTTCAGAAAAAGAGGGAGTAAAAACCCATATCACAATAGCAGGAGTTAATGAGGATGCTGCACAATACGGTAATCTGCAAGCTGCTAATGAAGTTCGAATTATGGTTTTTCCTGAAGAGGGGACCGATTCAGCCAAATTCGTGAAAGACATCCGAAAGACAAAAGATCAGTTTCCACGTGCGGAGCTGACTGCTGACACAGCTGGATTGATGGGAACCAATAAAACGACTGTTTCCGTTGACGTCATTGGAAAAAATGATGATGACATTAAAAAAGCGGCGGATATTGTAAAGGAAAAAATAGGAAACATTGATGGTGTGGAAAAAGTAGAAAGCAATGATCAAAATACAAAGCCAACCATTACCATTCAGGTGGATTCAAAAGTTGCAAATGCGCAGGAAATCTCCCAGGCGATTAATGCGATGATTCAGCCTGCTGTAATCGGAAACATCAAAATGGATGGAAGAACCACTGCCGTAAAATTGGGGGCACTAAAAGAGATTCAAACGGCGGACGATTTAAAAAATCTACAGCTTATAACGCCAAATGGGCCTGTTGCTTTATCAAGCATAGCGAAGGTTGAAGAAAGCAAACAACAAGGTACCATCTTTACCAAGGACGGACATCATTATCTACAAGTCACCGCTCAAGTTATCCCAGACAAAATGGTGGACGTGGCCGGCAAAATTCAGAAGCAGCTTGTAACTTGGAGCAACGATAATACGTTTGCAAAAGGAACAAGCGCAGAACTTACTGGTTCTTCCATGCAGTCATCCGATCAATTAGGTGAACTCGCTAAACTTGCCATGTTCTCAATTGGAATCGTGTTTATGATTCTGCTTGTTACCTTAAAGTCTTTCCGGGCCAGCATTGCCATCTTGATCTCGTTGCCGCTTGCTGCCATCGGTTCGCTTTTAGGACTGGTGATTACTCACTCCAGCATCAATATTTCTTCTGGAATCGGAATGCTGATGCTCGTTGGGATTGTGGTAACAAATGCCATCGTGCTGGTTGACAGAATCCGTCAAAATGAAGAAAGAATGGGTATTCGCGAAGCGATTTTGGAAGCAGGAACGGTACGTTTACGGCCGATTCTAATGACTGCACTTGCAACTGTATTTGCCATGCTGCCGCTTTTGTTTGCGCATGAATCGGCTATGAGCCTAAATCTTGTTTCAAAGGGACTTGCTGTTGTTGTTATCTTCGGATTGATCGTGTCGACTCTTTTGACGCTGATTGTAATTCCGACATTCTATGAATTATTCCATTTCCGGAAAGCCAAAAAACAAAGACTGCAAGCTAACCAAGTAACAGGTACATTAGATCAATAATACCCAATTTAGAATAGGTTCAATTTTTTGTAACCGAAGAAGCACCTCACTTACTACAAGGAAGGTGCTTCTTTCGTTAAATCTTAACTTTTTCCAATAAAAGTTAAAAGTTAATTCATACCCGAATTCGAAATATCAGCCTCAATCCTGCTCATGAACTCTTCTGCTGCGCTGTAGCCTTGCTGCTTCAAATACCAGTTATTTGCAGCTGCCTCAATTAGTCCTGCGACATCACGTCCAGGCTGAAGTTGGATTTCAAGGGAAGGAATTTTAACACCCATATAGTCGGTATAGTGAAATTCCTGTTCCAAATCATTATATAAGGCATCTTTTTCCCACTTCTTCAAATGAATATCAAGAGCAATTCGTGTTTCATCTTGAAAAGCCTTGCGGCCGTACAAGCGAACCACATTCAGCAATCCAATACTTCTTAGTGCCAAGAATTCCTTGTTTTTTCCATCATGAGTCCCTAGAATGGTTTGCGGGCTCAGCTTCTTTAGGACAACCATATCATCCGCTATCAGGCGGTGTCCTCGGCGAATTAATGTGTGCGCGGTCTCGCTCTTCCCTACCCCCGAATTGCCGCGAATGAGAATTCCTATACCGGATACATTCATACAAACTCCATGCTCCGATATTTCCGGTGCCAATTCCTTTATCAAATAGGCATCCAATTTAATGATAAACTCTGAAGTGGTCTCAGGCTGATTAGTTAGTAACAGGGGAATCCCCTGTTCATTACAATGATGCTTTAAATAGGTAAGCCCTTCTTCACCTGCCGTAACGATAAAACATGGCGGTTGATATTGAACAATATTTCCGATTCGAAATTTACGTTCCTCATGACTTAATTTATGTAAATAGGTAATTTCCTTTTTTCCTAGAATTTGAACTCGTTCGGTTGGAAAAAAATCAAAATGACCGACAAATTCCAGTCCTGGACGGTGCACTCGTGATTGCGTAATCATTTTCTGCAGTTGATTTTCACCGGCCACTACCTTCAATGAAAACTTTTGAATCAGGTTTTCAACGGTTATTTTCTTCACCCAATCCCCTCCATCCTATCAACTTTTTATAATGCATTATACTTAAATTTATTGGAATCGTAAAACAGATTGACAGTTTCTTCTGGTTTTGCAGCAGTAAAGCCGTTACCTTGCATCAACTTGGAAGATATTGTACAATATTAAATATAAGAAGATTCAGACTTTTTTCACTTTGGAGAGGATGTGCTCAAAATGCTTACATTTGGATCAATTATGAAGCAAAATGCGGACAAGTACAGCGATAAACCTGCAGTTATTTTTAAAGATAAACAACGGACATACGGTGAGTTAAATAAACGTGCGAACCAAATTGCAAGCGCTTTCTTATCTCTTGGCTATAAGAAGGGCGATAAAGTTTCCGTTATGATGAAAAACCACTCCGCCTATATTGAAATTATCCTCGGATTATCCAAGATTGGAGTCATCATTGTCCCGATCAATTTCCGATTAATAGGTTCTGAGATTGAATATATCGTATTAAATTCTGAGAGCCGTGGATTCATTACAACGGCTGAATATGCTGGAGAAATAGAAAAGCTGCTTCCTAACTTGCCTCAATTGGATACCGTTGTGGTGGTCGATGGCGCTACCTCTGCCAGTTTAATAGAATATGAATCTTTTGTAGCCAGAGGCTCCGCTGATGAACCAGACATCCAAGTAGATGAAACGGACACCCTATATCTCGGTTATACATCCGGTACGACTGGTAAACCGAAGGGCGTAGTAATTTCTCATCGTTCCCGCATGCTCACCGGGATGACAGCGGCATATGAATATAAAATTGATGAATCCGATGTCCATATCGTGGCTGGCCCGATTTATCATGCTGCACCTTGGATTTTCTTGATGACGCAGTTAATTGTCGGCGGGACCCTTGTCATTGAGGAATCCTTCAGCCCTGAGCAATTCCTTATGGATGTCGAAAAGCACAAAGCTACAAATACATTTATGGCACCTACAATGATTAACTTCCTAGTGAATCTTAACAACGAAACGAAATCCAAGTATGATTCAAGTTCGATGAGGGTGTTAATTTCTGCAGGTTCCCCTCTCCCGACTCAAACAAAATTGGATGTATTCGAATTTTTTAACGATGTAGATTTACATGAATTCTATGGATCAACAGAGAGCGCTATTACGCTTAACATTAAACCGAAGGACATCCGCAGGAAAGATCGGTGTGTTGGCCAGACTTTCCCGCTGGTTGAATGCTTAATATTAGATGAAAATAAGAATCCAGTTGCAAATGGCGGGGTCGGTGAGTTATATATAAAAGCTCCTTACCTCTTGGATGAATACTATAATAATCCGGAAGCAAATGAAGCCTCTTTCTGGAACGGCTATTTTACCGTTGGAGATATGGCATTAAGGGATGAGGAAGGTTACTATTACATCGTTGACCGTAAAAAGGATATGCTCATAAGCGGCGGGGTGAATATTTATCCGAGGGAAATCGAAGAAGTTCTTTATTCCCATCACGGTATCCTTGATGTAGCTGTAATCGGCGTTCCCGATCCCGTTTGGGGAGAATCCGTTAAAGCCATTGTGGTTCCGCGGGAAGGCGTGGTTTTAACCGAACAGGACGTTATCGATTTCTGCGATGGAAGATTGGCAAGCTACAAAAAGCCGAAGTCCGTCGACTTTCTGAACGAGCTTCCGCGCAATCCTTCTGGAAAAATACTAAAGGTAGAATTACGTTCTAAATTTTGGGCACAGCAGCAAATAAAAATATAAATATCTTCATAATCTTAAAGACTTTGGGAACTAGCCCAAAGTCTTTATTTTGTAAAATTCAAGTGGTAGTTAATTTAGCATAGATGACAAAAAACAGAGTTAATTCCCCTATTACCACAATATATGGTACTACTACAATTAGATTAATAGCAAAAAAGACGGCTAAAATCCCTAAAAATAACCCTAAATGATAAATTTTCAATCTGTGGTGCACATGTCTATATTGGTGGAAAACAAAAGTAGTTGACAGGAAATAGAGCAATACAGAAGAAAAGACGAAATACAGGATATATGAATAATGGATTTCATTTAAAAACATTAGCCTGATGGATGCTGCAATCATGCTCAAAGACATTAAAATAAACAGGTGACCGTAAATAATGGTTTGGCCGATCGTTTGGAGCGACTTGTCTACTTTCTTCTCCACATTATCGAAATACTGCCACCACATCGATATGATTAGGATAAATGAAATGGCCGAAAAGCCTATTGAATTCCAATTTCCTTGTTTAGGCTGAATTACCGCAAGGGTGCTGACAAGAGCTTCACCAAAGAGAATAATGGTAAATAGACCAAATCGCTCTAATAAGTGTGCTGTATTTGTGGGCACCTTTACTAAATACTTTCGTCCGGCAATTGGAACCATAATATCGATAATAATACCGGCATATAGCACAGCATAACGAGGCCAAGAATCAAAAAGGACGGAGCATAATGAAAGAATGATTCCAATCCAAAAATACCTTCCCAAATATCGTGCTGCTTTTTTTCGAAATCCCTCTTCTTTACGCTGGACAACAAGATATTGGATTGCTGTCACTGCTCTTAAGCCAATATAACCAATTAAAAAAGAAAGATAATATTGATCAAAATCGACTGATAAGCTTGATGTCATAATTAGAACAAAAAACATTTGTACTATTAAAAATAGTCGTTGATGAAATAAATCCTCCCCAAACCGGTTTACAAACAGGGTCTGCCCTACCCAAGCCCACCAGATAGGAATAAAAATTAACACAAACTTAAATAAATACTCTGAATGGATATATCCATCTTCAACATGAAGTAAAACATGGGTTGCAGACGCAACCGCCGCCACAAATAACAAATCATAAAAAAGCTCTAACCATGTAACTTTCTTTTCTATCATTCTGTACTCCTTCCTATCCCCTAATAAATTATTATATGATTTTTCTATTCCATCCATTTCGTATTTCCATCACTCCAATTTTTTACAACTAATTATAAAGATAAATATTTTGTTCCGGGAATTCAAGTCTGGCTTATTGTTTCGATTCCGACAATGGACAAGTCGAAGAATGTAAAATTAATAAGAATCTAATCATTTCTTGGGGAATAAAGTACAAGTTTGGTAGAAATAATGTTTTTTTCAAAAAAAGCAAGCGGAACCCTCCTCTCGCATAACTATTATGAAAATACAAAAAATTCATTTACTTCGATTATCGAAATGTTAAGATAGACTTATAGCAAGTACATAATGGAGGGATAAAACATGACGAAGCGTCCGATTACGGCGGAAGATTTATGTAAATTTAAGTTTGTCGGAGATCCTCAGGTTTCACCTAACAAAGACAAAGCTGCCTATGTCCTGACTCATGTAGATAAAGAAAAAGATGGCTACTATTCTTATATTTATGTAACATCTTTAAAAGATGAAGGCAGACAGTTTACCTCTCATTATTCAAAGGAGAGCTTAGTAAATGACACTTCTCCAAAGTGGTCACCAGATGGCAGCAAGCTTGCCTTCCGTTCAAACCGCACCGAAAAAAATCAAGTCTGGCTTTTACCTATGGATGGCGGTGAAGCGCTTCAACTAACAGACGTAAAGCAAGGGATTGGTGAATTTGTCTGGTCTCCAGATGGAAAACAGCTGGCTATTACTATTAACGGAGAATTAAAGCATACCTCTGATCAGGACGAAGATAAGAAGGAAGAAAAAAGTGATGTGAAGGTAATTACAAGACTTCGTTATAAAGGAGACGGAGTTGGTATTTATAACAACGACCGCAAGCATGTTTACTTATTTGACATGGAGACAAAATCTTATACGAAAATTACAGAGGGAGAGCATGATTTTACTCAGCCTCGTTTCTCTCCAGATGGAAAAAGCTTATTCTATGTTGGAACAAAGGCCGAAGATACAGAGTGGGGTTACCTCCCGGCTATTTGGAAATATGATTTGGATGTAAAGAAAGAGACCCTTTTCTATCAAGGAAATGGATATATAAGCTCCCCTTCGGTATCACCAGACGGTAAATGGCTGTCGATTGCTGGCCATACACGTGGTGAACGAAGTCAAGGAAATACAAATGTCCTCCTGTTTTCCTTGGAAACAGGTAAATTAACAAATTTAACGGAGGGCTTTGACTACTCAATCGGAAACCTGGTAGGTGTTGATGCGAAGTATGACACAGCGGAGTTTCAATTAATATGGGACCACACTAGTTCTAGCATTTACTTTACTGCTACAGTTGGCGGCGATTGTCAGTTATTTAAGGTAACTCTGAATGGGGAGGTTTCGGCTGCCCTATCCCCTTCCATAGCAACCGTCACTTCTTATGATATCGTCAGTGATGATCAAGCAGTCCTTGTTCTCGCTGCTCCTCATTCAACAGGAGATTTAGTCATTCAAGATTTAAACCAAGTGAATAACGTTCATAAGTTAACGGATTGGAACCAGGAGCTATATAACCAGGTTCATTTAAGTACTCCGGAAAATTTCCATTACAAGAGCACGGATGGCTGGGATATTGAAGGCTGGATCTTAAAGCCATTTGGGTTTGAGAAAGGGAAATCATATCCGATGATCCTTCAGATTCACGGCGGGCCGGCAACGGCATATGGAAATGGTCTTCACCACGAGATGCAGATAATGGCCTCAAAAGGCTATGTAGTCCTTTACACGAATCCTAGAGGAAGCCAAGGCTACGGTCATGACTTTGTCAATGCCGTTATCGGTGATTACGGCGGAATGGATTATGAAGATATTATGGCTGGTGTAGATTATGCATTAGAAAACTTTAATTATATCGATCACAGCCAGTTATTTGTTACGGGAGGCAGTTACGGCGGGTATATGACCAACGTTATCGTCACACGTACAGACCGTTTCAAAGCAGCCGTTACGCAGCGCAGTATTTGTAATTGGCACAGCTTCTACGGAACGAGTGATATTGGATTTTTCTTCACGGAATGGCAGCACGGACATGCTGATTTATGGGATGATGCCGAGAAGTTATTAAAGCTTTCCCCTATCCACCATGCTCGTAATGTTAAAACTCCGATATTAATCCTGCACAGTGAACAGGATTTACGCTGTCCAATGGAGCAGGCAGAACAATGGTATATTGCCCTTAAGCGTTTGGGAGTGGAAACAAAGTTCGTCCGCTTCCCGGATGAAAACCATGACCTTTCACGCTCTGGAAAACCAAAGCACCGTTTAGAGCGTCTAAAACATTTAATTGGGTGGTTTGATGATCGGCTGAAATAAGGTATTTAATAATCCCATCTGTGCACCAGATGGGATTCGTCTATTCGTCGAAAACAACCACATTTAATGGATATAATTTGGAGCGTCATCGTTTCTTCAGGAACTTACTACATATTTTAGGGCACTTACGACATATTTTCAGATACTTACTACATATTTTAGGCCACTTACGACATATTTTCAGAAACTTACTACATAATTTTCAGGATTAACGACATTTACTAGATATAAAACTCATCTGTCCTTTTGTGAAAAAAGTGCCCCCTCCCTAACTTCGGGCGTGACAGGCACCGGAATTTAGGGAGGGGGCATTAACAGTTATACTCTTTCATCATTCACTTCCAGTTATTAACAGGTCATCCTTTACTTTTATTAATAACGTTTCATGAGTGACATTTTGCTTTTCAGTTACTTCCAATGACACAATATGACCACTTACACCAGCCCTGACCTCTACTTTTTTGTGATCTTCTGTATGAATTAAGATTAACTTTTCCCATTCATACACATAAGAATCCTGGTCAACAAATAAGGTTTCGATTTTCCCGCAACACGGACTATAGATAGCTTCTATAACTTCTTTCAATTATTAAAACCTCTCTTTCAAAAGAGTAATGGAAGGGTCTTAAATTATTGTTTCCGCATTTTATCTTGATACGGTACAGTTACTTGGATAGGAGCCCCTTTAGAGCAAAAGCCACATTTTGCGGTCTTTCTGCTAACCGGCGCATAAAATAGCCAAACCAATCATTTCCAAAAGGTATGTAAACACGCATTTTGTATCCCTCTTGAACTAGGCTAAGCTGCATGTCTGTTCTAAATCCATATAACATCTGAAATTCAAATTGATCTCGCGGTATATTGTTTTTTTGTGTGAATTCTTTCACTTTGGCAATAATTTGGTGATCATGGGAAGCAATCGCCGTATAGCTTCCGCTCAGCAGATGCTCTTCAATGATTTTTAGATAATTTTCATCTACCTTCTCTTTTTCTTGATAGGCGACTTCAGGAGATTCTTTGTATGCTCCTTTTACTAAACGAAGAGGAATTCCCTTTAACTCTTTTACGTCCTCGTGGGCCCGAAATAAATAGGCCTGGATAACGGTTCCAACATTATCGTACGTTTGGCGTAATTCACTCAGGATATCTAGTGTAATTTGACAATGCGCGTGATCTTCCATATCGATTCGGACAAAATTGTTGTGTTTTTTTGCTGCCGCAAGAATTCTGCGCATGTTATTTACGCAAAAATCCCGGTCTATGTCCAGCCCCAGCTGAGTCATTTTAACAGACAAATTACTATTCACTCCGGCTTTTGCCATGGCTTCCAGCGTCTTTACATTATATTCTGTTGCCTCAATTGCTTCCTCTCTGCTTGAAACGAATTCCCCTAAATGGTCCAGTGTGCAGACCAAACCTTTTTTATTTAACTCTTCCACCTTTTTAATGGCACTTTCAATCGTATCCCCTGCCACAACTTGGGAAGCTCCAAATCGAAGGCCCCATTTTTTTGCTGCTTTATTTAATCCCTTACTTTGGGAGGCGTAAAGGAAAACATTTTTTGAAACCTCTGCCAACATAGATGATCCTCCTAAGTCAATGAATCCTGATATTATAATATTTTTTTAAATAGGCAGCTTAAAAAAGCTGCCTACCTGTTTTTAATGTGATTCGCTGGTTGTTTTCGCCTGCATGTGCAGGATAAGGTAATCAGGTCCGCCTGCTTTAGAGTCCGTGCCTGACATATTAAATCCTCCAAATGGCTGGTATCCGACAATCGCCCCTGTACAGCCGCGATTGAAATAAAGATTTCCAACATGGAATTCTTGTTTTGCCCGCTCAATATGGTCACGATTGTTGGTAATTAAAGCACCTGTTAAACCGTAATCTGTATTATTTGCAATTTCCATCATGTGGTCGAAATCCCGAGCCTTACAAAAAGCGAGTACCGGTCCAAAGATTTCTTCCTGCATGAGACGTGCATTTTCATCAACATCAACAAAGATGGTCGGTTGAATAAAGTACCCTTTGGAGTCGTCGCCTTCCCCACCCGTCATCAATTTGCCTTCTTCCTTGCCAATTTCGATATATTTCATGATTTTATTGTAAGAAGCCTGGCTGATCACCGGACCCATATAGGTATTTGCATCTTCTGGGCTTCCAACGGTTAATGTTTTGGTTAACGAAACTGCTTTTTCAAGGACTTCATCATAAACATCCTTATGGACCACCGCACGGGAACCTGCTGAACACTTTTGTCCAGAAAATCCAAAAGCGGAGTAAACAATCGATGAAGCTGCTAAATCCAAATCGGCATCTTTATCAACGACTACTGTATCTTTTCCTCCCATTTCGGCAATCACACGCTTTAACCAAATTTGACCCGGATGTACTTTTGCTGCCCGCTCATAAATACGGCAGCCGACTTCACGAGAACCTGTAAAAGAGATGAAGCGGGTTTTTGGGTGATCAACAAGGTAATCACCTATTTCCGAACCTTCTCCTGGGACATAGTTTATTACTCCTTGAGGAAGTCCTGCTTCTTCCATGATTTCCACGAATTTTGCTGCCACTACCGGTGTATTGTCTGATGGTTTAAGCAGGACGGTGTTTCCCGAAACAATCGCTGCCGTCACCGTACCTGCCATAATCGCTAGTGGGAAGTTAAACGGCGAAATGATAATACCTACTCCAAGTGGTATGTATTGAAACTTGTTACTTTCTCCCTCGCGACTGTTTACTGGTACTCCATCTTTTAATTGCATCATCTGGCGGGCATAGAATTCAAGAAAGTCAATCGCTTCTGCTGTATCCGCATCAGCCTCTTTCCAAGGCTTTCCGGCTTCTTTCACAAGATAGCCCGAGAATTCATGTTTGCGGAGACGAAGGATAGCTGCTGCCCGGAATAAAATATTCGCCCTTTCCTCCGGGTCATGATTTTTCCACGTTTCAAATGTAGAAAGTGCGGCCTGCATCGCTTTTTCTGCCAACTCTTTATTCGCTTTAGAAACAATGCCGATTACTTCTTCCTTATTACTAGGATTAATGGAGATCGTCTGTTTCTCTGTTTTAATTCGTTCGCCTCCGATAATAAGCGGATGCTCTTGACCTAATTGAGACTGGACTAACCATAAGGCTTTTTCAAACGCCTGATTGTTTTCTTCTATGGAAAAATCAGTAAATGGTTCATGTTTGTATGGCTTAATCGTATTCTTATATTCTGTGATCATATGATTCTCTCCCTTTTATTTTTTATTGGAAAATTTTCAATATTAAATATAACTGTATTATAAATGAGATTTAACACTTTTGTACATTATTTTTTAAAAAAATGTTTAATTTTTCACCTTCGCAACAATACTGTTTAATTAAACAAGTAAATTGAACACTTATGTTTAATTATTGGTATCGATTAATCAATTAATTGTTATTAAGACTAGAATCATAACAGCGCATAAAAAAGCCTCGAATTTAATGAATTCGAGGCTTTCATACTATTTACTAGATAGCTTGTTTCTTTTTATCTTGTAATACATTCGTCTGCTGTTTATTCTTGGTAAGAAAAAATGAACCGACAACAAGCACAGCAATAAGTGCCGTTAAATAAAATTGTGAACGCAATGAGTCAATAAATGCCATAAATATAAAAATAGTCGTGATCGCAAGTATAGTCGCGTATGTCAAATAAGGAAATAACCACATTTTTAATTTCAACGCCTGAGGGTTTTCTTTTTCATATTTTCTTCTCAGACGAAGTTGGGAGAATGCAATTACTAAATAAACAAGAAGTGCCACACCCCCGGAAGCGTTCACTAAAAAGAGAAATATTTTATCTGGAGAAAGGTAATTAAAAAACACGCTAATATAGGATATAGCGGTACATCCCAGGATTGCATAAACCGGCACACCCTTCTTATTCACCTTTAAAAACACACGAGGGGCATCACCACTGTTTGCCATGGCAAACAACATACGCGAGCTCGTATACAGACCCGAATTCAAGCAAGAAAGTACGGCTGTCAACACAATAAAGTTCATGATTTGAGCAGCACCAGGTATGTTTACTAGCTCAAGTACGGAAACAAACGGATTTTTTAATAGGGTATGAGAATCCCATGGGAGAACCGTCACTAGCACAAAAATGGAACCCAGATAAAAAATTAAGATTCGATAAATAACACTGTTTGTTGCAACTCTAATGGCTTTTTCAGGATGTTGTGTTTCTCCTGCTGCAGTCGCTACAATTTCACTCCCCATAAAAGAGAACATGACAATCGCAATTCCCAAAAATATGGAACTTATTCCATTGGGCATAAATCCTCCCCTATGTAGAAGGTTAGAGGATCCAGGTGAATCTACCCCCGGTATAAACCCGAATATAATCGCCCCTCCGAGAATCAAAAACAGGACGATACTCACTACTTTTATAAGCGAAAACCAGTACTCGAACTCGCCAAATGATTTAACAGAATATAAGTTTGTTAGAGTTAATAAAAACGTAAGGGCAAGGCTGACCTCCCAAGATGGCCAAGAAGGAAACCAGTATTGAATGATGTTTGCACCCGCAATGGCTTCAACAGCTATGACAATGACCCAAAAAAACCAGTATAACCAGCCGATGGTATAGCCAGCCCATGGTCCCAATGCATCTCGGGCATACGTGGAAAAAGAACCAATAGAAGGATTCACGATGGACATTTCACCCAGCATGCGCATGACCAATATCACAAGCAGCCCTGCGAATACATATGAAAAAATTGAAGCCGGTCCAGCTGAATTGATGAGTGATCCACTTCCAACAAATAAGCCGGCACCTATAATTCCTCCCAGAGAAATCATGGTAATATGGCGAATTTTCAAATCCTTCTTTAACTCCGTTTGCTGATGATTCATCTCCTACACATCCTTTATAAAATACTTGTTAAATTTCATTAAAATAAAAGTATTAGCTTTGGAAGCGTTTTCTAATTTTTACAAATGGTCATGTTACAAATCCCTTTGCCCTCCACTTTCTATTCGAATTTTTCAAAAATTTTATTTATTCGTATTTTACACACCTATGTTCACATTTGTCAATTTCAATTCAAAATTAAACAACATTGTTTAATTTTATTAAACTATTTGACAATTTAGTATTTTCAAAAATAAATAGTTAACTTTATTTACAAATTAAAATATAATTAGATTGGACTATTTTGAAGTACAACTTATCTACAGACTCATCCATTTAGACAAATCTGTTTAAATATGTTCACTCTATTGTTCTAATTCTAGATAATATTATACAAATATGATACATTGATTAAAATCACTGCATTATAAAGAGGGAATTTTATATGTTTAAAAGTGGACAGATCAATTTAGATGACTCCTTTATATTGACCGGGCCTCAAACAGCTTTAGCGGAACTAAAAAACATGCTCCTGCAATTTCATTTTGTCATCGTTATTGCCGAGAAAGTACATTATACCATTACGAATAGTGAATTAAATTTAATCACATCTTGCCCCGAGACTATGTCTGCAGCTTCTTTTCTTAAAGAAAGACAATGGATTCCTTCAACTGTCTTAACAATGTCAAAAATTCCTGATTCCAAAGCAGATTGGAGACGTCCTGTTCTAATAGAGAATGTTGAGAGGAAAGCAATTATCGGCATTTTAACCGCTGAAGAATGGATTCAGACCCTTCAAGTTGAAAACAAAAAAGTAACAGCATATTTTCACACACTGGCAGAAACCGTTAATGATGCAGTTACAGCGGTAGATCAAGAAGGTAAAGTAATTTGTTGGAACACTACTGCCGAAAAAACGTACGGAATCAATCGTGAAAATATTATTGGCCGGAAAATCGGGGATTATTTTGAGGCGGAAGATGTCGTGTTACATCGGATCTTAAACGAAGGATTCCCTGTTCGACAAGCTTATCATCGTCCTGACAGTAATACGCATGTTTTAATAAACGCTTCGCCAATCATCCAAGATAATTCGATAATTGGAGGAGTTGCAACGGAACATGATATTACTCGAATTGTTCGGCTCAATGAAGAATTGTATGGTTCGATGCCCCAGCTTGTCCATCCTGAAAAACCATTCTCTTCCATCATTGGGGTTAGTCCTGAGATAAAAGAAGCGTTACAAATTGCACAGAAAACAACTTCTGCTGAAGTCCCTGTCCTATTGATGGGTGAACCCGGTTCTGGGAGAGAGATGCTGGCACAGGCTATCCATTATGGCAGTTTAAAAAAGAACGCGCCTTTTTTATCTGTTCATTGCATATCTATTCCTTCCGGACTTTTAGAAGTGGAATTGTTTGGATATCAAAGAAAAGCTTTTACGAATGAAGAACGAGTAGGGCAAGCTGGCAAACTTGAACAAGCAAGCGGAGGAACCTTGTTCATTACCGACATCGATCGAATGCCGTTTGACATTCAAGTAAAACTTTCTGATTATTTGGAGCATCAATCATTCCTTCGTATTGGGGCAACTGAATCTGTTCAAACCCAAACACGTATTATTGCCTCAGCTTCACCTAGAATAGATGAATTGGTACAGGAAGGTCATTTTCATAAAGATCTGTATTACCAATTATCGGTAATCAAAATTGATATTCCTCCATTGCGTGAACGCATGGAAGATATTGTAGAGTTGGTTCAAAAATTCATTCGTGAATTTACCATAAAGTACAAAAAAACAATGCCGAATATTGCCCCCGCGGTTATGACAGCTTTACTTAACTACGATTGGCCCGGAAATGTGCGAGAACTTCGAAATGTTGTAGAACGTTTTATCCTGCTCAACGATGGAATAATTACAACTGAACATCTTCCAAGAGGGATCATTACCTTCTCCCAGTCTATACACACAAATGATGTATCAAGCCCAGATGAGCCATTAGTTAAGAACAATGACCTAACTATTAAAGATGAACCCTTAATGATCGAAGAAGCATTACGCAAAACGTATGGAAACAAAAGTGCAGCAGCAAAGTTACTTGGTATATCAAGAGGAACTCTATACAATAAAATTAAAGAATTTGGACTAGATTCAAATAGTTAGAAACAGGAATAACTATTTTGGTTCTTGTAATAAGAAGTACAGGAACAGCTAAATAAAGGCTGACAGGTACACGAGTAATATCGTGTTTCTGTCAGCCTCTTTATTCTTGAAAAAAGCTTCCTCTTCAATGAACATGTCCAAGCTTATCTGGATTTGCAACAAGATAGATGGCAACAATTTTATTTTCAACTAAATGAAAGGAAATCACATTAAGCGGCTGACCATTCACATAGGAAACGATTCCTGGTACTCCATTGACTTCCCTGATTTTGAAAGAAAAACCTTCAGGCACTTTTTTCAAAATCCCTTCTAAGAACGTACAAACTCGATTTGAACCATAAATAGGCCTAAGAGCTGCTTTTACTTTTCCACCACCATCGGATATCAAAGTGGCCTCAGATACCAATAAATTTTTAATGCCTTCTGTATCTCCGGAGGTTAATAAGTTCACAAATCTTTCTATTACATTTTTGGTTTGATTTTGGACATCCTGTGTTTTTTCTTTCATAATCTCCAAGGCATTCTTGTCTAATCCCTGCTTTGCCCGATGAAAGATTTGACGGCAATTGATGCTGCTTTTTCCAACGATTTCAGCTATTTCCTCATAATTAAACTGAAGAACCTCTCTTAATAGAAAGACAGTCCTTTCCACCCACGACATTTGCTGAAGCAATAATAAATAGGCGGTTGTAATGGATTCTTTTTGAAGATAAATTTCCAATGGGTCTTTGGCCATATCTCCGATGACATGAGGCTCAGGCAGCCATGGCCCGGTATATACCTCTCGCTGGTTAGCTGCTGATCTTAATCGATCAATACAGCGATTGGTCACAGATTTGCATAAATAGGCCTTTATGTTTTGGATATCCTTAGGAATCCCTTTATTTATGGTCAGAAATACCTCTTGAATAATATCCTCTGCATCCATCAAGCTCCCAAGCATGCGGTAGGCAAGCGAGAACAACAATGGTTTGTATTCGGAATATAACTGCTCAATATTTTCCATCGTACATGCCTTCTTCCTATAAAAACATCATTTATTCAGGCAATCATGATATAGGCAAGGGCCTGTTTTTTTGCTCTTCCAGATCTTTTAAAACCGTCAAAGATGCTCTTCGTGCACTATCCATTACTGCATCTGCTAAAAACTCACCATGACTTGCCCAATCTCCTGCAATATATAGTCCGTCAATCTCCGGAACAACTGGGCCGGGAAACCGATCGGTCCTGGCCATGTGCAAATAGTCATTTGCCACCGTCATATTGGGTAAATATTGTTTGGCCACAACCTCTTTTTCCCAACCAGGATGCAGCATGCTCATGGTGGCTTCAAGAAATTTTTGATCCTCGATTGGATCACCTCCGGCTGCTCCATTATATTTCACTAAATGCATCACGAGTGACCCATTGTCACTTAATCGAGAATACTTGGATTGATTGGTAAAAAACACCGGTTGATCGATGCCGATAGATACATTCCGCCCTTCTACCGGAAGCTTTTTTAAACATAGATCCAAACAGGCGGCCATCGCTGGTCTTGATTGGTTTTTCCATGTAAGGATGGAGGTTTTTTCCGCACCTCGAATCAGGCGGTATAATTCTCCAGGTGAAACAGTGCTGATGACATTAGCAGTAGAAATCTTTTCACCGTTTGAAAAAATAACTCCTGTTACTTGTTGATCGTATTCAATTTCAACAACCTTTTTGTCATTCATTATTTCAACGCCAGATATTATGGCAAGCTCCCTCAATTGATCTACAATCGTTTGCCAGCCTCCATTTACATATAAAACACCATTTGTAATGCTTCTTTGCAGCTGTTTAAGAACGGGACCGACTAATAGATAATCCGGATCTTGTGTATACGTAGCTGTTCTGCATAAGGCATAGAAGATATGGCGTACCATGGGGCTGTGAATTTCTTTTTCAGCCCAATCTCTTAAAGTCATGATCTCCAGTGTGTTTGTATCCATTTTTTTTAACTTAAGCATGATTTTACCGAACTCCACTTTTCCTGGCCAAGAAAGCTCCGTCCAAAGCAAATGAGGAAGGGATACTACCTTGTTTTTCCAAATGGCTGTTCCTTTTGCCGACGGACTTCCCCCATCTATCCTAATCCCTAATTCTAATAATATATTTTCGGCAGGGCCCGATTTATAAAGGGCATGTGCACCCAAGTTTAACAATACTCCATTTTTATCAATTGTCATGGCCCGGCCTCCACACTGACTTGCCTTTTCTATCAATACGACGGACTTATTTCCCTTTGCCAAATCAATAGCAGCTGTTAATCCAGCCAGCCCCCCGCCAATAATGGCTGCATCATACGTTTTCACATCATTTCCTCCATTTCAATATGGTTTTCATTAACAAGACGGAGGAGGCTGTTTTTTTGTGACAACATAAACAAAATTAAAAAGCTCGTAGAGTAATAAATTCCTCTACGAGCTTCTTCTCAGTCTTATTGGTTTAATAATTTTATAAACTCTTTCATAAAACCCGGAAGATCCGGCCATGCGTGTCCGGAAACGAGATTGCCTTGAACATGGAGGTGATTTTCAATAAAGGTTGCCCCAGCCGCTTCCACATCCGGCTTGCAGGCGATATAAGCGGTTAATTCACGGCCTTCCAAGTATTGGCGCACGGTTGTTAACACCTGACCTGCATGGCAAATCGCCGCTACAGGTTTATTTGATTCAAAAAAGTGAGCGACCACTCTTGGAACATTTTCATTTAAGCGAATGTATTCCGGAGCTCTTCCACCTGGAATAATCAGGCCGTCAAATTCGTGCGGATTTACTTCTTCAAAAGCTAACTGTGCTTCAATTAAGTATCCTTTACTTTCCGTATAAGTATCCCATCCAATGAAGTCATGTACTACCGTTTGCAGCTTCTTCTTTGATGGTGCGGCTATCTGCACATTGTAGCCTTCTTCAAGACAACGAAAATACGGGTAATAAACTTCCAATGCCTCTACAGCATCTCCTGCCAGGATTAATACTTTTTTTGACACCTTAACGACTCCCTTTCTTAAAATATTAGGCTAGTACCTATATTTATATATTCTTAATAATTCCTTTAATTTCCTTAAATCCAAAAATAATTATCGGACAAAAAGTAGCTTAAACAGGATAAAGGTGCAATTCCAATCTCGGATTGCGGTGCTTGAAAATAATTAGAGAGTAATAGATGATAACACAAAGAAAAAATGCCTGCCCCCGACATATCACACATCAGTTGCAAGCACAAATCGATTGTTGAATTCTATGCCGTAAATTTTAGATCCTTATCTTTTCTACTTCTATATGAATACAATACAAATAATAGAATAAACCAAAGTGGCGTCAACAATAAGGCTGTGCGTGTAGCTTGAGCGAACAGCATAATAATGAGAATCGCAGCAAACAAAGTTAGCACAGCATAGTTCATAAATGGTGTAAATGGTGCTTTAAAAGTTGATTTTTTCTGTAAGTCGGGACGTGTTTTCTTATACCTTACATGACAAATGAGAATGACACCCCAAACCCAAATAAAACAAATCGCACTGATGGTTGTCACGATTCCAAAAGCTTGCTCCGGGATCAGTTTACTTAAAAGAGCTCCTCCCGTTAAAACAAGCGTAGAAATCATTAATGCATTACTTGGTACATGATTTTTGTTCAACTTCACAAAGTTAGCTGGCCCCTGATTCTTTTTGCTTAAATTAAATAGAATCCGGCTTGTGGAGAACATCCCGCTGTTACAAGCAGATGCGGCGGAAGTTAAGACGACAAAGTTAATAATCCCTGCCGCAATCGGAATCCCGACCAAGCTAAACGTTTTAACGAAAGGACTTTCAGCTGCATTTAGTTGCGTCCAAGGATTAATGCATAAAAGGACGATCAAGGCACCAACATAGAAAAATAGAATTCGTAACGGAATTTTGTTAATCGCAGACGGGATGTTTTTTTTCGGATTAGCTGTTTCCGCTGCCGATACCCCCACTAATTCCACACCGACAAAAGCAAAGACAACCATTTGGAAGGAAAGCAAGAAACCCGAGACCCCATTTGGAAATAGCCCGCCATGGTTCCAAAGATTCGAAATTGAAACCATTCCAGCCTCTGTCTTGAATCCCATCACCAGCAATACGACCCCAATACCAATTAAGGCGACAATGGTAATGACCTTTATTAAGGCAAACCAAAACTCCAATTCTCCAAAAAGCTTCACCGTTAATAGATTCAGTCCTAATAAAATAATTAAGCAAGCAATCGCAGGTATCCACTGTGGGATATCAAACCAATAACGAACATATACACCAACTGCAATCACATCAGCCATAGCTGTCATAATCCAACAAAACCAATAGGTCCATCCGGTGACAAACGCGGCCCGCGGACCGAGATAGTCTTCGGCAATGTCAGTAAAAGATTGATAGCCCGCTTTAGACAGCAGCAGTTCACCAAGCGCTCTCATCACAAAAAAACAAGCGATTCCAACGATTAAATAGGCAAGTATGATAGATGGCCCTGCCAACTGAATGGCTCTGCCGGACCCTAAAAACAATCCGGTTCCAATGGTGCCGCCAATGGCGATTAACTGCACGTGGCGATTTTCTAAATTTCGCTTTAATTCTCTTTGTTCCATTTCTATCTCCCTCTCAAATTGATTAAAAATGTTTCATGTGAAACGTTGAACAAAATAGTAAACTCAATAAAAAAAAGAGACTGGAGTTCCTCCAATCTATTAGGTCTAAGAATAATAAATAATATTTGTTACGCTAACGATTGTCAGCATATCAAATAATATTTAGTACTCTTCTGTCCTTTTGCCTGAGATTATGAACCCTTCGGCGCCGCGGTATTCCTGCGGTCTCTCCAGAAGCTGCTCCTGCTATAGTTCGATCCATAGCAATCATAGCTTGCGAAATTATTCATTTTTTTGATTGAGTTTAACTATTGTTGAATAATTTTTAATTTTAATAGTATTCTTACAATGTGTCAACAACTAAAATTAATCTAATGGCTGATTACATTATCACCTAAATTTTGGTTTCCAGGCTCATGCTTTTCATTCAATGTTGTTAATGCCCATTTCTCTTAGACCATAAGAGCAAGAATCAGGACGAAATCACTTTACCCTTCTTGTTAAAATGAGGTTTAAGGATACCATCTCATTTATATTAGGACTAGGCTAGAAACGGAAAGGATAAGATTATGAGTAAAATCAATCTTTCATTTGAAGAAATGTGGGAAAAAATTATCGCCTGTGATCGAAAATATGATGGGTTATTTTTTACGGCCGTGAAAACTACAAAAATATATTGTCGCCCATCCTGCAGATCTAGAAAACCCAAAAAAATAAATGTTGAGTTTTACCTCGATATTAAGGAAGTTGAAAAGGCTGGGTTTCGACCATGCAAAAGATGCCAGCCTGAAGTGGAGCATTCACCTTATACGGGACTTGTGAAAGATGTTATTACATTTTTAGTCAATCATTATAAACAAAATCTCGTATTAAAGGATATAGCGGACTTTGTCGGTCTAAGTCCCTATTATCTTGAACGGATATTTAAGCAAGAAACAATGGAAACTCCACGCACCTATTTAGAAAAAATACGGATAGACAGATCCCTGCATCTACTTAAATTTACCGATCTAACCAACCTGGAGATATGCTATGAGGTTGGTTTCCAGAGTCCTTCTAATTTTTACAAGGCATTTCGCAATTTAAAAAATTGTTCACCTAGTGAATATAGAAAAAATAGTAAGGGGCATTAAAAAATGAACTGGAATGATTTTGAGACCTACGTTGAAATCTATCCTCCCGAGGAATTCAATTTTAACGAGTGCTTAGTATTTTTAAGCAGATCCAGCCTAGAACTGCTACATCAAATTAAGGACGGATCTGTATATAAGCTGATTAAAGTAAATAAAATCTTCATTTTGTTGAAAGTTGGATATAATAATCGTTCCATCATCGTTGAATTCCCCATAAGTACACCTTCTGAAGAATCTCGAAAACAAGCTGCTGAATACATTTGGGAATGGCTTGATTTAGGTCAAGATTTGGCAGGGTTTTATGAAATGGCCGCCAAGGATCGTATTTTAAGTAAAATCTCCAATAAATACTACGGTCTGCGGATTATAGGTATTCCTGATTTATTTGAATCGCTAATTTGGGCTGTAATTGGCCAACAAATCAATCTAACATTTGCTTATAAATTAAAAAAACGTTTTGTTGAGCGATTTGGAGAAAGTCTCACTTTTAATGGGGATACCTTTTGGATATTCCCTTCATTTGAAAAAATTGCTTCCATTGATGTTGAGGACTTAAAGAAACTCCAGTTTACTGGAAGGAAGGCTGAATATATCATTGGCATCGCTAAGGCCATGAAGAACAGGGACCTGTCGAAGGAAACATTGTTGAATCAGGATTATCATCAAGTGAAAAGAAGATTGACCGAGTTCAGAGGGGTTGGAGCATGGACTGCGGATTATGTGATGATGAAATGTTTAAACTACAACACTTCCTTTCCAATCGGAGATGCCGGCCTTCATAATGCATTAAAAAGTTTATTAGGTTTTAAGAGAAAACCTGCCATAGAAGAAATAAAAGAATTCGCTGAAAATTGGGATGGCTGGCAAGCGTATGCTACCTTTTATCTTTGGAGATCGTTATATGAATGAGATACATCTTTAAAGGAGTCATTTTTTCATCTAAATGACTAACCATTACCTTAGTTTTATTACAAATAATTAATCCCATCTGGCATCCAGATGGGATTACTTTAAAACATACTCAGACGATATTTTTTTGATAAAAGTTCCAAAAGTTTAAGTCCGGCCACACTGTTCCCTTTCTCATCCAAGGCAGGACCGAAAATGCCAATTCCAAATTTACCAGGAACAGCCCCCATGATTCCGCCTGATACGCCACTTTTAGCCGGAATCCCTATTTTGATGGCGAATTCGCCTGATGCATTATACATTCCGCACGTTACCATGAAAGTTTTGCAAATTCTTGCTACATCATCAGGCATTATCCGTTTCCCATTAAGAGGGTCCACACCATCCATTGCAAAAATCATACCGATCCTCGCTAAATTCAAACAATTCATTTCAACAGCACACTGTTTAGTGTACAAATCCAATAAGGTTTCTACATCCTCCGTAATGATGTTATGCTGCTTCAGAAAATAGCATAACGCCCGGTTTAGATTAGCCGATTCAAATTCGGAACGGGCTACATTTTCACAGTAACCAATGGAAGAGTCGCCTGCCAATTCCCGAATAAATACTAATAACCGATTGAACCGCTCCTCCACTGAATCCCCTTTTAACATGTGGGTTACAACAAGTGCTCCAGCATTAATCATTGGGTTTAAGGGTTTGGCCGGGGCCATTGTTTCCAGCTTGGCAATCGAATTAAACGGGTCTCCCGTCGGCTCCATCCCCACCCGTTCAAATACATAGCGGTATCCTCTTTCCATTAAAACAAGAGCTAAGCATATAACCTTTGAAATACTTTGCAGTGTTATCTTTTTATCAATATCTCCCGCTGAGATACATCTTCCGTCTGGATAATTAATCGCAATGGATAAATCTCCAGGACATGCTTTACCCAGCTCAGGAATATAGTCTGCAACCTTGCCATCTTTTGTATATCTTCTTGCTTCTTCCACAAATCGTTGTAATTCCTCTGTTTTTTGACACGGCATTCTTCATCACCCGTAGTAGTTTCTTGGAACTATATCTAAAATATCTTCTTAAAGCCTCATCTTAATTTTTATTACTTGATAACTCTGTGTTTTTAAATCTATCTGCTATCTTAATTGATTTTTCCACAACGGACTGAAACCCATAGATAATAATTGCCAAGAATACACATATAAAATACCAGGTACTGTTTTTCATCTTAATAAATTTGACAACTCCAACTTTATTCCCAATGTAAGGCAAAGGAAAAGCGTTAATTAGATCCAATACCATATTTGTCATTATGTATTTGGGGAAATTTCCAAAAGTTAATTTAAATATCCAAAGCGTTGCTACAAAATATGGCCCTAATATATAGGTAAAATCTATTGGGCCAGGTGATAGAGGATTCTTCGTTATCCACCATTTTTTCTTATAGCAGAAAAGACTAAATACACTTAAGATCAAATTGACAAAACTTGCTACAGGCAAAAACCTAAAAAAACTTCGTTTCCCCATAAAAGGGACGGTTAACCAAGGAAGAATTAATGTTGCTAATGAGAATGCAATTTTTATATTATTCTTATTCTTACCCATTTCGATACTCCTTCAGTTGATATAATCTATTTCATTATTCTATAAAAAACCAAAAATTATGTTTTTATTTAATCCGTCTTTTCTTAATATTCCAGATCAACGAATCAACGCCTGCAGAGAAATGAGCAATCGGTTTTACTTCAGAAAGGTCAAAATGAAAAGGTGTAAAAAGGGTATTCCTGTCTATTTCTACCTCCGCTTTTTGTAACGGCCAAGGCTGATGGTGTATTTCACCGCAATAGATGTTGACTCCGTTAGTTGAACTATAGAGACAATATCGCTCAGTGAGCCAATGGTCCAGCATTCCCTCCTTTGGAAAATATACCTCCGATACGGGAAAATATTTACCCTTAAATGTGATAAGAGCATTCTCATTGCCTTTACGAACACTCTGGCAATGAAAGGATTGTCCTTCTTTTCGAAAAGAAACTTCCGCCGAATGATAGGGTAAATAATACCATCTCTTTGCAATATTTAAGGAAGCCCAGTTCTGAACATCAATAGACAAAAAATAAATACCGGGTTTGCCATCGCATTTAACATAAGTTCTTACATTGATCTCAGGAAATTTAGGGGTTACGGACAAAGATGAAATTCCCCGAGGATAGATTCCTTCTAACACGAATAAAATTACACCTAACCAGGCGGAGCCATTATAGGTGTCAATTTGTAAAGAGGAAGGAACATGCGGCCGTAATTTTTCAAGCGGAATAGGCCAATGCAAAAACAATAGATTTTTCCATGTTTGTCGCATAATCCAATACTTCGAAGGTAATGGCCAAGGACGATGCACAATATCATTCATTATATGCATGAAAAGATCCCCCTGTTTTTATATGTTCATAGTTTGGTGAAAAATAACAATTTCATACGAACAGGAATACAAAAAAGCTCAACTATTTTAAAGCATTCCCGTACTTTTTATATGATTTTCCTGTTTTTGGATATACTAGGAATAGTGGATTTCCTTATTGAAAATATGCTGAGTATGGAGCAATAAATATGTTGAACATTTTTTATTATTTGACCTTTGCAATGGTAACATTTATATTTTTACTCTTTGTTTTTATGCTTTTTGGGTGGCGTTGGTTAATGAAGCGAATGGTGAAGCAAATGGGAAAAATTATTTTAACAGACAGTTATCAAGAAAATGTAATGGAGTTGATGCCGGGACTCCGGCATATGGGCATTCAAAATATGCTTGAAAATAGCTTACGTGCTGAAACAGGCGACGTTCTCCACCGCCCGATGGGGTCTTCAAAAAAATGGCCGCATTTAGATCAGATTACTTTTATCCCTGCCCAAACAACACCCTTTCCGATAGACGGAGAAGAAGATGTTGATGTGCAGGTAACCATTGGGCCAAATGCAAAAAAACCTATGAAAATAAAAATTCCGCTAATGATCAGCGGGATGGCCTATGGAATCGCCCTTAGTGAAGAAGTGAGACTCTCTTTAGCAGAAGCAGCTAATAATGCAGGAACCGCCATTAATTCTGGTGAAGGGGGAGTCTTACCTGAGGAGCTAGATGCAGCCGGAAAGTATATTTTACAGTTCTCCAAAACAAAATGGGCAAAGGAAGAAGAAGTAATTAAGCGGGCAGATATGATAGAAGTTAAGTTAGGACAAGGTGCATTATTCGGGACGGGCGGTAAAATTTCTCCTAAAAATTTAACAGGTCGTGCCCGTGAAGTGATGGGATTAAAGGAAAATGAGGATGCTGTAATTTATGATAATTTTGTTGAAAATCAAACGCTGGACGACTTGAAAGAACTTGTTGATGAGCTTCGGGGCCTGACAGGTGGTGTTCCTATTGGGGTAAAAATGGGGGCTGGCGGGAAAATCGAAGAAGATATTGATCATTTAATTTATATGGGTGTTGATTATATTGCCATTGATGGCGGACAAGCGGCCACACTAGGTGCCCCGCCTATTTTATCTGACGATATTGGAATCCCAACTCTGCATGCGATTGTCAGAGCTGTCAATCATCTAGAAAAGAGAAACATGAAGGGAAAAATAAGTTTAATTGCCTGTGGAGGCCTTCTAGTACCAGGACACTTTTTAAAAGTGCTCGCCCTCGGAGCCGATGCTGTATATGTTGGCTCCGCTATGTTATTTGCCGTCTCACATCCTCAATCCTTGAATGCCATGCCGTTTGAACCTCCTACACAAGTTGTTTGGAATCAAGGGAAATACAAGGATCAATTTAAGATTGAGGAAGGGGTAAAATCTGCGGAGAAATTCTTAACCGCAAGTACAGAAGAAATAAAAATGGCATTAAGAGCAATGGGAAAACGCTCTTTAAAAGAGTTATCAAAAAAGGATCTGGTTTCTTATGATGAATTGACCGCCAAAATGACCGGAATTCCTTTTTCGTTTGAACCATGGGAAAACAAACAAATGGAGTCATAATTGTTCACCCCTTCGATCCGACTTTCTCATTTTCTGTAATAATGGAGAAAACTGACTATGGCAAACTTATTTTTTTATTTGACTTTTGCAATGATGTCCCTTCTATTTGTCGTGCTTATATTCATGCTCGTTGGTTGGCGTTGGATTATGAAAATAATAGTGAAAAAGGCAGGGAAAATCATTTTAACGGACAGTTATCAAGAAAATATTATCGAACTGATGCCGGGACTTCGGCATATGGGCATTCAAAATATGCTAGAAAATAGCTTGCGTGCTGAAACAGGAGCAGTCCTTTTTCGCCCGCTTGGCGGTTCTTCAAAAAAATGGCCGCATTTGGAGCCCATTACTTTTATCCCCGCTCAAACCTCTCCATTTCCAGTTGATGGTGAAGCAGAGGTAGATGTTGCCGTGACCATTGGGCCAAATGCAAAAAAACCAATGGAAATAAAAATTCCACTTATGATTAGTGGAATGGCATTTGGGATTGCACTTAGTGAACAAGCAAGGCTTTCATTGGCAGAAGCGGCCCAAAAAACAGGAACTGCAATAAACTCTGGGGAAGGTGGAATATTACCTGAAGAATTAAAAACTGCCGGAAAGTATATTTTACAGTTTTCAAAAACAGAATGGGCAAAGGATGAAAATGTAATTAAACGTGCTGACATGATTGAAATTAAATTAGGTCAGGGCGCGTTAGCAGGAATGGGCAAAAAAATCCCACCGGAGAGTTTAAAAGGTCGTGCACGTGAAGTAATGGGACTTAAGGAAAATCAGGAAGCGATCATTCATGAACATTTTTGTGAAAATCAAACACTTGTAGATTTAAAGCTGCTTCTGGAGGAACTTCGCGTCATATCAGGTGGCGTTCCAATCGGTGTCAAAATTGGTGCAGGTGGAAAAATTGAAGAAGATATTGATCATTTACTCTTTATGGGGGTTGACTTTATTGCCATTGACGGCGGGCAAGCAGCCATGCACGGGGCACCGCCTATTTTATTTGATGACTTTGGGATCCCGACCTTGCATGCGGTAGTTAGAGCCGCTAATCATCTAGAAAAAAGAAACATGAAGGGAAAGATTAGTTTAATCGTTTCAGGAGGGCTTTTGGTCCCGGGTCATTTCTTAAAAGTTCTTGCCCTCGGAGCCGACGCTGTCTATCTAGGCTCTTCCATGTTGTTTGCTCTTGCACATGATCAAGTGTTGAATGCACTTCCATTTGAACCGCCTACACAGGCTATTTGGTATGACGGGAAGTTCAAGGATCAATTTAAGGTTGAAGATGGGGTAAAAGCAGCGGAAAAATTCTTAACAGCAAGTACAGAAGAAATAAAAATGGCATTAAGAGCAATGGGAAAACGCTCTTTAAAAGAGTTGTCAAGAAAGGATTTAGTGTCCTATGATGAATTGACCGCTAAAATGATTGGAATTCCGTTTTCCTTTGAACCATGGGAAGACAAACAAGTGTAAGGTTCCATTTTCAGGAGAGAACAATGTATTGTTCTCCCCTAATGAGGCAGCCACTATTTATTAATTACTAATCACTATATCATCAAAATTAATCCTCATTCCCGAAGTCCCTGAAACGACTATTCGGAATCGGACAGGTGCTGTTTGAGTAAGCGTAAAGGTTTTAACAGTTAAAGTGGTTGTACTAGTATTCGAACTTCCAACGTTTGTCCATGCCGAGCCGCCATTCGTGGACATTTGCAGCTGCCAATTCGCTCCGCTGTCGGTACCGAAATTGGCATGGAAAATTTGAATGCTTTTTGCCCCGCTAACATCGAAGTTCATCTTAATGGATCCAGATGCACGGACACGTGCTGACTGTGAACCTGTTTTCTTATCCGCAGATAAATTACCCATGAGGGCGTTATCAAAATACCAAGAACCACTCGCAAGCGTCACATTGCCTGTCGTATAGGCGGTTTTGGTTCCGGACTCAAACTTTTCATTTAATGTTGTCGTTCCAGTTCCACCAGATCCACTGGAGCCATAGCCATATGACCCAGATTTGAAAGTTGATGGATCATACCATTTATACCCTGTTGCAGGTGCAGCCCAAGGTTCTGCCACCGGTTCAGTCGATGTTTGCGGGTTTTCCATCGCTAGCAAGGCGGTTGGCTGATCCAGCTGTAATCCACCGACCTGTGATAAGGCTGTATAGCTTTCCTTCTTTGATAGCCAATCAATGATATTCACCAGCAAAGTACCATCGTTCTGTTCTTTAAATCCATCGTACGTAGTTTTCTTTGCTCCCGTTTCCTCGCGCAAATATTTTGGAGTCGCATCTTCTACCGGCGAGGAATCGCCAATAAACGCCGCTTTTCCTAATCCAAGCTTGGAGACCGCTGCATATGGCCCCTCTGCTCTCCCTCCCCCATTATATACACCTTGGTCAACTGCGCTGCCCCAGGCTGTTGAGGTTGGTGGAAGATAAACAATGCCCTTTGCTTTGTTGGGGTCGGTTATCGCTAATGTTGAACCGGCATGCATAGCAACTGTCGAAACGCCTGAGGTAATCCCAAAAGCCTGACTCGGAGCCACAATATCATTGGCCGTTACATCTCCAATTGCATTGTAGCGGAACCGGATGCCGAAGTTGGCTGACATCCAGTCAGAACCTGTTACACCTTGCATGGCTGCAGAAGAAGCTTCCTCTGTTCCCATTCCTTTTGTTGGATTAGAATAAGCTCCCCGGCGGAAACCGTTAAAGACCTCGGATGCATCCCAGCGGTTCTTGTTGCGATCCGCGTTATAATGATCGCCAATGAAAAAGATACTGCCGCCGTTCTGTACATATTGGATCATTGCTGCCTGCTCAGTAGTTTTGTAAGGGATGTTTGCTTCTCCAATGACAAACACATCGTAGCCTTGTAAATCTTGATACGTAATGGGGGTGCTTTTTCGAAGCTCTTTGGCATAATAGCCTTTGTTGGCTAAGGCATTCGCAAAATCAGAAAAGCCCCCGTCCAAAACCCAATCTGCTGCTCCCGCTGTTTGTCCATGAGTATTATCAAACAAAACCTTCTTGTCATTTGCAGTCCCCACTGGCTGAAGCTGTGGTGCAGGATCGAGGGCATTTTCAGCTGAAACACACGCTGTCATAAAAAAGAAAGATGAAAACAAAAGCAAAAGTACAAACGAATAAACTGGAACCTTTGGACGCGTCATTCCTTTCACTCCCCTTTTGTGTATTCCTCACTAAAATACCACACTAATGTTGATGGAATGTAAGGAATTACTAAAAATAGAAATTTTCCCAACATATAGAATAGTAAGGAGTTTATCTTTCTTGTTCTTACCAACTTCCAGCTGCATTTTGTTGGATAAGACGCAATAAGTAATACACACATAAAAGAGGCATGTTCCTCTTTTATATGTGTACGATATTGTTGCAAAACAAAAAGCCGGCCATCACTGGCCGGCTTTTAAATTCCATTAAACTTTTATAAATGTATTCTTACTTATTCGTTTGATTACCTTTCGCGTCACGCTCTACTTCCATTTTTGTTACAGGAAGATATCCTTGTTTTTTTAACAAGTTGTTTTGGATATCATCTGACATCATATAGTCAAGGAACGCTTTTGCAAGGCCTGTAGGTTCACCTTTTGTGTAAGAGTGTTCGTAAGCCCAAACTGGGAATTTACCAGTTTGTACATTCTCTGCAGTCGGTTCTACGCCATCAATTGCAAGTGGTGTTACAGATTCATCAGTGAAGTAGGAGAATGCAAGGTAACCAATCGCACCGTCAGTTTCGTTAATAATCTTTTTAACTGTGTTTGAAGAATCTTCCGTAATTCCTTCAGCAGGAGTTGCCCCATCAAGAGCGAACTTGTTGAATACTGCACGAGTACCAGAAGAGTCAGGACGGTTTACAAGAACGATTTTTTGATCTTTTCCGCCAAGTTCTTTCCAGTTCGTGATTTTTCCAGTGAATACTTTAATTAAATCTTCTTTTTTAATATCTTTAATACCAACTTTAGGGTTAACTGCAGCAGTCATACCAACAACCGCAACTTTATGGTCTACTAGCTGATCAGCTGGAACGCCTTCTTTTTCTTCAGCGAATACGTCTGAGTTACCAATTTGCACAGATCCTTCAGCTACTTGTGATAGGCCAGTACCAGATCCGCCAGCATTAACTTGAATATCAACCTTTGGATTTGCTGCCATAAATTCTTCCGCTGCCGCTGCCACTAATGGCTGCATTGCAGATGAACCAGAAACGACTAATGAGCCAGAAAGTTCTTTCTTTTCTTCCGTTTTAGGTGTTTCTTTCTTTGCAGTTCCTTCTGATTTATCTGTAGAAGCTCCGCCTCCACATGCAGCCATGAAAACCATCAATGCTGCAAATAATGTAAGTAGACTTAATTTTTTTAAGCTTTTCAATTCTTATTTCCCCCTACTAATTTGGTAGTAACATTCTGTTTTCCTTGCAAAATTGATAATAAACCAAAATTGTAAAGGGAGTATTAAGGAGGTGTAAACTTTGGTAGAAATTTGTTGTTTTTTGTATAATTTTAAAAAAATAAAATCCCCTTATAGTAGAAAGCTTTCTACTATAAGAGGATTTAAAAAATAGTTATTCTTTTTCTGTTATAAACCATCCATTAGGTTTTTTTTCGAAATGGAAAAGATCTTCATCGAATTTTTTTCGGAGTATTCTATATTCTTCATTTTCTACTTTAGTCTGGGTCACTTTAATTTTTTTTAGCGTTATTTCAGGTTTCTTGACTTCAATGACCAAATCATTAATCATAAAAAACGTTCTTTGATATCTCATACTCCACTTCCTTTCTTTTATATTACTTACGTATAGAATTTGCCAAAAATGAATAAAATCCTTGTTAATTTTTTGTAAAAAATCCACTCGTCGTCTTAGTGGAGCAACTCATTGTAACAAAAAAATACTTTTCCAATAAAACATTTCGACATTTATTGATAAATTTTTTAGTATTTAGTATTGCTATTATTTTTAAATGTGATAATATGTAATAGCATGAAATTGGAAAGCTGATATTCAAAATTTTGAGTCTTTCCAAGCAGATAATTTTGACCACCTCCTTTTGGAAGTCAAGGCCATACGGACAGCCGGGTCAAATGCCGATTGGCAACTTTGGTTGCCTTATTGATTGAGTTAAAAGCTCAAATTTTATAAGTTGGTTACTTTACAACCAGTGCATATGCACACAACTTGTGAAACGGTCAATAAGAGTGGTAAAAGTAATTATTTGCTATATAGACTCTGATCCTACTAAGATATATTTTGAATATTAAAATGCTTTCTGCCCAATGGTCCTAGGACTTTTGTGATAGACGGATTTCTATGACTTTTTGTCATGGTATTAATATTGATTATATCTAAAGCAAGTGTTGTGCGCAGGTATGCGTTTTTCACTTGCTTTTTTTGTTGTTGTTGCAAAATCAAAATCTATTAAGTTAGGAGATAGGAGAATGGGAAAAGCACTTATTATTGGCGCCGGCGGCGTGGCATCAGTAGCTATTCATAAATGTGTTCAAAACAGCGAGGTATTTGAAGAGATTTGTATTGCAAGCCGTACAAAATCAAAATGTGATGAATTAAAAGCAAAACTTGACGGCGGCAAAACTAAAATTACAACTGCACAAGTTGATGCAGATAACGTAGATGAATTAATTGCATTAATTAATGAAGTAAAACCAGATATCGTTATGAACTTAGCGTTACCATACCAAGACTTAACTATCATGGATGCTTGTCTTGCAACAAAAACACATTATATGGATACAGCTAACTATGAGCCGGAAGATACGGCTAAATTCGAATATAAATGGCAATGGGAATACCGTGAGCGCTTTGAAAAAGCTGGCATTACGGCTCTTTTAGGCAGCGGTTTTGACCCGGGTGTAACAGGTGTATTCTCTGCTTACGCGTTAAAGCACTATTTTGATGAAATTGAATATATTGACATTCTTGACTGTAATGGCGGCGACCACGGCTATCCGTTCGCTACGAATTTCAACCCGGAAATCAATATCCGTGAAGTTTCTGCTAACGGACGTTATTGGGAAAACGGTGAATGGATTGAAACCGAGCCAATGGAAATCAAACGAGTTTATGACTTCGCTGAAGTGGGCGAAAAAGATATGTACTTGCTTTACCATGAAGAGCTTGAATCCCTTGCACAAAACATTCCTGGACTTAAGCGTATCCGTTTCTTCATGACATTTGGCCAAAGCTATATTACACACCTTAAGGCCCTTGAAAATGTTGGAATGACTTCCATCGAGCCAATCGAATTCGAAGGAAAACAAATCATTCCACTTCAGTTCTTGAAGGCGGTATTACCAGATCCAGCTTCCCTTGGACCGCGTACAGTCGGCAAAACAAACATCGGCTGTATCTTCAAAGGGAAAAAGGATGGAAAAGATAAAACCTATTATGTTTACAATATTTGTGACCACCAAGAGTGCTATAGAGAAGTTGGTTCTCAAGCTATTTCCTATACAACAGGCGTTCCTGCAATGATTGGTGCAGCGATGGTCATGACTGGCAAATGGAATAAGCCGGGCGTATTCAATATTGAAGAGTTTGATCCAGATCCATTCATGGAAGAGTTAAACAAATGGGGTCTTCCATGGGTAGAAGACTTTAATCCTGTACTTGTGGATGCATTGCCAGAAGAAGCAGAAGAAAAAGAGCTGGAGCTAGTTTAATAAGATGCGGTTTGAAGAATTACCAACGCCTTGTTATGTAGTTGATGAAGCTCTTATAGAAAAAAATCTAAAAATCCTTAATGGCGTAATGCAGCGTACAGGAGCTAAGATTGTTTTGGCACAAAAAGCATTTTCTATGACAACTATGTATCCCCTCATTGGAGAATATTTGAGCGGTACAACGGCTAGCGGCTTGTTTGAGGCCCGTTTGGGACACGAAGAAATGGGCAAAGAAAATCATGTCTTTGCCCCTGCCTACCGTGAAGATGAAATCGACGAAATCATCTCGATTTGTGATCATATTATCTTTAATTCCTTCTCACAGTTGGAAAAATTTAAAGATAAAGCTCTTCAAGCTGGCAGAAAAGTGGGCTTGCGCATCAATCCTGAGTGTTCAACACAAGTTGGCCATGAAATCTATGACCCATGTTCACCGGGTTCCAGATTTGGCGTAAAACAGGAAGATTTTCGTCCAGAATTACTTGATGGTGTTTCAGGACTGCATTTCCACACCCTTTGCCAGCAAAACTCTGACGATTTAGAGACGACTCTAAATGCAGTGGAAGAAAAGTTTGGACAATGGCTATCGCAAATGGAATGGATCAACTTTGGCGGCGGCCACCATATTACACGGGAAGATTATGATATCCCGAGACTTGAAGCATGCATTAAGAGAATGCAGGAAAAATACGGATTAGAAGTATATCTTGAGCCAGGAGAAGCTATCGCTCTCAACGCAGGATATCTAATCACTTCTGTACTTGACCTTCATAAAAACGGAATCGATATTGCCATTCTTGACACCTCCGCAACCTGTCATATGCCGGATGTGCTGGAAATGCCTTATCGTCCTCCTTTATTTGGATCAGGGGAAGCAGGCGAGAAGCCATTTACTTATCGCCTTGGCGGCCAAACCTGTCTTACAGGCGATGTGATCGGCGATTATTCGTTTGACCAGCCATTAAAGAGCGGCGACAGATTGGTATTTGGTGATATGGCGATTTACACAATGGTGAAAAACACCACCTTTAATGGCATGCCATTGCCATCCATCGTCGTACAAGATAAAGATGGCGATTGTAAGGTCGTACGTGAATTTGGCTATCAAGATTTTAAAATGAGACTTGCTTAAAGAAATACTAGAGTTTATAAAAAACCAGATTCTCAAACTAGAATCTGGTTTTTTATAATTTGTTCATAAAATTTTAACAATATTTTGACGCTTTAGTGTTCTAATGCGCTATAATGGTATAAAACTGGTAAAAAGAAGATGATATTTTGTTATTTAAGAGCCTCGAATTCAAAAATTCAGCTGGACAAAAGATGAAAATCATTGACATCCCTGTTATGGATAAAAATAATCCCTATTATTTTATGATGAAAGTTCGCCTGGAATCCTTTATTTTATCCCTTGAAAAGAATCCTCAAGAAAAAGTCTGTTATTCCTTCCGCGATTACGTGAAGCCAAAAATGAGATGGCCTGACTACAAAGAGTTATTCAGCCTTCAGGAGTATAAAAATAACGCATAAAGAATATAGAAAAAGCTTGTAGAGAACAATCCATTTCTCTGCAAGCTTTTTCATTTTTAGAGGCGATTCTTTTGATTATTAAAATTAAGCAGTTACTCTCGTTTTTTCATTTTCAGTACCTTTTTTGCGCATTTTTCTGATAAAAGGAGCGACCCAACGGTCTAAACCGATTCTTCCTGCGTTATAGCCAGCTGTTAAGATGATGAAGCCTAAGAAGATGTCTCTTGGGTTATGAGATACTGTACCTGCAAGGAAAAAGCTGAAGTTCATGAATAGTCCAAAGAACATCGCTGTTGTTGTTAAACATCCTACGATTAAGCCTAAGCCGATTAATGTTTCGCCCCAAGGCACTAATATGTTGAATACATCAACGTTTGGCAGGGCAATGTGTTTTAAGAACTCTACATACCAGCCAAATACCACTGCACCATCTGGGCCTTTTACTGGGTTTGCGATTGCTCCTTTTAAGAAGCCTGAAGCATCAAAGCCTCCTGTTAATTTATGAAACCCTGCTGTAATCCAAGAATAACCGAGGTATAAACGTAAGACTGTTAAAATAACTGCTGAAATCTTATTTTCCCTTAAAAATTTGTTAAACATAAATGATTCCGCCCTTCAAAATTTTGTTTGTTCTTTATGGTATTAATATATTATTTTTTCCTATAAAAAACATGGCTATAGTGATAAGTTCACAGTTTGTTTGAAATCCTTTGACAAACTTTTGAACGGCATAATCTCTAAGTACTTTTTAATAAGGAGATATTTTTAAAATGAGTTTTAACTACATTAATTGGAGAAACTATTGCAGGTATTGAAATTTTCCTTTGGAGGTAATGATGATGAACGATCATCGGAAAAATACGGTGAATATTGTTTCGAATGAAGCAGTACGAGGAAAGCCTTATCTTGATATTGACCGTGTCATTACGGAGAGTAAATCAGACCACTTAGAGGAAAAAGATGATAAAACAAATTAAGAAATAGGGATGCTCCTTACATTTAAGCCATCCCCTCTTTCATTTTTGGAAGTTCTTCTTGAATCCTTAACGTTTAATATTCACTTTAGAAATATTAAAAACCTTGTGGAGGCGATATACTACATCTCGACAAGGTTTTTTGTCTATTTAATCAAGCAATTTTGGCTATAAATCTTGAATTAGTGTTCCTATCCCCTGTTTGAATTCTTAAAACGCTTAATTAAAGTGTAAAAATACACCCTATCAGCGCTTTTCGGAGATTTATCAGCGAATTTCTTAGGTTTATCAGCGAATTTTCAACTTCTATCAGCGTTTCCAGCCCATTTATCAGCGAATCGTAAAACCAACAGGAAAACACCTTGCATTTTTCTAAGCCGAAAACGGGTACTTCGTGTGAATGTCACGTAAAAAGATTTATCTAACCATTCCATTGCGAAGTGCTGTAACGACAACCTGTGTCCGGTCTTCACAGCCAAACTTGTTTTATAGACAGCTTCACCACGAAATGCAGCCCGAAAGGCCTATTATTTATGATGAATAAAATCCAAAAATTTAGAAACGCCCAATTTGTTGAAGCGGTGGTGTTTTTTAACCAGCCATAAATCCCTGATAATCTTTACATCAATGATGACCACTTCTCGTAATGTCCCTTGTTCCAATTCTTTAGCAACCGTTAAACGCGGCAGGATACTAATCCCAAGGCCAGCCTCTACAGCGCTTTTGATCGCTTGGGTACTCCCTAACTCCATATAGCTTTCAATTTTATCCAAAATTCCATTTTCCCTTAGCATATTTTCTACGATCAGACGTGTGCCAGATATCGATTCACGCCAGATCACTCTTTCATTTGCCAGCTCTTCTATGTTAATTTGCCCTCCCCATGAATGCTCTGGCGAACAAACGAGAATAAGCTCATCAACTGCATATTTCTCGACCGTCAGATTACCGTTGTCGACGATTCCCTCCACCATGGCCAGGTCGATGACATCATTGGTTAAATCCTCTATAATGCCAGGAGTATTTTTAATCGTTAAGGTTACTTTGATATCAGGCATATCTTTCTTGAATCGACCAAGCAGGCTGGGCAATAAATATTCCCCGATAGTAAAGGAAGCACCGACATGAAGGGTGGTATTTCGCTCTCCTGTTGACTGTCTAATCACTTCGCTTGAACGATAAAAATCGTTCACGATCGATTTGGCAAACGGATAGAGCAGCTTTCCGGCCTCAGTAACCCTCATCTTCCCTTCCGTTCTGTCGAATAACAATGTCCCATAATAATTTTCCAGTTGGTGGATTTGTCTCGTTACAGCTGGCTGCGTGACATAACTTAATCTGGCGGCTTGACTTATGCTTCCTTCATCCACTACCAAACAAAACATTTTTAAATTTTCAATGTTCACGAAACAATCTCCTCCTGGTATTTGGGTTTCAATATAAAATATGGTAACACACAAAGTATAAAAAACAGATACTTTTACTGGGGTATAACAAATTATTATACCCTATAATTTTGTTGCAATTTATTCCCCTTGACTCATCTGATAACATAATAGATGTATGATAGAATTACAAAAAATATTATTCTAATATAAAAAGATAACACTAAGGGAGAAGGGTAAATATGAAAGAAGAATGGAGAAAGCTGTTCCAGCTATTTTGGACCTTTTTTAAAATCGGCCCCGCTACCTTTGGCGGTGGTTTTGCAATGATTCCACTAATAGAGCGGGAGATAGTTGAAAAGAAAAAGTGGATAGAAAGTGAAGATGTTACGGATTTGTTTGCCTTAGCACAATCTGTCCCGGGAGCAGTCGCCATCAATTCGGCCTCCTTTATCGGACACAAAGTAGGCGGCGTCAAAGGGGCAGTCGCGGCGATGATCGGTGTTTCGCTGCCTACCTTTTTAATTGTATTGACTCTCGGAATTTCTTATCTATTCATTCATGATAATCCAAAGATTGAAGCTGCATTTGTTTCCATCAGGGCTACTATTTTAGCCATCATTGTTTATGCAGCTATTAAAACAATCAAAACATCAATCGTGGATAAAACGACTTTTTTTATTATGCTCATTGGCGTGCCGGCATTATTCTTCATTCATCCAGTCTTAGCCATTATCCTTGGTGCTGTAACTGGAGCGATTTCCATTTTTTTAAAAAGAAAACTTGGCTACAAAATTACGCCAAGAAAAGACAAGGACAAAGTTACATCCTACACCAGCCATGATTATTTTATTGGAGATGGAATTTAAATAGGGGGAAATCGAAATGGTTTTGTGGCAGCTGTTTAAAACTTTTTTTTGGATCGGTCTGGTTTCTTTCGGCGGGGGATATGCGATGATTCCGATTATAAACTCGGAAGTCACCCGCTACGGATGGATTCCGGCCAAACAATTTACCAATTTAATTGCCATTTCAGGAATGTCACCTGGTCCAATTGCAACCAATAGCGCCATTTTAGTTGGGTATTCAACATCCGGAATAGCTGGTGCCATCATATCGGCTATTGCTATTCTTATTCCCTCTATTATATTGGTTATTCTAATCGCTTCATTTTTTAAAAGGATGCATGATAATCACTTTGTTCAATCCCTATTCTATGGATTAAAGCCTATTGTTACTAGTTTAATCATTTATGCCTCTATAAGTTTTGCGTTATCAAATGACTTGCTTACTTTTCATATCTCATTTCGCATGGTAAGTCTGCTGGTCATTTTTGGACTATCCTTATTTGTATTAATTAAATACCGCTGGCATCCTCTATATGTCATTATCCTTTCAGGTTTAGTGGGTGTGGCTCTCTATAGCTAAAATGCGAACAGTCAATCACACTGTTCGCATTCTTTTTATACTTTTTCATATTTTTTATAAGGATTTTGCAAATTCAAGCTTCCAATAATTCTATTTTTGCCGCCTTAATTCAAACTCTTAGTGAACAATTGAAAAATACCATTCGAACCACCCGCAATCATCGTTATTTACGAGTAGGCAATTTTCATGATACGCTGAACGAACATAAAGAAATCTTTCTCGCCTTCGCGTTAAAGGACTCTAATAAAGCGAAGCAACTGATGGAAGAGCACCTTACAAGGATTAGAGAAGAAATGGTACGTGCCCCCTTAAGTGACATAAACATAGATTAACCTTTTAAGAAATGAGAACTCTTTTTTTGAAATTCATAACTAAGTGCCTGGGGGTATGAAGATGAAAGCAGCAGTTTTTTTAGGGAAACATCAATTGGAAATACAAAATCAGGAGGTACCCGTTCCAGGGATTGGGGAAATCCTCATTAAGGTCAAGGCTTGTGGAATTTGTGGGACCGATCAGCATATTTTTCATGGACAGCCCGGTTCAGCAGAAGTCGTCCCCCCTACTATTTTGGGACATGAATTTTCAGGTGAGGTGGTTTCTGTCGGGGAAAAGGTCAAGGGCTTACAGCAGGGAGACCGGGTAAGTATTGACCCAAATATTTACTGTGGCATATGCTCCTATTGCCGAAATGGAAAGAAGCATCTATGTGAAAACCTTGAAGCTCTTGGTGTCACCCGAAACGGCGGAATGGCAGAATATTGTGTTGTTCCGGCCGCAAATTGCTATAAAGTTCCTAATAGTATCTCTTTTGAAGAAGCTAGTTTGATAGAACCATTAGGATGTGTGATTCATGGAATCGAGCAGATTAAGATTCAGCCAGGCAGTTCCGTTCTTGTCATTGGCGGAGGATTCATCGGCCAACTTATGCTTCAAATGACAAAAATGTATGGTGCCAACCCTGTCGTTATCAGTGAGCCGGATGAAACGAAGCATAGTCTCCTCTATGATTACGGAGCCGATCAAGTCGTAAGTCCTCTTAGCGGCACGTTTGATGATTGGGTCAGTCAAACAGGTGGATTCGATATTGTTATTGAATGCGTTGGGAGAAAGGAAACCATGGAGCAGGCAGTAAAAGCTTCACAAAAAGGAGCCCAAATCCTCTTCTTCGGAGTGGCCGCTCCTGATACCAAAATTTCCATTTCACCATTTGAAGTCTTCGCAAAAGAGTTAAAGATAAGCGGTTCGTTTATTAATCCGGATACACATGAAAAAGCGATTTCGTTGATTGCACAAGGTAAGATTCGGGTAAACCGTTCCATAAGCCATACGTTTCAATTGGATGAAATTCCAGATGCAATGGTAAATTATCCAAGGATGCATGTCACAAAGGGTGTTATCGTTTACGAATAAGAAAAGTGGTTAACGGTTTTTCTTAACTGGCCAACTGCAATTTTGACTATTGGAGACAGTTATCGGATAATTGGAGCTGGCTATCCGACAATTACGGCCGGCTATCCGACAATTGGAGCTGGCTATCCGACAATTAGGGCCAGCTATCCGACAATTGGGGCCGGCTATCCGACAATTGGGGCCGGCTATCCGACAATTGGGGCCGGCTATCCGATAATTGGAGCTGGTTATCCGACAATTGGAGCCGGCTATCATTCCAGCTTCTCTTCTTTTCACCTATCTTCAACCATTCTACTTTTTGTCTCTAAATACAGAACATAGCATTAAGATAAGCAGAATACCTAAACAAACAAAAATACTCACTCGATTCTGCTCGCTAAAAGCAAATACGACACAACTTATACTTAACGCTGTTGCAGTAAATGAGGTTACATATGGATATCCCCATACTTTAAAATGCGGCAGCTTTGTATACGTTTTCCGAAGCTTCAGTTGTGCTAAACATATGCTGATCCACACCAATGATACCGTAAACCCCGGAATGGCCATCAAATACCCAAAAACACGGTCAGGTGAAAAGTACGCGACAAATGTACCTCCAATCAGAATAATAGCGCTAAAGATTACACTATATAATGGAACACCGTTTTTAGAAACAAACGAAAACTGTTTCGGTGCTTCTCCTTCTGCAGCTAATGAATACAGCATTCGTGTACAGCCATAAATCCCTGAGTTTGCAGCAGACAAAACGGCTGTAATAAGGACGAAGTTCATAATGTGAGCTGATCCACCAAATCCGACAGCAGATAACACTTGCACAAATGGACTTGCTTGGCTGCCGATTTCATTCCAAGGAATTAATCCGCAAATGATAAGGATTGGGAGCGTATAGAATATCACGATTCTCCATATTACTCCTTTAATCACTTTTGGCAATATCTTCTCTGCTTCTTTTGTTTCGGTTAATGTCAATCCAATAAGCTCGGTACCGCCATATGAAAAAATGACGATTAGCAGTGCGGAAAACACTCCTGACCACCCATGAGGGAAAAATCCTTTGTGCTGTACATAATTTTGCACATAGTCAGTTTCATTGCTCGGGATAAAACCGAATAAAATACCAGCGCCTAAAACAACGAATAAAACAATCATGGTAATTTTAATACCGGCAAACCAAAATTCAATCTCTCCATAACGCTTTACATTCATTAAATTAATAGCCACTATGAAAAGAGCACTAATAAGGCTTAAGGACCATAAAGAAAAGGAAGGAAACCAATATTGCAGAAAGCTTCCTGCTGCAATCACTTCAATGACACATACAACCAACCACATAAAGCAGTACAGCCATCCGATCACAAAAGACACGTTCGTTCCAAATGCTTTATGAATAAAACCTTTCATATTCACTCCAGGATAAGCAATGGCCATCTCTGCGATTGCCCCCATAACTACAAGAAGCAATAATCCTGCAAACAGATAAGAAAAAATAACGGCGGGCCCCGCTATTGATACTGTTTCAGCAGTACCTTTAAATATACCTGTGCCGATTGCTCCTCCGAGTGCCATCAATCGTATATGACGAGGCAATAAACTTTTTTGTAATTTCATCATGATTTGCTCCTTTATTTTTTTCCATAAAAAAGTCCCTACTGATTGTATCAGTAGGGACGAAATTATCGCGGTACCACCCTAGTTGCAGACTGAGTCTGCCTCTCGACTTTGTTAACGATCATGTTTGACCGTTTTTTCCTTCACAAAGGTCGCCCTTTACTTCGAAAAAAATGCTCCGGGACCGAAATTCATCCTTATCTTTGTACTGATTTTCACCTTCCATCAGCTCTCTAAAACAGTGAGATAAGCATTACTTATATTCCCTTCATTGCTCAATTATTTCTCAATCATATGAATAATTTACGCTCTACAGTAAGCATGCTTTGTATTATAGAGGCCGTATTAATATTCTGTCAATGATTTTCGTAATATTTAATGAAAAGAGGCACCCAAACTTCAAGTTTGGGTACCTCTTAAATTCAATTATTTATATGACCATTAAACAAACACATCTAAAATTAAAACCAGAATAAAGGCGACAAAAGAAAGGAGTGTTTCCATGACCGTCCAGGTCTTGAAGGTTTCTTTAACCGTCAATCCCATATATTCTTTTACCAGCCAGAAGCCGGCATCATTTACATGGGAAAGCATTAATGAACCTGCACCAGTCGCAATAACTAATAATTCCAGGTTAACACCTGACATGTGCGCCACTACTGGAGAAACAATGCCGGCTGCTGTTGTTAATGCAACTGTTGCTGAACCAGTGGCGACACGGATTAATCCCGCAACTAAGAAGGCAAGGACAATCGGTGACAAAGAAAATTGCTCGGACATTGCAGCAATAGCATTTCCGACACCGCTTTCAATTAAAATTTGCTTGAAGGCACCGCCTGCACCAATAATAAGAATAATCGATGCTAATGGCAATAAACATTCTTCCGTTAATTTTTTAAGTAACATCTTGTCCATGCCCTGGCGGTAGCCCAAGAAGTAATAGGCTGCAAAACAGGAGATTAGAAGGGCAATTACCGGACTTCCAATAAACACTAGGAATTTTTCTATTGCACCTGGAAGTGAAAGATAGGGAGCAATAACTGTTAACAACATTAATAAAACAGGCAGCAGGATGATGAAAAACGAAATCCCTGTACTTGGTAATCCGCTTGACTTAGTCGCTACACGGATTAACTCTGGTTCACCCTCAGGAGTAACTCGTTTATGAATAAACTTTGCAAATAAAGGTCCGGCAATAATGGCAGTCGGAAAAGCAATAATTAATGAATAAAGCAGTACATGTCCTAGATTTGCATTATAAATTCCAATCGCCGTCATCGCACCAGGATGAGGAGGAACTAATCCATGTACAATCGACAATCCGGCAAGCACCGGGATACCAATTAACAAAATGTTTTGTTTCGTAGATTTGCGAATCGAAATAACTAAAGGCAGTAAGATTACTAGACCAACCTCAAAAAATACAGGAATCCCAATGATAAAGCCAGATAGAAGCATCGCCCATGGCAGGTATTTCACACCGAATTTTTTGATAAAGAAATCAGCTACTTGCATGCCCGCACCTGAGTCGGACATCATTTTACCTAAAATCGTTCCCAGCGCTAAAATCCCAATCAAATGTCCAAGGACTGCGCCCACTCCCGTTTCATAGGCTGTGACAATTTTGTCCATTGGCACACCCGAAAACACTGCTAGGAACAAGCCTGCAACTGTTAAACTGATGAATGCATGCCATTTCCACCATGATACTCCTAAAATGACGATCACAATGGCTACTAACGTAATCCCTATTAAATATAAACTCATCTTTTTCACACTCCCTAGGTAATCGCTTACATTACTTACAAAAAAGCTGGTCACTGAATGGAATCATTATAGGTAACAATATAATTCTGCTTCCCTGTATTATAGTAACCCTCGCTGTATTCCAATATATTTCCTTCATCATCACTGGAACGGCGAATCCTTTTTAAAACTGCTGTCTCTTTTTCCAAATGTAATCTTTCAATAACATGACTTGGTGCATTTGAAACCGCAAACTCATCTCGGAATGATTCCAGTCGAATATTTTGCTCTTCTAAAAAGCGGTACAACGATCCGATACGGACATCTTCTACTTCATCCTCAGTTAAGTCCAATAGGATGTAATGAGTGAAATGAATATAAGGCTCGTTGTCCAATAAGTAGAGTCGTTCTATTTGAATACAATGTTCCCCAAATAAAGAATAAAGTTCGGATTCCGGAGACAATTCCAGCCTCTTAATGCTTAACACCTTTTTGGTGATATGGTGGCCTTCTTCTACTAATAATTCTGTAAAGCGCTTCCCTTTTGAAAGCTTCGCAGTTGAAACATTCGCGATGACCTTTGTTCCTTTACCGCTTTTCTTCTCCAGATATCCTTCTTGAACCAATTCTTTAATGGCGTTACGGACTGTAATTTTGCTCACATTAAATTCTTCTTCTAATTGGGGCTCAGAGGGAATGTTCGTGTGAATCGCATAGACACCATGTAAAATACGATCCTTCAAAATTTCTTTAATTTGTAAGTACATAGGTCCCTTTTTTCGATTCACATTCATTCCCTATTCGCTCCTTCATCTCTTTATATCATCAATGGTTCCGGCCATGGCGGATAGGATTTCTGCTTCCGTCGACATCGGGGTATCTCCGACGATGGTGCAGGCAAGCATTCCTGCTGCTGCTGCAAATTGGACTGTTTTCTCTTGTGAAAATCCAGCCAGCTCGCCATGTAGAATCCCGCTAGTATACGCATCTCCGGCTCCAATTCGATCATATACGGAAAAAGAAATCTTTTCTGAGAAGTGTAACAGCCCATCCTTATACAAATATCCCCGTAAAGAATGAGTATTATCAGAATTAATCCCTCTGTGTGTTCCTGCAATCGTTTGAATATTAAATCGGTTTGCCACCTTAGGAATGAGGTCCTTCAGCTGCTCCTCCCGGGAAGTTTCTGCTGTCTCCATTCCTAATATATACATCGCATCTTTCTCGTTCATCATGACGATATCAGCCAAAGCCAGCATGTCTTCATAATGGGGTTTAGCCACACTGTAGCCCCCCTCCCATAAGGAAGGGCGGTAATTACAGTCGAAACAAACCAATCCGCCTTTTTCTTTAACCTTTTTAGCCAGCACTTTCATACTATCACGGACACCATCTGTCATGGCAAGCGTAATACCGCAAAAGTGAATGATATCTGCCTGTTCTGCAATCAAATCGAGATCATAATCCGAAATGTGAGCGGTATTAAAGCTGCTTTCTAAGCGATTCGTATAAGTAACCCTGCTTGCCCGCTGTCCAAAACCATTTTCTAAAAAATACAAGCCCAGATATTTTCCGCCTTTGGAAATGAATCTCCGATTGATTCCCAAACGCTGTAAGAAGGAAATGGCTGCCTCACCTAATGGGTTTTCTGGCAATTTTGTTACAAGATAACCATCATAGCCTAGCTTGGTCATCGCAGAAGCAACGTTTACTCCCGTGCCTGAAAAAGAGTATTGTAATGTGTTAGCCTGAGTCAGTAATTCGTATCCCGGCACCTGCAAACGCATCATTACTTCCCCGAAAGCAACAATTTGTTTAGGCATGCTTTTCAACCAATTTTTTGGTAATAGCTAATAAGGTCCTCACATCTTCCGGATTTGTTTTCCCAGTTTCTTTATTGATAATAGAAGAATAAACGTGAGGGATAATTTTAGGCACTTTTGCTTCCAAGGCAATATCTAAAATGGTCTCAAAATTATCTAAATCAATTCCGCCAGTCGGCTCTAACGCAAACCCTTCTTCACCACATGCCTTCGCAACGGCACGGAACTCTTCCTCATGCTTTAAGCCTTTCATTGGGAAGTATTTCAAGGCCTGTCCACCCATATCCCGGACTAACGCAATTGCTGCTTTGATGGGAACAATAGCAGTTTCACCTGCTGCTGCACTTACAGGACCGGTAGAAATATTTACATACCCTACTTTTCCTGTTGGAGATACTAAAGAGTTAATCCAGCTATCTTTCTCTCCTAAATTGGCACGAGTTGCACCAACTGCAGGAAACACCTGATTGATATGACTTCCCGGATAGTATTTGGCGATTTCCGCTACAACTGCCGCTTGTTTATTATCCCCAGCGCCAAGGCCAATTGATACGGCTTCATCAATTGCTGCACCGTAATCCTTCATTGCAGTAACGGCAACCTCTACTGTAGGGTAATCCTTGGAAAGCACCCCGACTAGTACATGCCCTTCCGCCGCTTCAAAAACTTCAACAGCATTTTCAATGCTATTCGCTAGAACATTTAAGGCGACACGGTTCTGATAAAAACGTTTTTCAATGTTTGTCATTGTTTGCTTCCTCCTAAAATCGCTCTTAGTTGCGCTTCAATTACGTAAATGTCGTCACCCTGTAATGGACGGGGATCAAGATCGAAAAAGCCTTGGCGAATTCCGTAATCACGGGTATAAATCGCAATTTCACCATTTCTTAGTTTGTCATTTACTTCCTTCGCCGTAGTTTTCGTCACAGCCGGATCGATTTGAATGCGAGCTCTGAAAATGGCACGGCCAGCTTCGTCCTGAACAATCGTTACTCTTACACCATCAATGGAATCCAGTGACTTGAGAACCTCCAGGCTGGCTTTTTCCTTTTCGCTATTGTCGGTTTTGACAAAATACTCATCCAAAGCCTGCAATAAGCCAAAGGTTGTTTCTTTGCCGACCTTCATGCTTCGTCCGATACAGTGCAGTTGCACCTTTACCCAATCGATATATTTTTGTTTTCCGGCCACGATTCCAGACGTCGGACCTTCAATGGCTTTCGAGCCGCTGTAAATCGCTAAGTCAGAAACTTGAACATATTTCTTTACGTCTTCCTCTGCAGCTGCATCGACAATCAATGGGACATTGTTCGCTTGCGCCACTTCCCATGCTTCTTCCACCGAAATCATATTTTTTTGAACAGTGTGGTGGGATTTAACATAAAGAATTGCTGCCGTATTTTCCGTAATGGCATCCGCAATGTGCTCCGCTTTGCCCTCATTGGCATAACCGACTTCCACTAATTTTCCGCCGCCGAGGAAAACCATCGTTTCCACTGGAGCCCCGTATTGAACGTTATGGCCCTTCAGCATGATGATTTCATTTTTTTGAATTGTTTCTTGGTGGAGCCTTTCACTTCTTCTTCTATTTCCTTCTGTCACGATTGCCGCAACCGAAAGAGCGATTCCACTCGATGCCGAGTTCACGACAACAGCTGCCTCCGAATGAAGGAGCCCAGCGATATGCTGTCCTGCTTTATCGACTAAATCAGCGATTTCAACATAATTCTGCCCGCCTATTTTCATGGCTTCCATAACGGTATCTGTTGGAGCCGAAACACCTAAAATACTCATCCGGCCGCTAGCATTGATAACCCTTTTTAAGCCATATTTAGCATTCAATGTATTCTCCATTGATGACCACTCCTTTTACGACAATTTTCTGTTCCGCCGTTCGTTCTTCTCCTTCAGAATCCATTAGCTTCGTTTCGGAATCCTCTATTGAAAACAGTGTGAGGTTTGCTGGATCTCCCAGAGAAATTCTTCCTAGTTCAGGCTTGTTTAACCACTCTGCTGCCTTAACCGTAACGGCATCAATGACCTCTTTTAAGGAATAGCCGAGATACAAAAATTTAGTAAGTACACTGGCCATATTATACACAGGACCATGCAAGCGATTTTTGCGATAGATATCCGTGCTGATGGTATCAAAGTGAATATCATGGGCTTTCGCCTGCTCTGCCGTTTGGAAAGAGAAGCTGGCATTCCCATGCCCAACATCTAAATGTACTCCCCGTTTAATTGCATCCAGCAATTTCGGAAGAGGTTTTCCCGTTTTATCAAATAAATTGTTAGCCTTCCCATTTAAGAAATGGGTGACAATGTCCTTTTTTTCAAGCAAATCGAGGACTTCATTAATATCCGGCGGTCCGGAACCAATATGAACCATCAGCGGCAGCCCAGTATCCTTTGAAAACTTCCTGGCCACTTTTAATGGTTCGACTCCATTTGGACCGACGACACTTTTACTAATCCTCGCTTTTAGTCCGACAATAAAATCTTTGTGTTCGGCTATCGTCTTTTTTAGTGCGTCTTCATCAAGCCATGTAAGGTTTGATAGTTCATCGATTCGCTTTAGACCAATTCGTGAAATATTTAAAAAGGCAAAAACATTCGTCTTCGACTTTTTACAGCTTTTCACTAAGTCAGGCAACTGATCAGCGCCTGTACTTCCGGCATCCACAATCGTTGTTACCCCTGTTTTATAGCCAATTTCATCAACATCATCGCCATACGGCTCAAATTCTGAAAAGGCATGGACATGCATATCAATCCAGCCGCTTGAAATCATTACTTTCTGCTTGAAATCAATGACATTCCCGCTTTTTCCAGTTCCCGCTGGAACAATATTTTGGATTTTTTTATTTTCTACGATGATGTCAACAGAATTGCCATCAACTAGTTTTACATTTTGTAATACGTAACATTCTTGCATTTCCCTCATCCTTTTCGGTAAACCTAATAAAATGGGTACTTGTATTCGGTTTCATCTACTTCTTTTTTTCTTACACGATTAGGTTACCACGTATTTTCACTTTGGTCAATATAACGTTATAATGTTTGAAGATTATATTGTAACTTCTTAAGAAACTTTTCTAATTTATTATTTCTCGAAAAAACAAATGCAAGCACAAAAATGCCCCAAAAAGTTAATTTTGGGGCATTTTATATTCACAATCCCTAACCACTATTTACCTTTTCTTAAAATTACGGAATGATAGCTATTAAACAATTTTAATGACAAATTCTTGGTGAATTCTTGTGCTTCATGAATAAATGCATTTATGGCTGGGTTCGCATATTCTGTTGAACGCACCTCAAGCCCTAAATTTTGGTACACTTGCGGATTTAAATAGGAAGCAGTGACTTTGGATAAGGTTGAAGGAATGGCCAACTCCGGAAGAATCGTATTTCCAACCCCTTCTTGAACCATAGCCATGATTGTTGCGATGTCACTTACTTCGAAATGAGTATTAGGAGATAACCCATGTTCTTTAAAAATGTCTCGAATAATATGACTGCATTCTTTTGGCATGATGAAGGGTTCACCAGCGATATCCCTTACCTCGATATAGGATTGGTGACTCAACAGGTGGTTTTCTGGTACAAAAACCACCATCTTATCCTGCAGCAAAGGAATAAATTCAAATTCACTTTTCTCTTCCGTTACCACACCAACATCTACAGCTGATAATTTAAGCCAATTTTTTACTTCCTCATAATTCCCTTCATATAAAACAACTTCTACACCCGGAAACCGTTTTTTAAAAGAGCTAATCATCCCTGGCAATAGTTTAGCGGACATGCCTGATATACTCCCGATTCTAATCGTTCCTGCTTCAAGTTCTGTGATTCCTGTTGCTTCATTGATAATCTTTGTTTTAATCGTGATTAAATCCTTTATCAGGCTGGTGATACGTTCGCCTACTTTTGTTAAGCTGACTCCGTTCCTGTGCCTGTTCAATAGTTTAATATTCAGTTCTGATTCCAACGCGGCTACAGCTTGACTGACAGCCGATTGTGAAAGCCCGATTTGTTCGCCAGCTTTTGTAAAGCTTTTCGTTTCCACTACCTTTAAGAAAACCTCTAATTGAAATAAGGTCATGTGGCACCTCTTTTCGATGTATTAGTATTTACTAATACTTAATATTCAAAGTATTAATTTTACTTATATCACAACCCGTCATATACTACAATCAAACGATATGAAAGGTGATGAACTTCATGAGTATTTTACAGGCTGAAGGACAGGACATTCTGAAGGAAATTCAATCAAGCAAGTCGGTGCTTGTTGATTGCTGGGCCCCATGGTGTCCTCCTTGCAGGTTAATTGGAGCCGTTTTGGAGGAAATCGATCTAGATTTTGATTTGAAAATTGTCAAAGTAAATGCGGATGAAAATCCCGAGTTTATCAGCGAGTTTCAAGTACTGGGATTGCCTACCTTATTGCTGTTTCAGGATGGCGAGCTTGTGGGGAGAATAACGGGTTTCGGACCTAAAGATTCGCTTGTTGGAACCTTAAAGGATTATGGATTACTAGAGTCATGAGTACTTTTTAATAAGATAGTTAGGATCAAGAAACCTTTTTTTAAATGCCCGTCACTATCGTTTTTTTGGTAGGGCGGGCATTAGAACACTCTCCTAATTCCCTTCTCCTCCATTTTTATAGCCGGACGGGCATTAGAAACCTCTCCTAATTCTTCTCTCCTCCACTTTTACAACCGGACGGGCATTAGAAATCTCTCCTAATTCCCCTCTCCTCCACTTTTACAACCGGACGGGCATTAGAAACCTCTCCTAATTCCCCTCTCCTCCACTTTTACAACCGGACGGGCATTAGAAACCTCTCTTAATTCCCTTCCCCCCCACTTCTACAGATGGACGGGCATTAAGATGATTAGATTCGCCGGAAGCACAAGTTTTCGTAACAACCATTTTTCTTGATATAATGAAATATGTTTATCAGTTAACATTTGAGGTGAAGTTGAAATAGAAAACGAATTGGATATCACTCCACAAAAAGGCACGACCTATATATATACTTATGCCCACTATGAGGATGAACGCTCTCTTTGTGCTTTAGAAATGCGATCATTATTCGGTCAGGATTCAAACTCTAACGTCTTAGAAAGCTCCGTAAAAATTGATCCAAGTCGAAGCCCTTTTATTAAGGAAAGAATTTCGGTGAGGTATGAGGCGGAAAACCTTGAGAGCCTATTGAAGCAGATTGAATCTTTTCAACTAAGCGGCGAAACGTTTAAAGTTACTTATGTGAAAAACAATGGTCAAGTAAAAAATGAACAGGAAAGCTTCGAAAATCGGCGGGCCATTGAAAGAGAGATTGGTTTACATGTCAATGGGAAAGCAGATCTTCGCGAGCCCGATCAATTGCTTGGCATTATGTATGTAAACGGAAGATGGATATTCGGAGAGTATGTGAAAAGTGAGTCCATATGGTTTCGGCATCAACAGAAACCAAATGATTATTCTACTGCTCTAAGTACACGTGTTGCTAGAGCGGTCGTAAATATCGCCATCCCCAATCCAATCGGAGTTAAGGCCATCGATCCTTGCTGCGGAATTGGGACCGTCCTTGTGGAAGCATGCTCAATGGGAATTGATATTGTCGGAAGCGACCGAAATCCACTGATTCTCCCTGGAGCACGAAAAAACTTGGCACACTTTGGACTTTTTGCAGAAATCAATCGAGCCGATATTCGTGATATCACCAAACATTACGATGTAGCTATTATTGATCTGCCATATAATTTGTGTTCGGTGATAAACCCAGAAGAACAACTGGAAATGCTCCAAAGTGCACGGAGGTTTGCAAGCAAAGTAGTCGTGGTTACGGTTGAGCCGATCGATGAAATCCTTTTAAATGCAGGTTTTACGATAATCGATCGGGCTGTTGCGAAAAAAGGGACATTTATCCGAGAAGTAATTGTATGTACCTGATTAGGACAAAAGAAATCCGGGAAATTTTGTCGATACGATTTTCGACATTCTTTTCTCCATTTCCCGGGAAAAATCCTTTTGATAAAAGGATTTATTTACTTTCTAATTAAACGTTTGATTAGTAAGGAATGATGGTAGTACTTGTCGAAGTGTGATTAATTACCGAAGGAATTCCTTTTATCGACCTATTTTTTAATTTTAATAGAAGAGAAACATTACTGTGTCGACAAAGTTTTGTTTCATTATTATGTTAAAAGACTTTATTTTTAGGCTGCTAAGGCTATTTAATCAAACGTTTAATTAGTTTTTTTATAGGTGGAAAAAGTCGATGCATGTAAAAATTGAACTTCAAAATCACAAAAAAAGGTATCTAAAAAGACACCCTCTTTTTTTACTTTCCTCAGCTTATGTGCCGGCGAATGTTATTCGGTAAACTTTCTAAAAATCAATGTGGCATTATGACCGCCAAACCCTAATGAGTTTGAAAGAACCACTTGGACATCCTTCTTCTTTGCCACGTTGGGAACATAATCTAAATCCAATTCCTCATCAGGTGTTTCATAGTTGATGGTTGGGGGAATAATCCCTTCCTTGATCGCTAACAGAGAAAAAATAGCCTCTAGAGCACCTGTTGCGCCCAGCAGATGGCCTGTCATCGACTTCGTGGAGCTTACAGATAGCGTATAAGCATGTTCTTTAAACACTTCTTTGATCGCTACCGTTTCATACAAATCATTATAATAAGTGGACGTCCCATGAGCATTAATATAATCGACTTGTTCAGGGGAAATGTCCGCATCGTCTAACGCTAATTGCATCGCTCGCTGGGCACCTGCTCCGTCTGGTGCGGGTGTTGTTATATGATGGGCATCACCTGTAGCCCCATAGCCTATCAATTCACCATAGATGCTCGCTCCACGGGCTAAGGCATGTTCTAATTCTTCCAGAATGACAATTCCAGCACCTTCTCCGATGACGAATCCATCACGATTCTTATCAAATGGCCGGCTGGCAGTTTTCGGGTCTGGATTTTTTGAAAGAGCCGTCATGTTCGAAAATCCTGCAACGGTCATTGCTGTAATCGTTGCTTCTGTACCGCCGGCAATCATCATGTCCAGGTCCCCTTTTTGAATAACGCGGAATGCATCCCCGATAGAATTCGCTCCGGACGCACAGGCCGTAACGGAACAATTGTTGATTCCTTTTGCTCCAAGTTCAATAGATACTTGTCCTGCTGCCATGTCCGGGATAAACATCGGAATCGTAAACGGGTTGACCCTTCTTTGACCTTTTTCAATAAATTTTTGATGTTGTTCCTCGAACTCACCTAAACCGCCGATTCCTGATCCAATCCAAACCCCGACCCGTTCAGGTTGAACATCGACACCGATTTGAATGCCTGCATCTTTTACCGCCATTTTACTTGCAGCCACAGCAAATTGGCTATAGCGGCCCATTCTCCTCGATTCTTTTTTATCCATAAATGCTTCTGGTGCAAAGTCTTTTACTTCCGCGGCGATTTTGATATCCACTTTTTCCACATCAAATATGGTGGCAGGGCCAATACCTGACACACCACTTTTAATCTTATCCCATGTTGAATGAGCATCATTCCCCAAAGGAGTGACTGCTCCAACACCTGTAATCACTACTCTTTTATTCATTTAATGCCCTCTCCCACTAATTATTCGAAGTATAGTCTCTATATTTTACCTAATTTATAGTTGTTGGACAAATTGATTAGTTTTGACAGACACTATGTATTAAACATGTTGACAAAAAATATAATAGTTCGATAGTGTTTGGTTAACAAATGAACCAGGGGGAAATGAAGCATGAAATCAGTGACAGTTTATCATTATGATGCCTTTAGTACAGAACCTAATAAAGGAAATCCAGCGGGGGTAGTTTTTTACGGAGACGACCTGACAGATAACGAAATGCAAGAAATAGCCTTTAAAGCAGGCTTTAATGAAACAGCTTTTATCATGAATTCGGATGCAGCTGATCTTAGAATCCGTTATTTTACACCTGGCCATGAGATGGACCTTTGCGGCCATGGGACAATGGCATCCATCTATGCTTTAAAAAAGAAGGGATTACTAAAGCAAAAAGATCCCTTAACAATCGAAACACTTGCAGGTATTTTGCCCATAAAGATTGATGCCCTTTCAGATGCTGACATTCAGATTACAATGAAGCAGGCCTCACCACAATTTGCGGATTTTACAGGACCAGTAGAAGCTTTAGCTGACTCAATTGGGCTGGTTAAAGAAGATATTGATGACACTTTGCCCATCCTATATGGCAGTACAGGTGTCTGGACTTTATTGCTTCCAATAAAAAAACTCGAGACCTTTAAAAAGATGAAGCCGAATAATGAGTTATTCCCTTCTCTGTTAAAGGAAAGGCCCAAAGCATCACTTCATCCCTTTTGCTTAGAAACGTATGATGCGAATGCCCATATGCATGCCCGGCACTTTTCCTCCCCTTATTCCGGAACAATCGAGGACCCTGTAACTGGCACTGCTTCAGGAGTGATGGGAGCTTATTTTGCCTCTTACATAAACAGCCATTTTGAAAAAACGTTAGAACTCTTGGTAGAACAGGGTCAGGAAATGGATAAGGATGGCCGGGTAATGGTTCATGTTACGAAAAATAAAGATCAATTTGATATTGAAATCACTGGAAGTGCGGTTTACGTTAAAGATTTTGAAGTGAGACTTATAGATTAAAATCGTTTATGATTACATGTAGTTTCAGAATAAATAAGCCGCAGTCAGGAGTTGACTCCCTTATCTGCGGCTTTTGGTTTTTAATCCTTTTCAATACTTTCTATTATCTTCATAACTAATGGGCTTGTATGTTCAGGCAGTTCTTGAATTGGGAAAAATCCGGCATCAATCGTTTCCTGCCCATCAATTTTGAGAGTATTATTCTTAATATCTTTTGAAAAATAGGCAATTGTAACAGGATAGAATTCATCTCCATTTTCCAGCTTTCGAAAATACTGTTTACCTGAAAAAACAGCGGTTAATTTCAGCTGGCCGATTTCAATACCAGTCTCCTCCAACACCTCTCTTCTTGCTGCTTCTTCTGCGGATTCTCCTAGTTCTAACAATCCGCCTGGAAGTGTCCAGATTCCTGGACTTAACCCCGTCAAGTAGACAGCTCTAAAAAGACTATGCAGCCATCGTGATCCGATATTCAACTGGAGCACGATGGTTTAGTCGTTTTTGGAATCTTTTATAATTGTAGTGATACATATATGTATCTATTGCTTGTATTAACTCTTCCTCTGTTTTACAA
>NZ_JAQMWQ010000008.1:0-120421 GCF_030403775.1 Paenibacillus sp. BSR1-1
TTTTTTCCAATAAACATTCTAACCAAATTAACCTACGTATTTACGAGTAGGAGCTAGTTTCGTTCATGATAACTCGGCGCTTTGGCGCCTCCGAGGTCTCCCTGTCCCGTACTCCCGCAGGACATTGAATGGCATCCTTGAATCCGCCCACGCACGAAGAAAATGCGATAGCATTTTCGAGGAGTCTTCATGCCTTCCACTCCAATCAACCGTGTTAAAAATCAACAACTGCCTATAACACAGCCATTTTCTAAATAAATGTCGTTTTATTTAACCGATTCACAGGCTTCCGTATTTTTTAAATACGTGCGCCAGGTGATGCACCATTTCTCAGGATGTTCCAAGTAATCCTGCTCGTCGATTTTGTGAATGGTACTATTATGCGGGGCCGTTTTGACGATTGCTGGATTGTCATAAGCTTCTTTAGAAATTTGCTCGAGCGCATGGATATATTCATCTAAATCTTCTTTGGAATACGATTCCGTCGGCTCAAGGGTGAATGGCTGCTTGACGATATAAGGATGATGACTGGTCCAATAATGGAGGCCAAAATCCGTCATCCTTAACGTAACATCCTCAGTGGTTACCCCCGTTTCCTTTGTCAGCTGCTCCCAGCTGTAGCGCACCTGCTCAAGTCGGTGTCCTTTGACATATGGTGCTCCTGCGCCGCGAATCGCTAACACCCTGTGATACATATAGTTATTGTTTAGTACGGCTATTTTCGCCACTTCCTTCAGACCGTCTGCACCGAGAGCACGAATCCAGGCATAAGCGCGCAGCACCGTTTGGGCGACACCGTGGAAGGAGCGGACCTTTCCAATCGAATGCTCTAAATCGTTCTTCAGAGTATATTTTCCATTGGCAAATTCCACAATCGGCGCTGGCAAGAACTCTTTCAATTCTGATGTCACTCCAAGGGCGCCGGTCGCTGGCCCGCCGCACATATGCGGGGCGGCAAAGGTTTTGTGCAGATTAAAGAAGCACATATCAAAGCCGGCCTCTTTTGCACGCGTGATTCCTAAAAGACCGTTGGCATTCGCCTGATCGTAAAAACAAAGACCGCCGGCTTGGTGAACAATGTCGGTAAACTCTTTTATCTTCGAATTGAAAATGCCTGTATCTTCTGGATTGGCTACAACAAATCCCGCTGTCCGCTCGGATACTGCCGCTTTTAACTTTTCAATATCAGGAAAGCCGTTTTCGTCTGGATGCAGAGTAATAATCTTATAGCCCTTTACCGCTGCTGTTGCTGCTTGAGATGGGTGGGAGAAAATCGTTGTAATGATTTCATCCCGTTTTTCGCCCTCGCCCTTTTGTTCATGATATTTTCTAACGATCGATGCCATGGCAAATAGCGCCTGCGTGCCGCTGCTCGGCTGGAAGGAGAAACAGTCCATTCCGGAAATTTCCCTCATGCATAGATCGAGTTTATGGAAAATCTCCAGCATTCCCTGAACGGTAACTTCAGGCTGCAAAGGATGCAGCTCCATCATTTTCGGATCCCGAATCAGCAATTCATTGATTTTCGGAATGTATTTCATCGTACAGGTCCCTTGCCCGATTTCGACGTTAAAGTCGGAACCAAGCGTTTCCTGTGAAAGTCTTAAGTAATGTCTTAATACACGGGCCTGGCCAATTTCCGGAAGATTCGGCTTGTTTTTCCGCTGCATTGACGCCGGAATCGCCGATGTTCCATTACCTACTGCCAAGGCAATATGTTCATTGACAGGCGGCAGCTCTACTCCCTTTTCCCCAGGCTGATGAAGTTCGAAAATAATCGGTTCATTCCATTTTGCCTGATGAAAGTCGCGGGTCTTGCTCGTACGTTGAATCCTTTGCATGTGAAAAAACTCCTCTCTATTTCGTTAAAATCTCTTGAATGGATTGAACGAGATGGTCGATATCCTCTTTCGTGTGAACCTCTGTTACACAAAACAATGCCGACTGGCCAAACTCTGGAAACTCTTGTGAAAGATCTTTGCCGCCAAAAACCTTCTTTTCTATCAATCTTTGATTAATTTGTTCTACGTTGCAGCCCGTTTGATTAAAATCAACAATAAATTCTTTAAAAAATGGTGAGTCTAAACGGGAGCCTTTTATACCTTCGACTTGGTTTAATTGCTGTACCGCATATTGACTATTTTGCATAATGGTTTGACCCACTTCCTGCATGCCATCTGGCCCCAGCAGCGCTAAATAGACCCCTGCCGTAATTCCCCATAAGGCAGTCTGGGTTCCGACCGATTCTTTGCCCTTCTCTCTTTGGGCAAATGAGGTCCGCTCATAGGCGACATCGCCAAAGCCATATTCTCCTTCGTTCACAGTAGGGACGATCCCAAACAATCGAGATGGATATTCATGAACAAACTTCTCCTCATTACGGGTTGCGATGAAGCCTGCCTGACCGCCGCTGTAATTCATGTGCATGCCAAGCGGCTGCAAGTCGCCGCAGACAATATCGGCTCCATAATGACTTGGCGGTGCAAGAACACCAAGTGAAATTGGGTCAACCCCAACCACCATTAAGCTCTCATTTGCCTTAAGCAGTTTAGAAATTTCCAAGCCCTGCGCTTCAATAAAACCAAGATAGGATGGATTTTCAAAATAAACGGCGGCCACATCTTCGGTTAATTTTGACTGTAGGTCTCTTAAATCCATCGCACCGGATGTTGTATCAAATTGTACAAATTCGAATTCTAATTGCGGTGTGCCGTAGTTAATGATAATTTTGCTTCGTTCCGGTGCAACCGTTCTCGCTAATAAAACCTTCTTCCTCCCCGTAATACGGGCAGCCATTCTAATAGCCGTCGCCGCTGCCTGACCCCAGTCAAAGGTTGGAACATTGACCACATCCATATCAACTAATTCGGCTACTAGGCTTTGATACTCAAAAAGTGCCTGAAATCTTCCATGATCCTCATAAGGCTCGCCTGCATAGGCGGTTAAAAATTCGGAGCGCTGATTAATTTCATCACAAACCGCCGGAATAAAATGCTGCCAGCAGCCTGCTCCGAGGAAGTTGATATATTCCTTTGTACTGGTGTTTTTACCCAGAATGCCTTCAATATGCCGTCTGAGCTCGTATTCCGTTAAAGCCGGCGGAAGGTCTAGCGATTCCTTTAGCTGAAGCTCCTCAGGAATACAAGAATATAACTCCATAATCGATTTGGCTCCGATGACCTTTAGCATCTCGGCTTGTACTTCTGGTACCATATTCGGTATATAAGGGTGCACCTTTTGTGCCATGACCATTACCTCCTGTAGTAAATTGATTTTTGAATTTTTTGAAAAATTAAGCTAATCCGCCGCCGTCCACAATTAAATCTGTCCCAGTTACCCATGCTGACAGGTCACTCGCGAGGAATAAAACGCCTTTGGCAATATCTCTTGGGGTGCCTAGTCTTTCCAATGGCCGGCCTTTTGCCGATGAAACTAGGAAAGCATCCTCTTTTAGGTTTAATTGCTTCGCTTCATCCCTTAATAACGGGGTATCGGTATCCCCTGGACAAATACAATTCACCCGGATATTTTGCGGCCCATGATCGATCGCCATTGCTTTTGTTAAATTGACAACCCCTGCTTTGGCCGCACAGTAGGCTGCGGCTTGATCGCCGCCCTTGATTCCCCAGCCGGACCCAGTATTGATAATGCTGCCGCCTCCGCTCTCTGCCATTAGTGGAATGAGGTATTTGGAAAGTAAATAGATTCCTTTTAAAGAAACGTCAATCACTAAATCCCAGTCAGCCTCTTCTAACTCCACAACCGTTTTTCTTCGGATAACACCGGCATTGTTAAAAAGAACCTCAACCGAACCATGTTCTTTTTCAAGATAATCTTTTACGGCCATACAATCCGAGGCCTTGGTTACATCACAGCGGAAAAACGCAGCCTTATAATCTTTTGATTGCAGGTCAGCCGCTGCCTTTTGGCCATTTTCCTCATTAATATCTAACATCACTACCTTTGCGCCGACTTCTGCTAATAATGTAGCCGTTGCCAATCCAATTCCTGATGCTCCTCCTGTAACAACACATACTTTATCCTTTAAGCCGAAATAATCTTTCGTTACCATCGTAATACCTCCTGTTTAATCCATTAGTGAATGAGCCAATAGCAGAAAGACACTGGATGTCCATGTGAAAGCCGGGTCCCGTAAGCCTTCGCCCGTAATAGCATGGAAATTCTCAGCCATTCCTGACCTATTAGCCATCGTGCAAAACTTTTCAGCAATTTCTCTAGCCAATTCCGTTTCACCTGAGTCTATTAAACCTTTGTAAATCAGCAAAGTGGTCGGAGCCCAAATCGGCCCTCTCCAGTAGCCGTCCTCCCGAAAAAATGGGCTGCTTGGCATTTCGGTAGCCAGACCAAAATCGGTTAAAAAGCCATTTGAAACCAATCCTTCAGCTAAACTTTTTCTAAACGATTCTGGCAATCTTTTACCGAGAATAATAGGAACATAGAGAACTAGGCTGTCGGCTTGAATTTCAGCATGATTTCCAGACATAACCGCGATAAACCGATTATCCTTCCAAAACATGCCTATCATTCGGCCCAGCAAATGCATAGATTCACTTGCCCATTTTTCTGCTTCCTCTTTTTTTCCTAATTCTTCGGCAATCTCTGCCAGCACTTCCATTTGAATAAGTAAAAACGCTGATAAATCAGGGCTTTTCACCGGTGTTCCTTTATGAAAAATCGTGCTGTTATCCCAGCCGCTGTCATTGCCGTGATGATAGTGCGGGAGCCCTTCCCCATCATCCCTATACTTGAACCACCATTCCGTCCACCTGACCAGTGGTTCATATACCTCTTGAAGTTTTTCTTCTGTAACGAACTCACGATTTTTCATAAGCTGCTTTAATGTCCAGCCATGGATTGGCGGTTTAGTAAAATTCCATAAGGCAAAGCGGTTATTCAGAAAATCAGGCAGCATTCCCGATTCATCCTGATGGTCGAAAAAGATCATGAATTGGTCCCATGCTAATTCCGGGGAATTCTCCGCAAGTGCAAGCGCGTTAAAGCAATGGTCCCAGCTCCAAATATTCGTCATCCAATTTTTCGACATATACATTGCAGGCCTGTTTAGAAGTCCCTCCGGCTGCACCACACAGGACCAAGTAATATAGGAAGCTAGCTCTCTCCCATTTTTCCACCTGGAATCACATTCTAGAACGTGTTCACTCCAGGTCTGATATTCCTTCCGGACCCATTTTTGCCCCTCTGAAAATGACAAGTAGGAACGTTCGGTGTATACCGTAAAGAACTCCTCAATCGCGCCCTCCATTTCCTTCGTTTCGGGATCTGGTAAAAAGTCAGCGGTAATTTCTACACAGCGCTGTTCTTGAAAGGGAGCATCCACCAGAAGAATACCCTTAATCGGCGTTAACATATAGCGGATTTCCTGACTGGAATGGTTAACCTCCCAGCAGCCCTGATGAGCGGGAACGGCATAATCGTAGGCTCCAGTCATCCCGGTTAAGCGGAGTCCTGCCCCTAGACCTCTAACCTGTAACACCCTTGCTTCAGAGATAATAATTTCTACAAAGCCTCCATCTGCCTCCAGCCTTAGAGCATCTGGGAACATTTGGGATTGATAAGGCACAACCTGACCTTCCAATAGAAGCTCGAGGCGAAAAACTTCCCCTAAATCGTGATCTCCATTTCGGATATTACGCAAATAAAGATGGTTTTCATCCTTTCCGTGCAGAGGGGAAATCACGATATACGATCCGTAACGGCTGAACGGAACCTTTGAAATATCAAACATCATATTCTGTCTCCTTTCTTATCCCTTCACACCAGACCTTGAAGTATCTTCGACAATATAGCGCTGGGCAAAGAAGAATAAGATCAGCGGCGGAATACTGATTAAGAATGTGACCGCCATAATGCCCTCCATATCGACGCCAAACATTCCCTTAAATTGAGCTAGACCAAGGGTCAGCGTATATTTACTTTGATCATTTAAGAAAACCAGTGGACCGAGATAATCATTCCAGCAGGTTAAAATATTAAAGACCGCCACCAAAATCAAAGAAGGCTTCATTAATGGCAGATAGATTTTATAGTAGATCTGAAACGGATTCGCTCCGTCCATTCTTGCTGCCTCATCCAGTTCCTTTGGAATCGACATGATGAATTGGCGCATTAAGAAAATATAAAACGGGGCACCGAACCAGGATGGAACAAACAACGGCTTTAAGGTATTGATCCAGCCAAGATAATTAAATTCCATATACTGCGGAATCATCGTTACCTCCCATGGAATCATCATCGATGAAAGGAGGACGATAAATAAAAAATCCCTTCCCTTGAACTTGAATCTAGCAAAACCATAAGCTACTAATGAAGATGAAAGAAGCTGTCCAATCGTCGACATTCCTGTCACGATCACAGTATTCATAAAAAATTGATTAAACGGCTGCGACATCCAAGCCTCTTTAAAATTGCTCCATTCAAACGTGGACGGAATCCATTTTGGCGGGAACAGGTAAAGTTCCTCCGGCGATTTCACTGAAGTGCTCAGCATCCAGAAAAACGGTGCTAAAAACAAGAGTGAAAAAAAGATTAATAAGATATAAATGGTTGATTTTTCAATTCTTCTTTTAGTTTTCATGCGAGACGCTCCTGCCTAGTCTTGGGTCATGCCGACTATTTATTTTTGACTTCTCCTTCGTAATACACCCAAGCAGATGATGACTTGAATACAATAAGCGTTAACACTAAGACAATGACAAACATAAACCAAGCATTAGCAGAGGAATAGCCCATTTTAAAATACTTAAACGCATTCTCATACACATACATCGCATAGAAGTAAGTGGATTTGAGCGGGCCTCCCCCCGTTAATACTAGTGCCAGCGTTAATTGCTGAAAGGCGCTGATAATAGTTGTTATTAAATTAAACAAAATTGTCGGTGTCAGCATCGGAATCGTTATTTTGAAAAATTGCTGAATTTTATTTGCCCCATCAATTGAAGCCGCTTCGTATAACTCGCCTGGAATTGCCTTTAGTCCGGCTAAAAAGATGAGCATCATCGTGCCCTGTCCCCAAAGGCTGGCAATGACCATCGCGATTAAAGCCCAGTTCGGGTTATTGAGCCAATCTGGACCCTTTACCCCGATAAGGGATAAAAAGTAATTTAGAATCCCATATTCTCCGTTATAGACCCATGCCCAGATCATCGCGAGAGCGACACCTGAAATCACTGACGGCAAATAGAAGAAGGTCCGGAAGAACGAATACCCTTTTACCTTTTGGTTCAATAAAATGGCCAAGAAAAGGGAGGTAATGATATTAAGCGGGACAAAAAGGGCAGCAAACTTTACGGTTACCCCTAATGATTCCCAAAATAACGGGTCTTCGGTAAACATAGTCTTATAGTTATCTAGACCAATAAACTTTGCCTCGCCAACGATCGGCCAATCAAAGAAGCTAATAAATAAGGAGTATAGCAATGGTCCGAGCGTGAAAGCTAAAAATCCGATGATCCATGGTGCGATAAAAAGGAGGGGGACAATGATGTCCCACCGTTTTTTTGTTTTTTTGATGGTTTCGACAGGTGCGGCTGCGGCATAAACGGGTTTCAACAAAAACACCTCTTTTATTTTTTACTGTCCAACGTATTTCTCTGAGTCCTTCACTGCTTTATTCATCAATTTATCGGCGTCCTGGCCAAGCATGACGGCATTTATGGCAGCTGATAGATTTCGGTTGATTTCATCCCAGTTTTTGTTTAACAGGAATGCTGGTGTGTCATTGGATCTCTCAAGCATTTTGTAGAATGGACTGATTAATGGGTCTTGTTCCGTTTTCATTTCTTTTACGACACTGATGCGTACTGGTAAATCTGCTGTTCTCATTTTGATCGCTTCAGCGGAGGAATAGAACTTGACAAATTCCCATGCCAACTTTTTGTTTTTAGAATCCTTTGCAACAGAAACTGCTGAAGAAGCAATAACTCCTTTGACTGGTTTCCCTTTAAAAGCTGGCATTTCCACTGTTCCAAAATTAACCTTTGCTTCTTTAAAGCCCTCTAATGGCCAAATTCCGCTTTCCCACATCGCAAGCTTTCCTGCTTTAAAGATATCGTCGCCGCTTTGTTGGTTTTTGCCCCCTACAAGGACAGCACTTTTATCCTTCACCATATCTCCGAATATTTTGATGGATTCAATCGTTTCCGGACTATTCATGTAGCCGTTGATTTTCTTTCCATCTTCACTGATAAAGCTTGAGCCATTGCTCCATACAAATCCTTGAAGATCATAGGTATCCGGCTCTGGTCTTACCCCAAATCCGTATTGCTTCTTCGCTGGATCGGATAACTTCTTAGCTGCTGCTTTAAAGTCATCCCAGGTCCAGCCATCCTTAGGATAAGGAACACCCGCTGCATCAAATAAATCCTTGTTATAGTAGACTACCCTTGTCGTAAATCCAGCTGGCATGCCGTACACTTTTCCATACATGCTTGAATAGTTGAAAAGGCCCTGGTAAAAGTCGTCCATGTCCATTTCCGGATCGCTTTTGACAAAGTTATCGAGTGGCTCAAGCGATTGAAAATAGGCCGGGAAATTCCACATATACATGACATCAGGAGGATTTTTCGCTCCAAAGGATGCGGCCAGCTTTTGATCAAATCCATCTCCGTACGCTTCAACCTGCACTTTTACGTTCGGATTTTTTTCTTCAAACTTCTTCGCGATTTCTTCTTGAATTTTCAAGGCTTCCCCTGAATCCCACGTTGCAAAGCGAAGGGTGGTTTTTCCTTTGCTATCCTTTGTTGATTGATCAGATCCGCTGCTTGATTTATTGTCCGAACAAGCGGCTAGAGCAAAGACCAAAATCAATACTAGTAATGTCGTGAGCCATTTTCTCATCTAAAATCCCCCTTTTTTTCTGTAAACATAATAGAAACCGCTTTCATTGTAACGTGAATGAAAGCGGTCTTGAACTTAATTTCATCTTATTCTTTTGGTAATATTGTTTGAATTTTCCCAAAACGAGGGAAATTTGTTAGCTTCTATTCGTCTTTTTGTTTTGCCGGTAATCCGATGGGGTAACACCGATACATTTTTTAAACCATTTGCTTAAATATTTTCCGTCCTGAATGCCTATTTTCTCCCCGATTTCCTGCAGGGTCAAAGACGTATTTTCAAGGAGGTCGCAAGCCGCCTGGATTTTTAGTTTTTCTGTAAAGGAAATAAAGCTTTCCCCAACCGTTTTTTTAAACATTGTACTAAAGTGGCTCCGGCTTAATCCAACTTCATTGGCGATAAAGGTAGAGGAAAGGGATTCATGCAAATGCTCCATGATGATTTGCACAGCTTTTTGGATTGGCTGCGGCCAGTCCTTCATCGAAATCTTAAATTGTTTTTCAAACTTTAACTGCCGGTATAGGGCTGATACTCCGTTCATCCATTCCGTTATCCCTTGGTTAGGGCCATTTACGTTCCAGCGGATGGAGGCATCTTTGCTCCTGGCTTCAACCAGCTGATGTTCAAACGCCTCTTTGGCTGTTTCCGGGATAAAGATAAAGGCTTGATCTTGACCGCAATGAATCTTTGCCAATTGTTTTTCCCCAACAGGCCATTTTTTATGAAAATTTAGTCCATTTACGAGAAAAATGGAAAAGGGTTCCTTCATCCATTTCCAATCTTCAAGAAATTTCTCGTCTAATTGTGCAAGAAAGGAGTTTTCAAAACCACATAGCCATTCATAAAAATCCTTTTCTAATGATGAAGAAGACTGAGCTTTCCCGGAGCTTGTTAATTCATTTTCAAAGCGTTCCAGGTATTCCTCAAACTCCTGGTCTTGGAAGGCTGTTTTCAAGATATACCCGGAAGCGCCAATATTCATCCCCTCTTGTGCATAAGTAAAGTCCCGGTGACAGCTTAACAATAATATTTTTACAGCAGGGGAAGTCTGTTTTATTTTTCTCGCGAGTTCAATTCCGGTCATTTCAGGCATGACAATATCTGTTATGACCACCTCAGGGGAATGCTCCTGAAAAAGTTCCCATGCCTTTTGCCCATTTGGAGCATCAGCAATAACCTCCATATTAAATTTTGCCCAATCGACTGTGGCGATTAATCCCTTTCTTACAATCAACTCATCATCTGCAAGTAATACTTTGATCATCACAGCTGCCTCCTTTTCGGCCATTTAATCCTAAAAATTGTCTTTATCCCTACAACAGATTCAATTGATAAGCCATACTCTGATCCAAAATGGAGCCTTACACGCTGATCGACATTATAAACGCCAATACCTCTTCCTTTATCATTTGGATGTGCCGGGGCTAACAGTTTCGTTGCCGTTTCTTCATTCATGCCTTTTCCATTATCCGTTAAGGTTAGTTCTAAATGGTCAGGTTTTTCTGATACTATGAGCTCGATTCTTCCCTGCCCGTCTTCAAAAGCATGGAAAAAGATATTTTCAAATAGCGGCTGCAGGGTCATTCTCGGGATAAAATAGTCCAAGCATCCTGAATCGATTTTTTCGATATATTCAAAGGTAGGTCCATAACGAACCTCTTGAACTTTCAAATAATGCTTTATCGTCTCAAGTTCTTTTTTCAACGGAATTAACTCGTCCGAAAAATTTAAATTCTCATGGAGAACCTCTGTCAAATGATAGATCATTTCTTGAACTTCTTTTGTTCCTGACAGCCTAGCCTTCCACTGAATTGAGTTTAAGGTGTTAAATAATAAGTGCGGATTAATTTGATAATGGAAAGCCCGCAGCTCCGCATGTCTTTTTAGCCGCTCTGTCTCGCTCATTTGCTCGATTAAGCCTTTAATTTGATTGACCATGTCATTGAAGCTTTGAGCCAATACTCCTAATTCATCCTTTGATGTAACCACAATCTGGGTATTTAAATCCCCTTCACTTACTCGCTCCATCGAGAACTTCAGGCGTTTGATTCTTTTCGACAGCGGGACTGAAAGAAATACCGCCAGAATACAGACTAAGAGAATCGAAAATAAAATGGCCAATAATGTATATTGGTAGATGACATTAGAAGATTGATAATAGTATTTTTGCGGTATCCGGACAACGATATCCCAGCCATATGCTTCAAAATGATTATTCCAGACAATATCGGACTTTAATTTTTCCGGAGCGTTTTTTGTTTGATATACAACCTGATGCTTTCCATTTTTAAGAGTGATAGAGGCATGAAGTTTATTTTCTAAAAAGTTAATATAAGAAAACAATTCCTCTGCGTTTGTTTCGACTAACAGCTTACTTCCCTTTAATACACCAAACTGACTTTCAATCGGAAAAACAAGTCCCATAATCTTTTCATCTTTTCTTCCGGTATAATAATGGTCAGAATTATAAAACCCGATCCAGAGGTCCCCCTCTTTTACGCGATTCGCTTCCTTCCAGAAGGGCTTTTGAACGAGCTTATGAATATCAACACGATCATTGCCATAATAGTAGCCTGTGTTGGTGATTAAATAGATTCCCTTCGTATTAAAGGTCTTATGTGCCTCTAAATATCTTTCAAAATTTTTATTTTCAATAAATCCCGCATACGTACGGGGGATCTCTTCTTTTAATATGACCAGGGTAGGATCTGATAAATAGTGGTTAATATCTTTTGAAATGACATACATTTGCTCAAAAGTATTTTCGATTTGTTTGTCGAGCTGGGAGACAGAAAACTTCTCATACTCGTTATATTGTTTATTTACGATCTCCGAGGATTTTTCATAGGATAAATACCCAAAAAGCCCTAATGGAATTAAGGCTACCATCAGGAAAAACAACACCATTTTTGTACGAATGCTGCCAAAGGACAGCGTTTTCACCTTTAAAGCTATCATGTTTAGAAAATTTTTCATCGGAATCACCTTGAGGTTTCTTTAAACCTAATAATATCAAAAACATTAAAAATAGAGTGAGAATATTATTGTGGAAAAAAAGGGGAAATAGAAAAAGTGAAACAGAAGGACGACCCTTCCATTTCACTTTCACACTTCTTTAAGGATTAACTTTTGTGTTAAATACTTGTTTGCCGTCTTTATATTCTAAAACTGTTGCTGATTTTACTGGGTTATGATTTTTATCGATTGTTACAACACCGGTAACTAGAGATAAGTCTTTTGTTTTTGCTAAAGCATCTTTGATTTTAGTAGTATCTGTGCTGCCTGCACGCTTGATGGCATCTGCTAATAGATAAACAGTATCATAGCCTAGAGCGTTGAACGCATTTGGTGCTTCGCCATTGTACTTTTCTTTGAAGGTAGAAACGAAATCTTGAATCTTCTTATCTGGGTCTTCAGAAGAATAGTGGTTTGTGATGAATGTGTTATTTAATGCATCAGCACCAGCTAATTCTACTAGCTTTGGAGAATCCCAGCCATCTGCACCCATTAACGGAACGTTAAGGCCAAGTTCACGAGCCTGCTTAACAATTAAGCCCACTTCTTCATAATATCCTGGAATAAAGACGAATTCCGGATTCTTGGATTTGATACGAGTTAATGTAGCACGGAAGTCTGTGTCCTTACCAACATAAGCTTCTTCCGCTACAATCTTGCCGCCTTCTTTTTCAAATGTTTCTTTGAAAGATGCTGCTAGACCTTTCGCATAGTCACTGGCACTGTCAGCAAAAATAGCTACATTTTTAACCTTTAATTCTTTCGCCGCAAAGTTTGCTGCTACTGTTCCTTGGAATGGATCAATGAAAGAAGTACGGAAAACGTATTCGTTTAATTTCCCTTTATCTGTCACTGTTACATTTGGGCTTGTCCCAGATGGGGTTAATAGAACTGTTTTTGTATCATTAGCAATCTGCGCCTGTGCCACTGTATCACCGCTAGTTGCAGCACCAATAATTGCAGTTACTTTGTCCTGGCTTGTTAGTTTCACTGCGCCGTTTGTTGCTTCGGCTGCTTCTGACTTATTATCTACCTTGACAAGATCTATCTTTTTGCCATCTACTCCGCCTTTTTTGTTGATTTCATCAACGGCAATATCTATTCCCTTTTTCAGTGACTCCCCGTAAGAAGCGACACCGCCTGAAAGCTCTAAGTTTACACCTACTTTAATTGTGTTGCCCCCCGCTGCATTTTCCTTTGGACCGGAACAACCTGCTAATACACCGGCCAATAATGCTGAGGCCATAAACGTCTTTGCCCATTTTTTCTTCATCATGTATGACTCCCCTTTATCTGATTTTTCTGACAAAACAAATCGTGGAATGGTACCCTATCATTTTATTAATGCTTTTGTTTAGTCAATTTACTTAATCTATAAATAGTATTCTAGTACAAGTTATTACTTTCGTCTAGTATATTATTTTATTTATTTAAATATTTCTGAAATTATTGATTTATCTGTAATTTTGGTAGCGTTTTCATTTGGAATTGCTATATATAAACTATACCAGTAAGGGATTTCCATCTTTTCAAAAAACACCAAGTCTGTTTCTAAAATAATAGTTTCATTATGTAACGTTATTGATTACAGAAGGTTTTTATTATTTCATAACTCAGAAAGCCCGCTGAGTTAGATTCAGCGGGCTTTCTAATTTAAATTAGTTGAAACTCCAGTATCCATCCAGCTTTTTAAAAAAGCGACTTTGATTCGTTTCAAAAAGGTTTACCATAAATGGTGTTTCCCCTTTTTCTTTTAACACCTTTTCTACATAACCTTCTCCTATAGGCGTACAGAACAACAGATTTGTTCCAGACAATTCTATTTTTCTGCATCTGGCCTTTAATTCTTGGTCAATAAACTCGGCACCAGGCTGAAGGTCCAACATCCGCTCCCATGTTTTCATCGTTTGTTCTAAATCCCGGACGGCAAAACCGACGTCCGCAAATTTTGGCTGTCCTAGGATATGATTTCCGATTAAACCTTGCTTCTCTAATTCGGACATTCTCTGTTCATCAGACTTTTCCCATTGAATAAAAAAGGGAAGAGCAAGCTCATTGCCGGTGATTTCCGGGAACAGCAGTGACCATTTAATGATTTCACCATCCGCCCGAGCTCTTTCTCCTGGGATTGGACCATAAACCGTAAACCCATCCGCTTTCAGCTTTATTGCCAATTTTTCAATGCTATCGGTACGAATGGCAATTCTGGCAGGGCCCTCCCCGCGTGCTTTTGGCAATTGTTCGACGATATGGATAATCAATCGGTTTTCATCATGTTTTTCAGCAATCGATTCATTATCAATCCCTAAAAACTCGATATAGCTTAAGCCAAAATAGCTAAGAGTATTATAGGTCCCCCATTTTTCATGCCGGCCGCCATTCGCTGCGTGAATTCCCATTTCTTTAAGAATAGGAATCGCTTCTTCAGGTTTCTTAGAAAACCAGACTAGATGATCAAAAGAAAATTTCATTGCTTATTGCACCTTCTTTATTTTTCTAATTCAAATTGATAGCAGGTTACACCCTCAACCTGTTTAAATCCTTCCTGAACATATAAGGCCTGTGCCCGCTCATTTTCTCCGTTGACGGAAAGGATGATTCTTTTATAGGAGTTTTCTTTAGCAAATTGTAGGGATGCTCTTAATAATTGTCTTCCCAAGCCCTTGCCTTGGTATTCCGGCAGAATAGCCAGCGGGCCGATATTCATAATTGGGGCATCCTCGTATTCGTCTGCCGCTCCCCTTACGACACCGACAGGTTTTTCTTTATGAAACAGGATTTTCATTCCTCCATCAAGGTAATCACTGCTTGAAACCATCTTGGCCACCATCTCCAGCGTGACAGGTGTTTCATTTCCTTTCAGTGTTGCGAAACCGGCATTCCGTACTTTACACCAAATTTCTTCATCCTTACCTGGCACAAAGTTTCGTATTCTATAATCTTCTGGCAAACGGACTTCAGATACGTCTAAGTCCTCTCGAACCAGTAGAAAAGCATACCGTTCTACATTAAAATTCAGCTTATCCATCATCTCCGCTAATGACTTATTTGCCAATGGGATAAAAATAAACACCTTGTCTAATCCGCTAGTATGTTTTATTAGTGATTCTAGCAGCTGATCGTAGAGTTTTCGATCCTCGATTTCTGAATGAAAAATACGAAAACGCGCCCTTTTGCCTCTTCGATTGTACTCATCCATAATCAGTGAGGCTGCGGCTCGAATCTCCCCTTGTTGATTGGTTGCAATGTATGTAGGATTTTCGGAATCAGGCTCAAACTTTTTTAAATGCTCATCATATAAAAATGAATCATCAACTTCTTTTCTATGCATCCTACAGTATTCAACGAAATCCTGAACACTGGCACTTTGCAAGGCTTCGATTTTCATTTGCCCCTCACCCCTTTTATCGTTAAGCCATCACCATTTTATCACGAATTAATTTTATTAAAAATGCTGAAAATTGTGAATAAAAACAGAGCGTGAATACACGCTCCATTCAATTAGGAGACTTTTAGCTGAAATATAAAGGAAGCATAATCTTGTTTAATCAATGGAAGTCTGATGCCAATTTTCATTAGTTCATCACCATAGTATTCGTTCAAGCCTTCGTCTATTCTGTACTTCAGCAACGGATGAAGTCCGGATAGTTTGAGACGCATAAAGGGCGGATTCGGTTCTGCCAGTGTTTTGTAGTAAAAAACAACCGCCTTTTCCTTATTTGGTGCTACATACATCCATGCTGTAACCGTTCCTTCGAATGGACTTAACAGCCTGAACAGGTCGCCAAAGCAAACGAGATCTTTAATTTGATGATAGAGTTTGATTTGCTCAGTAACCACCTGTTTATCATGGCTGCTAAGCTTATCTATATTTAATTCAAAGCCAAAATTCGCGGCCATGGCCACATGGCATCTCATTGTTAATGGAGTTACTCTGCCTACCTGGTGGTTCGGGACATCGGAAACATGGGCCCCCATTGTAATTGCTGGGTAGACAATGCTTGTTCCATATTGGATTTTTAACCTTTCGACAGCATCGGTATCATCACTCGTCCAGGTTTGCGGCATGTAATAAAGCATGCCCGGATCAAAGCGTCCGCCGCCGCCGGAACAGCTTTCAAATAAAATATGTGGAAAACGCGTTGTCAATGTTTCCAGTATCCGATACAGCCCAAGCATATAGCGGTGGGCTGTTTCCTGCTGTCTTTCAGGTGGCAATCCAGATGAGCCCACTTCGGTCATGTTTCGGTTCATGTCCCATTTCACATAGGAAATAAGGGCACTGGTGAAGATGCTGGTGAGTGTTTCAATTATATAATCGCATACATCTGCCCTGCTTAAATCTAAGATTAGCTGATTTCTTGAAAGTGTCCGGTTCCGTCCTGGCACATGCAGACACCAATCAGGATGTTTCCGATATAAATCACTGTCGGGGGAAACCATTTCCGGTTCTACCCATAGACCGAATTTCATTCCCTTTTTCGTGACATAATTAGCAAGTCCAGCTAGACCATTTGGCAGTTTTTTCTGATAAACTTTCCAATCGCCCAGTGAGGTCTTATCATTGTCACGATGCCCAAACCAGCCGTCATCAAGTACAAACAGTTCAATTCCAAGTTCTTTACCGGCATCTGCAATTTCCTTTAATTTTTTTTCGTTAAATTGAAAATAGGTAGCCTCCCAGTTGTTGATAAGAATCGGGCGTGTTTTGTCGCGGTAAACGCCGCGGCAAACTCTCGTTCGCAATAATTTATGATACGTTCTTGACATTCCGCCAAGGCCCTCTGAGGAAAAAACCATTATTGCTTCTGGTGTTAGAAAGACATCTCCTGGGTTTAGCCTCCACTGAAAATTAAAGGGGTTAATGCCGATGGAGAGTCTTGTGGTTTGAAAAAGGTCTACTTCAATGGAGGCTTGGAAATTCCCGCTGTAAACCAGGCTGAAGCCATAAACTTCCCCCTGCTCCTCGTCAGCGTTTTTGGAAAGCAGGGCAACAAAAGGGTTGTGCTGGTGGCTGCTCGCCCCTCTTGACGAGGAAATGGATTGAATTCCATGGGTTAATGACTTTCGCTCGATATGACGCTCGCGTCCCCATGTTCCATATAGATGGAGCCAGTCCCAATTCGATTGGTGGAAATCGACTGACATGCTCATACATTTCAGAATTTCAACTTTCTGGGTGCCATGATGTTCAAACGAAACAGATCTCGTAATTACATCAAGGTCGCGGTAAATTGTATAATGGAGATTCATCCCCACTCCCAGCATGGAATCTACCAAGGTGATAATTAGCGTTTCCGCCTCAGACTCATCTTCGATATACACTTGTGGCAGTCCCATTAGTCTCGGTTTCCCTTGAATAATCTCATGTGAATCATAGACAAATTCCGTAACAGTAGAACCAACAGCTGTACGGAACTGGTATGCCGGTGTCCTGAAATCTCCGTTACCAGACGCTGGATATTCCTGTGGCAGGGTGTCGAGTGAAAATGCCGGTTTACCTGGTTCTGTTGTTGGCGAAAATGCTCTGCCTTTAAATTGGAGGATGGAAGATGGCTGCATCACCAGTACCCGCTTCCCCCAGTATAGATGGGCCGGATACTTCCCATGAACAATCTGAATGAGATAACTTATCTTGTTATTGTATAAATGGAAGATTCCTTCCTTTTCATTCCAAGTGATTGGCAATCGGCTCTTTCCCTCCTACTTGTTTATTTACTTAGGCTCTTTTCGTAAACTTTTGTTACTACTAGAACTTATTAAGGGTCATATACAAAGTTTGTAGTCAATTTTCGCAAATGTTCTTACGAAAAGATGCCACGAAGAATCATTTTTTACGTGTTGAAGAACCTATACGAAAAACAACAACCTTTGCGAAAATAGCCTTTACTTATAAAACAATGTAATATTATCTGTTTATGTTACCTGCTTTTTGTATATGCTATGTTCGATATGAATTTGGAGGTGTTTTTATGTCAGAACTAGAGCCAGTGGAATATGAAACAGGAACTGCCGTGCGCGATTATGACATTATTGAGGTTACCCAAACGGCAATGGGTTATGAAGTGCTGCTGGATATTAACTTAGACAGCGGTTATTCATTAACCGGCACAAAGTTGGAAATTACGCATGAGGATTTACAGGGATATGAGACGAATGAAGTGGAAGAAGGCATTAAATATGCTTTAGGGTTTTTTGGGCATTTATCTCATTAAAAAAATATAATCAAACGTTTGATTAGTTTTTAACGCAATGGTCCAAATCCTTGTGGAACATGGGCTCAAGTCGGTTTAATTAAACGTTTGATTAGTTCTTGAAGAAATTCCGCTAACTCTTGCGACCCAAGGATCAATGTCCATTTAATCAAACGTTTGATTAGCTAAAAACAAACATTGAATAACAGATGGAGCTGGTTCATTTACCCAAGCGAGAAAATATGTGCTCTCACGGTCAATGAAAAGCCTATTCATTTACCCAAAAACGAAAATTATAGCTCTTTCGGGCAATGAAGTACCCGTTCATTTACCCAAAAACGAAAATTTTCGCTCTCTTGGGCAATGAAATACCCGTTCATTTACCCCAAAATGAAAATTATCACTCTCTTGGGCAATGAAATACCCGCTCATTTACCCAAAAATGAAATTAATCGCTCTCTTGGGCAATGAAATACCCGTTCATTTACCCCAAAACGAAAATCATCGCTCTCTCGGGCAATGAAATAACTGTTCATTTACACAAACCAGAAAATAAATGTCCGCCTAGTAAATGAAAAGCCAATCCTAACAACCTAAAAATGTAATCAAACGTTTGATTAGTTTTTCTACAAACAAAAAACCCTTGTGTACCAAGGGTTCAAGTCTATTTAATCAAACGTTTGATTAGTTCTTAAAGTTCAATTGTATAGTGTTGGTCATTGACCTGACCATTTGTGAATACCCGCTCAATATACTTTATTTCTTTATCTGACATTAGCATAATGGTAGAGCTTCGAGTTCCATAATGCCCGCTTTTGATAAACAAAGGAGAGAGCATTCTTTCCATATCTAATGGAACACCTGTGTTTGGCAGAAGTTCATCAGGAGCCGCTTCGGAATATTGGAGAAGCGTGAAGAGATTTTCAACCATATCCTCCTGCTTTCCGCCGATAATTTTTGATAAGCCATCCTTACCGATCTTAACTTTAGGCCATTCGGTATTTAGTAAATGATTGCTGACACCATAAATACCAGGCTCTAGCTTTTGCAGCTTCTGCCCAATATTCGAATAATAATAGAGTTCATCACTATCTCCTGCTAGTAAGTTATAGCCGGGATACTGGGCATTGTTCTCCGCAAGCTGTGCCATATAGTCCTCCAGATTGCCATCGTATTTAAGAGCATCTGCTACCAATTCACCTCGAGATCGTTTTCCCTCAGTTAACTCTTTGGGGTTGCGATAATTGGTTAAAGCAGCGAAACGACCTTGGTCGGTCACCCCCATCCACGTTCCCATCTTTTCTAGATCCCTTCCGGCAAGAATTTCCGGGCTATCCTCCCAAAAATGAGCCGGTGCAGTAGGCCGATTATAAAACTCATCTCGATTTGCCGCCACAATCAACTTATATTCCGGATGAACATTATAGGCAAACAAAATTAAACACATTAACAACCACAGCCTTTATGTCAATTTTACAAAAAAATTTATTTTACCAGTGGCAGCTTGATTTGAACTAGAGTTCCTTCATTTTCCTTACTAGTGTAGGTGATGGTGCCGTTGTGCTGTTTAATAATTTTGTGGCAGATCATGACGCCGAGGCCTGTTCCTTTTTCTTTTAGGCTATAAAATGGTTCACCTAATCTTGGAAGCAGATTTTCAGGAATCCCGCAGCCTTGGTCTTGAACAGAAATAACACAATCTCCTTCTGCCCCCTTTGAAAGACTGATGTGAATATCGCCGCCATCTTTCATGGCTTCCATCGCATTTTTAATGATGTTTAGAAACACCTGCTTTAATTGATTTTTCTCACCGGTAATATAATAAGAAGATTCTTCGGAATTAAGCTGAAATTGAATGTCGTACATTAAGGCCTCAGGAGCCATCAGCTCAAGGGTATTTTCAATTAAATCGCGTACATTTATCTGATTAAGCTGTACCGCTTGCGGTTTTCCTAATGATAAAAGCTCAGTAGTAATCGATTCAATCCGATCTAGTTCACTTAATAACAATTCATTAAAATCAAAGGTCTGAATCCCGCTTTTATAAAGCTGAACAAACCCTTTTATCGTTGTTAATGGATTTCTGATTTCATGGGCCACTCCGGCAGCTAGCTCTCCAACAATAGATAACTTTTCAGATTGGAGAAGAATTTCTTCTGATTTTTTTCGCTCAGAGATGTCTCGGCTAATGATCACAATATGCTCAACGGCTTGTTTTTCACCCTCTACTGGCATACACCGAGACTCAAATTCGATCCAATTTCCTTTACGATGCCGGAGACGGAATTCAATTGAGTACGACTCTTTATTGTCAAACATCCTATTTAAAGCCGTTTTAAACAGGCAGACATCATCCGGGTGGATAAACTTACATAATTCAACCTTTTCCAGTTCAGCACTTTGATAACCTAACACTACCTCATGGGAAGGAGAAAAATAACTAATGCTATGATCTTGGTTCATCACCATGATCAGGTCTGATGTGTTTTCAGCAATAAGTCGGTATTTGGATTCACTAGACGCAAGCGTCATCTCCATATCCTTTTTCTCTGATATGATTCTGTACAATTTCATATAGGACTCGATTAATAGTCCCCCAAGGATAACTCCCAGCATCACAAACAACATATAAGTAATATGAAAAAATGGCTTATCCCTAAATACATTAAAAATGAATGGCACCGTAATGACATAAACAGCCACATACGCACTAAATAGAATGAGACATTTTTTTACTGGTGTAAAACGTTTACAGGAGAAATGGACAATTAAAAAAACAATCAAAATGAATAGCCAGCCACTTATGGCAGGTGGCCAATGGGCGCTGGAAAACAGCCTTGCGACAAGTGCACACGTCCCAGCAAGTGCTCCTGCTGCTGGCCCCAGGTAGGCAAAGGTTAAAATAACCGATGCATATCGTATATCATATGAATATCCCTGCTGTTGAAACGATAACATAACAAGAATAATTGATACCAATCCGGCATATAAACCGCCCCAAAGGCGAACCGGCTTGATCAGCTTATCTTTAAAGATTGACTGGATCACTAATGGGGCACTTACCAATAGTGAAAAAATTGAGAGATTACTAATATAGTCTAAAAGAACCAACAGACTCCCACCCATACTTCGTTGAATTCATCGTTTTTTCTTTAATGATAAACTAGTGAATTAACTATTTCCATACTATTTAACAGCTTTTATCTGGTAACTTCTAAAAGCAAAAAAAAGGGGCAATATCCTTCTTTGGATATGTCCCTTTTTCCTTATGCGGATTCCTTCACTTCAAAGACCCGTTTTAGTTGTTTTCTCGCCCGGTAAAGCCGAGTCTTCACGGTTGCAGCCTTCAAATCGAGCAGGCTGGCAATTTCATTTTCCTTTAAACCATAAGTCACTTTTAGAATAAGCACTTCTTGGAATTCTTTAGATAGGTGCTCCATCGAACGGCCAAAGTCCTCTTGGAAAAGGCGGATGCTAACTGCTTCCTCCGTGTTTATCCCGTTATGATCCTGCCCAATCAAAAGTTCTAAATCAGCGATGTCAACAGGTATCCGTTTGTTTCTTTTTTCTGCCCTTAGAAAGTCGATGGCCGTCCTGGCAGTGATGGCCGACAGCCAAGCACCTAATTTTCTAGTATCTTCTATTGTATCTATTTTTTTAAAGGCTTTTATAAATGATTCCTGGACGATATCTTCCGCCCAAAGCCAGTCTTTTGTATATTTATAGGCAAGACCGTGCAGGCGCTTCGCGTAAATAGAATACACTTGATTAAAATCGATGGAGTTCAAACTGCTGCCCCCCTATTTAAAATGTTCTTTAATAAAATCCGGAGCATGCTTTTCATCAAAAAACATGGCCTCAAAATAATTGCCAAAATGATAATAAAAGACAGCCACATATTCGTGCTTAGTGTTCGGGCTTGCATTATCTAACATTTTTTGAATTTGTTCCTTATCGGTTATGTCTAATTTATCCGTGCTTTTTTCCACTTCATTTTTTATATTTTCAAGCTCTGCATTTTTAGAAGTATCCCTTTTGGCAACGAGGACATGAGTGATATCATCAGCTGTTACCATCGTTCCTTTTAACAATTCCTTTTGTTTCAGCCATTCGGTAAAGTGCTGATAAGTAGGCTTAATTTCAAAGTTTATATAGTGGTCACTGCCTACATATACCTCCACCATGGACCCTTTCCCTTCAAAATACAGGCTGTCTTCATAGGATTCCGCCAGTACATCTTGTCTTAATGCCGTAATCGCTGCTTTAATTTCGGCTGGATTCGATAAGGTTACACCTTTTGTAATCGGTCCATTTCCTCCAATAGTGAGCTTCTTAATTTTATTTTCCTTTAATTTAAAAACCTCTTTATTCGTCAGCTTATATTCCTTCGATTCATAAATAGGCTTGAAAAATTCGTCATAAAGCCGCTCATTTATGGTATATCCCCTGGTTAAATAGCTTCCATCTTTCATTTCATAGCGAAAAAAGAAATTTACTGATCCATCGTTTTGCCTTTGCTGATTGATTTTTTTATCTGCAACAATCTGCTTATGAAGCTTCCGAACTGCCTCGATGTTGGCTTTTTCCTTCATGGGTAACGGAGAAAAAAACTCTGAATAAACATCATCATCACCCAGATAATAACCTAAATTATTACTTAGAATAACATTCTTAATTTCAGCCTCTTCCGGTATTTTATTTTCATAGATTCCAAGAATTCGTATACCTATCCCGGCAACGGCAATGATTGCTAAATAGATGATTAGCCCTTTTACACGGCCGAAAACCCTCCAGGTTTTTTGCAGGATCATTTCAGCGGCTAAATAGCCAAGCACAGCCCCAATGGCATAACCAAAGATCGTCCAGTTATTATTGTTAAAGGAAACTGCATGAAAGTACGAACCCCCAAGCAGCATCATGCAAAACGTAACCCCATATTTAAAAACTGAACGTAATTTTGAGAAAGCAATCGCTTCTGAGGCTGTTTCTAGGTTTCTTTTTTTATAAAGAAGCAGCGCGAGTCCATACAGGACTATTATTAAAATGATGTAGAGCACCCCATCATTCCAATGAAACGTTTTGCTGTCAAGGACGGCCGCATACGTAATCGGGGATAATTTTTCTAACTGCCGACTAATGAAATAGTCGCTAGGAAATCCATAAAGTAATATTTTCAAGTTATAAAACATCAATAACGTTATCCCTACTGGAAAAAAGAGAAACACATACGCTAAGACTGCCTGAACGGTTGACATTCCGGTCATCATCGCGATAAACACAGCTGCTGTGTACAAAAGTAAGGTAATGACAATTGTCGTGCCGGCCCAGTAAAAAAGATCCTTTACACTAAACAGGCTGCTTAGGTCTAGAGTGTTATGCATAAGAAGGATAATAAAAGTGACGGCGGCGACAGGTATGATTAACAATAGCGTCCCTGTCAGAGCATAATGATGAAATATCCTGTCTCTTTTTAGCGGGAGGCTGTGCATAAGGTCAGCAGCCTGTTTTGCATGCAAAAAGCGGAGCAGGAACACAGCCAGGATGACTGGCACAACCGCAATAATTCCAATTTGAAATTCAAAATTATAGCGAAAGAGATTGTCTGTATCTTGGTAAACCCTTTCTGTCTCATCGGAGTAAATCATTAATAGTTCAATGGGAAGGATAAAGAGCAAGCCAAGGAAGTAGACAACCGAAACCCAGCCTGTACTTCGTCCAATTTGAAGCATTATTTCTTTATTAAACCATGACATTTTGGATGGCATAGCCAATATCCCCCATTTCGTAAATAAAGATCTCCTCGAGAGTAAGAGGCAGCAGGTCAAAAATGACAGGGTTCGTCTGACGAATTTGTTTTGTGATGGCTGCCTCTTCACCTCTGACAATGAAAAGGTAGACGCTTCCTCGCTTCTCTGTATGAAGCGGATTGAGATTAAGAAGCAGCTTGTCTGGAGGAGTACCGTCTTTATACGCCACCTGTATCTTATGAATATCAGCTTTCAGGTCGTCTAGTTCTTTTTCCATTAAGAGTGTTCCTTTATGGATAATTCCGATATAGTCACATATGTCTTCTAACTCGCGAAGATTATGTGATGATATGAGAATCGTCATTTCTCTTTCGGCGACATCGTGAATTAATAGATTCTTGACCTTTTTCCTTACAACAGGATCAAGGCCATCCAGCGGCTCATCCAATATGAGAATTTCGGGATTGGAGGAAAGGGCAAGAATGAAAGCAATCTGTCTCTGCCAGCCTTTTGAAAAAGTGTGGATTTTTTTGTTCAGGTTCACTTCAAATAGCTCAGCAAGTCTCTGGAAACGGTCCTCTTCCCAGCCTGGGTAACAGCTTTTATAAAACCGGGCCATTTGCTTTGTTGTATATTGCGAGAAAAAATAGGGCTGATCTGGTATGTAAAAGATCTTTTGCTTTATGCTGATATTTTCATAGACTGGGTCATTATTAATGGTCACTTCTCCAGAATCCTGACGGTAGATCCCTGCAAGAAGCTTAATTAATGTCGTCTTGCCGGCCCCATTTGACCCAATCAAACCGTAAATCGAGCCTTTTTGGATGGATAAGTTGACCTTTTCCAGCGCGGTAAAACGGTCAAATTTTTTGCTAACCTCTTTCATTTCAATCATCGCTGTCCCCTCCTCCTTTTGATGCGTCCAGCTCTTCGATTAATTTGATAAGCTGACTTGCCGGGATTCCAAGATATAAGGCTTCGATGACAAGTTTTTCAAGTTCCTTTTTTACTGTCTCTATTTTCTCTAAGTCTTTTATCTGATTGTTTGGATTAACGAAGCTTCCTTTGCCTTTAATGGAGTAAATAAACCCTTGGGTTTCAAGCTCCCGATAAGCCTTTTGGATGGTATTCGGGTTGATCGTAAGCTCTGTTGCTAAAGTTCTAACTGATGGCAGCTGTTCATCCGGCTTGATTACCTCATTCATAATTAGCTCCTTCATTTTATCCACCAACTGTTCATAAATAGGTTTTCGGCTCCTCATGTCCAGTTCAAACATTACGGGAGGCCCCCAATCTGTACTAAGTGTACTATCATTCGTAATACAGTTTGATTATATTCCATCTCTTACCAAAAGAAAAGGGTTTTTTTATTGTGATTTTTTTTATTTTAGGGACTGGAATTAGTCGAATGATCACTTAAAGGGATTCTATGTGACTTAAAACAGGGTTTCGGAGGAGATTCGGTCACGTAGGGAGGTTCTATGTTACCCAAAAAAGGGTCGAGATGCATTTTCGGTCACCTAGAGAAGTTCTACGTGACCCAAAACAAGGTCGAGATGCATTTTCGGTCACCTAGAGAAGTTCTACATGACCCAAAACAAGCGTAGGATAAGATTTCAGTCACGTAGCGGGTTTATGTGACTGAACACAAAAAAAGGGTGTCCGCCACTAGAGGACAAATGTCCACAAATAGTGCCTGACACCCAAATATTTTATTATTTTTTCTTTGCGTGTTTCCGCATGTCGAAGGCGACTGCGACGATGATGATTAGTCCTTTTACGATGAATTGGATGTACGGGCTTACTCCTAGGAAGGCTAGTCCGTAGTTGATAACTTGGAAAATGAGAACCCCTGTGATTACGCCAGGAACGGATCCGATACCGCCTGATAGGGATACGCCGCCGACTACGCAGGCTGCGATCGCATCTAGTTCGTACATGTTACCAGTGTTGTTCGTTGCACTGCCGACACGGCCTGCTTCAAGTGTACCAGTTAAGCCGTAAAGAAGACCGGCAATCGTATAAATAATGATAAGATTTCTTGCGACGTTTACACCAGAAACCTTAGCTGCCTCTGGGTTACCGCCAATCGCATACATGTTTTTACCAAGCTGTGTTTTATTCCAAATCACCCAAATAATGATAGAAACGATAATGGCATAAAGAATGAGATACGGGAATTCATATGAACCAACTTTAATTCCACGCTGGGCAAAGGTTGTAAATTTTTCGCTTAATCCGCCGATAGGCTGTGCTCCATATGGAGGGCGGTCAAAGTAAATCGAAGTTAAACCATATACACCGATCATCATACCTAATGTAGCGATGAAAGGAGGAACATGAAATTTAGATACAATCACACCATTCAAGGCAGCGATTAGGCCAGTTGCAGCCATTGCGATTAAAATCGGTACAAATAGTGGCAGATCAGGCAAGTTAGGATACATTTTATACGCATAATCGCCAGCCTGCAGCATGGATGCTGAAATAACGGCGGCAAGACCGACCATACGTCCAGCAGACAGGTCCGTACCGGCTGTAATCAGGATACCTGCAACCCCAAGTGCAATAATAATCCTTGATGAAGATTGAGCCAAAATATTAATTAAGTTGGTCATCGATAAGAAATCAGGAGAAGCAACGACGATACCGACTACCAATAGGATTAAAACTACATAAATAACATTATCAACAAGCCATTTTGATACATTCGATTTTTTTGAAGCTTGCGTATTCATTTCCATCGCCTCCTAATACAAAGCCGCTAATCGCATGATTTCTTCTTGCGAAGTTGAAGATGTCTCCACGATTCCAGCTGCTTTTCCATTACTCATTACTAAAATTCTATCTGTAACTCCTAAAAGCTCTGGCATCTCGGAAGATATCATGATGATGCCTTTTCCGTCTGCCGCTAATTGGTTAATAAGTTGATAGATTTCGAACTTAGCTCCTACGTCGATTCCCCGTGTGGGTTCATCGAGCAACAATATGTCCGGCTTAGTCAACAGCCAGCGGCCGATAATAACCTTCTGCTGGTTACCGCCTGAAAGACTTCCGATTGATGTCTTTTGTGTAGGTGTTTTCACCTTCATCGAATCAATCACCCATTGTGTATCTTCCTTCACCTTACTATCAGACAAGAATGGACCTTTACGGTACTGACCCATATTAGAAATAATCGAGTTAAAGCTGATGCTTAGCTCTGGAAAGATTCCAGTGGATCTTCGCTCTTCCGTCACAAGGGCAAAGCCGTTTTTAATGGCATGCTGCGGTGAATGATTGTTGACCGCTTTACCATGTAATTCAATCGCTCCGGATTTCAAGGCTCTCATTCCAAAAATCGATTCGACTACTTCCGTCCGCTTCGAGCCAACGAGTCCTGCAATTCCTAAAATTTCTCCTTTTCGGAGTTCAAAGTTCACATCCACAAAGGAAGGCTGCGTTTCTGCTGTTAAGTTAGAAACCTTTAAAATCATATCGCCTGGCTTGTTGATTTTTGCAGGGAAGCGCTGTGATAAATCACGGCCAACCATCAGTTTGATGATTTCGTCAGTTGTTAGTTCTTTCGCAGTTTTTGTTGCAATGTACTGACCATCACGCATGATGGTGACTTCATCGGAAATCTTTAAAATCTCTTCCATTTTGTGCGAGATATAGATGATGGCAACATTATCACTTTGCAGCTTTTTGATGATTTTAAAAAGATGGTTAACTTCATTCTCTGTTAGAGATGATGTAGGCTCATCCATTACGATGATTTTAGAACCGTAAGAGACGGCTTTGGCGATTTCCACCATCTGCATCTCAGAAACGGAAAGCGTGCTGACCTTGCTGCGCGGGTCGATGTTAATATCAAGGCTTTTGAAAATCGCCTTCGTATCCTCGTACATTTTCTTTTCATCTATAAAAATACCTTTTTTCGGATAACGGCCGAGCCATAAATTATCCATAACATTTTGCTGGCGTACCTGATTCAATTCCTGGTGCACCATGGAAACGCCGTTTTCAAGCGCCTGCTTTGAATTGACAAAGGAAACCTCTTTTCCGTCAAAAAGAATTTTGCCTTCATCCATCGAATAAATTCCGAATAGGCATTTCATTAAGGTTGATTTTCCTGCCCCGTTTTCACCCATCAAAGCATGCACTGATCCCGGCTTCACTTTGAGAGAAACATTATTAAGGGCGATAACTCCAGGGAATCGTTTCGTTATATTCAGCATTTCGAGTAAATTTGTTGAACTAGCTTCTGACATGACGAACCTCCTCACTTAACCATTTAAAAAATATGAGACCCTGAAAGTTCGTCTCATATCTATTCATTAAAAGGATTCATTTATCAAAATATTTAGGGCGAAGTCCTGCTTCAAAGGGGGTACTCTTTGAAGCAATGCCCCGAACGAAGGAAAAGCAGCTTCTTTTCCTTCGTTCGAGGAGCGCCTGAGGGCTGAGCCCTGGACTGGCGCTTCCACATTTAGTTCTTACTGTCTAGCTCCAGCGCCTAGGTTTTCGGGGTCATAAGCCAATCCGTCGAGAAGGTTAAAAAGCAACCTTCCCGCCGGCTCGTCTTATGCCTGTCACCCCTGTACAAGGCGCTTCCGCTTTTCTTACTTATAAGCGTCTTTACCAACTTGGATGTTGTCTTTTGTTACTTCAACGTAAGGAACGCGGACTGCTTTCTTATCGTCAAGCTTCCAAGAAGTTCCGTCTAGAACATCCTTGCCTTTTGCTGCGTTCGTAGCAAGCTCGACTGTTGCTTTACCTTGGTTTTTCGCGTCATTTAAGACTGTACCAACCATTTTGCCTTTTTCAATCATTTCAAGTGCTTCCGGAATCGCGTCAACACCTACAACTGGCATGAATTTGTCGCCAGAGAAGTATCCAGCTTTTTCAAGAGAAGCAATTGCTCCAAGTGCCATACCATCGTTATTTGCGATAACGAATTCAATTTTGTCGCTGTATTTTGCTAACCAAGCATCCATTTTCTCAGTTGCTTTTGTTGCATCCCACATAGCTGTATCCATTGCTAATTGTTCAACTTGAATACCTTTTTCTTTTACAGTATCAACAGCGAATTTCGTACGTGCTTCCGCATCTGGATGTCCTGGCTCACCTTTTAGTAATACGTATTGAAGTTTGCCATCTCCGTTTTTATCCCATTTAGCTTTGTTTGCTTCCCAAGCTTTTGCAATTAATTCACCCTGGATGACACCTGATTCAGAAGAAGTTGTTCCTACATAGTAAGCTTTGTCATAGCCTGCTAAAACATTAGCATCCGGCTCTTTGTTAAAGAAGATTACTGGAATATTCTTTGGCTTTGCTTTGTCAATGATAGTTTGTGCAGCTTTTGGATCTACTAGGTTAATAGCAAGAGATTTTGCACCTTTTGCGATCAATGTATCCACTTGCTCAATTTGTTTTGCTTGGTCGTTTTGCGAGTCGTTCAGCATTAGGTTTACTTTGCCTTTTGCGGAATTCTCCATCGCACGGCGTACATAGCTCATGAAGTTATCGTCAAATTTATAGATGGTTGCACCTACTGCAGGAAGTTTACTGTCTTTGCTGCCTGCAGAATCGCCAGACCCGCTAGTTGAACTGCTGCAGCCTGCAGCTAATAGAATACTAGATGCAATTGTTAATGATAAAACTAAGCCTTTTTTCTTTTTCAACATGTCATCATTCTCCTTTTGCTTTTTATAAAGACTCTGGTATAGCACTATGAACCTGTTTAACTCAGCCCCACTGTAAGCCCTTACACATATGTTAGCATCAGGAGAATGTTCGCAATAGTTCAAAACTATAGCACATATTTGTGATTATCTAGATTATTTTGTAATCGTTTGCAACAATACTGTAATAAAAAAATCCCAATCATTGATGATTGGGATGTTAAAGATTAACTTACTGTAACTTTACGAAATTCTGTTGGGGATAGGCCTGTTGCCTTCTTAAATACACGGCTGAAATAGTTGGGGTCCTTGTAGCCGACTGAATAGCAGATTTCTTTTAAGCTTTTGGCCGGGTCGACCATTTCTGCCTTAGCATGTTTGATTCGAATTTCCGTCAAGTAATCAATAAACGTCATCCCGAATCGATCTTTAAAAAGCTTGCTAAAATAAAACGGGCTGAGTTCCACATATTCTGCTGCGGATTCCAAGGTAATCGCTTCTGCATAATGCTCTTCAATATATTCCTTCGCTTTATGCAACATTCCCTTAGCATGATTGTTGCGCCAAATCTGAACCTGCTGTACGACCGCAAGCAAATGCTTTTTCCCTTTTTCAAAAATCAACCTGATATCCTCCTGTCCTTCGATTTCAGGAGTACCTTCGTAAACGATGCCTAAATCATGGAGCATGCGAGATATGAGAATAAACAATTCATTAAAAGATTTTTTCACCAATGAAGCTTTTAAATCCTTGTTCGTTTCAACCTTGGTCACAAACGAATCAAATATGAACAACACCTGATTGACATCCCCCTGCCGAACGGCATCTAACAGCTTCTTTTCTATCTCAAGAAAACCAGATTCAGTAGGCAATTCAAAGGAATTTCCCTGCTTATCGCAAAATAAATACTTACGATTAGGTGTTTTAGCAAGCTGCTCTAGCGCCAAAACTGCCTCATGATAGGATTTATTGAGCTCTTTTGCCTGGCTGTACGGATGTCCGATTCCGATCCGTATATCTCCTGAAAAGTTTTCTTTTTTGAAAAAATTAATCAGGTTATCACAGATAAGTTGGGCATTCGTTTTGAAATGGAGTTTTTCCGATGTTAGGAATAAAACTGGCACTTGTAGGTCTGTAATGGGTCCAATAATGATTTCATGCTTTTTCACAGCGGATTTAAGGGTATCCTTGAGCCACGAATACCAATTTTGTTTTACGTTGTTCGTGAAATCAGCTTTACCTGCCGGCTGCAGGGAAAAGAGCATCACGTGGCCCGAAATAATTTCTGCTCCCAGCAGCTGCCCCCATTCATCAAAGGAAATATCCTGGACTTGGTTCATTAACAGCGATGTTACCCATTCTTTTTGAGCAATCGAAACGGCCCTGTTCAAGCTTTCCCGCAAGCTGTGCTGCTCTTCTGTTTGTTTTCTCTCTGCATGGATGTCATCAGCTACACGCTTAAGGCCTTCAAGAATATCCTGCTTGCTGCTCGGCTTTAAGATGTACTCCTTCACTCCCTGCTGCATCACTTCTTTGGCATATTCAAAGGTATTAAAGGCAGAAACCATGATAAAGCGGATGTTCGCATCGAATTTTCTAATTTCCTTCACGGCTTGTACGCCATCGATGCCGGGCATTTTGATATCCATAAAAATGATATCCGGCAGCAGCTCCGCTGCCATTTCGATCGCCTTTCTCCCATTAGGGGCCTCGCCAATCACCGTTACGTCTTCTGAAGAGTTTTTTAAAATCTTGGCAACCGCTTTTCTTTCAAGAACTTCATCGTCCACTATAAGAACTTTCAACAAGCTCGCTTCCCCCTTTGGCCGCGACAGGAATTGTCAGTCTAAAGTTTGTTCCTTTTTTCAATTCTGACTCAATTTCAACTATGTCTTTTCGCTGGTAAAAAAGCTGTAGTCTTCTAATTACATTTTTCACGCCAATCCCGTTGGAATGCCCTTTTGATTTTTCACGTTCATATCCATCTTCAGTGATGGCTCCCTCCGCATATTGAAGCAATTTGTTCTTTGTGGCGGTGTCCATTCCTTCGCCGTTATCAATGACTTCCACATAAATCCGGTCCCGCTGCCTGTATATATTTAAGCGGATTTCGGCATTCTCTTCATATTCCTCAACACCGTGTATAAAAGCGTTCTCGATGAGCGGCTGCAGTGTTAAACTCGGAATCTCGATATCCAAACAATCATCCTCAATATCCGTGATAAATTGAATGCGCTCTCCGAATCTCGTTGTTTGGATAAAAAAGTACTCTTTTACAATCCGGACTTCATCTCTAAGCGTTGCCGCTTTATCTAAATCACTCAAATTATACCGAAGCAGGGCCGCAACGGCTTCTATCAACCTCGAGGTATGTTCCGCTTCCTCCAAGTACGCCATTTTTGAAACCGTATTCAATGTATTGAATAAAAAATGAGGATTGATTTGGTTTTGCAGACTCTTTAACTCCAATTCTTTTAAAAGCTTATCCAATTCTCCCTGTTGTTTGATTTCTGTCACGAGCTGCCTAAGGTTTGCCCGCATTTGGTTAAACGTTTCCGTTAAAGGCTTGAGCTCGTCTTTTGTGGTGATTTTAATATCCTCGCCTGACAGATTTCCCTTCGAAATTTGCTTCGCTGCCTGTGATAATAATCTAATCGGCTTAGTAATCCCGCCAGATATCCATAAGGCCAGCAACGTGCTAAGGAAAAACGCAGCTGCAAACAAGGAAATCGACATGAGCCTATAATAATGGTTTTGCTGTTCCATTTGGTTATAAAACTTTTGATAGTCCGTTAGCTTATTATTTAACAATGCTAGTGTGCTCTCTTGAAGGAAGGAGTTAATTTTTAATACTTCAGTAAAATGACTTGAATATTGGTCAATCTCATCTTTTTGAGATGCGCCAACAGTCGCATCACCTTCATCCAAAAAGCTGTCAATCATATTGTTATAATTTGAGAGTGTAATATCATTTGTGTTAATGACTTTAAAAAGCCGCTTTTGGTCCTTTATCAGCTTTACCTTTTCTTTTCGATAGTCTTTAAGATAGGATTCATCTTTTTCTAAAATATAAGCGTGGAGATTTTCGGTAATTAAATTTGTTCTTTGTGAGATATTGTTAAGCAGGAGAAATCGTTCGAAGCTATTATCATATTCATTCACTAATTTTTCACTGCTGCTATAAAAAAAGAATCCTACAGATGTCAGCAATACCACTAGAACGATAAAGTAAAGAAGTAATTTCGATCTGATGCGGAATAACATTACCGGTTCACCTCCAATCTCACGTGGTAATTAACCGGTAAATCCCCTTTTCTCAAAATCCGGGTATCTGTATGAACAATTGGAGGAACGGTTTTCCCCTCTCTTAGGTCAATCATCATTTTTACAGCTTTGTATCCCATTTCATAGGGTTCTTGAACAACTGTTGCCTTAATTGTGCCTTTTCGAATGTAATCAAGAGTTTCCGGGAGTGTATCAAAGGCGATGATATAAATTTGATCCTGTTTTTTATATTTCTCGACCACATGGGCGATTTCAATACCGTCTAAAGCACTTGTCCCAAAAAATGCGTTGACCTCAGGGTGATCTTGTAAAATTTGATTTGCCTTTTCTGCTGCTTTTACTCTGCTAATCTCTGATTCTTGAATTGTAACGATATGGATTCCTTTTTCTCCTTTTACTGCATCCTGAAACCCCTTTACCCGTTGTTGCATATGATTAGCGTAAAAACTTCCCGTGATGATTGCGACATTGGCTTTTCCCTTTGTATCCGCTATCAAAGCATTTCCGGCTAAATACCCGGAATAATAATTATCCGTTCCAATATAAGCTAATCGCTTGCTATTAGCTGCATCCGTATCGACCGTAATGACAGGGATTCCTTTGGCAACAACCCGATTAATCAGAGGGGTAAATTGTTCGTCACTCAGCCCCTGTGTCATAATTCCATCGACTTTAGAAGCTGCCGACATTTCAATAGTTTTTACATGATCTTCAATGTTAGCCTGCTTGGGGCCGGCATATTCAAGCAGAACGCCATATTGTTTTGCTGCCGCCCGTGCCCCTTTCTCGACAAGTCTCCAATATTCGTTATCCAATTCCTGGGATACAAGTACAAAATGATAATTATACTTTTCTACTGTTTTCTCCTCTTTAGGCAAATCATGGGTTACAACCTTATATCCATAAAAACTAGCAAATGAGCAACTCACAAGAAAAAACAAAATCCCAAACGAATACGCCATGATGGACAACCTGCTCATAAAACACCACCATTCCATTATCTGATTAGATAAGCATATTATACGTAACACACCAAAATTCGACAATGGAATATGGTGTCAGGCACCACAAAAAGACAAAAGGGCAAAATGTCCGCCTCAGGCGGACATTTTGCCCTTTTCTAGTTTAGAAACTACTATTTCTTATTATGAGTTTTGTTGCGATGAATGTTTTTTTGGCTGTTTTTCTGCCTTCTATTCTTTCCAATAATGTATCAACGGCGGTTTCTCCCATGAGTTCGGTATAAACCTTTATGGTGCTGAGCGAAGGAAATACATATTTGGATATGCTGATGTCGTTTACACCAATGATGTTCACACGATCTGGAACAGAGACTCCTTCCTCCAGTAAAGCCCTGAGAGCACCGACGGCAATCGAGTCATTCCCGGCAAAAAAAGAGGTGGGCAGGTTTTCTCCGTGTTCCTGGATGGCTTGTTTCATCAAAGTATGGCCGGCATCCACGGAGAAATTTCCAATGTACATAAACGCTTCATTTAATAAGCCTTTTTCTGCTAAATAGCGCTTGAACGCTCTTTCCCTAGGGTCTTCTATTTTGGAAGTTTTATCTTTGAAAACTTCCCTGCCGCCAATATACCCAACTCGTTCATGACCTTTTGCCAGAAAATAGTTAAGGATCTTTTCGGTTGCTTTCTCAAAGTCAATCACAACGGAATCAAATTTCTCTTCATCTGGAGATGAATCGACAAAGACAATATTTTTCGTAATTGCAAGCAAGTCTTGCACTTGCTTGCTGCTGTACTTGCCGATGGCGATGAGCCCTTGAATCTCATCTTCCTTTAAATCCCCATAATTATCTTGAAAATACTTTACCACTTGGATTCCATGGTGCCTGCAGCGGTTCTCCACCCCAAGCCGGATGGACATATAGTATAAATCTTCCAGCTCTTCTTTCTCTGAATGCCATTGTAAGAGAGCAATTCTGCCTGACTCCTGTTTTCGGACCGATGGTTTCTTCTTATAAGAAAGCTCTTCGGCAACCTCGAAAATCCTTTTTTTCGTTTCATCGCTGACTGAAAGCGTCGTATCATAATTGAGCACACGTGAAACAGTGGCTATCGATACCCCCGCTATTTGTGCAATATCCTTTATGGTAGCCATATTTTAATCTCCTAATGTGTTGGCAAAAAAGCGATACTTCGTTGTGGTATAGTATACATCCTCCGGGTTTAAAATGACAGATGGAAAATCCGCATGATGAATGGCATCAGGCAGGCCTTGTGTCTCCAGGCAGACACCCAGATAATTTCTGGCCCGGACACCTGAAATCGAAAACGGCCCTTCTAACTGATTCGAGGTATAAACAACGACACATGGCTGGTCCGTCGTAACCATCAGCGTCCGTCCACTTTCTTCATCACTCAATACGATGCTATTTTCACCTTTTTCCGTAAAAATTAGCGGATGATCGTAGCCGCTTCCGGCGAGCACATTTTGTGGATGTACGGAATTCACTCCTGAAAGGATTCTGCGGCCATGCTGAAAATCAAAAGGAGTATTCTTTGCCGCAAGCATTTTTCCAGTCGGAATCAAATCCTCACCCAATTCTAAAAACCGGTCGCTTTCTAATTGAAGGATATGCTCGGTACAATCTCTTTTTAGATTGCCGCTCAGATTAAAATAGGAATGATTCGTTAAATTGACCAATGTCTTTTGATCGGTTTTCCCTTCATAGGTAATAACCAATTCGTTCTTATCGTTTAATAGATAGGTTACAAAGATGTCCAGATTTCCTGGATAGCCTTCTTCCCCATTTGGACTATGATAATAAAACTTTAGACCAACTGCTTCATCTTCCTCTATCTTTTCCACTCTCCAAACCACTGAATTAAAGCCTTTTTTCCCGCCGTGTAAGTGGTTAGGATGTTCATTGGCTGCGAGTAAGTATTCTTGTCCGTCCAATTCGAATCTAGCACCTTTAATTCTTCCAGCTACCCGGCCGACAACGGAACCAAAGTAAGGGGACAAATCAAGATAGTCCTCAAACTCCTCAAAACCGAGCACCACATTTTCAAAATTTCCTTGCCGGTCTGGAACGATGATTTTGGTGATTACACATCCGTAATTAAGACATGAGACCGTCATCCCCGAATCATTGGTAAGCGTATATTCAATTACAGACTGTCCATCATAATTGCCAACTAATTTATCCATTATCTTCATCAAATCTCACTCCATTTTTTCGAAGGCTTTTCATGATAAGGTTCGAATAAACCTGCGGAATCCAGAAGCACCCTCTTCATTCCATTTAAACACACCGGCATCCTCTAAACACTTTAAAAATTTCTTTCCTACTTCTTCTCTTACCAGTGACTCCACATTCGATTCATCCGCAACAGCTTGATAGCGGTCTCTTAATTCTACTGCCCAGTTCAAATGATAGTCTGCAACCATTGCTTCTTCCCCAAGAATGAATTTCTCCACTTCTTTGAGCTCATCCTTTAAGCGGGCTGGAAGCACAGCCAATCCCATTACTTCAATCAAACCGATGTTTTCCTTCTTAATATGATGAACATCACTGTGCGGATGGAAGATGCCCAGCGGATGCTCTTCACTCGTCCGGTTGTTTCGTAAAACCAAATCGAGTTCAAACACGTCACCCTTTTTGCGGGCAATCGGTGTAATGGTATTATGCGGAGTCTCTCCCGTCCATGCTAAAACTCTAACTGCCTCATCGTTGTAATTTTTCCAGTTGGCTAAAATATGGTCCGCGGCCTCAACGAGTTCGGCCCTATCTTCTGACCGCAGACGAATCACAGACATTGGCCATTTCACAACTGCACCTTCTACTTTCGGAAAACCAGCCATTTTAAATGTCCAATCAGATTCTGCCTTCGCCATCGTAAATTCATAATTACCGCCTTGGTAATGTTCATGCGATAAAATCGAACCACCCACGATCGGAATGTCCGCGTTTGAACCAAGAAAATAATGTGGGAACTGCTCGACAAAGGATAATAATCGTTGAAACGTCGTCCGGCTAATTTTCATATCGGTATGCTTTTCCGATAAAACAATACAATGTTCATTGTAGTAAACATAGGGAGAATATTGGAGATACCAATTTTCATCTAACAAATTCATCCGGATCATGCGGTGATTGGAGCGAGCCGGATGGCCGATTCGCCCTGCATAGCCCTCATTTTCCTTACAAAGCAGACATTTCGGATATTCATTTTTCACGGCTGCCCGTTCGGCCGCAATACTTCTTGGGTCCTTCTCCGGTTTCGATAAATTAATCGTAATGTCCAATTCACCGTATTCCGTTTCAGCCTTGTATTCAATATTTTTTCGAATCCGGTTCATTTGAATGTAGTTGCTGTTTTTACTCAAATCATAAAAATACTGCGTTGCTTCCTGTGGATCCTGTTGATATTTTTCATAAAAAAGCTGATTCACAGTGGATGGCCTTGCCATAAAGCAGTTCATGATTTTACTTGAAAAAATTTCTTTTTCATCAAAGAGATCTTCAATAATACCGTGTTCGCAGGCATAATCAACGATTTCATCAAGCACGTCCGGAATGGATAGATTCTTTCCCGATTTGGTTTCCTTAAAGTCTGCTAATTTCAGCAGTGAAAGAACTTGGTTGCGTGCAAAAACTTCATCTTCCTGTTCAATCAGCTGTGCTTCGAGCGTTTTTTCCACTAGTTGTTGGACCAATTGATAAATCATTTCCTCACCTCTGATATCCGTTCGGATTCTGCTTATGCCAGTTCCAGGCATCGTTAATAATTTGATCGATGGATATTCTTGTTGGATTCCAGCCTAACACTTGTTTTGCTTTTTCCGAAGAAGCAATTAATGTACTTGGATCACCGGATCGCCGTTCACCCATTTTTACTGGAATATCAATTCCTGTTACCGCTTTAGCGGTCTCGACAATTTCTTTAACAGAGAAGCCTTGACTAGAACCGAGATTGAAAATACTGCTTTCTCCACCTTGCTGTAAAAATTTCAGCGCTAAAATATGGGCAGCAATTAAATCCTCGACATGGATATAGTCACGGACACACGTACCGTCTTCTGTTTCGTAGTCATCCCCAAAGATGGTAACTGCCGGTCTTTTTCCCAATGCTGCTTCTAGGACAACAGGAATAAGATGTGTTTCAGGGTTGTGATCTTCGCCAATTTGCCCGTCTCCTCTGGACCCGGCAACATTAAAATATCTTAAGGATACGTATTTGATGCCAAATGCCTGCTCGCACCAGGAGATCATTTTTTCCATTGCCAATTTGGTTTCCCCATAGGTGTTGGTCGGCATGGTCTGGGCTGTTTCTGTAATCGGCACTTCCTTCGGCTCCCCGTACACGGCAGCCGTGGACGAAAAGACAATGTGCTTAACGCCAAATTCCTTCATCATTTCGAGGACTATCTGGGTGCCATATACATTGTTATCAAAGTATTTTAACGGCTCGACCATCGATTCGCCAACAAGGGAGTTGGCGGCAAAATGCAAGATGGCTTCAACCTTTTCTTTTTCAAATACAGATCGCATAAAATCTCGGCTGCGAATATCTCCTTGATAAAAACGAGCCTCCGGATGGACGGCACCCAGGTGACCTGTTTGCAGATTGTCAATGACTACTACCGGATAACCTTGATCGATTAACTGGTAAACAGCATGCGAACCGACATAACCGGCCCCGCCTAAAACTAGGATACTCATTATAGTGCCTCCTTCATTTCAATTTCCTTTGCTCCGTCCCCAATGCTGGCAACATAAAAATCGGCTTCGTAGCCAATCTTGTCAAGATAGGATGCGCCAACGTTTGCAATAAAACTCTCAACCTCTTCATTGGCAACAATGGCAATGGCACAGCCGCCAAAGCCTGCTCCTGTCATCCGCGCTCCAAGAACTCCTGGATGATTCCAAGCCGCTTCCACTAACGTGTCGAGTTCAACGCCCGTTACTTCATAGTCGTCTCGCAAGGAAATATGCGATTGGTTCATCAATTGGCCAAAGGCCTCCACATTCCCGGCTTTTAGTTCCTTCAAAGCCTTCAGGGTTCTAACATTTTCATAGACTGCATGTTTCGCCCGCTTACGGACGGTTTCATTGGTAATCAAGGTTTGATTTGTATCAAACTCCTCTTCCGATAGCTGACCAAGCGCTTCAATCGGGAGCTTTTGCTGAAGCAAAGCTAATGCCTCTTCACACTCGGCTCGACGCTCATTGTATTTAGAATCTGCTAGTTCGCGGCGCTTGTTTGTATTCATGATTAAGATTTTGTGATTTTCAAGTTGAATCGGTGCGTATTCATATTTCAAAGTTTGGCAGTCTAATAGAATACCCGCATCATTCACGCCCATCCCAATAGCAAACTGGTCCATGATCCCGCTGTTAACACCAATAAATTCGTTTTCTACTTTCTTACCAAGCTTGATGAGATCAAGCCGGGGTATCTCTAAGTTGAAAAGACCGTTCACAAGAACTCCTGTTAACAGCTCAATCGATGCTGAAGAAGATAGTCCCGCTCCATTCGGAATATTTCCTTGGATTACACACTCAAATCCGGTTGGAATCTCGTATCCCGCTTCTTTCACGTAGCGGATCATGCCTTTTGGATAGTTGGCCCAATTATGATTATTATCGTATTCAAGTTCATTTAGGTTAAATTCGATGATTCCTTTTTCGGCGAAGTTCATGGAATATAAACGTACAAGCTGATCCTCGCGCTTCCTTACAACCGCATAAGTTCCGTAAGTAATCGCACATGGGAATACATGGCCGCCATTGTAATCGGTATGTTCGCCTATTAAGTTAATCCGGCCAGGGGCAAAAAAGGATCTTTCAGGTAAAGTATAGAATACGTTTTCAAATGTTGTGTTTAGCATCGTCAAGTTCATGGGTATAGTCCCCTCCAGGCAAATTATCTTTAATTCCATTTTAATTCCGTCAGTAAAATTACGCAATTATTTTTACTAAAATTTTTACTAAAAAATTAACCAATTTATTTTCTAATCTTTGAATATAAAAAAACAGCCCCAAATGGAGCTGCTTCCTATCTCATATTTTTGTAAAAATAATTCCAAGAATAGCAGAAAATATGCCTACGAGCTGATATCGTTTTAATTTTTCTTTAAAAAACCAGCAGCCTGCAAGGATCACAACGAGACAGTTCAAGCTGACAATTGGAAAGATGATACTTGCGGTCCCAATCTGCAGCGCGTAAAAATAACAACTGTAGCCTATTACACTGACCAATCCAACAAATGAACCGATATTGGCTTCGGATCTCTGCCAGGTTTCCTTTTCCCGAATACTTGTTATTCCTAAATACACGCTTCCTACACCGTACATACAAATGATTGTATTGAACGAGCTGATGTGCATATAGGACGTTGTTTTCATTAATATGCCCAGGATACCGAAGGACAGGATAGCCAAAAGTACTCGGAATAGCCATGGACCGTACTCTGTGCCCCGGCTCTGCCCCGGCGAATATTGAATGGCCATTGCCGATCCTAAGATAACCGCAATCCCTATCCAGTGGAGAAGGGTGATATTTTCATGAAAAATAATCGCTGCCCCGAAGATCGGAAGGATGGCATTTGCGCCGATCAGCGGTGAAGTTAGACTGGCTGGCCCTTTTTCAAAGGCCTTTGACATTTGAATATTGCCATTAGCATTTAAGATTCCAATCAACCCGCCAAGGATGATGGCATAAAGATTAAATTGGAATTTCCCTGTAGAAATCCCATACCCGAGCGTAAGCAAAAAAGCCGTAAAATAAAAGAAAAACTGAATATGCACCTTTGACAAGCCGCGGCTTGTACTCCATTTAAATAGAGTATTGTTCGTTCCGAAGCTTAAGGTTGTTATCAATGCTGCAGCAATCCACATGCTGAAACCTTCTTCCCTATCAAGTTACATACTCATTTTAATTCCTGAAGTAAAGTATTCGCAATAATTTTTTTAAGTTGCGAAAAAAGAAGATTTTGCAAAAATAAGAGGCTGAATCCAAAATTGGATTAGCCTCCATTCTATTAATCTATCCGGCCCTCTGTACTCGTTAAATAAAAAACATGTGATTGAAAGTCTCCACCACGCTCGGCACTTTGGCTGTTTGCACCATTGAACTCGACTGGAAGCTGAAGCCCTGCGTGCATCAGTTCATCCCCATAATACCACTGACCACTCTCAGCCACTTGATAGACTTTCGCTTCGTCCAGCCCATAAAGCTTTAATGTTTGCTGCTTCGGAGAATTTGGGGTTGCCAAAACTTTATAGTAACCAATTAAAGCTTCCGATTGATCTTGGCAGACGACCATCCATGCTGTTTCATTTCCGTTAAAAGGACTCAGCAGGCGATAAAATTGGCCATCGCGCATTAACCCTCGGTGCTTTTTATAAAAAGCGACCTGCTCTTTAATTTCCAGACGTTCTTCTTCAGTTAAATGAAGAGGATCTAACTCATAGCCAAAGGTTCCAAAGTAAGCGGTATTCGCTCTCGTCGATAATGGCGTGGTCCTTAATGTTTGGTGATTCGGAACGGCTGAAACATGAGAACCCATGCTATACAACGGGTAAGCAAATGACGTTCCGTATTGAATCTTGAGCCTTTCGATGGCATCCGTATCATCACTTGTCCAGGCCTGTGGTGCATAATACATCATTCCCGGATCAAACCGTCCGCCCCCGCCCGCACACGATTCAAACAACACATGAGGAAACTCACTTGTTAACCGGTCGTATAGATGATATACGCCTAAAATATAGCGGTGGAAAAATTCCCCTTGCTGATTTGGTGCTAATTTTTGTGAGAAGGGTTCCGTAATATTTCGATTCATATCCCATTTAATGTAAGAAAGACCTGCCCGTTTAATGAAATCGGACATCTTTTCATAAAGATAATCAACAATTTCCTGCCTTGAAAAATCAAGCACCAGCTGGTTGCGGCCAAGCGTACGCTGTTCCGGCATCCCGACCGCCCAATCCGGATGTTCTCTGAATAAATCACTGTTTGGACTGATCATCTCAGGTTCAAACCACAGACCAAACTTCATGCCGAGCGCAGAAATTTTTTGAGCCAGGCTCTCTAACCCATTGGGAAGGTTATTTAAATCTACATGCCAGTCTCCGAGTGAGGATGTATCATCATTTCGTTTTCCAAACCAGCCATCGTCGAGCACAAACAATTCGATTCCTAATTCACTAGCGGATTCTGCAATGTTCACCAGCTTTTCCTCATTGAAATCAAAGTAGGTGGCTTCCCAGTTATTAATTAATATTGGCCGTTCTTTCTTCCGCCATTGAGCGGGGATTAAATTTTTTCGATAAAGAGCATGAAATGCCTGGCTCATTCCATTTAGCCCTTGATCTGAATACACAATCACTGCTTCAGGTGTTTGAAAGGACTCCTGCGGCTTTAATGACCACTTGAAGCCAAATGGATGAATCCCAACGGTCAACCTGGCCGTGTCATAATGGTCCACTTCTACTTGCATAAGAAAATTACTGCTATATACAAAATTAAATCCGTATACCTCGCCTGCATGCTCCGTCGCAGATGGTCTTTTTAATGCTAAAAATGGATTATGATGGTGGGAGCTTGCCCCGCGCAGACTAGAAATAGACTGAATTCCTGTTTCTAGTTTTCTTTCCTTTACATGCCGTTCCCTTGACCATGTCCCGGCTAAATGGACAAACTCAAAATCCTTATCAGGCAAATCGAGTGAGGCGCTCATTAATCTTTCAATGGCCAATTCTTCTTGACCATTGTTTTTTAACAAGGCGCTTCTTGAAATGACTGGTTTATCGCGGAAAATCGTATAATTTAAAACTAATTCGGCTTCTAAAACCTCATCCTTTAAGATGATTTGGATGGTGCTGGCTTCGCTATTGTCTTCTGCATAGGTTGCCGGCAGACCCTCGAGATGAGGCTTACCTTCCAGCAAACGAAACGATTCATATTTAAAATCGGGAACATGGTTTACGTTCGCTTTGGTTAGAGTGATGGCGGGTTCCCGGAAATCTGAATTTCCGTATGCCGGGTATTCCTGCCTCAGTGTCTCGAGACAAAAAGCTGGATCGTCTGCATAAACATGACAGCTGGCGGGTGTTGGCACATCATACTGCTGCAAATGAGAGAAATCGTTTCGATGCCGTATTGCCCTGCCATAATAAAGATGACCTAGCTGTCCATTCTTCATCACGTGGAAAATGTAGCTTATCTGACCGTTTGTTAAATGAAATTGCTGTTTTTCTAAATTCGTATGTATCTGCATAAAACATCACCTTTTTCAAATTGATGTCGATTTGAAAATAGGGGGCTCATGATACCCCCTATTTTAATATTCAAATTGGCTGAATCATAAACTCAAATTCCATATCCTGTTCTGCCTGAATGAGATGTTCGCTGTGAACTGGCGCCCCCCAGCTGTCGTCCCCGCCAACACCCATCTGCCTGCCTGCCACCGTCACCACGGTATAATGAACATTCGGCAGCTCGAAAACATGCTGAGCATTCTCAAGCTCAAATGCTGTATAAGGTGAGAAATTGCATTCAAGCGGTTCTGTCACTGAAGAAATTCGGATTCCTTTTCCCTCTTTGTCTGTCACGCTCACACGGCGTACTCCGGTTCGGTTGCCCGATTCCTGCGGCAACACATAGCCTGAAAGATTATCTGCTACATGATTTTTATAAATACCTAATCTTGCTCCCCTGTTTCGGTCAGAGTAATTCTCTTCTGGCCCCATCGTATACCATTCAAGCTGGTCATAATTAGCTGGAACCTTAAAGGACACTGCAAAAATGGGCAGCTGCGGCAATTTCTCAGCACCTTTATACTTAGAACGAACCTTGACGCTTCCATCTGGATAAACAGTGTAAACAGTAATTACTTCAATATCATCATTAATTGAGAATTTATAAGTAAACCCAACGCTTACATGACCGCCCTTTTCTTCCAATTCGATCTTTACACACTTTCGAGCCAGGCTCGCAGCGTACCAAAGCCCTGAATGGTAGCTCTGAGAAAAGCCTCGATCATTATCCGTTGTCGCTCTCCAGAATAATGGTGCCGGTGGAAGAGCAATCATTTCTCTGCCAGCATAGTTCAGTGAAATTAAACTTCCAACTTGCTTCGAAAACATCACCGTAAAATCTCGGCCGTGAACACCAATATTGACGTCACCATTGACTGCCCTCAACTCTCCCTTAACAGGAACAGTTTCCCTTGAACCCGCCTGATATACAAACTGTCCAAAGGCAATCTCATACCCTGCATCTGCCCAAAGTGTGTTTTCCTGAAGCTTTAATGATGCTTGAACAGAATACTCACCCGAAAGGGTATCAATGTTATCAGGTAAATTGAATTCATAGTACCCCTGACTTTGAGGTTCTACAGCCGCTTCAAGAGTATTTCGGTACAATTCTTGGCCCTCAAAGAAAAGACCATATTCAAGCACAAAGTCTTCTGTATTGGAGAACAGGCTTTCATTTTTGATTGTAACCCCATTCTTATCTGGTACCAGCTTGAAATTTTGATATAAAAATTTTACTTCCTGCATTTTTGGTGAAAGTTTACGATTCGCATACACAATACCATTCGTACAGAAGCCGTAATCAGTCGGACGATCCCCAAAATCACCCCCATATGCAAGGAATTCTCTTCCATAACGGTCATTCTTATAAATTGCCTGATCAATGTAATCCCAAATAAATCCGCCTTGGTACATTGGATACTTTTGTTCTAAGTCCGTATATTTGTACATGCCGCCAAGCGAATTTCCCATCGCATGCATGTACTCACAGCTAATATAAGGCTTTTCTGGGTTTTCCGTTAAATACTTTTCAATGTCCGCAGGTTTTGCATACATACGGCTTTCCATATCACTTGTATCATTGTAAGCGCGATTGTGAAAAACACCCTCATAATGGACAAGGCGGCTTGGGTCTGCCTTCTTGAAATATTTTGAGACATTAAGGATGACTTCCCCGGCATAAGATTCATTGCCACAGGACCAAATCAAAATGGATGGGTGATTCTTATCCCGCTCAACCATCGAGATCGCACGGTCCATGACGATGGGCTCCCATTCGGGCTTATTGCCCGGAATGTTCCAGGATGGCTCAACAGCTCCCATCTTTTGCCATGATCCATGTGTTTCCAAATTCATCTCGTCGATGACATAGACTCCGTACTCATCACATAACTCGTACCAATAACTCTGATTCGGATAATGTGAGGTCCGAACGGCATTCATATTGTGACGCTTCAGGGTTTTAATATCCCACAGCATATCTTCCTTTGTAATCGCCCGGCCGCGGCGTGGATTAAATTCATGACGGTTTACTCCTTTAAACACAATCCGTTTCCCATTTAAGCACATAATCTTATCCACAAGTTCAAACCTTCTAAAGCCGACCTTTTGGGGTACTGCCTCTGCCAAACTTCCAGATTCATTAAAGAGTTGAATATATAATTTGTATAAATATGGACTCTCTGCACTCCATAGCTCTGGATTGTCCAGTTGAAGTGTTACCGTCCATTTTCCATTAAGCTGTTCACCATTTGTGCTTGCCACCCGAACTCCATTGGCATCAACTAATTCCGCAGTGATCTTGGAAGCAGTCCCTTGAATCTTGATATCCGCAGCAAGTGTACCTTTTGTAAAAGTTGCGTCCAACTCTGGACGAACATGTAAATCTGTAACATGTACCTCAGGAACGGTGTAAAGATACACATCACGGAAAATACCTGAAAATCTCCAAAAGTCCTGATCCTCAAGCCAGCTGCCCGTGCTTCTTTGGTAGACCTCTACGGCAAGCTTATTTTCTCCTTCTACAAGATAAGGAGTAAGCTCAAACTCTGAAGGGGTAAATGAGTCCTCACTATAGCCGACAAATTCACCATTCACCCACATATAGAAGGCAGATTCTACTCCTTGAAAGGAAATATAAACCGGCTTATTTAACATATTGGCTGGAATATTAAAAAACTTCACATAGCTGCCGACTGGATTATGATCCGCAGGAATCTCCGGCGGACGGATTTCATTATGCCCATCCCAAGGGTACATCGTATTTACATATTGCGGTTTCCCATACCCTTGTAGCTGAATATGTCCAGGAACGGAGATGTTTCCCCAGCCGGAACAATTAAATTCGAGCTTATAAAAATCGGCCGGACGGTTGTTCGGATTGATATTGTAAATGAATTTCCAATCTCCGTTTAAATCAAAACGACACTTCATTGGGGCTGCATTTTTCGCTTCTTCCATTGTCTCGTAAAAATAGTGATCCGAGTGTGCCGGGAGTCGATTAACAGCGAACACATTTAAATCGGTCAGCCAGTCTAATGATGGAATGGTTTTCTTTATTTTTGAAATCGTTGACATAATCTAGTACACTTCCTAACTATTTTTATTCCACTATTTCACAGAGCCCATCATACCCGCAACAAAATGTTTTTGCATAATGAAGAAAATAAGTGCTGCTGGCAGGGTTGCAATCACAATCGCAGTCATAATCATTCCAAAGTCGGGTGAATAGCTGGAACCAAGATTGGAAATGAGCAGCGGAATCGTCTGATTTTCAGGAGATTGCAAAATAACAAGGGGCCATAGATAGCTATTCCAGCTAGCCATGAATGTAATAATCGCTGCTGCCGCATAGGTCGTTTTCATCGTTGGAACATAAATTCTAAAAAAGACTCCTAATTCGGTTAATCCGTCAATCCTCCCTGCTTCCAATATTTCCTTCGGGAACATTTTAGTACTTTGTCGAAAGAAAAAGATAAGAAAAGCAGTAGTAACCGTTGGTAGGATAACAGCTGTCTTAGTATCAATGCCGATAATCGGAACAGATTGTGATATTGTCCCAAACATCCGGAATAACGGAACCATCAGCGCTGCAAAAGGAATCATCATGGAAAGGAGCAAAAAGTTGAATAAAAAGTCTTTTGTCCTGCTTTTAAAAATTTCAAATCCATATCCAGCTAAGGAGGCAATCAGCATCGCAAGAACCGTTGTAATAATCGAGATTTTAGTTGAGTTGATTAATGCCGGGATAAGATCGACCGTATTCAACAGATTTTGAAGATTCTCGATAAAATGAGTGCCTGGCAGCAATCTTCCTTTCGTTACATCCACTGACTTATTGGTGGAACTAACAATCATCCATAAAAATGGGAATATCGATACAATGGAAGCGATAATAAGGACTGTATAACTAAAGATCCGTTTACTCATTTTTATCACCTGCCACTTTAAACTGAATGATAGAGAAAATGACAATCATGATGACGATGGCATAGGAGACAGTAGCTGCATAGCCAAAGTCAGGTGTATATTTAAATGATAGATTATAAATATATTGAGAAATCGTCATCGTCGCATTTCCCGGTCCACCCTTTGTAATGTTCATGACTTCATCAAACAATTGAAGCGTACCAATTGTTGAGGTAATCGACGTAAACAAGATAATCGGCTTAAGCATCGGAATCGTAATTTTGAAAAACTGCTGAATCGATGAAGCTCCATCGATTTTCGCTGCTTCATAAATTGATTCATCCACGTTTTGCAAAGCAGATAAATAAAAGATCATGTTATAGCCAGTCCATCTCCATGTAATCGCCACAATGATGGCAATTTTTGCCCAGAAGGGATCTGTCAGCCACTGGATCGGCTCAGAAATAAGCGAAAGCTTCATTAACATAATGTTGATAATGCCATCCTGTCCGAACAGATACTTAAAGATAACCGAATACGCGACAAGCGAGGTTACACAGGGAAGGAAAATAGCAGTTCGGAATAATCCCTTATACTTCAGCGTTTTATTATTCAGTAAAACAGAAAGAAATAAAGCAAGAATGATCATGATAGGCACTTGAATGACGAGATAAATAACAGTATTTTTCACTGTCGTTAAGAATGTCGGATCCTTCAATAACCGTGCATAATTATCAAGACCTGTAAAGGTCAGATTCGCGCCAGTACCAGATTGAAAGGATAAGATAAGTGCTTGAACCATTGGATAGAAATAAAATAAGCAAATCATGAGAGATGCAATCGTCACAAAGGACCAGCCGATTGCAGTATTTTTCGCTCGAATTTTTCGGCCTGATTTTGCCGTTTTCAGCGCCTGGTTTTGATTAACTTTAGCTGTAATCACTTCGATCGACTCCTTACCTTGTCAATAAAAGAAACAGCCTCAGAACGAATCGCCTGATCAAACAGTTAGCTCCGTTACCGTTAAACCGTATAGGAGAAGCCGGCGAATTTCCGAGGCTTACTTCTTTATTATTTTTTAGATGTTAGGTTTATTTAATTTGTTCTTCGGCTTGTTTTTGAGCGTCCTCTAACACCTTATCAAGGTCTTTTCCTTTAAGGTAGTCCTGCATTCCAACTGCTAAAATATCTTCAATGGCATACGTATGCAAACCATAGTTTACTTGTGGAATTTGCTCAGTCCAGTTAGCAAAATCAGTAATGATTTTTTGTCCTCCAAAGAAATCATCGGATGCCTTATAGGCTTCCCCTTCTGCAGCTGGCTTATAGGTACCAATGGCACCGATTTCTTTATTCAAAGTCTGGTAGAAGTCAACATTGGAACCAAAGGTTTTAGCAAGGAAATCCACTGCTTTTTCTTTTCCTGGAACGTTAAGGACGTACCAAGAGCTTCCACCTAGGTTTGATGCGTTTACCGAACTTGCAATTCCAGATTGTTTTGGCATTGGCACAACTGCCCATTTGCCAGATTGGGAGGCTTCAGATTTAATGGATGGTGTAATCCAGTTCCCAGTTGGAACAGTTGCAACATCCCCGCTGTTAAATCCTGCGACAAACTGGCTCCAGTCAGAAACAGGTTTCACTAAATCAGCATCTAAAATTTCTTTGTATGTTTTGAATGCTTCTTTTAAAGCTGCATTACCAGCTAAGTCAGGTGTAACCCCATCCTTCTTTAAATACCAAGCACCACTTGACTGAATCATCATGCGGATAAGTCCAAGGTCTTTTGGATCCTGTGTCAGCATGACTTTACCAGTTGCTGCTTTTACCTTTTTACCAATCTCAATGTACTTATTCCAGTCGATATTTTGTAAATCAGCTACTTTGTAGCCGGCTTTTTCTAAATAATCCGTTCTAACATATAATCCAGTTACGCCAGTGTCGAATGGAAGTCCATAGTTTTTGCCGTCCAAGCTGGTTGGAGCCATTTTATACTGAGCAAAGTCTTCTGGGTTGAAAGAACCAGTCAGTTCCTGGAACATGTCCGGATAGGCTTTCAAGAAGCTTTGCGCCCGATAATCCTCAATCAACACAATATTCGGCAGGCCTTTCGTAGTTCCAGAGCTTAAGCTGGTGTTTAGCTTTTGAACGATGTCTGCTTGAGCATTTTCAACTACCTTAATCTTAAGATCAGGATTTTCAGATTTATAGGCTTCTTTTGCCAGATTCATTGCTTTAATGTTAAAATTCGGGTCCCATGCCCATACGGTAATTTCCTTCGTATCTTTTGACTCGCCTGAAGCTTGTTTATCCTTTGATCCAGAAGAACAAGCAGTTAAAAGTAAAATACTTACTAAAAATAGTGCTAATACTTTTTTCATTCAATATTCCCCCCAAGCGTATCTAATGTGTTTTTGTAAGCGTTATCTCCTTACAAGTACTATCGTAGCACCTGCTGGGGCTTTACCGTTAGGACGATATTTTTTAGAGTTGGTAATATTTTTACGAGTTGAATGCGCTTCCATTTTACTAAATTTGTACTTTTTTTAGATTCTAAGATTTTTTTTACAAAGTCGAACAAGGAAGCGTGATCCGAACTTTTGTCCCTTCACCCAGTTCACTGGAAATGGTTACCCCGAATGCTTCCCCATAAATAAGCTGAATGCGTTCATGGACATTCCGGACTCCAATGCCGGAGAAAAGCGCCTGTTTCCTCTTTGTATTCGGAAGTTTGTTTTCTGAGGAAACTTCCATTCCGTCTCCGTTATCGACCACTTCACAAATTAGATTGGCCCCCTCCTGCCAAACAAGAACATTGATATACCCATTAGCCTTTTTATTAAAACCATGAAAGAAAGAATTTTCGATGAAAGGCTGTAAAATTAATTTTGGGATAGGATATTCCCTGCAATCCGGTGAAACGAAATAGTTTACATTTATTCGGTTCCCATATCGTTTTTGATTGATTAACACGTAATTTTTTAAGTTCTCTAATTCCTGTTGAACTGTAATGGTTTCACTGACATTACCAATCGTATTCTGCAGCAAGGATATAAGGGCATTAATAACTTCCTCTGTTTCTTCCTTCACACCCTGCTGAACCATGAATTTAATGGAAGTCAATGTATTGTATAAGAAATGTGGATTAATTTGCTGCTGAAGGGCAGCCAGTTCGGCGTTACGCTGTTGTTTCTGTGCCAAAACCAGTTGCTTAACATAATCATGCAGTTCATCAAGCATCGAGTTAAAGGCATTGCCAATTTGTCTTGTTTCATATGTGCCGGTAACAGCAACATATTGGTCGAAGTTGTGTTTCGGAGCATTTCCGATTTGCTTCACCAGTTTCGAAAGCGAATTTGTTACTCGTCTAGAGGCTAAAAACACGATAATTAGAGCAGCAAAAACAATTCCCATCGAGATCAGAACAATCGCCTTTTTATTAATCAGATCGCCGACTGCCTTTTGTTTATCAATGATATTAAAAAGGAACATATCGAAGGATGGAAGGTATTCCATCGTGATAATTTGATCCTTTCCCATGAATTTTTCGATGGTGTAATTGTTAGAGCCTTTTTCGATTTTTGCTGCATAGTTTACAAGCTGTTCATCTTTTTTCCCAATGAGCTTCGATATGTTACTCGACACAATCACTCCCTGCCTGTCTGCCATGACAACATTATTTCCAGGTGTGGTGTAGCTCGAGTAAAACTTTCTGAACTCTCTCTCTTGAATCGCAAAATACATTGAACCATAAATCGTTCCTGATAAACGGTCCATCAGTGCTTTGGAGGCAACAATGACATTTCCATCACCATCCTCTGAAGTCTGGACTAATCGGTGGTCATACTGATACAAGAGCCTTTTCGGGTTGTTAAACGTATTGCGAGTCAGATGACTATACTTTAATTCTTCATCTGATATTGGCCAGTACCTGCGATCAGTTGCATAGCTTAGCCCATTTTTCCCGGTAACAATGATTTCAACTTCATAGGCGTTTAAATTGGATTGGATATGTTCCATTTGCTGGCCTATCGTAAAAATGGCATTCATTTTTTCCGTATTGGAGCCTTCCTCCGTTAGTATTTTCTTGAGATTGCCGCTTTGCAGGAGGTTGTTTGACGCAATTACGATTGAATAATGAAACGACTCGAAGCTCTCTTTTACTTGATTCATAACCTTCGAATTCGTAATACTGAACTTTTCAAAAAAGAATTGCTCTGACATGCGAATGGTCATCCACGTGATTGTGACGGAAACGATTACAATCATAAGAACTGTAATGAGGAACATAATGATAAACAGGTTGTTATGTTTAAAGCGATTTGGAATAAGCATCATGGATATCATCTCTTATCTTAAGGTTTGTTTTCGTTTGTATTGGCTCGGTGATACTCCCTTAATTTTCTTAAATACCTTACAAAAATAACTGTGATCAGAGTAGCCGACCATTCCGCTGATTTCAGAAATGGATACTGTCCCTTGGATAAGTAGTTTAGCCGCTTCCTCAATCCGAATCTTATTCAAATATTCAATAAACCCTTTATTATTATGGGTTGAAAAATAGTTTGATAGATACGAAGGATTAAAATGAAATTGTTTGGCGACATCCTTCAGGGTAATCGGTTCTGCATAATGGTTCCGTATATATTCCATTATCTTTTTCATGTTTAGATTGTCAGGCTCCGTTTTGGTCGAAATTATACATGTTTTGGCTTCCTCGATAAACTGATTCAACAGGGTCGCAACTTCTACTGCATTACTTGCATTTTCGATCGATTTAAAATAGGAATACCTGGCATCTTCTAATTGTTTAACGTTATATTCCATATTACTTAACAGGATAGTTATGTTAAAAATAATGTTTCCAAAGAAAGCCTTATATTCATAAACATCTGTTGTGTAACACTTTGATAAAAAGGAAACATGATCATGTAAATTTTGGATAGCCGCATCAAAATTCTTCCGTTTAAATTCTTCCGTAAACCAATCCAAATTGAAATTTTCTTTCTTAATCGGAAGCTCCGGCAAATCCTTTTTCGATAAGAATGGCAGTTGAGGGAAATAAAAACGATAGTTTATTAGTTTTAACAGACTTTCTTTGTAGATTGTTCCTATTTGAGAAAAATCCAAAAATTCTTCAGTCAGCACTAAGCCAATCCCAGGATTCGCAATTGCAAATGTTGAGGCGAAGTTCATCACTTCGGTTATATTTTCTTCGTTAACATTTAATAATAGGACCTGAATATTGAGGTCAACACTATATGAATAATGTGCAACTTGACCGATAGAATGGAGAAGCGCCTCCTCCAATTTTTTTAGTATGTCGGTCTGCTGTTTTTTAAGGTCAACACCTAATAGGCAGTAATGGCTGTATGGAAAGGCTTCTGATACTGAACCCACATCAAAATTTGCTTCATACCCCGATATTAACTTTTGGATAATTTGACCGATTGAGAGGCGGGCATCTGCTTGTTTGTCTGCTTTCTGAAACGCAGGGATTCGGCTTGATGCTGTCTTCAAAGCTTTTAATAGGATTTGTGCATCCAGCTTCGGCTTCAAAATGTAATCAACCACTCCATTTTGGAAAGTGGAACGAACATAGTCGAATTCACCAAAACTACTCAGGATGATGATTTCAATCTGAGGGTATCTTTCCTTGACGATTCTTGTTAATTCTTCTCCATCCATGATGGGCATGACAATATCGGTAATGATGATATGGGGATTAGCCGACTCTATCAATTCAAGTGCTTCTTGTCCATTAGAAGCTTCCCCCACAACCGTGAAACCTTCCTTCTCCCAATCGATATAATGTTTAATCCCTTGTCTGATTAGCATTTCATCGTCAACAATCAGCGTCCTGCATTGGTTCACTGCTGTCATCCCAATCCCCCCTAATGGTTCCATGTTTTTTGAAATATCTAATATTTATTTTATAATACAATAATCATCTGAAATAGCGTTGAAAAAATTCCCACCTATTGAAGGCGGTTACTTTTTAATGCTTACATATGATATGATTAAAGGAAGGTACTGCAAAAAAAGGCGTGATGTAATATGAGTTTCGATACCAAAACCGGAAGTTTTGAAAGAATGAAATTGCTGAATCAATCCACTGTTTTAAACATGATTCGATTAAGAGAACCGATTTCAAGAGCGGAAATTGCCAAATTAACAAAGTTAACTCCACCGACAGTAAGTTCATTAGTTAGTGAATTAATTGAAAAAAATCTGATTACAGAGGAACAATCTACCAGCTCAACGTCAGGCGGAAGAAAGCCAATCATGCTTCGAATCAACTATTCTGCCCATTATATAATCGGAGTCTATGCTGCAGCGGAGGTTATTCGAGTTATTTTGACTACAATGGATGGGAACATAGTATCCGATTTTAGTAAGGATATTACTGAGCTCCCTTCTAAAGTTGAATTTATGAGCATGATCATTGAGACCATTCATCAAATCCTAAGACATACAAATGTAGAGAAGGATTTAATCCTTGGCATTGGTTTTGCCATGCACGGCCTAGTAGACCCGGATAAAGGCATAGCCATTTTTTCTCCTCATTTACATTTAGAAAATATACCGATAAAAGATACCTTAGAAAATGAGTTCGATATTCCTGTTATAGTCGAAAATGATGTACGCGCATTAGCCAAAGCGGAAAGTTGGTTTGGACAAGGACAAGGTGTGTCTGATTTTATCTCTCTTAGTGTAGGACGAGGGATTGGTTCAGGTATCTATATTAATAATGAAATTTATAAAAGCTCATTTAATACGGCAGGAGAAATAGGACATACCATTTTAGATGTCAACGGTCCAAAATGCCAATGCGGGAATAACGGCTGTTTGGAAGCTTATGCATCAGAATCAGCCATCCTTAACAGAGTAAAGGCTGAGCTAAGGAATCATTCTGATTCGCTTCTTCATGAATGGTTGAAGGATAGAATAGATGAGCTTGATTTAAAAATGATTTTTAAAGCTGCAAGGGAAGATGATTTCTTTGCTAAATTAGTATTAGAAGAAGCCGGCCAATCCCTCGGGCTAGCTGCAGCCAACATGATTAATATTCTTAAGCCAGCAAAACTGATTGTGGAAGGAAGTATTTTCGAAGCAGGAGATTTTGTTTTAGCTCCACTCAAAAAAAGTATCGAAAAATATACTTTTAAAAGTTCCAATGAAGATATTTCTGTTGTGTGTTCAAACTTAGGAAAAACCGGTATGGTATTAGGGGCAGTAACCTTGGTATTACAAAAAATGTTCAAAACAGATGAAATATAAAAAGAGTTGGATACGGATGATCCAACTCTTTTTTGCATTTCTATTTTAGATTCTGACAATATTAGAATGCCAAATATCATTTAATTCTTTTATCTTCGCCAATTCACATTTTGGCTTTCTATCATAGGTTAATAAGCCATTGATTTCTTGTTCCACGTCCGTTAGCTGCGTGTAACAATAGCCATGTAACGCTTTTGAAGCATAAACTGCTTCCATCACCCTGCGATAATCGGCAATAAACTCGGATTCATCTCTTACAGATGTATAGCCCCAGCCATTATCTTCGCCCACTTTAAAGCCAATTCCTCCGAACTCAGTTAAAAGAATTGGTTCTCCTTTATGCTCAAATCCATCGGCATAAATGCCACGGTTAGCTGGCTTAGAGTTTAGTAGATTCTCTTTTGTGGCCAATGAATCTTTAAAGGCTTCATACTTTGCTTTTTCATCGTCTGATCCATGATTATAATTATGGATTGCGCAAATATCCGTTTCTGTTAGCTCCCAGCCATCATTTGAGATGACTAAACGAGTCGTATCAAGTGAATGAATCAAATGGTACATTGCTAAAGAATGGTGTTGCTGCTGTTTGTTGCCTTTAATAAATGGTACTCCCCAGCTTTCATTTACAGGAACCCAAGCGACGATAGATGGATGATTGTAATCCCGTTCAATGATTTCGAGCCATTCTTTTGTTAATCTTGAAGCCGCATCTTCACTATAAGATGGGAATGCTGCACATTCTCCCCAAACTAGGAAACCTAGCTTATCTGCCCAAAAAAGGAAGCGCGGATCCTCTACTTTTTGATGCTTTCTGCACCCGTTAAAGCCCATTTCTAATGCCAATTCAATATCCCTTTTTAAATCTTCATCGGTTGGGGCCGTTAATAAACCCTCTGGCCAATACCCTTGGTCAAGAACTAATTTTTGATAGTATGGCTTGTTATTTAAATAGACCATGCCATTTTCAATATGAACCTTTCTCATCCCGAAGTAGGAATCTACTTCGTCTAAAACGATTTGATTTGCTTCGTCCTTTAGCGTGACTTTAATGTCAAATAAATTTGGATTCTCAGGTGACCAATTCCAGCCAATATGATGGAAAGAAGTTCTGAAAATTTGGCGGTTATAGAGGTTAATAGCACGCTTGTTATAGGATTCAAATAGTTCAATCGTGTCCTTTGCTACCTTTTCCCCTTTAAAACTAATTTCAATGTCTGCTGTTTTGTGAATAAATTCACCTGCAGCCTCGAACTCTACAATAATATCGCCACGGTCTATGTCTGGCGTTAATCTCAATTTAGAAATACTTGTAAGGCTTACCGGCTCCAGCCAAACGGTTTGCCATATCCCAGTTGTACGTGTGTACCAAATGGAATCCGATTGTTCCACCCAGAATTGCTTTCCTCGTGGTATTGTTTCGTCTATTGACGGATCTTCCACTCTTACTGCCACGGTCTCATTACCCCAAGTTAAAAGATGGGTAATATCTAGTGAGAAGGAAACGTGGCCTCCTTCATGAAAACCAGCATACTGCCCATTTACATATACCCAAGCGCGGTAATCTACTGCTCCAAAATGAAGGACCACCCTCTGATCTTTCCAGTTTTGAGGCACAGTAAAATCCCGGCGATACCATACAAAGTCATGGAAGGATGGATCCTGGATTCCGCTTAATTTTGTTTGATAAGCAAAAGGCACATTTATTTTTTTATCATATGGAGCTTCTATTTGGAACCATTTATTTTTTAAGCCAACATTATCATCATCAAAGGCGAAGTCCCATTCGCCGTTTAAATTGACCCACTCTTTTCTCACCAACTGTGGTCTTGGGTACTCATTGCGGGGTGTAGACATATTATCAATCCTTCCTACTAATCCTATTTAATTCCTGATTGCGTCACGCCTTTAATAAAGGAACGCTGACCAATAATAAACAATAGTACGGCTGGTATGGTTGCAATCGAAGTTAAGGCCATCAACCTGCCAGGTGAAGAAACAAAGCTTCCTTGCTGCATGATGGCAATTCCTGTTGTAATCGTCCGCATTTCAGGAGAATTCGTTGTAACAAGCGGCCATAGGAAGTCATTGTAAATCCCCATAAAAGTGAAAATGGCAAGAGTCCAAATGACTGGGCGTGCAGAAGGAAGAACGACTTTTACAAACACCTGCCATTTATTAGCGCCATCAAGAAATGCAGCCTCCTCCAGCTCTTTTGGAAAACCGCGGAAATACTGATAAAGAAGAAATACACCAAATGCATTGGCTGAATACGGAAGTATCAATACAGCATACGTATCTAAAAGCCCCAGCTTATTAAACTCCATATATAATGGTAAAAACGTAATAACCCACGGAATGGTTAAGGAGCCAATAAAGATACTAATAAGCAATTTTTTAAAAGGAATATCTAAACGAGCGAGGCCATACGCTGCTAATGTATCGACAAAAAGAACAATTAACGTCCCAACAATACCAACAAATAGAGAGTTACCCATCCATTGAATTACTGGTGTATCTGAATTCCCTGCTAAGCTGAACTGGTAATTTTCTAGTGTAAATACTTTAGGAATCCACTTAATACCGGCTGTAAAGGCTTCCTGATCGGTTTTAAAGGAAGTAGCCAGCATCCATAAAATTGGTACGATAAAAATTAAGCCAACAATAATCGCTATTATAATAATGAAGACCTTAAACCCTTTACTTTGCATGCTGCACTACTCCTTTCGATTAGAAATTTTGAATTGAAATACCGAAATAACAATCATGATTAATGCCATAAGTAATGACATCGCGGCTGCATTTCCTAATTGCCGCTGCTTAAACGCTTCATCTACAATGTTCATTAAAAGCACTTTTGTAGAAGTTCCCGGACCTCCGCGCGTCATCAAGAATGGTTGACCGTAAATGTTAAAAGAGGCAATCGTTGATGTAATAACGACAAACAACATCGTTGGTTTAATACTCGGTAAAGTAATGTAAATAAATCGCTGCCAACGGGATGCGCCGTCCAGGGATCCCGCTTCATATAACTCTTCGGACACATCATTTAGGGCATTAATGAAAATGACCATGTTAAAGCCGATTGTCCACCAGAGTGTTGCGATCACAAGTGAAATCCAGGCCCATGGCATATCTGTCAACCAAGGAATCATTGGCAAATCAAGCTTTTGCATGTATTGATTAATCAGACCGCTGTTTGTATCGAGGAGCCATAACCAAATGATCGCCACAACTGAAACGGAAACTGCGTATGGGATAAAGTAAACGGTACGGAAAAATCCTTTAAATTTTCCTGGGAGGGCATTCACCAGCAACGCCAGCCCTAATCCCACAGCTACTAATAAAGGAACACTAAATACAACGAATTGGAACGTATTTTTAAGACCTTCCAAAAACAAGTCATTTAGATAGGAAGAAGAATCGAAAATTTTAGCGTAATTTTTAAAACCAACAAATTCATGGACAGGGTTCAATAAATCCCAGTTGTGTAAACTCATCCAAGCCCCGTACCCAATAGGAATCAATAGAAAAACAACAAACAATATCAAGTAAGGAAGTACAAATAAACTAGAAGTTAATTGTGATTTCCAGCCTGAATTTCTCATTCACCTTCCTCCTTTCGAATACTTTTTTCTACGTTATCTAGTAATAAAACAAGAGACGGAACAGGTCTTACTATCCTCCCGTCCGCCTCCTTTCATGTTTACTTATTTAATAATTGTTCAGCCTTTTTATTTGCATCGTCTAATGCTTTTTGTGGATCTTTTTTGCCTAGAAGGGCAAGGTTTACTTCCGCCCATAATGGGTCAGATAATTGTCCCCAGTTAGCAACGGCAGGAGCGAATTTAGCATAATCAAATTCTTTCGCTACGATAGGCTGCTGCTTCATTTGTTTAAATTCTTCACTTTGTTCATAAATCGCTTTTGAAGCTGGAGCTTGACCAGATTTAGCCCACTCCATTGTATTTGCGGCTACATATTTCAAGAAATCAGTAATACCATCTAACTTCTTGCTGTCCTTCACAGTTGCTGGAATAACGAAATTATGTGCATTTGCATAAACAGCTTGTTGTTTCGTGCCAAGCTGTGGAACAGGAGCTACACCATAGTTGATGCCCGCTTTATCCCATTGTTCCATCATCCAAGGACCATTCAGGTGCATAGCGTTTTTACCTTGTAAGAATAGTGTCACTTCGCCATCCTGTTGAACATTTGCAGGAGAAACTTTATCTTTTGTGATTAAATCCCGATAGAAAGTTAGAGCTTCAACCGCTTCAGGGCTGTTATAGTTTGGCTTACCATCTTTCATTAGCTCTCCGCCATTTTGGAATAAAATAGTCGGGAAAATGAATTGGTTTGGCCATAGGGTTGGTACAACGAAACCATATTGGTTTTTAGAAGGAACGGTTAATTTTTTAGCATCGGCCAGGAACTCTTCACGGTTGGTTGGCGGCTTCTCCGGATCTAAACCGGCTGCTTTAAATAAATCTTTGTTATAATACATGACTAGCGGGTGGATATCTAAAGGAATATTATAGTGTTTACCGCCAATGTCTCCAGCCTTCCAAGCTGTTTCAGAATAATCTTCCGCCTTGACGCCTGTTTTAGCAATCGTATCACTTAAGTCTTTTAATAAATTCTTATCAGCATAGTTCTTGAGCTGGTCAGTGTGCATGATTAAAACATCAGGTGCATTTTTTTGACCAGAAAAAGCAAGGTCAACTGTTTTATAATAGTCTGATTGTGGAACAATTTGTAAATCAACTTGATATTTTGATTGTGACTTATTGTAGTTTTCAACAATTGTCTTCATCCGCGGACCATCCGCACCAGAGAATGGAGCCCAGTAAGTAATTTTCTCCCCTTTTCCCCCGTCAGATTTACTTGTGTCCTTCGCGCTAGAACAACCTGCCAATGATCCGAGTGCAAGAGCAGCTGTCAAAGCAATTCCAAGCCATTTCTTTTTTTTCAACTTTTTCTCCCCCTTAGGTGAAAATTGTAAGTTTACTTCTAGAATGAGGAATTGGTTCCATAATATACGTCCCTCATTAGTTAATTAAATTAATTTACTAACTATCATTATCTTAATCTTGTAAGCGCTTTTTGTCAAATAGATATTTTTTGATTTTAGAATTTTAAAATAAATAAAACCAAATAAAAAGATCAACCGGAATCCGGCTGACCCTCATTTCGAAACTTATCCTTTAAGCAGGAACTCATTACCATCTTCATCGCTAAAATGAACGAAAGTGCCCCATTGCATTTCCTTCGGCTCATCTTTAAAAACAACACCGTTTGCTTTCATTTTTTCATATGTACCCATTACATCTTCACAGTTAAAAACGATGGATGCCTTCATGCTATCATGTCCAGGCATCATGGATTTTGGATAAAGCACTAAGTGTGATTGGGTATTTGCAGGGGCTACTTCGAGCCAAAAGGCATTTGGTCCCATTGGAAATTCAGCTTTAACTTCAAAACCAACCTTCTCTGTCCAAAATTCTTTTGCTTTTTGCTGATCGTCAACATAAATCGCGACCGTTGCAATATTTGAAATCATCTTTGTTTCCTCCTAGAATTTTGCTTTCTCCCTTATTTAATCAAACGTTTAATTAGTTTTTCAATTGCTGATTTCAAAGTTTCCAACAAACTCTTATTTACCAAGGGTTCAGGCAGATCTAATCAAACGCTTGATTAGTTTTCTTTCATTGTAATAATTCCCATAAATCAAGGGTTGGATTCTATTTAATCAAACGTTTGATTAGCATTCTTCAGGTATTAGTCTATTTAATCAAACGTTTGATTAGTTTTTAAATTATCCTTATTTGAGACCAAATGGAATCCTCACGATAAAGGTGCTTCCCTTTCCTATCTCGCTCGAAACTTTAATGGTCCCTTTATGGGTATCCACAATCCATTTGGCAATGGAAAGTCCCAATCCGTGTCCGCCCATTTGTCTGGAGCGCGACTTATCGGAACGGTAAAAGCGTTCGAAAATTTGCTTGATCTCCTCTCGCTCAATTCCAATTCCAGTATCCTGAACCGCGATGCCTAACTCCTGTCCTTCTTCTGAAAGGAATAACTTGACTTTCCCTTCATTTGGGGTGTATTTAATAGCGTTGTCTAATAGAATATATAAAAGCTGCGAGAGCCGCTCTGGATCTCCCACCGCCATCAGTACTGCAGGTGATTCCAGGTTTAGCGATATTTGTTTTGCCGCAGCCAGCGGACTTACAGACTCTAAGGCTTTATCTGCATATGGACGGAAGTCAAATGTTTCGGTTTTCAGTTCGATCGTATTCGAATCAGATCTGGCGAGAGTCAATAGATCGCTCACCAAATGGGTCATCCGCTTAACTTCCTGCCTCATATTCGAAAGAATTTTCCCAGAAAAATCTTCTTTTTGCGGTTCAATTGTCATTTCTATCGCATCAATCGATGATAGCAGCACACTTAAAGGAGTCCTCAGTTCGTGAGAGGCATCTGCAACAAATTCTCTCTGCCTTAAAAAGGCTCCGCTTATCGGAACCATCGCTCTTTTTGACATTTTCGTACTAATAGCGATTGCAATTCCGAAAAAGATACCACCTAAAGCAACTAAAATAATGAGAACCCAGTGAAACAATTGATAGACAAATGATATGTCTTTTCCTGCATAAAGCTGACCAATGAATTGTCCTTTATAATAGATGGGCTTGCTGGCAATGATCAATCGGATATCCTGATCCACTTCAGAAGGATGGAATTCGCCTTTATTTCCCCTTCTCTCCATACGGAGAGTTTTCTTCTGTATTTCATTTTGATGACCTTCCTGCAAAATTCGGAGAATATCGGGACGGATGCGGCGATTAGCTTCCTGTTCCATCATCACTTCGCCATTAGTGCCTACTACATAATAGAAATATTGATTCACTCCAGCGAAGACAACCTCTTGATTTTGCATTTCATGCAAATCCGTTAGATTATTTTTCAATAAATATTCTTCAATGTAGGCAGCTTCCTGATTTACTAAAGATTGAAGCTCCTTTTCTTGATTTTGCATGATTACAAAATGGAGCACAAAATACACGATGACGATAAAAAGGATGAGAAATAACATCAAAATTCCGCTATAAATCCGGGTAAGTTTACCTTGTGCGCTCTTAAATACATCCTTTTCCCTGCTAACTGAACGAATAAATGATAATGGGTTAAGATTCAAATTTATATCCTACCCCTCTAATGCTTTGCAGCCGTTCTTGTTTTCCAAGTGGAACGAGCTTTTTGCGGATCAATTTGACGGTCGCATCAATCGTTTTCATAGCCACATCCGCATCAAAGCCCCAAATCCGCTCTAGTATGATCTCGCGCGGCAGGACTTGTCCTTTATTTTGCACCAATAAATCCAAAAGCTGAAATTCACGGGGACTTAATGGAATCTCCTTTCCACTGGAACTTACGACGTGACTCATCCGATTCAGAATCAAATCTTCCATTTCGATTTCCTCTTCTAAAATAGGAGCATAGTTGCGGCGGGAAAGTGCCCGCAATCGAGCCTGCAGCTCTTCAATTTCAAACGGTTTGACGAGATAATCATCAGCGCCGGAATCCAGTCCTTCGATACGGTCCTGAACCGCATCCTTTGCTGTTAACATGAGGATTGCACCGGAATAACCGTTTTTTCTTAGTCGTCTGCAGATTTCTACTCCGCTCCCGTTTGGCATCATCCAGTCCATGATTATGACATCATATGGTAAGGAGGTGGCATAATAGAACGCATCGTCCCCTTCTTGAACCCAATCAACCTTGTATCCGGCTTTCTTTTTTAACATATATACGATTAATTCACCTAGGCGTGAATCATCCTCTGCTAATAAAATATTCATTGCTAAGACTCCTTATAGAGTTTTTTCTTTACCAATGGCTCTTTTCGTAAACTTTGTTGCTTTTGAAACTTAATAAGGTTCATTACCTAAGTTTCTGGGCTATTTTCGCAAATGTACTTACGAAAAGATGCCCCGAAGCTACTAGTTATACTGGTTGATAAACTTATACGAAAAACAACAATTTATGCGAAAATAGCCTTACCAATAAAATCTAACTTAGCAAGCTTAAAATTCACTTAAAAAGAGCACCTCATATTCAGGTGCTCTTTGGTCTACTAAATCGTTACCTTTTCCTTTTTCAATTTTTCAATTTCGTTATTTAATTCCTCATCGTTAATGAAATTATCATAGGCTGTATCAAATTGGGCTAAAGGAGCTGCGAATTGGCTGCCTGCATGTACTTCTGCTTCCATTAACAAAATCCGTTCTTCGGCACGGGCTACCCCTCTTGCAATCGTATCAGTTTGGAAGGAAACAGTTGCTTTCTGAATTTGTTTCATAGATTGTGCAACATTTGCACGAGAAGCTAATAAGATTTTCTTTTGCTGCATTTGGTTGTATGTTTCTTTCAACTGGTCTAATTTTTCAACTAAGATTTTCGTCTGAGTTTTTACTGCCTCATATTGTTCCTGATAGAGAGCCGACTGCTTTTCTAGGGTGAGCTTTTCCTGCACGGCCAGTTTTGCCATTCCCTCTTCGCCTTTTTCTATTGCCAGCTTCGCCTGGCGGGTACGCTTGTCTACTAATTTTTGTGTTTCAGATATGAGAGCCGCCTGTTTCTTTTCTACAAAAATTTGTCGTGCTAACGCTTTTTGACCTTTTACAATTTCTTGCTCCATTTCTCTGGAATATTCATTTAACATTGCGATCGGATCCTCGATGCCATCCAATAGTCCGTTAACCTCTGCCATTGCAATTGTTTTTACTCTTCTAAAAATACCCATTTTATTCAGTCTCCTTTTTAGTCATAATATTTTTTTCCCATTGGTCCAAAATCGCTGCATTTTGATTCATGACCGGTGTATGTGAACCCACAATAGATGTGTCAATAAACTGTTTCATTGAAGATGTCTTTGCTTTTTTTCTAAGCCATCTTACGAGTAGCGCGAGGACAGCTAGTCCAATAATAAGGGCGATCCATGGGAATTCGCCTTCATGATGATGCGGACCATTCATGAACTGGTTATGACCGAAGCCCTCTCCTCGAGTTCTCATTCCTCCATGGCCTTGTCCATGTGGACCTCTGGCAAAAGCGCTATGCCCCCCTAAAAAAAAGTGGAGTACATTGATCACCAAAACTGAAGCGGCAATGATGATACCCCAGAAAACAACTTTGTTCTTTTTCATATAATTTTCCTCCTTTCGTTCCTTGATGATATGAATTCTAATAGAGAATGGTGAAAACTTGGTGAAAGGAACGCTAGTCATGAAATTCTTTTTGTAAAAAAAGTATGATAGTGGGATTCAACAAAATCGTAGGGGGGTTCTCCAATTTTTAGGGTACTTCCTACAAATTTGAGTGGGTATTCTACAAACTTTAAGTCTTATTCTACAATTGCGGTTATTTTCTCTTACTTCGAAAGTGGGATTCTACAATTTTGAAGGTACTTCCTACAAATTTGAGTAGGGATTCTACAATTTTGAAGGTACTTCCTACAAATTTGAGTAGGGATTCTACAATTTGCAAGCCACATTCAACAAATAAAAAGGACCTTCCCGATTTACAGGAAAGTCCTTGATTGGAGCCTAGCCCCGTTAACGTTAACGTACTGTTTCTACACTCTTAGCTTTGGCAATTTCTGCGGCCACATCTACAATCATGTCCTCCTGGCCGCCGACCACTTTACGTTTACCTAACTCTATTAAAATATCGCGTGAATCGATGCCGAACTTGGATGCCGCTCGTTTCGCATGAAGCGCAAAACTTGAATAAACGCCCGCATAACCAAGCACAAGACTGTCTCTTGTAATCTCTTGTGGAGTTTGTAAAATGGGTGCGACAATCTCTTCAGCTAAATCCATCATTTTATAAACATCTACGCCTGTTTTGATGCCCATCCGGTCAAGCACGGCAACAAGCACTTCCGTTTGCGTGTTACCTGCTCCGGCTCCTAAACAGCGGACACTTCCATCGATTCTAGTAGCGCCTTCTTCGATCGCCACTAAAGTGTTCGCCATTGCAAGGGAAAGGTTGTTATGACCATGGAAACCAATGTTAACACCTACATGCTGTTTCAAGGCACGGATGCGTTCACGGACCCCCTCAGGAAGCAAGGCGCCCGCAGAATCGACTACATAAATCGAGTCTGCTCCATAGCTTTCCATTAACTTAGCTTGCTCTACTAATTTATCAACCGGTGCCATGTGCGACATCATCAAAAATCCGACGGTTTCCATCCCTAGTTCCTTCGCGGCATGGATATGCTGCAGGGAAACGTCCGCTTCCGTTACATGGGTGGCCACACGTGCCATCTTTGCCCCTAATTTCGCTGCTTCCTTTAGGTCTTTAACCGTCCCAATTCCTGGCAGGAGAAGGACGGCAATTTTAGACTTGTCTGCAACAGAAACAGCCGCCTCAATTAATTCCAGTTCATTTGTTCGGGACAGGCCATACTGTAAGGATGAACCTGCTAAACCGTCACCATGGGATACTTCAATATAAGGAACGCCTGCATCATTTAATGCTTTTGCTACCTTTAAAACCTGGTCAACTGTAAATTGGTGGGCAATGGCATGGCTGCCATCCCTTAATGCTACCTCTGTAATAAAAATATCTCGGGCATTTGTCATTGTGTTGTTCTCCCCTTTCTATTAAACTAGCTGATTCGCTTTTAGATTTTTCGCAAACTCTTCCGCTACCTTTACGCCTGCGGCTGTCATAATGTCCAGGTTTCCGGAGTATTTCGGCAGGTAGTCACCCGCGCCTTCAACTTCGATAAAAATAGTCACCTTATTGCCATCAAAAATAGGTTCGGTACGTAAGCGATATCCAGGCACATAAGACTGAACTGCTTTTTCCATTTCTTTAATAGATTGGGTGATCTTCGCTTCGTCCATCTTTCCTTCTTCTACAAGGGCATATACGGTATCACGCATTAATATTGGCGGTTCGGCAGGGTTAAGGATAATGATCGCTTTTCCTTTCTTCGCTCCCCCTACTTCTTCGATTCCTCTTGATGTCGTGACCGTAAATTCATCAATATTAGCACGCGTTCCTGGTCCGGCACTGCGGCTGGAGATGGTTGCAACAATTTCCGCATACTCTACCGGGCTTACGCGGTTAACCGCATGAACCATTGGAATCGTTGCCTGACCGCCACATGTAATCAGGTTGATATTCTCCGCTTCGATGTTCGAACCCATATTTACTGATGGAACGACAAATGGTCCTCTTGCTGCCGGAGTCATATCGATCACTTTTTTTCCCGCTTCTTTTAGCAGCTTTGCATGGCGGATGTGGGCTTTTGCAGAGGTGGCATCAAAAACGATATCTGCTAATTCAGGCCGCTCAAGAAATCCTTCTAATCCTGTATCGATAGCTGTGTATCCTAATTCTTTAGCACGTCTCAATCCATCCGATTCCGGATCAATACCAATGACAGTCGTGAGTTCCAAAATTTCAGAACGCCCTAATTTAATCATGAGATCGGTTCCAATATTACCTGAACCAAGAATGGCAACTTTTACTTTTGACATGTTCGTTCTCCTCCTTTAATTTCTAAAAATAATTTATGTAACCGAGCCTACGCGAGCGCAGGTTGGGTTTTAAATCCCATATTTTTTGAAATCTCTAATGAAGCCTGTTTAATTTCTTTAATCACTACAGCCAGCTTGTCTTCGGTAAGCCTCACTTTTGGTGAGGCACAGCTAATGGCTGCAATGACCTTCCCTTGATGATTAAAAATAGGAGCGGCCACACATTTGAGACCTAATTCAATTTCTTCATCATCGACAGAATAGCCATGCTCCCGAATCGTTTGAAGCTGTTTTTTTATCTCTGCTTTATCCGTCAAGGTATACTCGGTAAACGGTTTCAAATCCTCGTTCGCTAAGAGGCTATCAATCTCTTCTTCCTCTTGAAAGGCAAGAATGGATTTCCCTACCCCTGTACAGTGGATTGGAGCTCTTTTACCGATTTGTGAGTAAATTCTTAAGGAGCGGGGACCATCCAATTTTTCAATATAAATAACTTCACCGCGTTCAAATACAACTAGGTGGACGGTTTCCATAAGTGATTCAACTAATTCTTTCATAATCGGACGGGCAATTTTTCCAATATCAAATTGATTGCTTACTTTGTTTCCAAGCTCGAAAAGTTTTAAGCCAAGCTTATATTTCAAATCATCAGGATTCTGTTGAAGATACCCTCGATATTCAAGGGTTTTGATGATTCCATGAATCGTACTTTTTGAAAGACCTAGCTTTTCACTTATTTCTTTTACACTGAGTTCTGAATTGGAGGCTAAAAACAATTCAAGGACGTCTGCTGCTCTTTCGATGGATTGAATGTATCGTTCAGCCATTTTCGATTCCTTTCTGTTCGACATTGTCGAATGTCGTTCGTAAATATTTAATTTATGTCTTTATAGTAACTAACAAACAATATATCTGTCAATTCAGAATTGTTGTTTTTCAAAAAAAAAGACTCTTCCCCCAATGTTGGTGGAAAAGTCTTCGAGTTCATTTATTTTGATAATAAAGCTAACACTGTGTCTAAAATTACATTTACCCCTTTTTCGCAATCTTCCCAAGTGGTTAATTCCTCTTCGCAATGGCTTTTTCCATTTATGCTTGGAACAAACAGCATGGCAGTAGGGACGTAGCTGGCGATAAACTGGGCATCGTGGCCGGCACCGCTGACCATTCGTTTATTGGAATACCCCAATGAGTTTGCGGACTGTTCTAATTGACTGCAGATTTCCGGTGCAAACCAAACGGTGTCACGGTCCCATAGCTTGGTTGTTTTGATCCCACAGCCCTCATTGTCTTTAAAATTTGACAATCCTTGAATGAAATCCTTGACGGTACCGACGATTTCCATATCCTTGTGCCGTGCTTCAAGAGTAAAGACGACTTTATTTGGAATGACGGTATGGATGCTTGGATACACGTTTACTCTTCCAATCGTAAAGACCAAATCAGGATCTAATGAGCCTAAACGTGAGCGAATTTCATTGATTAAATTATTGGTGGCAAAAAGGGCATCCTTTCTCATATCCATTGGGGTCGTTCCCGCATGGTCGGATTCTCCTGTTACTTCAATTTCATAACATGCCATCCCAACAACACATTCGACTACACCAATTGTAAGTGATTCCTTTTCGAGAATTGGACCTTGCTCGATATGTAGCTCTAAAAAGGCGGTTGCTTCTTTTAGACGATTGGATACTTCTCCTTCATAGCCAATTGATTTAAGTGCTTCTTCAAATGTAATTCCGTCAGCATCTTTCTTTTTCAACATGACAGACTTGTCAAATTTGCCTGAGAGCACACCTGAAGCCATCATCGAAGGCTCAAATCTTGCTCCTTCTTCATTTGTAAAGTTGACAATCGTAATCGGAATCCGGGGCTTAATGTTATTTTCCACTAATGTTCTCACCACTTCCAGCCCGGTGACAACACCTAAAACACCATCAAATCGGCCTCCTTTTTTGACGGAATCAAGATGGGAGCCAATGAGAATCGGCGGTTTATTTTCCGTGCCTTCAAGTGTGGCATACATGCAGCCCATGTCATCCACCTTGACTGTCATGCCTAATTCCTCGCAGCACGTTCGGAAATAATCTCTTACGCGGCGGTCTTCCTCTGACAATGACAGGCGTGTGACCCCGTTATTTTCTGTACGGCCAAAGCCGGCGAACCGTTCTAGTTCCTTTTGTAGTCTTTCCCCATTAATCAACAACTTTTGTTTCTGCATTTAAAACACTCCCTTTTAGAAAATAAGTGCAGCTATTTTCTTTTAATGTTTATAAATCTCTTAGAGTACAAAAGCGGGAAAATTCAGTCATTTTAATCATATCTTGGACGACCCTCATTTGTCACTAGACAAAATATCAAATCCTTCACAACAATTGTTTTATAGTTTGTATGATTTACAGTACACGCCACAAAAAAACACCCAGCATAACGCTGAGTGTCCACTGGATGCGTACAAATGTACACGAATGGTGCCTGACACCATTTTTAATCACTTGTAAAACCTGTAAAGCCCATGGAGGCGGTTGAGAATGATTCATCCCATTTTTGTTTGTGTTGTTTGCGCTGGTCGGATTTTAGGTCTGCGCATAGACGGGTGATTTCGACCTTCTGATCATAATGCCATTCTAAGGCGATGGAGGCATAAAGTTCATTAAGCTGGGCATAGGAGAAATCCTTTGTAGCCTCAATGACTTCCTGAATCTCTTCCTCGGAGAGGATACGACCGATTTTTTTACGAACCAAATACTGATAACGAAGCTCTTTCGTTGGCAATTTGATCTCATAGGCTCGGTCAAATCGGCCGGAGCGGTTCATCAGTGCCGGATCAATCTTTTCTGGGTAGTTCGTCGTCCCGATAAGGAAAATCCCCTCTTTTGAAGTCGCCCCATCTAATATGTTTAAGAAAACAGACCGAACACTTGCAGGCATGGAGTCGATATCCTCAATCACCAATACCATTGGCGTCAATTTTAATACAGAGGTGAACACCTCTTTAATCGTATAGCTCGAGGTGAATTCGGTAATCTGCCAATAGGCGACAGGCGCGTTAATGCTGCTGGCAATGGATTTCACGAGTGTCGTCTTTCCATTTCCTGGCCTTCCGTATAATAGAATCCCCCGCTTGTAGGGAATATCGTAGGTTTTGAAAAACTCACCGCTCTCAGAGAAGAATTGGTCAATCGAACGGTAGATTTCTTTTTTTAAAGAATCCTCTAAAAAGACATCATCTCGGGTTACTAAGCTAGTAATGCTTTCAATCTCGGTCTCCACGCCATCATCCGTATCCGTGAAAACCGTGACGTAATTTTTGATATATTCCCGTTTTCTCTTTAGAACATATTTCAGAAACGACACTAAACAAGCATCATTTTTGGCAAAAATGAGATCCCGGTCCATATCTCCATCACTTTGAAAAATCATCACTCTCGATAAGGCCACTTCATAGTTCGGATAATAGTAAAGCCCGTTTTCCACACGCGGTTTTACAATGAACTCCATCGTTTTATCGGTATGGTTCGACGAAATCGTTTTCGTCTCGCCTTCCTTATAAATATAGCTAATCAGCTGCAATTCCGAAGATTCCTCTTTTAAGTCTTCTTCGAGGATATCCCAAATTTCATTGGAGGTATCTGAATCAGAGTACATTTGAAATTCAATACCCGTTTCAACCACAAGCTTTTCTTGAATAGTAGAAACAATTTTGCCAAAGTCATAATAATATGGCAAGGATTCTCGGTCTATCTCTCCTATTTGAAAAAGAACATTATTATTTTTCATTTAGTTCTCCTTTTAAAAAATATACACCTTTATTATCCCTCTACTATGCTAATAGTCTAGTGGATGATTTTAGCACTTCATTCCTCTACAATTGGAACAAAAATCTTTTCATATTGGTAATCCCAATCCGCTTCATTAATCTTAATAACAGATGCATTTTCAACTGGTTTAAATTTCTCTAGTGATTCAATAGGCCAATTCATTAGGAATGTAAGGAGCATCTGAATAAAGGCTGCATGCGTGACAATCACGACATTTTCGTAGCGCCCCTGCTGCTTCGCGCGTTCTAGAACGGTGTTCATAAACATGGTTGCCCGCAGGTACACATCTGCTAATGATTCTCCATTTTGATAGCGGAAGTAAAATTGTCCTGCCGCTTTAAATTCCTTTTTTGCCTCCGGAGTGCGATTGTTAAAATCATATAAATTTCCTAACTCCCACTCTCTTAGCAGCGGGTTCTGGAAAAATGGAATTTGCTCGGGCAGTAACGAATGAATCGCCTGCGCCGTTTGCATTGTCCGTAAATAAGGAGAACAAAATAGGACTGACTTTTCATTTACAATCTCTTTCATAAATTCAGCTGTCATTTGTGCTTGCTTATGGCCGATCTCGGTCAAACTATGCTGAGAATCATGAGTATGTGCCATCAAGAATCTATCTACATTATGCTCTGCTTCCCCATGGCGAATTAGATAAATATTCATAGTCTCCACCCCTTATGTATTTAATGGTAATCTCGATTATCTTACAATCTACTTTACCAAGTTCCTAATGATTGGTAAAGGAAGATATCTAAATAATCTGAATTATATATTTGAAAAATAAAGAGGAGGCGCCGGAATAGCAATAAAAAACTGGATAGCTTTTAAAATTGCTATCCAGCTTTGTTATTATTCTTTTTTTATGCCTCTACGATATCGGGCTGTTGATATACTTCGGTTTCAAATTCACCTGTCGCTTTGCTTGTTAAGACCCCTGCTGTCATGGCGCCGCTGACGTTTAAGGCAGTGCGTCCCATGTCAATCAAAGGCTCAACAGAGATTAATAGACCGACAATTGCTACAGGCAGGTTCATGACAGATAGGACAATCAGGGCTGCGAAGGTGGCGCCTCCTCCAACACCTGCTACGCCAAATGAGCTGATGGCCACAACTAAAATAAGCGTTAAGATAAAGGATAAACTTGTTGGGTCTACCCCTGCTGCAGGTGCGACCATAACAGCTAACATTGCTGGGTAAATTCCGGCACAGCCATTTTGACCGATGGTAAGCCCGAAGGATCCTGCAAAGTTGGCAATTCCTTCAGATACTCCTAAATCCTTTGTTTGCGTTTTAAGCGTCATCGGCAGTGTCCCTGCGCTAGTTCGTGAAGTGAAGGCAAAGGTTAGGGTAGGTAATGCTTTTTTCACATATTTATAAGGGCTGAGTTTTGCTAGTGTTAATAGTAGCAAATGCACAATAAACATGATAATCAGTGCCACATAGGAAGCAATGACAAACTTACCTAATTTGGCAATGGCGTCGTAATCACTTGTTGCCGCTACCCTTGAAATAATCGCAAGGATTCCGTATGGCGTCAGCCGGAGAATGAGTGTAACCACCCTCATGGTTATCGAATAAAGAGTATCTATTATTCTCGCAAACGATTCTGCATGCTCTGATTCCCTGCGTTTGACTCCAAGATAGGCAATTCCAACAAACGTGGCGAAAATGACAACGGCAATGGTTGAGGTCGGACGAGCCCCAGTTAGGTCTTGAAATGGATTGCTTGGAATGAGTTCGACAATTTGCTGCGGCAGCGTCATGTTTTCTACACCTGCCACTCTCTCTTCTAATTGAGCATTCCTGGCTTTTTCAGCTGCCCCTTCTGTTAAATGAACACCATCAAGGTTAAATCCTAATGCTGACCCAATCCCAATAGCAGCGGCAATGGCAGTGGTTCCAAGAAGAATTCCAATTACAAGGAAGCTGATCTTTCCAATGTTTTTTGTTAATTTTAGTTTCGTAAACGCGCCAACGATAGATATGAAGACTAACGGCATCACGACCATTTGTAACAGTTTCACATACCCGTTGCCGACAATGTTAAACCAATCGATTGAACCGGTGGTTACTTCGGAAGTTGTTCCATAGATTAAATGAATGAGATAACCAAAAATAATACCTAAACCCAGCGCAGTAAAAACACGCTTTGAAAAAGAAACGTGCTTTTTTTGCATCATGAACAAACCAACCATGAGTAATACCAGAACGGCAATATTCACGATGATTAGAAAGGTATCCATATTGTTCCTCCTTTAATATTTATGGAAATCGCCAATACAACACATTCCCATCAACCAAGTCGGAATTATAAATTACGAGTTTCATCAAACGTTTGATATCTAATGGATATGTCGGGTATAACCTTAATATACCAAGCCTTTAGTACCATTTAATCAAACGCTTGATTAGTTTTTCTGGCAAATGGTGAATATCAGACCCGGCATGACTTCAGCCTCGTTTAATCAAACGCTTGATTAGTTTTTCTGGCAAATGGTGAATATCAAGCCCGGCATGACTTCAGCCTCGTTTAATCAATCGTTTGATTAGTTTTTATGAGGTAAGGCAAATATTAGACCCGGTATGCGTTCATCTCTATTTAATCAATCGTTTGATTAGTTTTTCTGTAGTTTGAAAAAAACGGGACTAGAAAGCCTTCTTAGCAGCATAAGAAATTAATTCGCTGATAAATGCTCCAGATTCGCTGATAAAATATAAAAATCCGCTGATAAATCCTTTAAATCCGCTGATATTTTGTATTTTTCCGCTGATAAACGGCTTATTATTAGTTTCTAAAACTTCTTATTTGCGAAAAAACAGATCTTATTTGCGAATTTCAAGGTTTTATTTGCGAATTTAGGAGTTTTATTTGCGAATCTGAAGGTTTTATTTGCGAACCGAGCAAAGAGCCACCAATTCATTAGCGAATTTAAAATGAAAAGACTGCCCCAAAAGGACAGCCCTGACTGATCCACCTTATGTAAATCAGTTTTTTTGTCTCATATTCATAATCATTTGGATCATACCTTCAACTAGTGCAGGTACCTCCTCAAAAGCGCTTTTCATATGGAGACGTTCCGTACGCTTATGTGCGTCTTTTCCAAGGGGGCCGACATTTAAAACCGGGGCTTGGAGCTGGGCCATCTCTGTGAATGGGATGCTGTAGCTGCTGCCCCATACAGGGGTGTTTGCTTGGAAAGTAGTCCATCCTTCCCCTTCATCCCGATAATTCACATAGCTTAAATCGCTAATACCATTGAAATAATGGATTTGTTTTACCGGCAAATCAAATTTTGCGTGCCCTTCCTTCTTTACGTAATCCACACATTGTTTCACAAGTTCATCCTCCGATGAATTGACCGCAGGATAATAAGGAGGTGCAAAAAGCAGGACGATGGCTGGTGCAAGTTCCTGACACTGGATCATCAATGTATCAGCAATTCGGAAGGATTTTTCCCGGTCATCCCACTCTTGGTTAGCATGAATGCCAGCCTTAATTGCTTCCACCTTTTCTTCCCCAAACTTTTGGGTGGCATGCTTTAATAAATCTTCGTAACGTAACACACGCACGCTTCCAACCGGCTCTGCAAATAGTTCTCGGCAGACTCGCGTATATGCTTCGTTACAGGCTTTAGCAGCATCTTTGGCAACTTTTTCAAAAATCCTCATGATTTCATCGGCATTCCGCTTCATTAAAAACACATTATATAAAGCTGATGCCCGGTAAGGTGTTTGCACAGAATATTCCAGTTTTAAATCCTTTTGTTGAAGGGTGACAGGAAGAGGAGTAGTTTCACCCATCTCCCTTTCTTGCAGCATTGGATTCCATTCCATTCGCTGCGTTAAAAAAGAGGCGATATACGGCGCCGTAATGCCGCTAAGCGGTTCACCAACATGCGTCTCTTTCCCATAAAATAGGGCGGACGGCATGATTTTGCCGATTGAACCTGAGTAAACATAATAATTTTTATCACCCGGTTCTTGCGTAAATACCGGCTCCCCATTCAGGAATAGTTTATATGTCAGCTGATGCTCATCCTTTAATTCCAAAAGCTTGGTCACTGCTGCACGCATTCCTGACGAATTGACCTCCTCGTCCGGTACGGTCAACAGAAGAAGATTAATCGGCCATTCCTCGACCGAGGCTTTTTCGATCAAGCCCATATGCATAACAAGACCCATTTTCATGTCCATCGTGCCTCTTCCGAATAGATACTCTCCTGATTGAAGATCGTTCCTTGCATCCTCCGGCAGCTCATTTTTTCTGGTCAGAAGGAGCTGGGTTAATTCTTCTGGCTGATATGCGTATTCCTCAAGATCCCCATACTCTTCTGTATTCACGGTATCAAAGTGACTAATAAGGACGATGGTTTCCTTTGCACTTGGGTGTTTATATAATGCCGTTAAAAACCTCCGGCCTAAGTCGGCATCATGAAGCTCTAAATGATTAGTGTTCTCTTGAAAATAGGTTACTTCTGCGAGCTTTGCTTGTACTTTTGAAGGAAATTCTCGTTCTCCCTCCGTTAATGTCATGCTCTTCCAACTCACTACTTCACATAGGAGCCTTCGAAGAGCATCCGGCGTCCCCCATCTAAGTTGTTCCATTATATTAATACCCCTTTAAATTTTGTAATAGTGTTAGTTAAAGGCCTGCGTTTATGTTCACTTCGGTGTTTTTCTTATTCTTAAAGTGGTAGAAAATGAAGCAGACCGCCAAAAATCCTAACCCTACCAGTAAACCGACTAGCTGTGTTGGGTCGAAGGCCAGGAATAGTAAGATTGACACACAGAATACGATACAAACTATTGGGATTACTGGATAAAACGGTACCTTGTATTGTAAATCCTCTAATTTACCGCCTGCACGCAAATATTTCTTTCGAAACATCAATTGGGAAAGAGCGATTCCAATCCACGAAATGGTCACCGATATACCTGCAATCGACATTAATAATACAAACACCGTGTCTGCAGCAATTACGCTTGTTAACAAGGATAAAAGCGAAAATATCATTGTAAACACCAGGGATGTGAAAGGAACTTTACGCTTTGACAGCTTTCCAAATACTTTCGGTGCCATTCCATCATGCGCCATCGCCCACAGCAGTCGGGTCGATGCATAAATACAGGAGTTTCCAACCGAAAGAATGGCTGTCAGGATGACAAAATTCATAATATCTGGAGCGAATGGGATACCCGCTAAATCCATCAATGTAACGAATGGACTTTCCAATAATCCTAATTCCTTATTTGGAAAAATTGCTGATAAAATGACAATTGAAGCTAAATAAAAAATGATAATTCTATAAAGGACGTTCCGAATCGCACGTGGGATATTCTTTTGCGGATCCTCGCTTTCACCTGCTGCAATTCCAATCAATTCCGATCCTTGATAGGAAAAAATAACGTTCATCATGGTCACAAAAAGAATGACAAACCCCGCCGGAAACAATCCTGATGGAGCCAAGTTCTCTAAAAAGGGTGCCGGGCGGTCTTCCAATGGAATAATCCCAAAAATCGCGCCAAAACCAATAATGATAAAAAATATGACAGCTATTACTTTAATTCCCGCAAACCAATATTCTGCCTCCGCAAATCCCTTCGTTGTCAGGGCATTGAGCACGAATAGCAATGCAATGAAAACGGCACACCACACCCAGACCGAAATGTCTGGAAACCACCGTTTCATCAATATTCCCGCAGCGGTAAATTCTACACCTGCCGTAGTCGCGGATCCAATGAAATACATCCATCCAAGCGAAAATCCAGCAGATGGACTAATGAACTTACTGGCATATGTTTGAAACGACCCAGTTACCGGCATATAGACAGCGAGTTCCCCTAGGCACACCATGACTAGGTATAAAATGATTCCTCCAAATAAATACCCGATTAATGCACCGCCCGCACCTGCCTGATTGATGGTATAACCAGCGTTTAAAAACAATCCCGTTCCAATGACTCCCCCCAACGAAAGCATAAACAAATGCCTGCGTTTCATGGATCGATTTAATTGATTTTGCTGTTCCCCATGTTCGACCATACCTCTTTCACCCCTTGTATTTTAGCAGAACCTACCATCCTCTTAAAAACGCAGCGATAAGCAGCTTAATCCGCCATCCAGCTTGCGGAATTCCGACATATCAAGCTCGATCGTTTGATAGCCCGCATCGTTAATCTTTTGCTTTGTGATTGGGTATCCGGCCGGGATGATGACAAAATCATTTACTCGAATACAGTTTGCCGCGTATTCCTCTTCCGGCGGGACAATAATTTTGGTATATTCATTGAAATCTGGATGGTCGATGAATTCGCCTGCCACGACAACGGTTTGATTTCCTAAATAAGAGATTCCTGTTTTTAAATGAAAGAACTTTTCCAGCGGAACAATCGTTGCCTTGTAGTTTTCCAATTCTAAAATTGTTTTTAACTGTTCGGCCCCTTCCTGATTTGTCCGCGTTGAAATTCCGATATAGAAATGGTCTTCAATTTGAAGAATATCCCCGCCCTCAAGTGTTCCAGGCGCTTTAATATAATAAATATTTTCATAGAAGGATTTGATAGAAGGCTCCATAGCATGGATTTCTCCATTCCTTGTTGGTGCACCTGGATTGGAAATGACCGCGAATCTAGGTGTCAAAACGGCTGTGTCCTCTACGAAGGTAGAATCCGGGAAATCCGCGTGACTCTGAAGGACTGTTACCTCTGTTCCGCATTTTTTCAAAGCTTCAATATAGGCTTCGTGCTGCTCTAGAGCTTTTTCTAGTAAAGGTGTTCCTAAATCGGCTGTGGTTATTCCATTAATGTAGTTCTCTCCAGGTACTCTGACAATTGTGTTATTAAACATGATTATTTCCCCCTTTTATTAATTACGGACCACTGGACACGTTAGACATGTCGGTCCGCCCGTTCCTAAATAAGAAATTTCATTGCCTTCATATTCATAAACTGTTGCCCCGGCCTCCACTAATTTCGCCTTTGTGTAAGGGTTTCCAGAAACCATCACACATACCCGCGGTGCTAAAGCTAGAACATTACAGCCAAGCCGGTGATATTCCTCATCAGGCACTTCAATGAGCTGAAAGCCGCGTTTGATGAGCAGCTGTCGTAAAAATACCGGCATCAACCGAGAGTAAACAACAGCCAAATTGTCGTCGACAATACTTATAAATGACATAAGATGAAGACATTCTTCTTCCCCTTGATCATGAGGGAGCTGCACTACTATACACTCATCAACTATATCCCTAGTCATTTCTTTGATTTGTTCAATTGCCTCATCATTCGTTCGATAGCCGCGGCCAATTAATAATGTGTGATCATCGAGCCAAACAAGATCTCCCCCGTCTGCTGTCGCCTCTCCCGTGAGTTCTCCAAGAATAGGGATATCTTTTTCTAGCAAGTAATTTTTATAGGCTTCGGCCTCAGGCTGACGTAATTTTTTCCCTGATTTTAAAATAATCGCACCTTTTTTCGAAAATTTAACGGGATCATGGGCATAAAGAGAATCTAAACCAACACTTTCTGAAGCAGGTAAAAATTCAATATTCTCCACATGTTTGTTCATAATCGCAAGAAATTGTTCATACTCCTGCACTGCCTTGGTAAAATCAGGCTCACTGAAATAATTAAATCTTTTCCATTCCTTATTTAAATGCTCCTGATTACGAAAAGCATCTTTTGGATGCTTGACGATTACCCGGTTAAGCTTTTTATGCATCGATGCTAGCATGAATTTTCATTTCCCCCTTTCTTTTTTCCGCATAGTGGAATATAATTCTTATTAATGGAAAAACTTATATTTATGATAATAATGCAGCTGTTTTTGCATGTCAATATATTTAGAATTGACTGAAAAAATATTTTTAGGAGATGAAGTGATGCAAACAATTGATCGAGCCATGGAGGTTATTAAAGTTCTTGCTGGAAACGACACAAAGCGCTGGTATTCCATTACTGATTTATCTAAGGAATGTGAGCTCCCAGTCAGCACGATGCATCGTTTGTTACATTCGATGATGCAGCACGGATTAATTCAACAGGAGGCCGAAACAAAGCTTTATTCAATGGGGAATGCCTGGTTGGAATATGGCTTGCAGATGTATGATACCATTGATTTTGTCGGGCTTATCCGCCCTGAAATGGAAGCATTGATGCACGAGTGCGGGGAAAGTGTTTATTTTAGTAAACCTATTGGTCTGGAATCGTTAATCGTAGAAAGAATTGACTGCCCCCATAACCCGATCCGCATTTATGACCAGCTGGGGATAAGAATTCCGATGAATATTGGGGCCGCCAATAAAGTCATGGTAGCCCATATGCCCAAAAATGATGCTGTAAAAATCGTAAAAAAGCTGGTACCTATCGAAGTAGACAAAGCGGACTTTTTAAATTTATTGAACAAGATTCGTGACGATGGATTTGCCGAAAGTCATGGTGAAAGAACGAAAGGCACTTCATCTGTTGCCGCTCCAATCTTTGACCATTCTAATGAATTAATAGGTGCCATCAGCATCGGGTATGTCAGCTTTAATGTAACAGAAGAAAGAGAAAACTTTTTAAGGAATAAAGTGATGGAATACGGCATGCGCATTTCTACTAAATTGGGAAGAAAAAGAAGTTAGTGATTGTCCACTAACTTCTTTTTTCATAAATAGGAATTTGGATAGTTTGTGCTTCTTCGAGTTTTTCCTGTTTATCGTTATAGACATCGCTTGTTAAGACTTTTATCCAGTCAATCTTTTGGCTTTTTGTATCCTTTACAATAAAACCAAGGCTGCCACGTTTTACTTCATCCCCTTCTAAGACGCCATTGAGATGTTCGAGATACATATCCTGATTCCAGTCTGCCTTTACACCCGTATTGGTCTCAAATAGTGCAACAGGAGCAAATTGCCGTTTTTCTTTTGATAGGTTTTTAATATCGACGCTTATTTTGATAAAGTCAAACTCTTCAGCCTCTGTTAACGGATGAAAATAGTCAATTAAACTGTAATCTGGGCGGTAATGAAGCAGCTTTACTTCCCTTATTGTGTATTCAATATCGCCAAAATGATAAGTCTTGTTTACCTGCTTCATTGCTTTTAGTGTTGCTTCCCCTTTTTCATCCGTAAAGGACTGGCCTGGTCTTTGCAAAGTGGAGTCATCCGTCACCTGAGGGCTGTTATAATAGGCGTCATGCTCCGCTTCTGAAATCTTTTTATCTTGGGGTTGTTCAGCTTTCGAATTAGATTGAATCGATGATAACGAACAGCCTGCGAGAAGAAAAACAAATGAAAAAATGAACATAATCTGTTTCACATTGACTCCTCCAATCGGGAGAAAGGACTTTTTTGAAAAATGAATCCCGCCGCAAAGAGCAGCGGGATTTTTTTATCATAGAAAACTTACTTATCTTCGATTACAGTTTTTTTATTGCCTTTTTCAAGGATGCCAAAAATGATTTTGGCATTATCGGTGTTGTCGATTTGACCTGCAAAGCGTTCGCTGGCAGGACCAAATGCATATACATTTACGTCCTCACCTGTGTGACCGCCAGTTGTCCAGCCTGTGAATGAACGGGTGTCAATGATTTGTTCAATAGCATTATCGATATCTACCACTCTTTTGGAACCAGCAACATCTTTTACTGACTGAATTTCTTTATCGGTTAATGGAAGATCAAGATATTTGGTCAACGTTTCTTTCACATCGGCACCACCTGCGATTTGCTCAGCCATAAAATCCGGTGTGCGTTTCGCTGCCTTAATAGGAGCACTGAACCAGTTGTATTCACCTCGGGCACCAATGGAGTAACCGCCGGTAGAATGGTCAGCCGTTGCTACAACCAGCGTATGCCCATCCTTTTTAGCGAAATCAATCGCTGCTTTAAATGCTTTTTCGAAGTCTTCCATTTCACTCATGGCACCGACAATATCATTGTCATGTCCGGCCCAGTCAATTTGGCTTCCCTCCACCATCAAGAAGAAGCCTTTTTTATTTTGATTTAGCCGATCAATGGCCGCATTCGTCATATCCGCAAGCGAAGGCATTTCTTCTGTACGGTCAATCATTTTCGGCATGCCGCGCTTCGCAAAAAGCCCAAGCACCTGGTCATTATTGTCCTTTTTCAATTCCTGAAGGTTTGAAACAGCGCTGTAGCCATCCTTTTGGAATTCCTCAACAAGGTTACGGTCTTTGCGAATAAATAAATCCGAACCGCCTCCTAGAAGGACATCAATTTTGTGTTTTCCGTTAACCCTTTCATCAAAATAATCATCCGCGATCGCATTCATATTATTACGGTTTACATCATGCGAACCGAAGGATGCTGGAGTTGCGTGAGTGATTTCGGAAGTTGCGACTAACCCAGTTGCTTTTCCCTGTTCTTTCGCAGCTTCAAGCACTGTTTTCACTTCTGATTGATCATTGTCGACCGCTATTGCGGCATTGTAGGTTTTTACTCCCGCGGCCATCGCTGTCGCGGCCGATGCCGAGTCGGTTACATTCTGTTTCGGATCTTCTGGATATGTAGTTTGCTGCCCGACGAGGTATTTATCTAACTCAGTAGGTTCAACGAATTTAGTGGCAGGATTATCCTTTAAATAACGGTAGGCCGATGTATAGGAAACACCCATTCCATCACCAATAAGAAAAATTACGTTTTTAATTTCAGCATTGGTGTTTACTGGTTTATTTGTTTGCGCCTTCGCAGCGATTGTACCTTCAAAACCTGCAAATGCTACAGTTGAGACCATAGCTAATGGAAGAATCTTTTTAACCAGGTTTTTCTTAAACAATTTAATTTCCCCCTTAAAATAGTTATCGTACGATTTTCATTATAGAGAGGTAGTTTTAAGACAATGTAAATAATTGTAAACGCGCGAGGATTAAAAAAGAGAATTATTAGGAATTTTACCCCAGTCCTTATAAAAAAATTGATAAAATTTCTTATTTCCACCGTCCCCTCTCCCTACTTATTACCCACTTTTCTTAATCATTTCTTTACAAAAAACGAACAATTGCTGGTTCTCATTTTTTTCTTTTAATATTTGAAATATTGTTGTATCTTGGATAGGAATGAATTAAATTTCGAAAGGCGAAACGTATGTGGAAAAACAGAAATGTATGGATTTTATTAACGGGAGAATTTATTGCTGGTATAGGTTTGTGGTTTGGCATAATTGGTAATTTGGAATTCATGCAGGACATGCTCCCGTCAGACTTCTTAAAATCACTCCTTCTAGCAGGTGGACTGCTTGCAGGAATTGCGGTTGGACCTTATGCCGGCAGACTTACTGATCACTCGAGTAAAAAAAGGGTTATGCTTATCGCTGGTTTTGTGAGGGCTGTCAGTGTAATCTTTATGCTCATTGCCATTGCAGCTAACTCAATATATTGGATGGCCATTTTTCTAGTCTTGCTTCAAATTTCAGCCGCTTTCTATTTTCCTGCCCTTCAAGCAGCCCTTCCAATGGTCGTTCCTGATAAGGAACTGCTCCGTTTAAATGGTGTTTATATGAATGTCTCGACCCTTTCCCGGATTATCGGAACAGGATTGGCCGGATTATTGCTGGTCATCATGCCGCTTTCGATGCTTTATGTAAGTTCTCTGGTTGCATATATCGGATTATTCATCCTTACTTGGTTCTTGGATATTGATGAAAGCAAGGGAATTCAGCAAATTAAGAAAAGCACTTTAGAAAAGACCAGTTTTAAAGATGTTTTTCCGATTATTACAAATCTGCCAATTGTTTATATGACCCTCATCATGACACTGGTCCCCGTTTTGTTTCTCGGAGGATTTAATCTTATGGTGATTAATATCAGTGAAATTCAGGATAGTTCTGCCATTAAAGGGTGGATTTACACGGCGGAGGGTATCTCCTTTATGATTGGTGCTTTCTTCATCAAACAAATCAGTAACAGAATTACCCCCTATTTCATTCTGTTTGCTTGTTCCTGTCTGATTGGGTTATCGGAGGTAATGCTCTATTTAGCAAACCTTCCGGTGGTAACCATTGCCGCCTTTGTGTTATTTGGATTTTCTGTCGGCTGTTTTTTCCCGACAACGGCCACTATCTTCCAAACAATGGTACCAAAGGATTTCCACGGACGATTCTTCTCTTTCCGAAACATGCTTGACCGAATTAGCTTCCAGATTGTTCTTCTTATTAGCGGATTTCTGTTAGATTTGATTGGTCTTCGGCTCATGTGTGTCCTTTTCGGAAGTTTATCGCTTATCATGACCGCTATCTTTTATTTAAGGCACCAACACATGCAAACCCTGCAAACCCCGGCCCGCACAATCAAACAAGAAAATTAAAACAAATGGTGTCAGGCACCGCCCGTGGACAAATGTCCACGAGTGGTGCCTGACACCCTAATATACCATCTAGTATTCTTTTTTTTGCGTTGAGTTTATCCAGGCTTGGAAAGGGGAGTAGGTGTTTTCGGGGAGTACACGAATCATTGGGATACTTCGTTTTTCCACAGGCAGGGTTATATGATCATATATAAATTGGTCGTCGAAACCAATTTTTGCTGCATCTTCTTTTGTACAGCCATAATAGATTGTCTTAAGCCGGGACCAATAAATGGCACCAAAACACATCGGACATGGCTCGCAGCTTGTATAAAGCTCACAATCTGTCAATTGGTAGCTATCTAAAAATTCACAGGCCGCTCGAATTGCTTGAATCTCGGCATGTGCTGTGGGGTCCTTCTTTGCTGTTACTTGATTACGGCCGACACCGATAATTTGGCCGTTTTTTACCACTACTGCACCAAATGGCCCTCCGCTGTTAGTAATCACATTTTCATTAGCAATATCCACGGCCATCTTCATATATGTCTCTTCTCTCATAAACTACCCCCATCCCTTTTCAATTTCCCTTAACTTAATTTATTATCACTAGGCAGGAAAAAGAATTGTAAATTGATTACACCAAACACTTTTATAACTAAAAAACTAGCTCTCTCAATTTGAGAAGCTAGTTTTTCCTACTATTAGCGTTATTTATTTCTCTTTACTTTTCTTTTTCTTTGGTACTTTTTCAGGCATGGTTTCTACCCAGGTTATAGATCTCTGAATCCATTCCTTTATTTTATCAGGCTCTTCCCTCCATTTTTCCGGCAGCGCAACATACTCTTTCATCGGCCTGCCTGGCATAGGTTAAAACTCCGTTGCCCCTTGTTCCTCTAAAAGACGAAGACGCTCTTGTAGTCTTACGAAAATTTGCGGGCCAAATAATCCTGCGGACATATTGCCATTAATAAAGCTCGCTAGGTTGCCGAACATCGGCTTTATATTGATTCGGGGATCCACAGGAATAACAGTAGAGAAAAATGCTTTTGAGTCTTCATCTGGGCGTGGAAATGACATATAACCCCCTCCTTCCATTTAATATTGTAAGCCGCATTTTCATCACTTTAATTCTCTATTTAGTTCCATATTTCAAAAGTAATGTTACCATCTTGTCTTTACCGTATGAGTTTGCTATATCAAGAGAGGATTCCCCTTCTATATCTACCACAATAGGATCTGCCCCGATGAACTCATGCTCCAATCCAAACAACTAGGAAGAAACAAAGTATCCGTCATCAACGGCTTACTAAACGAAAAAGTGGTCTAACCTATGTAGAATAGTTAGACCACTTTTTTTATTGTTGTTGGTGTCAGGCACCATTAAAAGACATTTTACGTTTTTGTCCACGTGGGGTGGACACTTCACAACTTAGTCTGCAATCAGGCTTTGTATGTATTGGTCCGCGCGTTGGATCATCATTTCGTCGGTTAGTCCTGTGATTCCAAATGCTGTCCAGCCGGAATAAACTTGTGGCGGTCCCGGGAGTATTTCAATTAAGGACAGGATGTCCCAATAAGGATCATATTTGAAGTCTATGGTACCTGCGTGCCTTTGATATGCTGCTAAGAATGCGTCCGCTATGTGAGTGCCGTATAAAAGAGCTAAATTCAACCGGCAGTGGCCAACATCAATCCCAGCAGGACCCCGGCAGGCATTTACCCAATCAACTACCCCGCTGATTTCATGCCCTTCCCATAAAACATTAGCCGGATGATAATCCCGATGGATGAAGCACTGCTTAGTGTAGGGACGAGGTTCTCTTATTCGATTAATCGCCTTTTTCCATAAGTATGGACAGCTTGTCCAAGTGGGGATATCCAAGGAGTTGATATCCACGTAGGGGTTGTAGGACCATGGAAAGTCTTTCACGTCCACGGAGTGTATCTGAACTAATGTTTCAGCAAGACCGTCCAGCCATAGATTCATATTTGCCGGACTTAGTTCTACAATGCCCGGGAGCCTCGTCATCAGCACAGTTGGCACTTTACAGGAAGTCCCAGTTATATCATATGCAACGATTTTTGGTGTCTGAATGCCCGTTCGTGCTGCTCTTTTTAGACTCTCTGCTTCATGCAGGGCCAAATCTGGCTCTGCCAATACCCATTCTTCATTGTCGAATAACCGTAAAACGAGCTCTGAGACTCCTTGTTCACCCTGAATTGATAGACCGTATACCCTAGAAGACGTTCCGCCTTTTAGCAGACTAATAGAGTGCACTTTTGCCTTCCGATCCACTGAATCTATAACCCATTTTAAATGGTTATCCGATAATCTGAATGCATAATCATCGAACACAAACAGTCCCCCCTCATATGAATCTTCTTCCAATTCTATTCTTTAAATTAATATAACAATGATGGAACAATCAAACAAACCACAAAGTAACAGAAAATCGGTGTCAGGCACCTATTGTCCGTCCTCAGAGGACAAATGGAGGGATTTGTCCTCGAGTGGTGCCTGACACTATAAGACCGTTTAATATTTTTTTTCACGGCAGTATTTACAGACTTTGATTTTTTCGTTTGTTTCAGTTGTGTGTGGGTACAGGAGCTTTATTCTTGTTCTCCCGCATAATGGGCATGTCCCCCGCCCATTTGAAGGCAGGTAGCTGATTGTTTTTCCACGGTTTCTCTTCGCCATTTCCATCCATCCCTATCCAAAAAAATATCGTTTCTTTATCTAATGTTGAACAGGCATAAAGATTGATAGGCAAATAATTGTTTTTGCAGCTAAAGCTAAATATTGTGATGCCATTCATACAAAAAGTACTCTAACCTTTAATGTTTTTAAATTCTCCCATAAAATGAGCCACACTTATTTAATCATGGAGTTTGCCAACGGTTTAATAGGCATGATTAAAGTGGCTTACAACAATTCGAAGGATCACCAGCCGCCTTCTTCAAAAGCTGTGCCTGGCAATGGTAAATTCTCCGGTCCGGTTGAAGTCAGCTTTGAAACGAGTGAGGCATCAAATATTTACTATACACTCGACGGCAGCCGTCCAACTTTTGAATCCGAAAAAATCAAGTTAAGTGGAATCCGTGAAGATGCGGAAACGTTGAAGGTTGATAAAACCACTACTATCAATTGGTTTGCGGTTGATGCAGCCGGAAACATTGAAAAAAATTACAATCCACTTAGTAAAGGAAATAACTTTAACTCTGTAACTTTAACAATTAAGTAATAATAATTTGGAGGTTGGCCTTTTGTGGTCAACCTTTTTATCATATCAAAAAAGTAAAAATCCCGGTTCTCAGCTGAACCGGGCTTTTACATAAACGATAACGTTTTATTTTTCAAAAATTGCATTTGATAATAGACGGAATAGGTAATCCGTGTGATCACGGAAGCCTGCTTCTAATCCGATTAAGGTAACGTCTTTATTTTTCTCTTTTACCATTATTGCCTGTCCTTTTGCATCACTATTGTTTTTCCAGTGTCCTGCCATAAAGAAATCTTCAGAGTCTAGAGTTGCCGCAACTTCATCATTATCGGTTCCTGTATACCAGACTGGACGATATACGAAACCAAGGTCATTCTTTTCATAACCAGCAGTTAAGCCAGTACCTTCGTAATTTACTTTAACAATACCATTATAGTTAGATCCGCCAACTTTAATAGTATCGTCAGTGAGGCCGAGTGTTTTCGTTGCATTTGAGGCTCCTGCACCTACAGCAATATATTTTCCACCCTTGCTTAGAAATTCGGAAACATTAGCCTTGAATGAAGCAAACTGATCATCACTTTTGAAACCAAATTCTTTGTTGGCTGCATTTAATTTGCCTGGGAGGGAAATAAGGCTCTCTGTGCCGCTATATACAAAAACATCGAAGCCATTCAAGCCATTTTCTGCAACCTCAACAGGTGTGACCTCTGTCACCTGGAAGCCAAGCCGTTTCAATGCAAGCTTTGTTCCGCTGTGGGATTGTTGTTTCCCCATCCCGCCGTCTTTCAAAATGGCTACTTTTAAATTATTAAGTGTGGCTGCATCCGCAGGAATAGCAGCTGTTAATCCCACCTGCAAGCCTGATGCTTTAACCGCGGCAGAGATTTGATTTGCTGCAGCTTCTGTGTAGAAATTACCGTGTTGGTCACGTTTTACAGCAACACCTTGTTGAAGCAAGGTATTTACTAGATTAACAGCTTTTACGGAGCTATTCGGAATTAGATATGGTCCTTTACCGGTAACAGCACCTTGTTCTGTCACCTGATTTACTTTGGTTGATGTCACATCCACTGAATTTTGCGTTGGTACTGCTTCAAAGCCCCAAAGTTCTGGCAGGCTCCATGCAGAGATATCATACATAGCTGGTGTATCATCCGTAATATCTTCCCCATCCCACAGCATTGTATTGGCCAACCCAGCTTTTGCCTGATCCATTTTTACAATATACGTTCCTTTAGGATAAGTTTTTCCATCAGCTTTAAACGCTTTTGCAGCTTGGACCACTTCGATATCGTTGTTTAGTAAGTGATTAACAGCTTTATCTGTTACCGTAGGGTCCTTTTCATCAACAGGCAGGATATAAGCTTTCGGGAAGAATCCATCTGGATGGAAAGGATGGTCAAAATTGATTCCGCGTTTAAACATTTCAATTTGATCCGCTATCATTGCTTGTTTATTTGCAGTAGCAAACTTTAGAGCACCCATAATGGCATTATACTGCCAGCGGACACCATCCAAGTCATTTGTTGGCGCTTCTAATGTATGACCATATGCACCATGGTACATTGCATACATTGGTGTAAAGATTGGCGGATAATCATCCCAGCCAGCAGCATCATCACGTTGTGGAACGTAAACACCTTCCATGCTATTATAGAGATTCCCTGAAAAATCTTTTTTATCTGCCATGATATTGGCTTCCATTGCCTCAGCCTGCTGATAAGCCCACTTGTTATATAGATCGTACTCATAGTTTGGATTATGCGGCGGTGTACAAGGCTCAATTAATCCCTGACGGTTTGGTGCGTAATTCTTTACATATCCATGGGTATCTAGGAATACCATCGGATTCCATTCTTTAATAAGCCCTACCGTTTCCTTCGTTTCGGGCTGTGACTGTGTGATAAAGTCACGGTTCAAGTCAATTCCTTCACCATTGAAACGAGTGGCATTAACACGTCCATCAGGGTTTTGCACAACATTAAAAATGAGAATGTTATTTTCCAAAATTCCCTTTGTTTCCTGGTCATTTTGTGTGGCAAAACGATCTATTAATTGCAGAACCGCATCGCTTCCTACAAATTCAGTCCCATGAATGGAGCCATTAATCATAATAGGAACTTTAAAGTCTGGATTTGCCGCAATCCAATCCTGAGCCTTTCCTGGATTTTTAAACATCTGCTTTCTTAGAGCTTGGATTTTGCCAAACTTACCCTGTGTAGTTGGATCGGCAATCGTGACAACATATAGTGGAAGGCCATCCGCTGACTTTCCACGGACTTCAACTTTCATTCTATTAGATTGTTTTGCAATTTCATTTAATTTTGTACCAATTTGTGAGAACTTCACAAAATCATAGTTCTCACTATTAAACTTGCTGCCATCCTGTTCTTCGTATGTATTAACGTTTGTCCATTTTGAGCCCTCAGCAAAACCTGTTGACCACGGAACCATTGAAATTAAACTAACAGCCAAAAAACTGGCAGCAGCTTTTTTCTTAGTGTTTTTCTTCATGATTAACCCCCCATATATGTATTTTTATAACTAAGAATGTATTTTAATTACCTGTATTATTATAGTAATAATCCCAAAATATAGCATCCTACTAACCACCTGTACAAATAAGGGAAATTTTTAGGCACAAGGACATATATAAATATACAATCATCAAGTCAATTGAAAAGAAATACCACGTCCACCGTATACACACAAATGTCCACAAATGGTGCCTGACACCACTTTAAAAGGAATATTTTCAAAGCAGGCGAATATAAACAGTAGGGAATCTATATGGACATTTAATCATTTGAAGGGAGATTGTTTATGAATCAAATCATTTTTGGAAACTTGGGGGAGACGAGGAAGCAATTATTAGATGAAATTACTACATTAAGTTTTGAAGAATTGAATACTGTTTTACGAAGTGATGCGTGGAGTGTGGCTCAAGTATGCCATCACCTTTATTTGGCGGAAAAATCATTTGTACATGGGATTAATTATGCTCTGAAACAAAAGGACAGCCCAAAGGTTGAACCAAACTTAATCGATCGTATCTCCGACCGTACAAAGAAAGTTGACGCGCCAAGTTTTGTCATACCTAGTGAAGAACCCTTTGAAATTCACCACATCCTCAATATGCTTAAGGAATCGAGAACGATGCTGCTTAACGTTTTAAATAAGATTGAAAACGATTCCATTTTGCGTGATAAATCAGCAAAACATCCTCTCTTTGGCGAACTCCCCCTTATTCAATGGATTGAACTTATCTATTTACATGAACAGAGGCACATCGAACAAATCAACGAAATCAAATCGCAAATTCTTTGATTTAATGGTGTCAGGCTGCACGACTATAAATTCCTTCCCATATGATAGGAATAAGAATCGAAACAAAACTTTCTTATTGGAAGGGAAAGATGTGGTGCTTTAAATGAAAAAATCCCAAGCTTATCATTATTCGTTTCAAAATCTTCAGGAGAATGGGATGTCGTTTGAACAGGTCTTTGAACGGATTGTCGAGTTCATGAAGATAAATCCAAATGGGAACTACCGCTTAATGGTCGGCACAGATTCACAGGTTCATAGATCCACGACCATATTTATTACGGGCATTGTGATTCAAAATGAGGGACATGGCGTTTGGGCGTGCATTAGAAAGGTAATTGTCCCAAGGAAAATGACGCATTTACATGAGAGGATTTCCCTCGAGCTTTCGTTAACAGAAGAGATTGTGTCCATGTTCACGGATGATAGAAAAACTGAATTGATTAACATTGTTCTCCCCTATCTTTATCAAGGGGCTACATTTACAATAGAAGGTCATATCGATATCGGTGCCGGCAAACGCAATAAGACCAGTGAATTTGTAAAAGAAATGGTCACGCGCATCGAATCTATGGGAGTTGAACCCAAAATCAAACCGGACGCCTTCGTCGCCTCCAGCTATGCCAATAGGTACACTAAATAAGGTGTCAGGCACCGCAGATGGACATTTGTCCACGGGCGGTGCCTGACACCCTTTATTATATACACTCTAATTCTACTTTAACTATAGTGCCAACACCTGGCTGGCTTTCGATTTTCATTATACCGTTATGTTCCTGTATAATTTTGTTGCTGACAGTTAGTCCAAGTCCAATTCCTTTATCCTTTGTGGTATAAAATGGAGTTCCTAGAAAACCCATGAGCTCTGTATCGATCCCTATACCTTCATCCCTAAAACTAACAAGTACCCTTTTGTTCTCTATTTTTTGGATATTAATATGTACATTCCCGCCGTTTGGCATCGACTCAATAGCATTCTTAAGGAAATTGACAAACACCTGCTTTAATTGGTGCGGACTGCAAAGTAACTCAATATCACCCAATAGATACGCCCTCTTGATTTGAACATTATGTAGTAACGCCTGCGGATGTAGAACATTAATCGTACTATCTAATATCCCTATTAAATTTTCCTTCTCAAATTGAATGGCCTGCGGTTTTGCTAAGGACATAAACTCATTTACAATCATATCAATTCGGTCTAGTTCGTTCATAATAATAGATAAGTAGTTATCTTGTTTACCCTTCTCACTCGTACTTTTCAATAGTTTTGAAAAGCCCTTTAATGAGGTTAAAGGATTGCGAATTTCATGCGCCACGCCTGCAGCCAGCTGGCCAATGATTGATAGTCGGTCTAAATTGCGAAGAGCATCGTCGTTTTTTACCCTGTCTGTTATATTCCTTCCAACTGCCACAAATGAATCAATTTCTTTTTGCTCGTTATAAATCGGTGAAATATTAGTTTCAGAATAGATTACATCGTTATCAACGGTTTTAATCCTAATTTGAAACAGCTGTGGTTCTCCAGTATCAATTAAGTTTTGAACTACGGTGTCAAAATATTCTTTATCCTCAGGAAAGATAATATCATAGACATTTTTACCAACTAATTGCTCTGGAGTATACCCAATCCCTTTCTCATGAGATGGAGAAGCATATAGAATCTTTTTATCTTTCGTATAAACCTTGATCATATCAGAGGTGTTTTCAGTAATTAGTTCATATAGCTCCCGTGTTCTTTTTAATTCCCTTTCAGTATTCAGGTGCCCTGTAATATCACGGTAAATGGCCATTATGGCGATAATATCTCCATTAGAGTTTCGGAAAGGAGAATAGGATACAGCGATATCAAGAACGGTTCCATCTTTATGGAAACGCTGTGTTACTATATCATGAAAAGCTTTTCCCCGTTTGACGGCCTCTATTATTTCGATCACTATTTCAGGATTCGGGAATTCAGTAAATCTCTTCCCAATGATATCTTCCTCGGTATAACCAAATATTTTAGTATACATCCGGTTTATTCGAATAAAACGATTGTCCATATCGACTAAACAAATTCCATCGACTGTACAATCTAGAAAAAGATCGATTAACTCATCAGGATTATAGATGACAGATTCATTTGCTTCACCAAATATCTGAAAACTCTTCGACATAGAGATCTCCCCAAACAATCAATTATTCTCATTCATCATATCCATTTTACAGAATAATACGATAAAGAAAAGAGAAATTTTTGAATATTATTATCTATGGTGTCAGGCACCACAAAAGGACATTCATCCAATTTTGTCCACTGCAGGCGGACAGTTTGTTGTTTTTGTTTTGTTTTTGGGAATTTTATTTTTGTTTGAGAAAGAGGCGGTTTCTATAGGAAAGGAAACTGGCCTCATTCTTTTTTTAGTATTGGGGGTACTTGAAGGTATGTTACCATCCGCCAAATCCACTCGAACGGGCCGAATCGAAAGAAGCGGAGCCATAAAGTGCTGAAAATCAACTGGATAATATAAATGGCCATACATAGAAAAAAGGACTGGACATATGTGATTCGGTTAAATAAATTAAGGGCCTCCCCTGCTAGCAAAATTAGGCCTGTTTGCGAAACATAGTTCGTCAGTGCCATCCTGCCATAGCTTTTCAAAGGAGAGAGAACCTTTCGCACAATTGGAATTTGCAATAACAAAATGAATAGCCCAATATAAAAAGCTGAGACAATTGGACCAATTGTAATTCCAATATTGAAGAACCTTTGCACCTCAGGGTCATTCTCAGCCCCCATTACCGGCAAATTCTGATACTGATAGATCAATCCCAATCCACTTAATACAGTCATAATACTTGTAAAAGTAACAATTGTTTTCAAACGATTAGAAATCCTTTCAAACACCTGAAACTGTCCGGCAGCAATTCCTAATAGCATAAGTGGTACAACCATAAAGATTTTGTTCGAAAAAAAACTTAATACAATCAGCATGACAGTTCCGAACACAAGGTTAACGATTTTATTTGCTTTATAAAAAGGCAATATAAAAAGACCGCAAATAGCATAAATCGATAAAGCTTCCCCCTGCTGAAACTGGACATGAATTAAACCAAAAATAAACAAAATCAATATCCTTCGTAAAAACAAAATATGGCCCTTTTTTCCTTTTGCATTGGCTCGGCTGATAAAAAGATAAAACCCGACACCAAACAAAAAAGTAAAGATGGTGTAAAAACGGCCCTCCACAAACAAATAGAGAAATCTCCAATAAGAAGCATCCAGTGAACCAGGTTCCGGCGGTGCTACTGAAAGCAAAGGAATAATATTGACGAGGATAATTCCCATAAGGGCAAAGCCTCGTAAATAATCAAGTGTATCAATCCGATTACTTATATCCATCGCATTCCTTCCTAAACGGTATCTGACACCCATAATCGTTCAACTGTCACTTCATCATTTTCTAAAAACTGCAGAAGAAACACGTCTGGGTTACTCAAATTTCGCCATTCCTCAAACCCAAAGCCTGACTGGAAGTTCTTTAAGAGTAACGACATTAAATTCCCATGTGTCACGATAAGCGTGTTTTCCACATCACTTTGCACAACTTCCTTAACCACACTTACAACACGGTTCATCGCTTCTCCGCTAGACTCCCCGCCATCAAATTTCAACTCTAGATCATCAAAGGTTTCCTTTAGCTTTTCAAGCCAATCAGGTAAATATTGGGTACTCAATATCCTCTCAGATAACCGTTCATCGAGCTCAACCATCATATCTTTCTGCTCTGCCAAAGGCTGTATCGATTGAATAGCCCGAACAAATGGACTCGATATGATTCTTTCAATATCTTTATTTGAAAGAAATCTCGCTAATGTCTCAGCCTGTTGCCCCCCTTTAGATGTTAACCGCGCCTCCAGCTGCTGTTCCTCTGCCTCACAATGCCTAATGACATAAATTCTTTTCATTCCAAATCCCCCCAAAACATGTCATCCCATTTTTAATATTCCAACCGATAGATTAAAAATCTCTCATTGGGATTATGTTCATAAACATGAGGCAATTTAATTTCCAATATCATTTCAAAAGCCGTCTGGTTTTCTAAAAAATATATATAATCCTCAGAAGGATAATATAATACTATTTCCACATCACGCACTGCGTCTTCCACAGACCGTAAAATATTGTTGATAATATTCCGGAAAACTTGAATCGAAAACGGATTAAAAAAATAAAACCGATTTTCTAGTGGTTTAATCTGATATTCCTCAGCTAGGCAGCAAACAAAGTGAATATGATCGATACCGTTATGTTTCCTTGCATAACTTTTTCGATTTTCAATTGCATCTTTAAAAAGTGATTCGTCTAACTCCACCCCGAGGACATGGGCATGAAATAAATAATGTATGTAAAAATTCAAACGACCTTTTCCACTGCCAAAGTCCACAATATAATCGCTGCTTTTTAATTTGTAATGTTGAAAAAGCACCTCTAATGCACTATAGGGAGTTGGTTCATAACGATGATAATGCAAGGATTTGTGGACATCCTTTGGATATCCCTTTGTTTTAATATTAAACAATTTGTCGTAATAATGTTCTTTCATAGTTGACTCCTGTGTATGCATGATTAGGCAGATTGCTGTGGTAATGGATGTTACTTATTTTTTACACGTATGGCATTCGATGAAACTGAAGCCGAAGAAAGCTTAACGGATAATGGGAAGGCGCAAAGAAGCAGGATAATGATAAAACCAATAACTCCAGCCCAGCCATATTGTGCCCAGAAAAATCCTCCGGCCGCCCCTGCTATACTTGAGCCACTGTAGTAAAAAAATAAATATAGCGAGGAAGCCTGAGCTTTTTCCGTTTTCGCTCTTTGCCCTACCCAGCTTGAGGCAATTGAATGTGAGCCGAAAAAGCCAAAGGTAAAAGCGGCAATCCCGAATATTTTTAATACTAACGGTTCACCTAAGGTTAATACCGCTCCAAAAAGCATAATCAAAAGTCCAATCCAAAGGACTTTTCGGCGCCCTAGCGAATCAGATAATCGTCCCATCCAAGTTGAACTGAAGGTACCTGTTAAATAAACGATAAAAATCCATCCGATAATGGTCTGGCTTAACTGATAAGGCGGCTCCAGCAATTGAAAGCCAATATAATTAAATAAGGTAACAAAGCTTCCCATTAAGATAAACGCAATTCCAAATAAACATAGTAAAGCTGGATCCCTCAAATGACGGAACAAAGAAACAAATAACCCTTTTAAATTCAAGGGTTTTGGTTTAAAGTTTCGTGATTCCGGCAAATTCAGCCAAAACCAGATACTTAACAATAGGCTGATAACACCGATGCTGCCCATGGCAATCCGCCACGAAAAAAAGTCCGTAACTGAGCCTGTAATAATTCTCCCAGCCATTCCTCCGATAGAATTGCCGCTTATATAAAGTCCCATTGCCACTCCCAAACTATTTGGTTCGACCTCTTCTCCGAGATAGGCCATCGCAATGGCGGGAAGGCCCGCAAGAACAACTCCTTGTAGTACACGGAATGCCAGTAATGACCCAAAATCAGGGCTAAAAGCCGTAACAATAACAATAAGTGAGGATAAAATTAATGAAGCCGCCATGATAATTTTTCGTCCCCATGCCTCAGAAAATGAACTGGTAACCAGCATGAATATGGCGAGAGTAAACGTAGTGACTGATAACGTTAGACTCCCCGTAGCAGCACGCACACCAAACTCTTTTGAGAAAATCGGCATAAGCGGCTGTACGTCATAAAGAATGGAAAATGTAACAAAGCCCCCTGCAAAAAGGGCAAGATTTGCTTTACGAAATGCGGTTGTCCCTTGTTGAAGCTTTCCCAAAGAAATCCTTCTCTCATTTTATTTATTCCTTTATCACTTTACTCTTCAATGAGATAAAATTCAATGAATTAGGAACCACCCTGAGTCAATGTTACAAAAGAAAAAACGGCATGATTCCACTGTTGGAGTCATGCCGTTATTATTTATAAAGAAGAAATCTGGCGGATAGCCAATTCATCCTTGATTACCTGCGCTGGATACTGATAAACAGATGGACTTCGCAAACAAAGCTTTTCCCAGGCATCTACACAAATCGGATCAAAATGGGTGCCCTTGTTTTCGATTAAAAGTTTCATCGCTTCCGAATGGGGCCAGGCTTTACGGTAAGAACGTTCTGACGTGAGAGCATCATAAACATCAGCAACAGCCATAATTCTAGCAAAGAAGGGTATGTCTTCGCCTTTTAATCGGTCCGGATAACCGCTGCCATCCCATTTTTCATGATGGGAGCGGATAATTCCCAGCTCTTCCATCATAAAGCCAAGCTCCCTGCAAATCTCGTAGCCATCTAAAGGGTGCTTTTCGATAATAGCCCTTTCGTCTGGCTCTAGCTTTCCTGGTTTATTTAAAATCGCATCGGGGACACTAATTTTTCCGACATCATGAACAAGCCCTCCCTGAACAATCGCGCGCAGCTGTTCCGGGTTCAATCCAAGTTCTTCTGCAAGTTGCAGCGCATACAAGGTAACCCTGAAGGTATGGCCTACTGTATAGAGATCCTTTTTTTCAGTAGCATTCACTAAAGCTTTGACACTTTGTCCAATACTGTTCATCACTCGTTCGAAAGGGTCGGTTGTATAAAGGGAGCGAATCGATTCCGCTAGAGTCCCTTTCACGCCATACTGTTTGATGAGTCCGGTAATCATAACAATCATCGAGGCGAGTAATAAGAAGTGATAAATCCACCAGCTTAGGTTCCATTCCGTCCCTCTTACCATAATAAGCTGCGACGCAATGAACCAGCCGGAACTATATACAATCGATAATTGTAACGGAAATCGTGTAAATAAATAGGATTGATAATAGCGATAAGCTGTCATGCCATTTAATAACAGTATGACAATCGTCAAAATCGCATTTAACGGCATTACATGTAATGGAATAATATGGGTAAGATGAGGATTCAGGATTCCGATGATCGAAAAAGTGACTAGCACTGGCGTCCATAACGGAAGCAGCCATCGCTGCCGTTTTGCTAAAAAAGTTACTAGAGGGTTGTCCGAAGGCAGCGAAGACAACCACATCCAAACCGTTGCCAATAACACGCTTAATTGGGCTGCAATAGCAGGCAAATGGTAGGCATCCAGAAAGAAATCCGGAGTTCCCAATCCATGAATCGAAAACATTATCCCAAGTGAGAAGAAAGAGAGTGATAGAAAACTAACTTTTATATTGCGGATTCTTACACCGGCAATCCCAACAGCAATTGCGATAAAACTTGCCAGAAGGGATACGAGACTGACGATATAAAAATGCCCCCTCGGCACCCGGAGAAATTCATCTTTTAATATGCCTTGATGAAAAGCCTCAAATAATAAGTAGGGAAACGACGCAGCAATCAACGGCCACAAAAAGCTGTAAGACTTCATAACCATCCTCCAAAAACGAGCAGATATTCAATCATATGCTGCAGCACTCCAATTAAAACTAAAACCCAGTCAAATGACTGGGTTTTTTTGAAAATATTCAACTAATTTAACCTTAAAGCACCTTACTTAAAAATGCCTTTGTACGCTCATGCTGAGGGTTACTGAATAGTTCATTTGGTATATTTTCTTCTACAATATATCCCCCATCCATGAAAATGACTCGATCGCCAACCTCTCTGGCAAAGCCCATCTCATGGGTAACAACCACCATGGTCATTCCTTCTTTTGCGAGCTGTTTCATGACTTCCAAAACATCTCCAACCATTTCTGGGTCTAGTGCAGAGGTTGGCTCATCAAATAGCATGATTTTCGGATTCATAGCCAGTGCTCTTGCAATGGCAACACGCTGTTTTTGCCCCCCGGAAAGTTCTCCTGGATAGCTGCTGGCCTTTTCACGCAGGCCTACCTTACCTAATAACTCAATGGCTAATTTTTCCGCTTCTGCTTTCTCAGTTCCGAGGATTTTAATTGGACCCATCGTAATATTTTCTAACACCGATTTATGCGGGAAGAGATTGAACTGCTGAAAAACCATCCCAACCTCTTGCCTTACTTTATTAATATTGATTTTTGAATCCGTGATATCATGTCCGTTAATAACCACCTCGCCGCCTGAAATCTCTTCAAGGCGATTTAAACAGCGGAGGAAGGTACTTTTTCCCGATCCGGAAGGACCGATTACACAAACTACCTCTTTTTCTTTGACTGCGGCATTAATATCTTTTAAAACCTCTACTTTTCCAAACGATTTTCTTAAGTTTTTAACAGTGATAATACTCATCGAAGCTGAATCCTCCTTTCGATGAAATTAGCAAGAATAGTTAATAAATAGATAATGATAAAATAAATCACACCGACAGCCAGCCAAATTTTGAACGCTTCAAAAGTTGCTGAAGCCTGAATTTGTCCTTGCTGTGTTAAATCGGCTATCCCGATAACAGATAAAAGAGACGTATCCTTTAAGCTGATAATAGACTGGTTCGTGATGGTAGGAAGCATTCTCCTAAAAGCCTGCGGAAGCACGACATAGCGCATCGTTTGGGAGGCTGTAAAACCAATCGATCTTGCGGCTTCCGTTTGCCCTTTATCAATTGACTGAATACCAGCGCGAATGATCTCAGCAAAATATGCCCCTGCATTGATGGCAACTGTGATAATCCCAGCCGTTGTACTATTCAATGACACTATATGAAGGGAATTGACACCAAAATAAATAAAGAACAATTGCACAATAAATGGTGTTCCGCGAATCGCGTCAACATATATCTTTGCAATCCAGTTCAAAATCTTTATTGGGGCTAATCGTAATAAGGCCACAACCAAACCAATTAAAAAACCTAGAATAATAGCTATTACAAATATATAGAGGGTTACTTGAAGCCCTTTTAATAATATAGGCAGTGCTGCTGAAATTATATCCATCCTAATCATCCCCTTTCAAAAAGAAAGCGCGCAGGTTCGCGCGCATTAAGTTTGGCTATCTATTATTCACCAAGATAAGTTTTAATGATTTTATCGTAAGTTCCATCTTTCTTCAGCTCAGCAAGACCTTTGTCAATTTTTTTCAAAAGATCTTGATTTTGTCCTTTTAATACGGCAATTCCATATTGGTCTCCATTTAAGCGGTCACCAACGATTTTTAAGCCAAGGTCTTTTTGGGCAATAGCATAAGAGATTACTGGGTAATCTTCAATAAGTGCATCAGCATTTCCGTTTGATACTTCTTGGAACATTGCTGGGCTGTCGTTAAATTGAACAACATTGATTCCTAGCTTAGCTGCATTATCCTGTGCATATTTCGCACCAGTTGTTCCTTTTTTAACTGCAACAGTTTTGCCTTTTAGGTCATCAACAGATTTAATAGTTGAATTATCATTTTTTACAACCACTGTTAGTCCTGCATCAAAATACGGTGTTGAGAAATCGACTACTTTCTTTCTTTCATCCGTAATACTCATACCAGCAATAGCAACATCTAATTGATTCGCTTGCATAGCTGGGATAATTCCGCCGAAATCCATTGGGGAAAGTTCAATTTTAAAGCCTTGGTTTTTCGCAATCGCATTGATTAAATCAATATCAATTCCTTTATAATCGTTACCTTCTTTAAATTCAAACGGAGGATATGTCGTATCGACACCAACTTTATATACTTTGCCGCCGCCTTTTTCTTCTTTTCCACTTTTTGTATCAGTGCTTCCACAAGCAGCAATAAAGATTGATAGAATCAGAAACAAGCTTAATAAACCCAATTTCTTCATTTAAGTCACCCCTATATTTTTTTGATAATTCTTTTTTGCAGAATATATTGAATTTCCCTTACTAATATAGCATAGTTATTAATCTTTTAAAAAGTAAAAATTATTGGAATATAAATTCCTTTTAGTAAATAAATATACTAAGAGCATGCTGTACCATTGTCGCTGCTATATTTTAAGAGGTATTACAAATAGTAATTTGAATACAAAATAAATTTTGAATAATATTGTTAAAACAAAAGCCCTACTACTTTTTAGGTAATAGGGCTTTTGTTTACTTTTTCATTGTCTCATTTCAGATACTGCTTTACATACCACATCGTACATTACTTCCACACCTATTTCCGAAGCCTCAAAGCTATAAGCATTTTCCATACCAATTCCAAGGCTGCCCGCCTCTTTCTCGGTATCAATGTTGGCGCCGAGGAAGATGAATTCCCAATTATACTTCTCCTGTTGGTGTTGGATTAGCTCTTTCACCTTTTTATAGGTGTATTCGCGGCTGGCATTTTCCATCCCGTCAGTTGTAATGACAAAAATGACTTTACCAGGTCTTTGATCCTTGCTCGTGCTGGATAATCGATAACCTACATTCAAAATTGTCTTCCCAACTGCATCCAGCAGTGCGGTGCAGCCTCTAACATAATATTCCTTATCCGTTAATCTCGCTTTTTGGGCATCGATGCCATTCCATAAAATTTCATACTGATCATCGAAAAGCACAGTTGTCACGATAGTTTCGCCTGCCAATTGTCTCTGTTTTTCAATAAAAGCATTAAACCCGCCAATCGTATCACTTTCAAGACCACTCATCGACCCGCTTCGATCCAGCAGGAAAATAATCTCTGTTAAATTCTTGTTCATTTCTATCATCCTTTCAATTTGTTTATACTATAATATTATTTGAGTTCATCCATTATTTGGTCGCTTCATAGGCGACATTTTTGGAGGGGAAGTTATGCTTGATAAGAAGCTTTTAATAGAATTGCAGGAATATGTTGAAGCCCACTTAAACATTGTGGATTTTAAAACAGAAAGTCATATAGAAGGAATTATTTTTTCTGAGGAACTACAAAATAGTGAGATTGAGGATTTTATTAAAATCAAGCGTAAGCCAACCTTTAATCAGACATTGTTCACCCTTATTGATAAAAAAGGAGCTAGTGACTCTGAAGTCTATAAAAAGGCAGGAATTGACCGCAGACATTTCTCCAAAATTCGCTCGAACCCCGAATATCGGCCTGGAAAAAATACCGCGATTGCTTTGGCGCTGGCTCTTGAACTAAATAAAAAAGAAACCGAAAAACTGTTAAGTTCAGCCGGTTTCTCTTTATCTGACAGTGAAACATTTGATTTAGTCATACAATTTTGCATAGAGAAAAAAACATTTGATATTCTTTCGGTTAATCAGGCCTTGGACTACTTCAGTTTGAAACCGTTAGCCGGGGTGGCAGAGTGATGAGCTTGACCCTTATCGTTGACTCCCTAAACTGTCATTTTCCAGTTTGATAAAGTCAGCCAGTTTTCTTGTTCCTTATAATCAGGCATGATCTTTCCAACAAGGCGCCAGAAGGAGCGGTCGTGATTCAGATGGATCATATGACACATTTCGTGCACGACCACATAGTCAATTACCTCCTGCGGTGCCATTGCCAGTCTCCAATTAAAGGTTAACTGATGCCTCGAATCACAGGTTCCCCAGGTAGTTTTGCTATCCGTGATACGAATAGAACGAGGTTTTGTTTTGAAGTGGCTTTGATAAAATGAGATACTCTTCTCTACTAAGGCTTTGCACTGCTGATAATAGAAGCGCCTCAATGCGTGTTTTATTTTCTCATCTTCTAGCTGCGTTACAAATATATGTAACTTATCACCTTCAAACACTACATAGTCATGTTCTATATTGTTCTCACGAAAAATCTGTATTGGATAGTTGTTCCCTAAATAAAGAAAGCTCTCCCCAGGCTCATAGACCTTTTGCTGCGGCCCTTGCAGCCTATCCTTCATTTCTTTTAATTTTTGCTGAATGAGATCCCAATTATCCTCTAATAATTGAAGTGCCCTTTCATCCGGCGTCCCTTTTGGAGCTAGGACTTCAATATTTCCATAACTATCTATCATAATACCTATAGAGGTTCGGTTTTTGTACTTTATCTCAAAACGTATCGTCTTACCAGAGTAGGTATGTATCATAACTTTAATGCCTTATCCCCTGTATTTGATAGCTAGACCTTTTAAGAAATTCCTTGCGAATTTATCGCCGCACTCTTTATAATTTTTATGCCCTTCTTTCCTTAATAAAGCGCCGAGTTCTCCTTTTGACACGGTGATTCCGGCTTTATCGAATATATCCAGCATATCCTCAGTCGTTAAAGATAAAGCTATTTTTACTTTCTTTAACAGGAGATTATTAACGTTTACGCTCTTGGGTGATACTGGTGCGGGTGTTTCAGGCTGTCCTGGTTTGGATTCTTGTTTTCCTCTTTTAGAAATAATAAAGCCATTTAAGAAGGAATCGAACATACTGTTATTACATTTGATTTGATCGTCATTTTCCGGTTCATCATCATCTGATTTTGTAAGAATCTTTATCACTTCTGGAACGGACATTTCCACGCCGCCAAGCTTAAATATTTCAGCCATTTCTTTATTTTTTATTTCCAGCGCATATCTCAAGCGAATTAAAATATCGTTATTATCCACAATAGACCTCCAATTTTAAAATAATGCCTGTCACCAAAGGCAACAGGCACTATTATATCAAGCTATCTTGGTGCAATCCAGCAGCTAAAAGTCGATGCTTATGAAAAAATTCTATTTCGCATTCGCATCCGGCTGATGAATCCCAAATATATTTCCTTCAGTATCTAAATAGTATCCTTGCCATGCCATTCCAGGCAAGGCGTACTTTGCCATCGCTACCTTACCGCCATTCTCTAGAATTTTAGATTCCGTTACATCGTAGTTTTCCACACCCATTGTACAAGCATAACCATTTAGTGATTGATTTGGTTCTGGTGGAGCACTTTGACGCTGCATCAATGCCCCATTGATTCCAAGTTGATTTTCATCACCAGTCACGGCTCCAAAGTAAGGCATACCCGCATACTCACTCCAATCCTGGAATGTCCAGCCGAACACCTCACCGTAAAACTTCTTTGCCCGTTCCATGTCTCCCACATGGATTTCGAAATGAACTAATCTCCCCATGATTACCTCCTATTTTCTATAAAAATTCTCTTAAATCATTCAATGCCCGCTTTCAATTTCCTCTCTATTATCGTGAAAAATTTGTAAAAATATTCAATCCTATTACAACTTAATTATGAATTTAATAATATAATTCTAAAAAACTAGAGTGTAAGTAGCATCACATTTTATTCCAACGAAATTTTCACAACATCATCCAAATATTTCGTTGTATTATATCCATAAATCTCCAGCCTTTTGGGAATCACTTTTTCTCCAGTATTGTTACCCTGTAACAACATACTTTGAACTGTTAAGAATTGACGGGGCAGTTCGATTTCATCATATGGGACAGGCGTATCGTTATCGTATTCAACCCCGTTTTTATCAACGAGCACTCCTTCAGAATTCATCTCCATTGAACTAAGATTATTTTCATCCTCACTCGAAATATTGAAGTTAAGCGCCTCATACGCTCGATTCTGAATTTCATGATTGCTAATGACAACAATGGAAGGCTGTCCTACTTCCACCTTATCGATGGAGATTGTACTGCCAGCATATTCAAAGGTTTGAGGATATTTCTTAGAAGCATCCAGTTCAATGGTTTTTGGATCTTCAAACGTTAAATTAACTGATTCAAATTGAACAGTCATCTCTTTCAGTTTTTCTCCAATAAAAGGGTCAAAGTTTGTTTGGAGAGTAGTCCAATTCATGTCTTGCTGTGAACCCATAAACGAGCTGCCGTACATATCTGCCTTCACTTTTTTATTGTTCACTTCAAGATTGTCAAAATTAAGAACTTCGATCCGCTTCCCAGGCTGTTCATTATTGATAGCATATTGCAGAATCGTCGCTGTTGGAGCAATGATTAGTTTATCAAATCGAACCGGGATCCCCTCGACTTCTGTTTCTTGATCCAATGCATATTCGATCGAAGGCCTTCTTGTTACAGGGATCTCGAAGTTCCACTCCCCTGTTTTATACTCCATGTGCGTCCCCAAACCATTCCGGTCAGAGGAATCACGATTCAATTTCTGAAGTTTTTTTATCTTAAGTTTGATTGTCCCGTTATCCGATTTGAGTGGCAGCAGACCTATCTTTCCATGATATACATTCTTTTCTTTATTATTTTCATCCGATTTAAGGTCAGGAGGATAGAACCTTGGATATGTTTCATTATTCATGATTTCATGTTCGTTCTCCACAGAAAAACCCTCTTGAGGCTCTATCACATATTGATTATCTTTAGCTGTATCTTCTATTTGATAAAAAACAAGTGTCTGAACACCATCAGCAACCGCGCCTTTGATTTTAATTTTCACTCCATTGCTTTCCGCTTCCAAGCTCAGCCTTTCACCCAGGTCCTGTTGCAGAAAGGTACGCAACTCTTGATTTTCTTCAGTCCATGTATAGTAGACTTTGGTAAAATACCCTGTAAAAACTTCTATAGCTATTAATATTGCAAAAAAACTTGCAAAAACGGTTCCCATTTTTGTACGTTTCTTGTTCTTCTGTTGTCTGTTCTTTTCCTTTTCTGCCATCCTAGCTTTAACGTTCTCCATGAAATCGGATGGAACATGGAAATCCTCCATCTTTTCAGTAAGATTTAACATGGTAAACATGGTATCCTGAAAAGTACCCAAATCCTCCTGACAGTCTTGACAATGATAAATATGTATCTCTAAATCAATCCTTTGTTGCCGATCCAGCGTTCTTTCTAAGTAATCGATATAATTCTTATGATACTCCTTACAGCCATTATAGAGTGTTCCATCCCCCATTTCTTTTCTAAGTGACTGGATTCCGGAAAACAAAAGCTCTTTCAGCTTTTCCACTGAAACTTGGAGAAGTTGTGCCGCTTCCTCGTGAGAGATTCCTTTTACATATGTAAGCGCAATTGCTTCTTTTTCGTACCCTTTCAATTGATCAAGTGCTTTTAATAAATCATGTCGTGATTCACTTTCCTCTGAAGCTTGTAAACTTCTATTATTAGAAAGCTCTCTGCAAGCATGAATGAAAATGGATGTAACCCATGTTTCGAATGAAGTTTCTTCTCTTTTAAATCGCGGCAGCTCTTTGTGCACTTTTATAATGGACTGAAAAAAAAGCTCTTCTATTTCCTTCTGATTTTTAAGATAGGACCACCCTAGGATATAGAACGAATGTTTATGCTGTTCGAACCAATCGAAGATGAATTCCAAACCTTTTTCTCTTATCAGAGTGATTGAGATGGAATCTATTTTTTCTGGAATCATAAATATGTTCCCCCCTTATGACTCATTTCTTCCAAACTTTACCTTCATAATAGCATAAAAACTCATCTGCAATTCATTATTGCAAATGAGTTTTCTTTCACTAACTGACCTTATTTATATCTCTCAAGGCATTGATAAACCGCCATCATATCTCGTTTATTCAACTCACCAATACGATTAAAAATGGGAATATCTGCAACATCCTCCGATAGTAAGCTTTCGGCCACAACATCACTTACTTTCCCAGTGAGCCATGTTTGTACTTCTGCGCCATCGACGATTTCCTTACGCCCTTCCTCATTGATGCCGCTTGCATAACAGCTGACGCATGGTACCGATAATTTATACACACCATCATGGAGATTATCTTCTGAAATGACCTTCTTCCTTTTACAGAATGGGCACGGATGGATTGCTTTAATCCCCTAGAAAAAGTACTAAAGGCATGTCCCCCATCTTGATAGCGCTAAAATTCGTTTCCATTATATTTGGAAACAAATACTGATATTCAGCCTTAGGCTATATGGAAACGAGACGTTTCTTGGATTCTTCACCAATGGTTTGACAAAAGGTAGTTTTACCAGATCCAGACAAGCCAGCAATTCCGAGCGTCTGATCCTCCGACAATTGGCAATCTAAACGGTTAATATTGTTGGCGATCAATTGATTTATTTTCATCGGGAATCCTCTCTCTCTATTCTCTAAATCTAGTATTGCCATGTTAGCCAATTTCAAATGAATCTGCCTCTAGTTTTTTTCGAATCAAAACGACTAGTTTTACTGTGCCGTTAGTTCTTATATTTCTCCCACTAGTTTTTTAAGATCTTCGCCCATTTTGGAGGATGGCCCTTTTACAAGAAAAAAGGCCTAAAAATCCTTTTTGTCCAATACTCTTTCATTTCTTTTGAATATAGTAAAGTAACATTCTAGTAATAGGAGGATGATGTAACCATGACGTCCTTAAAACCTGTAAAATATTTGGAGACTCTATCTGGAGGCGCTGCACATTTATTTTTATTTAATGACGGAAATCGTTATGTAGTAAAATGTAAAAACAATTTCCACGGAACCAGGGAGCTTGTCAACGAATTCGTTGTCGCCAGATTAGGGCAGCTGCTTTCTTTACCTGTCGTACCATTTGAAATTGTCCAAATGTCACAGGAGCAGATTAAGTCTATACCGAAAAAGTATTCTTCCGATTACAAACCAGGCAGCCAGTTTGCCAGTCTATTTATAGATAATTGCATCGGCCTATCTAGTAATCCTCCTCATCCGACTAAAGATGAAATCAACGATCACGAGGTATTAGCCGGAATTTTCGTCTTCGACCATTGGGTGCATAACCGTGATCGCACAAAAAGAAACATTCTTTTAGAGCAGCTTCAGGGAGGCAAATATAATATTCATATGATAGATCACGGAAAATGTTTTTCGGGAGGGTATAAATGGAATGCGGCAACGCTGCAAAAACAAAAAGGATTTAAGAAAGATTCAATCGTTCATATTTGGGCAGTGGGGATGCTGGAAGATTTAAAGATCGTCACTTCGTATATTGAACAAATCCTGGCTTTGCCGGAAGAGTCAATCAAAGAAGTGATCAGAGAAATTCCCGAGGACTGGGACGTATCACTTCAAGACCGAAAAGCGCTTATTACCTATCTCATAGAACAGAAAAAAACAATTGCTGATTCGGTATATAAATTTATAAGGAAATTTGGGAATGTCTGAAAATATATTTTCTCAAGTCTTACATTCATTGTTGTATAAAGTAACGGGTAGCATTAATGGTCATAACGTTAACGTATACATTACAACTTTTTAAATCCTTTCGATGAACAAGAATAGGCAACAACCACAAGGGTTAGTTGCCTTTCTTTAAAATGAGTTGCGCGTCTCACTCAACATGTCTAGAGTGCATATGGCAACACATGAGGGGCTGGTGAGTTTGCTAAGCCAATTAAACTTAAAAGAATTTCTGGGGCTTAGATTGTTTGTGCTAAATCTTATTCCAATGTAACCTTCACACTAACATCCAAATTTTTCATTGTATTATATCCTCTAATATCCAGCCTTTTAGGAATCACAGTTTCCCCAGCGTTGATACTTTGTAACTTTATGTTTTGAACTGTTCTTAAGCATAATGTGGTTTGAAATCAGATTTCTTAATCAAAAATTGAACCATAACCTGCGTTCCTTCCCCTTCTTTACTTGTCACTCGAATTTCCCCTGAATGGGATTGTGCGATCCATTTTGCAATAGATAGACCTAAACCAGAACCCTCTATATGTCTAGTTCTTGATTTATTTCCTCGATAGTAACGATCAAAAATATAGGGAAGGTCATGTTTTGAAATACCAATTCCTGTATCCACTATCTTAACAATGGTACGTGAACCTTTAGATTCCCCGCTTATGGAAATCTCCCCATAAGCTTTGGTGTATTTAAGCGCATTGTCTAATAAAATAACAAATAGCTGTTTTACTCTCTCTTTATCACCTATGATTCTAATTGGCTGAATGTCCGCAGTTAATTGAATATGTTTTAGATGGGCCAGCGCTTTAAAGTCTCTTACCACATGATGAAGGATTTCATCTAACTGGATAGGCTCCTGAATTACCTGTAATTGATCAGAATCTGAACGTGCCAATGTCAGCAAATCAGAGGACATTTTAGTCAGATAGTTTAGTTCTTGTATCGCTTGATGGATGGTCTCACTTTCCTGTTCAATACTACGTTCCGGATGGCGGAATAAATGCTCTAAATTGAGTTTCATTACGGAAAGAGGTGTACGCAATTCATGGGAGGCATCCGCAACAAACTGCTGCTGCTTATCCCATGAATTTCGAATGGGAATTAATGCCTTGTTGGCAAGATAGGTTCCGCCAAGAAGGGCAATAAACACACTTAACAGGGAACCGAAACTAATCACCATAAGCAAATGGGATAACATTTCTTTTTCACGTTTTAAATTATAGATAATTTGTATCTTTTTTACATTATTCCTGTCAACAGACATATTTAAATATTTATATGAGTTTCCATCCAACGAAAGGGTCTGTATTCCTTCCTTATTCACGAAAGAGGAAAAGCTTTCTGCATCCGCTTTAGATAGAGATTGCTGAGGAATTATTTGATTAAGTTGATTTTTCTTATCCCAGAGCAAATAAACCAATCTATGGTTCTCTTCTCTCTCTGGATTTAATTCTTTGCTTAGTATCTCTCTTTCGCGTAGAAGATGTGACTTCTTTTCTACAATTGTTTGGTCCACTTGATGATACAAACTATAGTGCATGTAAAAATAAATCATGGCTCCAAAGGCATTTTGGAGAATAAAAAAGACAAGAGCATTTAGGATGACCAGCCTGAGTTTTGTTTTTTTAAACATAGCTCTAGTTACTCCTTCAACATGTATCCCACACCACGAACGGTTCGAATTACACCATCAAAGTTGAAGGGAGCTAATTTTTTCCTAAGATAATGGATGTAGAGCTCTACGATTGCATCCGTTGTCTCAGATTCAAGTCCCCAAACTCGCTGAAAAAACTGATCCTTCGTTAAGATTTGTTCTTTATTTTGAATCAGATAATAAAGTAATTCGTACTCTTTAATCGTTAATTTTAATGCATCCCCGTTGATAAAACCCTCATGCTGGTTAGTATCCAATAGAATTGGGCCATATGTTATCTTACCTTCTTTTCCAATCTTACCGGCACGACGCAGTAAGGAGCGAACCCTTGCTAAGAACTCCTCAGTCGCAAAAGGCTTTACAATATAATCATCTGCACCTAAATCCAGACCATGGACTTTATCCTCAATCCGGTCCTTAGCTGTAAGAAATAAGGTTGGGGTTTGACAGCCTTTATCTCGCAATTTTTTCATGACCGTATAGCCATCCATGATTGGCAGCATGATATCAAGTGTAATTAGGTCATACTCATTTAATGTCGCCAGAAGATAACCTTCTTCCCCATTTTCCGCCTGGTCCACCTGGTACTTTTCTTCTTCTAATATTTTTGAAATGATTCTTCTTAAGGGCAAATCATCTTCTACAACCAACACACGCATGACTACCCATCATCCCCTATCTTTAGCATTAGTATTTTGTTCATTTTCCAAGAGCTCTATGTCCAGAATTAACTCTTTGTATTTTGGCAGCAGACTTTGCGTAAGATATTCTTTTATTTAAATAATTATAGAGATTTCCTATAAAGGCTCCGACATACAGATAGGTAAGCCCTCCAAAGAGCCCATAAACAATGGTGCCTGACACCGCTACAAGAATACCAAAAATAACCTGGTTTTTGTTTTTTGCTGGAGATGTTGGCGGATCCGTCAGCATAAAAAAGGCAAAAAACAGAGCAGCATTGATAAAGGGCGGACGAAGTGCATCTGATGCATCACCTATATTAAGAAGCCCCATAAAAAACAACAGGACAAAAGAGGTACCCAAATAGGAAAGGAGTTGAGGGTATTTCATTACCCTATCGGTCACTAGATAACCGCCAACCAAAACGAAAATCATCGTCCATACGGGAAGGTCACCAAAAGCTCCCCACCAGCTTTGTCCAGTTTGAAAGATAAAGATGTTTATGAATAATCCAAATGCTGCTGGATTAAAAATGGGCTTTTTCTTATAAACTAAGAGATGCTTAGATAAAATAGCAATAATGGCAGTGGCCGCTACAACTAGTGAAGAGGTTGTAAAATTTAGAATCAAAGAAATAATTAAGCCAGTAATAACGGTACTGTCTCGGCCGATTTTTCGTTTAAAGATGGCGCAATAAATGTAGTCTGTGATCAGTGCTGCACTAACCGAAATGAAACTATTTTTAATTCCCATCCATGTCAGTGAACCTATAGATGCAATGACCAAATAGAGAGTCATCGCAATCGCTACATATCCCTTAGGTGTTTTCATCCATTTCTTTGCTTCCAATTATATCCCTCCTATTCTTTTGAACTGTAATTCTGGTGTGATAAATAATCCCTTTAGTTCAAGGTTTTCCATGACTATCTGCCCTTCAGGTAAAAAGGCGACGGTAGAAAACGCATCTGCCATCATCGCGTATGGGGCAATAACACTGCAGCTCACCCATTCGTTCGGGGAGTTTTTCGTTTTGGGATTCACAATATGATGTCCCTCCTTATTCAAAGGACTTCTCCGCTCATAACTGCCGGAGGTACAGATTGCTTCATTGCAAATTTGTATTGTTTCAATGATTTTACCTTTTAGGTACGGATGCTGAATGCCAATTTTCCACTTGTTATGCTTTTCATCCATTCCTCCTGCAAATAAATCACCGCCCGCATTGACAATAAACCTCTCAAAGTCCTCCAATTCATTAGCGGCCAAGTCGATTGCAAATCCTTTGGCTACAGCTCCTAAATCAATGACCATTGGTTTATTTATTGTTAATGTCCGAGTTTCCGGATTGAGGCCGACGTCCTGATAATTAGCAGATTCATCTGCCTTACTTTGCATTTTCTCACCGGTCAAATAATGGCGATTAAAACCTGCCTTCTCGATTACTTTTCCTATTGCAGGATCAAATAATCCATCAGTTAATTTCGCCATTTCCATCGCAAAAAAAAGAGGCTCGTATAAAAACGGACTAATTTCCACTGGTGTTCTTAGCTTTTGGCATGCCTGCATTAATTCACTCGAACTGGTAATCTACAAACTTGCTCTACTTTTTGAAAAGCTGTGAATGCACGGTTTATCTTTTTTTCTATTTCTTCCCTGTTTTTACTAGAAATCACTTCAATCTCTACGACAGTGTCCATATACAATTTTGTTTTCTTCATCACTTTAACCTTGATTGTTTTTGGCCAGGTCCAGTGCCTGCTGTACCGCATCTTCAAATGCTTGTGTGCTATAGGTTGCCCCCGATACATTCGTCACTTGAGCATTTTGAGTCTGAAGTACTTCATCAGGGAGACCTACCACGTCTCTTTCTGAATAGTGCATGGCAAAGTCGGTTATCTCTACATCTGTAATCTTGTCGTTTTGAATCGTTACTTGAACACCGATCGAACCGCGCCTGTTCCAGCCAGATCCTGTAAATGTGCCTTCTTTATATATCTTGTCCGATTGAACAGCCTTCTGAACAATGTTCGCGTTATCGCTATTCGTTTTATGTGCTTGAATATTTTTCTCAATATGAAGTGATTGACCTTGGGCAACCTGTGTTTCCGTTGTAAAATAACCTGCTGCGTATACTGCTGCAACTGCAGTAGAACAAAGAAGTACCCACTTTTTGTCCTTTTTTTTCATATAATAACCCTCCTGACAACACTATTTTGTTACAGAAAACAGTATATCCAGGCAATCTTAGAATTTTCTTAGAAAAGCTAATAAAAGATAAATAGCATAAGTACAGCACATATATCTTGTAAGACTGATAAAAACCAAATTTAAACATGACAAAAAACCATACCTAAATTTATTAAGTAGTGGCTTTTATTCGACCCGCTTGTTCCCAGCAATAGTAATAAACGTACCCTTCTGAATCACTCCGTCACGCAAAGCAATTTCCACATCTTGTTGAACCTTCAAGTCATGAAAGCTTTGGTCTCTAGTTTGCTTTTATAAAGAACTCCCTATATATAAAAAATGTACCCTTAAGGCTGACACTTAAAAGGTCTGTCTCTAGGGTACATTTTTACTTTTATTAGTTAACTTCTTTTATTACCAATTTCGTAACGGCTTCCACATGTGTAGTCATCGGGAACATGTCCACCGGCTGTACTTCTACCGTTTTATAGCCTCCATCTTCAAGAATACGTAAATCCCGTGCCAAGGTGGCCGGGTTACAGGATACATAAACAACCTTTTTGGGTTTCATTTCAATGATGGTTTGCAACAATGCCTCATCACAGCCTTTACGCGGCGGATCGACAACAAGTACATCTGCAACATTGCCTTCCTTATACCACTTAGGAATTACAATCTCTGCTTCCCCGGCCGCAAACTCCGCATTCTTAATCCCATTCAATTCCGCATTCCGTTTGGCGTCCTCAATCGCCTCCGGAACAACTTCTACACCGAAAACCTTCTTTGCTTTTTGTGCTATAAATAATGAAATCGTTCCGATTCCACAATACGCATCAATAACATTTTCTTCCCCAGTTAAGTTTGCGTATTCAAGTGCTTTATCGTATAGAACCTTTGTCTGCACTGGGTTCACTTGGTAAAAGGATAGCGCAGAAATCGCAAATTTCACATCGCCAATATAGTCATAGATAACTTCATTCCCCCATAATAAAGTCGTCTTTTCCCCTAAAATAACGTTTGTCCGTTTGGCATTGACGTTATGGACAATCGACTTTACTTTTGGCAGGCGGGCGGCAATTTCCTCAACTAGCTTTTTCTGATGTGGTATTTCTGAAGTCTTTGTAATAATCACAACCATCAGTTCACCAGTTTGTTTTCCGTACCTCGCCATAATGTGCCTTAGCACACCTTTATGCGATTCCTCCTGGTAAGCGGGAATACCAAGCCTGCTGCAGATTTCCTTCACGGCCTGTACCGCTTCGTTCACTTCTGGAAGCTGGATCACACTTTCATCCGTATCAACAATTTCATGGCTTCTTGGCTTAAAAAATCCGGCAATAAGCTTGCCGTCTTTTTCCCCCACTGGCACCTGTGCTTTGTTCCGGTACTGCAAAGGGTTATCCATCCCAAGAATCGGGTGGACGATAACATCTTCGAGTTTACCAATACGCGTCAATACCTGACGAACTTGATTTTCCTTATATTGAAGCTGACCATCATAGCTGATATGCTCAAGCTGGCAGCCGCCATATTTATGCTTTTCATCGTTTTGAATATCAACCCTATACGGGCTCTTTTCATAGAGCTCGATTAAACGCCCAAAACCGTAGCCTTTATTGGCCTTGATCACCTTTACTTTTGCTTTTTCACCTGGCAGCCCGTTCGGAACAAAAATCGGATAGCCTTCCACCTTGGCTACCCCAGCTCCGTCATGGGTTAAATCTTCAAAAATCACATCTATGTAATCATTCTTATTTACTGGCAATGTTCTGCTCATTCGTTTCTTCCTTTGCTCCGTTTTGACTAGATGAATTGTATCACACAATGGCGAAGAATACGAAATGAGTCCCCGTATTCCGCTGAATTCAGCATTCATTCCGCGAACTTTTTACTTTATTTCTCGAAAAACCAATTTAATTTCGCGGGATTTCACAATAATACCGCCGATTAATCAATTATTTTCGCCCAAATAAAAAAATAAAGGCAGGGATCATAAATATTTCCTCACACTGCCTTTATTTTTATGATTTATATGAAAATCTCACAATAAATTTGAAGAGCATTTTATATTTACTCACAGAAAATTAGTGTTTATTCGCCAAACTTTCATTTTACTCGCTATTTATCTCTGTTTACTCGCAATTTTTTCCACTTTACTCGCGAAACCCTTCGGCCACCTTAACCAATTTACTTTCCATCCCCAGCCCTTGGACTGCTTTCAAATCCGCCTTTCTTATGAGAGCCGTCACAAAACGGCTTTTTACCCGAAAGACCGCAGCGGCACAAATACACTTTTGCTTTTTTCGGAAACTCATTTCCTTCCGCATCGATTAATTGGAAGTCACCGGTTACGGCAAGTGGACCATTGTCAGAGATCTTAATTTGATTTTCCATTTCTATCAGTCTCCTAACTTTTTATTAATGAAAGAAATTCAGCCCTTAGTTCAGCTCGTTCTTCAAAGACTCCAGAAATGCTGGTAGTCGTTGTCAAGGCATCTGATTTTTTTGCTCCCCTGCTGCACATACACATGTGTTTAGCTTCAATGATGACAAACGTCCCTTTCGGCTCCAAAATTTCATCCATAGCTGCGGCAATTTGGGTTGTCAGTCTCTCTTGCACCTGGAATCGTTTTGCATACCCATCCACCACGCGAGCAATCTTAGATAAACCTGTAATTTTTTCTCTCGGGATGTAGCCTACATGGGCAACACCATAAAACGGTGCAAAGTGATGTTCACACATCGAATAAAACTCGATATCCTTAATTAAAATCAAGCCCTTTTGATGAATGTCAAATGTCTTTTCCAGGTGAAGCCTTGGGTCCTCCTGATACCCTTCTGTGTATTCCAGGAATGCTTTAAGTACTCTGAATGGTGTTTCCTGCAATCCATCCCGATCAGGGTCATCGCCGCAAAGTTTGATTAATTCTCTTATGGCATTAGTAATTCTATGAACCTCCATGATATTTTCATTCATATCTTCCACTATAGGAGTAAATAATTTTGGGAATTTCTCACTTAATTTAAGCAATTGCTCTCGAGTCATTACCACACCATTCCTTTGTTATGATTAGGACTCTTCATCCTCCATGATGATACAGGGAATATTACTATCAACAGGTTCATTTATTTGCACATGAAATGCGCAACAGCCATCCCCATTCTGAAGGCGCTGCACTCTATTTACGCTGCATCCAAGCAAATGGGTGAGAACTGATACGGTAACACTGCAAAGAATAGGCCGCTTTAAGGCCACATTGTGAAAAGGGCAATTCCTCTCAATCAGATAATAATCGTTACCCTTTTGAACAACTTCCATATAAAAGTCATTTTTCATGTAAAAATCCTTTAGTGCATTTAACCTTTCGATGGTAGTTAAGCCCGCCAATTTCGGTTCCCATTCACGAACTCTTTCATCAATCATTGCAGAAAGCACTTGTTTAAGTGCCGGCTTCCCAAGGTGATTGACCATTGTATCAAGAACCTCGATTGTTAAATGGTCGTAATTTTTTTCAAACAAATGCTCTCCTGCTGTGGTTAGACGATAGCGGATATGCGGACGGCCAATGCCATTATTTTTTTCAGCGAAACGGCTGACCCAGCCATCCCTTTCTAATTGCAGCAGGTGCTGACGAACACCCTCACCAGTTATGTCCAGCACCGACGCTATTTCACTCATGGAGGCTGCTCCATTACTTTTTATGACATGAATAATCCTCTGCCTCGGTTCTGATAAATGTTCAGCTTGGAAACTCAAGAATTCCCCTCCCCGCTGTTCTTTTTACAAATATATTCATGAATTTAAATAATAGTTCAAGTTTTTTATTGATAAAGTTGATTAATCGAATTAAAATAGCCCAATCTAATGATTAGGCTCAATAGTACCATTTTTTAAATCTGCGTTTAACATTATACACAAGAAGGTGTGCCGTAAAATTGGATATTAAACACTTACAATACTTTATAGAAGTTTCAAATTATAATAGCTTCTCACGTGCCGCAAATCATTTATTTATTACACAGCCTACCATTAGTAAGATGATCAAAAACTTAGAAACGGAACTTGGAGTCGCCCTTTTCGATCGTTCTCGAAAGCAATTAACCTTAACTGATGCAGGGCGAATCATTTTAGAGCAAGCAAAACTTATTGACAAAGCATTTAAGAATTTAGAAATGGAATTGGATAACCTTACAGGACTGAAAAAAGGGCATATTCGCATCGGCCTGCCGCCTATATTTGATGCCCACCATTTCCTTAAGATTGTGGGGAGTTTTCACGAAAGATACCCAGGGATTACCTTCCAATTGGTTGAGGAAGGCTCAAAAAAAATAGAGGAAAATGTTGAAAAGAATCTTCTGGATGTCGGTGTAGTGGTTCTTCCAACTAAGAATGAGATATTTGAGCATTTTTCTTTTATGGAAGAAAACCTTAATCTTATTGTGCACGCTTCACACCCTTTAGCAAAGAAAGAGGAAATCAATTTAGCGGAATTGGCAAATGAGTCGTTAATTTTGTTTAATAAAGATTTTGTCCTTAACGATCGAATCATTTTTGCTTGTAATAGTGCTGGCTTTAATCCACACATTATTTCGGAAAGTTCACAGCGCTCTTTTATTGAGGAAATGGTCGCAAGTAAATTTGGAGTTTCGCTCTTACCTGAAAGTATTTGCCATCATTTAAATAAACATGTACGTTCGGTCAGAATTGTAAACCCGACTATTGGTTGGAACCTCGGGATAATCTGGGGGAAAAATCAATACTTCTCCTATGCAGCAAAAGAATGGCTTGAATTTATGAAAGACCAGCTTTCAATTTGTTATCAAAACGATTAAAACAGTTCATTTTTGTGAACTGTTTTTTCTTTCTATCTATATATACATTGCATAGTTGAAAGCATTTACATAGATAAAAGCTATACGATTGATGAAATATAACCATTTTACTAATGTTTCAATGCGGCTTACACTTGTTTCAGACAAGAAAAACCTTTTAATAACGTGGATATAGTTTTTACTAACTAAAATCCAAGCATGAAAGGATGCAACCAATGAAAGCAAAAAAAGTAAAAGAAAGCCGCATTGTTAATACAGCTCAAGTATTATCCTGCGATTTAAATAATTACAATACATTGTTTGGCGGCGTTTTGATGAAAAAACTAGACGATGCCGCGACATTATCAGCTCGCCGTCATTCGAGAGTGAAAGAATGCGTGACGGCCTCAACAGACTCAATCGATTTTTTATGCCCTATTCATCAAACAGATTCTGTTTGTGTTGAATCGTTTGTAACTTATACAGGAAAAACCTCGATGGAAATTTTTTGTAAGGTTATTGCTGAGGATATCATGACTGGCGAACGCCGCATTGCTGCTACTGCATTTTTGACTTTTGTAGCCTTAGATGAGAATAAACAGCCCGTAATCGTCCCAAGTATCATCCCCGAAACGGATGAAGAAAAGTTTCTATACCAAACAGGTAAGGAAAGGGCGGAAATCCGTAAATTAAGAAGAAAAAAGAGTAAAGAATTAGCAGCGTATATTTCAATAGAAAAGCCTTGGGATAAATAAAGGAGGAGCATCTATGATTACTTTATCTAATATAGAAGAATTAAAAGCAGCCAAAGAAAGTATCGAGTACCTAAAAAAAGACTATCCAAACCTTTTTGAAAAACTGTTGGAAGTAGTTAATCTTACCCGTGCATTCCAATTTAAATATCATTACATGGGATGTTTAATAATGGATGAAGATCCTGGTCAATATTCCCCCAATTTTGTCTATGGCTCAGTACTCCGTTTATATAAAAAGGAATTACAAAGAGTAAAAAATGATGTTGATTCCGAAGTACTGAAACAATTTTTCGATAAATTTAAAGGTATTGGATATGCAAAAATCAGCCTTTTAGCACTAGGGAATACTCCTGAGTCTTTATTAGGTGCCTCTAGTATTCAATAATTTTTCCCCAATATAAAAAAGGACTGTTGCAACCAGTCCTCTTCTCAATTTTTTCTTTGTTTTTGGAGTGTCAAAAAGAATTGGTTGAATTCAGAATTAATCTTCTCATTTAATGGTTGATACATCTTAAACATAGTATTGATTTCAGGCTCAGAGTAATTTTCTGAATAAATCCTGATTCTTGCATCTGTTAAATTTTGTAATTGATTTACACTTTTTTTCATTCTGTGTACACTATCTTCAATTGTTTGGTGATCTATTATGTTGAATTCCGCCTTTAACAACTTAAGAAAAGATTGTAAATAGTTTGTAAGTGCCATTTGCATGTAGGGAACCGACCTTATTGATTTTATGACTTTTTCATCATTATCTAGGCTGTTCAATTCAGATCACTCCTTTATTCCTTGTTAAATCAGCTATCTTTTGATTTTGTATTTGCTTTTGGCAATTCTACACTCTCGTACCGTCGTACTTGCAAATTTTCTTATCAGCTGCTCTTATCTTTTTCTAGGTCCTTTTTTACCAGTCTTGCCGCTGCTGCCTGAACTGCCACTGCTGCCTGAGCTGCCGCTGCTGCCCGAGCTGCCGCTGCTGCCTGAGCTAATAAATGAACTGCTTTCCTCTTCGTGTTCTGGCATCTCTTCCTCGATGAAATCTATAACATTCTCTAATTTTTTTAGTAAAAGCCACTCTTTCATCACAATAGTTTCAAGCAGCCGGTTGACGCCATTATTAAATTTAATAATATCTCCATTCCCTGGATGGGTAGGGAAATTCAAATTTTTTCCTACAAATGCTTGGATCTTCTCTGCTTCCGCATTCATAATGTGGGACAAAGCAATTTCCTCTAACGCAATCGACTCAAGCAAATCAATGACTACTTCTTGCTTATTGGGGCGATGCGGTTCTTGTGGGATTGTGGGCATACCCATTTGAGAAAAACCTCCTCTAAACAATTTGCTTTCTCATGTAGTCTATGCCCAAATAGGTTAGGTGGAACCATTATGCCAAGCCTAAAATTGTCAAAAAATGCTCGGAAAGAAATCATTATTTTACATGGAAAATTCTTTACGCGAAAAAGACTTTAAATTAAAACAATAGACTTCCAAATGCAACTATTAATTGAAAATATAATAAAATTGGCCATGAAAAAATCATTCATGGCCTGTTTCACTACTCTGTACAATAGAGCAATTATTCATCACTTTTTATCATCGCTAGAGGAATCTATTTGATTTAAAAAATCAAGAACATTTTCAAATTTAAATTGAAGTAACATTTCTTTTTTGACGATTGTTTGAAGCATTCTTTCTACGGATTTGTTTGCATCTAATAACTCTTCTAAACTCTCTGCCTTTATATCTGAGTTTATTAAATCCCCATCATCATCAACAAGTGTACCAATTACTCCTTGAAGCTTTTCCGCTTCTGCATTAATTAAATGAGCTAAGCCTAGTTCTTCAAAAGCAATAGAAGCAAGAAGCAAAAGCGCTACCTGTTCAGAATCAAGACCCTCAATTGGATTTATATCTTCTGGAATATTAGGAAAAGACATGACATCCACCTCCCTTTTTGGATACTACATTACATTATTCTAATTTGCCTAGATTGTCTGGACGTTTTGAGAAAATTAATTGTTAAAAAACATCTCAGTTTATTTTTATAAAAATTGAATCATCGGTTCGAGCTGGTTTTCCCACACCCATTTAGGACTGTAACGCTGTCTGGCCATTGTTTTAGCTTTCAGCATGGCATTCTCCCTCATCCTATTCACAATGATATTAGCATGTTCGGAAAGGTACGCTTCTTCTGAGGGGTTATAGGTTTCCTTCGTATCAAAACCAAAGTTTCTAGCATCCCATTTCATGAAATAGGCATCCAAATTTTTCCCTAATTCCTCTAAAGCAGGTACTTTTTCATTCAAAACGAGGAAATTCCCTTTGCTGGCAGCCTCTAATACGGTTAAACCGAACGACTCTGAAAAGGATGGGCATATAAATAAATTTGATAAACTAAATAATTCCATAACACCTTTTCTTGGAAATCCATTTTTAAATTCCTTTATATCTGAAGTGAAAAATAAATCACCTTGGCTTAATCCATAGACTGAACCTTGTAAACGAATTAGAGCTTTATAGGTTTTAGGAGCGATATCCATGCTTGGAAAATCACAAAATATGACTTTGACACTCAGTTCTGATTGTTTTTTTATGGCACCAGCCAGCATAGCTACCTTTTCAAACTTTTTACCAGTGGTTAAACGTCCAGGGTAAACGATTAATATATCAGGGCTAAGTAAATCAGTTTCTTTTTCAAGAATCTTAATTTCATCGCTTACAAAATTTAATAAATCCAGACTGTTATTTACGACTCTACATCTTCCTTCCGGGACATTGTATTGTTTAGCGAGAGCCGGAATTCCCGATTGTGTTGGATATACATACAACGTATTTGGCATGGAAGAAAAACGTGCTGAAAGCGGCCAATTGGAATTAGGAGGACGATTCACAGGGGCAGAATGTGTAAAGGCAATAAATTTCACTTTCGGTAATCGTTCCTGGGCTTTTCTAATGGCTACATTATGGACTAAATGCCAACCTTGATAATGAATGTCATGCATAATACAGACATCGACGTCTTCAAGGTTTTTAACAAAATCTTCTGCGATGATCTCCGCTTCATTAAAAAAAGTATCATGTACTTTTTCCTTTGGTTGGGAATAATCTCGCCAATGTATTTGTTTTCCATCTATTTGGTTTATAATTTTTACCCATTCAATCCGTTCATCTAAAAAAACTCCATATCGCTCCTCAAGTGGACAGGTTTCGCTCACGAGTACTTTTGGCTTTAACCCAGAATCTAACATCATCCGGAGCTGTTCAGCTACTACATTTACTATAGAGTACGTACTAGTAAGGCCATTAAACATGGTAAGCAAAGCAATTTTCATTAAAAAAATTCCTCCTTGCGTGAGATTAGACATTATACTATATACTTGGAAAGGGCTACCGGTGAACATAAATGAGGAAGTATTGTAAATTGAAGTAACATAGGTTTTTTATTTACACATTTGTTGATTGAAAAAGAAAAAGAGGCATCCAAAAAGATCATATTTTTGAATGCCTCTTTATATCGATGTTTAAGTTGTTGATTATGTTGTTGTACTAGTTGGTCTTGAAAGAAATTCAAGAACATTTTCAAATTTAAATTGGAGTAACATTTCTTTTTTGATAATTGTACGCAGCATTTTTTCAGCTGCACGGTTAACTGCTAATAACTCATCAAAACTTCCAGCTTGAATTCCTGTTCTTACTGGTTGTCCATTTATCACAAGCGTACCAATAGCTGCTTGAAGCTTTTCTGCTTCAGCATTAATTAAATGGGCTAGTGCAAGTTCTTCAAACGCAATGCTAGCAAGAAGCAAAAGCGCTACCTGAGTAGAATCTAAACCCTCAATAGGATTTATCCCCCCTGGAGGGGTATTAGGAAAGGACATATAAGTTTTCAACTCCTTGTATTTTTTACTTACTATGATAGGTTATTCAAGAGTTGTCCTATTTGTTTAGGTGGTTCACCTATGAAAAAGCACTTTTATAAAATGGAAATGTGGTTGTATGTCATGTGAAAATGATTATATCTTCATTGAAGAAACAACGACACTCCGATTAAAGCAATATCGAAGTGTCATTGTTACATAAGAATCTAAGGTACTGTTGTTAGGTGCAATTCCAAGTGCCACAAGAACATCCTCTAGTTCCTTGCACCACTTAAACTATTACATTCTGAACATGTACACAAACTGGTCGGCCTTGAAGAAAAGTTGAATCAAAAGCAGTTGATGGGGAATCAATATTAAACCTACCAACTTCGCCATTTCTTAATCTAGAGTTAGGCAATACACGTTCAAATTTATATCTGAAATCACTGAACTGATTACAAGTCGCTGGTTGAACCCCATCAGGATCAGAATCGAAACTCCACGGTAAATTTGGAGGTGGGGGTGGGGGTATACGCGGGCCTGTATTAGCCCCATTTCCCGTAATATCATCAATAAATTTACCAGTCAATTCAAAGAAAAATTGATCAATTAACGTGCTAGAGAGATCTGCATTAATTCCAGAAGTATTTGTTACCATAAATGTAATAGAACCATCAATAGGATTAATAGTTGCTGTTACCGTAGCGCTAATCGCTCGACCTAGGACTGTTCCTGTTAAAAAAGCAGTACAACTTGTTGCTGTTGTGCAATTAAATGTACCACAAGCACATCCGCTTCCTACTTGTGTTGTTGTTGTTGATGTTGATGTAGTAGAAGTTGTAGTTGATGTCGATGTCGATGTCGATGTCGATGTCGATGTCGATGTCGATGTCGATGTCGATGTCGATGTCGATGTCGATGTTGATGTTGATGTTGACGTTGATGTTGATGTTGATGTTGATGTTGATGTTGATGTTGATGTTGATGTTGATGTTGATGTTGATGTTGATGTTGATGTTGATGTTGATGTTGATGTT
>NZ_JAQMWQ010000008.1:120521-179152 GCF_030403775.1 Paenibacillus sp. BSR1-1
GTGGTTGTGGTTGTGGTTGTGGTTGTGGTTGTGGTTGTGGTTGTTGTACTAGTTGTACTAGTTGACGTTGCAAGAAATTCAAGGACATTTTCAAATTTAAATTGGAGTAACATTTCTTTTTTGATAATTGTTTGTAGCATTTTTTCAACTTCACTGTTAGCTGCTAATAACTCAGCAAAAGTTCTAGCTTGAATGTCTGTATTTGCTGGTTCAAGAGTACCAATAGCACCTTGAAGCTTTTCTGCTTCTGCATTTATTAGATGGGCTAGTCCAAGTTCTTCAAATGCGATGCTTACAAGCAGCAAAAGGGCTACCTGTTCAGAATCCAAACCCTCAATGGGATTTATACCCTCTGGCGGGGTATTAGGAAAAGACATATATAGTTTCACTCCTTAAATATATTTTTTCTATCCTAGGTTATTCAGAGATTCCTTTTTTGTCTGTATTTTTACCTAATGAAAAGTATTTTTTACAAAGTAGATACTAGGAAAAAGTGAATAAAAAGTCACTATTGGCGTAAAAAGAAAAAAGCGCCGAACAGGCGCCCTTCACATTATTCCTTCATAGCTGCAACTTTTTCTTTTACTTCTTCAATATTTTTCATTTTGTTATCCCAGCATTTTTGGCTTAAGTCGACTGGGTATTCCTCCGGATTCATTGTCCGTTTGTATTCGTCCCAAAGCGCATTAAGATTTTGTTTTAGATAATCGCGGGACTCCTCCAAACAAGGTATTTCAAAAACCAGCTCGCCGTTTACAAAAATATCTTCATGAAGCTCTTTTGCGGTAAAGTTGGTTACCACCTTATTCATATACGTATGGGTTGGATGGAACATGCGCAGACGTTTCTCCGGCAGCTTTTCATCCTCCATCGCGATATAATCTCCTTCTGCATGGTTGTTCTTATTATTAATAATCCGATAGATTTTCTTCATACCAGGAGTCGTTACTTTTACAGGATTGGAAGAGATTTTAATGGTATCTTCCATTTTGCCGTTTTCATCCTCTATAGCAACAATTTTATAAACTGCACCTAATGCAGCCTGATCGTAGGCGGTAATAAGCTTTGTCCCGATTCCCCAGCTGTCTATTTTGGCCCCCTGTCCTTTTAAGCTCATTATGGTAAGCTCATCCAAATCGCTGGAGGCATAGATTTTTGCATCCTTAAAGCCTGCTTCATCGAGCAATTTACGTGCTTCCTTTGAAAGATAAGCAAGGTCACCGCTATCAAGTCGAATGCCCAGAAAATTGATTTTGTCACCCATTTCTTTAGCTACCTTAATAGCATTTGGCACCCCCAGGCGCAAGGTATCATATGTATCAACTAAAAAAACGCAGTCCTTATGTGTTTCGGCATATTTCTTAAAGGCAATATATTCATCCTTATAGGCTTGAACCATCGAATGGGCATGTGTACCAGATACAGGAATTCCAAACATTTTCCCGGCACGCACATTACTTGTGGCTTCAAATCCTGCAAGATACGCTGCTCTTGTTCCCCAAACGGCCGCATCCATTTCCTGTGCCCGTCTTGTCCCAAATTCCATCGCTACTTCATCGCCGACAACCTGCTTAATTCTCGAAGCTTTTGTGGCAATCAATGTTTGGTAATTCACAATGTTAAGCAGCGCTGTTTCAACCAGCTGCGCTTCTGCCAATGGAGCATCTACTCGAATAATCGGCTCATTGCCAAAGACAAGCTCCCCTTCTTTTAACGAGCGAATGGTTCCGGTAAAACGCATAGTTTTCAGATAGTTTAAGAAATCTTCATGGTAGCCTACTTCATTTTTTAAATATTCCAGGTCGTCTTCGCTAAATCGAAAGTTCTGGATAAACTGAATGACTTTTTCTAAACCAGCAAAAACAGCGTAGCCGTTCCCAAAAGGAAGCTTGCGGAAAAATAGTTCGAAGACCGCACGTTTATTATGGATTCCATCTCTCCAATATGTTTCTGCCATATTAATCTGGTATAGATCGGTATGCAGAGTTAAACTATCATCATGATAAAAGTGTTTCATAACTAGACCTCCGGATACTATTACAGCTTTTCAACATTATATCCAATAATAACACTAAAAAGTTTATTTCACCATAGCACCAAGGGTTTGTTCAAAGTGGCCGAGCGCCCATTCATGGCCGGCTTGATTAAATGACGCCACAGCATCCTTGTACACTACTATCTTGAAGCCCTTATTATAGGCATCTACCGCGGTATGTAGAACACAAATATCGGTACAAACGCCAACTAAGTGAACCTCTGTAATTCCGCGTTCCCGCAATTTGATTGCCAGGTCTGTTCCGGCAAAAGCAGAGTATCTGGTCTTATCTATATAGGTAACATTTTCACGGTGTTTATTCTGGTCATATACCTCTTGAAGTTTACCGAATAGGTCACGGCCGGCCGTTCCTCTAAGATTATGCGGCGGAAACAACCTTGTTTCGGGATGGAATTCATCGCCTTGATCATGGACATCGATGGCAAACACCACGTAATCACCGTTCTCTATAAACTCTTTTGTCAGCCATGAGATTTTCCCCTCTATCGCCTGCCCAGGCTTCCCGCATGTTAGTGCCCCGGCATCCGCTACAAAGTCATACGTGTAATCGATATTGATCAATGCTTTCATATCTATCGCTCCTTCCAGTATTTTTGTTCATTATAGAGTTTATTCGTGACGTAAATCGAATTTCCTTTCATTTTTATTATTTCTCAATGTGTAAACGTCTTTTACGTTATCCGGTTCCTTTTCTTGACTCCTTTTGGTCACATAGACCTCCTCTACGTTACCTTTTTCGTTCTTCCTCACTCTTTTCGGTCACATAGACCTCCTCTACGTTACCTTTTTCTCTCTTCCTTACTCTTTTCGGTCACATAGACCTCCTCTACGTTACCTTTTTCTCTCTTCCTTACTCTTTTCGGTCACATAGACCTCCTCTACGTTACCCAATTTCCCTTTCCTTACTCCTTTCGGTCACATAGACCTCCTCTACGTTACCTTTTTCTCTCTTCTTACTCTTTTCGGTCACATAGACCTTCTCTACGTAACCTTTTTCTCTCTTCCTCACTCATTTCGGTCACATAGACCTCCTCTACATTACCCAATTTCCCTTCCCTTACCCTCAATGGTCGCGTAGACCCCTTTACCACAATCCCCTTCGCTTATCTGTTACAGGCAAGTGTGCTTTTAACAAACAAAAAAGCCCGCTCCCGCAGGAACGAACTTTTGTTAACTATATCTTTGTCCAGAGACCCAATCCTTCGGCCGGTCAAGCGGGCGGATATTCTCGAGGGGTACGAACACCTCTAAATGGCGGTAAAGGTTCTCAAACTCTGACGGCAGCAAGCCGCCAAATTCTCCGTCTAAATTTAACTGTACTTTTTCTGAAGAATAGACTTTGATTCTGTTGGCCTGCGTGTAAATAACGTTCGGGTCATTCACGTGTTCACCGCGAATTGCTAGTGTCGCAATCCTGATAAACTCAGCCAAATTAACTTTTTTCAAAATTAATAGAGAAAACAACCCATCATTAATGGAAGCGTCAGGTGCTAGTTTTTCAAACCCGCCAATGGAGTTAGTCAAACCAACAAGAAACATCATCGCCTCTCCTTCGAAAAGCTTACCATCATACTCAATCTTAAGATCGGAAGCTTTAATCGAAGGAAGCATTTCCATCCCTTTTAAATAGTAGGCGAGCTGGCCCAGCATCGTTTTTAATTTGCTTGGCACCTCATATGTAAGTTCGGTCATTTTGCCGCCGCCAGCAATATTAATAAAATATTTATCATTGATACGTCCAATATCGACAGGAATCAATTCTCCCTTTGTGATAATATTCACAGCACTGGAAACATCTCTGGGAATATGCAAAGCCCTGGCGAAATCATTCGTTGTTCCAGCTGGAATAATTCCCATTTTCGGACGATACTCCTGCTCGGCTAATCCGTTTACCACCTCATGGATTGTGCCATCGCCGCCTGCTGCAATCACGACATCATACTTTCGCTCAACGGCGATTTTTGCCGCATTCGTCGCATCCCCAGCACCAGTCGTCGCATGACAAGATGCCTCGTATCCTGCAACTTCTAACTTTTCAAGAATTTCCGGGAGATGGCGCTTTATCATTTCGCGTCCTGAAGTAGGATTATAAATCAGTCTTGCTCTTTTCATCATTTCATCATCCTATTTTTTTGAAATCACAATTGGTTTTCTATATTCTACCAATTATTATCAAGGCTTACAATTATCTTGTAATGCCAAACGTCCATCTCCTATCATAAATTTTTTTTTTTGGAAATGCAAAAATCTACTGATTCGTATTTAGATTTACACTATAGGCACCTGCAATATTAATATGGTATTTGCCTTCCCGAGTTTGATAAAAAGCATTCTTCTCTATGCTATCTTCCGGAACATTGGATTCTTTTTTTCCCTCTATCTTCCATTCGCTCTCTTTCCCTCTTAATTCCTGGGCACCTACTACCCCCACCTTCAAATTGCTGTTTTCCGGTACATCAACTGCCACAGATGAGGTACTCTCGATGCTCCAATCATTTGCCAGATTCCGCGGCTTCAAGGTAAGCGAATCACCATTCCCAAACACCTCTAGCTTCACATCATTCGGCACCAATATTGTCCCAGCGACCATTCCCTGTGAATCAAACGGACCAACTTGGTTTGGCAGGCTTTTTAAGCTTAAATAAAGCGTATCACCTTTTTGATTGGCTGCGATGATATCATCAGCACTCTTAAGAAGCTTTGCTTTCCCAGCTGTTTGCACCCGGTACGTACCAAACATGCTGACCTCTTTTGCGCCGGTCGCTTCAACTGTCATATCAGAGCCAACCGTTCTGACTACTACTCGTTTAATACTGTCATCCATTTTATAGGAAAAAGCAGGCAGTTCAAACGACCTTTCCTCTCTCGCCATCACTTCCTCGACCTTTCCCATGAGGCCAGTTGAGCTCATGATCGCAAACACAATGCCCACTGTTCCAATCAATCCAACAAAGAAAATACTTAAAAAGTCATATCGCAGCACCGGTTTTTCCTGCCGGGATAAAAACAAATAGAGTAAGATTTCAATTCCCAAAACAATTAATAAAATTGGCCACCAGCCAGTTATCACCTGAATGAGATTTAGCCCCAAAAACTTCGATAGAAAAAGGAAGATCCCAAGGAAAACGAGCGAGGCCCCCATCGAAAACGTCCCAACACGCCATGTCCTCATGCTGCTTTCACCCCTTTTCTTATTCTAAAAAGCAACCCGAATCCGGCTCCAATTAGGACAGCGCCTGCAATCGTTTTTTTCCACTTATTCATGATTCTTAACCTCCCGCTTCTGTTTACTGCCAGATAAAAGCTTAATACCCCCAACGATCAACAGCAGGCAGACAAGTCCAGTTTGGAAATAGCCTTGAATCCAATACTGAAGATCGAAATTAATGATTCTTGTTAAAATTGGTGATAAGGCCGGCAGCAGGATGTTCATTACTAAATAGTAAAGCCCCAATAAGATAAGCCCGATACCGACCCATTTTTGATGATTAAGGAAATAAGCGATGATCGGCACATCTTCAACTGTTTCTTCCCCATACCTTGAAGCCTTTTGCAGACCGTCAAAAAAGCTGTAAAACCAGATGATCGGGATTAAAAATAGGAAAATACCGAGACGCAAAACATCTAATATATAGACCGAGAATAAGAATGCAGCCATTAGCTGAATACCGCGCCGCTGCAGCCCCAAATATAAATGGCCCGCACCAGGGAAAATCGAAAGAAAGGTAGCGATTGATTTGCTTTTCTTGCCGTCTTCCCGACGCGCTTCAAAGTCTTCAAATATCGTTCTGTCTACTAACTCCTCACCGCGCTGCTTTTTGTTGACCTGCTGAACGGCATCAAAAAATCCATATACCCAGATCACCGGCAGCCCTAGCAAGAAAACGAGAAATTCCTCACGGCTGGAGAGAGCCGTCACAAAGATAACCATGATGCCAAGACCTAGAAAGGTCGCTAATAGAGTTAAGCCTCTGTTCATCAAGCCGAGCTGGAAGTGACCAAGACCTGGAACAAACGACAAGACAATCGTATAAAAACGTTCCGAATCCTGACTAGCCTGTTCCTGCAGCCCGTCTGAGTTTCCAGCAGTAAGAGTTTTTTTCTGTTTGGAAATCTGCACACCCATATCAATAAAGCTAACCAAATAAATGAAAATACCCACCATAAATGGGACAACCACTACATCCCCACCTTGATTGGCAATTGCAATCACAGTAACCATCGCACAGCCAAAAACGGCAAGTAAATAGACGACGCCGCGAAACATTTTTCCAAAATAAATATGCCCGAGGCCCGGAAAAAGCGATAATGTTAATGCCTTTGTCGAACTTTTCATTTCTTATTGACCCCCTTGTTTTCTAGTGAATCCATCCATGCAAATGTTTTATCAATTACACCTTCCGTAACCGAAGGCTTTTTCTCTTGGACTTTTTGCGGACTTTCTATCGAATTTGCGTAGGTTGCCAACGATTGAAAGGCCCCAGTTAACATTAATAAGATTGTCGCTGCCGCAGCGAGTAGATAATGGAATACAGCCTGCTGGTAAATTGGCTTTTTATTTGGGTTTGGTGCAGCAGATTCTTGCTTTTGTTTCGAAACTTCCGCCATTACCAAATCAGTAAAATTGCCTTCATTTGATAGAATCGGGAGTGAAGATTCATTTGCTGTAACAGCCTGTAAATAAACGTCTAGACATTGGGCGCATGTATACAGATGTCTTTCATAGGTTTCACGATCTTGTTCACTGATTTCCTCTCTGACGTATTGGAGCCACTCATCATAACTGTAATGCTTCATGAAAAATCGTCCTCCTTCCAATTCTTTTTCATCCAATTTCGAGCCCGGTAAAGCTTGGTTTCAATTGTTTTCACCTGCACCTGCTGTTCATCAGCCATTTGCTGGTAGCTTTTTTCCGCAATGTAAAATCCGTAGATGACATCCCGGTAATTTTCTGGTAATTCATTCAGCCTTTTCCTGACAAGCCTGCGCTGATCTAGTTCAATAATTTCTTTTTCCACACTATCCCTCTGCGTTCCTATTCCTATTGCGCCTTGCTCGAGGGCCTCGACAACTTCCTCTCTCCGCCTTGCCTGTTTTCTTTTTACATCTATCGCATGATTGACGGCAATACGCGTCATCCACGTTTTAAAACCTTGGTTTTCATATTGAGGGAGAGACGTATAAATCTTCATAAACACTTCCTGTGCCGCATCTTCCGCTTCCTTTTGATCACGAAGTACAGCAAAAACGGTCCGGAACACATCATTGCGGTATTTCTCAACCAAAAGGCGAAAGGCATGATCATGACCTTGCAGCACTTTTTCTATTAAAACCGTGTCGCTAATCGAACTCTCCCCCTTTCTTTCAATCTGTCATATTAATAGACGAAGGGAACTTGGTGAACCCCTACACTTAAAAAAATCTTTTTTACGAAGTTCTACATCATAACATTTACAGTTCTTGTCTATCTTAACTTTGGATGGGCATGGGCACTCTGAACCCTGATAGTGCCCGCTCTCCTCGAATTCCCTTGCTCACGGGCACCCTGAACCCTTGACAGTGCCCGCGCTCCTCGAATTCTCTTGCTCACGGGCACTCTGAACCCTCGACAGTGCCCGCGCTCCTCGAATTCTCTTGCTCACGGGCACCCTGAACCCTTGACAGTGCCCACGCTCCTCGAATTCTCTTGCTCACGGGCACTCTGAACCCTCGACAGTGCCCGCGCTCCTCGAATTCTCTTGCTCACGGGCACTCTGAACCCGTGACAGTGCCAGCTCCCTCAAATTCCCTTACTCATGGGCACTCTGAACCTTAAAGTCTAAATACAGATCATAGTAATAAAAACCGTGCGGTAATTTCCGCACGGTTTTAAAAGGTCAATCTTTAATTATCAATCCCAGCAACTTGGCAAAGCCAATAGCCTGTTCAGAAGTAACAATGCATCCGTCTAAACTTTCAGGCGATAAAATGAGCTGATTTAAGGTGGAGCTGGTAAAATCTATCCCTTTAAGTGCGGCTCCAGTAAAGTTCACTTCATATAAATCACTTTCTTTAAAATCAACAAGGTGAAATTTCGCTTCATAAAAGTCAGCATGACGGAGGGAGCATGTATCAAATTTCACTTGTTTTAAATCGCCGTAACCAAATGAGCAAAGGTTGGCATTGCAATGGCTAAATGAGACATTGCGGAGTGTGGCATCTGCAAGGTTCAGGCCGACGAGTTTAGATTCTTTAAACTCGACTCGATGAATACTGGCATCGCCAAAATTAGAATTGGATAAATCGCATCTTTCAAAAATAACATCAATTAGTTCAACGTAGCGAAATGAGACATCAATGAACGTAACATTCTGAAATACCACTTGTTCAAACTTTAATCTTTCAATTTCTTCGCCAATAATGGAACAATCACTAATCAATGCCATTGAAACATATGTATCATCCCGGTCCTCAAAATTCATTGGCATTAAATCATTTGGAATAATAGGCTGTAAATTTTTTTGTTTCCGACTCAAATCGTTCATCCTCTTTTTAATTCAGAATAGTGTTAATTCTACAAAATAATACCATTTAATTATGATAGAATGCTATTAGAAACAGAAATTCTTAGACGGGGGAGATTCTTATGTTTTGGCTGCTGCTTCTTATATCCTATTTAATTGGAAGCGTTCCGACTGCCCTCATTATCGGCAAGCTGGTTTTTGGGGTCGACATCCGGGATCATGGCAGCAAAAATCCCGGTGCAACCAACACGCTGAGGGTACTTGGTAAAAAATCGGCCATATTTGTTCTCCTTATTGACCTTGGCAAAGGCGCACTGGCCGCATCACTTCCTATTTTTTTCAACTTTGATGCTGAACCTCTTTACTTCGGACTTGCTGCCGTCATTGGCCATTGCTTTCCGATTTTCGCCAATTTTAGAGGCGGAAAGGCCATCGCTACAACAGCAGGAACACTTTTGATTGCCAACATTCCTTTGTTGGTAATCGCTTATATTACTTTCTTTCTAGTCATTTTTTTAACGAAGTATGTGTTTCTTGGCTCTATTTCTGTAGGTCTTAGTATGCTCTTATATACTTTTCTTTCACCTAACGTTGAATTTGAACTTATCTTTCTATTATTCACTTTCCTTTTACTTTTCCTCCATCGCTCAAACATCCGAAACTTCATCTTAGGCATCGAACCAAAAATTAATGATAAAAATTTAGCGAATGACCGCATTCCGCCAAAAAATATTAAAATGTAAAGAAATCCCCGGCAGATAAATTCTGCCGGGGATTTCTTATAAAAGTGTACTTATTATGCTATTTGCCACTGTCTGCCAAATTGAGGAATCTGTTTGATAAGCTTTGCCCAGGCGCTTGTACAATTCCATTTGCTTCTCTTGAAAATCCGGGGCATCTTTTTCAGGAAGGGAGGCGCGTCCCTCTTCTACTAAAGCCTGCATTTCAGGCGCCCTCGGACCCCAAACTCCGACTTCCGTACCTTCTTGATTGATAAAAATAAAAATCGGGATCGCTCTAGATGTGCCGTTTGTTAAATATTGATCCATCAGTTCAAGATTCTGGTCGCGCAGAACAAATCGCACTTCCATATCCGCAGCCTCAGAGACCCTCATTAATATTGGGTTATTAAGTAAAGCATCCCCGCACCAATCCTCTGTTAAAACAATTGCCCTCAGCCCCTGAGATTTTAATGCCTCAAGCCTCTGCTGATCTTCAGCAGTTAACGTAAATCGATCATAAATCGAAAGCATTTCCTCTTTATTTCGAGTCATAGAATTGGTATACTCATCCAGTGTCATTCCTTTTTGAAACCATTCATTTAATTCCACTTAACTAGCACCCCCATACATTTACTTTTATGATAGCCATTCTTCGCTCACCTTACAACGGAACTGCTTAACGCATATTTATAAAGCTATTCTAAGAGCATTATTCCCTATTTCAAAAAAGTAATAAATATACAGTAGAAATAGTCATCATAAGTTGGTAGAATATTTTATAAATAGGAAATATTATTTAAACTTATTTCCAATATAACAAAGGGGGAAAAGTATGTCTCATCAAACACTACAGCTGATTTCGATTGGAATCTACTTAGCCGGTATGCTTTTAATAGGTTGGTATTCTTATCGAAAAACTAGCAATCTGACGGACTACATGCTTGGGGGAAGGTCTTTAGGACCTGCTGTAACTGCCTTAAGTGCTGGTGCTGCTGATATGAGCGGCTGGCTTTTAATGGGATTGCCTGGCGGCGTTTATGTAACCGGTTTAGCGAGCGCTTGGATTGCGGTTGGTTTAACGATAGGAGCTTATCTAAACTGGTTTTTGGTTGCACCGAGATTACGGTCTTATACTCAAGTTGCGAATGATTCTATTACAATACCAAGTTATCTTGAGAACCGCTTTAAAGATAAATCAAACATGCTCCGTATTGTATCTGGTATCGTTATTCTTGTTTTCTTTACTTTCTATGTTTCTTCGGGGTTGGTTTCTGGAGCGGTATTCTTCCAGAGTTCATTTGGTACAGACTACCTGACAGGTCTTTATATCGTTGGCGGCGTTACTATCGCCTACACCTTATTTGGCGGTTTCCTGGCAGTAAGTTATACAGATTTCATACAAGGATTAATGATGCTGGTTGCCCTATTCTTAGTTCCAGCGTTGGGTATCTTTATTACTGGCGGACCTACTGAAACGTTTGATACAATTCGCGCCATCGACCCAACAAGGCTGGATTGGTTTAAAGGCACAACATTCATCGGAATTGTATCGGCAATGGCTTGGGGCCTTGGATATTTCGGGCAGCCGCATATCGTTGTCCGCTTTATGGCGATTAAAACTATTAAAGAAACAAAGAGTGCTCGCCGCATTGGTATGGGCTGGATGATTATTTCTTTAATTGGGACGATCTTTACTGGATTAATTGGTATTGCTTATTTCCATAATAATACTGCTCATAAACTGGATAATCCGGAAGCAGTATTCATTTCATTAAGTCAGATTTTCTTTCACCCGCTTTTCGCTGGTTTTGCCTTGGCAGCGATTCTTGCCGCCATTATGAGTACGATTTCTTCTCAGTTAATCGTAACTTCAAGTGCATTGGTTGAGGATTTATACAAAGTGGTCATGAACAAAAATGCTAGTGATAAGCGCCTTGTTTTCTTAGGAAGAATGGCTGTACTCCTTGTATCTGTTGTTGCTGGAGCACTTGCTTTTAAGCAAAACAGCACGATCTTAAGCCTTGTTGCCTATGCTTGGGCAGGATTTGGAGCTTCCTTCGGTCCAATCATTTTATTAAGCTTATTCTGGAAAAAGATGACCAAATGGGGCGCCCTTTACGGAATGATTGTCGGAGCAGTTACCGTTATCGTTTGGAAAAACGTTGGACTTGGCGATACTCTTTATGAAATCGTACCTGGCTTCGTCCTTAACTTGGTTGTATCTGTTGTTGTCAGCTTAGTTACGTATAAAAAGAATGAAGAAATCGAAAGAGAATTTGATGAAAGCGTCCGCTTGCTAAAAGATGCTTCTTAATAGTTAAAAACCGCTCGGATTTTTTTCCGAGCGGTTTCTTTATTCCGCCATGGCTTTAGCCATGGTGTCCAGCTTCATTACTGTATTCCAGTTCCTCACTGTTGCAGGAACGCCGAGTTTTGGAAGCTGTGTTGCTAATTTTGAATCCCGGATGCTTTGGCGGAAAAAGAGGTATACTTCTTTGCCGATTACTTTGCATTCATCCTTTTCACTTTCAAAGTTTTGTAAATGGTCAATTCCACCCTGAGCAGGTTTGCCCCTTAAAAAGGCTATTTGGACACTTTCCCCTTCTTTTAAGTTTTCCGTCGAGTACGGGCAGTGGTGAATAATCCGTTCATATTCCTCGACCGTTCTTAAAATAACCGGGACTGGAAATCCAAAAGTTTTCTCTATTCCTTTCTCCAGTTGCTCGCTAAGTCTTTCTGTTTCCTCATCCGATTCAAACAAAACATTCCCGCTTTGAATATATGTTTTTACCTTATGTAAACCCATGTCCTCTAATAAACTCTTGAGGTCTGCCATTTTAATTTTATTATGTCCGCCAACGTTGATTCCCCTGAGTAATGCAATATAAATAGTCATGTATGTACCTCGCTTATTTAATTGGTTCCCTTACTTAAATCTTAACATCTGTGGAGCAAATTAAACTACATTAGTTGAAGGATATTTGTTTGGGTTTGGAGAAAATAGTGAACATTAACGCATTGGGAGGAAGGAAAAATGGTTTTGCAAAGAGTATCTTTAATTACAATAGGAGCAATTAATTTACCATTATTACGTTCATTTTATCAATCATTAGGCTGGGAAGAAACAGAAATTAGTTCTGACCAATATGCCGTTTTTAAAACGGCTGGGGTTCTGCTATCTTTGTTCCCAATTGAAGAATTGGCGAAAGATGCCGGTATCGAACTCTCCCACTCAACAGAAACTTATCGAGGGGTAACCTTTGCTATTAATGTTGAGCAGCCAGAGCAAGTCGACTCGACCATTGAGGAAATCCGTCAGGCAGGCGGAAAAATATTAAGGGAACCTAGTGATGCCTTTTGGGGAGGCCGGACAGCCTATTTTGCTGATCCCGAAAACAATCTTTGGGAAGTAGCTTGGAATCCTAGCTCTGTATTCGATGAGCGCGGAGCGATGATTTCTTATTAACATATTGAGCTGCTTTGGCAGCTCTTTTTTTTTCGACAAATTTCTTGATAGATTTGTGCAAAAAGGTCAATCATATCAAGGAAATCGGCCATTTCAATCAAACGTTTGATTAGGGTTTATATGGACTAATCAGACGTTTGATTAAAAACAGTGTTGGCCGTATTATTTATGGAATTTCCTTTTAACACCGGAGAAAATCGTGTCGAATAAATGATGACATCAACCACTTAATGTATCAAACTTTGGGGAGAAACTGCTATTTTCCACTTAATGGACACACTTCGACAGGTTATCCAATATTACTTTACTAATCAAACGTTTAATTAAAAGGTAGCCAAATCCTTATTTCACATGGTTTTTTCCCGGGAAATTGAAAAAAACAATGTCGAACCGTGCTCGACTTTTTTCTCAGTAAAAAAGCTGGCAGAGTCGTTCTGCCAGCTTAACCATTTAACGCTTTTGTAATTCTTGCTGCAGCAATTGATTGACCAATTGCGGATTGGCCTGTCCTTTAGTCGCTTTCATCAGCTGGCCAACAAGGAAGCCCACTGCTTTTGCTTTTCCATCCTTAAAATCTTCCACAGATTTAGGGTTAGCATCAAGAACTTCTGCAATAATTTTGAGCAGGGTTCCCTCATCGGAAATTTGAACAAGACCTTTGTCTTTCACAATTTGCTCGGCATCCCCGCCGTTTTCGATTAACTCTTTAAAAACGGTTTTCGCAATCTTTGAAGAAATTGTTCCGTTTTCAATCAACTTAATCATGCTTGCTAAGCCTTCAGGGGTTAATGCAACTTCATGCAGCTCTTTCCCTTCAGCATTCAAATACCCAGACACTTCACCCATTACCCAGTTGGAAGCCATCTTTGCGTCTGCACCGGCTTTAACCGTTGCTTCAAAGAAATTGGCTGTTTCTATTGTAACTGTCAAAACCTTTGCATCGTAAACTGGCAGCCCAAGCTCTTCCACATAGCGCTTTTGACGCTGGTCCGGCAGTTCGGGAATTTCAGCGCGAATTCGTGTCTTCCAATCTTCATCAATATAAATATCCATCAAATCTGGTTCTGGGAAGTAGCGGTAATCATCCGAACCTTCCTTTACGCGCATCAACAATGTTGCACCAGTAGCTTCATCAAAGCGGCGTGTCTCCTGATCGATTTTTCCACCTGAAGAAACCACTTCTCTTTGGCGCTTTTCTTCAAATTCAAGACCCTTGCGGACAAAGTTAAACGAGTTCAAGTTCTTCAACTCAGTTTTTGTTCCAAATTCTTCTTGCCCTACTGGACGAATTGAGATGTTGGCATCACAGCGGAGTGAGCCTTCTTCCATTTTACAATCGGAAACGCCAGTATATTGAATGATTGATTTTAATTTTTCCAAATAAGCATAGGCTTCATCAGGGGTGCGAATATCCGGCTCGGAAACGATTTCAACAAGCGGAGTTCCCTGACGGTTGTAATCGCATAAGGAGTAGCCTTTTTCATGGTTCAGCTTTCCAGCATCCTCTTCTAAATGAATCCGGGTAATCCCAATTTTCTTCGTATAGCCATTTACTTCGATTTCAATCCAGCCATGCTCGCCAATCGGCTTGTCAAATTGCGAGATCTGATAGGCCTTGGGATTGTCTGGATAGAAGTAGTTTTTCCGGTCAAACTTCGTGTGTGTCGCCACCTCGCAGTTTAAGGCCATTGCCGCTTTCATCCCGAATTCTACTGCTTTTTTATTCAGAACCGGCAATACTCCCGGATAACCAAGGTCGATGACACTTGTATTCGTATTTGGCTCAGCACCAAAATGGTTTGGACTGGCCGAAAAGATTTTTGATTCTGTTTTTAACTCAACGTGGACCTCAAGTCCAATCACTGTTTCAAATTCCACTCTCTTCACCCCCTACAATCCTGGCTTCTGTTTATGAAAATCTGTTGCCTGTTCAAACGCATGTGCTGTGCGGTAAACCGTTGCTTCATCAAAATGTTTGCCAATAATTTGCAAGCCCAGCGGCAGGCCGCCATCAAAACCGCATGGAACTGAGATTCCTGGTAAACCGGCCAGGTTTAATGGAATCGTTAAGATATCATTGACATACATCGTCAATGGATCATCGATTTTTTCGCCAATTTTAAAGGCTGGTGTTGGCGTTGTTGGGCCGACGATAACATCATATTTTTCAAAAACATCTTCAAAGTCTTTTTTGATCAACGTACGAGCCTGCTGTGCCTTTTTATAATAAGCATCATAATAACCAGAGCTAAGCGCAAAGGTGCCAAGCATAATCCTGCGTTTTACTTCTTCTCCAAAGCCTTCAGCTCTTGTCTTTTTATATAAATCCATTAAACTTTCGGCATCAGGAGCACGATAACCATAACGTACGCCGTCAAAGCGAGCCAAGTTCGCTGATGCCTCTGAGGATGAAAGCAAATAGTAGGTCGCAAGAGCATATTTTGAATGCGGCAGTGACACTTCTTCCCAAACAGCTCCAAGGCCCTCAAGCACTTTTAAAGCATCTAACACAGATTGACGGACTGATTCACTGACACCCTCGCCTAAATACTCTTTCGGAACAGCAATTTTTAAACCCTTCACATCTCCTGTCAGAGCACTTGCGAAGTTTGGAACCTCTACTGGCGCAGAGGTTGAATCCATTGGATCTAAACCAGAAATCGCCTGCAACAGATAGGCATTATCCTCTACTGTTCTCGTAATCGGTCCGATTTGATCAAGTGATGAGGCAAATGCGACAAGACCAAAGCGGGAAACACGGCCATAGGTTGGCTTTAATCCAACCACACCACAAAACGCTGCCGGCTGACGGATGGAACCTCCAGTATCGGAACCTAATGAAAACAGGACTTCCCCAGCTGCAACGGATGCTGCTGAACCACCAGAAGAACCGCCTGGAACCGTTTCAAGATTCCATGGATTGCGTGTCTTTTGAAAACGTGAATTTTCGTTTGAAGAACCCATGGCAAACTCGTCCATGTTAAGCTTACCAATGGTAACTGTTTCTGCTTGCTGAAGCTTCTGCACAACAGTTGCATCATAGATTGGATCAAAGTTTTCAAGAATCTTACTCGCACAAGTTGTCCGTAAGCCCTTTGTCACCATGTTATCCTTTAATCCAATCGGCATGCCGAATAGTAAGCCCTTAGTCACATCCGTGTTAAGCTTCTCATCAAGCGATTTCGCTGTAAGGCGCGCCCGCTCTTCGTCCAACGTTAAAAAAGCCTGGACTTTGTCCTCGACCTGGGCAATTCGTTTATACGATTCATCAACGAGGTCTGAAACCTTTAGTTCTTTTTTATGTAAAAGCTCATGCAAATCTGAAACTTTATAATCAAATAAACTCAATCTTTTCACTCCTTACTCTCCCAAAATCGATGGTACTTTTATTTGGCCATCCTGATGCTCAGGCGCATTTTTTAGTACCTCTTCACGCGGCAATCCTTGTTTTGGAATGTCCTCCCGCAAAACGTTTTTCAAATCAAGTACATGGTATGTAGGTTCTACATTTTCTGTATCCAATTCATTTAACTGCTCTGCAAAAGAGATAATTGCATCCAGCTGCTTAGTGAATTTTTCAACTTCTTCTTCCGTTACTGCTAAACGAGCCAGATTGGCCACGTGCTTAACTTGATCAGTGGAAATTCGTGACATGTTCCATAACCCCCCAATCCTTTTTTCAGTATTATTTTAATATTGATAATATCAAACTTTTGCGCTTTACTGCAATGATTCCTACATCAGTATTAACAATTTAAAGGTGTTTTAGATTACTAGCATGAAAAAAAGGAGCATTGCTCCCTTATTTTTCGTAGAACTCCATATGTGTTTTTTCCTGCTTATAGTAGTCCAATCTGTCCTGCAATGTCCCTGTATGAAATTCAAACTTATGGCCATCAGGGTCCGTGAAATAGATCGACTTTTTATCCTTCTCATCCCTTTGACGACTGGGAAGGATATTGACGTTCAATCCCTTAAGTTTCTCGGTCATTTTATTAAAATCCGCTTCATCGATTGAAAAAGCAATATGGGTATAGGATTGATAAATTTCATTTCGAGGGATATCTCTTTCTTCATTAAGTGCAAGCCAATTTCCATTAAGGTCAAAATAAGCAGTACTTCTTCCTTTTACCAGTAGTTTAGCATCAAAAACCTGCTGATAAAATTCAATCGATTTCTCTAAATTGGAAACAGAAAAAAGTAAATGGTTTAATCCTTTTACTAACATTCGATCACCCTCAATTTAATAACCTACCGTCCCATTTGAGTAATTCCTGTGCATGGCTGTACTATCTTGGGCCCACTTTAAAAGGTTGGTTTTTTCAAAATACTTGGTTCCTTCAATTTCTATATACTGCAGCCTTTCACCTTCAAAGACATCCGATGATTCTGCTGATGCTTTTTCAGCGGCAATAACCCTTTTGATTTCGTCAGTTGATAGTCCTAGAAACTTAGACGTTTCTTCAATATCCAGCATAATAGTATTCTGCTCTTGTACTATGTTTTGTGGCGGATTTGAGGTCGATTGGGGCTTTGATGCGATTAAATAACACCCCATTACAATACCCAATGATAATATTAACGATGATAACAAAATTATTTTTTTGCTCACCAAATTCATCCTTTCTGCTATCAGCTAACTTTCTTTCTTTTTGTTGATTGCTTTTTCTTAAGTTTGGAGAAAAGGTGAATGATTTTAACAGGTAAGAAACCAAGAAACCCTCCAAGTGTGTTTAAAATTAAATCATCGACATCGAAGCTGCCAAATTCAAATAACAGCTGCAGAACTTCGTAGGTTAAACTAAGGCTGAAGGCGGCAAGAATGACAGGTTTCAATTTTAAGAACTTTTTTGATAGTAATGGTAAAATAAACCCTAATGGGGCAAAACCGATAACGTTCCCTACTAAATTCACAATTATAATACTAAAATTGATATCGGCTAAGTAAAGGTAAAAGTAAATCGTTTTAAATGGTACAAAATTGTTAGAACGCCAGTGGTATTCATGGTAGGTAAAATTAAAATGATGAATAATCTCTGATAACGGAATATATTTGAATAAAATAAGTTTAGTGAGAATGGCTAAATAAAGAAACAGAACTATGGTTAAAGCAAATTTTTTTAATATTTTCATCCCTACACTACTCCAAAATAATTTACAACGCTCCTATAAAAATACCATATATTTTCAATCTTGCACTAGATAAAAAGGAGGAATTTAAGATGTCTGAACATCACTTTCATTTAAAAGCTAATTGGCCGGGATTAAGGAATGATGTTGGAGAAATTGAAACCGCGAACTTGAAGACGAAAGTGTCGATACCGCCTGAAATGAAGGGTCCGGGAGTTGGCACCAATCCTGACGAAATGCTGCTTGGGGCTGCCGCAACCTGCTATATCATTACTCTTGCTGCCATTATGGAGCGAAGCTGGCTTGAGAAGGAAAGCTTAACGATGGAATCTGAGGGAATTGTAGATGTCACCAAAGGGGTTATAACTTATAAGAAGATTATTCATCGGCCGCATATTGTCTTAAAAAGGAATGCTGCCGAAAAAGAGATTGAATTGGCACATCGACTTGCCAAAAAAGCGGAAGCCTCCTGCATGATCAGCCGCGCTGTTCAAGGTAATGTTGAAATGGAATTGCAGGCGACTGTTGAGATTTCTGCTGATGCTGAAGAAAAGGCGTAAATCCGTTTGGATTACGCCTTTTCTTATTTTAATTTTTTCAATAACCTTGCGAGCAGCCCCTTTTTCTTTTTGGCTGGCAGATTAATCGGGACGCTTTTCGTAATTAGAATTTCTTCTTTATCAATGGCATAATTCATTGCCAAGATTAAGCCAAACTCTGTATCATGGCCTTTATTGTTTACAATGGTGTGTTCGATTTTATTCTTAGTAGCGATTTTTACATACTTGGATAGGTTCTCATAGCTCATACTGCCGTTTAAAAAAAGATGTGCTCTTGGGTTTTCCTTCATATACCGTTCAATTTGGGGATAAACTTTTGTTTCGGCTACTTGGTTTTTCAACAAGACCACAATAATCCGCTCACGCAAGGTCCCTAAGTATTTACGCCGCTCATCAGGCTTTGTTTCCAGCGGCCCATGGATTCCTTGCTGCAAAACCTCTTCCACGGTTTGCTTTTTCAAAAAAAATCAACTCCATCTAAAAGGCTATTATTATGTATGATAATAACTTAAAAAATGTGCTTTTCAAAAAAATGAGATTACGGCCAAATCGAGAGTAAAACAAGGTTATCCGAGAGTAAAACCGTCTTATGCGAGAGCAAATCTACTTGTTGAGAGTAATTGCAGCTTATCCGAGAGTATTCACCCACTATCCAAGAGTAATCGCAGCTCATCCAAGAGTATTCACCCTCTATCCAAGAGTAAACTACCCCTATAAAAAAATCCTCCTCTCCAAATGGAGAGAAGGATTCAAATCTGCATTTATTTTTTCGCTGAGAATTGTTCTTCTTCGGTAGAACCTTTCAATGCGGTTGTGGATGAGGTTCCGCCAGAGATGACCATGGATACTTGGTCGAAGTAACCAGTACCAACTTCACGCTGGTGACGTGTTGCAGTGTAGCCGTGTTGCTCGCTGCCGAACTCAGCCTGCTGTAATTCGGAGTAAGCTGCCATACCGCGCTCTTTGTAGCCGCGGGCAAGCTCGAACATGCTGTGGTTTAGCGCATGGAAACCTGCTAGGGTTACGAACTGGAACTTGTAGCCCATTTTGCCGAGCTCTTGCTGGAATTTTGCAATCGTTTCTTCGTCCAATTTCTTTTTCCAGTTGAAGGAAGGTGAGCAGTTGTAGGCTAATAGTTTGCCAGGGAATTGCTCATGGATGGCTTCCGCAAATTGTCTTGCTTCTTCAATGTTTGGCTCTGAAGTTTCACACCAGATAAGGTCAGCATATGGCGCATAAGCTAAGCCGCGGGCAATCGCTTGATCAATGCCTGCCTTTGTACGAAAAAAGCCTTCCGGTGTCCGCTCTCCTGTAATGAATGGGGCGTCATTCATATCGATATCACTAGTAATCAAATCCGCAGCGTTGGCATCCGTACGAGCTACTAATACTGTAGGAACGCCCATAACGTCTGCTGCTAAACGAGCAGCAATTAAGTTACGAACCGCCGTTTGGGTTGGAAGCAACACCTTACCGCCTAAGTGGCCGCATTTTTTCTCGGAAGATAGCTGATCTTCAAAGTGAACGCCTGAAGCACCTGCTTCAATCATCCCTTTCATCAATTCGAAGCAGTTTAACTGTCCGCCAAAGCCGGCTTCCGCATCGGCGACGATTGGAGCGAACCAGTCAATAGAGTTGTCACCCTCAGAATGAGTGATTTGGTCGGCACGCTGTAAGGCTTGGTTAATTCGTTTTACAACGCTTGGTACACTGTTTGCAGGGTATAAACTTTGGTCCGGATACATATGTCCAGAAAGGTTGGCGTCTGCTGCAACCTGCCAGCCGCTTAAGTAAATGGCTTTCAGTCCTGCTTTTACTTGCTGAACAGCCTGGTTTCCTGTTAAGGCGCCAAGGGCATTGATGTAATCCTCTTCATTCAAAAGCTTCCAAAGCTTTTCTGCGCCTTTTTTTGCTAATGTATGTTCGATATCAATCGAGCCGCGAAGTTTGATAACATCCTCCGCCGTATATGGTCTAGTAATCCCGTTCCAGCGCTTATCTAACTCCCAGCTTTCTTGCAGTTGAGTTACTCTTGAATTTGTCATTTAAAATTCCTCCTATTAATCTATTAATTTTTTTTTATAAACTTCCATATCCAGCTAACGTTAAAAATTGCCTTCAAACAACTTAACTTCCATTAGCATAGGCTTGTGCACCTATTGCCCGCTGGAATTTACCCCTGCATTGTAACAGTTCAATCTTCCTGCCTCTGAATTTACACTCAAACTCTTCAATAAAATTTAGTACTTCTGGTGTTAAAATCTCATCATACTGGGCTTTCGAAGCCCCGGTCACCTCAATACGAGACTTTTGCATCGACACGAACTAGATCACCTCTTTGTTATAATACAGTAACTATCCTCGTTTTGTATTATATAACACACTTTTCAAAAATGGAACTACTTTTCTGAAAATTTTATAAAAATAGGTAAAATAATCCTTAAGTTATACTGATTAATACTTTTGTACTAGCACCATATACAAAAAAGCAGGTACCCTAATCTAAGGTACCTGCCTGCTCAATATATAATCTTTGAAAATCCTCCTCGCGATTTTCACTAGATAAAAAATCCGGGCTAACAATGGCTTCCAATAGTTTTCTTTTTAAAGTGGCATCCTCCACCTCTTTCAAAATCCATTGCCGCTTTAAAAACAGAAATTCCAAATAAGCTTCATACGACTCATTGAACTGCTGTTCAAGTTGTTCACGAATTTTCCTTGCAAGAGTTGGACTTGCCCCGCCAGTTGAAACAGAGATGCTTAACCGGCCGCGCTGCAAGTGTGCGGGAATATGAAAATTCGATTCATCTGGATTATCGGCAATGGTTACAAGCTGGTGAGAATCTGCCAAATCTTTCACCATTTGATTTAATGCTTGATCATTTGTCGCTGCAAAAATCATAAAAGCACCATAAACATCTTCCTCTGAAAAAGGCCTTTGCTGACAAACAATCTTACCCTCATCCGCAAGTTTTTGAATCGTTTCCGTTATCTCCGGACTTATTACGGATACATCTGCTCCTGTCCCAAGTAAACTGTTCACCTTGCGCTCGGCTACTTTACCGCCGCCCACGACTACCACTTTTTTACCCTCAAGCCGTAATATAATGGGATAGAATGAGTTCATTGACGAACCTCTAAATAATTTATCAAGGCTTCCTTCGTTGCTTGTTCCGGCATGCCATCCGACCGAAGACCCGCTGCCTCAACTGCATCCAATGTTTGTTTCCCCATACTGATTACTTGTAAATCTTTCAAAAGCTCTGCAGCAGAAATGCCGCATTCGCTTAATGCTTCGATAAATGGTTCAACTGCGGCGCTGCTTGGGAAGACCATGGTATTTAATGCCGCTTCTCCTAACATTCTTTTAAAAATAGGCAAGAACTGCTGGTCGATTTCTTTCTTGCTTGTAACCAACACGTTTTCATAGCCTTTTATCAAAATGCTGTCATTGCCTACAACAAGATAATCCCCAGGCTCTTCAGCTAGATGTGCCTTAAATCCACGGCTGTTTAGTGCTTTAATAGTTTTAATGGATGCTCCATAAAAGTCTGCTTTAATCGTCCTGACATCTACTTGCTGCTCTATCACGGCAGTGAAAAATTCTTCCACACTTTCAGGTGAGGCAAACAGAATTTTTTCAAAGGCAGCCGCTTTTAAAACATCTATTGGTAAAGGAGTCTTCTTCCATTTTGGAAATTCAATTACATCGGCTCCAAGTTCCATTAATTTCTTTGCCAGTACGCTAGGGCTAGTACCTGTACGAGCGAGCAAAAGCTGCCGGCCATATAATGGTTTTTTCTCAAACCAGCTAATTTTTTCACGGATGGAAATGACCTCGCCCACAAGGATAATAGATGGGTTTCTGAACTTTGCTTCCAACACTTTCCCTGAAATGTCTGCCAATGTACCTTGCAAGGTTTTTTGACGACCAAAAGTACCCCATTGAATTAAGATAACAGGAGTGTTTGAAGGCTTTCCATAATGAATTAGGTTTTCACATATAAACGGTAAATTCCCGACACCCATGTAAAAGGCAATGGTATCCACACCACGGGCTAAGCTTTCCCAGTCCAAATTGGGTTTTCCGTCCTTGGATTTATCATGGGCAGTAACGACTGCAAAGGATTCTGCGTGCTCCCGATGGGTTACCGGAATCCCGGCATATAGGGGTGCTGCAATCCCTGAGGTTATGCCTGGGACGATTTCATAAGGAATTTGATGCTGCGCCAAGGCTTCCGCTTCCTCGCCCACCCGGCCGAAAACACCTGGGTCGCCGCCTTTCAAACGAACAACGATTTTGCCTTGTAAGGCGTTTTCTACCAGAAAATCATTTATATTTTCCTGGCGCATAAAATGGCGTTCCGGGAGCTTGCCCCCATAAACCAGTTCACACTTGTTTGGGGCAAACTCCAACAGCTTCGGGTTGGCTAGACGGTCATAAAGAATGACATCGGCTTGCTTGATTGCATCCAATCCTTTTACGGTAATTAATCCGATGTCCCCCGGCCCTGCGCCTACTAAAAATACCTTACCTTTTTCCATCGTGCAGCCTCCCCCGCGAATATTGCTTACTCTAGTATAATAAAAATAATATCATTTTCTAATTCTACCTTAAACGTTCGGACTTGTCCTACATCCGGGGACTGCACTTTTCCATCTGCTAATGAAATTTTCCAATCATAAACGGGACAATATACGTATTCACCACTAATTAAACCTTCGGAAAGGACGCCCCCTTTTGGATGGGGGCTGCGGTTTTCAATAGCATACACCTTGCCATTTGTTAATTTAAATAAAGCAATTTCCTTGTTATCAATTTTGATGGAATAGCCAGATCTCATCTTTACATTTGAATAATGGGCAACTGGTATACGAGTTATTGTTTGCAGCATGTCGACTCACTCCCCCACCTTGACAGTGTGTTTAGTATAATATTTATCTTTAATTTCTTCACTTTGAATCGCTTCATTCCAAGGTTCACTATATTTCTTCAACGTTTTATCCATTCGCTCATTCAAGGCCTTACGAGTTTCTTCGTTTGCTAGAACTTCTCTTACATGTTCAAGGCCGACGCGCTCCACCCATTTAGAGGTCCGCTCCAAGTAATTAGCCGTTTCCCTATAGTATTGCAAATAGGCACCAGTCACTTCCATTACTTCTTCTGTCGTTTTGACTGTGCATAGCAAATCGCCAGGGCGAAGGTCAACACCGCCATTACCGGCTACATAAATCTCCCAGCCGCCATCAATGCCGACAAATCCGATGTCCTTTATGCCTGCTTCTGAACAGTTTCTTGGGCAAGCTGATACCCCCATTTTTACTTTATGCGGTGTATCAAGACGTTCAAATTTCTTTTCAAGCTCAATGCCTAAAGCCATAGAATCCTGTGTACCATAGCGGCAGTACTGGGCGCCGACACAGGTTTTGACCGTACGAAGAGTTTTTCCGTATGCATAACCAGAAGGCATGTCAAGCTCTTCCCACATACCTGGCAGATCTTCTTTTTTAACACCGAATAATCCAATCCGCTGTCCTCCTGTTAATTTTACTAGAGGAATGTTATATTTTTCAGCAACTTCCGCAATTTTTTTCAAATCAGCAGCGGTGGTCACCCCGCCATACATTCTTGGAACAACAGAATAGGTTCCATCCTTTTGGATATTCGCATGCATTTTTTCATTAACAAGACGGGAATCGCGTTCATCCTTATATTCATCCATGTAAATCATACCGAGATAGTAGTTAATCGCCGGACGGCATTTTGTACATCCTTCTTCATTGTTCCATTCGAGAACATTCATGACTTCTTTAACACTAGTTAAACCCTTAGCTTTGATTTCCTCTACTAATTCCTCACGGCTAATGGTGGTACATCCGCAAATACTTGTTTTCTGAGAAGCTGCAGCATCAAATTGATCCCCTAACGTGTGGGCAAGAATTTGGCTGACCATCGGCTTACAGCGGCCGCAAGAACGTCCGGCATTCGTGCAATGGCTTACTTGATCAAGTGTGGTCAAACCTTGTGTTTTAATCGCCTCTACAATCGCACCCTTTGTCACTCCGTTACAGCCGCACACAAGTTCATCATTTGGCATGGAGGCTGCATCGCCGCCTGACTCGGCACTGCATTCAGTTTGAAAAATGGAAGTTCCCGTAATATCTTCTTTTTTCGTCAGCATTCGGAATAGTTTTGTACTTTCTTTTGTATCACCGTACATCACAATTCCAACAATTCGATTATTTCTTGTTAAAACGCGTTTATAGATTCCTTCAAATTCGTTGTAAACCATAATGGATTTGGTTTGGCCATCATCAAAAATTTCTCCAGCTGAGAACAAGTCTACCCCGGCAACTTTCAGCTGTGTTCCGGTAACCGATCCTGTATAAGGTTCTGCTGTTAACCCGCAAATACGGTTTGCGAGCACTTTGCCTTGTTCGTATAATGGTGCAACCAAACCATAAACAATTTCTCTATGTTCTGCACATTCACCAACAGCGTAAACACTTGGTACACTTGTTTCCATAAAATCATTTACGACGATGCCGCGGTTAACATAAATCCCACTGCTTTTTGCTGCTTTAGTATTAGATTTAATCCCAATGGCCATGACAACGAGATCCGCTTCCACTTCTGATCCATCCTTAAAGCGCAGACCTGTTACTCGTTCGCCGCCAAGGATTTCGACGGTTTCTTTTTCCATTAAAAAGTTCATGCCCTGTGATTCAAGTTCTGCTTTCAGGAGTGATGAAGCAATTGAATCTAATTGGCGTTCCATTAAATTTGGCATAAGGTGTACCACGTCGACCTTCATGCCCAGGTTCAACAATCCCCTTGCCGCTTCAAGACCAAGCAATCCACCGCCAATTACTACAGCTTTTTTGTATTGCTCTGCTGATTTGATCATCATTTCACAATCATGGATATCACGGAAACCGGTCACACCGATTTTTTCAGCACCTGGGATTGGCAGAATAAAAGAATTCGAACCAGTAGCTATTATTAATTCATCAAAGTCCACTTCACGGCCTTGGTCACTGATGACTCGTTTTCCTTCCACATCGATTTTGACTATCGCCTCACCCGTAAATAATTGAATATTATTTTCTTTATACCAATCTAACGGATTGATAATGATTTCATCAAAGCTAGTGTCGCCTTGAAGGATGTTTGATAATTTAATACGGTTATAGTTTGGATGTGGTTCCTGTCCAAAAATAGTAATTTCAAATTGTTCTGGAGCTAGTTTAAGAATTTCTTCAATAGTTCTGACTCCTGCCATTCCGTTACCGATCATCACTAGTTTCTTCATATTGGGTCTCTCCCTATTTTTAATTACGTTTTTCTCTATAGCTATATTGTAATTACCTTACCGCTTAAAATTTGTGACGTTCGTCACTTTCCAAACAAATTTGTGAAGAATTTCACATTATTGTCATAAACATAGACCATCGTGATAAAATGGAATTATCTAACATATTGAGGTGTTCTATGGGGAATCGTGTAATCTATAAAAGTGATGCCGGAAGACGTATTATTCTTGGCTTCTATGAAAAATATTTAGAGAAACTACAGTGCGATTTCGAGAGAATTTATGTGGAAACTTCTTTTGGTGAAACCCATGTTTTAGTGACAGGACCTGCGGATGGGAAACCGATTTTTATTTTTCAAGGCGGAAATTGTATCAATCCGATGACATTATCATGGTTCAAGCCGTTACTGGAAAACTATCGAATTTATGCTCCTGATACAATCGGTCATCCAGGCTTGAGTGCTGAGACTCGAATTTCTGCCCAGGATGATTGCTTTGCCCGCTGGATTTCTGAATTAATGCGGCACTTCCAAATTGAAAAATCCGCTTTTGTCGGCCCTTCTTATGGTGCCGGCATTATCTTAAGGCTCGCTGCATTCATGCCGGAGAAAATTGCTTGCTCCGTATTAGTTTCTCCTGCGGGCATCCAGCTCGGTTCCAAGTTTGAGATGATCCGAAAAATTCTTGTGCCATTAATGCGGTTTAAGTTCAACGGATCTAAAGAGCATATGGATAAAATGGCGAATGCCCTATCAGATAACAGCATGAAAGAAATAGATAAAGAGATCATTGCAAGTATCTTTAAATACGTGAAGCTTGAACAGGATATGCCAAAACTGACAGAGAAAAGTGAATTAGAAGACTACAAAGCTCCAACCATGGTTATTGCGGGACGAAATGATGTATTTTTTCCGGAGGATAAAATTCGGAAAGCTGCCCAGGATATTTTTTCTAACCTAGCAAACTATGAAGCATTCAATAGCGGGCATTTTCCCTCTGAAGAGCATTTAGAGAAAATGAATCATAGAATAATAGAATTTCTTAGAAACCATTACTAGAGGTGCTGTATGAAAAAGGACAATAGACACTATGATTTGGATTGGATTCGCGTCTTGGCCACCCTTGCAGTTTTTCTTTATCATTGTTCCATGTTCTTCAATCCCTTTCCATGGCACGTGAAGAACAATCAGCTAGATTCAGGCGGGATATTAGCTTTTTCGCTTTTTGCTGGTTCCTGGCTTATGCCGATTTTTATTGCGGTATCAGGAATAAGTGTGATGTATACCCTCCAAAAACGAACCACTAAGGTTTACATCCGTGAGAGATTGGTACGTCTAGGAGTACCGCTTTTGTTTGGGGTAGTCTTCTTGACTCCTCCTCAGGTTTATATTGAACGGATAACCCATAATCAGTTTAATGGATCATTTGTTGATTTCCTTCCTCATTATTTTGACGGCTTGTACTTAAGTATTGGAGGAACTGGAAATTTCGCCTTCTTTGGTTTACACCTTTGGTATTTACTCGTTCTTTTGGTATTTTCCTTTCTCACTTTGCCTCTTTTTAAAACTATAGGCAGAAAAGACAAATTTGGCCCGATTCATTTTATCCTCTTACCCATTTTGTTGTTTTTAGTTGGGGTGATTAAAACCGTCAATTTAGGAGGCTGGGACCTTGTCTTTTATCTTGCCATTTTTATTTACGGCTATTATTTTTTATCAAATGAAGCATTTAAACCTGTCCTTCAAAAAACGATTAAGATTCATTTCAGCATTGCTATGATTACTTCCATTGTTTTCATTGTTTGGTTTATGAAAGCGATCCCGCAGCCAGGCACGATTAGTGATGTTATCTTTTATGCTGTTCATTCATTAAATTGCTGGAGCTGGCTGTTATGTATTTTTTTCTTGGCAGACAGGTATTTATCTTTTTCAAATCGTTTCTTAAAATATGGCAGTGAAGCATCGATGCCTTTTTATGTACTTCACCAGCCTGTCATCGTTCTATTTGGCTATCTTATTAATGATTTGTCCTGGCCAATGCACGTAAAACTTATTTTTCTTGTCTCTGCTTCGTTTATGGTGATTATGCTTTGTTATCAGTTTGTAATTAAGCGAATTCGTGTATTAAGATTCTTATTCGGAATGAAAGGTTCAGCAATTGTTAAGAAATCAGTGACGGTCACAACTACAGCGTCCCGATAAACTAGGAAAGGGTGCCCATTCAATAGGGCACCCTTTAATTAAGCCGGTTGTTTATTTTTATGCCAAAGTTGGATTCGCTTTATTTGAGAATTAAGGACCGGGACAAGTGTGCCAATTAAAGCAACCGGGACAAGTTCCCATATTACCAATGGCGGTGTAATCAAAATGCCGGATCTATTTATCGCAAACAAGACAAGAAAGTATGCTATGCTCCCTGTGAGGCCTGCAATCCAGTTGGTCTTTTTAAATATGAAAAAGCAAAGCGGAATTAATATAATCGTAATCGGGACATACGAAGTTGGGTAGCCGACGGCGAAAAAGATCGTTTTTCCCAGAAATCTTAGCAGGATGTATAGTGCCGCAGCCGCCATAGGAATAGAAAAATCGCGATATATCCTAATAATGATAATCGTTAAACCAGCCACCATTATCACAGAATAAATCGGATACACCCATTCCGGAATGCCGCCAAAAATTTGAGAGGCAGGATCTGAGATTAGTTCTAATATTTCTTTTGAGGCAATCGATTTTCCATGAATATACTGATCATAAGAAATCGCCCCATTTTCCTGCTGCATGTTCGGAAACATAAAACATTCAAGGAGAAACATCGCAAACCACGTGTGCATCGACTTCCAAGTCGGTTTCAAGTCCCGGCTAAAGATAAAATATCCCCGCCAAACACCGAAAATCATTATATCGGTGGCAATGTAATAAATAAAATGGGTCGGACTCCATGTTGTTAAATCAATGCCATAGGCAATATGATAAGTAAAATCTAAGGGAATCCCAATTAAGAATAACGCATAGCCAATGGTAATCAGGTTTCTAGAAAAGCGATCCATGTGCTGCATCTGCCGCCACTCTTGGAAAAGCAAAATAGCCCCCAGTGCAAAGCCTAATGTATTAACAATATGGGGTATGGAGTATTCTTCGAATAGATATTTAAAATGATAGGAGGCATCCCAAGCGGAACCAATGAATTTTAATAAAAAGGCAATTACCCACAAACGATAATATTTCAATTATACCTTCCTCCTTCTCTATCCGAGTAAATCAAAAATATCACCGTATATTGCGATAAGGACATAATTAATCGCTATGGCAATTCCAAACGTAATTCCTGCGATCCGCACCTTTTTTTGTGTAAATAACCTATACATAAAGACAATACCAGAGCTGACAACAAAAATATTGCATAATAAAAATGTCCAAAGTAAATTTTCACTATGAGCAACCGCTGTAACATGTAATAAATAGAACGGTATCAACAGGACTTTTCCTCCATTTAAAATCACTTCTTATTTATGACGAATTATTTCTATAAATTGTTTCAATATTATTGTGACTTCTTTATATTAACATTATTTTTTCTTAAGGCGACTTGTTTATTGTCAATAAATTCTTGCATTGGTGGAAATAGGGAATGTATATTTAGTAGAATGAGCTATTGTGAAAAGGAGAATGACCTTGCGATATTATATGATTGGTTTCTGTCTTTTAACTATGATTCTTTTATCGGCCTGTAATTCCTTAAAAGTACCTAAGTCCACCATGGACCATCAAATGAGTGCCACACCAACAGAAGTAGTCCCAACAAATTCTGAATGGAAAGTCTCAAGCCCTCCTAAAGCTAACGAAGATTTTCCCGTTTCAATATTGATCATGGACAAGGCCAATAAACCAATTCAATCTTTTGATACTGTTCATGAGAAAAAAATGCATTTATTTCTTGTTAGCAAGGATTTATCTTATTTTTCACATATTCATCCAGAATATAAAGGCAATGGGGAATTCTTTTTTAAAACGGCTTTTCCAGTTGGGGGAGATTACAAACTCATCTCCGAATTTACCCCTAAAGGCGGCGGTGACCCAAGTGTGGAAAGCCACTGGCTTCAGGTTGAAGGTGCACCAGCAAAGGAAGTTCCTCTTGTAGCTGATAAAAAGCTAACGAAATTGGTGGAAGATAAAAAAGTATCCCTTTCATTTGAAAATCTGACGGCCGGAAAAACTTCGCATATAACTTTTACCATTCGTGATGCCCAAAGCAATAAACCGATTAAAAATCTGGAGCCATTTTTAGGAGCAATGGGACATGCTGTTGCGATAAACAGGGATGCGGAAAAATACTTGCACATTCATCCGATGACAATCGAAGGGAATGGACCAAAGGTTACGTTTATGACGCTATTTCCTGAAAAGGGAATCTATAAAATCTGGGGACAATTTCAACAAAACGGGAAAGTATTCACGGTTCCGTTTGTGGTGAAGGTTCCTTAAGAGTATGAAGGACTAGTAAAAAACCTCTTCTCAAATCATGAGAAGAGGTTTCATATTTCTTAGTACATTTCAGAAGTAGTCTTAGCTTGCATGTGAAGCAATAAGTAGTCAGGGCCGCCTGCTTTTGAGTCAGTACCTGACATGTTGAAACCGCCGAATGGCTGGTAGCCAACGATTGCGCCTGTACATGAACGGTTGAAATACAGGTTACCAACATGGAAATCTTCACGAGCTTGCTCTAAGTGGGCACGGTTTTTCGTGATAACGGCACCTGTTAAGCCATACTCGGTGTTGTTGGCAATTTCAATTGCTTCAGTGAAATCCTTCGCTTTAGTAAACCCAACAACAGGGCCGAAGATTTCTTCCTGCATAATGCGGGCATCTGGAGCAAGGTCTGCAATAACAGTTGGCTTAATGAAGTAACCTTTAGAGTCATCCCCTTCGCCGCCAGCCATTAACTTACCTTCCTGCTTACCGATTTCAACATATTCCATAATCTTTTTGAACGCACTATTGTCGATAACTGGACCCATGAAAGAGCCCTGCTCAGTCGGATCGCCAACAGTTAATTGGTTCGTTAACTCAACAACGCGGTTTAAAACCGTATCGTAAACATCTTCAACGATAACTGCACGTGAACATGCAGAACACTTTTGTCCAGAGAAACCAAAAGCGCCAGCAACGATTGATTGTGCTGCAAGCTCTAAATCAGCTTCAGAATCAACAACAATCGTATCTTTACCGCCCATTTCAGCAATTAGACGCTTCATCCACACTTGACCAGGATTCACTTTTGAAGAACGATTAAAAATGCGAAGTCCTACATCACGTGAACCTGTGAAGCTGATGAAACGAGTGTCCTTATGGTCAACTAAGTAGTCGCCTACTTCAGCGCCGCTTCCTGGCACAAAGTTTAACACGCCTTTAGGAAGACCTGCCTCTTCCATAACTTCCACGAATTTAGCAGCCACAATTGGCGTTGTAGAAGCTGGTTTTAAAAGAACGGTATTACCAGAAACGATTGCCGCAACAGTTGTTCCAGCCATAATCGCTAATGGGAAGTTCCAAGGAGAAATGATGATTCCAACTCCTAATGGAATATAGTCATAGCGGTTAAATTCATTTGGTCGGCTATTTACCGGTACGCCATTTTTCAATGCAAGCATTTGGCGGCCATAATATTCAAGGAAATCGATTGCTTCTGCAGTATCTGCATCCGCTTCTCTCCACGGCTTTCCTGCTTCTTTAGTTAAAAGTGCAGAGAATTCGTTTTTGCGGCGGCGAATGATTGTTGCTGCTTTAAAAAGCACATCCGCGCGAACTTCTGCCTTTGTTTTTTTCCAAGTTTTAAATGCTTCTACAGCTGCCTGCATTGCTTTTTCAGCAAGCTCTTGGTTCGCTTTTGAAACGCGGCCAATCACTTCTTCTTTATTAGCAGGATTGTAGGAAACAATTTTATCTTCTGTTGTAATCTTCTCTCCGCCGATCACAAGAGGATAATCCTGACCTAAATAACCCTCTACTGTTTTTAACGCATTAAGATAGGCCTGACGGTTTTCTTCTGTTGTAAAATCTGTGAATGGTTCGTGTTTGTAAGGTTGTACCATTGTTCTAAACCCCTCCTATGTATAAAACGTTTACACCCAATGTTCATTCTACATGATTCATTTGCCAGTATCAAATGATAAAAATCATAAAAAAAGACCGGCACAAATAGCCGGACTTTACTGGTAAATATAAACAAATGGCTCATTTTCGTTTGCCTTGCGGACAATTAAGGCTTCAGGCCCGTCGACCGACGTAATACTTACAGAAACAGAGATATATTTAGGGAAGTGCTCCATAACCAACCCTGTCAGATACTGGGTAAAACCAATTCCTTCCGTTTTTCCATAAAATTGAATCGGAATAGTAATATTTAATTCCTGGAGTTGATCTCCAACGTAAAACGCTTTGCCAATGACACCATTAAAATTAGGAAAATATTCTTCAACATCCTGCTTAAAGTTTAAGAAGGCAATCACATCATCACGGTGATCTTCCTGGGCATCTGTTGAAGGGAATAAATAATATTTTTCATTTCCTTTTTCCCAATCATTTAATGTCTGGCTGCCTTTATCAACGGTTGAGTAAGCAATATATCTGCCAGGGATAACAGAAGATTTACTCTGCTGCATAAATAAACCAATCGTAATCGGTACATCGGCTAAATTTTTCATCGCCCGCATCCGCTTAACGACTTCCTCAGCCATCTTCTTGCCTTCCCTTTCCATTTCAGCATAATCAATTTTTTTCTCATAAACAGGACCGTCTTTTACGGTTTGATAGTAGTAAATGGAATTGAGGGCAAGTCCAATCGAAACACCGCCAAGAGACACATTTCCCTTATCGTCTTTCGTTAAATAATCATGTTCTAAAATATGAGCCAAATAAACCGGTGATGTTGGTTCAGCACCAGCAACAGCTGTATCTACAGGGTTTAACCCAATATTTTCTGAGGCTTTAAGGCTTTCAGCCTTTAATTGTGGATCCGTAAATTTACGGTTTAGCCAAAGCCGTATCGTCTTTCCTTTAATTTCCTGACCTTCACGAAAATAATACTTATCTGTGCTGAAACTATTTTGGGCGATTCGCATTAGTCCCGTCTCAAATTCGTTCAAGTCATAGCGAGTATTAATATTATTCACGACCAACCCGCGCGCTTCCCCAGGTTCAAATGGCAGGATGGTCCTGTAATAATTGTCTGAAATATTATATTTAGGAATAATCGCCTTTCCTTTCACTTTCTCCTTTGATTGAACTGCTTCATTTTGCTTCTGAAAATTCGGTGCACAGGCACTCAGCAAAAAAACAAAGGAGAGAGCGAGCAATGAGAGCTTTCTCACGTCGATAACACCTCTTACTACTTATTTAATTCTACTAAAAGCTTCTCCTCATCCCATACTTCAATTCCCAGTTCTTGCGCCTTGGCTAACTTTGAGCCGGCATCCTCACCCGCGATGACGAGATGGGTTTTCTTACTGACACTGCCCGCCACATTGCCGCCGAGCGCTTCAATTTTTTCCTTAGCTTCATTTCGTGATAATTGCTCAAGCTTTCCGGTTAAAACAACCGTTTTTCCAGCAAAAATAGAATCCGATTCTTCAGCAGATACAGGTTTTGCTCCTTTGTATTCCATATTGACGCCAGCAGCGATTAATTCTTGGATAAGCTCACAAGCCTCGTCTTGTTCAAAAAAGGCTACAATCGAATCAGCCATTTTATCACCGATTTCGTTAATGGCGATTAATTCATCCTTCGCAGCAGATGAAAGTTTATCCATAGTGCCAAAGCTTATTGCTAACGTCTTGGCTGCCTTCGCTCCTACATGACGGATTCCCAAGCCAAAAAGCAGCTTTTCGAGGGAATTGCTTTTCGATGCCTCAATAGCCTTCAATAAATTTGAAACAGACTTTTCACCCATTCGCTCAAGTGCTAATAGCTGGTCGCGGGTAAGCTTATAAATATCAGCCACATCACTGATTAACTTTTCAGCAAAAAGCTGGCTGATCACCTTTTCGCCGAGCCCGTCAATATTCATCGCATCTCTTGAGACAAAATGGATCAAGCCTTCGCGAATTTGGGCTGGACATTTCGGGTTAATGCATCTAAGAGCCACTTCCCCTTCAAGCCGGACGAGGTCGCTTTCACATTCCGGGCAATGGGTAGGCATGTGGAAATCCCTTTCATTGCCAGTCCTTTGGTCAGCCAATACATTGACCACCTCTGGAATGATATCGCCTGCTTTTTTCACGACAACTTTATCGCCAATTTTAATATCTTTTTCACGGATTAAATCTTCATTATGCAAGGAAGCACGCTGAACGGTTGTTCCTGCTACTTTAACCGGCTCTAGAATGGCTGTTGGGGTAACGACACCTGTTCTTCCAACACTTAACTCGATATCCAAAAGCGTTGTAATCACTTCCTCAGCCGGAAACTTATAGGCAATTGCCCAACGCGGGCTTTTAGCCGTTGTTCCGAGTACAGCTTGCTGCTCCAATGAATCGACTTTTATGACGATACCGTCGATTTCATATGGAAGACCCGGCCGCTTTTCTACCCAGCTATTGACGAAATCAACGACATCATCAATCAGCAAGCACTTTCTTCTTTCTTTATTCGTTTTAAATCCAAGATGGTCTAAGTAATCAAGACCTTCACTATGCGAAATAACGCCGCTTTCTCCGGTATTGCCAATGCCGTATAAAAAGACGTCCAGTTTTCTCGAAGCAGCAATCTTCGGATCCAGCTGTCTTAGTGATCCGGCAGCGGCATTACGAGGATTAGCAAACAGCTCCTCGCCACGCTCTTCACGAACCTGATTTAGGGCTTCAAAGGAACGCTTTGGCATGTAGGCTTCACCGCGTACCTCTAGTGAAACATTTTCCCGCAAACGGAGTGGAATCGATTTGATGGTTTTCAGATTCGAGGTAATATCTTCGCCAATTGTTCCATCCCCGCGGGTTGCCCCTTGAACAAACAGTCCATTTTCATATCTCAAAGAAACAGCAAGTCCGTCAATCTTTAGTTCACAAACATAGGAAAAATCATCGCCGACTGCCTGGCGGATTCGGCGGTCAAAATCTCTTAAGTCCTGCTCATTAAAAGCATTCCCAAGGCTTAGCATCGGCGTCCGGTGCTCGACTTTTTCAAATACATCAAGCACAGCTCCGCCCACCCGCACCGTAGGTGAATCTTGTGTTTTAAGCTCCGGAAACTTTTCCTCAAGTTCTAGTAATTCCTGCATCAGCCGATCATATTTCGCATCTGTGACGGTCGGCGCATCCAAAACATAATATTCATAACCATATTGATTTAATAGGGTTCTAAGTTCATTTATTTTTTGTTCAGCGATTTGAAGGTCCATATACCCAGCCCTTTCATTAACATTTGAATCTTACGCTTTTTTAATTGGTGCGAATTTGGCGAGCAAGCGCTTGATGCCCACTGGACTTGGGAAGGCGATATCAAGCTCCGTCCCTTCGCCTTGGCCTTTTACACTTACGACCGTCCCAATCCCCCATTTACCATGCTCGGCTTTATCACCGACCTTCCAGCCAAGTTCATCACTGCCGGAAGAGGCTGAAACTGGGCGCATGACGGGTTTCCGTGGTGCTGATGGGGTGCCAAATGTGCTTCCCCGGCCACCAAATGAAGAGCCTGATGATCCGAATGACCTTGAGCTGCCAAAAGGAGAAGCCTGACGTTTTTCTGGTTCGACACCCTCTAAAAGGTCCTCCGGAATTTCGCTGATAAATCTAGATGCTGGGTTCATATTGGTTCGTCCGAACAGGGTTCTCATTTGGGCATTGGTTAAGAACAAGCTTTGCTCTGCACGGGTAATACCCACATAGGCAAGGCGGCGTTCCTCTTCCATTTCTGCTTCTTCCATAAGCGAGCGGCTGTGAGGAAATACCCCTTCCTCCATGCCAATCAAGAAGACAACCGGAAATTCCAAGCCCTTAGCTGAGTGCAGTGTCATTAGCGTAATCGAATCCGCTTTTTCTCCATCTTCATCCAATGAATCAATGTCGGCTACCAAGGCTAAATCTGTTAAAAAGGCAATCAGACTCTTATCTTCGTTTGTATCTTCAAAGTTTTTGGTTACAGATAATAATTCCTCAAGGTTTTCTAAGCGGCTTTGTGCTTCCAATGATTTTTCCGCTTTGAGCATTTCCTTGTAACCAGTCTTATCAAGAACCTCTTCAACAAGCTCTGTAACGGATAAGAACTCCTGCATATTTGTATAATTGCGAATTAAGTCGCGGAATTCAATTGCGGCTTTCGTAATCTTAGGACTTACACCAATCAATTCAATCGAATCGAGTGCTTGATAGATGGAGATATCATGCATCGCTGCAAAATTAGCAATCTTATCAAACGAGGTTGAGCCAATTCCCCTTTTCGGTACATTGATAATCCGCTGCAGGCTGATATCATCATCCGGATTGGAAATCAAACGCAAATATGCCAGCATGTCTTTAATTTCTTTTCTGTCATAGAATTTTGTACCGCCCACAATCGAATATCCAATATTCGATTTGAGCAGCACTTCCTCCATAACACGGGACTGGGCGTTTGTACGATAAAGAATGGCAATGTCTGTTAGTTTAATTTTGTCATCACGGGTTAGTTCCTTTATTTTTCCTGCAACGAATTGAGCCTCAGATTGTTCACTATCAGCACGGTAATAAACAATTTTGTTACCTTCCGGGTTTTCAGTCCAAAGATTTTTCGCTTTTCGGTTCAGGTTATTTTCAATAACCTTGTTAGCCGCCAAGAGAATTCTTTTGGTCGAGCGGTAGTTTTGCTCAAGCAGGATGACGGAAGCGTTCGGGTAATCTTTTTCAAAGGAAAGGATATTGGCAATATCCGCCCCGCGCCAGCGGTAAATGGACTGATCAGAGTCCCCGACGACACATAGGTTTTTGAAGCGCATCGCGAGCATTTTTACGAGCATATATTGGGCTCTATTGGTATCCTGATACTCATCGACATGGATGTATTGGAACTTTCGCTGATAATATTCAAGCACCTCTGGAATCCTTTGAAATAACTGAATCGTTGTCATAATCAGGTCATCAAAATCAAGTGCCTGATTTTTGCGCAGCCGCTTTTGGTATTCTGTGTAGACCTCACTTACGGTTTGTTCAAAGAATCCGCCCGCCGTTTTCGCAAATTCCTCTGGGTCAATCAGCTCATTTTTTGCAGAACTAATCGCGCCTAATAGCGCCCTCGGGTCAAACTTCTTCGGGTCAAGATTTTTTTCTTTAAGAATCCCTTTAATGACTGATTGCTGATCAGTTGTGTCAAGAATTGTAAAATTGCGGTTAAAGCCCATCCGGTCGATATCCCTGCGTAAAATACGTACGCACATCGAGTGAAAGGTCGAAATCCAGATTTCTTCCGCTGCTCCGCCCATCATTTTCCCAATTCTTTCTTTCATTTCGCGTGCAGCTTTGTTAGTAAAGGTAATTGCTAAAATGTTATATGGGTTTACTCGTTTTTCTACTATTAGGTACGCAATGCGATGCGTTAATACTCTCGTTTTTCCACTGCCTGCCCCTGCCATTAATAAAAGCGGTCCATCCGTTGCTTTTACGGCACTTTGCTGCTCTGGATTCAGGCCATTCAAAAGCTTATCCGTTAAATATTGCATGATTCCACCACCATAACAAACATTTGTTCTTATTTTTATTTTATCGTTCCTTGCATTCAAGTGCAAATTTCTATCGAGTACTTTTAACCGTTTCTAAGGCTTTTTCAAAGTTATCATAAAGAGCGTTGCCAATGACAATCACATCGGCATGCTTGGCCATTTCTTCCGCCTGTTCCTTTGTAGAAATGCCGCCCCCATAAAAAAGAGTTGTTTTTTCAAGAACCTTTTTCACGTCTGCTACGAGATCCACATTTCCATATTTGCCGCTGTATTCAAGATAAAAAATCGGCAGCTGAAACATTTTTTCTGCCATCATCGCATAGGCCTTTACATCTTCGTTGGTTACGCTGGAATTAGACGCGGTTAGTTGGGCCGCTTTGCAGTCTTCATTCAAAATGCAATAGCCCTCCATGACGATTTCTTCCCAGTCCATGATTTCGCCAAATTCCTTTACAGCCTGATGATGAAGCCCTGTAATCCACTTCGTATCGCTGCTATTTAAGATTGTTGGGATAAAATACAGATCAAAACCCGGTGTTACAGTTTCAATGCTGGAAACTTCCAAGACGCACGGAACGGTATACCTTCTGATTCTTGCCATTAAATCAAGGACATTTTCAAGGGTCACTCCATCTGTTCCGCCGACCATCACGGCATCGGTGCCTGATTCACATATTTTTTCTAACTGGTCGTCTGAAATTTCTTTATTTGGATCGAGTTTAAACACGTGGCGCCACTCGCGAAAATCATACATTAAAGGATTCCTCCATTACATAAGTCCATTTCACCATTATAGCATTAGAGGAATCGTTTAAAAAATAAAACCATGTAAGAAATAAAATCCAAATAGAAAAGCGGAAGCGCCTTCGGAACAAGCAGAGCTTGTTCCTGCGATGATTATTCTAAGTAGCATCTTTAGTGCCCAGGGAAAAAAGCAGTTCATTTTTTCCTAGGGGCGACAAACATAAGACGAGCCGGCGGGAAGGTTGCTTTTTAACCTTCTCGACGGATTGGCTGTAGACCTGCGAGCCCCTATGCGCTGAAGCTGGACAAAAAGAAAAACCGAAGGAGTCCCTTCGGTTTGTTTATACTTCTTCCACTTTGCTGTTTTCTTCTTTAATCCGTTCCAAAACCATTTCATACGTATCATTGCCAAAATTCAAGCAGCGTTTTACCCGTGAAATCGTAGCGGTACTTGCGCCCGTTTCGGTTTCAATTTTGTGGTACGTATTTCCTTCACGGAGCATTCTAGCTACATCTAACCGCTGGGCAAGAGACTGAATTTCATTGATCGTGCACAAATCATCAAAGAAACGGTAGCATTCTTCTAAATCCTTTAATGAAAGCACTGCTTTAAATAATTGATCGAGTTCTTTTCCCCTTAATTTATTTATTTGCATATACTTAACCCCTTTTAATTAATTTACATTAAATGAAACACTTTTTTGTAGTCCAGGGTTGGTTGGAACAACATTGACCCACGTTTTTCCCGGTACTAAACGAATCTCTTCCCCATCCTTCATAGGAACAATTAAACCGTTCTTATTCTTCCATTCTACCTCAGTTACTTTCCCCTTTTGAAGCAAATAACCTTTTCCGCCAGATTTCAGATCAATATCCCGGCGTCCATACGAATCAATTACTTGATGAACGGCTTCAATGATAAAAATATTATCGAGAAGAACAGGTTCTTTCGTGTCTAAATCAACAGTTTGCTCTCCGCCTGAGAAACGCTTATATTTGCCTAGTGTACTGTCATACTCGTAGGTTGAATCAGAAATCGCACTTTTGGAGTAGGTAATCATGACGGACTTGGCATCATTTCCTGTAATATTTTTGCTTTCTTCCTCTGTATAGAATTTAAAAGCAGGTGGACTTTTTTCCATAGAGTAATGTTTTTGTTCGGCGCCCTTTAAAATATTGTCATAGGTAATATAAGAGTTATGAGGTGCTTTCCGCGTGCTTGATCGTTTAAATAGGGTCCCATCATAGACCATTCCGTTCAAATTATCGATATAATTTCCCTCAAGCATTTCCTTTGCTTCCTCACTCCAGCCGTGGGCAATATAGAGTGCGTTTAGTCCTTTAGCCAGTTCGATATAATAATCCCTTGCACTCCGGACAGGACCGATATTCGTCGGCTTTTCACTTTGAAAAACGGCAAGGAAGCGGGTGATATCCCCCTCTGCCAGCACTTCATAGACCACATCAGCTTTGTTCAACCCTGACTGCGGTCTTGCTTTTGGATGATTATTAACCATTACCGCTACAGCTCGACCATCGACAGCTGCTTTAGACCTGATACCAGTCAGCGGGAAAAAATAAGGGTCCTCTTGCTTCTGTCCCTCTTTTTCCACCACTTTGTCAACCACTTCGTGCTTTTTTTCCGGCTCCTTAACCTTTTCCTTGTTACTGCAGCCAGAGAACAGTAAAAGGACAGCTGCCATGGCAACAGCCCATTTTTTCATCTATGCAACACCCCGAATTCCATTCTTGATGTTAGATACTTTCACACTTTAACCCTTTACCTAATTACAGTTTAGCGCATTATCGAAGGAAATAGAACTGTTTTATTCATGACATCATACATTCCTTGCTGTGTAACACGAATGTATGGTAAATGAGTAGACGAAAAGAACAATAAACTATACATCGGATCGGAAAAAGAATAACCTCTGGCCGCCAGCTCTTCAAATAATCTTTTTTCCTGAATTATTAATTCTTCTACCGAGGCTTCAGACATGATTCCGCTTAACGGCAGCGGCAGCTCGCAGACAATCTCGGCGTTCTCCATCACTACTATCCCGCCGCCCTGCTCTTTCATTCTATTAAAAGCATGAATCATATCTTGTTTATTTTTTCCTATTAAAATAATATCTCCTGTATTCGAAAACGAGCTTGCTAAAGCAGAAAGCTTGGTTGCAAAGCCTTTTAAGATAGTATTAATCCGCCATTTTCCTTGCCGGTCAATTAAAGTAAAGAAACATTCATCATGATTGGCTGGCAGTTCATCACTGGAAACATCAATCGCGATCGAATAAGGTTTTGTGATAACGGAATTCTCCATTTTCACTCCAAAAGGCATCGAGTATTGCAAATCATCCATCGTTAATTCCCAATCCAGTTCCATTGGCTTTAATCCATATGGAGCCCAATTGATGGAAGGATAAGCGTCTTCTACCTTCACACCATCTCGTTTTACCCATTTCCCTTTAGCAAGAACGGAAACAGGTGTTGGATTTTCAATACCTGATAAAAAGTTAATATTGGCAACACGGCCAGTAGCAATATTACCATGTAAATGATCAATATTGTAGTATCTGGCGATATTTACAGTTGCCATATTATAGGCATCAATTACGGGAACTCCCTTTTCAATCGCAATCCGAATCATTTGATCGTTGAGTCCTTGTTCGTAAAAACTCGATGAAGAACCATCCGTATTAAATATCAATCTATCATATGCCTCGATGCCTAATCGTTTCATGTCATCCAATATTTGCGGCAGATCTGGGCGAAGAGAGGAATACCTGAGCGATACCATATATCCCTGCATCAGACGGCTGTAAACCTCCTCACCTGTCATCGCTTCATGGTCACAATCAGCGCCTAAAAGCATCATTTTTGCTAATGTTTTTTCAGAAGCACCGGGAAAATGCCCTTCGATTTGCTTGCGCATCCGTTTTGCTTCTTGAATCCAATGCAGCATCATGTCATCGCCATCAAGCAGCTTCGGCCACCCGGTCAGCTCTCCGCCCTGAAGGACAGCATCATGCTCAAGCCAGGATTTAATATTACTGTGTGAAAAAATTTCTTCTTCATGCAAAACTTCGGTTTGCGAATCAAAACGGCACCACCAAAACATCGTTGTTGGAATCGAACGAAGGTCCTTCAGTAATGAAAACGCTTCCCTTTTTTTCATATTTAATATCAAGGCCATATTGTCATTAATTAACGTCGTAGTCCCAAACTGTGATGCATAGGCAGCAAATGTATGGGGATTATATAAATTAAATGGGTGAGCATGTGGTTCAATGTATCCTGGTACAAGTATTTTGTCCGTACAATCAATGATTTCACAGTTTTTCACATTTTCCGGCAGATTCTCGCCAACATATACAATCCGATCTTCGTAAATCCAAATATTAGCACGCATCCATTTGCGAAACGTCTGATTTAAAAACAAAGCATTTTTCAATAATATGGTGGGCGACGTTTTCCCATCCAAAACGGACACATGCATGCGTAAGTGTTTATTTTTCCAGCGGTAGCGTTGTTCCAGCATACAAAATCCCTCCCTTTTAAAAAAACTATCTATATAATAAAATCTTGATTTATCAGTAAAGAAAGCCCTTACAAAATTTCTTTAGATACTATACTATCATACTTTACAATTTAAAGCAGTAAAGAAATGATAAATATTGTAAAAATGTTGTGAAGGAGTGAACAAAATGAATATCAGACCAAATATTGGCATATTAAACGCATTAATCCGGATTACGATGGGCCTAACCATTCTTGCTTGGAGTACCTCTAAATTGGTGAAGCACCCGTGGCGGGATTCCTATTTGTTTGTGGCATTATGCGGAGCGATGAAGGTTGCTGAAGGAATTGTCCGTTATTGTCCGATAACAGCGCTATGTGAGAAATGCCAGGGAATGATTGAGGAACACAATCGTTCGACGGATTCTATGGATGGGATGGAAGGTATAGAGGTTCCATATAATCCAACCTGAAATCAAAAGGGGCTGACCGCGAATGGGTCAGCCCTTTAATTGTAGGGATGTACAACTCAAAAAACTTGCTCAATAGCCTTTGAGCCGATATCTTTTCGATAAAATACACCGTCACAATTTAATTTTTCAAGTTCAGCATAAACCTTTTTCTGCGCTTCTACTAAATTTTCAGCCTTTGCTCCTACTAAAAGAACCCTGCCTCCAGCTGTAGTGAAGTCCCCTGCATCGTTTTTCCGCGTTCCCGCATGGAAGGTGAAGACATTTTTATCAAATTCACCTAATCCATGTAGCACGGCACCCTTTTGATATTCTTCAGGATACCCCTTCGAAGCGACCACCACACCGACCATGGACTGGGAGTCCCATTCAAGGACTGGAACACCGCCATCTAGAAGTTCTAGGATTACAGCCACTAAATCCGACGACAATCTCGGTAAAATCACCTGTGTCTCCGGATCTCCGAAGCGCGCGTTAAATTCTATCACCTTTGGACCCTCAGCAGTTGCGATTAATCCTGCATACAAAATCCCGCAAAAGCTTCTGCCTTCCTTAACCATCGCTTTGGCTGCAGGGCGAAGAACTGTTTCTACTGCGGTTTGAACCATATCCGTGCTAATCTGTGGAACAGGTGAGTAAGCGCCCATGCCGCCAGTATTCGGACCCTGGTCGCCATCAAAAGCCCGCTTATGGTCCTGGGCAATCTCAAGCGGAATGACCACTTCTCCGTTCACAAGGGCCATTAACGAAAACTCTTCCCCGCTTAAAAATTCTTCAATGACCACTCTTGAGGATGCGGCCCCAAATTTCGCCCCAACCAGCATGTCCTCCAAGCTTGCTAAAGCTTCCTCTTTGCTCATTGCCACCGTTACACCTTTACCGGCCGCTAAGCCGTCGGCTTTAATGACAATCGGTGCTCCTTTTTCCTCAACATACTGACGCGCATCCTCAATAGAGGTAAAAACTGCGTAATCAGCTGTAGGAATCTGGTATTTCTTCATTAATTCCTTCGCAAACGATTTGCTTCCTTCAATTTCGGCAGCGGCTTGACGAGGTCCAAACACCTTTAAGCCTGCTGCTTCAAACTTATCCGCTAAACCTTCCAACAGCGGAACTTCAGGGCCGATAATCGTTAGGCCCACGTTCTCTTCCTTCGCAAATTGAAGGAGCTGCTCGCTGTTCGTTTCGTCTATTGCAACAAGCTCCGCCGCATCAACCATGCCGTCATTACCAGGAGCTGCATACACTTTTTCTACAAGCGGGCTTTCACTTACTTTACGACAAATGGCATGCTCTCTTCCGCCGCGGCCAATGATTAGAACCTTCACCATGTCTCCCCCTTAATGTTTAAAATGTCTTACTCCTGTAAATACCATTGCAATTCCGTATTCGTCTGCTTTTTTGATGGAATCAGCGTCGCGAATAGATCCGCCAGGCTGAATAATAGCGGTAATTCCTGCTTTCGCAGCTGCTTCCACAGTATCATCCATTGGGAAAAACGCATCGGAGGCAAGTGCGGCACCTTCGGCTTTAGCGCCTGCCTGTTTCAGCGCAATCTCTGCTGAGCCCACACGGTTCATTTGACCGGCACCAATTCCAAGTGTCATGTCTTCACTTGAAACAACGATGGCATTTGATTTCACATGTTTTACTACCTTCCAGCCAAGCTTCAATGCTGACCATTCCGCTTGTGTCGGCTGTCTTTTAGTTGGGATCGAAATTTCGGCATTCTCTAGTGTGAAGCGATCCTGCTCTTGGACAAGTAATCCGCCTTCGATCGTTGTCATCTTCATTTCTGCCTTTGGTGCTTGCTCGAACGGAATCGTTAATAATCGTAAATTCTTTTTTGCTGTTAAAATTTCTAAGGCTTCTTTAGTGAATGAAGGAGCAATGATAATTTCTAAGAAAATCTCATGAAGTTTCCCAGCTGTCTGTCCATCAACTTCACGATTAAATGCAATGATTCCTCCGAAAATCGATACCGGGTCCGCTGCGAACGCTTTTTCAAACGCCTCAAAACCCGTCTTCCCTGTTCCAACACCGCACGGATTCATGTGCTTAACTGCAACGGCTGCAGGATTTGTAAATTCTTTAACAATTTGCAGTGCAGCATCGGCATCATTGATATTATTATAAGAAAGCTCTTTGCCATGAATCTGTTCCGCATTTGCAATCGAGAAAGTGGAGCCTAATGGCTTTTTATAAAAAGCAGCTTGTTGATGCGGATTTTCTCCGTACCTTAATGTCTGCTTCAATTCATATGTAACCGTCAATTTTTCAGGAGTTTCTTCCTGAGCAAGATCGGTCATATATTCTGCGATTAAAGCATCATAGGCAGCTGTATGGCGGAATACTTTTGCCGCAAGCTTTCTCCTGGTTTCAAGCTTCGTTGAACCATCTGCTTTTAATTCAGTCAGAACCTTTTCATAATCAGCAGGATCTACAACTACAGTGACATATTGATGATTTTTAGCAGAAGCGCGGAGCATCGTCGGTCCGCCGATATCAATATTCTCAATCGCATCAGCCACCGTTACATCCGGCTTTTCAATCGTTTGCTGGAATGGATAGAGATTCACGCAAACAAGCTGGATTGGCGTAATGCCATGCTCATCAAGCTGTTTTTGATGGTCCTTCTCATCATGCTTTGCAAGCAAACCGCCATGAATATACGGATTTAATGTTTTAACACGGCCTTCTAAGATTTCTGGAAACCCGGTTACATCACTGACACCGAATACGGGAATCCCCTGCTCCTGAAGCATTTTCTTTGTCCCGCCGGTTGAGATGATTTCAAAGCCTAAACGATCTAATTCTCTAGCAAATTCGCTAACTCCACTTTTGTCAGATACACTAATTAGCGCGCGCTTTTTCTGCATATAGAACCTCTCCTTGTGTAATAAGCATTTGTAGAATCGATGGATATAGCTTATGCTCAATCGCCTGAATCTTCGTGGTTAAACTTTCTCTTGTCTCGTTTTCCTCAATTCGCACTCGTTCCCTGACAATGATCGGGCCTGTATCCATGCCAGCATCGACAAAATGAATGGTTACGCCGCTCCATTTTGCTTTCGCTGCTAACGCCTGGCCTATCGCATCTTTACCTGGAAAGTCTGGAAGAAGGGAAGGGTGAATGTTCACGATTCGCCCCTCATACTCTTTTAATAAGGTCGGTCCAATCAGACGCATATACCCGGCAAGCACAATCAAATCCACTTTATTTTCCTTCAGCAGTACAGATATGTCTTTTTCATAGTTTTCCTTGCCAGGATAGTCTTTTGGATTAAAAACAAAACAAGGTATCCCGGATGCTTTTGCTCTTTCGAGGACGTAAGCACCTGGCTTATCACAAATCAAAAGGGCCAGGTTTGCTGTAAGCACACCGGATTGAACAGCCTCAACGATCGTTTGAAAATTGCTTCCGCTTCCTGATGCAAACACGGCGATTTTCTTCATCGACGGCCACCTAAACCTTTAATGTTTATTCCTTCTTGATCGGTCACGACGCCGATTTCATAAGCTGTTTCACCACATTGACGGAAATATTCCACAAGTTCCGCCGCATTGTCTTGATCCACCGCAACGACCATGCCAATTCCCATGTTAAAAATATTATACATCTCTTTATAATCGATTTGTCCAACCTCAGAAATCAATTTGAAGATATTCGGGATCTGCCAGTGTTTTTCATCCAACTCCGCACCTAGGCCGGCAGGCAGCATTCTTGGAATGTTCTCGATAAATCCGCCACCCGTAATATGGGCCATCCCTTTTAGGTTAAACTTTTCAAGCGCAGACAAAATCGGCTTTACATAAATTTTCGTTGGTTTTAATAATTCTTCCCCTAATGTGCACCCGAGTTCGTCAACGAATTCAATTAAGGACCAATTGTTGAACACTTTTCTGACAAGTGAATAGCCATTGCTGTGGATCCCGCTGGAAGCGAGCCCGATCAGTACATCGCCAGGCTTGATCGCTTCGCCGTTGATTAACTTCGACTTTTCACATGCACCGACTGTAAATCCAGCCAGGTCATATTCGTCCTCACGATAAAGCCCCGGCATTTCCGCCGTTTCCCCGCCGATCAGTGCACAGCCAGCCTGCTCACAGCCGTCCGCGATTCCTTTTACTATGGCCTCGATTTTTTCAGGAACAGCTTTTCCGCAAGCGATATAATCGAGGAAGTATAATGGTTCTGCACCTTGCACGACAATATCATTCACACACATGGCCACCGCATCGATACCAATCGTATCGTGCTGATCCATCATAAAAGCAATCTTCAGTTTCGTGCCGACTCCATCTGTGCCTGACACCAGTACTGGTTCTTTCAAATTTAGCGCAGAAAGATCAAACATACCGCCAAAACCGCCGAGACTGCCCAGTACACCGTTTCTTGCTGTTCTTTGAACATGCTTTTTCATCCGATCAACGGCTTCATAGCCTGCTTCGATATTTACTCCCGCTTGTGTATATGCATTTGCCAAAAGTCGTCAGCCCCTTTGATAATAGTACTGAAGTGTATCAGGATATATTTCTGTCGGATAATTTCCAGTAAAGCATCCAAGACAAAAACCACCGTTACCGTCCTGCCCAAGCGCTTTAACCATACCATCTAAGCTTAAAAAGGTTAATGAATCGGCCCCAATCAGTTCCCTGATATCCTCAACCGATTTATCGGAAGCAATTAATTCTTCCCTTGTTGCCGTATCTATGCCATAAAAACAAGGGTTTTTAATTGGAGGCGAGCTGATTACCACATGTACCTCAGTCGCTCCTGCTTCTTTAAGTAGTGTGACAATTCTCCGGCTCGTCGTACCGCGTACAATCGAGTCATCCACCATGACAACACGTTTTCCTTCCACGACACCACGGACAGCAGAAAGCTTCATTTTAACACCCTGTTCACGCAAGGCTTGTGAAGGCTGGATAAACGTCCTGCCAACATATTTATTTTTAATTAAGCCCATTTCATAAGGAATGCCGGCTGCTTCAGCATATCCGATGGCTGCTGAAATACTGGAATCAGGAACGCCTGTAACAACATCAGCATCAATCGGCGCTTCTACCGCCAGTCTTTTCCCCATGTTTTTACGGGCTGTATGAACATTGATCCCCTGGATATTACTATCCGGTCTTGAAAAATAAACATATTCCATCATGCAAATGGCTTTAGTTGAGCTGACTGCAAATCGTTCGGAAGTCAGCCCCTTCTCATTAATGATCAGTAACTCTCCAGGCATGATATCACGGATGTATTCAGCTCCGACTACATCGAAGGCACAGGTTTCTGAAGCCACAACATAAGCATCGCCGAGGCACCCTAGTGAAAGCGGTCTTAGTCCATGAGGATCAAGTGCCACCATTAACTCGGTTTCTGTCATAATTAAATAGGCATACGCACCTTTCAACATTGAAAGGGCATTTTTCACGCGGTCATTCATATGGGCAAAGCCGCTTCTTCTGATTAAATGTGCCAATACCTCTGTATCCGAGCTTGTTTGAAAAATACTTCCTTGAGTCTCAAGCTGATGTTTTAAAGAATTCGCATTAACAAGGTTGCCATTGTGTGCAAGCGCCAGGCTGCCGCTTTGTGAATGGAACAGGAGGGGCTGGACGTTTTCGTAACCGCCGCCCCCTGCTGTCGCATAACGAACATGGCCAATGGCTGCTGTGCCAGTTAATTCTTTCATCGCATCTGATGTAAAAATCTCCGTTACAAGCCCTTCGCCCTTAACCCCTTTTAAGGTTTTGCCATCAGAGACAACAATACCCGTCCCTTCCTGGCCGCGGTGCTGAAGGCTGTGAAGCCCATAATAAGTAAGTTGGGCGGCATCCGGATGACCCCAAACACCAAAGACACCACACTCTTCGTTTAATCCCTTGATTTCAGCAAGCATGGGATCGCTCCTTTCCAGGCAGCTTTTAATTCTTCTACTGTACTCTCAAGTACTGTTTCGCTATCCGAATTGACTTTGACTGTTCCTGAAAGATTTACTTCGCCAATCAATTGAGCTTCAACTAAACTTTCAAACTCCACTTGATGTTCTTTTTTCACTGATAATAAAAAGCGTGATTGTGTTTCACTGAATAGGGCAGAAACTGGATTGCCGGCAATTTTCACTTCCGCACCAAGTCCCTTTCCGTTAAATAAGGATTCAGTTAATGCTACTGCTAGACCGCCTTCTGATAGGTCATGGGCAGACTGAACCACCCCAGCACGAATCGCAGCCAGAACTTGATTTTGTCTTTCTTTTTCTAAGGTTGTATTTAATGCTGGTGCTTTGCCAAAAACTTTGCCGTGAACTAGCTTTTGTAATTCGCTGCCACCGAATTCTTCTTTTGTTTCCCCTAGAAGGTAAATAAGGTCGCCAGTATTTTTAAAGTGCTGCGTCGTAATATGGTCTAAATCCGTAACAAGTCCTACCATCCCAATTACTGGTGTTGGGTAAATCGCAGTCCCGCTTGTTTCATTATAGAGGGATACGTTTCCGCCAATGACAGGTGTTCCAAGGACGCGGCAGGCTTCACTGATTCCATCGGCTGCCTTTTCGATCTGCCAAAATACTTCCGGTTTTTCCGGACTGCCAAAGTTAAGGTTGTCAGTAATCGCTAATGGTTCTGCACCAGAGCAGACAATATTCCTTGCTGCTTCGGCTACGGCAATTTTCCCGCCGGTTTCCGGGTCTAAGTACACATAACGGGAATTGCAATCGGTTGTCATTGCTAAGGCCTTGCGGGTGCCGCGAATTCTGACTACAGAAGCATCTGACCCTGGCGCTACAACTGTATTGGTACGAACCATGTGATCATATTGCTCATATACCCATTCTTTGCTGGCAACGGTAGGCTGGCTAAGGATCTTTAATAAAGTTTCTTTCAAATCCGCAACTTGCGGAATTTCATTCTCCATCGCTTGAAACTCTTGGAAATAAGCCGGCTCCTGTGATGGCTTTTGATAAACCGGAGCATCTTCCGCCAAGGCATCTACCGGTACATCGGCAACGATTTCACCTTGATGGATTAAGCGCAGCTTTTTATCCCCTGTAACCTTACCGATGGCAACTGCTTCTAAATCATATTTATCGAAAAGGTCCTTAATCTCTTGTTCTCTTCCTTTTTTAACAACAATCAGCATCCGTTCCTGTGATTCAGACAGCATCATTTCATAGGCTGTCATTCCCGTTTCACGCTGCGGAACCAGGTCAAGATTCATTTCGATTCCCATTCCGGCCTTGCTCGCCATTTCCGCTGAAGAGCTGGTAAGACCGGCTGCTCCCATATCCTGAATGCCGACAAGGGCATCAAAATGAATTAACTCAAGGCAGGCTTCTAAAAGCAGCTTTTCCATAAACGGATCGCCGACCTGAACCGCCGGACGATCTTCATTTGAGTTTTCTGTTAATTCTTCAGAAGCAAAGGTTGCACCGTGAATACCATCACGGCCCGTTTTGGCGCCAACATACATGACTGTATTACCTTCTCCGTGCGCCTGGCCTTTTTTAATATCCTTATGATCGATGAGACCCACACACATCGCATTGACAAGCGGGTTCCCTTCATAGCACGGGTCAAATTGGATTTCGCCGCCAACAGTTGGAATTCCGATACAGTTTCCATAACCGGCAATTCCAGCGACAACCTCTTTAAATAGGTAGCGGACCCGTGCTGTATCAAGTTCACCGAAACGAAGTGAGTTTAATAGAGCAATAGGTCGGGCACCCATTGAAAATACATCGCGGATGATGCCGCCAACACCAGTAGCTGCGCCCTGATACGGCTCAATAGCGGATGGATGGTTGTGGCTTTCAATTTTGAATACGACCGCCTGGCTGTCGCCAATGTCAACAATTCCCGCACCCTCTCCAGGGCCTTGAAGGACTTTCTCCCCTGTTACCGGAAACTTTCTAAGGACAGGCTTGGAGTTTTTGTAGCTGCAGTGCTCGGACCACATGACCGAAAACAAGCCTGTTTCCGTATAATTTGGCGTCCGGCCAAGGATGTTTTCAATCATTGTAAATTCCTCATCGGACAAACCCATTTGCTGATATAATTTCTCTGCTTTTACTTGTTCTGGATTTGGCTCAAGCTTTAACAACATTTGCTTCCCTCCATGACTTTACAATTGATTGAAATAACTTTAATCCGTCTGCTCCGCCCAAAAGTTCATCTACAGCCCTTTCAGGGTGCGGCATCATGCCAAGAACGTTTCCTTTTTCGTTGGTGATTCCCGCTATATCTTCTAAACTACCGTTTGGATTTTGCTTATAAGTAAAGACGATTTGGTTATTCGTCTTTAAGTTTGCCAGTGTTTCTTCATCACAGTAATAATTTCCTTCGCCATGGGCAACAGGGATCGTGATCGTCTGCCCTTCTTCATATGCGGAAGTAAAAATCGATTGATTGGTTTCTACCTTTAATTCCACTGGTTTACAAATAAACGAAAGGCTTTCGTTGCGGCGCATAGCCCCTGGAAGCAAGCCTGCTTCCAGCAGAATTTGAAAACCGTTGCACACGCCGAGAACAGGCTTGCCTGCTTCAGCCGCTTTGACTACTTCCTTCATGACCTTGCTGAAGCGGGCTATTGCGCCCGTGCGGAGGTAGTCTCCATAGGAAAAGCCGCCAGGAAGAAGAATTCCGTCAAATCCTTCTAAGCTCTCAGTATCATGCCACACATATTCGACCTCTTCACCAAGCTCATCTTTGATGGCATGGTACATGTCGACATCACAATTGGATCCCGGAAAGACGATGACCGCAAACTTCACTGTGCGACACACTCCTCTACTTCATATCGGTAATCCTCGATAACCGGATTGGCTAGTAAACTTGTGCAAATTTCATTGATTACCGCATGAATATCACGTTCTGATTTTTCTAAAGTCAATTCCATATATTTTCCGATGCGGACGTCTTTTACTTCGTTATAGTTTAAGGAATTTAAGGAATGTGTAACTGCTTTCCCTTGCGGATCTAAGACACTTTCTCTTAATGTGACAAACACCTTTACTTTATACATGCTGACGTCCTCCAAGTCTTGTTAAGATATTTTCATAGGCTTCTGTTAAACTTCCTAAATCGCGGCGGAATACATCCTTATCGAGCTTTTCATTTGTCTCTTGATCCCACAATCTGCAAGTGTCAGGAGAAATTTCATCAGCTAGCAGGATTTGGCCCTCACTGTCTTTCCCAAACTCAAGTTTGAAATCAATAAGGCGAATCCCTAGTTCTTTAAAAAAGCTTGATAAAACTGTATTAATTTGAAGTGCTTTTTCTTTTAATACTTTGAGTTCATCTGTTGTTGCTGCTTTTAGTTCAAGAATGTGATCAACTGTTACGAGCGGGTCGCCAAGCTCGTCATTTTTGAGATAGAACTCTACAAGTGTTGCATTTAGCTGCTGACCCTCTTCGATTCCTAATCTTTTGGATAAGCTTCCTGCAGCCACATTGCGAACGACCACTTCGAGCGGGATGATGGTGACTCTTTTCACCAGCTGCTCGGTTTCAGAAGTCTTTTGGATAAAATGTGAGTCGATTCCATGTTCTTTAAGCTTTAAAAATAGCAAACTCGTAATCTCGTTATTTAAACGGCCTTTGCCATTGATGTCTGCCTTCTTTTGCCCGTTAAAAGCTGTAGCGGAGTTCTTGTATTCGACTAAAACAACTTGTTCATCGTTGGTTGCGTAAATTCGTTTTGCTTTGCCCTCGTATAGTAGTTCACTCATTATGGATCACTCCTTGTGTTCGCAATATTGGGAAACTTCAATATAAAGAGAGGCACGATCCATGCCCCTCTATTTTTTTAGTTCAATCCTAATCGATCAAAAATTGTATCAACATGTTGGAGATGGTAGCTATAATCAAAGCAATCCGCAATTTCGGCTGGTGATAGCAAGGAAGTAATTTTGTCTTCTGCTTCAACCAAGCCGCGGAAAGGAACTTGCTTCTCCCACGCTTCCATCGCTTTTGGCTGCACCGTGTCATATGCTTCCTCACGGGATAATCCCTTGTCAATCAAGGCCAGCAGCACGCGCTGTGAGTAAATCAATCCCAGCGTACGATCCATGTTGCGTTTCATGTTTTCTGGATAGACCGTCAAGTTTTTCACAATATTTCCGAAACGGTTCAGCATATAATTCAAGCCGATGGTGGCATCTGGCAAAATAATTCTTTCTGCTGATGAATGGGAAATATCGCGTTCATGCCAAAGCGGTACATTTTCATAAGCGGTCAGCATGTAGCCGCGAATCACGCGGGCAATTCCCGTCATATTTTCTGAACCAATCGGATTGCGTTTATGCGGCATGGCCGATGAGCCCTTTTGTCCTTTTGCAAAAAACTCCTCAACCTCACGCGTTTCACTTTTTTGCAGTCCGCGAACTTCAACGGCAAATTTTTCAATTGACGTTGCAATTAGTGCGATGGTTGACATGTAGTGAGCATGACGATCGCGCTGCAGGGTTTGAGTTGAGATTGGCGCTCTTTGCAGCCCTAACTTTTCACACACATACTGTTCCACGAACGGGTCGATATTGGCATAAGTACCTACAGCGCCGGAAATTTTGCCAAACTCAATTCCTTGTGCAGCCTGCTTAAACCGTTCTAAGTTGCGCTTCATCTCTTCATACCAAAGTGCAAGCTTTAAGCCAAATGTCGTCGGTTCCGCGTGTACACCGTGCGTCCGCCCCATCATGACCGTGTATTTATGTTCCTGTGCTTTGTTTTTTAGAATCTCAATAAAGTTTTCAAGATCTTTTTGTAAAATTGCATTTGCCTGCTTTAAGACATACGATAATGCGGTATCGACGACGTCTGTAGAAGTTAAGCCGTAATGCACCCACTTGCGTTCCTCGCCTAATGTTTCGGAAACAGCGCGAGTAAAGGCTACAACGTCGTGTCTTGTGTCTTTTTCGATTTCATTAATACGTTCAATATTGAAAGAAGCATTTTCACGTAACTTCTTTACATCTTCCTTTGGTATGTCTCCAAGCTCGGACCATGCTTCACATGCGAGGATTTCAACCTCCAGCCAGGCATTAAAGCGATTTTCCTCTGTCCAAATAGCTCCCATTTCAGGTCTAGTATAACGATCAATCATGTTTTATCCTCCGATCAGTTCTTTTGCTGTGCGCCAGATGCTGCTTTCCTTTATTTCTGAAAGTGCCGCTGAAACGTCATCTCGTAAAATGGTAACATGCCCCATTTTCCTTTTCAATTTTGGTTCCTTTTTGCCGTATAAATGAACCTTCCAGTCTGTCATTGCCGGAATCTCTTGATATAATTCTTCAAGATGCTCTCCTAATAGATTGACCATTACGGCCGGTTTTAATAGCTCTGTACTTCCTAACGGCCAATTACAGATGGCGCGTATATGCTGTTCAAACTGTGACGTCTCACAGGCTTCAATCGTGTAATGTCCGGAATTATGAGGTCTTGGAGCCAGCTCATTAATGTAAATGGTTCCTTCCTCCGTCACAAACATCTCAACGGCCAGTGTACCGACCAATCCGATGGAATCAGCGATTAGCTTAGCCTTTTCAATAGCACGGCCTCGTAAATTTCCTGATATTCTTGCCGGAGCAATCGTTGTATGCAAAATATTTTCATGATGAATATTTTCTGCTACTGGAAAAAATGCAGTCTCACCATCCAGTTTCCTCGTCACAATTACGGAGATTTCTTTTTCAAAAGGAATCCATTTTTCTAGTACACACGCTCCATGGTTAATGAGTGCATCTGCTTTTTGTAAATCCTTATCACTTTTCAAAACAAGTTGTCCTTTGCCATCATAGCCGCCTCGAGCCGTTTTCAATACAGCTGGGTAACCCATCTGTTTTATGTTTGAAAAAAGATCTTCAAGGCTGTTGATGACCTCATAAGGGGCAACCTCAACTCCAGCTTCCCGTATGGCTGCTTTTTCTTTGATTCGATCCTGCGTTATCGTTAAGAGCTTTGGACCTTGCGGGACATAAGCCTTCTCACAAATCCACTCTAATGTTTCTGCATCAATATTTTCAAATTCGTAAGTAATCACATCGCTGACCTCGGCTAGTTTGCTGATTGCCTCACGGTCATTGTAAGCCCCGATGATTTCAAAATCCGCCACTTGGCCGCAAGGAGAGTCTTCGGAAGGCTCTAAAACGGCAATCCTGAAGCCTTGTGCTCTGGCGGACAATGCCATCATTCTGCCAAGCTGTCCTCCGCCGATAATTCCTATGGTAGCTCCAGGTAAAATGGTTTTATTAGACAATTTGATCACTACTTTCTAGTGCTTCTAGTTTCATAGCCCCACGTCTAGCTTCTAATCTATTAACAAGTTCTACGTCTTCTGTTGCTAATATTTGTGCAGCCAGTAACCCGGCATTTACAGCACCGGCTTTTCCAATGGCCACGGTTGCCACAGGAACACCGCCCGGCATTTGCACGATTGATAGCAAGGAATCTAAGCCATTTAAGGCTTTTGATTGAACCGGCACTCCGATAACCGGCAGCGTGGTTTTTGCTGCCACCATACCAGGCAGATGAGCTGCCCCTCCTGCACCGGCTATGATTACCTTTAATCCTCTTTCTCTAGCCTCTTCGGCATATGTAAACATCAAATCAGGTGTTCGATGGGCTGAAACAACCTTTTTTTCATACGGAATCTCTAATTGATCTAATATTTCGCAAGCGTTCTTCATCGTTTCCCAATCTGACTTGCTTCCCATGATGACACCGACGCGCTTTTCCATTCCGATTCCCCCATTGATTCAAAATAAAAACCCGGCACAAATGGCATCTCTAGAAGAGAAAGCCATTTGTCCGGGCATGAGCATTTAAGGTCAACAAAACGGAAGTACTAGCCCCATTTTGTGTGCCGAACATATTGACTTTCCCTCATAGTCCAATAATTTACGGTTATTGGGTAGAAACTTATGGGCCATATTCCCATGGATATACGAGGGTAAAGATAAGTTGTTTTGTTAGATTATCTGCCTTTATCTTACCAAGCAACCTTCAGGCTGTCAACCAATAAATCGAACGTTATTTTTGAATTACTCTATAACGTTCGTGTTTTACTCTATTATTTTCGCTTCAAAGACTATTTGACGGCCTATTGGCTCATAAATCGTCTCATTTCCTTTTTTTACTTCTTGAAAAATGGGTTTTTCTGTTCTCCGGACAGGAAAGTATCCTTGCTGCTTAATTCTCTTCAGGCATTCCTCAATACTTTCATTTTCCTGCACTTCAAATTGCATCTTCTTTTTACTCATGAAAACAATTTCCCTCTTTTCACAGATTTCACCCAGAACCCGCCGTGAATCGATTTTGGTTCATACGAGATTATGAATGCTTTCGGATCCAAGCTTTTAATCGTATCATATAGCTTTAATTCAAATTTTCTAGGGGTAAGGATTTGCATCGCCATGCGATCTCCCTCGAGACCATTGGCTTCCCAGTTTGTCACACCATACCCTTTTTCTCTCAAAATTCTAGGCAAATCTTTATCATATTCCTTTGTAATGACATTAACAGTAATATACCCCAATGCCAGTTTCTCTTCAATTTTCATCCCAACAATGACACCAATGCCATATCCAACCGCATAGGCAATCAGGTTTTGGATTTCATTCAGATTATTTAAGACAAGGCCGAGTCCCAGTACATATATAACCACCTCAATCATACTTAGAAACGCAGCTAAGTAACGCTGGCCCTTTAAGGTCAGAATCATCCTTATTGTAAAAAAAGAAACATAAACAATATTAATCACGAGGATAATGGCAACCATAAGTAAACTATTTTCCAACACTAAGATGTCCCCCCTTGCTTTTTACACACTATACTTTAGCACATAATTTATAAACGGTCAGTCCCTTTGTAAAGATTCTTTAGCAACTAGGGATTTTACTGCCATCGTATCTTCTGCAAGCTGGATCTTATAATCATACAGAGTTTGAGCAATGATCCGTCTAGCTTCTTTGGCAGCATCCCAATATAAAGTATCGTCCACAAGGCCGGTAATCGTATATTCTATCCCTCTAAAGTTAGCGTTAATTGACGTCATCCCATAAAATTGAAACGGCTCGACAACACAATCGGAGGAATCCTTTTTTAAACAGGGCCCGTTTGATTCATTTATTTTTTCACAAGCAATTTTCAGGATCTCCAGTACCTTGGATGGATCTTCGCGATAACTCACCACTACTCTTTCAATAACACGCATTTGGTCAATATTATAGTTTTGGATCTGCTTTACTTCCCCATTGCTGATCGTCAGCAGCTTGCCGCTCCACTCCCTGACCTTTAAAAAGCGCAGGCCAATCTCTTCGACTGTCCCATTGAAGGTATTATTGACGGTAATAAAATCACCTTTGTGAAGCTGCTTTTCATAAATTAAAAAAATTCCTGACAAAATATCCTTTATCAAGCTTTGTGCCCCAAACCCGACGATAACCCCGACAATCCCGGCCCCAGCCAATACTCTGCCAAAATTATTCACATATTGCGATATCGCAAAAAATATGACTGTTAGAGTTGCCGTGTATTTGGTGAAGGAACGAATCATGCTTTCAAGCGTTTGCTCTTTCCGTTCCTCAAGAAAATTCGTTTTTTGAAAAAAATTATGAATCACTTTATTTATGATAAAAACAATTAGCCATGCAATAACAATCGCTAGTACAATGCTAGTTAATTTATACTGATGCAGAAAATCGAGCCTGTCCATCATGACACCTTCTTCCATTCCGTTCATCTTTAGTCTTTACCATTGAGGGCATACTAAATGAATAAAATGGGGGTAATTTTTATGCTTAAAAAAGTTCTTCTAATTTTGCTTCTGGTTTTTTCGATCATTTCGTTTAATTCACCTGTATATGCTGAAAACTCTTTAAAGGCTGCTTTCATTCGGGGGGATGACCTTTGGATTAAAATTGGTGATAGAGAAAAGAGAATAACTGCCGGAGCTTATGTAAGGTATCCAAAGTGGTCGTTTGATGGTCACTGGATTGCTTACCTAAAGCGCGGGGATTCTCCCGATAACGGCGAGCTGTGGCTTCACAATATTAAAATAAACAAACACTTTAAAGTAAAATCGAATATTACCAGAGACTTTCAATGGTCTCCTCGGGAAAATAAAATTGGTTTTCTTAAGGGGAAAGATTTATTTGTTTTAAATACAGGTTCGTCTTTTCTGGGTAATCAAGTAGCCGTGAATATTGAAAATTTTTCTTGGCTGCCGGATGGAAAAGGGTTACTTACCTCTTCAAAGGAAAGCGAAAAGCCCAATTCTAATATCCTATTATCTAAGGTTTTATTAGGGCGGCATAAGCCGTTGACAAAGCACTTTTATACAGTGCCTGTTGAGGAAAATGAGCTCTATATTAGTACAAGTCAGTTTAAATGGTCTCATGATTATAAGTGGTTTAGTTTTTTAATGGTGCCAACAGCTTCCTTATCTGCTGATGGTAACATGCTCTGCATTTTATCCTCTGATGGAAAGATCTTTAAAAGAGTTGATGAAATGTTAAACTATGAAGAATGGTTTCAGTGGGGACCTGCTAAAAATACTCTTGGATATATAAGCGGAGCAGGCAGAGAGGCATTGAAGAATAAGCAATTAAAGACGGTTAGTGTGCCCGAATTTCATGGTGTAGTTTATACTCCAAAGGGATTTGCTGATCGGGACTTTGCTTGGAAGAATAATGAGATTTTGTATGCTTCACGTTCAAGGGAAAGTGATTTAGTGGACGTTAGTGAACGGCCATTGCCGAGTATATTTGAAGTTTCTAAAAATCAAGTGCAAGTGACCTTTCCTTCTAAAAAGGAAGGCGACTTTGCACCGGAGTTTGTGAACCGTTCTCTTATTTGGGTTAGGACGGATAGGGAAAAGGCTAATGTATTTGTTTCTCGGAATGCGGGAGAGGAAGTATGGATTAGTGATATTACTTTAGGAACCTGGTATTACGAGAAGTGGCATTGGGATGAGGTTTTGGATTTATACCAGGACTTTGGCGTTAAGAGAAGTTAGATATTGCGGACTCGGTCTTCTATTTTTCGAGTGGCCGTGTCCTCAATAAGGCTTATTGTGGACTTAAACTTCCATTTTTCCACTGCCCGTGTCTTCAATAAGTTCAGCTTTCATTTTTGAATAAAAGTTTGATCCTAAAATAAAAAGACAACCCTCGCGGATTGTCCTGTTCTTGTGCCTGGCAACGTCCTACTCTCACAGGGGCGCGTGCCCCAACTACCATCGGCGCTGAGAAGCTTAACTTCCGTGTTCGGTATGGGAACGGGTGTGACCTTCTCGCCATAATTACCAGACTATTATTAAGGGTTCATTCCCTCAAAACTAGATAATGCAGAAGAAGTAGTGTAAAAACGAGTTCACCTTAATGACTTGGTTAAGTCCTCGAACGATTAGTATCAGTCAGCTCCACACGTCACCGCGCTTCCACCTCTGACCTATCAACCTGATCATCTTTCAG
>NZ_JAQMWQ010000009.1 GCF_030403775.1 Paenibacillus sp. BSR1-1
ATTTAAAGACCCCCTTTCACGATATTTTGCTTGTTACTAGTGTAATAATTAAGCATTTTCGTGTCCAACGGATTAAGGGGTCCTAAAAGAATTGAAGGAGTTTATCAGCGCATTTTAGGGTTTTATCAGCGAATCTAACCCATTTATCAGCGAATTAAAAAATTCTTATCCTTTGATGATAATGGGACTTGTTTTTACATTATCTTTTCGCAACCTTTTTAGATATCTTTCACTCAATGATAAATTAATGATGATCCCAACAATGACTGCAAGTGGAAAACTAATGGCGAATCCTAGATGGAGAATAAACATGAAGATTGGTACAAGGAAACGGAAGGTGACAAAGACAAGTGTAATGGCATAACTGCGAAGCATCCATTCTTGGTGACTTTGAATCTTTCGTTCCCGTATTCTTTTAAGTCCTATGAACGTGGTTAAAAACCACACTGCATCAAGAATGAGAAACGCAATTGTTGCACCAATCCCGCCTGTGGCATAAAACGCAAGGTAAATTCCCGCGGGAACGCTTAGGAGAATAGATGTTGCATATATTTTTCCAAGAGTGCGATGTATTTTTATATTTTTCCGGCTTGCTTTTAATAACTGAAATGGCCCGAGAATTAGAGCAATCGATCCCGTTGTAATATGAAAGAAAAATAAGACTTTCCATGTATCATAATGGAAATGAGGATTTTCTAACTTTCCGGAAACAATTCCAGTCTTTCGAGGATCGTTCAAACCATACATCACCAAAATATATCCAATGAAACCAACGACAACAAAATAACTTAACCAAACTTTCCAATTTATTTTGCGTTTAGCCATCTGCCTCTTCCTCCTCACGTTAATCCCTTGATCATCGCATTAACCTGAAAATCAATAAATCCTTCTTTTTCATGCCAGTGAAAGTCCGGGAAGGTTATTAATAGACTTGTGATGCCATGAAGTGACGCCCATAAAGACTGTGCAGCCATATGTGCATCGTGTTTCTTAAGGACTCCCTCATTCATTGCTGCCATTACCATTTCGGTTAGTAATACAAACCCTCTTACCCGGTCATCTTCTTCTGTCATCACCTTTTGAAGCTGATGCAGATTTTCGACGAAGATTAACCGGTAATATTCAGGATGCTTTAATCCAAAATCGATATAGGCATATAACAATGCATTCAATCTTTCCCCAGGATGACTAGATTTACAATTAGCCACACCTTCTTTTAAGCATGTAAGAAAGATGGCATAGCCGTGTTTTAACAAATGAATCAGGATTTCCTCTTTGTTGGCAAAATATTTATAAATAGCTGTTGCGGAATAATCGATTTGCTGGGCGATTTTTCTCATCGATACATTTTCATACCCGTCTGTTACAAACAACTGGACCGCTGCTTCAATGATCTCAAGCCTCATCTCCTCAATTTCCCGTTTTCGTCTTTCTTTGGTGCCCATTTTACTTCACACTCCAAGCCTTTTTAACACAGTTATTTTTGTTAACACTGTTAATCTATATTACAGTGTTAATTATACAATTAATGGAAAATTTGTAAATGCCTTTTTGAAAAAAATAAAAAAACGACGAGTTTCATTCAACCCGTCGTGTAGAGCACTATTCCCCAATATTGTTTTCAAACCATTCCTGAAGATCTCTCAAGGAAGTAAAAGAGAAAATTTCTTCGCCGTTTTGACCGTTATCAAAGCCAGAGTTACCTCTTAAAGTAATTTGACCTTCATCACCTGAAATTAAGATGGCATAGGGATGATTCACATTTATGTACCTTGCATCTAAATCATTATCAATCCAGTTCTTACCTCGCAAGAATGCTTCGTAATGTTCCATTCAACTGCCTCCTTTCACTCATATTGTGCCAATAACATAAAAAAAGAAGACAACTAAATTGTCTCCTAAAGATTTTTTTCGATAAATTGTAATGTTTTTTCGATTATGATCTGTTGATCATTATCAAGTGTAGCCACATGGTAGCTTTCTTTCATGTAATGAATTTCTTTTTCCTCAGATCTGATTTCATCAAAGATTATTTGCGAATTATTAGGAGGAACAACATGGTCCTCATTGGAAACAAATATTAATGATGGGCAGTTAATCTTATGGAGGTCAGCCCTAACCTGATCCATAAAGGTTAGAATTTCCTTAACTGATTGAACAGGCGTTTTTTCATAGGCAAGCTCTTTTACGTCTGGCTTCTTAATATCTGAACCGACGCCATCTAAAAATCTAACCCCTTCTAACTGGCGGACGGGATTCATTCCGGGAATATCCACTGCTGCATTGATTGGGATAATCGCGCGAATTTCCGGGTGATTTTCCGCCATATAAAGTGTCAGCGTCCCGCCCATTGAAAGCCCCGTGACAAATATAGTATCACACCGCTCTTTTAACCATTGGAACCCCTCTTCAATTGACGCAATCCAATCCTGATAAGTGGTTTTCTCCATATCTTCATAGTGGGTTCCATGTCCTTTAAGGCGCGGTCCGCATACCGTGTAACCAGTTCTAGCGTAAGCCTCACCAAGCGGGAACATACTCTGTGTTGATCCGGTAAAGCCATGTGATATTAAAATTCCGACATGATTCCCTTCAAAATAAAACGGCTCTGCCCCTTCTAAAACAGGATATTTTCCAGACATTTCCATCCCTCCAAACTTGTCATATTCAATAAGTATTCGCCTTCATGCATAAAAAACCTGCCTGTTCAAAAATTATGGGCATTTGGAGACCCTTCTAATTACCGGCGCGGTCCCTTCTCCACCTAAGCGGGCATTAGAAGGCTTTCCTAATTACCACTTCGCTCCCTTTTCCACCTTAACGGGCATTTGGAGACCCTCCTAATTACCATTTCGCTCCCTTTTCCACCTTAACGGGTATTTGGAGACCTTCCTAATTACCGCTTCGCTCCCTTTTCCACCTTAACGGGCATTTGGAGACCTTCCTAATTACCGCTTCGCTCCCTTTTCCACCTTAACGGGCATTTGGAGACCTTCCTAATTACCGCCGCGCTCCTTTTTCCACCTTAACGGGTATTTAGGACTTCTCAAATTTACCACCTAAACTCCGCCTTACATAATTTTTACACCAATAAAAGGCAAAAATCCTCTCCATTAATATGGAAAGGATCGCCATTATAATTTATTTCTGTTTATAGTAGGTTATCGCTAAAGCAAACGCCAAAACTGCTCCTTTAACAATGTCCATCGCATAATATGGTACTGACATCATCACAAGACCGTTTTGTAAAATTCCAATCAGTACCGCACCTATAAATGTACCAAACGCATTAGGCTTTCCTGCCCCAAGGACTGAAAAACCAATAAATGCTGCTGCCACAGAATCCATTAAATAAGGTGCACCTGAATTAATTTCTGAAGTCATAACCCGTGATGCAAGAACAATGCCTCCGATCGATGCAAAAAGAGCAGAAAGCAAGTAGGCTGCCACCTTATACTTATTTACCGGAATACCAGAAAGTCTTGCTGCTTCTTTATTGCCGCCAATAACGTACATATATCGCCCATGTTTGGTATAAGTCAAAAAGACATGTACCAAAATGACAGCCACTGCCATGATTATAATAATCCATGGTACCTCGCCGATTTTAGCAAAAAACGGACTGATAAGGCCGGCTGCCATGGAGCCATCCGGCATAACCATGTTTTGTGAAACAGTTGCACCCTTTGTATAGGTTAGCGCTGTTCCTTGGATGATAAACATCGTAGCAAGCGTTAACAGCATATCAGGAATTCTAAGCTTTACAATCATGAAGGAGTTGATAGCGCCAACCACTAATGATGCCGCAATAGCTGAAATAACTGCAATCAAGGTGTTCTGCGAGAACCAAACAAACATGGAAATGACAATCGCATTTGAAAGGGAGGCAACGGAACCAACCGAAAGATCAAATCCATCCACAGATAATGATATCGTGATCCCAATCGCAATAATGGTTACAATCGATATGGAACGCAAAATATTGACGATATTGCTTCCTTGAATAAAGGTTGGATTCGCCAGAGAAAAAATAACAATAAGTGCGATAATCGTAATAATGGTCCCGTATTTATAAAAAATCTGAAAAAGTTCAATTGGCTTTTTCGCTGGGGTCTGTTTGCTTGTTGTAATATTTGCTTCCATCTTATCTGCCCCCTGTTGAATAGAATAATAGTTCTTCTTCATTTGTTTCTTTTGTTTTCAATTCTTTAACTGACTCACCGTCATACAAAACATAAACTCGATCGGCTATTCCTATGATTTCGGAAAGCTCTGATGATGCATAAATAATTCCTTTACCTTGCTTAGCTAAATCTGAAATTAAATTAAAGATATCCCTCTTTGCTCCAACGTCTACACCTTTTGTCGGCTCATCAAAAAGATATACATCCGCTTCAGCCACTAGCCATTTTCCAATCGCTACCTTCTGCTGATTACCGCCTGATAGGTTTTGAACCTTTGTTTCTTCAGACGGTGTCTTAATCCCAAGTGCGCGAATCATTTGTTTGGCCGTTTCTTTTTCCTTTTTCCGGTCTAAAAAGCTCAATGCCTTTGAAAAGACTCCTAAATTGGCCGCTGTCAAATTGGATTCTACCGATTCTAGAACGAGAATTCCTTCCTTTCGCCGCTCTTCAGGCACTAATGCAAGCCCATTTTTAACAGCATCATAAGGGCTTTTACTTTTTAACTTCTCACCATTAAGAATTATTTCTCCCGCAGAAATTTTCGCTGCTCCAAAAAGCGCCTTGCACAATTCTGTTTTTCCAGCTCCGACAAGCCCGGCGATTCCCACGATTTCTCCAGCTTTAACCTGAATATGTAGGTTTCTAAGTTTAGCCTCGTCTGAAAGCCCTTTTACCTCAAGAACTGTATTCCCGAACGTTGCCCTTTTCTCTGGAAACTGCTCCTCCAGCTTTTGCCCAAGCATTTGCTCGACCACTTTGCTCGGAGTGGTTTCTGAAATTTTCTCTTTTACAACAATTTCACCATTGCGCATTACAGTTATCTCATCACAAACTTCAAAGATTTCCGGCAGACGATGCGAGATAAAAATAATTCCTACATTTTGCTTTATTAAGTCCTTAACGATACGGAATAGTTCTGTTGTTTCGGTATAACTTAATGGTGCAGTCGGTTCATCTAAGATGAGAAACTTACACTGCCTTGAAATGGCTCTCGCGATTAACACCATTTGTTTTTCAGCTAGAGTCAAATCGCTTACCAGTTTTTTTGTAGAAAGATGAATATTCATATCCGCCAGTATTTTTTTTGCTTGATTATGAATCTCCTTCCATTTCACCCATTGTTTTTTCCCCATGTTATGAACGGTGTCTAGAAGCATAATATTTTCTGCGACAGTTAAATAGGGAATCAAGGCTGTATCGACTTCTTGGTAAACGATTTGTATTCCCGCGTCCTGAGCATTTTTAGGTGAACGGATTTTCAGACTTTGTCCAGCTAGGCTTAATTCGCCTGTATAGTGATCATACGCTCCTGAAAGAACTTTCATTAAGGTCGATTTCCCCGCGCCGTTTGCCCCTATCAGTGCCTGAACTTTTCCAGTTTCCGTGGAAAAATGAACTTGATTCAGTGCTTTTACACCAGGAAACTCTATTGAGATGTTTTTCATTTCTAATGTTGTAGTCGTCAAAATGCCACCTCCTATTAAGCAAACACTCTCTTAATCTTGTGAAAAAGAGAGTGTACTTCCATTTATTTCTTATAGTGCTTCTTTAATGTTTTCATCCAATCTTCTTCAAAGGCAGTAGATTGTCCCCAGCCTGGAATGATTGTCGCTAGGTTTACCATATTAACAGCCTCTTTAGAATCCTGAACGTTTTTCTGGGTCACGAGTGAAGCTTCTAAGTCGTAGGTTTTTGGCGTCTCTTCCCCCGCTAACTTTTTCGCTAGTAATCTCATATCTACTGCACCAATTAGCTTAGGGTCAACAGCGGCTGTGTATTTCCATGCGCTGCCTTTTCTTTGGATTTCCTGAAGGTCAGCATTGGAAACATCAATTCCATAGATTTTTACTTCTTCCCGTCCTGCTTCCTTTAGAGCGCGGGCTGCACCAATCGCAAACGCATCCCAAGTGGCAAAAATGGCATCCAATTTTCCTTTAGGATATTTGTTCAGCATCGCTGCAACCGCATTTTGCGTTTGAACACTTGTGTCTGCTGCAGCTACACCGAAGCGCTCTACTTCTTTAATACCAGGGTTTTTCGCAATAACATCCTGATAGACTTTATTTCTTCTTACCATTGGCGGGAAACCGTCCACCCAAAGGTAGGCAATATTGGCTTTTCCTTTTGTTTCTTTTACAAGCTGATCAAGAGCTAAGGTTGCTAATGCTTCATCGTCCTGAGAAGTTAAAGTAACTCCATCAATGTCTGCAAGCTTTGGATTAGAGTCAAAGGCGACAACGCTTTTTCCTTTTTCTACAATCTTCTTCACATCATTAACAGTTGCATCATCGTCTCCATGAGAAATGACAAATCCGTCATAATTCTGATCTAGTGCTTGATTGATTGCATCATGGAATTTCGCTGTGTCCCCATTGGCAGTAAACACATCCACCTGAAAACCTAATGCTTGTCCTTCTTCTTTTGCACCCGCTAAGAATTGAGCCGTATGATCGTCACCGCCAATTTTACGGATTACCTTAATTTTAACCGGATCCCCTTTGGCAAATCGTTCTGGAACCCCTTCTAATGACACATTTTTATTGCCGCTGACTTGCTTTGTTTCCCCATTTGAGGCACAGCCAGTTAGCAGGAGTGTGGCTGCTAATGCTGAAACAAGTGTACTTTTAAATAAGTTTCTCTTCATGATGTAAACTCCCTTTTTATTACGTGTTCTTACCAATTCAATTTAATCCCATTGGAAAAGTTTGATTTTTAGTTAAAATAAAAAACCTCTCCAAGAAAGAGAGGTTTCATCACAAATAAATGGACTACTCCTCTCTTATCTCTCAAAACAATTTCTTGTTTTGCAGGATTTAGCACCAATTCCAAACGGAACGGTTGCTGGGCGTCATCGGGCCAGTCCCTCTGCCACTCTTGATAAGAGAACGTAAATGATTTAATTAATTTAGTATTAAACATACTTTAAACTCCTATTAAAAAGTTGTCAATAGTATTATGAATATTTTTAATAAATTACATTTTTAAAAATTACGATATCACCATTTTATTACTCAACTAATTTCGGTATTATAATATTTAGATAAACGAAATACTTTCGAGAAAGAAGTGTTATGAACGATGAACCAGCAGGAAAGCGCAAAACGTAATTTAGTGATCATGTGGTTTGCCAACTTTTTTGTTGCTGGAAGTATGACGATGGTCATGCCCTTTATTTCACTTTATATTGAGACGTTTGGAAATTTTTCAGAGAAATATGTACAACATTGGTCTGGAGTAACGTTTGGAATTACGTTTGTATCTGCCTTTCTTTTCTCGCCAATCTGGGGGAAAATCGGCGACCGATATGGAAGGAAGAAAATACTTATCATTTCAGGAATTGGAATGGCGGCTTCCATTTTCCTAATCAGCTTCGTCCACTCCGTTTGGCATTTATTGCTGCTGCGCTTTTTCATGGGTTTCTTTTCAGGCTTTATCCCGATGTCCCAGGCATTTATTTCTACACAAACGCCGAAACAGATTGCCGGACGTGTCCTTGGCACATTGCAAACAGGCAGTATTACCGGTTCTTTACTTGGACCGATGCTCGGCGGATTATTAGCAGATTCGCTTGGCTATGCCACGACATTTAAGTGGACATCCATATCCATTTTCATTTCGGCTATCCTGGTTATTGCTGCAAAAGAATTTCGTGTTGAAATCAAACAGGGAGCAAAAACCCATTATTCAAGCAAGGAAGTCTTTAAGCATATTTTACGTAATCCGGTTTTATTAACAGTTCTTCTTATCTCTGCTTTAGTACAAATTGCCCATTTTAGCATTCAGCCGATATTGTCTTTATTTGTTAGTGATTTGCACGGAAAAACAAATGTCGCCTTTTATTCAGGAATTGCTTTTTCTGCAGCTGGACTTGGGAATCTAATGATGTCTCGAAAATGGGGAAAGATTGCTGACAAATACGGTTATATCAAAATTCTTGTCATACTCTTATTCTTAGCAGGAATTGTTTACCTGCCAGGAGCAGCGGTTACGAGTCTTTGGCAGCTTGTTATTATCCGGTTCGCCCTCGGCGTCACGATTGGCGGAATTATTCCGGTTCGAATTGCTTACATCCGCCAGGAAGCTCCGATTGCGATGCAAGGTGAGGTTCTTGGCTATAACAATAGTTTACGATTTCTCGGCAATATAATCGGTCCAATGCTGGGCGGCTTCCTATCTGGTTACTTTGGATTTTCCGCAGTTTTTATCAGCACTAGTACTTTATTAATTATCAGCGGCGTTATCTTGCTCGTATCTATGCAGCGTAATCCAAAGCTCATCAAGCACACCGCTTAAAAACTTCAAAAGAAAAGTCCCACAAAATGGGACTTTTCTTTATTTCAGCTGTTGTTCATAAACTTTTAAATTAGCATATACGGATTCTAACACTGGGACTGAAATCTCTTCCTTCCGTGCTATCTCCAGTAAATAGCCATGCAAATGGTCGGCTTCAACAGGCAATGATTTTTCCATATCCCTTTGCATCGAGGATTTCATCGAATAGCCTAGGCCATCGATTTGATTCTTTATTTGTATATCAATTGCTTTTGGAAGTGGTGCCCCAATACTGTTGATTACAGAAACAATCTCTTTTAATAACTGAGTAATTGTTGCCCGTCCGCTTGCCTGTTCTAAAATAGGCCCAATTGGTGCTCTCATTAAAGTCGTAATACCAGACATCGTCGAGATAAATAAATACTTATTCCACAAATCCTTATTGATGTTTTCACTTAAGCGATAGGCAATGTTCGAACCACTAAAGGAGTCTTCCATTTTTAATACTCGGTCAGACCGTTCCCCTGTGCGTTCTCCAAATACTAAATCGTGTTTTTCACTTGTTTGAATGACCCTGCCATTTTTATCAAGTGTGGTTTCTATAAAGCAAAGACCACCAATAACGCGCTCTTCCCCGAACATATCAACCAATTTATCAATATGTAAAATACCGTTTAATAAAGGAAGAATGATTGTTTCTTCGCCAACATACTGTGTTATGCTCTCCATAGCCTCTTCTAGGTGATAGGCTTTAGTTGAAAGTAAAATGACATCGAAAGAACCTGCTTCCTCTCCAGCAATAATGGTTTTCGGGTTTAGTGTCACGTTTCCATGGATACTTTCAATGACAAGCCCTGTTTCTGTTAACTGCTTTTTTCTGCTTTCACGAACTAAAAAGGTAACATCTTCACCCTTTTCTTGTAACCGTCCGCCAAAATAACCGCCAACCGCACCTGCCCCAACAACTAGAAATCTCATGTGAATACTCCCTTCATCGATATCTACATATCTAGTATAAGGGAAATTTTTTTTACTTAAAATAAATAAGCAGGAAATTCCTGCTATATTTCTAAATTGCTTTTCAGCTTTGTAAAATCCGTTTCCTGATAGTAACTATTTTTGACCAGGATATTAGGGCCGAGGCATGAAACGGCTGGGCAATGACAGCTTAATTCCTTGGCAATATTAGAGGCTTGCCAAGTGTGATATGCATCTAGCAATTTAGTCTTTTGAATATTTCCTAATGCTGGAGTATCGCCAAAATCCGTTACTATGATATCACCGTTAAAAATATTAACATTCAAGCGTGAGCGGCCATCTGGATCATTTCTAACTGTCACATTTTTACTCTCATATAAACGTTTTAATAGATTTACATCCTCCTGTTTACTGCTGCAGGCATAGAACGGCAGTGTACCAAACAGCATCCAAATCTCTTCATTTCTTATATCGAGCAAGTGATGAATCGCATCTCTGATCTCATCGAGGGTAAGTGTTTCAAGATTGCTGGCGAAATCACTTGGGTACATTGGATGCACTTCATGGCGCTGACAAAGCATTTCCCCAACGATTTGGCGGTGGATTTTTTCCAAATGTGGCAATGTCCGTTTATTTAACATGGTTTCTGCAGACACCATCACTCCCGCTTTCACAAGCTCGCGGCTATTTTCTATCATTCTCATAAAATATTTTTCCCGCTGTTTGTAATCAGGCTGCTTTTCCATTCTCGCGAAGCCGCCTTCAACAAAATCATCCACCGTGCCCCAGTTATGGGAGATATGTAAGACATCTAAATAGGGGATGATTAATTCGTATCGTGCTAAATCGAGGGTTAAATTTGAATTTATCTGAGTCCGTACCCCACGTTCGTGAGCATATTTTAAAATCGGTGCAACATAATTTTTCACGGAGGATAATGACAGCATCGGTTCCCCGCCAGTAATGCTTAAAGAGCGAAGGGTTGGAATTTCATCTAACCTTTTTAAGATAAGCTCTATAGGTAAGGCATCGGGGTCCTTTGTCTGCAGCGTATATCCGACAGCACAATGTTCACAGCGCATATTACAAAGAGTTGTCGTGGTGAATTCAATATTTGTAAGCTGCGGTTTTCCATATTCCTCAATATCTAAATATGCTTCCCAAGGATCATAGAACGGGGTAATTTTTTTCATATTTAACATAATAAACTCCTTAACAATCAGTCTTTACAAAACCATTTCATTATAGCTGATTTGGGAATGCAATTGCTATTTCTAACTGTTACAAAAGCATATGAATACGAAAATCCGATTATTCAATTGAGCAATGCTATTTTTCTAGTTTTTTCTTTCAATCGACAAATTCCCAGGGAAATATCTACAATATCAGATTTGCATCGACAAGGATTATGAATATTCTAAAAATAACAATAAATTTTAATGTTATCATAAAAATGGCTGTCATCAAGGTACTCCCCTAATAACAGCCATCAGCACTTAAAAATTCCACACCGTCCTATAAGCTTGTTTCCAAGAAAAGAAAGTAATCATAATAAGGATGAAGAGATAAATTGGCACACCAAATGGAATAAAAGTAATAGCAAAATGAATTCCAGCAAATACTGCCAGGCAAAGCAATGCAAGAATTACTTTCAATCCCCCGCTTTGCAGGGCATCCTCAAATGATTCAGAAAATGGCAGTGTACCTTTTAGATAGTTTGAACAAATGACCGTGAATAAAGTAGCTGTCACCAGTACGACCAATAAATCGTCTATGATCTTCAAACCGAATATTCCAATAAAGACCGCACTTAAGATAAGATAAATAGGCAAGAAGAGGTTGGCAATAAACACCTTTAAAACAGCACTATATAACGGTGCCAAACTTTGGAGTGGAGCCGATTGATATATCCATGCCCCTTTGTATTTTCCTGAGTACTTTAGCATAGCGACAGCATTAGGAATCATTAAACAAGAAAAGTATACCGACAAATACCATTTACTTGTAACTAGATGAGCGTATGAATTCAATTGTATTTCATTAAACATAAAGATAAACGGAACAATCAAAGACATTCCTAACGCCGGATAAACCTTTAAGCGAAATTCTCTTTCGTTTCGCATCATGTTATCGGCAAAACGAAAAAAGACTTTTTCCTCCTTGCTTCGGCAAATCACATTGACAAGGCCATTTATCCACCAATGCTTCTTCCTGCTTCCACCACCGCTATTATGAGTAAGCTTCTGCAAGTTCCTTTCAAAGGAAGGCATTAAACGACTATAGATGATGATGGCAATAATAGGAATAAACAAAGCCAGCATTGAGAACGAAATAATATAGAAGTCTGAGTGGTGCTTTAGGAATAATTCAAAAGGTGCCCCAAACCAAATTGGAGGAATTAGGAATTGCCACCAGCTTGGCGTAAAGGTAATGTTCATATCAACTACACTGAAGGACCTTGCCAATACCTGGTATCCAACGGCAATCGAAACGGATAGGCCAATTTGCACGTAGTTAATAATATCCTTCAGTTTTTCGCCATCAAAGAATCGCAAAATGAAATAGTAAATAATTGCCGTTACGACAACAATAAATAGATTTACTAAAACAAGACCGATAACCCCTAGGAGCAGAAATAATATCCCATGTCTATATGTCCCAATTAATAAGGGAATAGCAGTAAGTGCAGTCGTAAGAAAGATTAAATAAATACAAACATGAATAGTTTTCGCAACATTTAATGTCTTTTTATTGACTGGTTTTGTTAACAGAATTGCCTTGTCCCTGACATCAAGGAGTACATTCGAAAAATCAGAAATCATCGACGTCATGACAAGAAACATGACAATTCCGTAAAAGATGCTCATTTGATACAGAAAGTTGCTTCCAAGCATCGTAAACGGGATGAGCATGAGGCTTAATAACACGTAGATCCCTAATGATTTCATGAACCCGTTTTCTTCTGGTTTCTTCTTCTTCTTTGTCTGTTGGTTAAAGATGGTCGGAGTCCTTCTTCCATCCATTGTTAGTTTGACAGCTAAGATTCTTCTCATGACAGTGTAATTGATGCCAAAGCTTTCAAATAGACCGCGAAATAAATCTAGGAATCTCAGCGTTCGAAAGTTTTTCATCTTTATATCCTTTGAACGATGGAAACAAATTCCTCAGCCAAAGCCTTATATTCATTAAAACCTGTCAGCTGATTAAAGATCTGCTCCAGTGTCCCTTCCTTATTTTGCTCCTTCAACTCATTAAAGCTGCCGTCAGCTACAATTTTTCCATCGTTAATGAGAATAATGCGGTTGCTGATTTTCTCTACAACATCCATGATATGGGATGAATAGAAAATGGTTTTTCCCTGGGAGGCAAGAACAGCCAGAATTTCTTTAAAAACCATGACACTATTGGCATCGAGACCGCTTAAGGGCTCATCCAAAAATAACAGGTCAGGATTATGCAATAAGCTCGAAATGATCAATACCTTTTGCCGCATTCCCTTTGAGTAGGACGAGATTCGTGAGTGATATACTGCTTCCAATCCAAAGACCTTCATCAAGCTCCGGGCTTTTTCATCAGCCGCTTGTAGGTCCATACCGTATAATTCACCCACAAAAGTTAAATACTCATTTGCAGTAAGATTATCATAGAGTTCCGCTATCTCAGGCACATAGCCGATTTTTCTTTTGTAGTTGATATCGTTCCCGTTGATTTCCTCGCCAAAAATCTCAACCCTGCCGCCATACTCACTTTCAAGCCCGAGCAATATCTTGATTGTTGTACTTTTCCCGGCCCCATTTGGCCCAATATATCCGATAATTTGCCCACGCTGTACCGTTAGATTAATGCCTTTTAGAACATTTTTTGTCCCATAATCCTTTTTCAAGTCCTTCAAACAAAGTACCACGTCTTGGTTCGTTTCGATGCTCATCACCTTCTCATATATTGGTAGCTTAATATTAACATATTCTGCCTATTTTTCTATAAGAAGCATGAAGATGGGAAATAGCCGACAAAAGAGATTTTGTCGGCCATCTAACCTATTTATTCTTACTTAAAAAATATACATACACTTTTATCATGAAATAGCTTATTTCTTCCGGAAGAATCTCCTTGATTGGCTTTAATCGATCCCGGCCCACTTCTGCGACGGCCTTTTCTAATAGGGGAATATATTCACTTGGAACATGCTTAGAAAAGTCGACATCTAACCCTTGCTGGGCACATTGAAGTAAATGGCTTTCCACTGTGCTGATTGCAAGCTCCCGCTTTTCCGCAATTTCCTCTATCGATAGGTGATTTTGGTTTAAAGTCAATGTATCCAAATGGGAATCCCCAACCGCTTTTTTGGCTGTTTTTTTCGGTGCTTTCACGTCAGCTTGAATTTCATTTTGATAATCCGTATGATCTTGTAAAAAATTTCGGATGGCTTGTATAAATTCAAGTCCATATTTTTGCAATTTATGTTCACCCACACCGCTCACCTGTAAAAACTCTTCGTTCGTTTTCGGCTGCTTGGCGCACATATCCTTTATTGCAGCATCAGAAAAAATGACAAATGGCGGTACTTTTTCAGTCTCAGCAATTTGTCTCCTTACTTCTCTCAATGCTTCAAATAATGGATCGCTCTTTGAAACTTGTTTCACTTGGACAGTCTCACGACGGTATACCTGAATTCTCCCCAGCAAGACATCCTTACCTTTTGAGGAAACATAGAGGGTAGGAAATTGACCCTGCTCAATGGCAATTAACTCCTGTGAAATGAGGAATTCAATAAAATCACTGACCTCCTTTGCTCCCTTGTCCTTCATAATTCCATAGGTTGGAAGTCTTTCAAATCCAAGCTCTGTTACTTTTTTATTCTTTGAACCTGTCAATACTTGGGCAATAAGTGTTTTTCCAAAACGCTGGCCCATCCGAATGATGCAGGACATTACCATTTGTGCTTCTTTGGTTACATCAATACGGGTCCGTGAATCCGTACAGTTTCCACATCTTTCGCACGGCTCTGTTTCTGTTTCACCGAAATATTTTAAAATAAATTCCTGCAGACAGTTCTCCGTATGACAGTAATCTACCATCTGCTGCAGTTTTTCCAGCTCTGCCTGAATTCGTCCTCGGTCAATGGATTGGTCGATTAAGAAGCGCTGAATTTGCACATCCTGCGGAGAATATAATAGGGTACATTCACTTGGGAGTCCGTCACGGCCAGCACGCCCTGCTTCTTGGTAGTAGCTTTCCATGTTTTTCGGCATCTGAAAGTGGAGAACGTAGCGAATATTACTTTTATCAATCCCCATCCCAAAGGCTGATGTTGCAACCATGACGGATGCTTTGTCTTCTAAAAAACGATCCTGTTCACGTGCCCGTTCTGCATCCCCCATCCCGGCATGGTACCTGGCAACATTTATATTTTCTTTCCGCAGTCGTTCATAAAGCTGGTCAACATTTTTCCTTGTCGCAGCGTAAATGATTCCCGCTTCTGTTTCGTTCTTTTTAAGAAAATCAAAAAGGAATTTTAGCCGGTCTTGTCCTTTAATTACTGAAAAAGACAGGTTTTCTCGTTCAAATCCAGTAATAACGGTATTTTCCTCATCGATATCCAGCAGGCGGCAAATATCCTCCCGTACCCTTGGGGTTGCTGTTGCTGTAAGCGCCATAACAATGGGCTTTTGTGGCAGGGTTCGAACCATTTGCTGAATGTGGCGGTAGCTGGGACGGAAATCGTGCCCCCATTGAGAAATACAGTGGGCTTCATCGACAGCTACTAATGGGATTTCCATATTTAAAAGATCTTCGATAAATTCTCGTGACTCTAACCGCTCTGGTGCTACGTAAAGTAATTTGTATTTCCCAAGCTGTGCATTGCGCATCCGTTCATAGGCTTCATTGAAGCTAAGGGAGCTATTAATAAATGTGGCTGGAATTCCGACTTGATTGAGAGCATCGACCTGATCCTTCATTAAGGAAATCAATGGGGATATAACAATCGTGGTGCCTTGAAGAGCAAGTGCAGGAATTTGATAGCAAATTGACTTTCCGCCGCCCGTCGGCATGACGCAAATGGTATTATTGCCATCCAGCACCGATTGGATTGCCTGTTCTTGGCCTTTGCGAAAAGAGTTGTAGCCGAAATGAGATTGTAGTAAGGGGAGTGTTTTGGCAATCAAGATTGTGACTCCTTTCAAATGTTTATAACTCTATTATAACGCGGCTTAATAAAATTTGAAAAATTAGTAGTAAGTTTTGGTCTAGGTTCTAGACTGGTAGGTCTCACAGTGACCGTGGGTCTTCCTATTTCACCTTGATGGGCACTCTGAACCTTTCACAGTGACCGCGGGTCTTCTTTTTTCACCTTCGCAGGCACTCTGAACCTCCATTAAAACTATCAAAACTAAATAGGCCGACGAGTTTATTTTTCTCGCAGGCCTATTCTCCACCTATATTAATATACTATTTAAAATCTCATTTTTGTGCTCACCAATTTTAGGCGGACCTGCCACATGTTCTTGAGCAAGATCACTATGCATTTTTACTTGGCAGTCACCCCATGAGGAAGTGAAAATAAGTTCCTTCTCTTTAAAGTAAGGGTTTTCGGCCAGCTCCCCGATTTCCAATACAGGCGCCATACAGCAATCAACCTTTTGGGCAAATTCAATCCACTCGAAAAAAGGCTTACTTTTAAAAATAGCTTTAACTTCTTGATAAATTGGGTTGGACTCATCTGTTTTTGAAAAATGGGCTCTAATCCAATCTTTCCGCCCGTGCACCATGCAAAAGTTCTCCCAAAACTTCGGCTCCAGTGCCCCCATGCTCATAAACCGGCCGTCCAACGTTTCATATAAAGCGTATGCAATAATACTGCCATTCAAAACAGGTATGCCGGTTCCCTCACCCATTTCTTTTTCGACCATGACATGATTCCCAAGTAAAGAAACCAATTGATCGGTGATGGAAATAGAATGATAGCTTCCCTTCCCAGTCAAAAACCTGGAAACAAGTCCTGCTAAAATCCGTTCATTTGCCGCATACCCGCCTAAGTAATCTGCAAAGGTGATAGAAGGGTGGACCGGCTTTCCTTGTTTATCTTTCAACTGAGCAAGCACACCGCTTAACGCCATATAATTGATATCGTGGTTTCCAAGCCCGCTTAATAGCCCCTTTTGTCCATACCCGGAAATTGAACAGTAAACGATATCGGGCTTCACCTTGTGTACATCTTCAAAACCCAGTCCGAGTTTTCCCATTACCCCCGGTCTAAAGCTTTCGATGACGACATCGGCATTGGAAATTAGTTTTAAAGCTGTTTCCAGCCCGTCTTTCTCCTTCAAGTTTAAGGTGATGCTTTTCTTTTGCCGGTTATTGGCTTGAAAAACAATCCCGTCTCTATTTTGAGACATTCCAGTTTGGCGGGCTGGGTCACCTCCCGGGGGCTCCACCTTGATAATTTCCGCGCCCAAGTCAGCTAACCGTAATGTGGCGAAGGGACCAGGCAGATAATTGGTAAAATCTATGACTCTAATTCCTTCCAGCATTCTCAAAATCCTTTCCTACGAATTCGGTGACCCTGGTGCGAAAAGCTCCTCCAGCTGTTTACGCAGTACAAATTTTTGGATTTTACCGCTGGCATTGCGCGGCAAAACTTCAATGAAAATATATTTCCGAGGGCGCTTGTAGTTTGCCAGTTTATCACTAGTTTTACAGAATTCATCCAGCTCCTGTTGAGTCACATTCTGGTCCTTTTTTACAACAAAAGCTGTCACGGTTTCCCCCCACCTGTCATCAGGCTGCCCGACAATGGCAACATCCAGAACGCCAGGATGGGCATGCAATACATCCTCAACTTCACGCGGGTAAATGTTTTCACCGCCGCTGATAATCATATCATCAACACGGTCATTAACATAAAGGTAGCCTTCTTCATCGAGGTACCCAATATCTCCTGAATGATACCAGCCCTTATACAACGCTTTTTCTGATGCTTCTTCACGATTGTAATAACCGAGCATCATACTAGGACCTTGAACTATGATTTCCCCTGTTTCACCAGCTGGAACAACATCGTCCGGGTCGGATGGCCCGTCCTCTCTTGTCCTGACAATCCGAATATCATGGCTGATTGCAGCCTGGCCTGCAGATCCTGCTTTTCTCAGCTGATCAGTCTCCGACAGGAAAGTAATCGCCGGGCCCATCTCCGTCATCCCATACGCTTGAACTAATGCAATTCCTAAACGGTCATGAAGGGCATGTACGAGTGATGGCGCCATTGGGGCCGCACCATATAAGCCGAGCTTCAAACTTGATAGGTTGTACTGACTTAAATCCTCTTGAAGCAGCATATTCCACATCGTAGGGGCCGCAAATAGCTTTGTTATTTTTTCTTGTTCCATTAATTGAAGAATTTTTGGTGGATTAAATTGGTGCAAAATGACATTTCTTGCACCTACATGTACTCTTGGAAGAAAGTTGCAATGAAGTTCCGCACAATGAAACATTGGAGCTGTCACTAGACCTACATCATTCGCTTCAAGTTTGCAGGATGCTATGCAAAGGATGCTTTGTTCAAGCATATTGCGGTGGCTATGCATGACACCTTTTGGCCTGCCCGTTGTCCCGCTCGTATAAATAAAAGCATACAAATCGTTCTCATTTACTTCAATTTGAACGTCCTCTGCTGTTGAAGCAGCTAGTTTATCTTGGTAGCTGGCCGCATAAGTCGGGGCATCGTTATCAATAAACCAGAAGGACATTTTTTCATAACGCTTTTCTATTGCCGCAATAATAGGCTCTAAAGCTTTCTCAAAAAGGACTACCTTGGGAGCGGCATCTGAAAGGATATAAGCTACTTCTTCAGGCATTAAGCGGAAATTGATCGGGTTAAAAACGGCTCCTATTTTGGAGCAGGCAAAAAAGGCAGTTCCTAATTCTTCCGTATTAAACATGAACGTGGAGACACGGTCGCCTTTTTTTACTCCTTCTTTGAGAAGGGCGTTTGCAAGACGATTTACTTGTTCGTTCCATTCCTTATAGGTGTACCTGACATTTTTTCTGACATCATAAATGGCTTCCTTGTTTGGGAACTTTTTCACCGTTAAATCGAAGACTTTTCCAATCGTAATGCTCATTCAATCGCCTCCACCAGTAATTTTTTAGGCAATCGGCAAAACCGATTGCCTTTTACGGACTTTTTTTGCTATAAATGGGGTTATTTGCGAATTAAGCCCTTTTATTTGCGAATTTTCCTATTTTATTTGCGAATCTAAATGGTTTATTTGCGGAAAACCCGATCTTATTTGTGAATCCCAATTCACGGATTAATCTAAGCGTTCAATGATCGTCGCATTTGCCATTCCATGGCCTTCGCACATTGTTTGTAATCCGTAACGGCCGCCCGAACGCTCAAGCTCATGCATCATCGTCACCATTAGGCGCGCGCCGCTGCCGCCTAGAGGGTGACCAAGGGCAATAGCACCTCCATTAGGATTAAGCTTAGCTGGATCTGCCCCTGTGTCCTTCAGCCAAGCCAGCGGAACCGGAGCGAATGCTTCATTCACTTCAAATACATCAATATCGTCAATAGATAAGCCTGCCTTTTCGAGCGCTTTTTTGGTAGCCGGAATCGGTCCTGTCAGCATTAACGTTGGATCAGATCCAACCACCACTCTGGTATGAACACGAAAACGCGGTTTAAGACCGAGTTCATCTGCTTTTTCACGGGACATAAGCAATACCGCAGCAGCGCCGTCGCTAATTTGGCTGGAATTTCCGGCATGAATCACACCGTCTTCTATGAACGATGTTCTGAGGCCTGCCAATGCTTCAAGTGAAGTCCCTTTTCGCGGACCCGAATCCTCCTTGATGACTGCCGTCGTTCCATCCGGAAGCGTCACTTCTAAAGGAAAAATTTCTCTAGCAAAATACCCTTCCTCTTGAGCCTTTAATGCTTTTTGATGGCTTTCTAGTGAAAATTGATCAAGCTCCTCACGAGTAAAACCGTAGTTTTCGGCGATTCTCTCAGCAGACAGCCCTTGATGGATCATTTCGTACTTCGACCTTAAATTAGGGCTAAAAGGCTCTTCGGCACCTTTGTAGTTTGAACCCATTGGAACACGAGACATGCTCTCTACACCGCCTGCAACCACTACATCCATATCGCCTGCTAAAATAGCCTGTGCTGCAAAATGGACAGCCTGCTGGCTGGAACCGCATTGGCGGTCAATCGTGGTGCCTGGCACCTCAATTGGAAAGCCGGCAATTAAAGCAGCAACCCTGGCAATATCACCGGCTTGTTCACCGGATTGAGTAACACACCCTAAAATAACATCATCAATAATGGCTGGATCTATTCCGGCACGGTTCACTAATTCCTTTAAAGTTAACCCCGCTAAATCGTCAGGACGGATATCTTTTAAAACGCCATTTCTTCTTCCTACCGGTGTACGTACACCTTCTACAATCACTACTTCACGCATGATCATTTTCCCCGCTTTCTATAATCCTAAATTTTTCGCAACGATTGTTTTCATAATTTCATTTGTGCCAGCGTAAATGCTAGCGACCTGAATATCACGGAATCGTCTCGCAATCTCGTATTCTTCCATATACCCATAGCCGCCGTGGAGCTGCATGCATTCAGTCGCCACTTTCTTGGCGTTTTCCGTCAGCTTCCATTTCGCCATCGACACTTTGGTCACGATGTTTTGCCCCTCGATATGCTCAGCAATTAACTGATCTAAAAAGGAACGCCCCATTTGATTGTCTGCAGCCATTTCAACAATTTTAAACTGCGTATTTTGGAACTTGCTAATCGGTTTTCCAAACGCTTCTCGACTTTTTACATAATCAATGGTCATTTTTAGCATGACTTCTGCTGCCGTTTGCGCCCCAATTGCGGTGAGCAGGCGTTCCTGTTGGAGTTTTTCCATTAAATAAAGAAAGCCCTTGCCCTCTTCTCCTAGTAAATTCTCCTTCGGTACTTTGCAATCCTCAAAAATCAATTCTGCTGTATCCTGGGAGTGCAGACCGACTTTGTTCAGCTTTCTGCCTCTTGAAAATCCTGGTGAATCCCGTTCAATGACAAGCAGAGAAACCCCTTTATGCCTCGGAACAGCATGGAGGTCAGTCTTCACAGCAACAACGATTAGATCCGATTGGATTCCACTAGTGATAAACGTTTTTTGTCCATTGACAATATAGTGGTCCCCTTCTAGTTTAGCCGTCGTTTTAATGTTGGCCAGGTCAGATCCCGTCCCCGGCTCAGTCATCGCAATCGCGGTTATGATATCGCCAGTGACACATTTCGGAAGCCAGCGCTGTTTTTGCTCTTCCGTTCCGTAGGAGGTAATATAGGGAACAACAATATCATTATGCAGACCTATCCCGATCAAACCCGTGCCGACCTTCTCTAATTCCTCATTAATGACAACGGAGAACCCCCAGTCGACCTCACTGCCTCCATACTTCTCATCAATATCAGGGCAAAGAAAACCCTGCTCCCCCATCTTCCTCCAAAAAGAGCGGGGAATCATCCTGTCCTCCTCCCACTGGTCATAAAAGGGATATGCTTCACGCTCTAAAAACTTTCTCAATGACGCCCGGAAAATTTCATGATCCTCGTTTAAGTATGGATGTTTCATTTGAAAAACCCCTTTCTTAATATGAAAACGCTTCCGATTTAAACGTTAATTTGATTCATTTTTTGACGCAGCTGATATTTTAATATTTTCCCAGATGCATTCCGCGGCAGCTGCTTTTCTATAAAAATCCTCCTAGGGACCTTATATCCGGCAAGCTTTTGACGGCAGAAGCTTCGTAATTCCTGCTCATTAATCACTGCCCCTACTTTGGGTACAATGACAGCGCAAACAGCTTCCCCCCAGACTTCATCTGGAAGTCCGATAATTGCCGCTTCGAGAACATCTGGATGCTCATAAAGTACACTTTCTACCTCGACTGAATAAACATTTTCCCCGCCGGAAATAATCATATCTTTTTTCCGGTCAACTAGCGTAATATAGCCTTCCTCATCAATCGTTGCTAAATCCCCGGTATAAAGCCAGCCATCCTTAAAGGTATTCTTCGTTTCTTCCGGCTTTTTATAATATTCCTTCATGACCATTGGGCTTCGAAGAATAAATTCACCTACTACCCCTGGAAGCACATCTTTGCCTTCCTCATTGACAACTCTTGTTTCGGTCATGAAAATTGGTTTTCCACCCTTCCCTAGATGCTTCTTATGACCCTCAGGATCAAGAAGAATTCCGCCTGGGCCTCCCTCCGTTAACCCGCACAAATTGTAAAATTGGTCGGTTTTAAAAAGTCCCATACTTTTTTTGACGAGTTCCGGGGCCATTGGGGCAGCACCATACCCGCATCTCTTAATGGATGATAAATCGTATTCGGCTGCATTCGGTACTTGAAGAAGAAAGGTAAACATCGCAGGGACCGCAAATAAATGGGTAATTTTATGTTCTTGAATTGCTTGTAGTGTTTTGACTGGATGAAAATCTCGATGGATAATGTGTGTCGCGCCTAGTGCAACACCTGAAATAAGGAAAAGATTTAACTGGGCTGAATGGAATAGTGGTGCTAAATGGAGAATCCTTTCATGCTGCCTTAGACCCATATTGATGGTCACAGAGATTCCGACTTTAAAAATTTGGCTATGATCAAAAAGGGCCCCCTTAGGGCGGCCAGTTGTCCCTGAGGTGTACAAAATTTCTACATCATCCTTTTCGAAAATCTCTATTTCTGGCTCGTTTAGGTTTTCGGATAACACTTTTTCAAAGGAATAAAAACCTTCTGTTTCCGGTTCACCCACCACGATAACCGAGCGGACAGCCGTACCTTGTTTTGCTTCAGAAATGGTTTTTTCAAACTCCTTGTCACACACAACAAAGGATGTGTCTGATTGCCCTAAAATGTATTGGACCTCTGAAGCGGTTAACCGGAAGTTAACTGGGACGGCCACTGCGCCAATTTTTGCAGCGGCAAAAAAGGTGAACACAAAGTGATCCGAATTTTTCATCATCAAGGCAAGCTTTTCGCCCTTTTTAAATCCTAAGGAAATCAAGCCATGAGCAAACCTGTTCACTTCCTCATTAAATTGGCGATATGTATAGCTTCTTCCCTCACATTCTATCGCCAATAATTCTGGAAACTTGCGGGCACTTTGAGATAATAGGCTGCCAATCTTCATATTAGGACCCCCTAGAAAAAATGTACTCCATCCTTAAATATGCAATTATTATGCCATTATTCAGAAAAATAGATATATTGCCCCACATGGTTCTTTGAATGTTGTTCTTCTATACATAAGGAACAAATGAGTGTCCATTAATTGGACATTCTTTTAAATCGTCAGTTGATACTTTTTAATTTTTTCATACAAACCTGACCTGCTGATTCCTAGTAATCTTGCAGCCTGGACTTTATTTCCTTGTACTTGGACCAGTGCCTTTTTAATCGCTTCTAGTTCCGCATTTTCAACCATTGAAACCTTTATAGCAGATTCAGGTATACCAACCTGCTTTATTAAATACTCTGGAAGATCCTCGTGTTTGATTTTTCCACTTTCCGCAAAGGTCATCGCCCGCTCTATTACATTTCGTAATTCCCGGACATTTCCGGGCCAATCGTAACCAAGCAGTGCAGCTCTAGCGTGGTCCTCGATACCGGTAATACTTGTTCCTAATATTTGGTTAAAATCAATCATAATCTTGCCTATTAAGAAATCCGTATCATAAAGACGATCCCGAAGCGGCGGGACATTTAAGGAAATGACATTTAGGCGGTAGTATAAATCCTCCCTAAAAAGGCCCACTTTGACCATTTCTTCTAGATTTCGATTAGTGGCTGCAATAATTCTAACGTCCACTTGAATTCTTGCAGTCCCTCCTACCCTGTAGAATTCCCTCTCTTGGAGGACGCGCAGCAATTTTGCCTGCAAGGATAGAGACATGTCACCAATTTCATCGAGAAAAAGTGTTCCACCGTTAGCTAAATCAAATTTGCCGATTTTCCCTTTTAGTTTGGCACCGGTAAAGGCACCTTCTTCATAACCAAAAAACTCTGATTCTAGTAAATCCTCCGGTATGGCTGCACAATTGACGATGACGAACTTGCCGGTACTTCTGGCGCTGCTGTTGTGAATAGCGTGCGCAAACAGCTCTTTCCCTGTTCCGCTTTCCCCGCGGATAAGCACCGTTGACCGCCCTTTTGCCGCTTTAGCTCCGCTTTTTTTCAGTTTTTCCATATAGGGGTCTATAGTCAAAAGATGGTCCCAGGTAAACTTAGCCGATTCTGATTTCTGGTATTCCTGATGATAAAAATTTGCTTTATTTTCCGCCTTCTGCAGCTTTTTGAATAGCTCACTTACCTCATTTAATTGCCGAAATACCACCTGGCCAATTACTCCGATGACATTTCCATCTTCAATAATCGGAATACGGTGGACGATATACTTAATGCCGCTCACTTCTAAAAAGCCGCCTACTTCAGCCGTTTCCGATTCATAGACATGGTCTAATTGAAGCTGTGGCAGCGCTTTCGATACTGGCTGGTGCAGTACCTGCTCTAACGAAAGATTGAATAATTCCAGCAGCGGAGGGCTGACCATTTGAATGTGTTTCTTTTCATCCGTCATCACAAATCCGTCAAATGCGTGTTTGAATGCTGTTTCTAATGTTCTTTTTAAGTTTTTTATCGTTTGTAATTCTTGTGAGGTTTGAAGCAGGGACATGACCATATCTGTTTTTGTCAGAATACCGGCAACGCGATTCATTTCATCCACGACAATACCGGTTCCGACCTTGCTGTTTTTAACCATTTCTTCAATCTTTGCATAAGGAGTATCGACCGAAACAGTTTCAACCTGCTTTTTTATGTAATTTTGAATAGGAGTGGATAGGGGACATTCTTCTACGACCATTTGATAAAGGCTGCTCCGAGTAAAAATTCCCACTAATCTTCTGGAGGGGTCTGTTACAGGAAGCAGGTTCCATTTCTTTTTTTCAATGAGTCCGATGGCTTCTATTAGGGTTGTATTTTCCGTAACAAAACAATCAACTGGGGTAATGATTTCTTTAAATTGGAGCATTTTTTCACTCCTCACTTTTTCAGATACTTATATTGTAACAAAAATACATACTTATTAGAATTTTTTAACTATTATTATAAGGCTCTGTTAAACTTAGTTGTTGATTTACACTCCAGGCGCTTCGCTTTCCGCGGGCGTTGCGGGGAGCCTCCTCGGCGCTTTGGCGCCTCCGGGGTCTCCCCTGCCCCGTACTCCCGCAGGAGTCTTCGCGCCTTCCGTTCCAATCAACAGTGTTAAAATATAAATAATCCCTTTAACACAGCCAACAAAAAAAGAAGACCCAAGGGCCTTCCCGGAAATTATCATTATTTCGGCTGCATTCTTATCGCGCCATCGAGGCGGATTGTTTCACCATTAAGCATTGGGTTTTCAATAATGCTTTGAGCCAGTTGTGCGTATTCAGCAGGGTACCCGAGCCTTGGCGGGAACGGCACCATTTTTCCAAGTGAATCCCGCGCTTCTTGAGGAAGTGTGTCAAACATCGGAGTATGAAAAAGACCTGGAGCAATGGTCATAACGCGTATACCATATCGGGCAAGCTCCCTCGCGATCGGCAGCGTCATCCCGACAATTCCACCTTTAGATGCGCTATACGCTGCCTGCCCGATTTGGCCGTCAAAAGCTGCAACAGAGGCGGTATTGATGATTACGCCTCTTTCATTTTTATCATTTACCTCATTCGTAATCATCTTCTCGGCAGCAAGGCGAATCACATTAAACGTTCCTATTAAATTTACATTAATAACTCTAGAAAATAGTGATAGATTGTGTGTCCCATTTCTTCCAAGGACTTTCTCGGCAATGCCAATACCCGCACAGTTCACAACGGCATTCACGGTCCCCATAAAGTCCGCTGCTTTACTAACTGCCCTTTGAATATCCTCTTCCTTTGTAACATCTGTTTTTAAAAATAAAACAGCTTCACCCAGTCCTTCTTGAAGGCGAAAGCCATTTTCTTCTGATTGGTCAAAAATGACTGCCTTTCCTCCATTTCCAACGATATTCCGTACCGTTGCTTCACCCAGTCCAGAGGCTCCACCTGTCACTATTGCACAGCAATCTTGAATTTGCATATTCAATCCCTCCAATAATAGTTGCTATAGTTTTAGTTGCAATTTCTGTGCCAAGAAAAATGAATAAATAGCAAAGCCTTTTCAATTCCCTACTGTATTTCGGCTGGACAGTTTAACAAGCATAGTGACCAATAATTGTACACCTTTTGGAATAAAAAGCTGTTATCATAAAAGAAAGAATGACTATTTGAACGGAGGAATGGCATGATGAGAAAATTAGTGGTTACTCACAATCTTGAACAAAACCTGCTTGATCAAATTAAACAGATTATTCCCGATTGGGAACTGATTGCTGGTAAAGAGAAAGAAGTTTGGCAAAGCCATGTAAAGGATGCAGAAATCATTGCAGGGTGGAAGCAGGGTTTAAAAGATGATTGCCTTGCACCTGGATCAAAACTAAAGTGGCTGCAATCCTGGAGTGCAGGCGTTAATTCTATGCCTCTAGAGGAATTAGAAGCTAAAAATATTTTGTTAACAAGCGCAAATGGGGTGCACGCCTTTCCGATTTCAGAAACCATCTTTGCCCTAATGCTTGGATTAACGCGAAAAATCCATACATATGTAAAAAATCAACAAACGAAAACATGGCATCATGCCAATATGAATTTAGAACTGCATGAAAAGACCGTTGGAATCATCGGGGTAGGTGCGATAGGAAAAGAAGCGGCGAAAATTGCCAAAGCATTCGGAATGAAGGTACTTGGTGTCAGGCACTCAGGAATGCCAGAGGAATTTGTTGATGAAATGTACAGTTCAGATCAATTAGACCTCGTTCTGCCAAACTGCGATTATGTGGTGGTAACCTTACCTCTTACAAAGAAAACTCGTCAGTTACTTGGAGCGAAACAATTTAATGAAATGAAATCATCAGCCTTTTTCATTAATATCGGCCGCGGTGAGATTGTCGTTGAAACGGACCTCGTGCAAGCTCTTAAAGAAGGTGCCATTGCAGGAGCTGGACTGGATGTATTTGAAAAAGAACCATTAAGTCCTGATAGTCCTTTATGGGAAATGGAAAATGTAATCATCACCCCTCACACTTCAGGCTCAACGGAACATTACAACAAGAGGGTAGTAGAAAATATTTTGATTCCAAACCTAAAAGACTATCTTTCTGGTAAAAAACCATCCAAAAATCTTGTCGATTTTTCAAAAGGGTATTAACAAAGGGGTTTTTCCATGCAGCAAGTTACACTCGAAAAAAAAAACAAAATAAGAAGCGCAGGTTAAACGCTTTAAAGTGGGGCCTTTCTGCGCTTCTTGTTTTTCTATTGGCTGTAATTTTTTTGCCTGTAAGCCCTATTAAAGAAAAGAGCTTTTTCAAAAATGGCCGATTGATTGATGCCGGATTTGCTTCTGAAATTACTTCATGAAAAATAATTAAAGAGCTGCTTCAATCGAAGCAGCTCTTTAGTTATTTCTTATATCTTGCGGGACTGTATTTTTCGCTGGCTTTGAAGTTATAAACTGGTTTAATAATGCTTGCAATTTCAACTGTTTCTTCTACTTTTTCTAAAATTTCATTCATCGATTTATAAGCCATCGGCGCTTCATCCAATGTTTCTTCAGAGACAGATGTCGTCCAGATGCCCTTCATCGTATTGTGGAAATCATCCAATTTCAGCGTTTTCACCGCTTTTGTCCGGCTAAGGACGCGGCCCGCTCCATGCGGTGCTGAATAATTCCAATCTTCGTTACCCTTACCGACAGCTAAAATCGACCCATCTCTCATGTTGATTGGAATGATGAGACGTTCGCCCTTCTGCGCTGAAACGGCTCCCTTTCGTAAAATCAGGTTATCTGTATCAATATAGTTGTGGACGGTATCGTAACGGTCTTGCTCCTCTAAGCCCATATTCTCCGTAATTGCTCTGGCAATTTCTTCACGGTTTGCCTTCGCAAACGCCTGTGCCAATTTCATGTCATGAATATAATGGTCAAAATCCTCGCCCTCCAAATAAGCTAAATCATTTGGAATGACAGGATTGATTTCTTTGTAACTCTGAATGGCAGCTTGAATTTCTTTTTGACGACCAGACGCCTTTAATTTATCAATCATCTCCGTTAAATCATGGTTCCTGAGCTTGGAAATGGCTACTTTTTGATAATAGTTGGCAATCTTAGCGCCCACATAACGGCTGCCAGTATGAATGGTTAAATAGTGGCAGCCATCAGTATCGACTGAAACTTCGATAAAATGGTTGCCGCCGCCAAGAGTTCCTAGGCTATAGCGGCTTTTATTCTGGCTTAGAATATGCTGGGCTTTAAATTCCTCCGCAGATGGAAAACTCGTGTTAATAAACTGAGCCGTCTCATCAGAATGTATCTCCATTCCGCTTGGTACATAGGTACGAATAACTTGATCCAGCTTATTAAAATCAACCTTTTTATCCTGCAGCTTAACTGTTAATACGCCGCAGCCTACGTCAACCCCTACGAGGTTCGGGACTACCTTATCCTTTAGCTGGATGGTGGTTCCAATGACACATCCTTTTCCCGCATGATAGTCTGGCATAATACTAATCTTTGTATCCTTTAAGAATGCTTGATTACACAGCTCTTGTATTTGTTCAAGCGCCGTCTCCTGTGGATAATTGGAAAATACTTTTGCTTCTGTTTGAGAACCGGTTATTTTTATCACGAGTTTTCCCTCCTTTTGTAAAAAACAATTATCAATAGGCTATCACGGGAAATCCGAATGAGCAATGGATTTTCCATAAGTAATCTATATTACGCACAGGAAACAAAATACCAGTCTTTTAAATAAATAAAAGGAAGATGCCCTTATGGCATCCCCCATTTTAATCATATTAATAGATTGTTTGCATTCCCTTTCCCGCGACGGTCATCCATTCGAATTGGCGCAGTCTCACGTCAAATAAGGTTAATGGGTCGCGGAACATTTCTGGATTCTCATTCATCTTATCTTGCATTTCTTTTTTCTTCTGAATCTCTGAACGTGCTTCTTCAACAGAACGGTTTAAAATGGCCTTTGGACCCTTGAAAAATAAGGTAACATCGCGCTCCAATGATTTTTCGAACATCTCAAACGGCTGGAAAAACTGCTTATTCACGGCATCGATTGCTTCAGAATAGTCTTCATTTTCTATAAAGGATTGGTATTTGTTGAAAAGCATGGCTTTGTTTTGCGAAATTGCCCCCAAAAGCTTCCCTGCACTTTTTAATAAAAATTGTGAAGGAGTTCGGCGCAGCAGGATATTGACTGTTTCCAACTGCAACCTAGTTGTCATCCTATCTGTATCTCGGCGCCAGTCATCGAGCACCCTAAAATCACACTCAAGCTCCAATCGCTCTTCCCCGTACATCTGATTAAATCCATCTCTCATCTCAACCAGAAATTCTTGGTTCTCCTTAAACTCGGCATGTGAACGCTCAATCCAATCTTGAAGTGAGCTGTAATATTTCGGCATTACCTTTTGCTCCAAATAATCCTGCAGCCTATTATTCATCTCATCATTGAGCATAAGATGAATTTTACTAAAATCACTGTCTTCCTTGATTAGAGAAGAGCACTCCCGGAGCATTTTTGGCACAGCCACTGAGATTTCTGTCTCCATGGATTCCTTAATTGCCCGATACGATTTTATGGCTGATTTGGTTCTTTGTATCTCGGTATCATTTAGTTGGTTCACCGCACCAGTTAGCTTGATCAGCATTTCTTCGTTCCAGCGAATTGATTCTATTAACTGATTTTCAACATCAATTCGTTTTTGCAAAAGACTGGCGATTGTTGTCCGAATAAAATACAACAGCTTTGCAAGGCGTTTATCCGCTAGATTTCTAGTATTTTTAATAGACTGAATAAACACTTTTAATTCTTTCATTTGCTGGTTTTGTTCATATTGTGTTGAAAATGCAAATACCTTAGCATCATGTAAATAGGAGTTGACCATTGCTTTTATGTCATCATAAATTTTATGTGCTTCCTGTTCATTAGGAATAGTCTCCATTTTGCTAATCAAGAAATGAATTGGAATATCCGGGGCAATCTCTTGTATTTGTCCAAGGGCTGCCCACTCTTTATCCGTAAACGAAGCATTTGCATCTACCACAAAAAGAATTGTGTCGGCAACCTGCAGGTTCTTCAGCACTTCATAGCGGTCATAATGGAGCGACCCAGTAAGCCCAGGAGTATCCAGGAACGCAACCTTATTATCTTTAAAAAATGGCATTGGACGCTTCAATTCTATGATGGATTCCAACGCATTTCGTCTTCGATCCATTTTTTCCTTGAATTCCTCTAAACCAGTTAGATCATTAATCTCCCTGTCAGTGATTTCAGTTATGTTCATTTCCTCCGCGTCTTTGAACAGAACAACAGACGATGTTGACCCATCCTGTAATTCGTCACCGAGAATCGTGTTTATAAAGGAAGATTTTCCACTTCCTTTAAACCCGGCAAGAAGGATATGCTGGGTATCAAAATCAACCAACTGCTGGACAAGCCACTTGACACGGTTATTCTCGCCCATGTCATGCTCCTCGGCCCAATTCAATATGGAATCAAAGAGTGACAGACACTCGTCAAGCTCATCCATATCCGTCTCGGTTATACTGATTAATTTTTCAGCTTCACTAGCGATGGACTGGCTTATGCTCGCTGGAAAAAGTTCATTCCAAGAAAGGACGGCTGCGGACGCCAATACACTGTTCGCATTGTCAGCCAGACGAAGCCAATTCGTCAGCAAGTCTGGAATGATATCCTGAAGCTGATTTATAAAATACCTGCCATCAATAAAGGTGAAATACGTTTCTTTATGGCGTTTTGAAAGCTCTTGATAGTTTTCATTACGATTTAAATCAAGATTGAGGAGCAAGTGATTGATTTCCCTCAACCAAACAAAATAAGATTCTTCATCCTGATAGCTATTCCACAATGAAGAAACAAGCTGTTCAAAGCTTTTTTTATTCAGATTAAATAAGATGCTTAAGGCGTGCGAAAAATAACTTGGATCAAAGTTTTTCGTTACACTATTTTCTACATATGTATGCAGAATTTCAAACCATTCTAACGTTTCCGTTCGCTTGGCTTCATTCACCGCCAGCTCAACGGCATTGTTCCAGTCCCCCTGCTCTTCGAAGAATGCCCGGGCAATTTCGGTCACATTCGGATAATCAGGGTTAGAGTTGATGGTCCTTTTGATAATCGCAACAGCCGCCTCCAGCTTTCCGCGTTCAAGATAGAGTGAAAATAGCTGTAAAGCTACTTCCGTTTTTAAAGTAAGATCTTCCGTTTCTATGGCACTGTAAAGATCTTCCGCCGTTGATAACATTCCAAGCTCATAGTAGGCATCTGCCGTATTTTTCTTCGCCCACTGCTCTAGCTCATTGACAATGTTTTCCCACTTAAAAATCGCCGTTTCATAATCTTTATGGTGAAAATACACTTCCCCTTGTGCAAAGCGTATGTAAGATAGGTCAGGCAAATCCTTTTGTGCTTCCTCCTGAAAGGCTTCTCCAAGGACCTGAATCGGATGAATAGTTTCATGCTCATTAATGAACATTTCATAGTATTTCTTTTGTTTCAATTGCTTATCTAACGTCATTTAAATTCCCTCCAATGGCAACCACTCTATGTCATTCATATGGTAAAGAGGCATAATTATTCCTCATACGATTCGAATATAAATTAGAATTTAAGTCCCAATTGTTACAATTTTATCAAAGGAATTTTTTAATAAGATGTCAATTGTATTTCAGTTTGGAGACAACTTTAGGGGATTTGTTGGGGATGTATCACTTGCTATGGATATTTTTGCCTACTCAACTGCTTCCGGCTGCCTCAAAATAAAAAAGTGAAACCAGCTTAGATTCACTCTAAATTGATCCGCTGGTTTCTCCTATCTTTTCTATTTTTCCATAGTATATAGACTATCAATCTTAGGCAAACTTCAGTTGCTGACCTGTTCAATTCGTATGTTATCTAAAATAAACGTGCCTGCCCCATCTGTAATCTAGCTTACTTTTATTAAAACGCTTCCACAACAAAGATATTGTCCAAATTTTTAGAAATATTGTTTTTTAGAGAATTGCATAAAAAAACGAACAGTACCCGGCACTGTTCGCTTAAAAAGCCTATCCAATTTGGACAATTTTCATAAATAGCACTCTAGTCAATTCGCTTTAGCGAACCAAGAGCTGGCAGTCTCTTTCAACACGACATTCAATTCTTCAATATTCCTTATACCGGTACCTTTTAACCAGTCTCGACCAGCTTGTTCCCCATTTTCAGCAAAAGGTGCGACGCCGTCTTTCCAAGTTGCCCTGCCACATAACACGCCATTAAAGGTAGAGCCAGATTCTTTGGCAAACTTCAGTGTTTCTTGGAATAGTTTCGCGCTTACTCCGGCACTCAAGAAGATAAACGGCAGCTCAGTAGCTTCACTTTGCTCTTTGAAAAAGGAAGCTGCCTCTTCCTTACTATAGACTATTTCGCCTTCCGTGTAGCCTTCAACAAATTTCATATCCACTGGAACTTCTACTTTTAATACATCGACATGATACTTTGGTTTGGAGAATTCCTTCATTGCTTCAATTACTTTATGTGGCTTCACTTTTGCATACTCTTTACTTTTCACATCATCATTTTTGGCATCGTAAGATACAATTTCAAGGAAGAACGGAATGTCTTCTGCCACACACTCGGACCCGACTCGTTCCATATAAACATGCTTATATTCGTTAATCTTCTGGTCTTCATCCACATCATAATACAGTAAAAATTTAACGGCATCTGCACCGGCGTCCTTCAATCGTTTAACGGACCACTCTGGCAATAAATCAGGCAAACGGCCCGCTGCTTTTGCATCGTATCCGGTCTTTTCATAAGCAACCAATAAACCGGCGTCCTTGCTGCGAACCTTTGCAGCAGGCAGTCCATATTCTGGATCTAATAGAATAGCAGTTGAATAAGGTGTCAATTCTTCGGAAACCAATTCTTTAAAGCGGATGATGCCTTCATCCCCAATAGAGCTTGAACTTCCTGCTGCAATCATTTTCTTTAACGAACCGCGTTGATCAATTGCCAAAGCCCCGATAATTCCATTTTCATCCGACAAACGCTTGAGAGCTGCCACTTTATTTTCCGTTAATTCTAACATCGACAATCACCTCTATTAATCTATTTTAATAACTTCTACCATTTCAAATAATTGACCGAACTTCTCACGATCTATATAACCGGTTTCCGCTTCCATCGCATTGAGCATGCCTGTCGTCATAGCGGTTTTCAGGATGTCCGGAACGGATTGCTTTCGTTTCAGGGCAACCGCTAATCCTGCAACAGTGGCATCACCGGAGCCAACAGGGTTCACGACGTTTATAGCAGGAATGGTAACCTTGTAAAAATCTCCACCATTCTTGACAAAAGCACCGGTCCCACCCATCGAAACGACAATCCATTCAATTCCATGAAATAACTCATTGGTTAGCAATTGCTTTAAACTGCTTATGCTCTCTTCTACTTCTATGCCAAGAAGCTGGGATAACTCAGAGATATTGGGCTTGATAGCAAAGGGTTTTACATCATGAGTCAAAACTTGGCGGAGCGGCTCCCCCGAGGTATCAACAATCACGGAAATACCCTTCTCCCAGGCAATTTCAACCATCTGCCGGTAAAATCCTGATTCAAGTCCTGATGGCAAGCTTCCCGAAATGGTAACAAGGGAAACTTCGGACAGCAGTTCCTGATATTTTTCCAAAAAAGCTGCTCCTTCTTCCGCCGATAAGATTGGCCCGGATTCAAGGATTTCTGTCTGCTTTCCATCATGGAGGATCGCGATACAGTTTCTTGATTCTTGATTAATTTTAAAAAAGTGATTCCCGATATCACTTTTCGTCAATCCCTGAATAATGTAATCGCCAATGGTTCCGCCAATTACACCTGTTGCCAAGACATCTTCCCCGATCTGCTTGATGACCCTGGCCACATTTAATCCTTTTCCGCCGGCGGTTTTACGAACATTTTCCACACGATTAACATCATCCAGTTTGAAATCTTGAATGGGATAGGAAATATCAACGGAAGGATTCATCGTGACTGATAAAATCATCGAACTCCTTCTTTCCCCATAAAGTTTTCAGCTTGAAACCGGCAAACTCCATCAAGATACGTGGCTGTTAATTCGAGTTCAGGTGTAAGAACGATAAAGTCTGCATCATAACCGGTCGCAATCATGCCGCATTCCCCATCAATCCCAATACTTTTGGCTGGAGCTGTACTGGCCATATAGATGGCTTCCTCAGGTGTCGCAATTCCCCAATCCACAGCATTTTTGACTGCCTGTTTTAATTGCAAAATACTCCCTGCTAAACTGCCAGTCTCCAACCGGGCAGCCCCGTTCTTCACTTCAACAGGGAATTCTCCGAGCTGATAGCGGCCTTCCGGCATACCGCCGGCCATCATGCAATCGGTCACCATGACCGTCTCCTTCCTGCCGCGGGCATCCATTAAAATGTTAGCGGCAGCTGGATGAACATGGTGTCCGTCACAAATGATTTCGGCAAATACATCCGGAAGAATCATCGCGGCGCCAACCATACCGGGCTCACGATGATGCAGCCCACTCATGCCATTGAATGTATGGACAAAAATTGAAGCCCCCTTCTCAACTGCATCTTTCGCCACAGCATACGTCGCATCACTATGGGCCAGTGCCACCGTAACCTGATCGTTAACGGCGTACTCAATAAATTCCATTGCCCCTTTCCTTTCCGGAGCAAGCGCAATCTTTTTGATAAAATGATTGGAATACTTCTGCCACGATTCCAGCATTTCTATTGAAGGATCACAAAAATACTTCGTGTTTTGGGCACCTTTGTGTTTTTCGGTAAAAAATGGACCTTCTAAAAAGATTCCTTTTATTTTGGCACCTTTTACCTTTGTATAATTTTCCCCAACCATCGCCACTACTTCGTTTAATAAATCGGGCGAAGAAGTAAGCGTGGTGGGCAAAAAAGAAGTCACGCCGCACGAAAGCAGCCCCTCAGAAATTTCCATCAAACCTTCAAGGTCGTTGTTCATAATATCGTGATTTTTAAAGCCATGAATGTGAGTGTCGACTAAACCCGGGGCAATCCATTTTCCCGCATAATCAATGACATCAGCCGATTCTGTTGGCAAAGTCACAAAAAAGGAACCAAACTTCCCCTCTTTAATTTCCAAATAACCGGGGCCTGACACCCCATCCTCAAGAAAAAATCTGTCTGCAAACACAAATCGTTCCATAGCTGCACCTCTGCTTAGGAATGGGAATCCTATGCATTCCTATTCCCTTGATTTACTTGTATTCGTGTATCGTTACACCCTGTACAACACGATTAACCGTTCCACTAGGTGAAGGAGTATCCGGTGTATTTCCGACCTTAATTGAAGCTAATAGAGCAATCGTTTGTCCAATCATGACATACGGCAGTGACATGTAGGCATCCGGTATGATGCGGGCGTCGCTGTCGAATAAGAACGTATCACCTGTATAATTAGTCTCTCCGTCCACAGCGATTGCACAAATATAGCCTGCGATTTGATCCTGTCTCAATTCATTTAACATATCTAAATCATATTGTCGTGTATACGGATGGTTCGAAACAAACAGAAACACTGCGGCTTTTTCATTCACAAATGATTTAGGACCATGGCGGAATCCGAGTGATGAATCGAAGGAAGTGGCAATTTTACCGGCAGTTAACTCCAATATTTTTAATTGTGCCTCTCTTGCCAAGCCCTCAAAACCACCTGAGCCAAGATAAATAATCCGTTCAAAATCGGAAGCAATCATCCTTTCTATATCTGCTCCTCTGCTAATCACACTTTGACCCATGCGGCGGATTGTTTCAACAATGGACAATTTTTCTTCCACAGACACAGAATCAAAGATGAGCAGCGCTGTTAGGGTCATACAGGTATAGCTTCCTGTCATCGCAAAGCCTTGATCATTAGATCTTTCTGGCATCAATAGTAAGAGGTTGCTGTCATCCCCTATTGCCCGTTGTGCTAACTTTCCTTCCTTTGAGCAGGCGATGGTAATCTGGTAGAGGTCCGTTATCATTTGTTCTGCTAATTCCACTGCTGCAACGCTTTCCGGACTGTTACCGCTTCTCGCAAAGGAAATCAATAATGTTGGGATGTCCGCCTTTAAAAATTGGTAAGGATTTGACACAATTGCTGTCGTTGGAACACTCATCAGATCCCACTTTTTCTCATCGACTATTTCTTTTAAATATGGGGTAATGGTGTCACCGACATACGCGGAAGTTCCAGCCCCTGTAAAAATGACGCGGATACGATCGTGCTTTTCAGTCAGGTTCTGTAAAAATGCTTCAATCTCAGGACTCTTCTTCGAATACAATGCAAATGTTTCACCCCATAATTCAGGTTGTTGCTTGATTTCCTGTGTTGTAAATGATGCTCCTATTGGCATTAATTTTTCCATACTTAAAGTAAACAAATGGTGTCACTCCTCTTAAGATTTGTTAAATTCCTTCGAATACCCGCAACCCAGCACCAATCACTCCATTATTTTGCTTCATTGCGCTAATCGACATTTGACTTAAAAGATGCTGTTGTTCAGGGATTTGGATTAACTTCAGTTTTTCTTTAATGATGTCAAGCAGAAAAGGGTTGTTGGCGATCACACTGCCGCCGAAAACCACTTTATGAGGGTCTAGTAAACAGGAAATCGAATACAAGCCATGTACCCAATTGTCCGTTATTTCATCAATAATGGGCTGAAACCCGCTTGCCCCTTCGTTATATCGTTCAAAGACATCTTTAGTCGACAAAGATGCCGATTGCATTTCCTTTTGTGCTAATTTTTCGATCGCTGGTCCGGCAGACATCTTTTCCAGCCGCTCTAATTTCTTCCTGGTCGAAAGAACAGGAATTAATCCAAGTTCTCCTGCAAATCCAGCCCCTCTGAAAAATGAACCATTATGAATAATAGAGCAGGAGATGCCCGTACTAATCGTCACGTAGACAAACGTCTCATCGGTTTTTGCCTGGGACGCCTTCCATTCGGCATAAGCCGCCATGTAAACATCATTGTCGATCGTGATCCGCTCGAGTCCAAATTGCTCCTGTAACCTGGCAGTGACAGGAAACTGGGCCCAAGGTAAATTATTTTGAAAAATCGCAATGCCCTTTTGTCGATCCACCTTGCCCGGTACCCCGGCACCAATGCCTTCAATGTCCGCTAACGAATAAGTAGAATCTTCAAGAACTCGCTCTATCGCTTCTACCACTTTAGCAAACATCTTTTCTTTGTCAGTAGGATCACTTTTTACCTCTGTACGTTTGAGTAATTCCCCTGTTTCAGAAATAATGCCCGCTGCAATCTTTGTTCCGCCAATATCTATACCAATTGCCTTTTTCAATTGTACTCCTCCAAATTTATATAGATGGGTTGTTGGTACAAGTTAAATTTATTAAAAACTCATAGACTACAAGCTACGAGTTTTTAATAAATGTCTTTAATTTAGTTAATATTCTTGTCATTATTTATTGTATATCATCACAACTTGTTGGGTCAACCCAATATGAAAGATTATTCTTTATTTTCCACCTGTTACAGCAATGCCTTCAATAAATTGCTTTTGCAGAATGATAAATAGAACCAGCATTGGCAGGATGGCTAAAAAGGAGCCTGCCATAAGTACCGGATAGTTGGTTAAATATTGACCTTGGAGCGAGGATAACCCGACGGAAAGTGTCATCGATTCAGTAGAACTATTCACGATCATCGGCCACATTAATTCATTCCAGCTCCAAAGGCTAGTGAAAAATTTTGTTTTCTTAATTTTTTCTTGAATTAATCCAAACGTTTTCCAACTGTTGATTAAAAAAGAACCAATTAGGTTCGTTTTATGTTAGAGGACTCACGAATGACTAATTCAAACGGTAAGATCATCTTTATCGAAAGTTTAACTTCCTCTTCCACCATTTCCATAATCGTTTTAGCCGCCATTCTTCCCATTTCATATTTGGGGATATCTACTGTTGAAAGGGGTGGTGATGAATATTTTCCCATGTCAATATTATCAACACCAAAGAAAGCGATGTCCTCAGGGATTTTATAGTTATGTTCGATGACTGCTCTCATGGCAGCAATGGCCATTAAGTCACTTGCACAGACCATTGCAGTCGGCAAATGCAAGGGATCTCTTTTCATTAAACTTTTCATACTTTCGTAGCTATTTTCCATTTGCCACTTCGTATTCATTACCCATTCTGGTTGGATAGCTAATCCTGCTTCTTCCATGGCATGTTGAAAGCCTTTAAAACGATGTTCAGCATACAAATCTTCATACGTTTTTCCAGCTCCTCCACCAATAAACCCGATGTCCAGATGACCTTGTTTCACTAAATACTGTACCACGGTTTTGATAGCTGCTTTACGATCATAGTCTACAGTGGCCATATTTTTATCTGAATAATGAAAGTCCATCCCTACTACAGGGATTTGTTGCTGAATATATTCAATAAGACTGTCCTCAATTCTATCCATCAAGAGGAGTCCTTCAATTCCCAATTCATAAATCGCCTTAAGGAGCAGCGACTCGTTTTCGATTTCATCCTTGGTAATACTAATAAGGGTGTAGTCATTATTTGCTAAAGTATCACGAATACCTGTATAAATATTTGCATAGTAAGGATTCGTTTCTGCTTGTTTTGGATTGGCTACCCAGCCAATTTTCATCGTTCTTGCCTTACTCTTTTCTTGCTTGTTGGTTACTAAATTTCGGGCATGCTGATTTGGTATGTATCCTAACTCCTTCACAGCTTCCCAAATTTTTGCTTTCGTTTCGGGATGAACATTTCTGGTCTGATCATTTTGAATCACTCTTGAAACAGTGGAAATAGAAACACCAACATATTCCGCAATATCCTTTAATCTTGCCACTGCTAAAACACCTCTTAGGTTGAACTTATGCGCTTTCTTTAATAGGATAACAAATTTTTCTCTCATTTTGGAATTTTCTTTTAAATTTTTAACAATTTAGTGAAAGAGGTTGTTCTCTCGCTCGGCTTAATGGTGGGTTGTTGGTATAAGTTTAGTTTAAAAAATAATCTTCAGTGCTAACCGAAAATTTTAACTAATTTGAATATACCTCCCTCAACATCAACATATCAACCCACCAACTTAAATTTAGATAAAAGTTTATTGGGTTGTTGGTACAGGTTTTGATTTTAAAAGAACTCATAGACAAAATGCTATGAGTTCTGATTTAGCTTAATTCGGTGTAGAAGCGGCAGCGATCTCCACGTACAATGGATATACAAAATTCAACTGGCACACCATTAAAATCATACGCTGTCCGTTCTAGCAGGAGTGCCGGACGACCTTCCTCCGTTTGTAGATATCCACTTTCTTCTGCACGAATAAGAACAGGTTCAAATGCCTCTTTTGCTCTGGTTACTACGATATTAAACTGTTGTGAAAACAAATCATATAAAGAAATTTCCCCTACTTTTTTTAACTGATCTATATCTGAAACAACGTGTTTCGGAATGAAAGACGATTCCAAAATATATGGCTCATCATTGGCGCAGCGAAGGCGTTTCATTTCAATGACATTCTCATCGTCCCCCAGCTGCAGCGCTTCCTGGATTTTGGCAGTTGGTTTGACATCTTCGATTTTCAAAATGATATCCCTAGGATTCAATCCTTTTTCTTTTAATACTTTGCTAAAGCTGTAGAACCCCATCAATGACTGCTGCAATTTCGGTTTTGCCACGAAGGTTCCTTTTCCTTGGATTCGGTAAAGTATCCCTTCCTGTACAAGCTCCTCTATCGCTTTTTTAGCAGTATTGCGGCTTACACCAAATTGGTCCATTAATTGATTTTCCGAAGGGATTTTATCTCCCGGAGTCCAATGTCCCTTTTCAATCGAATCCCTTAGTCTTTCCATCAATTGGTGATATAGCGGTATTAAACTTTCATGCTGCAATGGTTTCATTTTACTAAACCTGCCTCCAAACCATACTAACATTCTTTTAATAACCTAAATTATAACACCAACACTTGTAGTGTCAACCTGACAACCAGGTTCTATAACGGAATAGTTTCTACCAAACTATAATAATGATAGTTTATCAAAATCACTATTAATATCTTCTACACTTGTAAAATATTGATAACCTCCTTAATCGAACCATTTTCCGTGTTCCAGTCAAAACGACTATTAAAAATAAATCAAAAAATAAGGAAGCGCGAGAACCTTCCCCACACTTCCTTACTTTGCTTCCTTACCCTGAGATTTTTACAAACCTAGACTTATAGATTGTTCTACCCTTTATCGCTTTCATTAAATGCCAGACTCATTGAATCTTGGACGTTCCGACTTTTGAAAACCTTTAATCGCTTCTTTACCAGTATTGATCGCTAAATCTCTTAATCCATCGATTTGAAGTCCGTCCTTTAGTAATGCAGTTTCGATGACCATCGCAAGATTTGTTCCGCCAACCACAGCAGAACCTTCCTTCCCATTCGTAAGCGCAACGGCCGTTTTAAACGGAGAACCGCCAACTAAATCACATAAGATTAAGATAGATTCACATTCTTGTAATCTTGAAAAAGCCTTAAGCAGCTTTTTCTCAAGGTCGCCTGTTGAATCGCATTCAAGAAAATCCACGTATTCTACATTGGGTTGATCTCCAGCGATTAGTTTTACAGAAGATTGAAGACCCGTTGCAAACGATCCATGACCGCTAATGATCAAACCATTCATTTTAAAAAGCCTCCTATATGCTAAATATTATAAAATGGTTCCAAAAGGAAATGGAATTTTACCAATTATACCGATGATAACGGTAATGATAATTAGCTTAACTGGAGAAAATCCCTTTTTTAATAGGTAGTACATTAATAAGGTATAGGCTAAAGGTAATAGATTTGGCATGACTTTATCAAGTAAATCCTTTTGCAGGGCAATTTTTGCTTGACCAGCATGGATCACTAAACTTGATTCTAACTTTACGAATGAGGCAATCAAGGCGCCAACAACGGTTAACCCTACAATAGATGCTGCATGTGCTACTTTTTTAGTATTTTCCTTTAAAGAACTGATAGCATTTGTGCCGGCACTATAGCCGTAATGCATTAATCCAAATCTAAGCGAAAAATGAACTGCGTTAAAAATTAATAAGAATATGACTGCCCCCATAGGGTTTCCATCTTGCCCAAGCGAGGCACCTATACCAACGCAAATAGGAAGGAGCGTCAGCCAGAAAAGGGCATCACCAATTCCGCCAAGCGGTCCCATCATGGCTACCCGAATGGCTCTAATCGTATTTCGGTTTTGTTTCTTTTCCTCCATAGCAAGGACAATCCCCATAATAATGTTTACAAGGAATGGATGCGTGTTGAAAAATTCCATATGACTTTTCATTGATTCACTTAAATCGTGTTTATTTTTGTGAATCTTTTTCAAACCTGGCAAGATCGAATATAACCATCCTGCGGCCTGCATTCTCTCATAGTTAAATGACGCTTGTAATAAAAGGGATCGCCACACCATCTTGTTTAAATCTTTTTTAGTTACGGCCTGATTTGTGGCACCATTTTGATAATAATCCGGACTGCTCGTATGGTTGATTGTCGTTTCTACTACTTGTTTAGATTCCACGTTTAGGAACCCCCCTTACTGATCCATCACCAGTAGTTGCTTTGAAGAAATCGTAAAGCGCGATGGCGATTCCAATTAAAGCAACAGCAATGACTGGCATGTTCATATATGTCACTAAAATAAATCCAACGATCAAAAAGGCAACATATTGTTTTTTCAACATAATCTTTAACAGCATCGCAAAACCAATTGCGGCCATCATTCCACCAGCAGCGCCAAGACCGCTAATAAGCCATTTTGGTAAAACTTCTACGACCCCTTTGGCAGCATCTGCTCCAAAATAAATCGGTAAAAAAGCAATAACGAAATAGAATACAAATAATGTAAGAATACCTAAATAATTGATTCGTTCGATTCCCTTTGTATTCGCCTCTTGTGCATATTGATCAGCTTTATGCATAACTGGCGAAAAAGCAGTAAACATGAGAGTGATACACGCCTGAACGGCAACTGCAAACGGTACAGCAATACCGATTGCCACTTTAGGCTCTTGTCCTGTCAGAATCGCAAACGACGTTCCGATTATACCCCCAATAACAACGTTTGGAGGCTGTGCCCCAGCGAGCGGCACCATACCTGCCCACACTAACTCAATGGCAGCACCTGTTATAACTCCTGTTTTTAAATCCCCTAAAATCAAGCCAAGGATGACACCGGTTACAATCGGGCGGTGAATGTGGAACAACCCGTTAAACAGGTCTATTCCTGCAATTCCAGCCCATATGGCAACTAATAAGGCTTGAAGCAGCACGTGATTATCCATTCATTCTCACTTCTTTCTATAAATGTTTATAAATATCATCTGGTCTTTCATCCGGAACGCGGCGTACCTCAAGTTTCACTCCTAAGTCACGCAGCTTCCTAAAGGCTTCTTTATCTTCTTCATCAACGGAAACGGTGGAGAATACTTGTGTTTTCCCTTGAGAAAAATGCATATTTCCAATATTCACCTTGTCAATTGGCACCCCGCCCTCTACAAGTCGCAACAAATCTTGTGGTGTTTTCACAACGATAAAGATATACTGTTCATCTGCTGCATTGTGGATCACATCAATGGTTGTCTGGATAGAGAAAAAGCGAATTCCGATTGACCCCGGAACAACCATTTCCATTAAATCCTGCTGTACCTCATCTTCAGACACTTCATCATTTGCGACGACAATTAAATTAGCTCCTAAATGATTAACCCATGTAACTCCTACTTGACCATGGACCAATCGGTTGTCGATTCTTGTTAACAAAATATTCGGCATGATATTACCCCCTGGAAAATGATTGATGGATTGGATATATCTTAACAATTGCAGTAGATAAGAACAGTGACAGCATCTTTTTCATATATATTAGTTTCCCCTCCAATCATAATAAAGATTGATTATTAGGGTTAACGCATTAACAGGTTAATGGGTTAACCCTAACACCACTAAAGTAATAAGAGACTTTTATTTTTATTTAATAACATAAGCAGGGTTCTTTGCAAAAACCTCTACTTCTGCAACAGATAGCATAAGCGGCCCGCTATGCGATTCCTCAAAGGTAATCGATAACCTTGTAAATTTAGTTCCAGAAGGTATCGCAGCCTCAGCAAGGTCGAAAGTGACCGAATTATCGTCAAATTGAACAATTTTTTCTCCTAAATCATATTCCTTTCCTGCTTCAGAATAGGCTTTGGCACTTAGTTTTTTAATTTTTCCATTCGTATATTGCGGGCGATTATAAACAATAAATTTAGTCAATTCTTGTGGTTTAGTAAAGTTAAAATCAACGGGTAACGGTAGTGAAATTCCTTCATTTCCAGTGAGGCTCCATTTCAATTCCGCCAATGAATTTTCACTTATGTCACCGTCAATCAGCTTGGCAAAAGCTGCCGCACCGCCCTGCATCTTTTCCCCTTCACCTGTAACTGTCATATCTTTATCCGATAATTGTAGTTCCATAGGCTCTTGTGGTTGTTCAACCTCTCCCGGTTCCTGGCCTGGATTTAAAACCTCTCCTATTTTATCAATAGTGTCAAAGGCTGTATTAATCAGTAAGGATCTGGTGATCGGAATATCGAATTGAAGATCTTTCTTAGCCTTTAACTTAATCGTGGACAATGTCTTCGTACCATCTAATGTATTTTGTGTTCCCTTGTTAGAAAATGCAGCAATAATTCGTTGTTCAGAATTTCCAATACCCGCAAGTGCAGAGTAATTTAACATATTGGCTGTTTCATTGGCAGGCGAAACAATATTTTCACCACAAGTCCCGTCAGGCTTACACTCTTTTACTATTTCATATTTGTTCGGATCCAGCCTTAGTTCCAGGTTAAACGCATTGATATCCTTTAATCCTGCTCCTATTATTTCTACTGAAAATTCCTCTCCCGCTTTTAGCTGCTGCTTACTTGGTCGAATGTCCAATAGCCCGGCAACCGGCCTGCCTGTTGCATGAAGTGGTTTTTCACCTAATTGAGAAGCTACATACATTAAATCGTAGGCATCAATCACACCATTAAAATTTAAATCAACCCTTGAAACCTGCCCCCAAGCTGTATCCGTTTGGTCCACACCCATATAGCTTGCAAAGAAGAGCAGATCATCTTCATCAATGACTCCGTTCGGTATATTCTCACCTACAACGGTTCCTACTGTTTTATCCTTTTTGTATGGCCTGAATTCCTGTGCACTTCCAAAGCCGCCTACAGAGTTTGTAATGGTTAACTTAATATACCTTGCAGTAATATTTTCCTTAAAATCTATGACTTTGGTTTCATTATTTCTCTCAAAGGTTCCATCAGTGATGATATTTTTATAAGTTTTTCCATCCAGACTTACGTCTAAATTGTATTTTAATATTGTCCCATTCCCTGCATCAGGTCTTGGAACATACTCGAGCTTATCTAATTCATACGCTAGCTTCATATCAATCTCAACGGTATGCGGCAGTTTATTGCCAGCATCTCCCCATTGAGTATGCCACAATGTTTCATCTTTTCCATCGACCGCTAAAGATGCTTCTTGTCCCGGCTGTTCACTATCTGCTTTTGCCGTCATATCCTTAGGAACATTTCTGTATCGGTCAAGCTTCGTTCTTATTTTGATCTCATCACTCCAGCCAGATGAGCCTTTTGTATTCGTTGCTCTTATTCGATAAGAATATTCTGTATCATATGGTAAACCTGTATGGAGATAGAATGGTGCTTGCTGACTATCGCTTGATTTAAACACATTTGTATGAACAATGCCATCGATCATTAAATCATAAGTTGTGTTCGCACCATCAACCTTATCCCAATTTAATTTAATATCTCGATCTGTAATGTTGGCATCATCAGCATTAAGCCCCGATGGAATCGTTGGTACTTCTTCATCTACTACATCCTTCTTTTGAGTATTATCGAACCCATCTACTGTAAAAGTTACTTTATTTTTCGTGATATCTGTTTTCCCTGCCTTAATAAAAAGCTTTGGTGATGTAATAATGTCAGTCTTTTCAAATGGTGAGCCTTTGGTAGAATATTTGTTCAGGTTTGGATGTTCATTAAAGAAGTACACGTTTTCTGAATTTTTATATTCCTCTTCATTCGTAACTTTCCTTAATATAACATCTTTATTTCCAACCTTAACCTTTACATTTTTGGGGTTTATACGTGTATTGACAATCACTTCTGTGCCCCTGTTATTAACCATCCCTTTATATCCCTTTCCTTTTACGGTATCGACGGTTATCACAGCTTGATCCTTAATTACCTTTGAAGTGACCTTCGTTCTTGTATTTTTCTTTTCCTTATACTCAACAGTTTTACCATCGTCTTCATATAGAGTAAACTCTGATTTTCCAGATGGATATACATCAAATATTCTATTTTCAGATCCATTTAATTCATTAATAGAATTATTTTCTGGTGCCATTGGAATAATTGCCCCAGCTTTAACAAATACAGGGGTCTTCCATAGTGGAGCGCTAAAGTTATGAAGAACGCTTCCTCCCTGGTATTGCTCACCTGTAAAATAATCGATCCAAATTTGCTTTTTATCTGGAAGATAAATATCGTTCCTTACTTCAGCTGCATTAGAGTTTCCATCATATATTGGCGCTACTAGTAGATTAGGACCCCACATATATTGATATTGTGTTTGCGTCCCGTACGTATAAGGATCATTTGGATATTCCAACATCATTCCTCTAATCATTGGCATGGATTTTGATGTAGATTCCTCAGCAATCGTGTAGATATAAGGCAGCATCTGTGACTTTAGATTTAAATACATCCGATTAATCGACGCATAAGGTTCACCATAATTCCATGGATTTTTAGATCTACTGTAATCATTGCCTCCAGAGGCCCAGCCATCCATGTCAATTTGGATAGGAGTGAATGCTTTCCACTGGAAATCACGTGTCTGTACTTTTGCATCTCCGCCAAATATACCATCCATATCTGAGCCGACGTTTGGATTTCCTGATAAGCCTGCGCCAATGTAAGTTGGGATATGCATTCTTATGTACTCCCAATTACCGCCATATTGGTCGCCTGACCATAATCCAGCATAACGTTGAGTACCAGCCCACCCATCTAGCGAAATAACAAATGCGCGTGCACCACCTGAATTATCTTCTTTTTGAATTCCTTCCGCTGCTTGGCGTGTGGCATTTAAGGCCATGGAATATCCTTGCCCAACCCATGCAACATCCGTCTTTATTGCTCTTACACCTGCTTTTACTTCCCCGTCAAGGTCTCTTCGTAAAGGACTATCAACAGGAAGATTAGGATCTGGGTAGAGATTGCTTTGTGTCCATAAGCCAACCTCAACCTTTTTATTATTTGCTTTATCAACAAACTGCTCCAAATTACCAAGTCCGCCATACCCGCAACCATAGCCATCATTTGGTAAAAACCATCCTAATGGCATATCGTGATCTGCATATTGATTTATAGTATTTAATCCATTTGTCAGGAGTGTTCGTTGGTCCTTATGACCATTATGAGTTCCATTAAAACAATCAGCATGCCCTAAATAGAAACCATATTTTGGCATAAGGGCCGGTTTCCCAGTTAATTCTGTATATTCATTAATGATGTTTGGGATGGAATCATCTACAAAATAATAAGCGTCAAATCTGTCTTCACTGTGAGTAAAAGTAGCCGTTTTTGTAAAATCATAAACGCCTGGCTTAAAAGTATTTCGCATGACTCCGTAGCCTTCAGTGCTTATATAGAAAGGGACTGGGCTTGATGCAGCTCCTGCATCCCAACCTCCCCCGATTGCAATGTTGATGGAATTATTCTTATGGGCATAAAATCCATTCTGTTGACCTCCACCATAAAAATATTCGTTTTCTTTTGTATCAAGAGTTTGAACTGTACTTCCGTTGGAATGTTTTAGCGGTTCACTTTCACTCCAAAGAAACTTTGATCTTTTTTTATCGTATAGGCTCATCTTTGAAGTAGTTTTATCTACTCTTAATTCTAAAGCATCAGTGAATATTTTATAGACATTGGTATCGCTTTCATCGACTTGAATGTCAATTTCCCCATATTGTTTTTTGTAATCGCTGACATTTTTGTCGATAATTTTTGTCACATGCTCAGGATCATTGGGAGTAGGATATTCTTCAAAAATACCCTTTGGGTCCAAATGCAGTCGAAAAACATTATTTGTTAGGAAATTAATTTTTATTTTTTCTCCTGTTTCTAAGTCCAAGTACACGTTATTTCTTTCTTTCGTAATCTTAGTTACTTTTCCTATAGTCTTATAGATTTGATTGACAGAAACATTATTAATTATGTTATCCTTTTCAGTTACAGCAGCAGATGCTGTTGGAAGCATAGAAAACAACATACCCACTGATAAACCCAAGCTTACCAGTTTTTTAAACCTAGCTTGACGACTTAGCATATTCTACCTCCGGTTGTAGTGGTCTTCCGAAAATGAAATTCCTATTGTCTTTCATTCTTCGTATGGCTAATTGGCTTATATAATTCCTAGTGGATCCAATTTAAAGAAAAGAAAGACAGTCCCCTTAAAAACTCAAAAACTTGCAATTTGTCCTATTGATGGATAACTTTTTTATCTCCACCACCCTTTCTATATTTTTTTATATATTTATATATCTAAATATATAAGCGTAATTAAGTAAGACCTTCATAGAGCCTTAATTTGTTGATTTCGTATAAGAGAAATGAAGTTGATATAATAAAAGATTACGTAAAATCTATTTTGATAGGGAATTTTCAATTGAGAAATGATCGTCGATGAATGTTAGAGGGATGTGTTGTCATGATCAATTTAGCCATTCGTTGCCTGCTTTATTTGTAATGCCCTTGCTGCCTACTAGGATGCATTATCTGTTTTATTTCTAATATAAGATTCATCCCCTCCACTCTTTCAGTCTTAATTAAGGGAAATTTCTTACAGTTTTAATATACAATAAGTTGGGTTGATGGGTCAACCTAATAATATAAAAGTTGTTATCCCTGATGAAGTTGTAATTACTACTGCTATAACTAAGCTTAATATGTTTTTAAACTTCATATCTTTAACTCATGGACACATCTTAGATCCTCAAATAGTTTAATCAATGCTTTTAGACCATTCTCTTCCCCAGCTCCACCAGCTTAAGATTTTGAGCTTTTCGGCCATTCTTTTTGTCCCCTCCACCATCGCCTGCTTGAACTGCTACAGGCGGAAAGAACTAATGAAAAATTAAAACGAAAGATATCTAGACTCTTTTTCAATTTTTCATCTCCCTTACTTTATTTGAAAACGATTACAATATCACTATAAAAAACAGAAATTGTTAACATAAAAGTAATTTCCTGTATTATCTTGGATTTCTGGACTACTTTAGTCTGGGTAAAGAAAACTCGCCAATTGGCAAGCTCTTTGACGAAGAATAATGTATGTTGAATGTGAGTGCCGCTTTGCACTTTCACATGGTTGATAATATCGGTCAGTCCTGCACTGTTAAATTGTGACAAAAGACTTGTTCCGATAGATTTAATGGCAGTACTCAGAACGTTTAAAAGGCCAGGAATTAATTTTAATTCCGACTTAACTTTTTATCTGTACATTTATTAACTTATCTTCTTTTTAGAACTACAAACATTCCTTTAAAAATTCTTACAATTACTACTATTTGTCGTCTTCTTTTTTGCCTCAATAACGTAAATCAGTTCCTCAATAATATTGTTTAACGTCATTTGGCTAGTATCTTTTCCCAGAATAATAGAAGTTTTAAGCTGTAACCTTTTTTCTTTCTCACTCACAAAAATACCTCCATTTTTAAAATGCTAAATAGCTTAGCGTTGTAAATCTGTAATTCCCTGGATACATCCTTTTTAGTATTTGAAAAGGCTATTTTTAATTTAACGAAGCGGCCTTCTTAAAGGCTGGAAAGTACTTTACAACGAAAGAACTAGCGTGGTTCGATGTAATTTACGTTATTGTAACTACACAAAAATTAAAATAATTACAATATTTAGGGCTATACGCGACTCAAAGAGCCAACAAAAGACAGATACGATTATTTTAGGTCCTTTAAGGAATGTTCTTTTAATAAAGATAGGTATTTTTTTATAATTGCAGAAATAGATATAACTAATGATAAGCCGACAATAATGGACATATATCAACTAACATGAAACTTCATGCATCTGCATATTGATCAACTTATCAAGATCTTGACTGCATTTGATAGTTATTTTATCTGCAAATCCATAAGTCATTCCTAGTTCAATCAATTCTTTCCGTTTGTTCTCTATACACTCTTGTAATTCTCTTATTTGACTTGAAAAGTCTGTCGATAGCATCGTTCCCTCTCACCTCATATATTTTCTGTGCTAATAGAGTCAGCCAATTTTGTACAACAATAAGAGATAGCGTCAGGATTTTGTTGATTTACAACGTAAAGGTTAGAAAACTTGATATGTCAGCATCCGTAGTTGGTTTCAATGGAGTAACCCCTAATGTGATAGATACATAATCTCGTATAGACAGGCTTCAAAGTGTCCCATACAACTTGTTTAAAAATACCTTAGCGTGGTAATTATGCATATACCAGACTACATCCCTCTTAGTAATTGACTAAAATCGATCAGATGAGGTTCTCATCTGATCAAGAATAAATACAGATCTAATTTATTTTTTCACCGCAATCTTTTTCGCTTTACCTGTATTCCCTTCCTTATCTTTTCGTGTACTTGGCTGATGCAGCTTATATTAAAACTTTAAGTTTTTATGAAGTTTTTGTAAAATTAAGAAACATTATGGTAACCATAACATTATTTTATTGACGCTGGATTTTTATCTACTGTTATTACAGGAGGTCTGGCAACATACGAAAAAGTTAGAGTAATAGTATCAATATGTTTAAGAGTTAGAGATCCATTGCAATTGTTTTTAAGTGTTTGCACCAGAACCTCCTGGCTAATAACGGTGTTATAACACTACTAAAAGAATCTCGTTCGGCTTTTTTACTCCATAGTAGGAATTCTATTCCAAATTTTTTGGATTACATTAATAAAAGATTGAATTGTTACTACGTTTTCTTTTTCCTTCAACGTAATGATAGAAGTGTTTACTTTTACTTTGTTCTCAGTAACCAGGATTGGGACTAAATCACCATTGCTAATTTCTTTTTTTATGCAGTCACTGATTAACAACGCTACCCCAATATTAATTAATACGGCCTTTTTGATCGCATCTATACTTCCAAATTCAATTACATTTTGTAATGCGAGTTTCGATTGTAACAAATATTTATTTATTATCGTTTCAAAATATTCTCCCGCTTGATATTTAATAAAAGGAAAATTCGTCAGTAATTGGTCTTCCGGGTACCTAACATATAAATCTTTAGAAACCACTAGAACCATGTCTTCCTCTGCAATCACGATGTTTGTAATTCCATTTTTATTTAGCTCACCAGAAATAATCCCTATATCGTATTTGTTTGATTCGATCCCTTTTATAACTTCATCACTGTTACAAGAAATCACCTTAATCTGTACATGGGGATATAGCTTCTGGTACTCAGAAATTACATAAGGAAAACAATTCGTACAATACCCTTCACTAGCGGCAATCGTAATATTGCCATACGAATTTGAAAGTTCGGAGAAAGATGATTCAATCTCCTCTACTATGGAAAATATCTGATCTGTATATGTTCTAAGGAGTTCACCTGCAGGCGTCAAAAAGTTCTTCTTTCCTATTCGTGTAAATAGCTGCTGTTTCAATTCTTGTTCGAGCGTTTGAATTTGTGCAGTTACAGCAGGTTGAGTGAAGTTTAACTGTTGAGCAGCCTTTGTAAAATTTAAGTACTCTGCCGCGAATTTGAAAGTTTTAAGATGTCTTAATTCCATAATAGCTACTCTCCATCTATCAAATTTTTTGGACTCCAGAATAGATGTAATGTTTTTCATCTGTTGCTTAATGCGAGAAAGAAAGTTTACTATTTAAAAACATTTTTTCTCTTCGTTCACGATAAACCCGCCTTTCAAAATAAAAAAATGCCTAATAGACTTTATTTTTTATAAAAAATAAAACCTCCTAAGCACCGTTGCTTCATCTATTCACTTGTAAATTAACTTAGTTACTTAAAATAATGTACTATGCCACTTTTTCCAATGGCATTCATCGTTATCACCTGAATATGCTATTTCAGATGGTGCATAAGTAAAAGCCATATGTGGACAATTGTTAAACAGGCAATTATATCCAGGTATCTTTACACATGTCTTTTGTTTAGTAATATAGTTATTTTTATATTTTGTTTATTATTATGATTGGACAGATGCCTTAATTAATACGTGCTGTATATTTCTTTACTTCTGCGAGAAGTGTAGAAACATACTCTTCACCATTGCGGCGTTCAACTTTTGAGAATATGGAGGCTCTTTATGGGTTATTACAGCAACCCACTGACCATGATTAAAGAAAAGGTTACAATCTAAAATGTTATAAACATGGTCACCTTCTCTATTTGCCACTTTAAAACTCAAGTTCAGACAATTTAAATTCTGCTATTTCTTTTGGAGAGGTTAAAATAATCATTGTCTCTTTTCGTTCAATATAATCAAGGGCTCCGATTTTATTTGTAAGAATGTCTTGAAGATGTTTTTGACTTTTCGCTCTTACTTTAATTATCGCGTCATATCTCCCCGCTACTGTATCACATTGTTCAATTTCGGGAATATTTTTTATTCCATTATGGAGACTTTCAGCTGCTTTTTTCCCTTGTCCAGTAATAAGTGCGACATAAGCGACAACGGTGTAGCCAAGCGCTTCAAAATTAATGCCCGTAAAAAAACCAGTAATTACGCCCTTATTTATTAGCCTTTTAACACGATCATTAACAGTCACCCTTGAAACATCAAGCTCATTTGCAATATCCTGGTACGATATGCGGGCATTTTGTGATAGGGCATGTAATATGGTTAAATCCATTTGGTCAATCAATTCAGACGCGATTGGCCCCTCATTTTTTTGTGTATTGGAATTGTCTAACATATTGGTAATTGTTTTCCTTCCTCATTAAATTTGATTGAGATGTTATCAAGTAATGTAAAGAGTATATTCTTCGATTGTTTAAGCAAAAAGCGGCTGATTCTTGCAACCTGTACTTAAAGCCAGATGGATCGCGTCTTTCGGTATATCAAAAGTATCGAGGTGAAATTCAATTTGCACCCACCATCGACTCTCTAGTATAAGGAAATAAACGCTAATCCCACCAAAAAATGGGGCATGGTTATTATATAAATAAATCTTTTTACGTTTTATTAAATCACGACGCTTCTATTTTTGAAATATCCGGGTTTAATGAAAACTTTGGTTTGGTTTTAACAGCAATGAAAAATAATAAAAATTGTACAATAGAAAGTATAATAAGAACATTTAGGATCAATCCATATGAATGATTAATATTATAAAGGGCACCTGAAACGATAGGAGTGATTCCTGCACCTAATGAAATAAATATAGATACGGCTCCATATTTTGCTCCAAATTCTTTCTCACCATAAAGTGCCCCTGTCATATAGGCAGGTGTAACAGTTATAGCCGTTGAGCCTATTCCCGAGAATATGGAGTAAAGAATAGCTGGAAGTACTACATTTGCTTTCATCAAAAATAGAAAACTTACTAAACTCCCCGCAGATATAAATAATACAGTCGTAATTAATCCTAACTTATCGAATAATCGTCCGATTAATAGTTTGGCTAAAATCACCATTGCTGAACTTAATGATAAGAGCAATGCGGCTGTTTTCGCTGTAGTACCTATTTCATTTAAATATGGAGCAAGACTTATAAGCATACTATTTACAACGATACCGCCTACTAGAATGGCTAAAGAAAGAGACCAAAATGATAACGATTTTAATAATTCACCTTGAGTTATACCTGTTAATACTTTCTTTTGTGCAATATTAACAGTTTTTCCTTCACCTAGCGGCAAAAGACCTTTGTCAGCTGGATTTAATCTTATAACAAATACAGCTAATGGTACTAATACCACAAATATTAAAATTCCTAAAGTAAGATAAGCGGATCTCCATCCATAAGCTGTGATGAGCCAGTTAACAACAGGACTAAGAATTACACCGCCGAAACCGCTCCCCGATAAAGCCATTCCTAAGCATAAACCGCGTTTATCATTAAACCAATTAGTGATTAGAACTGGAACAGGAATTAATGAACCTCCTACCATACCTGCCCCCATTAGGATTGCAAATAGATAAAAGTGAATTAATTTAGTTGAAAATGAAAACCCAACAAATGCAAGAGCTGTAATTAAGATAAATAAGGTTAAATATAATCTTATATCGATCTTTTTCATTAGTCTGCCTGCAATAGGACCTACAGCCATTCCAGTGAAAGCCATTATGGAAAAATACAGCAAAAACTGAGATATACCAATTCCAAGTTCTTTCGTAACCGGCAGAATAAATAGGGAAACTAAGTTTGCAATCGTGCCATAGATTAAAGTCATAATCATGAAAGTAGCTACTACTATCCACCAACCATAAAAAATTTTTCCATTTTTATTCATAAACAGCCTCCTCTTTTTCTATATTTTCCCAAACCATAACAAAAAAAGTGATATTAAATTAGTTAATTACAAAGTGATCGTCTGGTTATATTTCTATAACTAGACTGTAAAAGTTGAGTACTTAACTTAATTATTTACAGCTAATATAAAATCACTTATTCCATAAATTAGTCATATAGGCTCCAATCCAGCAAATAACTGAGAGCGTTTTCAAGAATAATGTTATTCACTATGGGTTGACATTTAAGAATATGCGTATTGCCTGTGTTGGTTATAGCATAATGAACTCTTGAAATCAGAGATAATATGTTTTCTTAAATAATTGACACCAAGATTCATCAGTTCTACAGCATCTAATGCACTTCGTCATGCAAACGCTTAATTAAACATCAAAAAAGTTGTTATTTCTTGCATAGTTTGAATCTAACCAAGCAAATGAAATCAATCCCTCGAGTTTTATCTCAAACACTCTTTATTTCATTTTGATATTGAAACATGAAACGTACTGTAGTTCGATGCACCTTGCCCACAATCATGTAGTATTGATGATTACTATGTTAAAATGTTTTCATTCCAAACATAACCACCATTATTGTCCAATATATTCTTCTTGATAACCCTTATCTATATTTTCTAATAAGTTAAACAAGAAAGAATGTGCTCCTTCAAGATGATCATTACGATTTAAAAACTCCTCAGGTTTCTGAATAAATGGTCCATCGGTCAATTCTTGTCCTAATTTTTCAACAATATGGTTAAGTGTATTCGCTGTGAATTCAGGATGAAATTGCAACCCAATAACCCGATTTTCATACAGAAACGCTTGGTTTAAACACGCCTTACTTTCGGCTAAATGAACAGCTCCCTGCGGTAAATCATAAGTATCAATATGCAATTGAAAAACTGTAAACTTTTCCGGCAAACCGTCCAAAAGTTGCAGGAATTCTGCTTCTTTCCTACGTTCTAACTGCCACCAGCCGATTTCTTTCACCGAATGAGGGTAAACAGGACTTCCCAAAGCACTTGCGATTAACTGTGCTCCTAAACAAATTCCTAAAACAAATTTCTTCCTACGAATCGCCTCAGAAATATAATCTTTTTCAAACCGTAACCATGGGTATTTTTCTTCCTCGTAAGCTCCCATCGGTCCACCTAGAATAATAAGAAAGTCATAATCATCTGGAGAAAGAAAATCAATATCTTCATATACCTGTGTAGTAGTAACAGAATATCCCTTTTTGTTAATCCACGTTCCAATTTCTCCGAGTCCGGCTAAAGGATCATTTTGTAAACAATAAATTCTCATATATGTCTCCCTCTTTGTATATTTTGGGCTATTTAAGGTCGTAACCCCAAATAATTGTAAGGTAATTTTTTAGTTCATCAATAAAACATTTTGAAATATAAATTCATCTTGAATAATTACTATTATTATAGATTGGGGGCTTTCTTCTCAAACAGCAGAGATTGAGCTCTCCAGTTGAATCCCCTTCAAATCCAAACATGTAATCCCTTTAGAATCGATTAGCTGAAACATATCCATGGGAATACAAAGGATAACGTACTTCACCACCCGATTCCGACTTCACCATACCTAATTCCGCGTATACAAGTGTCTTACAAGCATCATTGCAATCCCACCAATAATCTAAGCGAGGATGGATGCAGGACCAGCTTTATTTGCTGCTATTTCTGCTACAAAAAGCCAAATAGAGCTTATAATGCCACCGAGAGATACTGCAGTAAGTGACCAAAAACTATTTTCTTTTTCAAAAATTGATCTTGATTCAAGATGCCCCCTCTATTTTTCTACTATTTCACCAAAGGTTAAATACGATTATAACTTTACATAGATAATATAATATTAATATTAAATTTACAATAAAAATTTTAAATATTAAAATTCTTATCGTTGTAAATTAATAATTCAATATCAATTACGTTTGTTAATTTATAAAAATAGAGGACTTAAGTAACTTTTAAAACGAAGATAGGAGAAAAGAGTTGAAGAAATAAAAAGACTTATTAGAACTAGAGGCAGCGTCATGAAAATGCGAATTATAGGGAGTTCATGAACTGTAACCAGAGGAAAATTTGGGAATATATAATGGGGTATTGTAAAAAATAGATCAATTGAATCACTCATAAACAAATGTTATGAGTGATTCAACGATTAGTTAATTCAGTGTAAAAGCATTCAAATTTTGACAGTAGTTTTAATAGTATAGTTCTTCATGTTAAGGCTAAGTTTATTAAATAATTTAAGTAAAATGAACATAATCATACAGCCTAATAAGCTAATACTGAGAAAAGGAATAATTCCTGGCTGGCATAAAGCCTAAAACAATCATTCCGCATAAGGTGAAAGTCAACCAGAAGATTTGTAAGGGTGCTAATTTCATTACGAATTCGGAAAACCTATAGAATTTAGTGAATAAGCCTTTGATTCCATGCCCATCCTTCCTCCTAACTTATTTAAAAGACGAATACGGATAGCAATGGCCACCCGTATTCGTCTATTTAAGTACAATAAATTTGAATGGAGCCAATTTCTGGTTATCCTTCAAACTATTATTTTTGATATCTCTTATAAGCTTCTTCGTAGATTTCCATAAAACGTTTTAAGTTCATCTTTTCCAACGTTTTTACATAGCTGTCCCATTCACTTATTGACTTTTTACCTGTTATGAAGCTTGCTGTCATTTCATTAACATAGGTATTAATATCTGTGGATAGGGTAGCGATTTCATTAGACTCGTCTACAGTGAAATTAAAGTTTGCTCAGCTAAAGAGCTGCTTATATCAAAAGGGACAACCTCTTACATAATAAGAGATTGCCCCCTTTTCATTTGTTCGGTTGGGAAGACAAGCTGCTTCAGTTCGTGTTCTGACTGCTGCAGCTTATACTAAAACTTTAAGTTTATAGGAGTATAATGTAAAATCAAATAAATTATGGGACCATAACATTATTTTATCGATACAGCACTATACTAATAAATATGTTTATCCTTCCCACTTCAGGAATCCTTTTGTTAAATCTCGTTGCACTTATCTATTCCACTTACCAGAATATTCGTTAATGGCATTTTAGAATAAGATAGGTCTGTATAAAATCCCTCTTCAAAAGTATTTTGATTAATACGAACGTTGTTACATGCAGAAAGTTCAAATGTCTTTGTCTTTCTACCTTCCTCTTTTTCCTCACTAGCTAGCGTTCTAGGAAATGTATTGTCTAAGTCCGGATGATATTTATAAATTTTATTATTTGTAAAGGTGAGATAATTTACACTATTCGCAACTAATACTGACTCGTGTTCCATATAAAATTCGTTATCTTCTATCTTGATGTTTCTGTGAATAGTATTTGTAAAATGCGGTAATTCCCCTCGGAGAGTGATTGGCTCTATACGTATTGCAGCATTTCTCCATTTAGCCTGGCCTACTTTAGCAACGTAAAATTTATTGGAACGAATGGTCATATCACAAATTGGACCAGATTCATACCAATATTGTGAATCATTAGATAGATAGATAGAATCCATTGCCATATGTTTAAATATGTTCTGTTCAATGATTACCTTTTTATTGGTTGTACATAATATTCCTCTGGTTGATATTGTTTCAAAAAGATTATTCTTAATATAGACCGATGGTGTATACGTAACATTTTCAGCTACAAATAATGGTTCTCCTGTATGATCTTCTAGCAGCTCAAAAGGAATAGGTTGGTCGAAGGTAACAATCATTGATCTTAAATCAGTACCAATTTCCTCGGGATTTACTACTTTAGTTACTGTATACTTTCTCCCTTGATCACTTCCGTGCGTTAACGTTTCCCTGTGATAAAATACTACTTGATCACCTACATAGTATTGAGGAAAACCACCTTGTTGCCTTTGGATATAACGAAGCAGTAAAGTATAATCATCTATTTTTTTCTCTACCCGCGTAAATGTTCCGTGAACATTAATAGGATCATCATGAGCGTGATTAAAAGTGCATCCTTCTATATGTACATGACCACTAGCTCCTGACACATGAATCAAATCAGCATAACTAGATGTATAACGTTCACTCTCTTCTCTTGTTTTAAATGTGCAATCATAATAAGAAACATTATGCGACATTTGAGTTAACCAACCAAATGCATGCATATAATGTACATTAACCTTATCGACAACTGTATCCGAGCTTTCCCAAATAAAAGCTCCTGCCGTTTCTCTTCTAGGTGTTGAACAGAATTCAAAAACTAGTCCTTCCTTATGAAGAAACGGTCTTTTTTTATCATAAAAGACCCGAATCGTTGATTTTCCAGTTTGTAGAACCTTTACTCTATTATCAGAAAAAGGACCTAAATGAAGCGAATAGCGTCTTGTTATGTTTATATCTGGATGATAAGCTACGAGTGTCCATGCATCTTTGTGATTTTTATCGGTCCAATAGTACTGTCCGTTAACTGGATTTTTTTCACTGTACCAGATGACATCGTTTTCATTTTCACTAATCGAGAAATTAAAGCAAGAAGGAATGTAGAAATCGGTAAATTCTCCATCCTCCCATTCCCCGGTGTTAATTACTGTCATTTCAATTGTTGTGGGGTCTGCAAAATCCCAAGAAAAATTGTGAAGATAGATATCTTTGGATTTAACGATTGCAATGGCCATACAATCTCCATGTATCATAAATAAGGAACCATTGCCATTTACTATTACATGATTCTGCTCTTCAAGTAATAAAGCAATATGTTTTACTGGGTATTCTATACTATTTGTGTTGGATGTATGATAAACTCTTTTTTGAGCAGTTCCTTTTTGGAGTTGATAAGTACCCAATGGGAAATCTATAACTACTGGTCCTTCGGTTTCCTTTGCTGATTCAAATGCACGCCAAATTGCATCAGTACTATCTGTTTGTCCAGAGGGATCCGCCCCGAAATCGGTTACATTTATTACTTTCTTGCATTCTTGAATTATCATTTCAATATTTTTTCTTACCATTGTCTTAACCCCTTTAACCATTTACTTATAAATTTTTAATTTGAAAATAGGAAATATTTTGTAGGACCCCCACATTAACATAAATGCTGTTACTCTACCCCCAAAAAAGAATATTAATCCGGGCATTACTTTAAAAGTAATATAAAACTTTTTCTTCATATCTAAGGGAAGATGGCTCATGAAAATCCTATATTAGGTTTTTGTTTTTATTCCCAAAAAACAAAAAGGACTGTCCCCAAAAGTCAAATGATCTAGACTTTTGGGTCATCCTTATTCAATTTAAATCACAACATACTTTTCTTCTTACTTTTCTTCCACTTCGCATACAGCGTCAAATTTGCAGTAACTATATTGGTGGTAAAATTCCATTCTTGTTTTAACTTTGTATCCTTGTACCACCCAACAAACTTATATCCGGTCCTTGTCGGAGTAGATGGTTCATTAATTTTCGATCCATTGTTTACAACCATAAATGCAACCGGACTGCCTCCGTTGCTGTTGAAGCTTACCGTTACAACCTTGTTCCACTTCGCGTACAACGTCATATCTGTTTCTGTTATGGTATCGTTAGCAAAATCCCATTCATCGGTTAATGATTCATCCGCGTACCAACCAATAAACGTAAACCCATCTTTGGTCGGAGCTGTTGGTATGGTAATCTTTGATCCGGAAGCTGCTCCGTAGATGTTACGAACCTCGCTGCCACCGTTACTGTTGAAGTTTACAGTAGTACCTGTTTTAAAGATAGAATAATCCCATTCATCATGCCATCTTATCTCAACCGTTTTGTTTTGATTATTTAATTCGATTGGAAGCCAGACATATCTGGAATCCTTTAAATTATGAGGAATCCACCTATCAGCCATAAAGATGAATTTATTCGGTACGATATCACCATTACCATCCCGATAAGGCAATACAAACGTACTTTGGCTTCTGAATGTCGTTCTTTCCCAGTCATTCACCATCGGATCGCCTTTTTCAATCCATGGTCCGAAAATGCCATTCGTGGATACATGATATTTGGCAGGATTCGGATTCCAGCCTGTCAATCCTGACGTAATCATATAATAGACGCCATCTTGCTTGAAAATCGTTGGCGCTTCTCTCCAGCTCTTATGAGCTTTCACCCAGTGGGTTCCTTCCAATGACTGTCCATTCTCATTCTTGGCAGGGCCAGTGTAGTCTTCATTCAATTGCATAATAATAGTTGTACTGTTTTCTTCCGAAGAATAGATCAGATACGCTTTATCATGAGTAGCATCATCACCATCCTCATCTACATACAGCGTCATGTCCCGCAGCATGCCATCATTTCCATTGTCGGATCCATTGTTCGGCAATCGGAATGTGCCAAGATATTTAAATGGTCCTGTCGGCGAATCGCTGATTGCCACGCCACCTTCCGCTGTCCAATAAGTACCGGCGATAGGACCATCGTGATGCCACCACATGACGTATTTGTCCGTCTTCTTGTTATAGACTACTTTCGGTCGTTCCACAACTTTATCCCAGTTAAAGTCTTTATACATCGCTTGCTTCTGCTCATTTGTATAGCCTTCGTACAATGCGTTCAACTCGGCTATGCGTTCTGGCGAATTGTGTTTGCTTAGCGTGTTTGCCGGTGACTTCATATCTTTGGTATAGTCTTCGTCCTTTCTTATAATATTCACGACACGGTTAGGATCGAACGGTTTACCGCTATTCTTGTACGTGTCCGAATTTTCATCCAAGTACATTGGCAAATTTCCAGCAGGTAAAGTGTCCCGGCCTAGTTGCGGGTTGTTGAATACCGGCAATACAACCCCTTCATTCTTCCAATTGTATAAGTCTTTCGAAGAATAGGCGTGAACTCCTGTTACCGGTACGTAACCCGAACCGATATTGTTTTCCGTTTTATCTTCGCCGTACCAGTAGTACGTTTTGTTCTCCTCATTATACAGAATACCGCCGCCATGGGCCTGGATTGGTATGCCTTCCGTATCGAGCCATACTTTCCCGCTCTTAATGGAATCATTCTTGCCGAGGCTTGCATACAAATCGTACATATCTCTAAGAACGGTCATGTAGTACGAAACAGCTTCCTCGGTTAACAACTCAAGATTACCGACTTCCGCAATTTGTTTGTCGATAGCCGCTACTACTTGCGGGTGTAATCCAGTTGACTTGAGCGAATTCAATTGATTAATAGCTGCTGTCACACTGCTTGTGTCGATGCTGTTTACTTCTTTCTGATAGACTGCAAGCTCTGCAGCAGAAAGGGTATTGGCATCTCCTCCAGTTGTTATGGCCTGAATGGCAATATACCGTGCTGTTTTAGATTTAAACGTAGCCGTTTGATCGGCTTTAAGCGTCGTATCCCAAGCGCCAGTTCCCGCCAAAGTAAAGTTTTCGTCCAAATAGTCTTGAGTGCCATCGACTGTTGTACTCGTCAAATCCTTATTGCTCGTATAGATTTTGTATTGCTTAATTCTGCCGTTTGCCGAGTCTTGTCTCGGTGTATAGACGATTTTACCAACATCAACTTTACTCTGATTCAGATCCAATATGATATAATCTCCAGGATTGTAATGTCTTCCGTTATTCGCCCAGTTTGTTTCATAGAAGGTAGAGCTGTTGTCATCCTTCATGTAACTGATCGGATTCGATGAATGCGCTTCAGGAGCAAAAAACACATTGAATCCGTTATTCTTACTATTATTCGCTTGTATGAATGTGATTTCGTCAGTCAATTGGTCTGCCATCTTTGTCATCTCTTCCTGTGTGATAGTTGCACTCGTTAACAGTGTTTCGGCTTCCGTCTTGAGCTCTTTCAATTTGTCCAAATATGAAGGTTCTTTCGTAAATCCATCGATAAAGGCAGTTGCCGTTGCAATCGCATTGGTAAGTTTGGTTTTGTCTACTGTGAATCCGTTCATGCTATAAAGACGAACTTCAGCAGCCGATCCGAACTGCTTGCCGGCATCGCTTCTCGAAGCAAGAACAGTAAATCTCACATGAGTAGCTCCGCTTGCATTGAAAGTTGCCGTTTTTTCCATTTTGTCTGAATCCCATGTTCCTTCAGCAACCTTCGTGAACGTTGATCCATTAGTACTTACAGAAATCTCAAATTTGGTAATAACACCGTTCCAATCTACATCCTGTCCTGGCAAATATTTGAGCTTATATACACCGTCGTATGACTTGCCGAGTTTATAAGTGATGGAATGCGGAAGCACTGTATAGCTTGCGTCATATGCCGTATGCCATTTGGTGCCTGATTGACCATCCAATGTTTTGTCCGGACCTTCTCCAGAAGCAGAGCTAGTTGCCTTTGCCGTCATCTCGTCTGGAGGAATAAGCATGCTGCTTGCGTTGTCAATTACGAATGTCGTTATCGATTTTGCTCCAACGGTTGTGTTTAATTGTTTGTTCAGAACTGGAATGCTTTCTTTTTGAACTACATTTTCTGTTGCCGACGAAACATAAGGTGTTTTTGTAGCGGCTTAAACTTTCTTCGTAGTTACTCCGTAAAACATGGATGTGATAAGACAAAACACAAGAAAAGAAGATAAAATCCTTCTATTCCTTCTCCTTATCATCCTGAAAACCTCCTCTTAATTTAAAAAGTTCCAAAAAAGAATATTAATCGTGCATTACTTTAAAAGTAATATAAAACTTTTTCTTCATATATAAGGTTCATTCTTTGCTTCCAGCTTCGACTGTAACCAACAGTTTTTTTTCTGACTGAACAAATGGGCTGTAGGAATGAATCACAACATGATCCGGCACTAAACCTTCTTCATCAAAAATAACAATTTCATTTTGCCCTTTCAGTAAGGATGCTGGAATCTTATAATCCTCCTGTGGCCCAATGTTCCAGTACCGTCCTAAACATTGGCCATTTACCCAAAAACACCCTTTACTCATATGATCAAACCGAATCTTTACAATGGTGCCGTTTTCTTGGTCCCAGGTAAAACGACTTTTATACCAGCGTGGAGCAATCGTTTGTTGATTCCGTTGATTAGCGGCCGCCCATTCTTTTTCTTCTTGAAGCTGGGCAAATGATTTTGTTTTCCAGTTGCTAATTTGCTCCTCTTCATTAAATAAATAAAGATCAAACCGGCGAATACTAGAAAGATGCTGAGCATCTAAATCGATGATGTTCTCCCCCTGCTTTAAGGCATCGCTGATATCGGCAATCCCATAGACAGCACTGCCTCTTGACCAAGCATTTTGACTCTCCATCAACATCTTTACCGATCTTCCATTTACCTGAACACGCGAAACACCCTCACCAACAAGAATCGCCCGGTCATAGCCCTGATTCATGAATGATCTTAAAAACCCAATTCGCCCTTCAATTTTTGGTATTTGCGATAAAGAATGCGAAACTCCACACCCTTCTACCTGCCACCCTCCCCGTAATGATAAATACTTCCCATTTAGAGCAGGCGCTTCACTCATCCCTTTTGGTTCACCGATGGCTTGAGAATAATTGAATCTTCCCATATTCTGGACAAGGCATGTTAATGTATTTTTCCCTTTCTTAACTGGAACCTCAATGGCTGCAGCCCCTATCTTGCTAAGCTTGCCGACGTATTGATCATTACAGAAGACCATGACGGGATCCTCGATTCTCGTAAAAACAATCGTCGTATCCTTTGTTTCCTCAGCATAAAATTCACTTTCATAACCTAAATACCCGCTAAACTGTCCGAAGCTGCTAAAATCAAGCGGTTTGTCAGCCTCTTTCACGTTTCCGCTTAAAAAACAAAGCTTTTCATCTGCCGCTTTCCAACGTAATGGATGATTCGCCGAGCTCTTTTCCAATTGAGGAACCGCCTTTTCTAAAGATTTTCTTGAAACCACTTCAATCGAATAGCTGGTACCATCTTCAAAGGAAAGCTGAACAGTTTGCGGCTGGTTTCCATGGAATAAATGAAACGTAACCATGCCCTCTTCACCGATTTCAAATCGATTTGGCATTGGACAATGAATTTCAGCCTTTCTATTAAGCTGTAATAGTAAGGTTGAACGTTGACCCTCCTCATGATAAACTATCGTCTTCTGGGACTCGAAACCTGTCGTTTGGCCAGTGAGCGCTTTAATAGTAAAACTATTTCCTACGTTCACATGACGGACAATTGGTAAAACCGCATTGGCCTCAATGGTAAACGGAACCATTTCATTATCAAGTAAAACCTGTGATTGAACTCTTTCCTGTCTATTATTCTCGATAAATATCACTTCACCATGGGGACTGACAACCCTCTGAGACTTTAGATCACTAGAAAGCTTTAATTCCATACCCGTTTGTTCCGCATTTGTGAATACCGGTTCGAGCCACTTAGTAAATGAATGAAACCTTTTTAATACCTCATACTTTCTTGTTGGCTGCAAGTATTCGTCAATGGCAACATCATAATCATACGATGTCGTGGAAAAAGTCTGTTCTCCACCTGTCCTGCCGCCCCAATGGTCAAAATTGGTGCCGCCGATATACATGTAATAATTGATTGCAGAAAATCCATTACTTAATAACTGGTAACACTCACGTTCAAGCTGCTCCGGTGTTTTTTGATCCGCTTTATTTCCGCCCCATTGTTCAAACCAGCCAATCCAAAACTCCATAACCCCTTTCGGCTGATCGGCAAACCGCTCATCTAAGATCTTAGCGGCGTGTTTGGCATGCGACCAAAAATTGTAGAACTCGACAGCGCCATCAACGGCTCCGTAGCATGTAACAAGTGGTACCTCAATTCCCCTCGCCGTCATACCGTCCCTTAGGTATTCCATATACCGTTTGTCAGGTTTACCATATGGCTGGAATTCGTTTTCTACCTGGACCATAATGACGGTCCCATTTTTCGTCAACTGGAATTCATCTATGATTGGTAGGACTTGATCAAAATATTTATCTACATAGTGTAAAAAGATAGGGTCAGCCGAACGGTATTGAATCCCCTTTTTGGTTGAGAGCCACCACGGAAATCCTCCAAAATCCCATTCTGCGCAAATATATGGCCCTGGTCTCGCAATCACATATAATTCTTTATCAGCACATAGCTCAAAAAAATACGCTAAATCCTTGTCGCCAGAGAAATCCCATTCCCCTTCGTTCATTTCATGAAAATTCCAAGGGATGTACGTTTCGATTGTATTGCATCCCCCTGCTTTCGCCTTATCTAAGACTTCGCTCCACTCCGCTCTTGGAAGACGGAAATAGTGGATAGCAGCAGATAGGATAAAAATTCTTTCATTATTAATCTTCCAGCTTTTTTGGTCATAAGTAATCATCGATTCGCCTCCAAAATTGTCATCCCCCAAAACTCTTGGTAACAGTTTTATAGCTTAGTAGGAACGGAACCCTGCCAGCATGTTAATTTGTCTGGTTAACAAGCCATTTAACAAATTTTATCGCCGTTGCTTTCTTTTGCGTATTGGATATGATCGCCATCATCTTATTGTCCGGATTGTATCCCGCACGACGAAGGAGTTCATTTCCGGTTAGTTCCATTCCGTTTTTATCTGTTTTTTTGTCATTGTTCGCCTTTTTTATAAAATCCAAATCTTTAAAAGCTCCTTGTTGAGACAGTACTACAAAGTCGCTTCGATCAAGTACCATAATATCAATATCTTTGGCTGCAATTTGGGCAAGCATTTTTTGATATATATCCATATTACCCGGAGAGGCGAGAGTTCCATTTACTCGCCAAAAATTCAACTTAATTTCAGACTTCAAATCCGCCTTTAAAATCTCGGCAGAGGCTCTTTTTTGAAGTGCCTGCTGCTCCTTCTGTTCAATCGTATTTCCAATAAACGTAACATTTAATGCTGCTGGCTTTTCATATTTAGTAAAAAAAACAAACGGAATCACTGCAGCAAGAACCAATACCCCAGTTAAAATATGGGTTTTATAATGGTAACAAATGTTGTCTAACTTTTTTAGCAGTTGTGTTTTTGTCATTTCCATCACCTTGGTTTTAGCTAATAAAGAATCATTACAAAAGGCCATATTTGGATATGATGAAAAATCCCCAGAAATTTTCCAGGGATCGTATTCAGCTTGATGTTTATTCTTTTACCCATTCACCTTTTATTTTATTTTCTTTTAACAGCTTGTTAACATCATCAATGACGTCTTTTCCACCTTTAGACATATACTCTTCTACGAATTTATTCCAATCGGAAATTGGTCTTTGACCCACTATCATTTTGGTAAATTCATTCGTAGCATACTCACTTAAAACAGGGGCCTTGTCATTAAATACATCCGAGTGAACACGGCCAACAGGGCTGATATAGAAATTGGATTTAGAAAGCATGTCATACATTAGATTATTAAATTCTTTTGCTTCAGGAGCTTTAGCTTGTTTTGCGTAATCCTCCATGACTTTTTCACCAATAGCAAATCCACCCATCTTATCCCAGAATAGTGCTAATGGCGCATATTTACTATAATCATCTGTTTTTTCTGGCTGCCCATCAGTCATTTTATACCCTTTGCCCTCGCCGCCCATCGTCCAATCGAAATATTCATTATCGGCCTTTTGTTCATCTGCAGGTACATAATTAGTCATGTAGTCCATCATTTCTAATATTTTTTCAACCTTTTTCTGGTCATTTTTCAATTCAGAATTTAACATCCAAACTCGATAATAACCGGCGAGGTATGAATATCCCGATTTGCCATCAGGCTGCTGGAATGCCGGAATGGCAGCAATTTTTGCATCAGGAGCAGTCTTCCTCAAAGTAGCCAAATTAAGATTAGTAGGAGTTGCCCCACTTTGTGGTCCTGGCTGTTCATACCAAATTCCAACCTTACCAGCATTAAAGTCTTTAAATACTTCATTATATTCTTTAATTGCCCAGTCTTTATCAAGCGCGCCTGCTTTAAACATTCTATTTAAGGAAGTGATTTTTTCTTTGCTGCCTTCAGAAATTTGTCCTGGAATTAGTTGACCATCTTTATTCTTATGGTACCAGCTATTACCCCAATAAACACCGAAAGAAGGATCATAGTAAATTCCTTTGGCAAGGCCTAACCCTACCGTGTCATTTTTGCCGTTTCCATCCGGATCCTGTGTCGCAAAGGCAATGGCAACCTTCTCTAATTCCTCAAAATTCGTAGGCATTTTTAAACCTAACTTATCAAGCCAGTCCTGGCGAATGATAGGTCTCTTTCCGCCAGCACTCGGAAAGAAAAGAGGAATCCCGTATATTTTCCCATCTACACTTACTGCATCCCAAACAGACTGTGGGATCGCTTTAAAGTTCTCATACTTCTTTACATAATCATTTAATGGTAAAAATGCACCTTGTTTTGCCCACTTGACATAATTTGTATCAACAAGCTCTGTCCCAATCACATCTGGGATATCACCGGAAGCCATTTTTACTGACAACTTATCATCATAAAGGTCAACAGGTATATACTGTGGTTTAAAATCGATATTAAACTTTTTATTTACCTTTTTAATCGCTTCATTCCCTGGCTCAGGAACTGGTGTCTGCGCAGTTAAATCAAACCATGTAATCGATACTTTACCATTTTTGTTATCAGATGAGGCTTTATCATTTGGTGAACATGCGGCAAGAGATCCTGCCAAGAGAACAGTCGATAGAGTTACTGTCAAAAATCGTTTCATCAATGCATTTCCCCCTAGTAATTTCTTTATTAAAGTCGAATACTTTCATTGGTTAATCGCCAAGGCTATTCTTTTACTGAGCCAAGCATCACTCCTTTCGCAAAATGTTTTTGTAAGAAAGGATAGACAATCAGGATTGGAACAGTGGCGAGGAGGATTGCTGCCATCCCAACAGTTTCAGCAGGAGGCGGATTATCCATCCCTGCCTGCACCCCGGCATCTAGTATATTGGATTGGTTCAGAATTACTAACTGCCTTAGCACAACCTGAACCGTCCACTTAGCTGGATCACTTAAATAGAGTAATGCTGAGAAATAGGAATTCCAGTAGCCAACCGCATAGAATAAACCGAATGCGGCCAATGCCGGTTTTGACAGAGGCAGAATGATTTTTACAAAGATCTGCAAATCATTCGCTCCATCGATAATCGCAGCTTCCGTCAAGTCCATTGGTAAGCTCGCGAAAAACTGTCTCATGACGATAAGATTAAAGGAGCTAATGGCACCTGGGATAATGAGAGCCCAAAGCGTATCCATTAAACCTGTTGCTTGAACCACCATATAGGTTGGGATCATGCCAGCCCCAAACACAAAGGTAAAGAGAACAAGGAATACGTAAATTTTTTGGCCAAAGATATTTCTTGTTAACGCATAGGCCATCATGGCGGTGAGCATAATACTTACCAAACTTCCAACCACTGTTACATAGACAGTTACTCCCAGCGATCTCATAAATTCTTTCGAACCTAATATATACTCATAAGCATCCAGAACCCAGGTTTTAGGCCAAAGGAGCAAGTCCGTTTTTACGAATTCTTCATAGGTAGCAAATGAAACCGCAAACATATAATAAAACGGAAATAACATGGTTAGTGCGATTAGTGCAAGCAGTATAATATTGGTGTTATCAACAATTTTTTCTGAAAGACTACGTTTATTTAACAACCCTAACTTCCTCCTTTCTTTAGTAAACTCCACCTTCGCCAAATTTCTTGGCCAAGCGGTTAGCTGCTACAATTAAGATTAGCCCGATAACTGATTTAAACAACCCAACCGCGGTTGCGAAACTAAAGTCAGAGTTTTGAATCCCCTTCAAATATACGAAAGTATCCAGTACGTTCCCAACCTTCATCGTAAACGGAGTTAACATTAAGTAAATTTGTTCAAACCCAACATCCAAAACGCTTCCTAATCGCAGAATTAATAGGATGATAATGGTGCTTTTTAAAGCTGGTAGGGTAATGTGCCAAATTTGCTGCCAGCGATTTGCTCCGTCAACGGCTGCCGCTTCATATAAGCTTGGACTAATACCGGAAAGGGCAGCGAGGAAAATAATGGTGCCCCAGCCAGATTCCTTCCAAATGACTTCCAGAACAACTAATGGCATAAACCAATTTGGGTCTTGTAAGAAAGCAACTGAATCCATTCCGAAAACGCTTCCAAGGACTTTATTCACAATTCCATTTGATTTTAATAAAATCGTCACAATCCCGATTACCACAACCCATGATAAAAAGTGTGGCACATAAATAATTGATTGAACGACTCGCTTATATATACTATTTCTCACTTCATTGAGCATAAGTGCTAGAATAATAGAAACCGGGAAGGCAAATACAATTTGAAGAAATGATAAATATAACGTATTCCACAGAACCCGTAGTACCTCTTCGTCTTCAAAAATGGTTTTAAAATGCTTTAATCCAACCCAATCGCTATGAAAAAAACCTTGAAATGCACTATAATCTTGAAAAGCAATAATATTTCCAGCCATTGGAACATACCGGTAGATGATAAAAAAGAGTAATCCTGGAAGTAACAATAGATAAAGATATCGCTCTTTCCACATCCTTTTTAAAATACTTATCTTCGGTTCAACGATTAAATCGATATCTTCCTGTAAATTTCCTGCTAATTCTGTGGTTCTCTGTAAATTTTCCATATTACGACGTCACTTCCTTTCAAAATTATCTATTCAATGTTTCTACTCTTGTATTCTTATTTGCCGCAGGCTTGAAACCATTATGAAATCCCCCTTTCATTAGTGACTTGTTTTCTTCGGAAGCATGTTCCTTTTTTCCCTCCATGCTAGTAAACGCCTTCATGGCGATGTACATAGAAATGAGCGAAAATAAACCTATGCTTAAAAAGGGAATGAATCCCGGGACCCAAAGTAACAACAAATAGACTAGAGAGAACCCAATGATCATCAGCATTGTATGAAAAGGGGATGAAATACCTATTAATATTGAAATGCTAAAGTATTTATTAAATTTATTTTCAAAATGAACATATACCGGAAAAATATAGAATAAGAGAATGACAAATAAAATAGTCATCATAAATACAAAGATTAACAAGAACCAATAAGCAATCCCGTGAGTAAAACGGATCAGGGTAAAATTCATGTAAATCATAAAGCCTATGATGGTTAGGATAAAACCTATTATATTTGCCTTCCAAAACTCTTTTCGAAATGTAGCCCAATAAATCCTAACATAGGACTGGTTATCCTCATTTCCCTGCAGCCATTTCCGCATGACTGTAAATAAACCTATTGTGGCGGGCATCATCCCCAAAACAACTCCGCCACAAATAGAAAATACAATCCAGAGCAATTGAAATTGGGCAATTCTCATGACCTTTTCAGCAAAATGATTGATTTTCCCTATCATTCTGTTACTTTCCATCTATCATTCCCCTTTTCTTAAGGATAGAAATTTAAACGATCGTTATGCTTGGATCTGGACTGATTTCTACCACTTTCCCTCCGGAGCGGATGGATTCAGTTGCTGCACAGCCAACCGCAACGCTCATTCTGCCCGCAATCGGTGAGGTTAAAGGCTGTTTGTTGTACAACACGAGATTAACAAAATCATTCGTGATTTTCGGATCGGCACCGCCATGGCTGCCCTGTTCTTTTTTCATGTCATAGGTGATATCGCTAAATTCATTCCAGGAGTTGGATTTTCTTGTCTTAACGTATACCTTTCCATTTACATCATCGTTTTCAATTCTGCCTTTAGTCCCAATAAAAGTATAGTTCCTGGAATAATCTGGTGTGAAATGGCATTGTAAGTAAGATGCCTTTATTCCTCCTTCAAGCTCCATGATCAGCATATTATTATCCTCAACATCGATTTCTTCACGGAAAGTACATTGTGTTAGCGTATGTAGACTAGCTTCCGGACAAGTGTCTTTTAATTCACAATCAGGGCAGATTAAGTGATTCGGCTTATCCCCTCCATAATAGTCAAGGCTCCCAAAAGCAGAAACTCTCTTTGTATATTTCCCTGTAATCCAATGGATGACATCAAGATCATGTGAACCTTTTTGCAACAACAGTGAAGTAGTGTTTTTGGCAGTTCCATGCCAATCATGATAGTAGTAATATCCGCCTAGTCCAACAAAATGCCTTACCCAAACGGCTTTAAGGTCACCAATGACACCTGAGTCGATAATCTCTTTCATCGTTTGATACATACTCATATAGCGCATATTGAAACCAACCATTAAATGTTTTCCAGACTTTTCTGCTTGTTCGATAATCCGATCGCAGCCTTCTACTGTAATCGCTAATGGCTTTTCACAATAGACATGTTTTCCTGCTACCAGTGCAGCAATTGCATGCTCCTCATGCAAATAATCTGGAGAGAGGATAGCGACAGCATCCACATCCGTACGGGCTAAAAGTTCTTTGTAATTCGTTGTAATGTAGGCATGTTCATTCACTCTTTCTTGAAATGTCTTCAGTCTTTCCAGTGAAACATCGGCAGCCGCAACAACTACTGATTTTCCCCCAGGATTATGCCAGTACTTCGCGATCCCGCTTCGAAGTCCAGCACCGATGATACCAATTCTTACAGTTTCCATCCTCATTCACTCCTATTAATCTATAAATTTCAATTCAGGAAAACGTTTGTAGTATATTATCCAAACGTTATCCAGAAAAACAAAATAAAAAAGACAAGCTTACAAGTTTTTTAAACCTAGCTTTACGTCTTAAAATATTGTACCTCCGAATGTAATAATGGTTTACCAAAAATGAATTCCAATAGTCTTTAACCCTTCGTACTGATAATTAGCTAATACAATTCCTAGTGGATTCAAATTTAAAGTAAAGAAAGACAGTCCCCTTAATAACTCAAAATCTTGCAATTTGTCCTATTAATGGATAACTTTTTTTATCCCACCGTTTCTATATTTTTTTATATATTTATATATCTAAATATATAAGCGTAATTAAGTAAGACATTCATAGAGCCATACTTTGTGGTTTTCGTATAATGAGAAATGAAGTTGATATAATAAAGGATTACGTAAAATCTATATTGATAAGGAATTTGCGATTGAGAAATGATTGTCGATGAATGTTAGATGGATGTGTTGTCATTATCAATTAGCTCTTCGTTGACTTCTTTATTTGTAATGCCTTTGCTGCCTAATGGGATGCATTTTCTGTTTTATTTCTAATATAAGATCCATCCCCTCCTCTCTTTCAGTCTTAATCGGGGAAATTTCTTACATTTATAATGTATAATAAAACGGGTCGATGGGTCAACCCTATAACAGAAATATCCTGATAGGGACAGCCTCGGGATTATGCGAATTTACAACGTTATGGCAGAAAACCTTGTATCAATTCGTATTCTTGAATGCTGCAGCGCAGCTTATATTAATATTTTAAGTTTATACGAGTTTAATGTAAAATCAAAAAACATTATGGTAACCATAACATTATTTTATCGATACTCAGAACGATACTAATATAAAACCAGTTCAATGGACATAAGTAATCATCTATTCGCCTCCAAAATTTTCAGCCGAAAGGAAGGTATTATTCCTATCAGGCATACGTGCAACTACGCCTCTGACTTCGCCAATCGGCGAGTTTTCTTTATGCCCCAGAGATTCTTGGCATCAACATCGGTTCTTTTTCAACCTCTGCCCATATGTCCTAAAATAATAGCTGCTCTCGTAGCTCCCGATACTAAGGGACATCCCATAAATTTCGAATTTCCTGCGGGTCCTCCTTTAAATCAATTAATTCACTTACTAGAGCAACAGCATATTATTATCCTATTAACATCCAAACGTTTTCCTGAAAGTAATGAAAAAATAACACCCTAGTTCCGTTTTATGTTAGATGATTCACGAATGACTATTTCAAATGGCAAAATGATTTTTATCGGAAGTTTAATTTTCTCTTCTATCAAGTCCATAATGGTTTTAGCAGCCATTCTTCCCATTTCATATTTGGGGATATCGACTGTTGAAAGCGGTGGTGATGTATATTTTGCCATTTCGATATTATCTACCCCGAAAAAAGCGATATCCTCTGGGATTTTAAGATCATTTTCGATGACAGCTCTCATTGCAGCGATAGCCATCAAATCACTAGAGCAGACCATTGCTGTTGGCAAATGAAAATGCTGCTCTTTAATTAAACCATTCATTTTCTCGTAGCTATTTTCCATTCCCCACAGTGTATTCATTACCCATTCGGGGCGGATAGCTAGTCCATATTTTTCCATCGCATATTGAAATCCTTTAAACCGACGTTCAACATGTAAATTTTCAAAAGCGTCTCCTATGCCGCCGCCAATGAAACCTATTTCCTGATGACCTTGTTGAACTAAATGCTCAACTACCATTTTAATAGCTGACTCTCGATCATAATCAACTACAGCCATATTCTTATCTGTATAGCAAAAATCCAACCCTACAACAGGGATAAATTGCCGAATATATTCAATAAGGCTGTCATCAATCTTATCAATAAGAAGAAGTCCTTCAATCCCTGATTCATGAATAAGCTTAAGAAGTAATGCCTCGTTTTCAAGCTCATCATTGCTAATACTAATTAAGGTATAATCGTTTTGATATAGCGTATCACTAATTCCTGAATAGATTCTTGCGTAGTAAGGGTTATATTCTGCAAGTTTAGGATTTGCTACCCAGCCAATTTTCATTGTTTTTACACTGCGCTTATCTTGATTATTGGTAACTAGATTTCGAGCATGTTGATTTGGTATATACCTTAGCTCCTTAACTGCATCCCAGATTTTAGTTTTTGTTTCTTGATTAACATTCCGTGTTCGATCATTTTGAATCACTCTAGAAACAGTAGAAATAGAAACACCTACATGTTCCGCAATATCCTTTAATCTTGTCACTAGTAAAACACCTCTTAGTTATGAAGTTAAGCGCTTTCTTAAATAGGACAACAAATCTTAATCTGATTCAGGGAATATCTTTTGAATTTTTTAAATGTTTTGTAAGATGGGGTTTGACTTACCTTCATCAAGTGTTCTATTTGCTTATAAGGTTAATGGGTTGTTGGTACAAGAATGTTGCAAAAAAATAATCTTCCAATTTTTAACGTAAAATTTTAACTAATTTGAATATACACTCCTATTTATTAACCTGTCAACCCATCAACTGGAAATATATTTTTTGCTTTCCTAGAAGTCTATTAAGCACAAAGAATAACAAAATTCACCTCTCGCCCTCAAAAAAGCACTGAAAAACGATGAAACTCTTCAAAAAAGAAGCATCTACCAACTTTAAAGGTAGATGCTTTTTAACGAAAGTAGGAATAATGCCTATTTTCCGTATTTTTGTAATTATTCCAAGATTTCTCCATCATCATAAGTTTTATATTTTGAGGATATTCTATCAATAATAAGCGCATCAGCCCAGGAATCTTCAAGGATTATCCGGCACCTTATGGAATGCTATGAGTCATTCAACTATTAATTAGTTCAGTATAAAAGCGGCAGCAATCGCCCACAATAAACATCTTGTTCTGTTTTTTAGATATCTTGCTTTCCGTTGTAATAATTCACCAAAATATCTATAATATGGAGAAAAGTTTCTATAAAGGAGGGGTTTATTTGCCCAATGAGGCTTATGAAGTTCCAAATTCAGAGCGAGGCCATCTTCATATCAAACTTCTCTATGTAACAAAATCAAAATATGAGAAAGATTGGCATAGTACCAATCATACTCATCACTTCACAGAAATCTTGTTTATTACCAAGGGCAAAGGAACTTTCATCTATTCCAATAAAGAAATTACCATCAATGAGCATGATTTAATTGTCATTAATCCGAATATCGAGCACACTGAAAAGTCTGGCCCCGATTACCCGCTCGAATATATTGCACTTGGTATCCAGGGACTCACCTTTTCATCTCCAGATGACTCTGGGAAACAGACCACTTTTTTTAATTATAAAGAGGAGCATAAGGTCTATCTCTTTTACCTCCAGCAATTGATGGAGGAAGTTGAAAATCAAAAGGAAGATTATGAGTTGATCATCCAGAATATTTTAGAAATCCTATTACTTAAAATGATGAGAAAAAAGACTTTTAACCTTGAGAAGACCTCTACTGATAAGATTAGTAAAGATGTGGCATTTATCAAAAATTATATTAAGCAGCATTTTCGCGAAGAAATCAATTTAGATACACTTGCAGAGGTTGGTCATATCAATAAATATTACCTTTCCCACTCCTTCAAGAAAGCATTCGGCGTTTCACCGATTGAATATCTAATTCAAATCCGGATCGGGGAAAGTAAGATTTTATTAGAAACTACCAATTACCCAATTTCCAGCATTTCAGCCATTACCGGCTTTTCTTCTCAGTCATTCTTTGCACAATCCTTTAAACGTGTAACGGATCTATCACCTTCACAATACCGGAATGCCAAAAACTCCAAGAAAAACAAAACTAGAAAATCAAAAGCAACAGATGAAAAAGTGAAGCAAATAACGTCACAATAGACTTCCTTTCTTATCAACCTTCCAAGTATAATTAGTCCAACGACTAAAGGAGAATAAACTTTGGAAAAGGACCAAGCTATATTTTTATCAAATTATATTGAACAATCAAATTCATCCATCTACGAAATTAGAAAACTTGATACGGTCAACGGCACCTTACCGAAGTTCCACCAATGGACAAACGGAAAGAAAACATTAGCTGCCTATGAGGTGACCCGTCCAGAAACCGATACTGGTTATTATTTTGTCTTTATTGATTGGCATCGCAATGATATTTATTATTTAGTGATTTATGCTCATGATAAATCAACGACAGTGGCTGAGCTCCGGCAAGTTCAAGATATCGACGGTTCACCGCACATTGTTTGGATGTACAAGCCGTTTAAACGGGACGGAAAAAACGATCAGCGAAAAGCTTATTTTAAACAAATGTTTGGCTCAACCACGGTACAGATCAAACTCCCTTCATCAGCAAAAGAAGTGGACGGGTTTTATGATCAATTATTCCGGTTATGCCAAAACCGTATAAAAGCAGACCGAATTGTTGACGTTTTTGACTTTTAATGTAAAGTCCACAAAAAAAAGTGAGGCTGCTTCAGCCTCACTTTTTCTTATAATACTTTACTCAAAAATGACTTTGTCCGGTCTTCTTTCGGATTTTCGAATAATTCCTTTGGAACGTTTTCTTCAACGACAACTCCACCGTCCATAAAAATGACGCGGTCGCCCACTTCTTTGGCAAAGCCCATTTCATGTGTGACAACGACCATCGTCATACCTTCTTTGGCCAATTGCTTCATTACCTCTAAAACCTCACCAACCATTTCTGGGTCGAGTGCGGAGGTTGGTTCATCAAAAAGCATAATCTTAGGCTCCATCGCAAGCGCCCTGGCAATCGCCACACGCTGCTTTTGTCCTCCTGATAAGGAATCCGGATAGGCCTCTGCTTTATCTTCTAAGCCAACTTTTCTTAAAAGCTCTAAACCTTTTGCCTTCGCTTTTTCTGCCGGAACATTTCTTACCTTCATTGGAGCAAGCATTATATTTTCAATTACAGTTTTATGAGGGAACAGATTAAATTGCTGGAAAACCATCCCAACCTCTATCCGCACTTTGTTGATATCCGTCTTTTTATCGGTCAAATCGATTCCTTCAATATAGACATGGCCGCCGGTAATCGATTCAAGCATATTTAAGCAGCGCAGAAATGTTGATTTTCCAGAACCTGAAGGCCCAATCACCACCACTACCTCTTGCGGCTTGACAGTAACATTAATATCTTTGAGAACTTCATTGCTTCCAAATGACTTTTTTAATTTTTCTACTTTTATCATTCGGTTGCCAGCCTCCTTTCAAGGCGCGTTAACAGAAAGCTTAAAGAAAGGGTTAATACAAGATAAATAATCGCAGCCGTTACATACGGCTCCCAGACACGAAAATATTGTCCCTGCATCGCTTTCCCCCAATACATTAGCTCTGGGGCGGCAACGATTGATGCCAGCGATGATTCTTTTATCAATACGACGAATTCATTTCCCAGCGGAGGAATCATCCGTTTAACTGCCTGTGGCAGGATAACATGACGCATAGCTTGTACATGATTCATCCCTAGTGAGCGGGCAGCCTCCATTTGCCCCCGATCAATCGATTGGATACCAGCGCGGAAAATTTCAGCAATATAGGCTGCGGCATTTAAAGAAAGCGTTACAATAGCTGCCGCGATTGCGTTTGTTTCCCCGAGAAAAAGGGGAACAACTGCAAAGTGTATTAATAAAATTTGTACAAGTAAAGGCGTCCCTCTAAAACAGGTAACGTACACACTAAACGGTAATGCGAGAAGCTTATTTCTCATCAGTTTCCCTAATCCAATAAACAAGCCGAGTATAGTTCCTATTAAAATACTTGCAATTGAAAGTCCTATCGTTAATAACGTTCCTTTAAGAAAAAATGGAGCATATTCAGCTAAAATGTCCCATCTAATATCCATCCAACATCCCCCTGCCCTAGTCATCATGAAGCCTGTTTCAGCAATATAACCAAAAATTGCGTAACTGCTATTAATTGAGTTACGCAATTTCCTTTTGTTAACGGTTCTTATTCTTTTGGTAATTTACTTAAATCTGGATCTACTTTAAACCACTTCTTGTAAATTTTTGCATACTCCCCATTTTCCATAAGGGTATTAATCGCTTTATCCAAATCTGCTTTCAGCTTGCTTCCCTTTGGCAGCATTAGTCCGTAAAACTCCTGTGCAAAAGCAGTAGAATCCTCAATGACAACAAAATTATCTTTTGGATTGTTTAAAACGTATTGTTCAATAACAGTGTTATCGGCAACAACCGCATCCGCTCCGCCGCTTTTCATTTCTTGAATGGCTAGATTGTTATTTTCAAATTTTTTGATTTTCTCATTATTTTTACCAAGAAGGCCTTCAACCGCTTCCTGACCAGTCGTTGCATTTTGAACCGCAATGGTTTTATTGTTTTTCAAATCTGCCCCGCTCTTAATGTCGCTGTCTTTTGGAACAAGAATCTTGTTGGTAGATAGGAAATATGGTCTTGTAAAATCATATGATTGCTTTCTTTCATCATTAATGGTAATCGCTGACATACCGATATCAGCTGTTTTCTTGTCTAATTCCACAAATAAAGGATCCCAGCCTACATTCTCAATCTTAATTTTTAATCCAGCTTCTTTGGCAACTGCATTCATAAAATCAACATCAAATCCGACTACTTTTCCTTTATCCAAGTATTCAAATGGCGCATATGCTGCATCGGTTACGACCTTTAGAGTTTTGTCATCACTGCTGCCTCCAGTCGTTTTGCTCGTCCCGCATGCAGATAGAATAAAAACAAATGCGGCTATTAATACAGTAGAAATAATTTTCATTTTTTTCATCTTTTGACCTCCCAAATATTTTTTTATAAAAATAATTTTACCAAAGATTAATAATATTTTGAATAAAAATAAATATAATTTTTTATGGAATTTTATTCATTATTTTAATTTATTACTATATTAATAGGGTAAAGCGAAATTATTAACATATTATTCTAGAAAAAACATTCTCATTTTTTTCCTTTTCTGCTAGTCAGACTGGGAGAAATAAGTTTTACGGAGAATATAGGCATTCGCCGTCTCTCTCCGAGAATAACTACATAATTTATAGGGTATCTATTACCAAAGGAGAGTTGCCCAATGAATCCATACGGTTATTACCAAGTTCCTCAAGCGCCTCAAACCCAAATTGACTATAACACTTACGGACAATTTAACCCGTATACACAAGCAGTGCCTTACTCACAACCAGAGTATTCACAGCCAGAGTATTATGATTATGAACCTGATAGACAACCACAGCAAATAGAGCGCCGCCTTAATCAACTTGAAAGGGAAAATGAGCGCCAAGAGAGGGAGATAAACCAGCTTCAACGCCGGCTTCAGCGCGTTAATCAACGGCTTCGTGTCTTGGAGCGAAGATTTAACATTCCATTTACACCTTTTGATGGAGAATTCTAAAAGATACAGAACTGGGCAATTGCCCAGTTCTTTTTTGTGAGGATCCCTTTCAAAACCAATCTATTGTGGAAAAAGGTTGTTAATTTATCTAACAGCTTCGCTGACAAACTGCAAAAATTCAGCTAACTTTTCATTATAAACCATGGAAAGGGAGATTATTATGTATCAAAAAAATGACATTCAATTAGCTGAAAAAATACTTAAATTAGATCAATTAAGAGATGAGCTATATGAAGAATTAATGAAAACACTTGGCTCTAGAGCAAATGAACTTCTACGAAAGCTTCAAAATTGCTAATAAAGGAGAGGAAAAGGTTGGGAAAACATTTCAGGGATGGAATAGAGAAGCTGCGGAATTTTTATATTAAAAGACTGTTAGAATCAGGTATCCTTCAATCCACTGACCCTAAACTTACCTCTCTTACTATAAGTGAACTGAAGGGTATTTACAAAAAAGCCTTTTCTCCTGACGACAAATAAAAATCAACTCCCTCAAGATATTTTTTCAAAATTTAATCATTTTTGTTCCAAATTCCCATTTCATGTGAGAAAATATAACATAAAATATTTTATACGTAACAGTTTTATAGAATGCTAATATTGTGTGGTGATAGAAGTCATGGGAAATGACATGTCCTATAAAGATAAAAAGGTTATTACCATAGGGGTCGTCAGGGACCTGACCGGCCTTTCTGAACGTCAAATTCGCTATTATGAGGAAAGAAAATTGATTTTCCCTGAAAGAACACCAGGCGGCAGCCGAAAATACTCCTTTGCCGACGTAGAGCTGTTGGTGGAAATCGCCAACAAAATCGAAGACGGCGTCCAGACACATGAAATCCGAAAGGAAATGCTGCGCGCCCAAAAGAAACAAAACCAAGAAGATGTCAGAAGAAAGATGATCCAAGGACAACTAAACGCCCAGTTTGGATTACGAAAAGGACCAACTTCCTAACAGAAGTTGGTTCTTTTTGTGAGCAAAGTTATGTTAAAGGCCATTGTTATAACACTGTTGATTGGAGCGGAAGGCGCGAAGACTCCTGCGGGAGTACGGGGCAGGGGAGACCCCACAGGCGCCTAGCGCCGAGGAGGCTCCCCGGCACGCCCGCGAACCGCTCGCGCCTGGAGCGCAAATCAACAACTATGTTTAACAGGGCCTTTTGTAAAAACCATGTGAGGTATTCTAACAAACTTATAGAAACATCCTCCACATCCATGTAAAAATACAACTACACCGAATGTTAAGAAAATTAACATAGCTAAAAGGAGGAGCATTAATGGATACTATATTCTTGATGAACAGTATGTGGGTCATGTTGGGAGCAGTCCTTGTCATTTTAATGATTGGAGGGTTCATCTTATTAGAAACCGGTTCAACCCGCATGAAAAATGCTGGGCACATTGCCGGCAAAACGATCCTTACATTTGGAATTGGCTCGATTATATTTTGGGCTGTGGGCTTTGGGTTAATTTTTGGAAGCGGCAATTCCCTGATCGGCTTTTCCGATTTCTTTTACTCAGGCTATGATATCGATAGTTTATCACTCTCCGGTGCTGTTTTCTTTTTATTTCAATTAGCCTTCGCGGGCATATCGCTAACGATAGCATTTGGCGGATTTGCCGAACGCGCTAAATTAGGTGCTTACCTAGTATTTGCTGTTCTTTTCTCTGTTATCGTCTATCCTCCAATCGCCCATTGGATTTGGGGCGGCGGCTGGTTGGCAGAACATGGTAAACAAGACTTTGCCGGGTCCACCGTAGTCCATTTAACTGGAGCGATGGCAGCCCTAGCCGCAACCATTATCTTAAAACCAAGGATTGGTAAATATAATAAAGATGGATCCGCGAACAATTTAGCTGGCCATAACCAAGTGTTTACAGCATTAAGTGTATTACTTCTTTGGGTTGGTTGGTTTGGATTTAACGCTGGAAGTACTTTATCTGTTGACAAAGGCTTCTTCGGCTTCGTTGCCCTCAATACAAATTTGGCAGCCGCCGCAGGTACTGTCGCAGCAATGATAATCTCGTGGATGGTTTTAGGAAAAGCAGATGTTCCAATGATGTTAAACGGCGCGTTGGCAGGGTTAGTTGCTATTACTGCCTCTTGTGCTTTTGTTGATACCTGGGCAGCTGTCCTGATTGGTTTTATCTCAGGAATTCTTGTTTTTTACAGCATCCGCTTTTTTGAAAAAAGAAAAATCGATGATCCAATTGCAGCGCTATCTGTTCACGGAACAGCTGGAGTATGGGGAACGTTATCCAATGGCTTCTTTGCAACAAAAGAATTAGCAACCGTTGGTCAGCCTGGATTATTTTACGGCGGCGGCCTGCATCAGTTAGGTGTTCAAGCAATCGGAGTTCTTGCCTGCGGCGCGTTTGCCTTTATCGTATCCTTCATTCTTCTATCCATTATGAAAGCAATTATGAACGGACTTCGCGTTTCCGAAGAAGAAGAAATCATTGGGCTGGATATGAGCGAACACGGCAGTTACGGCTACCCTGAATTAATGAAGGCAGAACAAAAACTAAACGCATAAAATTCCATGTAACATGATTCCTGCCCCTTCGTTTTTTGGGGTGGGGGTTAACTATTTAACTATTAAAGAAAAGCGGTGAAACGGATGGGGAACTCCAGCTACATAGAGATTAGAAATTACAGGGATAGCAGGATAGGGGAGGTTTCTCGCGACCACTTTAGGCTAAATAATCTCCATGATGAAATCATGAAACAAGTTATCGACTTAGCAGTCTGCCGAACAAAAGAAAAATATGGTTCCCCTCCCTGTTCCTTTTCTTTTTTTGTCATGGGCAGCGCTGGCAGATCGGAACAATCTATTTGGAGCGATCAAGACCACGGTATCATTTATCAGGAACTAACCCCAGAAGCACAAGCCTATTTTTTGGAGTTAGGAATGGAGATTACAGCAGGATTATATCAGACAGGCTACGATTACTGTGAAGGCGGTGTTATGTCCATCAATCCAATGTGGTGTAAATCCATGTTCGAATGGCAGCAGCAATTAACAAATTGGATTCTCGACTCCTCCTTTGAATCCATTCGGTATTTACTCATTTTTATCGATGGAAGATCCATATATGGCGGGAATGAAAATATAGAAAAACTAAAATCAATCGTCTATCAAACAGTCCATAAAGAACATCTTATCTCTAAAGTTTTAGGTAATACGCTATACCTTAAGAAAGGGGTAAACATCCTAGGAAATCTATTAGTCGAAACTCACGGTCCATATGCCGGTTCTTTCAATCTAAAAGAAGCAGGGTTTTTTCCATATGTTAATGCTGTGCGACTTTTAGCTATTAAAGCGAATGTGACCGGGACCTCTACCCTTTCGAGACTTGAGCAGCTGAATGAGGCAGGTCTTTCTTCCATTGAAAAGGACATATATAAAACGCTGTTTTTAAGGTTACTAAACTACCGGCTTTTATATGGAAATCACACTGACTATAAATCTGGACATTATTTACCCATTCAAATCCTCAGCAAAGAACAAAATAAAGAGCTGAAATCCATTATTAAAAACGGTGCCGCCTTCTTTCGATTAGTAAGAAGATTAATAGAAAAGGATGATTAAAAGTGGGAATGAATGAGATGTTCCAATTTTTCAAGCAAATTTCTGGAAAGCTCAATTTGAATATTTATGCAGGAATACAAGGACAATCTACTCCTCAACAGATGGCCTTTATCAGAAATCTGCAAAAAGAAATGAGACAAAAAAACACTCTAGACTCCCCGCTTAACGATTTAAAAGTGGTTGTGTTTGATATAGAAACAACAGGATTTTATCCTGAAAAGGGGGATTACGTTCTATCGATTGGCGCCATTAAAATGAAGGGGCCGAAAATTGAGACCGGGGAAACCTTTTATTCACTAATAAAATCAGAGCAATCACTATCTGCTGAAATTGCTGCCTTAACCAATCTAAGTGAAGAAGAATTACAAAAAGCGCCGCCTGCCGCAGAAGTATTAATGCAGTTTTTCAAATTCGTTGACGGAGCTATTCTAGTTGCCCATCACGCCAACCATGAACAAACCTTTATGAAAAAAATAACCTGGGACATTTTACGAACCAAATTTAATCAACGCATTATTGATACCTCATTTTTAATCCGTCTATCGGATCCTTACTTGAAATCAATGCCTCTTGAAGAAGTATGCTGCATTTGCGGGATTCAGATTAAAGATCGGCACAATGCTCTCGGAGATGCCGCTATGACTGCACAAGTTTGGCGATATTATCTAGAGATAGCTCAAAAGAAAGGTTTCTCTAATTTAACGGAGGTGTATGAATATCTCGCAAAGCTGGAATAGGTAAAAACGCTATTTTACAGTAGTGTTTTCTGCTTCTATGGACTAAATGCCGAAAATGCAATTAATTCGAGTTTCCAACACTATCACGTTATTTTCCTCTAATTTCCACCCCTCCTTTTTACCCGAAAAATATTCAATTTAAAAAAATTTCAAAAAAATTTTTCCCCTCCTTTTCCTTATCGTGACAAGAATGAAAACGCTAACAACTATTTTGATTAATTTGAATTGTCTGATTTTTGTATTGACCATGTTTCCGATTGGTTGTATGATTATCGTCAATAAGAATCTAATAGATAAATGTTGCCTTTGTTCATCCCGACAACAGGGATGGGGCAAGGCTATTCTTTTAAAATGAGGATTTAATCATTTAAAGCGTTTTATCATGAAAGAGGAGTGGTTAAGTTGGGAAGTCAATGGATTTTCCTTGGCGGCCAGTTCGTCAAGAAAGAGGATGCTGTCGTTTCAGTATTTGACCATGGCTTTTTATATGGTGACGGAGTATTCGAAGGTATTCGCGTTTACAGCGGGAACGTCTTCAGGCTCGATGCCCACCTAAAAAGGCTATATGAATCAGCTCAATCCATTATGTTGAAGATTCCATATACACAGGAGGAAATGACGGAGCTAATCGTGGAAACGATTAGAAAAAACCAGCTAGAAAGCGCATATATACGTCTCGTTGTTTCACGCGGTAAAGGGAATCTCGGACTGGACCCTTCTTCCTGCTCTAATCCAAACGTCATCATTATCGCTGAGGAATTAACCATGTATCCAAAAGAGTTTTATGAGCATGGAATTAAAATCGCCTCTGTTGCGAGCAGAAGAAATCGCCCAGATGTACTGAGCCCACAAATTAAATCGCTGAATTACTTAAATAATATCCTTGTTAAACTGGAAGCCAATCAGGTTGGCGTTCAAGAGGCTTTAATGCTAAATGATCAAGGTTATGTAACCGAAGGTTCAGCAGATAATATTTTTATTGTAAAAAATGGGGTTATCTATACTCCTCCCGTTTACTTAGGTGCATTAGAAGGCATTACAAGAAATGCCATTATCGATGTTGCTAAAGCAAAAGGTTACGAAGTTAGGGAAACTCCATTCACAAGACATGATGTTTATGTGGCCGATGAAGTTTTCTTAACTGGAACAGCAGTAGAAGTTATTGCCGTCATTGAAGTAGATCAACGAGTAATTAAAGACGGCAAGCCTGGAGAAATTACGAACCAATTATTAGAGGAATTTAGACGAATTGTCACAACCGACGGTGTGGATTGTTATCCGACAGGCGCAAACCATGCCATCGTCAGTTAGGAGATAGAAAAATGCGAAGCGATATGATTAAAAAAGGGATTGACCGTGCTCCCCACCGCAGCCTATTATACGCAACCGGGGTAAAGACGAGTGACTTAGAAAAACCGTTTATCGGCGTCTGCAACTCTTATATTGATATTATCCCTGGACATAAACACCTTAATCATTTCGGTGCAATTGTTAAAGAAGCTATCCGGGAAGCCGGCGGCATACCATTCGAATTTAATACGATTGGCGTTGATGACGGCATTGCCATGGGACATATCGGAATGCGCTATTCCCTTCCAAGCCGTGAAATCATCGCGGACAGTGCCGAAACAGTTATTAATGCCCATTGGTTTGACGGTGTTTTTTACATTCCAAACTGTGACAAAATCACTCCGGGAATGTTAATGGCAGCTGCCAGAACCAACGTACCTTCTGTTTTTGTTTCTGGGGGTCCCATGGAAGCAGGTGTTTCCTCTTCTGGAAAGCAGCTTTCCCTCACTTCAGTATTTGAAGGAGTTGGTGCCTACCATAACGGTACCATCAGTCAGCAGCAGCTGTTAGACATCGAAACTCAGGCCTGCCCGACATGTGGATCCTGTTCAGGGATGTTTACAGCCAATTCGATGAACTGTCTCATGGAAGTACTCGGAATGACTGTTCCAGGAAACGGGACCATCGTCGCGACTTCTGAAGAAAGACATGAGTTAATTCGTCAGGCTGCAAGACATTTGATTGAATTAGTCAAAAAAGATATTCGCCCACGCGATATCATTACAAGAGAAGCAATTGATAATGCTTTCGCACTTGATATGGCAATGGGAGGCTCAACGAATACAGTGTTACATACACTAGCCATCGCCCATGAAGCCGGAATTGAATACGACCTCCGCGATATTAACAAAATCGCTGAAAAAGTTCCTTATTTAGCAAAAATTATGCCAGCATCTGATTATTCTATGGACGATGTTCATCGTGCAGGTGGTGTTAGTGCAATCATCAATGAGCTATACAAAGTGGATGGTGCCCTGCATGATAACTGCTTAACAATTACAGGAAAAACTCTTGCTGAAAATGTGAAGGAAGCAACAATCACAAATGAGGCTGTTATCCGGACAAAAGATAATCCCTATAGTCCTGTTGGCGGCCTGTCCATCCTATATGGAAACATTGCACCGGATGGCGGCGTCATCAAAGTTGGAGCAGTAGATCCATCGATTAAAACCTTCCTTGGTGAAGCGATTGTTTTTGAATCACAGGATGAAGCTCAAGAAAACATTAATAATGGAACCGTAAAGTCTGGGCATGTCGTTGTTATTCGATATGAAGGTCCGAAAGGCGGACCGGGGATGCCGGAAATGCTCGCACCTACTTCTGCAATTGCTGGACGCGGGTTAGCGAAAGAAGTTGCCCTCATTACTGATGGCCGTTTCTCTGGTGCAAGCCGTGGGATTTCAATCGGTCATATCTCACCGGAAGCAGCCGAAGGCGGTCCTATCGCCCTTGTTGAAAATGGCGACAAAATTTTAATTGATCTTGAAGCACGCTCCATTGAGCTTCTCGTAGATGAAGAGGTTTTAGCTGAAAGACGCTCTGCTTGGGTTAAACCAGAACCAAAAATTAAAACTGGTTATCTTGCAAAATATGCAAAGCTTGTTACCTCTGCCAATACTGGCGGGATTATGAAAATATAGAGAAAAGCGGAAGCGACCGTTTAGCGGCGTATGGCCTGGAGCGCTCCAACTAAGATAAAGGAAACACGAAGAGCGTCAGCGATTCGATGTTGACTTATCGTAGGGCGGAGAGCGAAGGACACTAGTCGCTGGTCGCTGGAGCTAGACAGTAATCAAAGTTTGAAAACGCAGGGAATTAGTAGTACCCCTCCCCTTCCCAAGGAAGCTAAGGTACTAAACGTGTTAAGTGAAGAATCATTTGACAAAAAAATATGATAAATCGATGACGGGAATAAAGGAATAAGAATTTGTATTTTCAGAGAGCTGGGGTTGCTGGAAGCCCAGTAATACAACTTATTCTGACATCATCCCTGAGTGTTGCGCTGAAAAGCTTCTCGCTTACTAGGTGCAATCGGGTGTTAATTTGATAGCACCTGTTACCAAAAGAAGCGTTTTTTTAATTGTCGCTTCATAAGGCAGTATTCGTAAGAATGCTGTGAAACCGGGTGGTACCGAGAAAATGAAAAGGCCTTTTCTCCCCGATTATTCTGTATTTGATTTCATGAATGCAGTTTATTCGGGTAGAATAGGGCCTTTTTTACTGCGCTTGAACAAGATCAGCCATAGGCTGAGTATTTTATTATTCAAATACCCTTAAGGAGGGAATACAAGGTGAAAGTAGAAGCAAAACTGGAATTCCAAACCAGTACCGCACCAAAAACAGGGGCAGACCTTCTCATTGATTTATTAATTAATGAAGGAGTTGAAACCATTTTTGGTTATCCAGGTGGAGCTGTTCTTCCAATTTACGATGCTATTTATCGGGCAAAGGCGAGAATCAATCACGTTCTCTTCCGTCATGAGCAAGGCAGTATCCATGCTGCGGAAGGTTATGCACGAATTACTGGGAAACCAGGAGTTGTCCTCGCCACGTCAGGACCTGGAGCAACGAACCTGGTGACAGGAATTACAGATGCTATGATGGACTCCTTGCCGCTTGTGATTTTTACAGGACAGGTTGCGCGAAGCGTCATCGGAACGGATGCTTTCCAGGAAGCAGACGTAATGGCAATCACGACACCAATAACGAAGCATAACTATCAGGTCCAGTCCATTTCCGACCTGCCAAGAATCGTGAAGGAAGCCTTCCATATTGCTTCTACCGGGCGTCCAGGACCAGTCCTAATCGATATTCCAAAGGATATTTCAGCCGGAGAACTATTCGAAGAACCACAAGAAGTAAGCATTCATTTGCCAGGTTATCAGCCGACTACTAAGCCAAACCCGCTGCAAATCAAAAAACTGGCAGATGCACTTGGAAAGGCGAAAAAGCCTCTCATTCTTGCAGGTGCAGGTGTTCTTCACGGCAAAGCTTCTGCGGAATTAACGGAATTTGCAGAAAAACATAAACTTCCTGTGGTAACCACATTGCTTGGTTTAGGAGCATTTCCAGCGAACAATCCTCTCTCTTTAGGAATGGGTGGAATGCATGGTACCTATAGCGCAAACATGGCAATGTATGAATGTGATTTGCTTATCAATATCGGTGCCCGTTTTGATGACCGTCTTACCGGCAACCTAAAACACTACGCACCAAATGCAAAAGTGGCCCATATCGACATTGATCCAGCTGAGATTGGGAAAAATGTTCCGACTCTTATACCTATCGTTTCCGATGCCAAAGAAGCGTTAGTCGAGCTGCTCAATCAGACAGCTGAATCGCCCGAAAACAAAGCATGGTTAGAGACGCTTAATAAATATAAAGCGGAATTCCCACTTTGGTATAAACATAATCCTAACGGCATGTGCCCGCAATGGCTGATTGAAGCAATCCATAAAGTTACAAATGGTGATGCAGTTGTAACAACCGATGTAGGCCAGCACCAGATGTGGGCCGCACAATATTACAATTTTGATAAGCCGCATCGCTGGGTCACCTCTGGCGGACTAGGGACGATGGGCTTCGGCTTCCCTGCTGCAATTGGAGCGCAGATGGCTTCTCCAGGAAGCACTGTTGTAGCAATTGTTGGCGATGCTGGTTTCCAAATGACCCTGCAGGAGCTATCTGTAATTTATGAACAAAACTTGCCAGTCAAAATCATTATCGTTAACAATGGAGCGCTCGGAATGGTTCGTCAGTGGCAAGAGCTGTTGCATGGGAACCGGATTTCCGAATCGATTCTTCATTCACAGCCAGATTTTGTAAAGCTGGCAGAAAGCTATCATATTCGCGGGTTAAAGATTGAAACACAGGAAGAACTAATCACAAAGCTTCCTGAAGTATTTGCTTATGATGGTCCTGTTCTTATGGATTGCCGAGTTCTCCAGCAGGAAAAAGTTTTTCCAATGATTGCTCCGGGTAAAGGGATACACGAAATGATTGGGGTGAAACCATCATGAAACGAATTATCACTCTAACAGTTCAAGACCGAAGTGGTGTTTTGAATCGAGTTACTGGCCTGTTACAAAGGCGGCAATTTAATATTGAGAGTATTTCAGTTGGGAAAACCGAAACCGAAGGAATCTCAAAAATGACTCTTGTTGTTGAAGTCGAAGACGATCAGCGACTTGAGCAGGTTACCAAACAATTAAACAAGCAAATTGATGTTTTAAAAGTTTCCGATATTACGGATAAAGCAATCGTTGTACGGGAACTAGCACTCATAAAGGTGGCGAGCAGTTCACAGCTTCGCAGCGAAATCAACGGAATTATTGATCCTTTCCGCGCCTTGATTATCGATGTGAGTAAAGATAGTTTGGCCGTTCAAATTACCGGACGCCCTGACAAAATCGATGCTTTGATAGAATTGCTACGGCCTTTCGGCATTAAAGAAATTGCCAGAACAGGGCTGACAGCCTTCCAACGAGGGCATCAGCCACAAGTAAACGATCTACCAACTTATTCACTATTAAAATAACTAATATATTCGAGAGGATGATTCATAATGGCAAAAGTACTATATAACGGTGATATTCAAGAGGCAGTTTTACAAGGAAAGAAAATCGCGGTAATCGGTTATGGCTCACAAGGTCATGCCCATGCTCTTAACTTAAAGGAAAGCGGCTTTGATGTAGTTGTTGGCTTACGCGGCGGGAAATCTTGGGATAAAGCGGTTGAAGATGGTGTAGAAGTAACTTCAGTTGCAGAAGCGGCTCGTCAAGCAGACGTAGTAATGGTTCTTCTTCCAGACGAAATGCAGCCAAAAGTTTATGAAGAAAGCATTAAACCAAATCTTGAAGCCGGAAATGCTTTAGTTTTTGCTCATGGCTTTAACGTTCATTTTACACAAATCGTACCACCTGCAGATGTTGACGTATTCCTAGTTGCACCAAAAGGTCCAGGACACTTAGTACGTCGTACGTATACTGAAGGTGCCGGCGTCCCTGCCCTTTATGCAGTTTACCAGGATTACACAGGCCAAGCACGTGAACTTGCCCTTGCCTATGCAAAAGGTATTGGTTCTGCCCGTGCAGGTGTATTAGAAACTTCATTCCAAGAAGAAACAGAAACAGATCTATTCGGAGAGCAGGCTGTTCTTTGCGGCGGTACTACTGCCCTAATCAAAGCAGGCTTCGAAACGCTTGTAGAAGCTGGTTATCAGCCAGAAGTTGCTTACTTCGAGTGCTTACATGAATTAAAATTAATCGTTGACCTTTTATACGAAGGTGGATTAGAAAATATGCGCTACTCTATCTCAGATACTGCTCAGTGGGGCGATTTCGTTTCCGGACCACGCGTTGTTAACGAAGATACAAAGGCCCGCATGAAAGAAGTATTAAAAGATATTCAAACAGGTGCATTTGCAAAAGGATGGATCCTTGAAAACCAAGCAAACCGTCCACAATTCAATGCAATTAACCGCAGCGAAAACAATCATCAAATCGAGGTAGTCGGCCGTGAACTTCGTGCCTTAATGCCATTTATTAAAAAACCAGTAAACCAAAAGAAAGAAGTGGTGGTAAATGGTTCACGTTAACATCTTTGATACAACCTTACGCGATGGCGAACAATCTCCTGGTGTAAATTTAAACCAGCTTGAAAAATTAGAAATCGCCAGACAGCTTGAGCGGTTTGGCGTTGATATTATGGAGGCCGGCTTTCCGGCTTCCTCTCAAGGCGATTTCGAAGCCGTAAGAGCCATTGCCAGAGCAATTAAAAACTCTTCTGTGACTGGCTTGGCCCGTGCAACAAAATCGGACATTGACATTGCGTGGGATGCCTTAAAAGATGCAGCCGAACCAAGATTACATGTTTTCATTGCTACCTCTCCTATCCATATGAAATATAAATTAATGAAAACTGAGGATGAAGTTGTCCAGACAGCTGTGGATATGGTCTCATACGCTAGACAAAGATTTCCGCAAATTGAATGGTCAGCTGAAGATGCTTCCCGCTCAGATCTTGACTTTCTTGTCCGAATTATTACGAAAGTCATTGATGCCGGCGCAACTGTCATTAATCTTCCTGATACAGTTGGCTACACGACACCTGAAGAATATGGCCGCATGTTCCGTTACGTGAGGGAAAACGTTCCAAATATTCATAAGGCAGCCTTATCATGCCATTGTCACGATGACTTAGGGATGGCCGTTGCCAACTCTCTTGCAGCGATTGAAAATGGCGTTACCCAGGTAGAAGGTACCATTAATGGTATTGGTGAACGTGCAGGTAATGCTTCTTTAGAGGAAATTGCTGTTGCTTTAAATATTCGTAAGGATAAATACCCTTTCACTACTAATCTAGTTTTAAAAGAAATCAAACGCACCAGTGACTTGGTGAGCCGCTTTACTGGGATGAAAGTCCCTCCGAATAAAGCGGTTGTTGGAAAAAATGCCTTCGCGCATGAATCCGGCATACACCAGGATGGCGTTTTAAAAAATGCATTAACCTATGAAATTATTACACCATCAATGGTTGGAGTTGGGTCCAACGACCTTGTTCTTGGAAAGCATTCCGGCCGCCATGCCTTTAAAGACAAAATCGAGCAGTTGGGCTTTGAATTATCACAAGATAAACTTAACGATGCCTTTAAATCCTTCAAGCAATTAACAGACAGAAAAAAAGAAGTAACAGATGAGGATTTATTTACAATCTTAATGGATATTCAAACAGCAGCGATCGATGTGAAAAAATATGAGCTTGTCGCTTTCCAAGTCCAATACGCATCAGCAAACCTTCCTACTGCGACGGTTGCCCTTACGACTCCTGAAGGTATCCGTGCAGAGACTGCCCGTACAGGAAGTGGAAGTGTAGAGGCCTTATTTAACACTTTAGAGGCTTTGGTTAAAGAAGAAATTCATTTAACTGACTTTAATTTAAACTCAGTTGGACGCGGACGCGATGCCCTTGCAGAAGTCCATGTAAAAATGACTGTAAACGGAACGAATGTCAGCGGCCGCGGCTCCGCGCAGGATGTGCTGGAAGCTTCCGCAAAAGCATTCTTGAACGCTGTCAATCGTGTATTTTTTAACCAAAAAGCTTTTATTAAAGAACCTGCAGCACTATAAAAAACATGGCGCCTAATAGCAGGCGCCCATCATAAACCAAAAAAATGAGGAGGTTGCTTCTAATGAAAAAACAAATTGTCTTACTTCCCGGTGATGGTATCGGCAAGGAAGTTATTGAATCTGCGAAAGATGTATTAAATGCAATTGCTGAAGAATATAACCACTCTTTTAGCTTCGAAACCCATGAAATCGGAGGAGCAGCCATTGACCTTTACGGCACTCCCCTTCCAGAATCAACTGTTGATGCCTGTAAGCTAGCCGACGCAGTTTTACTTGGTGCTGTAGGAGGACCAAAATGGGATAACAACCCTTCGCACCTGCGTCCAGAAAGAGGCTTGCTTGGTATTCGAAAGGCACTGGATTTATTTGCAAACCTTCGTCCGATCAAAGGCTTTAAAAACCTGCTTCATGCTTCACCATTAAAGGAAGAAGTAGTTTCAGGAAGCGACCTCCTTATCGTACGTGAATTAACAGGCGGCATTTACTTTGGAGCTCCAAGTGAGCGTCGTGACAATGGCCAGACAGTGGTTGACACTCTTGCCTATACCCGCAAGGAGATTGAAAGAATCGTAGACAAAGCGTTTCAAGCAGCTCAAGGCCGTCGGGGCCGTCTTACTTCTGTAGATAAAGCAAATGTGCTTGAATCTAGCAAGCTATGGCGGGAAATTGTTGAAGAGAAAAAGGCTCAGTATCCTGACGTTGCCGTTGAACATGTTCTAGTGGATGCGGCAGCAATGAAGCTGATTACAAATCCTTCGTATTTCGATGTTGTTGTGACTGAGAATATGTTTGGGGACATCCTTAGTGATGAGGCTTCTGTATTGACCGGTTCGCTTGGTATGCTCCCTTCTGCCAGCTTGAATGAGTCTGGGGTTGGCCTTTACGAACCTGTTCATGGCTCAGCACCGGACATTGCTGGGAAGGGAATTGCTAACCCAGTTGCGATGATTTTATCTGCTGCCTTAATGCTTAGGTATTCATTCAAGCTTGATGACGAGGCGAAGATGATTGAGGACGCGGTTCAATCCGTACTTGATGCGGGCTTCCATACAGCCGACCTGCAAATTGCTGAAGGACGCAAAGTAGGAACGGCTGAAATGACCCGTTTGGTTGTGGATTATATCAAATCTCAAAGTCCTTCAAAATGTATCATGAGCTGTTACGTTTAATAGGACGTGGTTTCCGCCAGGCTCATTCTTTATGATCCTGGCGGTTTACTTATTAGAATTTGCGGATCTTTTGAGATTCGCTGATATATTGATTTCCTATAAAAATTTTAGAAATGTCACCTGCTAGTTTGAAGCAGATTTTGTTATTTCACATGCAAAAATGACTCTTTTTTTGCAATCTTACTCATCAAATCTATTAAAGTGAGGAAGGAAGCTATGCAAACACCAAAAAATATTATCCAAAAAATTTGGGAACGGCATGTTGTACATCAAGAAGAAGGAAAGCCGGATTTGCTTTATATTGATTTGCATCTCGTTCATGAAGTAACCTCTCCTCAGGCATTCGAGGGCTTACGCATGAACGGCCGGAAAGTTCGCCGCCCAGACCTAACGTTTGCGACGATGGATCATAACGTTCCAACCCGTCAGCGTCTTACGATCAACGACCCAATTTCGAAAAAGCAAATTGATACCCTGGAGCAAAACTGTCAGGATTTTGGTGTGCCACTCGCTGATATTCATCATCCAGACAACGGAATTGTCCATGTCATCGGTCCTGAGCTTGGACTTACTCAACCTGGAAAAACAATTGTCTGCGGGGACAGCCATACCTCTACTCACGGGGCATTCGGAGCACTAGCATTTGGTATCGGCACAAGTGAAGTGGAACACGTCCTTGCGACGCAAACACTTTGGCAGGCACCACCGAAGACCCTTAATGTAAAAGTGAATGGAAAACTTGGGACAGGCGTTACAGCAAAGGATTTAATCCTTGCGATCATTGGAAAGTTTGGCGTACAATTTGGAACTGGCTATGTAATGGAGTACACAGGCGAAGCGATCCGTGCACTGTCAATGGAAGAACGGATGACTGTCTGTAACATGTCAATCGAGGCTGGAGCAAGAGCAGGACTTATCACGCCGGATGAAACCACTTTTGAATACTTAAGAGGCAGACGTCATGCTCCTCATGGTGAGGAGTTTGAAAAAGCGGTCGCCCGCTGGAAAGCACTGGCTACCGACGAAGGCGCCGCTTATGATGCTGTCGTCGAAATTGAAGCGGCGGAAGTAGAACCGCAGGTAACATGGGGAACAAACCCAGGAATGTGTATCCCAATCACTGCCAATGTTCCTAGCCCAGATGAAACAGACAAACCAAGTGAAAAAGATGAAATTACCCGTGCCCTTCAGTATATGGGTCTTGAAGCTGGCCAGTCCATTTCAAGTGTTCAAATTGACCATGTCTTCATCGGCTCGTGTACAAATTCACGCTTAAGCGACTTGCGCAATGCAGCTGAAGTTGTCCGCGGCCGCAAGGTTAACCCTAACGTTAAAGCCATTGTTGTTCCAGGTTCTTTCAGCATTAAGCTTGCTGCAGAAAAAGAAGGTATTGATGCAGTCTTTAAAGAAGCAGGATTTGAGTGGCGTGAAGCTGGCTGCAGCATGTGCTTAGCGATGAATGACGATATCGTTCCTCCTGGCGGACGATGTGCTTCTACTTCTAACCGCAATTTTGAAGGCCGTCAAGGTAACGGAGCTCGTACTCATCTCGTCAGTCCAGAAATGGCAGCTGCTGCCGCGGTTGCTGGACATTTTGTTGACGTCCGTCAATTTACTGCTCAGGAGGTTGGATAAAAAATGGAACCATTACGCATTCATCAAGGCCTTGTTTGTCCTTTAAACAGAACCAATATTGATACAGACCAAATTATCCCGAAGCAGTTTTTGAAACGGATTGAGCGCAGCGGCTTTGGCCAATTCCTGTTCTACCACTGGCGCTTTGATGATGATGGAAATTTGCGCGAGGATTTTCCTCTGAATGCCACGCAATACCAAGGTGCTTCGATTTTGGTAGCCGGAGATAATTTTGGCTGCGGCTCTTCCCGCGAGCATGCTCCTTGGGCTGTCCAGGATTTCGGCTTTAAGGTCATCATTGCTCCAAGCTACGCCGATATTTTTAAAAATAACTGCGTGAAAAACGGCATTCTTGCGATTCAAGCAAGTGAAGAACAAGTCCAAACCGTTATGAAAAAGGCACAAACTGAAGGTTATACCTTAACTGTTAATTTAGAAGACCAAGTTGTATATGACAACGAAGGCTATGAAATAAAATTCGATATTGCTCCCTACCCGAAACAAATGCTGCTTAATGGCTGGGATGAAATCGGCGTAACCTTAAGCTACGAAGAAAAAATTAGTGAATATGAACTTGCACATAAGTAAAGAGCTTGGGTCTCCAAGCTCTTTTTTACTCCCCTGCAGATGCAAGCTCATGCATCATCAAGTCCTGAAGTGTCTTGTTCCCAAGGGCATTTTGACCAAAAGCATTTGAGTTAGGCCAATACAGATGCCTAAAGGAAACGCCATTGTTTAATTCTATTTCTAAAAATGTTGGTTCCCCTTCAAAAGCATTCTTTTGTTGCAAAACGTTATAGTCCTCTATCTTTAATTTCATCCATTCATTTAAAAATAGTTCCTTTACCCCCGGAGAAAATGTATGTATTCTTCGGCCGTCCCCGGTACTTTCAATATGGATGTTTTTCACATGATCATTAATGGGATATAAATCCCCTAATGTTTTAGCTGACTTATTTTCCTCAGCAATATATACTTTATCATTTGCTAACACCATAAGAGATGCGGGGTATCCTTTTACTGCATAAATAGTGGTTCCTTCTTCAACATAAGCAGCATCACCATTTTTCATTTTATGATCACTGCAGGCTTTGTCAGCCATTTTAAATTTTATCTCTCCTAATGGCCTTCCCTTTTCAATTTGCAGGTGGATCTCCTCATCTGCTGGTTCAGGAAAATGGTGCTGGTATTTTACATTGCTAATCATTAAAAGGTCAACCCATTCAATGGCCCCATCAGGACAACCCAACGTCCGATTACAGGAAGATAGCATTGTTAAAGCGAGCATTAAAACTGCCAATCTAGTAATCCAGTACATAAGCATCTCCCCTACCTTCATTGGTGTATATATTCACCAAAAAATGGTATTATCCTTCATGACAGAAAAAAACTGAGCAGCTACAAGGCCACTCAGCGATTTATCGTTAAAATTCCGGTAATCGATCTAAATTATTTTCTTTGATACCATCAGGCTCGCTGCGAATGATGTCCCTTCCATATTTATGAAAGACATCAACATGAGCAAGCTTGCCAGCCTTTGCTTCATCCAGAGCAGTGATATAATCCAGCTCCCGCCCTGTGTTTGTCTTAAAAGCAATTATATCGCCATCATCGTTTTTCCTTACGGCGACGAACTCTTCTTTCCCGTCACTATTACCTTGACTTGCTTCCAATTGAGCTTGCTGCTCGCTTTGCTGTTTATACTGTTCATAAATTTTTTCAAAATCCTTCTCTTCCATAAAAATTTCACCTCCGAACATTTGTTAGTATTTTTCTTTTATTAAAATTTATCCCTTTCTTTGAACTAATATTGGCTGGTCACTTTGTTTCAGGATAGCTGATATTTTAGAGCTCCGTTCTGCCTGGCTTGTATTGTTGGTGAAATTAGGGTCATAATTATCTATGTCATAAAATAAAACGTATACGATTTTTATAGCTTACCTATGGAGTGTGAAAAATGCTGGATTTGGATAAAAGCCATGATCCCAAAAAAAATGCTGACATATTGGCTAGCTTTGTTGAGAACCCTGGAACAACGGTTCAAGAAACTGTTACTCTCTTTGAACAGATCCGGAAGAAGGTTTTACCCACTCAAAAAGTCCCTAATAAATCATTTTCTTTTGCAAGAGCTTTCTTTCGGTTATTTTCAAAAACAACTATACATAGCGAACCTTCAAAAATTTTTGTCGAATCTGCCGGACAGGTTTATCCTAAATGGATAGAATTATTAAATAAAGAATTTGCCAGCCTAAAAAATAATTTGGTTAATGAAGTAAATGTAGTTGATTATGGGGCTGTTGGGGACGGAAAGACGGATTGTACGACCGCTTTTCGGAAGGCTATTGGCAAGGGCCGTGTAAAGGTAATGGTTCCACCGGGAATTTTTATTACCAAGGGGATCCGTTTGCCATCTTGGACCATTCTGGCGGGTGCTGGAAAAGGTTTGACGACGATTAAGCTGCATGACGATGCTCCTAAAGGAACAAGGCTTATTACTAACGCCAATCATTGGCGAGGAAACCACCATCTTTTCGTTGGGTCATTGAGTTTGGACTGGAACGTGGAGAGACTTGGCGACATTCCAAAAACGAGTACTTGGGGTAATCATTCAAGCTGTTTAACGTACGCAAATGTAACGTATGGCTGGGTAAAGGATGTAGAGGCAATCAATCCAGGGCTTCATTGTTTTGACATTTCCTCCACCTTGTACAATTATGCAGGGGACGGTTTTCATGCCCGGGGCGGCAGCATGTATGTATGGCTTGATCATTTAAATGGCTTTGGATTTGGCGATGACGGCATTACCACCCATCATAGTGATAATATTTTCATCTCGAACTCACATATGTGCGACCCTAGCGGACGGGCCCATCAAAAGGGCTTTTCAAATTCTAACGGGATTGAAATTGATGATGGCTCACGGAATGTCTTGCTCGTCAATAATTCTACTGCCCGCTGTTTTGGCGGAGTGGAAATAAAGGCTCATGAAAATTCATCCGCGGCAGCTAATATCCAAATTGTTGGACATATTTCAGTGAATGATAACCGCTCCTATAATTTTCGCCATATCGGTCATCACAAAAGCACGGATTCTGAATCAAAAACGGCCTTTAATATCATGGCTGCAAATCTACTATGTATCGCTCCGATTTTTTCCGATTTATATAAGGATTCCACACCGCGAGGCTTGGTCGTTTCCGCATATAAAAATGTCGTCATTAATCAGTTTACCTTGATTGGCAACCCAGATTATGACTACCAAGGGAACCCTGTCATGGCAATCCAATATCGTGCTAGAAATGTAGTTTTGAAAAACATTTTGATTAAGGATTTTAAAACAGCAGGAGCTGGCATTAAAGTATTGGGAGGAGAAAATCGTGCGGAGAGTGTTCGGATTTGTGACGTGGAGATAGAAAATTCCTCTCCAAAATCCATTGATGTGGGTCAAGGTGTCCAAGATATTAAGATTGAAAACTCCAGTAAAAAAAGCGTCAAAAACTATCGTTGACGCTTTTCTTCTTTTTCAATTGGAATTTGGTCAATTAGCCTTTCGGCAGCTTTTCTATATAAATTACTCATATGAACAAGCGAGGAAATCATGAGTACCTGCTCTAGGTACGGGGCAACATCGACCATCGCATCTTTTACTTCTGACTCTCGATCCTGTAGATCCATTTTAAAGTCCCCGACATTTTTGCTGGTTAGATTTAAATAACTATTGTAAAAGGAGTCTAAATTGATATCCTCTTTGATAATTTTTTTATTGACGCCATCAAGCAATATTTTAATATCATTGATTGATAAAGCCCCTTTTAGCTGATAAATCAGACTGATTAAGATGAGATGTTCTTTTGAATATTTTTTATTTTTTATTGGAAAAATCAGCTTTCCCTTCGCATAGTTATTTATCATAGTTTTAGTAAGAACCTTTTCTTCGTCATTCCGCTTCGATTCAGCAAATTTATTTTCAAATAACTGAATGACTTGGTCCATGTATAAATCGATATTTGGAATTTCCTCCAACGTCAGACTCGATTCTAGGCCAAGCTGTTTAATAAGTTGATTGATATTTTCCATTCTAAAAATCCCCGATCGTGTACAATATATTATTCATTATACCTAATAAAATTAGCATTGACTAGATGTTAATACATTAGTATCATTATATGTAGTTATTAAAACTACATGTTGCAATAGGAGGCATTCAAATGAACAATTACATTCGGGAACCAATCAATGGACTCACCCATTTAGCAGGTGCTCTTTTATCCTTCGTGGGGCTGCTCGCGATGGTTATCAAAGCATCCATGTCTTCTCCATCCCCAATGACCATAACTGCTGTTATTATTTTTGGTGTAAGTATGATTTTGCTTTATTCCGCTTCGGCTACTTACCACATGGTTATCGCCAGAGATAAAGTGATTGCCTTTTTAAGGCGGCTTGATCATTCGATGATTTTTGTCTTGATTGCAGGAACATATACGCCTTTTTGCTTCATTAGTTTGAACGGAAAAACCGGTGCGATTCTTTTTTCGATTATTTCTGCTGTAGCGATAAGTGGTGTAGTTTTTAAAATGGTTTGGTTTAATTGTCCCCGTTGGATTTCGACAGCACTCTATATCGCAATGGGTTGGATGATTGTGTTTGTTTTTTCACCGCTTGCTGGCAGTTTAAATCCGTGGGGTTTATTTTTATTGGTGTTAGGCGGCATCTTTTATACAATTGGAGGCATCATCTATGGGGCGAAGCCAAAGTTTTTGGAGTTTAAGCATTTAGGCTTTCATGAAATTTTTCATATTTTCATATTGCTGGGCAGTCTGGCTCATTTCTTAAGTGTGTTTTTATATGTTATATAATATGAATATTCATATAAAATGGCTTGGAGGTATCCTCCAAGCCATTTTACATATATTTAAGGCTGAATAATCTACTCCGTTTTATTGATGTCATCAATTTTTCCTATTATTTTTATTATATTTTTTATTTTTTTGTTTTTTGTTATTTTTACTTTTTTTGTCTTTATCTTTTTTGGAATCTTTACTGCCTGCAGCATTATCTATTTTGGAATCTATACTGTCTGTGGCATTTTTGGATTCGCCCTCTATTCCGGCATTGTTGACTACATCTACTGTTATCGTACCTTCCATTTCTGAAAATTGAATTTCGGCATTTTCAGATTGCTTCCATACTTCAAGTACCTCGTCTGCTACTCTCGTCCATAGATATTTTGATTCAGCAAATTCTCTTCCTTTTTCCCCCATTTTTTTCATCATATATTTGTCAGATAATATTTCGGATATTTTTTTGGAAAAATTCTCTGGATCCTCCGGATTTTCCACTATTAATCCATTTTCATTAGGAAAAATAACTTCGGGATTTCCTCCCCTTGCCGTTGTAACGATTGGAAGACCTGCTGCCATAGCTTCATAATGAACTCTTGCCAGAGGTTCCTGCCAGATTGAGGTGCAGACAAATAAATCAGCCGCTGCAAACCAGTTTTGGATATCATATGGACTAACAAAGCCTGTTGTCATAACAGGTACTGATTGTGCTGCAGCTAATGCTCTGACATAGGCTACATAATCAGTTATCTCATTTTGGCTAAACCAATTACTTCCTACGATGACTAAAGCCAAATCTTTATATTTTTTAGAAAGCAATGGTAAGGCTCTGACTAATCTGTCGACTCCTTTGTTGGCTGAAAGTCTTCCCGCAAATAAAATGACCGTTTTGTTCTCTAATCCATGTTCTTTACGAATCGAACTCCTAATTTTTTTCATTTTGGAATGGCTGCCGGGTAGAAATCGTTCCGTATCCACTCCGGAATAGATGGTTTGGAGTTTTGTCGATGCTTGTGGATAAAGGCTGCGGATGACATTTCCGACATAATTACTCACAGTTACAATTTTTGATACTTCTTGTACAACGGCATTTGCTTCAGAAGGATCAATTTTATCCAAATTGAACATATCATTATGCATGCTTAAGGTAATTCTGGACTGAGGAGCAACTTGCCGGACAGGCAGAACAAGTCGTGGGCGATTAAATATGTGGATCAGATCGAAGTGATTGTTTTGAATATAGCGAACAACCCCTTCACGATAGATTTCAAAAATTTTCCCTGGTACACGAACATAATTGATTCCATTTTTCGTTTCAGTTTCCGGCAGAGCTGAATCATTAATCCCCAAAACAGTAATATCATGGTGTTTACTTAAATATGGCAATATCCCTGAAATATATGTTTGGATTGCTCCTCCTAATACTGGTGGAACAGGAAGTTTTTCAGTACAAACCATTAATATTTTCATATTTTTCCTATTTCCTCCAATCATTTTGAATCGCTTTTAAGACAGGCCATTTGGATTGTTCCGTCTCAATAAGAGCTGTAATTACTTCTGATGTTGCTTGATTTAGGAATAATTCCGGTTCCTTCAAAATGTCTTTCATAAATCTGTAAAATTCATTGGGCAAAGATAAATCAATCAATAATACTTCATATAGTTCAGGGGATATTGGATTTGCTTTGTGATAAGCCATAATCATTTCACGAACCCATGTTACATCCCATTTATATAACTCTGCCATTTTACCAGTAATCAACTTTCTCAAATCCCGAATAGGAAGGTCATAGGCGACACCATCCAGGTCGATAATCCACATTCCATTACGTCCCATTTGTGAATTTGACCAACCAAAATCTTGATGAGCAAGGCCCCATTCTTTATTTCCTTTTTTTATTAGGTCGAAATATTTAGATTGATTCAGTTCATTTAGACTTGTTCTGGCTTGATCTTGAAATTTATCGATTACAGTCAATATGGTTGTACTTGCTGGCATGTGCTTATAGGCTAGGGACAAATTTTTGAACCAATCCATTTTGGTAATCATTTTTTCATACTTCCTTGGCCATTTATACAATCTTGAAGCAATTTCCGCCCCATCTGGGGGGACATAGCCCCTAGTTTGAGCATGAAATTGACCAAGAGTGTAACAAAGCTGCTTTGTTCCTTCCAAATCCTTTGATATCGGGGTCAGTGGTTCAATCCATTCAGCAACAAACCATACTTTTCCGCCAGCTTCAATAAAATCTTGTCCATGTTTTGTTTTGACGATAGCTGGCACACTTGCACCTTTAATATCGACCAAGTATCTCTGTGCCCCGAGGCTGAATAAACTTCTGGTCGGCCTTCGGTGTAACAGTTTTAAACTTTTTGGCCCCTTACTGGTGGAAATTTTCCATATAGCCCCGCCTTGTTCAGGCTTAGTTGCTATAACCTCCATGCTATTAACCTGAAAACTATAATTTTTAATAACCTCTTTTGCTAATGCATTAATATAATCGGGTACAAAAACATTAATATCTTCCCTTTCTTCCCATGGAAGAATTACTATCTCCTTCAAAATAACCCTCCTTTGAAATCCGCTTAAGCAGCCATTGTATTTAGATTGATTTAACCTAACCGGGATGTGCTCCAGAATCCTCAAATAGACTTATTATATGATATGAAATTGTACAAGTAATGAAAGGGCCATATGCGGATGTAATAATAAAACTCACCCACCTTGAAGTAAAACTTTCAGTAGATTAGGTTTTTAACTGTTGCGAATCCTTGATTTATCTCATAAACTACATTAATCATACGGATTTATTTGAAAAATATGTAAAGACAATAGGTACTCCATCATTATTGACGGACAAGCTGATTTGCCCTATGTGGAAGAAGCAGAAAAAGGTATGGGGATGGATAGCAGGATTGGTCCTCAGTTTCTCCAGGCGGGAGGACAGCATCAGCCTCATTTAATGCTTCCAAAGGATTGGATGTATAAATAATAGCAGGATGAATTTTTTTAATATGTTCTGTACCTTGAGGATCGTATGCAGTACTAGAGTCATTATTTTGCAGGAGTTTGTATGCCAGATTTTTAACCCAGAAAGGAGAAATATTATGAAGGGAGTCATACTTTGTGCTGGTAAAGGGACACGCATGCAGCCTTTTTCTTCTAGTCTGCCAAAAACTCTTTTACCCGTTGCAAATCAGCCGATACTTAATGATTGCATAATGAAGATGAAAAAGGCTGGAATAACTGAAATTGGGATTGTAATGAATCCTGGACAAAAGGAAATTATTAACTATATTTCCTCTTTCCATAAAGAATTAAAGATTCAATATATTTATCAAACAGAGCAATTGGGAATCGCCCATGCACTTAGCCAGGCGGAATCATTTATTAGCAATGATTCTTTTATATTAATGCTCGGAGATAATATCATTCTCGAGCCCCTTGAAACTCTTATTCAAGCATTTAAAGGTAATAAAGGAGCAATCCTTCTGACTGAGGTAAAAAATGGAAATGACTTTGGGATTGCTGAAATTAAAAATCACCAGGTTATCAGTTTGGAAGAAAAACCAAAGCATCCCAGAAGTAATCTTGCTGTAATAGGGATGTATATATTCGATGGATCTATTTTTGATGCTATCCGCCATATATCCCCTTCCAAAAGAGGAGAATATGAAATTACTGATGCCATCCAGTGGATGATCAATCAGAATTATTCCATTTCATACTCTATTACAAAAGAACCTTTTTCAGATGTAGGAACAATTGAAAGATGGCTGGCCGCCAACGAGTGGATGCTTTCGAAAATGCTGGGAGATAAAGTGCAGGTTGGGTCTAACACCGTACTTGAAAATTGCACATTAGAAGGCCCTGTTTTGATTGGAAATAATTGCACTTTAAAAAACGCAAAAATAGGTCCTTATATTTCAATTCAAGATGATTCAACACTCATTAATTGTATGGTTGAACATAGTATTCTTCTTAAAAGCACCAAAATAATGAATGTAAGTCCCCTTCTTTCAAACTCCATTTTAGGAATAAACACTAAACTAATAGGAATAAATGAAGAGATCAGAAACTTACAATTTATCTTAGGAAGCTTCTCGCAGATTAAAAATTCTTCAGACTTTAACGAGGAAGGAAAATAACCTGGTTTTCTGCTGTGTGAACTGTTTATCCCAGCAGCATTTGGTTAAATAAAATAGGAGGAATAAACGTGCAAAAATTAACTGGAGGCGTATTTGTCACTGGTTGTGCAGGCTTCATTGGTTTCCATCTTTCTAAGCGTTTGTTAGATGAAGGTTTCCATGTGCTTGGTATTGATAATATAAATAATTATTATGACACTACTTTAAAATATGATAGATTAAGCATTCTAGCAAACTATCCAAATTTTTCATTTATTAAAGGTTCCATCGAAAACCTTGAGTTATTAGAAAGTATCTTTGACCAATATAACATTGACATTGTTGTTAACCTGGCAGCTCAAGCAGGAGTTAGATACAGTTTGAAAAATCCCCACGTGTATATCCAATCCAACCTTGTTGGATTTGCAAATATACTAGACTGCTGTAAAAAATATCAAATCAAACATCTAATTTATGCATCATCAAGTTCTGTTTACGGAAACAATAAAAAAATACCGTTTTCTGTAAATGATCGTGTTGATAACCCGGTTAGCTTATATGGTGCTACAAAAAAAGCTAATGAGGTATTGGCCTATTCATACAGCCAATTATATCAACTCCCTGTAACTGGGCTTCGCTTCTTTACAGTTTACGGACCTTGGGGCAGACCGGATATGGCATACTATACATTTTCGAATGCCATCATGAATCAAGAACCTATCGAAGTTTATAACTATGGAAATATGAAAAGAGACTTTACCTATATTGATGATGTAATAGAATCCATATATCGACTTATAAAAAAAGGACCGCCTGACAAATCTAATTCTTATTATAAAATTTATAACATTGGTAACCATCATCCAGTAAACCTTAATGACTTTATCCAGGTGCTCGAAGAACACCTCGGAAAGAATGCCGATATGAGATTATTACCATTTCAGCCAGGCGATGTCCAAGAAACATATGCTGATATTGATGACTTAGTAAAGGATATTAACTATAAACCTGTAACTTCTGTTAAAGAGGGAATCAGAAAGTTTGTCGAGTGGTATAAAGAATACAATAAAATTTCTTAGCTATTAATATTTATCAGTCATGGTCCGTTAGACAAAAATACTCAAATTCTAATTTCTTAGTAGTTTCAAGGGTAATAATTTTTCCTTTTTCCAGCTGAATTCTTTTTGAAAATAATGGGCCATCATAAACAAAGCTGTGGTATTCACCAGCTTCGCCCATCGGACAACTTTTAGTAACCAGAATATCCTTAACAAATGAAGAATTTATTTTTCTGCCAAGCCACGACTCATCTAAAATATCTTCTCTTACTCGAATAACCACAGCTTCATAGCCAGTTCGAACAAATTCTTCAAGGGCCTGCGAGGCCTCTTCCTGCTTCATCCATAGGGGATAGATCGCATTAACATCGGCGGCCTCCGCAACTTTTTCTCCCCACTCACGGTGAGGGTCAAAATATAAATCTCCAAATGCAATACCGCTAAGATCATAATGATCTTTTAATTGTATAAGTGTTTTAATAAAGTCTTCTGTATAATGATCGAAGGAACATGCGATAAAATGTACGGGTATATTTAACGAGTTTCCTTGAAGCTTGATCATTTCGGTTTTCTCTCCATGACCAAAAGTTCTTCCGATTTCGACTGGAACGGTCGTAAGTAAGCATGCAACCTCATAACCCTGCTCCACTAAGCGGTGCAAAGCCATGCATCCATCCTTCCCGCCGCTCCAGGATAATGCAATCTTTTTATTCAACATATCCATTTCCTATCTGTATTTTTTTATTAATCTCTTCCTGCAGCACGCGAGCATGATTGTACACTGGATCCTTTGCTCCATAAAGTAAAGTTACTTTATTATTAGCGGAGGCATCGATAATTTGCTCGATCAGTTGAAGCTTCTTTTCGTCAGTCCGGAGTTCGTCAATATATTTACTGCGAAATTCATCAAATAGCTCAGGTTTATGACAAAACCATTTCCGAAGCTCAGGGCTTGGGGAAATATCCTTAAACCAGTGGGTTAACTTCGCTGCTTCCTTCGACATTCCCCGCGGCCACACCCGGTCAATCAGAATGCGGCTGCCATCCATCTCATCAAAAGGTTCATAAATTCTTTTTAAAAAAATTTCCCTCACTAGTCCTCATCCTTTACATCTAAATCTTCTGGAATGGGTTCGCTTAATATTTCTTCTACGAGTTGTTTGTATTTTTCCATTTGTTTTAAATGAGTGCTGAATTGTTCTTTATAAATTAAATATTCGCTGCCGTCAAAGAGGGCACGGATTTTCTTTTGCTGGATTAGACTTTTGACAGTCTGCTCCGGTATCGATAAATATTCTGCTGTTTCTTTTATGGTAAGGTACACGTTATTTACTCCTCTTTTAGTAAGTCAATATGGTGGACGATTCGTCCGGCTCTTCCTTTAGTCGTATCTGCCTGTGATAGAGAATTGAAGATTGCCTCTTCCACCGCTTCAGCAGCTGCTGCAAATAGCTGGTTCATGATAGGATGGTCTTCACGAAGCTGTTTACGAATTTCCGTCACCTCATCCGAAAAATGCGCTATTTTATGAGCCGTTGAAAAGGCAATGACGATATCCCCGCTTCCGTGGCTAAAATGACTGCCCGTTCGGCCTAGGCCAATTCCGCATCTTTTAGCAACACGCTGTAATTGCCGGTCACTAAACGGTGCGTCTGTTGCCAGCACAATGATGATCGAACCATCTGAGGTCTCTGACAATGCAGATCTTTCAGAATTTCGAAACCTCAAAAGTTCTTCCTTTTTCCCAAAATTAGTAAGGACAAGGCAGCCCATTGTATACTCCTCAACCATTCTAGAAGAAGAGCCGATACCGCCTTTGCAGCCAAAGCAAATCATTCCTTTGCCGGCACCAACCGCTCCTTCCTCAGCTCGGTGTTCAGATGCGTTCTGGATGGCATCGATGGCATGCTCAGGTTTTACAGGAAACAAGCGAATCGAATTTAAATAGCTGTCATTACATTCTCCCACTACAATATTGACCGTCCCAGTGGTATCACCGATTTCCGGATTCCTAGCAAGCATATACTCGAGTGTTCCTTGAGTCACAGCAGGAACTGCAAAGGTATTCGTCAACATGATCGGCGCTTCAAGGACGCCCAATTCATTTACCTGTACAAGGCCTGTCGTTTTTCCGAATCCGTTAATGACATAGCTTGCAGCTGTCACTTTTTCTTTAAACAGATTGCCTTTGTGAGGGAGGATGGCTGTTACTCCTGTACATACATATTCGTCACCAGCCGCATCCAGAGGGAAGTTCATTGTCACATGCCCAACCGTTACCCCTTCTACATCCGTGATACAGTTTTTTACTCCTGCAGGCAACTTACCAATGGTGATTCCTTTTTCCCTAACCTTCATTTTGAGAATCCCGGTCTATGGTCAAGAAAGTTTTGATAAGCAAATCCTCTTACTTGTTCCTCTTTGTAATGCTTTAACAATTCATTTATGAGATTTTGAGTTTTAGAGGCATCTTCTAAATTAGTGATAAAGGTCGAGATCCCGTCGAAGTCAGAACCTAACCCAATTTGCTCTATTCCGCCCAATGAACAGAAATGATCGATGTGTTTAATCAGATCCGCGATGGTTGCTTCACCACTTTCTTTTATAAATGGTGGATTGTAAACGACGTGAATCAAACCGCCTTTATGGAACATGGCCTCTGCCTGTTCGTCTGTTAGATTACGGAGATGATGGCAAAGCGTTCTCGAATTGGAATGGCTTGCAATCGGGTATTGGACAATTTCCATCACATCCCAAAAAGCTCTATCACTTAAATGGGATACATCCGTGAGCACCTGATGATCATTATTTAAATCAACAATATCTTTTCCTAACAATGTCAATCCGCCGCCGCGCGGTTCACCAGCACCATCTGCAGCAAGATTGGCATTATTCCAAGTCAAACCCACCGAACGAACACCAAGCTGATAAAGAATACGGAGCTTCATTAAATCATTGCCAATCGCATCCACGCCCTCAAGCGTTAGCATCGCTCCAATCTGGCCAATTTTTAAACTATCAAAATCAGACCAATCTTTAATATGTATCATATCAGGGTTTTTCCCCAGAACTTCCTGATAAAAATAATCGATTTGTTCAAGTGCTACTTGGAATTTCTGATTAGATGGGATATCAGGGTCGATAAAGATTGCAAAGCATTGAACCTTTATTTTTCCTTTTTGTAACCGGGTTTTGTTTGTTTCTAATTCAGGTGCATCCGCAAAACGCAATGTACCTTGGCCCTCTTGGAGTTTCAATAAGGCATCGCAATGCAGGTCAATTATGTTCATAGTTGGAAGGCTCCTTTTTAAGGTTAATTATGTTTGTTGATTAAATCGAATGTAGTAATAGAAAATATTTCCCCGCTCTTATTGACCGTCACCTCAATTTTTCGGGTATGACGGGCTTTATGAATCACTCTTATCGACCGTAGCGGCATTTTTTCGGGTATGACGGGCTTTATAAACCGCTCTTATCGACCGTCACCTCATTTTTTCGGGTATGACGGGCTTTATGAACCGTTCTTATCGACCGTCACCTCATTTTTTCGGGTATGACGGGCTTTATGAACCGCTCTTATCGACTGTCACCTCATTTTTTCGGGTATGACGGGCTTTATGAACCGCTCTTATCGACCGTCACCTCATTTTTTCGGGTATGACGGGCTTTATGAACCGCTCTTATCGACCGTCACGGCAATTTTTTCTACAGTAGCCTTTTTTTAAATTTTACCACATTGTAAAAAGAAAAATAATAAGCCAGCTTCCTTAAAAATAGGCGCTGGCTTACATGTCTTTTCACATTATTGATTCTCGTTAAGAAGATACCGACAATAAATCATATAGTGTACAAGCAATAATTTTAGTGGCATCCAGCAAATCTTCTAAACGAATATTTTCGTCTGCCCGGTGTCCATTGGCTTCTTCTAGCAATTTTGGTCCGACACCAAACATAATGGTAGGGATACCCTTCGTATAAAAATGCCGGGCATCAGCATAAATCGGAACCCCGTTGATAGATAACTCCCCTTTTCCCTTCATCAGCAAATTCCAATTCTCATTCAAGGCTTCGATTAATGGAGAATCTTCCGAAACCGGCCCGAAGCTTTCAGCATGAAGGATTTTCCGTATTTCTACTTTTAAACCTTCGATATGGGCAACTGCCTGATTCACAATTTCACAAAGCTCACCTTCAGCCTGTATTGCGTCCTCTCCTGGTATCAGCCTTCGGTCAATTCTAATCTTGCACTCATCAGGCACCACATTGGTGTTAATCCCCCCTGTTATGAGTCCCACAACCAATGTTGGATGATCAATACCCGGTACAGAGGATTTTTTCACTGTGAGTGTCTTACGATATTCGTATAGAGCGTTCAAGATTTGAGAAGTTGCTTCGATGGCATCAATGCCTGTATGAGGAAGGGCAGCATGGGCGGATTTTCCTGTTGTCTTGATTTCAAAATGTAAGCAGCCATTGTGGGCATTTACAGCAGAGTAGGTAAACCCAGCGGCAATCGCTAAATCAGGCTTGATAACCGCTTGTTCCAACAGCCATTTAGGCCCTATTTCTCCGCCTGTTTCTTCATCAAATGTAAATGCCAAGTCTACTTGCCCGGTTAATGGCTGCTTGACACCAGCCTGTTTTAAGGCTTGGACTGCGAACGTATACGCAGCAATATCAGATTTAGAAACGGCCACTCCCCGACCATACATTTTCCCCTCAATAATCTCTGCTCCATACGGATCTACACTCCAGCCTAATCCTGGCGGCACCACATCGCCATGTGCATTTAATACAATATTAGTACCATTCCCACTGCCAAATCCGGATTTGGCAACGACATTGGCCAGACTAATCATCCCATTCGCTTTTACCTCATCATCGTCTACCTTTAACAAAGAGACATCGTCAAATCCAAGTTTGCATAGCTGCTGATGGAGGAGAGAAGCAATTGGATAACAGTCTCCAATAGGATTATCCGAAGGAGTTTGCACTAATTTTTTTAAAAAATGAACCAGTTCATCCTCTTGCTCTTCAACCCACTTTACAATTCTTTCTTTGTCTTTATTCATAATAGCACTCTCCTTACTGCTAATAAGCTAACTGATGTAATAATTCGATTAAAACATCAAGACCTGTTTCTAGTTCATTGTTTGAGGTATATTCCAGCGGGGAATGACTAATTCCCCCCTTACTTGGGACGAACAGTATGGTAGTTGGGCAAATTCCCGCAAATAGTTGAGCATCGTGCCCTGCCCCGCTATTCATCACATGATAGCCAATATTACGATTCGTACATATGTCCTGAATCATTTCATTTAACTTAACGTCCATTTGCACTGGCTGAACCTCATGCCATTTTTCTATCTCAATATTCAGTCCCTTCTGCTTCGCCATTTCCATAAAACGGCTTGAGAATTGCTCGCAATAGGAGTTCAAAACCGCTTCCGTTGGATGTCTGGCATCCACTGTAAAAACCACTTGATTCGGTATCACATTTGACACATTCGGTTCCACCAAAAGCTGCCCCACTGTTGTGACCAGATTCTCATCGAATCCCTCAGCCAAGTTATATAAGTCATCAATCATGGCTGCCGCACTGCGCAGCGGATCTTTCCGCCATTTCATTAATGTCGTACCCGCATGGTTGGATTCCCCGTTTACCGTAATCATAAACCGCTTTTGCCCGACTATGGTTTGAACGATACCGATAGATTTTTGAAGCTTTTCTAGAGTTGGTCCTTGTTCAATATGTAATTCAACAAATCTATCGATATCATTTCGTCTCAGATACTCCGGATTGGCAAATCCAAAGCCCGCTTCCTTCATTGCAGACTCAAAGCTTGTGCCCTCAGAATCTTTTAAACCCTCAATATCTCGAAAGGTATAAACCCCTGTCATCATGCCGGAGCCAAAGCAGGCTATCGGGAAGCGGCTCCCTTCCTCTTCACATAATGAGACGATTTCAAGATTCACCTTTGGCTCTCCAAATTGCTGTTTAAGATAGCTTAATGCAAGGATTCCTGCCAGGATTCCATAGGCTCCGTCATATTTACCTCCTAATGTAACCGAATCAACGTGGGAACCAACGAGTATGGTCGGGCTCATTGAATTTCCACAAGACAACCTGCCAAACAAGTTTCCAATCGAATCATAATACGTTTGAAATCCGAGCTCATCCATCCATTCCTTTAGAGATTGCTGAGCCTCTTTCCAAGCTTTGGAGTAAAGGAGACGGGTAACCCCTCCTTCCGAAACTGCTCCAAATGAACTTAGCCATTCGATTGCATCTGCTAGATTTGCGGGAACATGACTCATGACAATCTCTCCCTTAGTTAGAGGCATAGTCCAAACTTTTCTTTTGTGACTCCTTTTTGATCATCATAAATAACCTTTCCGCGTAATATTGTTTTCTTAATTTTGAGGGAAAATTCCCTGTTTTCGTAAGGGGAAAAAGGATTCCGAAACCCAAAGGATTTTTTATCGGCTATCGTGGTTTCATTCAGACGAATCAACACTAAATCAGCATCCAATCCCGGACAAATCCTCCCTTTTCTAGCCGCGATTCCAAACCTTTCGGCGACATTAAAGGCACCTAAGGGCAAAATACGTTTCAGGTCAATCTTTCGTTTCAGAGCCTCATCCATTAATGCAAGCCAAGTAAACTGAACACCTTGGATTCCGCCCCACGCCTCCCAGATGGAAGTAGTCGATTTCATGGAAGCTAGACAAGGCGAATGATCGGAACCAATTGTATCGATCATGCCATTCTTAATGCAGTCCCATAAGCCCTCCACGTCATCCTTAGATCTTAAAGGCGGTGCACATTTAAGGATTGCACCTTTTTGTATGAAATCCTCTTCATCAAAAATGAGGTAGTGCGGACATGTTTCAACCGTTACGTTCACACCACTCTTCTTCGCTTGCTCAATCAGAAATGCCACTTTGGCTGAACTGATGTGAACAATGTGAATTGCTGTTCCGTATTTTGCCGCCAATTCTAAGCAAAAGCTAACAGCCTTTTCTTCCGCAGCTATTGGCCTGCTTGCGAGAAAGGCTCTCCTTTCATCCATCCCGGCACGATATTGATAAAAAGCAGTAAGTCTAGTAATTTCCTCATCCCATTCGGCATGGAGGGCGAGAATTTTATTTTGCTCTTTCGCCGCTTGCATGCCCTTTGTTAATCCATCCGGTGATACGAACTGAAAATCGTCAATCCCGCTCTCACTCATAAACGCCTTCCAAGCGATAATCCCCTTGCTCATTTGTCCTAGATCTGACCGTTTATCGAGGTTAGTCTCGGTCATGCCCCCCCAAAGAGCATAGTCAACATGTGAAAGTCCCCTTAAGTACTCTTTCTTTTCAAGCAAATTCTGCAAGCTTGTGATTGACGGTGAACAATTAAGCGGCATATCAAAAATGGTGGTCGTTCCGCCCATAGCAGCAGCACGGCTGCCCGTTTCTACTCCTTCCCAATCGGTCCTTCCTGGATCATTAAAATGGACATGTGAATCAATAAAACCAGGAACAACCAGACACCCGGCCGCATCAATACACTCTCCAATTGGTTCAGCTTTTTCTAGGGAGTCAATTTTTCCATCCATGATTTTGATATTTACCTCACGGAAGCCTTCCTCAGTAAAAACAAGGCCATTTTTCACCCATAGCTCTTTCGTCATATAAACCTCCCTAACTCCCTCTATAGGTGCTGTAACCACCTGGTGATATCAACAATGGCACATGATAGTGGGATGCAGGATCAGAAATACCAAAGCGAATAGGAACACAATCCAAAAACGAAGGATCACCAATTGAAGCACCGCGATTTCGAAAGTAATCTCCAACATGGAACCGAATTTCATAAATTCCTTTTTTCATAAACTCACCCTCTAGGAGCGGCTGGTTTAACCTGCCATCCTCGTTCGTGCTGCTGATTTTTAAGCATTCAAAGGGGGAATCTGAACCAGATGCAGCTGCCCATAATTCCACCTGGACACTATAAGCAGGCTTTCCAATGCTTATATCAAGGACATGGGTTGTCAGTTTACCGGTCATTCCTCTGGCCCCTCAGCATTTACCAAATCATCTCTTGTCATCGAAAAACGTTGAAAGCCAAACGGCGGGCGGGGCTCAGTAAATACTTTGCCTTCTTCCGATGCTGGAATTTCGTCTAAGATCGTTTCCCATGTCCGATTATTGGATTCAAAGCGGACCTCCAGTAATTGTGGGAAACGCTGCAGTATTCTCTTGCCAATACGATAGATAAGATTTTGGATAGAAGGTGAATTTTCCTCGTGAAATATCGTATGGGCAATATCTCTTATTTGCTCAGCCGCAACATATCCTTCTGGAGTAAGTCCCCGGGCTGCATTCATATCGTTGTAACGCCAATCGATATTCAAAAAGATAAAGAGCGGACGGTCAAAGGATTCAGGCAGTGTTGTATATTCATCCTTCACATAGCCAAAAAAGGAGCTACCTCTCACCTTAATCAGCTTTAGACCCTTCAGACTGCTCCAATGATCTGTTGTGGCGATTCCGTTTTCGCAGCGTTCCACTTCAACTCGCGCACAGGCCTGTTCATTTAAGGAATAGCGAAATACTAAAGGACTAGGCTTAAATCCGCCCTTTGTTGGGACAGGAAGTTCATCAAAAGGAATTTGCTCGCCGGAAATCTTGATGCCTGTCATTTGCGGATATTTTTCAAGAAAGCGATGGGCGACAAAGTCCAAGAAGCCCTCCTGCGTTGCTCCGTCATAATCCCCTGCATGCTTGAGAATAAAATTCTTCATGGAATCTGTTGCGACAACTAATGTGTTATCGCCATCTTTAAAGGAAGAAAAAAAGGCATCCCCTTCTACTGCTACTTTCACATTCATGCCAAAAAGAATATTCCCGCGTCCTGTAAAGGATGATTCTGGAATCGACCGAATCTCAGTAAGCGGTTTAGCGTATGTCCGATAAACCCAAACGGCTTCTTTTCCATAGCACATCGTTCTCTGCATCTATCTCATCCCCTTATTCAATCATATCGTTCAAACGGAATCCTGCGATTTTATACACCTCATTCAATGCAGTAACACATTCTGCCTCAAAGCTATAATCCACCCGTTCTTTCATGGCAGAAAGAATGGTATCCTTGTTTTGTCCCTTCACTGCCATGATAAAAGGAAAACCAAATTTCGTTACATATCTCTGGTTAAGTGCAGCAAACTCTTCATATTCATCCTTTGATAGTTTATCTAATCCAACTCGCGTCTGCTCTTTCTGGGATACATCCGACATTTTTAACCTTGTTCCTAAATCAGGATGAGCACGAAGGAGAGTCAATTGCAGGGATTCATTGGCGTTTTGCACAATCGTCAGCATCGTTTGGAAGAGATGATTACGTGATTGAAATGGCCGCCTCTCCCAAGCCCTCTGCGCCACCCAGGGTGAATGCTCAAATATCCAGCCTAAAGTTTCCACGAAAATATCCTTGTTCATTTGGTTTATCTTTTCAATCGTTAGATTTCCGATACGGTTAACCTCCTTTTCTGTTAAGCATGCAATCGTCCATTCAACGACCCGAAAGATGGTTTAATTAATATATAGTAGAAAGATGGGTTGGTTATGTTTGATTTTCCTCAAGATAAAAATAGAGAAATCCCCTCACAAAATTTGTAAGGGGATTTCTCCATTTTTATTATGGCTATTTTCGCAAAGATTGTTGTTTTTACGTATAAGTTCATCAACCCGTATAACTAGATCCTTCGTGGCATCTTTTCGTAAGAACATTTGCGAAAATTGCCTAGAAACTCTGTAAATGACCCTTAATTAGATCCCAAAAACAACAAAGCTTACGAAAAGAGCCTTTATAAGGCAACTGATTCCTGCTTATCCACTTTTTCTTGATAAAAGCGGTCAAGAAAATGTCCATTTAGGGAAGCCAGTATTTGTTGGAAAAGCATGCCGACGACTACAGGCACCGCGACTGCTGCTGGAAAAAAGGAAACAGCGATTACAGCCCCGGCGCTGATGTTTCGCATCCCTCCAGTGAAGGTCAGAGTAATAACCGTATCGCGGTCCTGCTTCAGCAAGCGCCCAATCAGAAAGGATAATAGATAACCAGATAGGGCGATAAAAAAGACGACAAAAATAATACTGATAAGTTTTAGATTAATATGTTTCAAATACGGCGCGACAACAGCCCCATTTAGCATCACGACAATTCCAATCATGAGCTTTGAAAAAGGAGCGAGTTTGGAGCCCAATTGATCTTGTATTTTCCCTTTTGTCATCTGGTTTAAAAACATTCCAATTAAGGAGGGAAGAACGATCATTCCGAATAGCCCTTTCATGATACTGATGAAATCCATATCAATTTTCTGACCCACAAATAAGGACAAGGAGTACGGAACTAAAAACGGTGATAACAATGTATCTATTAATATAATCGATAAAACGAGCGGAATGTTTCCTTTGTAAATTGAAACCCATATGAAGCTTGTTACACCTGTTGGGATTATCATTCCTAAAATGAGACCGGTAATTGTGTAAACATCCCCCCGGAAGGCGATATGACCGACTCCCCATGCCCATATTGGCATCAAAACATGAAGGGCAAGCATGGCTATAAAAATCGGAAATGGATGGGTGATAACCTCTTTTAACGATTTGAAGTTAGAACTTAAACTACCGGCAAACGTCATAAAGGCGAAAATCCAAGGAATCAAAAAGGAATAATCCTTCAAATAAGTACTAAGCAATACTCCAGTCACAACACCCGTAGGAGTAATGAATGGCATAACCTTTTCTAGTTGTTTATTTAATTTCTGCAGCATTTAGAGTCTCTCCATATCAATCGTTTAGAGATTTCATATATTCCTTCCAAGCCGTTAGGCCGCCCTCTAAAACAATGACCTTAAATCCTCGGCCGTCTAAGATATTCGCACATTTTGCGGCTGAGTTACCAGTTGTACAGGTGACAACAATCTTCCGGTCTTTTGGTAAGGATGTATGAAGATTCTCTTGTGTGTCTTCCATTGCAAAAATATCCGTCTTAGGAATATTAACACTTTGAATTTGTGGTTCCTCTATATGAAATTCGTTATATTTCTCTTCCGCCCGTACATCCAGCAAAAGGACTTTTTCATTATCCTTTAAGCTTTCATGCAGCTCTTTGGGCGATATTTTTTTTATCGTCAAATGAAAACACCTCCACTAAAAGAATACCATAATTTTTAAAAATTGGACGCAGATATTTCGTGAATCGAAAAAAATTCAAGCCACCCCCTTTTCCGTCTCAGGTCTTAGAAGAAAATAATTCTCCGGTACATTGGGAGAAAACGAAGGATTTCTTATCATAGGTATAGAAGATGTTTGAAAAAGGGGATGGAAAAAAATGAAAAGAATTTTATTTCTTTTAGTCGTCATTACTGGTTTATATATTATCTTTAATCATTCTTGGCAATTCAGCGCTTTAAGTGCGAGTAAACAAGACGGTAATGCGGCCGTTTCAGCAGATACCAAGGTGATTAAGGTAGATGTGTCGAGCGTTAGTACGATCATTATTCCAGAGGACCGAGATGATTTAAAAGCTGTGTATACTGGAAAACAAAAGTTAAATATTCGTGAGAACGGAGCCGATGTAGAAATTTCGCTTAAAAGCAAGTGGTTTGATTGGCTCAACTGGGGACCATTTTCTGAAAAAAAGAAGCTGAAAATCTACATTCCTGAAGACTATAACCAAAACATGCAAATTGATTTAGGCTCCGGCAATGTAAATTTTTCCGGATCCACAAAAAGCAAGCCAATGAATTTGAATGAGTTAATCGTGGATATTGGTTCCGGGAACATGAATCTCAAGAATCTGAATGTGAACAAATTTAAGCAAGATGTTTCATCCGGAAATGTGGATATCGATTCCCTTAAAACGAAAACAGGCTCCTTTGATCTATCCTCTGGTAATCTCGACATTACCCATTATACAGGTGCGGTCGAGGCGGATGTAGCCTCTGGGGAGCTGAATATTCAAATCGATAAATTAGTCGATTCGATTAAACTCGATCTTAGCTCAGGGGAAGTTGGCCTCGATTTACCAAATAACTCTGATTTCACACTTAACGGGGATGTAAGCAGTGGAAATATCTCCTGTGACCTTCCATTAACTTCGAAGGATCTCAACAATAAAAGCATCAAAGGAACGCATGGGTCTGGGAAATATAAAATTGACCTTGATGTATCCAGCGGCAGCATTCATATTCGATAACGAAAAAAGCGTTTGGGATCAAAGAATCCCAAACGCTTTTTCGTTCATTTTGATATATCAGGAACCAATGTCACATAAAATACATACCGTATATTGCCTTTTGTTTTTATCAAGGGAAGGAGAGTTACGATGTACCATAACCCTTTTCACTTCCAGATTTATCCGCCAATGCCTGTCTACCCGGTATATGCCATGTACCCTCAAATACCTCGAAGCTATCCTCCAGTGGATATAAAAATATTTTCACAATCTGTTCATTCGTTTCGTCTATTAATGGAACAAGGAAGTATTTTATTAGATCGATTAGGTGACGCAGGTTTTGCCTATAAAATGATGAGTGCTGCCCAGCAAGGAAAAAATGTTGAAGTCGATCGTTTACTAAAATCAATTGGACTTAAGGTCCCGGTCGCAGCCAAATATACGCCAACTGGAATAAACTTTATCCTAACAACTCAAACAAAACAAAACCAGCCGGCTAGCTGCTGCACCTTAACCGTGGCGATGCAATGGGGACGCTGACGAAATTAAATATATTCTTATAAAAAACCTGCAAGCAATGACAATTTCAATAAGCTGGCAGGTTTTTTTGAGTCTTTCACTTGTATTAACCGCGTATGATTAACTAAGGTCAATCATTACCCCTTGCTATCCATTTTATTGAAAAGGATGTTGCTATATGGATAAAAAGATGCTAACCAAAAGAATTGCAGTCGCATCTGGAAGACAGCCAGCAGATACGGTCATTAAAAACGGAAAAATCGTCGATGTTTTTAACGGGGAAATCATGTATGGAGACATTGCCATCGTGGACGGCTATTTTGCCGGAATTGGTGATTATACAGGAATTACAACTATTGATGCAAACGGAAGTTATATCTGCCCCTCCTTCATTGATGGGCATGTTCATATCGAGTCCTCTATGTTGACACCAAAGGAATTTGCCAAAGTTCTCCTCCTTCATGGCGTAACAGCTGTCATCGCAGACCCGCATGAAATCGCCAATGTCTCGGGTGTGGACGGCATTCAATACATACTAGACTCTACAGATCAGATCCCGTTTGATTTTTTCATTATGCTGCCATCCTGCGTTCCGGCGACTAATTTTGAACATGCCGGAGCGATTCTTCTAATGGAAGACCTCAAACCATTTTATCAGCATCCTAGAGTCCTAGGCTTGGCGGAGGTAATGAATTACCCCGCTGTCCTTAACGCAGAAAATTCCATGATGGATAAATTAATAGATACGAAAAATAATGGAAAAAAAATTGATGGCCATGCTGCAGGACTAACCCCAAAGGACTTGAATATCTATATGGCATCAGGCATCCGCACAGACCATGAATGCACTACGCTAGAAGAAGCGAAAGAACGGTTAAGAAAAGGAATGTATTTGATGATTCGGGAAGGGACGGTTGCCAAGGATCTTGGGCAGCTCATCGGCGTCGTAACTGGACGGAATTCCAGGCGCTGCTTATTCGTCACCGATGATAAGCATTTAGACGACCTATTGGATGAAGGAAGCATTGATCATAATGTCAGACTGGCGATTTCATCGGGCATCGATTCCATTACATCAATCCAAATGGCTACCATAAATGCAGCCGAATGCTTCGCTCTTGAAGAAAGAGGCGCCATCGCCCCCGGATATAAAGCAGACTTTTTAATCATGGACGACCTGGAAAGCGTCAAAATCACCCAGGTTTTTAAAAGTGGAATAGCCGTTGTTAAAGATGGCAAATTGATTAATTTTCCAGAAACTACAAATAATGATCCACCAGAATTACTTAAATGTACCGTTAACTTTCAGGAATTAACAGAAGACCATTTCCAAATTCCTTTAAAAATGAAAAAGGCTAATATTATTGGAATTATCCCCAATAGCCTGATTACAAAGCATCTAATTGAGGTAGTCGACCTGGACGATGCTGGCCTTTTTCAACCATCAATAAAGAATGACCAATTAAAGCTGGCTGTCATTGAACGGCACCATATGACCAAGAACATCGGGCTTGGGATCGTGAAAGGCTTGGGATTAAAAGCAGGAGCCATCGCAACCACAATTGCCCATGACTCTCATAATCTCATTATTGCCGGAACAAACGATCAGGATATGCTCATCGCGGCTGAAGTAATAAAGGAAATGCAGGGAGGTCTTGTTGTCATCAAAGAAGGAAAAGTTTTATCCAAATTACAGCTTCCAATTGCCGGCCTGATGTCCGAAGGCTCCTATCTGGATGTAAATTCAAAATTAAGGGAAACCAATAATGCTTTAACAGAGTTAGGAGCGCACCAGCACTTTAATCCATTTCTAACCCTATCCTTCCTCGCTCTCCCCGTGATTCCGGAATTAAAGCTGACAGACGGGGGATTGTTTCAAGTATCTAAATTTCAACATATTAGCATAGAAGCATTTAAATAAAAGACGGTGTTAAATGACATTGTTGCTTTTTAACACTTTTGATTGGAGCGGAAGGCGCGAAGACTCCTGCGGGAGTACGGGACAGGGGAGACCCCCATGCGCCAAGCGCCGAGGAGGCTCCCCGGCACGCCCGCGAACCGCTCGCGCCTGGAGCGCAAATCAACAACTAAGTTTAACCGGGTCAAATAAAAAATTCTTTCTTTATTAGTGAATCCAAATGGGTGTAAAATGAAATTTATATTTTAATAATTTAATTGGAAAAAGGAGCAACATCTTTGAAGGAACTCAACAACAAATTTCAAGAACAGTCCCTTTTTAGTATTTCTTGGCCATTGTTCATTGAGCTGGCTCTCCATATGGGCATGGGAATTATCGCAACATTAATGTTAAGTCATTATTCGGACAATGCTGCCGCTGGTGTAGGGGTAGCAAACCAGCTTTTGAACATATTTATTTTAGTTTTTACGGTTACATCGATTGGCGCCACTGTTCTAATCAGCCAAAACCTCGGTGCAGGCCGTCTGAAGAACGCACGTCAGTTATCCCGCTCCGTTTTTGGGCTAAACTTTTGGTTTGGCATTACAATAGCGATTATCATTTTTTTCTTTGGCGGACACCTATTAAGTTTATTTGAAATCCACGGCAAAGTGTATAGCTACGGTCTGACGTTTGTTCAAATTTGCGGAATCTCCCTCTTTTTCGAATCTATCTCACTTGCTTTAAGCGCCGTACTTCGCAGCCATGGGTACACCAAAGAATCAATGGTTGTAACAGTAGTAATGGACTTAATCAGTATTGCCGGGAATATCATTGCTCTTTCTGGGTTATTCGGAATTCCGGTTACAGGTGTAACGGGTGTTTCATGGGCAATGGTGGTAGCCCGTGCCTACGCAGTCGCTGCCCTGATCTACCTTGTCTACAATCGGCTTTCACTTAAGCTGGAAATAAGCGATATTTTCAAAGCTAAAAAAGAGGATATTAAAGCGCTGCTTTCTATTGGCATTCCGTCGGCTGGTGAAAATCTTTCCTACCAATTATCGCAGCTGGCAATAACCAGCTTTGTTGTTTCAATGGGAACAGCCTCCCTTGCAGCGAGAGTCTATATTTTAAATATTAATATGGTTTGCTTTTTATTTACGCTCGCAATTGCTCAAGGTACACAACTTCTAGTTGCACGTTACATCGGCGGAAAACAGTTTGACAAGGCCCTTCGCCGCGGTATACGTACGTTAAAAATTGCAATGGCTGCCTCAACTGTTACTTCATTGATCATAGCATTGATTGGCTCGCCGATTTTAAAATCTTTTACAAATGATCCAAGTATTATTGCCATCGGTCTCCCTGTGCTATGGGCGATCGTGTTTGTCGAACCTGGCCGGGCGATGAATATCGTTTTAATGAACTCACTTAAATCCGCTGGCGATGTTCGTTTTCCAGTGATAATTGGAACCATTTCCATGTGGGGAATAGCAGTCTCCCTAAGTTATATACTAGGAGTTCATTATGGACTGGGCCTTTTAGGAATTTGGCTGGCCACGGGTGCAGATGAGTGGCTAAGGGGCTGCTTCGCTTTAAGACGCTGGCAGATGAAACCTTGGGATCGGTTCAGGAAAGTACATGTAACTGTTTAATTAAATCAACGATACCCCGGAAGGATAAATGGCACCACTGCCGATTGAACCAGGAAGTCGTTTTGTAAATTTTTAAGTACAGTAAAGTTTTTTACATCAAAAATTAAACTCCAAATACTTATAACCCCGTCCTAACTCAGAACGGGGTTATAAGTATTTGGAGTTTTAAAATTAAATAACTTTATTGTCACATTACACAATGTTTAAAAGGATTTTTTCAAAATAAAAACGGACTGCGGCGGCTTGTCTCAATTAATTTTCACCATTTTTCCCAAACTCAAATACTAGCTCAACATAGTAAAGATAATTTAAATATACATAAATATTTTTAAAGTAAATTATCGTAATATTTTTTATAATTAGAAAAAAACTAGCACTCCTTGCTTATTATTAAGTCTTTCAATGGTAGAAAAATTATTTTGATAAAGTGCATTTAATAATCTTTTAAAGAAAGGTACTACCTATGTTTGTATATCTTTGGATATTTATCCGGCAAATGGACTTAAATATTAAAGAGCTGCTTAACAAGATTTAGCAATGTATGAGAGAAAGCTATTTTATTAGATTATGGCTTTTTAACAACATGGTTAATTACGTACGAAATCAAGGGGTGTAGTTTTGAAGTTTCGTTAGAGGTGATAACTTTTTTTCTGTACTAATCATATCTATCCTTCCCATGATTAGACCGTTATCACTAATTTCAAGAAAATAGGAGGAGGAATAATTTTGAAGTTAATTTTTATTTTAGCAATAATTCCTTTTATTGGATTTCTCGGAGGAATTCCTTTTGTGAATAAAGTTAACCCATATATTTTGGGTATGCCCTTTATTCTTTTTTGGATTGTATTATGGGTAGTTATTACATCAGGACTTATGGCGATTATATTTAACCTAGATCCTAAAAATAGGAGGGAAAATGAATAATGAATGCAGCACTTCTTATTATCATTGCATCTATAATTTTTGCACTTACCATTGGTATTCGAGCGCGTAAAGGTAAAGATATGAACCTTGAACAGTGGACAGTTGGAGGCCGTGGTTTTGGCACGGTTTTTATCTTTTTGTTAATGGCAGGTGAAACGTATTCCACTTTTACCTTTTTAGGAGGAAGCGGTTGGGCATATGGCAAAGGCGGCCCTACTTTTTATATTTTAATATATGGTACATTGGCATTGATTATGTCGTATTGGTATGTTCCTGCTATTTGGCGATATGCAAAAGAAAAGAAACTAATGTCACAATCGGACTTTTTCGTTAGTAAGTATAATAGTCCATATTTAGGTGTCCTTGTGTCAATTGTGGGTGTAGTTGCTGTCATCCCCTATCTAGTTCTTCAATTGAAAGGTTTGGGGAGTATTGTTTCAGAGGCATCTTACGGAGCGATTTCGCCTACTGTAGCAATTTGGATTGGGGTCATTGTTCTTACAATTTATGTGATGATCTCAGGAATCCATGGTTCTGCTTGGACAGCGGTTGTCAAAGATATTCTAATCCTCGGAGTTACTGTATTTTTAGGTATATATTTACCGCTTCATTATTATGGTGGATATCAGCCCATGTTTGAAGCGATCGATCAAGCGAAGTCTGGTTTTTTAACTTTGCCTAGTCAGGGATTAAGCATATCATGGTTTATTTCTACAGTTTTGCTAACTTCTCTTGGTTTTTATATGTATCCGCATGCATTCGGCGCCATTTATTCAGGAAAAAACGAAAAAACGTTCCGCAAGAATACAATTATAATGCCATTATATCAACTTATCTTACTCTTTGTGTTCTTTGCCGGTTTTGCCGCTATTCTTCAAATTCCCGGTTTGAAGGGGGATGAGGTTGATTTATCTTTATTACGCCTCTCTAAACTAGCTTTTGATCCATGGGTAATGGGAGTAATTGGTGCTGCAGGAGTACTCACAGCCTTAGTTCCAGGTTCGATGCTATTAATGTCTGCAGCTACCTTGCTGGCGAAAAATGTATATGGTGTATTTGTGCCTTCGGCTACTGATAAGCAGATTGTAAGTTTAGCTAAGTACTTAGTACCTGTCGTTGCTCTTGTTTCATTATTTTTTACGTTTAAAAGTGGTACGATTGTCGCTTTATTATTAATGGGGTCTAGTATGGTTACACAGTTGTTTCCAGCTATGATTTTCAGCTTAATGAGGAATAATTTCGTAACGAAGCAAGGGGCATTCGCGGGAATCATCTTGGGGGAAGCTACGGTAGCATACATTACACTTTCGAAAACCACTATAGGAACCCTGTTTCCTTTACTTCCTCAGTGGGTGAAGGATATAAATGTGGGGATAATAGCACTTACTATAAATGTAATAGTTATGACCATTGTAAGCATGGTCACAAAGAATTATAGTGTTTCTAATAAGAAGACTGAACAAGTTGCATCGTGATGTTAATAAGCCATTTTGTTTAGAGCACCTCAAAAATAATTTTGAAGTGCTCTTTGAACTTGCTGAAACGATTTCCAAAATACTGTATCTGTTCCGCTAATCTCATAAAACCGCACAACGATCTGTACGGTTTTTATATTTAAGAATTCTTTTGCAAACAAAGGTCCTGGTGAAATCCACTAGAACAGGTGTGATCTCCTAAATATTTCTAGAAGCGTTTGGGACTTTAGTCTTCACGTTATCCAGCGTCCCCGAGGAAAGAGTGCCTTTATACAGTACGGCTGCACGTATTGGCAGCCGGGCAACAACTTCAGCAGAGCAGCTTGCAGGAAGAAGTACTCCTGTTGCATCATTGCCGACTCTTGGCCATACTTGCTTACCGGACTCATCTAAAGGGGTAATTCCCCCTGTAGCAAGGGAAAGTGCTCGAGACAGGTTGTATTCGTTCTTCCATCCATATATTTGTGCTGCAAGATGTGCTTTCTGCAGAGTATCACCTATCCCGAATGGATCCCAGTGGTCGGTAATACTATCATTGCCAAGCATGACATTCACCTTCCGCTCATGAAGGAGTGGAATTGGCATTACACTTTTGCCAATTGGAACAGAAGATGCTATAGAGATACCTAGCGATGCAAGACGGTCTGCCATTGCAACGTCTTCACCTGCTGCTAATGATGCAAGAGAGAAAGCATGACTGATTGTCACTTTTCCGTGTAGACCAGCTTCTTCTGTCAAATCTGCTAATCTTCGAATAGCTTTTAATCCTGTTTCACCGCCTTCATGAAGATGGATATCAATGCCTGCTTTGTAGTCCACTGCGATTTGAACCATGGTATGTAGTGATTTTTCCATATCCCCGTCTACTAAGGTTGGATCTAGTCCGCCAACATGTGTAACGCCGAGCTTCATGGCATCGCGTAACAGTCCCTCTACATTTGAGCGAAGCAAGCCGTGTTGCGGGAAAGCAACGATTTCATGAGAAATTTTATCTGAATAATTTGCTAAGGCGAGCTTTAGTTTCTCAAGATTTTTAAGACCAACGACTGGATCAATGTTGCAGTGGCTTCTAACATACGTAGAGCCGTAGCTGAGAATTAGTTCAATTAATTTCTCTGCGCGCTCCTGAACGGTTGGGAGCAATTCCGGGAGCAATTTCTGCTCTAAGGCAATCATGTCAAAAATACCATTTTTTCTTGTTGCTGCTGCTTTCCAAGGGCCGCCATAATAGGTTTTATCCAAATGAATATGCATATCTCTAAAAGAAGGAAGCAAGAGCATACTTTTTGCATCATAGCAAGCAATATCTTTTTCAAAAGGGGAGTTTGTATCTAGTATTTTCGTAATCCTGCCTTTATCGACTCGGATGTTTCGTAATACAGATTCGGTTGCAGCCACTTCTCCGTTTTCATATTTAAAGCCGCTTTCCAATCGAACATTCAAAAGCATGTAAGAGCTATTTTTATTCGGTTTTTCTATTTTATGTGTATGGTCATCCTTATTTGGTGCAGCTTCTGCGCTTGTCATTTCAGGTGCCAATAATTCCATCGTTCCGGTAACACCGAGAATTGCAGAAGCCCCTCCGATTTTTCCAACGTTACCTAAAAACTTCCGCCGTGACAAGCTTATGTTTTCTTGTATCATCAACTAATTCCTCCTTTGGAAATGTTTGATTAAATTAAAATAAACAGCTTGAGAAAACAAAATGAAAGTTACTTAATTTTTATGTTTTAGTAAATTTTAACAATTATAATTTTAAAAGGATTGTATTTATAAGTCATTGGTTACTTAAACCAAAATTCAGTGATTGTATTAGGCAATTTATACAATGGATTTTTACATGGACATGAACATTATAAACCCCATGTTCCTTCTTAATTATATTTTCAACGACAGTAGAAATATTATGTGCATCGCGAATATCCAGAATAGAGCGACGACAATTTCGTATTCCCAGCTTGCTTAATATATCAAACTAAAAAGTTAATAATTTGGTAATGTTTTTTAAATGGGGAGTTAAGTTCTGTCAAGTATAATCAATGTACTTCGAAGAAGGCATAAATCATAAATACAAAAAAAATAATATTTTATTGAGCATGAAGAACGAGCAATTCGGATGGTTCAACTTGAGCAGTAATATACAGAGTTAGTTGTAGCTTCTTTTTCCGCTGAAACCATTGCAAGAAGATCAAAACGAGTAGCTACGATGTTCAAAGGAGAGAATATTTCAGGCTCTCTTGGATCAAGTAAAGAATATAATATCATTTCTAAAACAGAAAAAATTACATCTGTTTTCGAGTAGTAGAGGAGAAAAATCCATGCAAACAAAATCTGCGTTTCCGTTTTTACTGACTTATATGTTTCTTGCTATGCTAGGCATTGGGCTTGTTATTCCGATTCTCCCTGAGCTTCTAATAGATTTCGGAGCAGGCGGAAAAGCAGCAGGATATTTAGTATCCGCCTTCGGCTTGACACAGTTTTTGTTCTCGCCAATTGCTGGTGAATTCTCAGACAAATACGGACGTAAGCCGATGATTGTCGTTGGACTGAGCTTATTCGTTATTTCCAACTTATTGGCTGCTGCTGCAGATCATTTCTCACTTTTTCTTGTTTCACGATTAATTGGCGGTATGGGTTCTGCTGCCTTGGTTCCCTCCATTATGGCTTATGTCGTTGATATCACGACAGAAGAACAGAGGCCTAGAGCAATGTCATTTCTAGGCGCTTCGATGTCATCCGGTTTTATTATTGGTCCGGGTTTGGGAGGATTGCTTGCTGAGTTTGGAACAAGGGCTCCTTTCTTCGCGTCTGCAAGTATTGGTCTTTTGGCGGTGATCTGTTGTTTACCATTATTACCGGAATCCCAACCAGTAGAGGTTCGTCTCATGCATCTGAAGTCGAAACCGAAAAAAGAAAATATTTTTCGTCAACTTGCACAGTCGGCTAAATCTCGTTATTTTATCCTATTGTTAATGATATTCGCTCTTACATTCGGACTTACTCATTTTGAGGCGATATACCCGTTGTTCGTTACTCAGAGCTATGGATTTACGACTAGAGATATTTCCATCTTATTTATGGTTTGTTCCTTGATCGGTACATTCAACCAAGTGATGCTGACTAACCGGCTTACACAAAGGTTTGGGGAAAAGCCAATTATTAGCAGCATGCTCTTGCTATCGGCAGTATCTCTTGTCTTCTTGCTATTCTCGGGCAATTTCTTTTATGTAATGATAATTACAATGTTGTTTTTCACATTTAATAACATATTACGGCCGACGCTTAACACGTTGCTTTCGAAGGAAGCTGGAAATGAACAAGGATTTGTAGCAGGGTTGAACAATGCCTATATGAGTCTCGGGCAAATTTTTGGTCCAGTGCTTGCGGGGTGGTTATTTGATATTCATATCAACCTGCCATATCTATTCGGAGCAGTCGTGCTACTTGTCAGCAGCTTCGTATCAGTCAAGTGGGTAGGGATCAAGAATGGAGTAATCCCCAAAGAAAATAGGAGAGTAAAGGGTCAAGCCCTATAGGGGGAATACATTCCCAATGTATTTAAAAGCCATGTATTGAGTAATTTTCTAACATGTAGGCAGCAATAAATAAGAATAGGAGCATCTATATATGTGGAAGTGGATGATAGCATTTTTACGATGAATTTTCTTGCTTCAAGGATGTGTTTCAAATGACAGTGGAGAAATCAAGATACAAGTAAAGAAGAGGGTAGTCCACTAACATAATGAAAGAGACGATTCGCTCCTAGTCGTCTCTTTTATTTTTAATATAATTCTTTATCTATTAATCAATGAATTCCAATATTTGTTCTTTTGCAGGCAGCGATGAGATGGCTCCTTTTCCTGTTGTGGTCAATGCTCCGCTTCCATTAGAAAAGGCGAGTATTTCCTTGCTGTTTGTCAGTAATATATTCTCCAGGCTGCTCAGATCTGCCTTCATTTCCAAAAGCTTATAAAGAAAGCCTCCAATAAAGGCATCTCCCGCACCGGTTGTGTCCTGAACTTCAACATCAAAACCTCTTGATTCATACTTTTTACCATTTACATAAAGATCGGCACCTAAAGCTCCTTTTGTATAAACGACCGCTTTTACATTGCCGGTGAATAGGGATTGGACGGCCTCATCGATATCCGTTTTCCCCGTAATAAATTCGAGTTCCTCATCTGAAATTTTTACAATATGGGCAAGCGGAAGAAATTCGCGGATTGCTTTTTGGCATGCTTCCGGGCTTTCCCATAATGGCAGCCTTACATTAGGATCAAAGCTGACAATTCCATCATTGTCCACTACTGCCTGGATCGCTTTTTTATGTGCTTGTTTCATCGGACTTTCAACCAGATCCACTGAACAAAAATGAAGAATGTCCTCTGCACTAAACCAGGAAGGATTAATTTCTTCTTCCTTTAATAACAGATCGGATGATGGGTTCCGATAAAATGAAAAATCCCTTTCTCCATTATTCTTTAATGACACAAAGGCAAGGCCAGTATTCGCTTCCTTCGTGCGGAAAATTTTATCCGTTTCAACACCTGCCTCTTGCAGCTGTTCAATCAGAAAATCGCCGAAAGCATCCAATCCCAGCTTCGTAATCATCGCTGACCGTCCTCCGTATTTTGCTACTGCCGCAGCCACATTGGCCGGTGCACCTCCCGGGGCGCGTTCAAACGAAATGACATCCTTGAGATTGACCCCTTTTTGCAGCGGGACAAAATCAATTAATACCTCGCCAATTGCAAATAGTTTTCCCAAATCTCATAACCTCTCTTTTTAAATTTTAAATACTGTCCTACGAAACTGCCCATTTCACCGCATTCAGATGGACATGCCCTTCCTTGGCGAAAAATCGAATGCCAGTACTTTCTTTCTTCGGAAATATTCTGGATGTAAACACTTCTTCTCCATCGTTAATAAAGATTTCGACAGACGAAACATCAACAAAAACATGAAATTTTATTTTTTCAGCTTCTAAATGACACTTTCTTATGGTCCCAAATTTTTCGGCAAATGGCTGTCCGGAAAAGGTACGATCCAAAACAATTTTTTTAGTTGCTTTTTCATATTTAATGATGGTTTTTTCTTGTTCTCCAACACGAAGTTCAATTCCGAACTCATCAGCATCAGCGTCAGTAAATTCAGCAATTAGCTCATATGTTTCCCCATGAAAACCATCAATCGAAACACGGCCGGGCGTAATGATGGTTTCAACAGCTATTTTTTCACCTCTAAGTTTCTTAAGCTCACTGACAGGAGTTTGAATTAATTTATTCTCTCTTACCGTGATTTCTCTCGGAAGTGTTAAACAATGGGCCCAGCCATATTGATCAGTAGGGTAATCAATCTCCGGAAGCCCCATCCATCCTGCTAGAATTCTTCGTCCTTTCGGATCAAGCATCGTTTGTGGAGCATAAAAATCAAATCCACGGTCCAGCTCAGTGAAGCTGTCATGTTCAAAATTTCTTTCCTCTAATTCAAGCCTATTGCCAATAATATAGCCTGATTGATAAATATTTTGGAATTCATCCTCCTTAGGGTGTAAACCCTGTGGTGAAAAAATTAATATACCCTTATCATGAATTTCAAAATAATCGGGGCATTCCCACATATATCCAAAATGCATTAAACCAGTATTGATTTCCCCTTCAAATTTCCAGTCCATCATGTTTGGCGAGCTATACAGTAATACACATCCCGTCTCATCTGAACGCTGTGCTCCTATAACCGCATAAAAGCTTTCTCCAGATTTCCATACCTTTGGATCACGAAAATGTTCCGTATATCCATTTGGAATATTTGAAATGACCGGCTTGCCCATTTTTGTAACCATACCACTCGGATCCATTATTGCGATACATTGATACGGATTCCTGACCCATTTTTCATCACGGGTATTTCCGGTGTACATTAAATAAAGCTTTCCATTATGCTCAAGGGCGCTCCCGGAATAGGCTCCATGGCTGTCAAAATAATCATGTGGTTCAATGGCAATTCCGACGTTTTCCCAATGGACAAGATCCCTGGATTTAGTATGATACCAATATTTTAAACCGTGTATAGGTCCTAATGGAAACCACTGATAAAACAGATGATATTCACCTTCATAAAAAGAAAAACCGTTAGGATCATTTAATAGTCCCGTTTCAGGCTGAATATGGAATTTCTGCCGCCATGGGCATTCATTAACCCTTTTTGAAAGTTCTTGTATTTCCTTTTCCCCTGCTTCATCTAATCGTTTATATCTCTGTTCTTTTGTCCAATTCATTGATGCAACCTCACTTTACAACAAAGAGAGGAGAATCCTCCTCGATCCTCCATTCTTTGCTTCTTTTTATTATGCTGCAGCCTTTGAAGTTTCCTTGGCTTGTTTCGAAGCAATTCTCTTTGCCAGTACCATTGTTGTGAAAAAAGCAATCGCAAAGGAAATGGCCATTCCTAAAATATAAAACGTGATAGTGCCGGGCTTTATCGAAATTATTCCGGGAAGACCAGCCGCACCAAGGGCAATGGCTTTCACTTTAAATAATGAAATAAACGCAGAACCGGCAGCAGAACCTGCTATCGCTCCGATAAATGGATACCTAAGTTTTAAGTTCACACCAAACATGGCAGGCTCAGTAATGCCCAATAATGCGGAAATGCCGGCAGCAGATGCAACTCCTTTAATTTTGCTGTCTTTCGTCATAAGCAGAACGGCAATGGTTGCAGCTCCTTGGGCTACGTTTGACATCGCTGCAATCGGGAAAATGAAGGATCCCCCTGTCTTTGCTATGTCGGCCAGTAATTGTGTTTCAACGGCAATAAAGCTATGGTGCATACCTGTAATAACAATCGGTGCATAAACTAGTCCGAAAAGGGCTCCGCCTATGAATCCTGTTGTATCGTACATCCACACTAATCCATCCGTTAGAAAATTACCTGCGGACCGCATCACAGGTCCGACCAATGTAAATGTTAGTACACCGGTAATGAAAGTGGCTAATAGTGGTGTAAGTAAATTATCCAATGCTGATGGTACACGTTTTCTTAGAAAGGTTTCTGTTTTGGCTAAAATATAGGAAGCGGCTAGGACAGGAAGAACCGTTCCCTGATAACCTACCTTTTGAATTTCAAAGCCAAAAATTTTCCAAACAGGGATTTTCCCCTCTGCTAACGCAGCACCATATCCCCATCCATTCAATAAATCAGGATGAACCATCAGCATTCCCAATGCCGCACCAAGATAGGGATTTCCGCCAAATCGCTGGGTGGCTGAAAAGCCGATTAATACGGGAAGGAAAACGAAGGAAGCGTTGGCGAACGTATTAATGAGTGCAGCTAAATCCGCCATTTGCGGATAGGCTTGAATCAAGGATTTTCCTTCAATAAATAAGTCCGAAGCAGTTAGAACATTATTAAGTCCCATTAAGAGACCACCGGCAACAATGGCTGGAATAATAGGAACAAAAATATCAGAAAGCATTTTAACAAATTGCTGAAGCAGGTTTAATTTTTTCGCCCCTGCATCTTTTACTTCTTTGGTCGACATTTCCGTCAAGCCAGTAAAATCAGCAAATTCTTTATAAACTTTATTTACTGTTCCAGCTCCAATAATAATTTGATACTGGCCGCCAGTTGAAAAAGTTCCTTTTACGATGTCCATTTTGTCCAGTTTGACTTGATCGACTGCTCCTTCGTCATGCAGTACTAATCTTAAACGGGTTGCACAGTGGGCTGCTGCTGATACATTTTCTTTTCCGCCCAGCGCTTCAAGAATCTTACTTGCTTCATTTTTGAAATCCATTCCGTTCTCCTCCTTTTTTATAGGCTCCCTTTAGGAACCGGTTCCAAATTTACTTAAAAAAATAAATGATTTCCACTAAGATTGTTTAGGAACCGGTTCCATTTTATTTCAAAAAGAAAACCGAGTGATTGGAACCGGTTTCTAAAGAGTATTATAGTTCAGTTTAATTTAGTTTGTCAACGCTTTCTCGTTCAATAATTTCGTATTTTGATATAGTCAATTTTTCCACTTTTTCACCGTTTACCAGCCTTACAATATTTTGTGCCGCCAATTGCCCCGCTTCTTTATAATAAAACTTGGCGGTCGTTAAAGCCGGGTGTATGACTTCGGTGATTTCATAACCACCGAAACCCACAATGGAAATATCTTCCGGGACTTTTAATCCTTTTATGTAAGCTGCTTTTAACGCACCAAGCGCAATATTGTCTGTCGCACAAAACAGGATAGTAGGCTTGCATTCACTTAATATTTTTAAAGCTACTCCCATTGCATCCTTAATTTTAAAGCCCGACTCATAATAATGAACTTCACATTCTGGATAGTTCTCAATCGCAGTTGTGAACCCTGTTTTACGTTTCACTCCAACGGAAATATCTGCTTCCGTTACTCCCAAATAGGCTATTTTTCGATGACCTTTATTTAAAATATAGGTGGCCAAATCGTAGCCGGCGGAAAAATCATCATGAATAAGACTGTAGGTATGTTCATCTTGCTGGCCTACTAGAATCACAGGAATTTGAACACTGGCGAGCGCCTCCAAATGGGCTTCAGTAATGACAGTGGCAAGCAGAATAATCCCGGCAATCTTCTGACGCTCGAAACTATAAATACTTTCAATCTCTCTTTCTAAATCTTGATTAGTATTTGCGATTAACATTTGAAAGCCTTGGTCCCTTAAATGTTCATCGATGCCAATCAACGTATTGGAAGCCGCATATGAGTCAAGGCGCGGGACGATTGTTCCAATGATATTTGTTTTTTTCGCTTTTAAACTTTGAGCAAACGTGTTCGGTATATAACCAGTTTCATTAATGACCAGTTCAATTTTCTTTTTGGTCGCGTCGCTGACAGAGCCCCCGTTTAAATAGCGGGAAACCGTGCTCTTGGCAACACCAGCAATTTTGGCTATATCGGCAATGGTTTTAGTCATTAAATCTCCTCATTAATTTTGCTTTTTTACTATAGTATACACAAATATCCTTTATATTAAAAAAATGAGCCCAATCGGCCCATTTTTTTATTTTAATAGGTACACCCTTGTTTCATAGGGCTTTAATGTGAATTCTTTCCGTAATTTCTGTCCCGTTACATCATAATTATTTAGGATCAGTTCAGAAGCAGAATAGGAAACAGTGGATGGCAATTTAAACCTTGTTTCTTTTTTACTAAAATTATTAATGACAATCGCCTTCCTGCTTCCTAATTGACGCGTATAGACAAACAGTTTGGGATGGTTGGCCAGCAATAATTCATAGGTGCCGTAAACGAATAACGGATTCTCTTTTCTTAAGCAGATTAATTTTTTATAAAAAGAAAGAATGGAGTCCGGGTCTTCTAATTGTGCCGCAACGTTAATTTCCTTGTAATTTGGATTTACGCCAAGCCATGTTTGATCACCGATTGTAAATCCGCCCATATTTCCAGAACTCCATTGCATAGGGGTTCTGGAATTGTCGCGGCCTTTTTCCCAAATCACCTTCATGACCTCATCATGGGAGCGGCCTTTTGCGGTTTCAATCTTGTAATAATTAATCATGCCGACATCATTATACTCATCGATAGAAGAGAACTGGACATTTGTCATGCCAATCTCCTGGCCCTGATAAATAAACGGAGTGCCCTTCATTAGGAAATAGAGAGCGCCCAGCATTTTCGCACTTTCCTTCCAATAATCTTGGTCATTTCCCCAGCTTGATACACGGCGCGGCTGATCATGGTTTTCAATAAACAAGGCGTTCCAGCCTCTGCCTTCAAGGCCCTTTTGCCATTTTGTTAACACCTTTTTCAATTTACGAACGTCGATGGAACCGTCTGCATCTTTATCCCAAAGGTCTAAAAATTCAAATTGGAAAATCATATTGAAATAGCCATTTTCCTCTCCGACCCATTTGTCCGCATCATCAAGTCCGACACCGTTGGCTTCCCCAACCGTCATAACGTCATAGTTTTTAATTGTTTTCTCAGCGAGTTCAGAAAGGAAATCATCGATTCCGTCCACATTCATCATGTATGGAAAGCATGGTACATAATCTAAGTCTTCTGGGTTCGGCATATCCGGGAAACCTGGTTCCTTTTTAATATGAGAGATTGCATCTACACGGAAACCGTCGATCCCTTTATCCAGCCACCAATTCACCATGTTATGGAGTGCGTTTCTTACATCTGGATTCTCCCAGTTTAGATCAGGCTGTCGCGTTGAGAAGATATGCATAAAATATTGACCGGTTTCTTCATCATATTTCCAAGCGGGGCCGCTAAAAATCGATTCCCAGTTGTTTGGTTCCATACCGTCCTGGCCGTCCCGCCAAATGTACCAATCACGCTTTGGATTGTCTTTTGATGAGCGGGATTCAATAAACCATGGATGTTCATCGCTCGTATGATTGATGACCAAATCTAATATTAACTTCATGCCTCGCTGGTGAACACCTTGTAAAAGCTCGTCAAAATCGGCCATCGTTCCGAATTCTTCCATGATGTCCTGGTAATCCGAAATATCGTAGCCATTATCATCATTCGGGGATTTGTACATTGGCGACAGCCAAATGACGTCAATTCCTAATTCTTTTAGATAGTCTAGTTTTGAAGTAACACCTTTTAGGTCTCCAATCCCGTCGCCATTGCTATCCATGAAGCTGCGGGGATAAACTTGATAGGCGACAGCTTCCTTCCACCATTTTTTGTTCATTTGACACCTCTTTTTTGTAAAAAGTAAGCAGTTTTTTCAAAAAAATGATACTAGTCGCCATATAAAAGCATCTTAAATTAGTAAGAAAAAATTTTATCGGCGGTTTTTTTAGGTTTATCAGCGAATTTTCAGGGTTTATCAGCGAATTTTTTATTTTATCAGCGAATTTAGCCAATTTATCAGCGAATCGCGAAAATCCCGCTACACCCACCACATTTGTGAAACAGGTTCTTCAATTAAAACTGTCTTTAAATTATTTACTGCACGCTTAAAGCCCTCATCGATGGACATGATCGGGTCTTCATGTTCGATACTGATCACATAATCATAACCATAGGTACGGAGCGCACTCATCATGTCAGACCATTCTTTTAAACTATGACCGCAGCCGACAGAGCGGAACGTCCAAGCTCGCGTTCGGACTTCCCCATAAGGCTGCATATCCGTTAATCCATACATATTCACGTTTTCCTGATCAATGTATGTGTCTTTCGCATGGAAATGATGAATAGCCCCTTCTTTAGCCAAAATCTTGATCGCCGCCACTGGGTCGATTCCCTGCCACCATAAGTGGCTTGGATCTAAATTTGCGCCAATCGCATCGCAGGTTTCGGCACGCAATTTCAATAACGTATAGGGTGTATGAACTAAAAAGCCGCCGTGCAGTTCAAGACCAATTTTCACATTATGCTCCTTGGCAATTGCGCCGACTTCCTTCCAATAGGGAATCAGCTTTTCTTCCCACTGCCACTTTAAAACAGAGCCATTTTCATTTGGCCAGGGCGTAACAGGCCAATTTGGATATTTAGCACCCTCATGATCGCCCGCCGTACCAGAGAAACAATTTACAACTGGCACACCCAATAAGGAAGCTAGTTTAATCGTCTTTAATAATGTTTCATGCGAAGTCGCAGCAAATTCCTTTTCTGGCGAAATCGGATTACCATGGCAGCTGAAGGCGCTAATCACGAGGCCACGATCCTCAATCATCCGAAGGTACTCTCTGCGTGCTTCTTCACTTTCTAATAATGTATCTAAATCACAGTGATTATTCCCTGGATAGCAGCCTGTTCCAATTTCAACCGCATGAAGACCTGCTTCTTTCACGGTATCTAACATCTCTTCAAAGGATTTATCAGCAAATAGAACAGTAAAAACTCCTAATTTCATATTGAATTACCTCCACTCTCATAGATTCGATCAATAATGCGAGACACTTGAAGCGCCTCTTCAGGCTTTACGATTAGCTCATCCAATCCAAGACAGGCTTCGATAAAATTCTTCGCCTGGGGAACACCCGGATCTTCCTCGCCCGGAAGCCACGAAGCTTCACTGTTTAACAGCATTCCATTTTTTACAGTGTAAAGCTCAAACGGGAAAACGTTCAGACCTCCGTCCACACCTGAAATGCTGACATTCGCAAGATCGTCCTTGATATTTGCTGCCCATGAGGTTTCAAATAACAGCGATGCCCCATTGTCAAATTTCAAATAGGCAGTGACGTGGTCATCGACATTAAAGGTTTCATGATCAAACGTACCCCATTGGTTTACTTGATTAGGCATTTTACTTAATGCGTTATACGCGCTGCCTGACACGGCCGTTTCCTTTGGATTTCCCATGAGCCATAGGGCTAAATCAAGAAGATGGCAGCCGAAATCGATGAGGCTTCCGCCGCCTTGAAGCTCTTTATTAGTAAAAACGCCCCAGCCCGGTACTTTACGGCGTCTTAGAGCTTGGACTCTGGCCACCAGTGGGGCCCCCACTTCACTCATTGCCATTTTGGCTGCCTGAGCTTCCTTCATGAACCGGTAATGATAAGCAATCGCTAGGACTTTTCCCGCTTTTTGAGATGCAGCAATCATTGCTTCGCACTCTTCTGCGTTCAACGCCATCGGCTTCTCACATAGAACATGAACTCCGGCCTCAAAGGCAGCAACGCTAATCTCAGCATGAAATTTATTTGGTGTACAAATACAAACCGCATCGACCTTGGAAAATAGCTGAGTATAATCCTCAAACGCATTAGGGATATTGTATTTTAACGCGATTTTGCTGGCTCGTTCCCTATTTACATCACTTACAGCTGTTATTTCACAAATATCATCCAATTGAAGAAAAGCTGGGATATGGCGGCCTTGGGCAATCCCTCCAACCCCGATTATTCCAATTCGCAGCTTATTCATTGCTCTATCACTCTAACAATTTGTTTTGTTTCATTTGACTCGAGTGCGGCTAAAATAACTGATAAAGACTTCATGCCCTCCACACCCGGTACCGGCGGCTCTACGTCTTGAATGATAGATTCTACAAATTTTTCAATTACGTGGGAATTATTCTGCCCGCCTTCATCATTCGACTGGATTTTTCCAAGCTCATATTTGACCACTTCACCATTCGCATATTGAACAACGAGTGAATGGATGGGATCGTCCTCTAATCGAAGAATAGCTTTTTCTCCATAGATAATTGTAGAATTATCTTCCTTACTGACATACGCCCAGCTTGCCGCAAGAGTACCAATGATACCGCTTTCTGTTTTCAACACACACACGGCATTATCATCGACATCCGCGAAATCTTTAGCACTCGTTTCTACAAACGAACCCACTTCAGCTATTTCTTCGCCTAATAAGTACCTTAATAAATCGGTCTTATGAACGCCTAAATCACCCATCGCTCCAACGAATGCTTTTTCTTTTTGGAAAAACCATCCTTCTTTTCCTTCTACACTCCAGCCTTCAGGGCCGCCATGCCCAAATGCCGTACGGAAACTGTAAATTCTACCGATTTCTCCGGTCTCAATTAACTGGCGGGCTTTTCGGTGAGACGGCACGAAACGTTGATTATGTGCAATCATCAGCTTTTTGCCGCTCGCTTCCGCAGCAGCAATCATGTCTTCCGCTTCCATTCGAGATGTAGCCATCGGTTTTTCACAAAGCACATGTATACCGGCATTTAATGCTGCAATCGAAATCGGAGCATGAAGATAGTTAGGGGTACAGACGCTGACTGCGTCTACACCGCCGCTCTTCAATAACTCTTCATAATTTGTGTAAGCAACGACGCCGTATTTTTCTGCCACAGCCTTTGCACGTTCTTCATTAAGATCACAAACAGCAACAAGCTCCACGTTTTTATTAGCAATATATTCAGGAAGATGACGATGCTGGGCAATGCTGCCGCATCCAATAACGCCGACTCTTAATGTTTCCATTGTTATTTCACGCCTCCAATAACTTCGAGTGGTTTTGCATTTCCGTAAACTGGGCGTTCACGTTTAACAGGCTGGGCCCAGTTTACAGCATTGGTGATAACACGCTGAATTTGTCGGTTATGATAGGTCGGATACGTTTCATGACCCGGCCGGAAGTAAAACACTTTTCCATTTCCGCGCTTGAAGGTACAACCACTGCGGAATACTTCCCCGCCTTCAAACCAGCTTGTAAAAATAAGCTCATCAGGCTGCGGGATGTCAAAGTGCTCCCCATACATTTCTTCCTTCTCTAATTCAATATATTCAGAGATTCCTTCCGTAATCGGATGACTTGGGCTAACAACCCAAAGACGCTCTTTTTCATCGGCTTCACGCCACTTTAGATCACAGCTCGTTCCCATTAAGGTTTTAAAAATTTTAGAAAAATGGCCGGAGTGAAGAACAATCAGTCCCATACCATCAAGGACACGCTGCTGCACTTTTTGGACAATTTCATCTTTTACTTCGCCATGAGCTAAATGGCCCCACCAAATTAATACATCGGTACCTGCTAGCACTTCATCAGTCAAGCCATGCTCAGGCTCATCAAGAGTTGCCGTTCCTGTTTCGAATCCTTCTGCTTTAAGGAATTCTGCGATTGTACCATGGATCCCGTTTGGATAAATATCTTTTACTACCGGATTTTTTTGTTCGTGACGGTTTTCATTCCATACAGTTACTTTCAACATGAGTTACAACTCCTTTTAATCTTTCACTTTACCTACTATTTTAGAGAATAAGAGAATTAATGAAACAGCTTACATTGACACATAGGGTGGAAAATATTAAACAAGATTCTTATTGAGTTTTCAGCATCTTCAAGTAATTCAAACTGATTTCAATGCTTTCGAAGGGAGAGCGCCGGCTCATATCCTGCTCGACTATCCACCATTGAACGCCGTTTTCTGCCCCTGTTTTTAGTACTGCTTCGATATCAACACCACCTGTGCCTAGCTCCGCAAAAAATTGTTCTCCATCTGTTGTCATGTCTTTCAGGTGAATGAGCGGTAATCTATGTTTATAACGATTCATCCACTCCACCGGGTTTTCTCCCGCTTTTGTAAGCCAATATACATCCAGCTCCGCCTTCAGATTGTTCGCGTTTGTTCGATCAAAAATTCCTTCGAGTATGGTCATGCCATTGGACAGACGCTCAAGTTCAAAATCATGGTTATGATAGCAAAGGGTGATACCTTCCCTGCGGCTTGTTTCCCCCGCTTGATCCAAAATTGAAATAAGAGCTTTGTAATCTTCTTTGCTGCGGCGGTCTGGCATTAAGTAAGGGCACACCACATAGCTGCTTCCTATTATTTTCTGATCTTCAATAACCTTGAAAAGATTATTTTCCAATTCTTCCAGAGGTATATGACTGGCTGCAGCCTGAAGCCCAAGCTCATCCAATAACACTTTGACTTGTTTTGCAGTCAATCCGCCAAACCCAGCGAATTCAACGCCATCGAAGCCAAGCTCCGCTACTTTTTTCAAAGTACCAGCAAAATCTTTCTCGCATTCGTTCCGCAATGTATACAATTGTACCGCTATAGGAATCTTTGCCATCATCCAACCTCCATTACATTTCTTATTTGATTACATCTTATAAGGTGTACTAGCGAATAAACATAGATGATATAATGAAAACATCTACTATTTTGCTATTTTTATTGGAACTGAGTGAGTATATGACAACAAACATATTATTTTGCGGCTATTCTTATCACACAAATGGATATCATTCCCAATATAAATCCGGGTATCCGGTCTATCTTTTCCGCCTGCAAACAGAAGGGCTGTGCGAAGTTGTGGCAAAAGGGAAAAAAATAGAGCTCGGGAAAGGGGACCTCCTGCTCATTAAACCAGGGGACCACTATGAACTGCTGGTAAAGGAAGGCCAAAATAGTGGAGACTATCACTTGGGCTGTGAAGGTCCATGGATCGACGAATGGTGGAACCGCTCAGAAAAACCTGCTGTCTCCAGAATCGACCTTGATGAAAAACTGCTTACCTTATGGCGCCATATCATGATTGAAAAACGCCGGCCAGTTTCCAGCCAAAACGAAGAGCTCACAGGCTATTTGCTGCGGGCGCTCTGTTTATCTCTGGAAAGAGCTGCGGGCGAAACGGTCCCAACGTTCCATCATCCGTATACGGTTACACGGATGATGCGCTACATCGAAGAACATGCCACACTCTCTTTCAGAGTGGAGGATGTGGCCCGGCATGCCGGCCTTAGCGTCTCCAGGTCCGTTCATCTTTTCAAAAGCAGCGTCGGGAAAACAATGATAGAATACATGCAGGAAATCAGGCTATCCGCGGCCATCGAGCAAATGAAATATACGACAATGACGCTAGAACAGATTGCTATAAATTGCGGCTTCGGAACCTACCCATATTTCCACAAAGTATTTAAAAAGAAGTACGGCATGTCTCCCGGAACCTACAGACGTCAAGATTATTAGAATAAGAGAAATTCATAATACTAAAAAACAACACGCAGTCGAAACTCTTAAAAAGCGAAGTGCTTTAAGTCTTTGCCTATGTAACAAATACAGATTATTCCTTTACTGATCCAGAGGTTAAACCAGAAACAATCCTCCGCTGGAAAATCAGGACCATAATAACTAATGGGACACTTACCACTACTGTTGCTGCTGCGATTTCACCCCATGGAATGGTAAATTGCCCCTGGAACATCGCAATTCCAATCGGTACGGTCTTATACTTTTCATCTGTGTTGATGGTAAGGGCAAAAAAGAACTCATTCCATGCTGCAATAAAGACAAGGATAGCGGTGGTAAATATTCCTGGTACAGCAAGCGGCATAATGACTTTCCAGTAGGTTTGCATTAAGGAAGCCCCGTCTATTTTTGCCGCCTCTTCGAGATCCAAAGGAATTTTACGGAAAAACGTTACCAGGATCCAGATTGAGAGCGGAAGGGTGAATGTTGTATAAGGTATGATCAATCCTAAATAGGAATTGGTAAGCCCAAGATTCTTCAGGAAGATAAAAATCGGTGTTATCGTCGCAATTTGCGGAAACATGGAAACAGATAACACAATTCCAAGAATGAAGGTTTTCCCTTTAAAATCAAGTCTGGCAATGGCATAGGCAGCAAAAGAGGCCACGCAAACCGTGTACACAGTCGTCACGGTAGCAACAACGGTACTATTCCATAAATATCGTAAAAACGGGTGGTCAACAAAAACTGAGACGTAATTCTCCAATGTTGGATGTGAGGTATATGGAGTAAATGCCTTGTCCCCAAACAATTCTGCAGCCGGTTTGACCGAACAAATCAGCATCCACAGGAATGGAAACATGACAACAAACACAAACACTACGAGAAACACATAAAAGAATGGACTTGCTTTTTTCTTCATGGTAAACTTCCTCCCTTAATCAATCCCTATCTGTCATTAAGCAGGTCTCTGCCCAAAAACTTGATATATATCATTGAAATGATCGCTACACAGATAAACACAATGACAGAAAGAGCAGATCCATCACCAAAATTCGTTTGATTGAACATCACTTTATAAGCGAGGATTGAAATGGTTTCCGTGGAATTGGCAGGCCCGCCGCCGGTTAGAACATAAATCAGGTCAAAAACACGGAAGGCATCAAGCGTTCTAAACAGGAGTGCAACAAGTATACTTGACTTTAATAATGGTAATGTTATTTTCATAAATTGTTTCCATTTGCCAGCACCATCAATCGCGGCTGCTTCATAAAGTGAATCGGGAATGGTTTGAAGCCCTGCCAATAACAGCAATGACATATAGGGAGTGGTTTTCCAAACATCAGAAAAGATGACCGAAAACATCGCACCAGTATCTGTAACAAGCAGTTTCTCCATGTTATCAACCAGCCCAAAATCGGCAAAAATTTTGGCGACTATCCCATTTTGCCCATCATATAAAAACTTCCACATCAGGGCGGAAACAGCAGTTGGAATCGCCCATGGTATCAGGATGCTTGCCCTGATTATACCGCGGCCAAAGAAAGCTTTATTGATTAATAGCGCAATGGCTAATCCAAGAACTAGCTCAATTAAGACGGAGATGATCGTAAATGTAGTCGTATTTCCAATCGCCTTCCACATTCTGCTTGTTGTTAGATTATCTTTATAATGTTGTAAACCGATAAAGTTGGGCTGAATGAGCGCATCCCCGAACCCAGCGGCTAAACCTGTAAGTTTCTTTTCTTGAGAAAACTTAATGGAAACGGACATTTTCTTAATTTTGTCATTTATTATTTTCGCCGTTTTTTCATATTCTTTTGCCATGTTTCTATCAATCTCAGTAATACTTACATCAGGGTTTACCTGTTCAAAATTCATTAATCTATCATTTATAGAATCATATTTTGCGTTGATATTGGAATTCCTTTGAAGCTTTTTATCAAGTGACTGCAGTTTTTCCTTTATTGATTGAAGCTCTTCGGCGCCATTCCCATTCTTGATTTCATTGTCAATGGCTCCGATTAAAAACGGATAGTTATTCAGATATCGTTCCAGGTTGAGGTTATAGCTTAAGTGGACTTCCGATTTTGTGGGATTGTTTAATTTTAAATCAAACAAACTAAAATAAAATGATTGCAATACAGGCCAAATCGCGATAAGAAAAATTAAAATCATGGCAGGTGCAACAAGATAATACCCTGCCGTTTTCTCAGTAAAAAGTTTTTTCCTTTTCTTTGCAGGGGTTACTGAATTCTTTATAATCGGTACTTGATTTTCATCTATCTCTACTTTCAGGGTACTATTTTTCATGTTTCCCCCTCCTCCTTTAGCGATAAAACGGATTAGCCTCCAATCTGAAGGCTAATCACATGTCTCCATAGGGTTATTTTTTAAGGACTTCCTTCATTTCTTTTTCCATATTTTGCGCCGCTTGTTCAACTGTTTGCTCCCCTGCAATCGCTTTAGATACATTAATTTGAATAATCTCTGAAATTTCAGGGTAATTCGGAGCTACTGGCCGGGAAATCGCAGCACTTAAACCATCTACGAAGCCTTTATCAGCAAAGGTTGGGTTTGCTTTAAGAATCTCTTGATCTTGGTAAAGCTTTGTAATCGTTGGGGCATGACCGCCGTAAATTGCATCGATTTTTTGACCCTCTGCACCGGCCATGAATTTTAAGAATTCCCATGCTTCCTTCGGATGCTTGGAATACTTGTTGATACCTGCCATCCAGCCGCCCAGCGCCGCTGCAGATCCTTTGTCTCCTGCCGGAAGCGGCGCTACGCCAACTTGTCCGACAATTTTAGACTTTTCCTTGTCATTTGCACTTGCATATTCATATGGCCAGTTACGTAAGAATACAGTTTGGCCTTCAATAAAGGCTTGGTCTGATTCTATTTCAGTAAAGGTTGTGACGTTGCCTGGTACTACATCGGACTTGGCGACTTCTACCAGCTTCTTCAATCCTTTGATGGCTTCAGGACTATTTACAGCGACGTTGCCATCTTTATCGATAAATGCTCCGCCATAGGAGGCAACAAATTCTACAGCGTTACATACAAGCCCTTCATACTGCTTCGATTGAAATACATAGCCGAATTTCGTGTTGCCCTGCCCTTTCTTGGCCTTCGCCTGTGCCAATAGCTCATCCCACGTTTTTGGCACTTCATTTGGTTTAACCAAGTCTTTTCGATAGTATAGTAGACCGGCATCGACAAATTTAGGAAGTGCCCATTGATTGCCGTTGAACTGAGCAGCCCCTAAGGCACCTTGGTTATATTCATTTAAATCGATGCCATCCTGCTGAATGAAACGGTCAAGCGGAAGTACATAGCCAGCCTGGGCAAATTCGGCAGGCCAAATGACATCCATATCAATAACATCGATTTCAGAAGATTTTGCATTAAAAGCCGTAATATAGGCATCATGCTGCTGCCCGGTATCAGAAGGCATTTCCCGGAACTCTACATCAATATTTGGATGGGATTTTTCAAATGCTTCTACCATCTTTTCGGTTCCTTTTGTTACATCTTTACCGCGCGCATACACAATTTTAACTTTTTGCTCAGTTGCCGGTTTGTTTTTGTCCCCATCCGGCTTTTCCTTTGTGCTGGTTTGATCGGAACTACAGGCAGCAAGGGCCAACGATAATGTAGCAAATACGGCTATTAGTTTTGCTCTTTTCGACTTATTCATGTTTTTCCCCCTATATTGAAATCGATTTCAATTTTGACATCGTTGAATCTCTAATTACCAGATCATAGGGTAATAGAATCTCCTGGTGCTTGGTGTCCTTTTTATAGGCAATTAAATCAATCAGCACTTCCATTGCTGTCTTTCCTAATTCTTCGATTGGCTGCCTAATCGTTGTCAGGGAAGGTTCTACTACCTTGGCGATTGGCTGGTCATCAAATCCGATGACGGCAATATCATCCGGCACTTTTTTACCAAGTGCCTTTGCCGCCATGATCATTCCGGCAGCAACCTGGTCACTTCCTGTAAAGACAGCTGTAGGTGCTTCTCTTAAATTCAAAATCGTCCTTAATACCCTTTTGCCATCCTCAATATCGAAGACATTTGAAAACATCCATTCCTCTTCGACCAATAGTCCTTGATCTGCCATAGCTTTTCGGTATCCGGCCTGTCTATCCTTAGCCAAGTTGCTCTTATCGCCGCAGGTACACGCAATTCTCTTATGGCCTTGTTCTATCAAATGCCGTGTTCCTATGTAGCTGGCTTCAAATTGATTCATCCGGATGATTGGCACCTTGGTGTGTCTTTCATATTCATTGCATAAAACCATGGGGCCGAACGCTGAAAATGGTTCAATTTGTTTCCACTCGTTTTCATAGGAAGTCAATATAAGACCATCTACTTGCTTTGTTCTTAATAGCTCCAGAAAATCCAGTTCCTTTTGTTTGCTATATCTCGTTTGGCAAATAAGTAACTGAAGTTGGTTCTTAGTTGCTACCATATCCATGGCTTCCAGCAAATAAGCAAAAAATGGATTAGTAAGCACTGGAACTAATATGGCAATCGTGTCTGTTTTTTGATTCCGCAGCCTTTGAGCAGTTGAATTTGGAACATAATTTAACCACTCCATCGCTTCGCGAACTAACCTTTTCTTGTCTTCTGTCACATTTGGATGATTATTAAGCACCCTTGAGACGGTAGCCCTTGAAAGCCCTGCTCTTTTTGCTACATCGGCAATCGTTGCCAAACAAAATCCCCCCCTTTTCCCTCCTTTGTGAAAGACGTTTTCCTACGTTGTAATCGATTTCAGAAAACGGTTACAATATCACTTTAATGGATTTGGAAAATAAATTCAATATTTTTTCAGAATAATCATATAATTCAGAACTATTTAGTTTTCCTAATTATATTGCTATGTTAGATATATTTTACTAATAAAATTTACCCCCTTTGATTTTCATTTATAATGTCATTTTAATCTTTCATTTCCGGGGATTTAATTGTTAGCCCTGTACGAACAATGGAAACATGGGGGTATACACGCACCTCATGTTCAGGGAATACATCTTCCCACTTTTCCCCATACTCTTCTCTCCAGGCTTTCGGATTTTTACTTCTTCTTTTTCATCCTAAAAACTCCTTATCTAGTATTGGTATTTTTGAATTCGCTGATAAAACTCTTCTATCCGCTGATAAATGGGTTGGATTCGCTGATAAAAGCTTAAAATCCGCTGATAAACCCGTTAAATCCGCTGATAAAGTGCACTTTTACACTTTTAGGGGTGTAAACTTTATTGAAAACAAATCTGCTTACGAAAAAAGCCAAAAAAAAGACCTAAAATGGGCAAGGATATGTACACAAAGGTACAAACTGTCCTTAACACATTTTAGGTCTTGCCTGCTAACCAGTCGCAATCCTGCATATGTTGAATTTCACATGATTATTCTAGGTTATTTGATCTTATCTATCAAGATTCGATTTACTTATTTATGGCCACAGGTACATTCACATCATCAATGTTAATATGTCCCCAGCCGCCTGTTTCATAGTCTACAACCTTGATGTATAACTCTTCGCCTATATAATCCGAAGCATCCCAGTAGACCCTTCGATAGGCTTCCCAGTTGCCGCCCGTTTCCTTCATTAACTCCTTGCAGTCTGAAGCCCGTACCAGTGCAATATAAAGCCTGTCGATATTTGCTCCGCCGCCGATAAGGAAATCGATTTTTCCGTTGCCGCCTAACGCAAAGTTCGCAGATTTTAAGACGCCTGTCAGGGAATCTCCGCCTTTTTCCCCATTAAAGACCCATAAATGGTATCGATCCGGGTCCATTCGGTCTGAGGCCTGGTTAAATGGTTTGGAAACGTTTCAACGTTTTTTTCAGAAAAATAAAATAATTTATTGAATTATTTTTCGTTCATTCTTGTTTTTTCATAAAAATTTTTCAGGAAGACAGCGCGCTTCTTTCTATCCATATATCCTTCTGACTCAACCTAACCGTTTTTGGTAATAAACAACTCACTCGTTTCTTATCAACAAGAGTTTTTGTATACTTTAATGGTGGATATTCTTTGCTATTTTATTATGTGTGACCTCAATTTTCCCTGGCAGGACAAATAGATACTCAATTAAGCTTTCTAATAAGTCCATTAGTAGTGAGGTCGTTTCATAGTCCATATCCGTTTCTAATTCAAGCATCTGATGTAATGAACCATCAGCTGCCAATAAATGGCTAAGGGATTGTATCGGCTTTGCCAAATTAACATGGTTAGGCAGGGATTCAAGCTGCTGTGACAAGGGCTGGCCTTTACTTTTTTCACCTAGAAAATGTTTTAGAATACTTTCAATCACTCTCTTTGACATAACGGCAGTGGCCGAATTTTCCCTGGATTGATGGACATTTATTGCTGAACGGTAGGCTCTGATAAGATCCTTTGGTATATTAGGCAAATTTTCTATTTGATTAATGGGATGTCTTGATGCTTGAAGGTCATAAATATATGTATCAGCATGTTCGCCCTGTTCATCCTGTCCTTCCCTAGTCATAATGATGAATACGGCAGATTGTTTACATTGCGGACAACTGCACTCCGTTACTAAGCCGTTTTTACTGCTCTGGTAATTTGCATTCAGCAAAAATTCAGTTGTTTTCCGGCATTCTGGGCACTCACATTGAATACTTTTTGGGATTTTTAAATTTCCATATTTAATATAAGAATTGATGGACCCTGGATTTATTTTTCTCATTCGAATTGCCCCCTCTATTCCGTATAAAACAATACCCATATTTTCTCCCTATTTAGGAAAAAGTAACAATAAAAAAAGAGCAGTGGATTGATTCCCTGCTCTGCTCATGTGAAACTTTCCCGGTATTCATTGGGTGTAACACCCTCCACCTTTTTGAACACCTTGCGAAAATATTTGTCATCCTGATAGCCAATCATACCCGCAATATCGTAGATTTTTAGCTGGCGGTTTTTCAATAACGCTTTTGCTCTTTCCATCCGAATTTTCACAACATAGTCAGAAATATTTACATTAAATTCTTGTTTAAATTTCCTTGAGATATATTCTCGGCTTATATAAAAATGGTCGGAAATCTCTTGAAGCTTCACATCCCGGTTGAAATTGACCTGCAGGTATTTCTCAATATCATAAATAATGTTACTGTTTTTCTGCTGGGTACTCCTCTTTACTTTTTTCAAAAAGATGAAAATCTCGCGCAGTTTCCTTTGTTTGTATTCTTCCAACTTAAAAACACCGTATTCATTGAAAAATGAACCAACGCGTTTCTCAATATTTTCAGATGCATTAAATAAAAGGTTATAAGTCTTAAACCATTTTCGGCTAATGACTAAATATTCATTTTCAAACTGCAGCAACTGGCTTAACGCTAAATATCCTTTCTCCGTATAATCGTTTTCTATTTGTTTAATGACTTCATCAAATGCCTCAATTTCACCAGCTTGTACAGCAAGTTCGATACTCGAAGAATAGGACATGAGATTACGGAGGGCATCGGTTTGCAAAACATCCGCGCGATAAATACGGTTTTCTTTCCTCTCTAAAATATTACTATTTAATAAGACCTGCTTCGCATGTTGATAGGAATCAATCAATTTCGTGCTTTCTTGAACAGGCTTTCCAATCGCAATTGGGCAAGAAACATCCATGGCATTTCTGAGTGACTGATAAATTTGGGTGAGAAGTACGTCAATATGCTTGAACCTCTTCCAAAAGATAATGACGATTTCGCCTTTATTAGATAAATAACGGAACCCGATTCCACAATCATTTTCCAGCAATATTTCATTAATCACATTCAAGATCGTAAAATAGGTTAAATCTCTGTCTCCCTGAAATGTCTCGATTGTTTTTCCATTAATTTTAACAAGAGCAACTAAATAATTTTGCGAAAGATGAAATCCAAATTCTTGATAATCACCATCTTTCATATTGTCGCCATTCAAAAACTGTGTCAGCTTACGATCCCGATAAACGGGCTTCATTTGATTGATTAATTGCGAGCTGCTCTCTTTTTTCTTTCGATCTGCTTCTTCCTTCTTCCATTCCATTACAGCCTTCTCCAGAGTCTGATTTAGGATTTCTGGATCAATTGGCTTTAATAGATAGTCAACACTGCCGAAATGAAGAGCTTTTCGCATATAGTGGTAGTCATCGTATCCGGTAACAACGATTGTTTTGCTGTTTGGTTGATTATCTTTAATCCATTCCAAGAGCTGGGTACCGTCCATTTTCGGCATTTTCATATCGGAAAAAATAATCTCCGGTTTAATCTTCTTGATGAGCTGTATCGCTTCTTCTCCATTCCCCGCCTCAAAAGTTTCCTTAATGCCATTCTGCTCCCATTCTCCCAGCAGCTTAATTCCATCCCGGACATGTTTTTCATCATCGACGATTAAAACCTTCATGACTGATCCACCTCTTTTGGTATTTCTTTTGGAATCTTAATAGTAACGGTAAAACCGCCCTCATTTCCGCTTTCTACAGTCATAGTTGCTTGATTACTGTAATAAATCTGCAAGCGATCATAAATATTTTTCAGGCCAATCGTTTCTCTATTCTTCTCTTCCTTTGAAACTCCTTGGAACAATTCCTCATGAATATGATTTAGCTGCTCTTCTGATACTCCGATTCCATTATCTTTAACACTAATGCAAATCATATCGTCAGCCTGAAGGAAGCCTTCGATATAAATGATGGCTTTCTCCACCTGTTGATCAAAGCCATGTTTAAAACAGTTTTCCACAATGGGCTGCAAGATCATTTTTGGAACATGCAGGTCTTCCACTTCCTTTTGGATGTTCAGGGAAAAATCAAGCTGCTCCTCAAAGCGTTGTTTTTGCAGCAATAGATAGGAATTCACATGCTTTATTTCGGAAGATAGCGGCACAATATCCTCCTTCATATTCATACTGTACCTCATGATAGTGGACAATGAGGTCAGCAAGGAATAGACCGGCACGGCTTTTAATTTTAACGCTAACGTGCCAATTGACTGAAACGCATTATATAAAAAATGCGGATTGATTTGTGATTGAAGCACCCTTAACTGGGAGGATTTATTTTCAATTTCCAATTTATATTCCCGTTCAATTAATTCATTGATTTTGGAAATCATTAATTTGAAGTGCCTGCCAAGCATCCCAATTTCATCGTTTCCAAGTGTTTCAAAGTCAGCTTCAAATTTACCGTTCTCGACTTTCTTCATATTGGCAATCAATACTTTTATCGGAGCCGTAAGCCTAAAGGAAATGAATAATGTAGCCATTAAAACAATAAAAAGCGTGATAATAGCAATCAAAATATTAGTGAGTACCGTTTGTCTCGCACTTTGGTAAAGGACATCATAAGGAATTCGTTTAACTATATACCAATTCTTAAAGGAGTTAGAGAAATTCTCATAAACGATTACCCCGGAGAATTGTTTATCCTTCCATTCGAGACTTTTACCCGCCTTGGGTTTCTTTTTCACTTGCTGAAACCACTTTGCCTTATTTTCCTTTCCAATTTCAGCATTATTTGAAGAGTATACAATCACTCCATTTTCATTCATGATATATAGGTCTTCTGTACCCTCCGTATACAATCTGCCGGCAATATCACCAATTTTTGAAAGATTAATGTCAATCGACAAAAAACCTAAAAACTTGTCCGAAGGAACATCCCTTAGGATATTATGAAAGCTTAATACATCCACCTTTTGGGAGCTAGGAATAACGGAAATATTGTTATAACTATAAATTTCATGCGGCGGCTCAATAACCGAAAAGCTGCCCAAGCGATTTAACCGGGCATAATAAGGATGAGAAAAGATCTGTTCGTAGGTCCCCCGGCCGCTTATTGTAGAGTGATAGTTGGTATAAGAATCTTTTTCCTTATCAATATAAAGATGCATTTGTTCAATTTCAGGCCTTGAATTAAATAAATACGCTAAAGCTCTGCGTACTTCTTCCTGATTATAGGTTAAGTTTCGTGAAATCCCATCTCTCATTACATTCATAAAGGGAGTGTAGCGATAAAGAACCGTTGACATTTGCGCCACATCTTCTAAATATGTAGACAGTTCTTGCTCTCCTTTTACAATCAGGTCATGATTAGTGGAAACAAAACGTTCATTGAGTAACTTCGTTGTTTGATTGTATGTAAATGCATTTGCGATTCCGAATGGGAGAATAATGACAGCCATTAATGTGACAATAAGTTTTTTACGAATACTCCATTGCATTATCTATTCCCCCTCACGCGGATCGCTTCATTAAGACTCCAGTAAAATATTTGCTCTCATTTTAGCATATTTCTATTTATTCTTTCATAGTGGAATTTTCATCTAAATTTTTAGTCAGTTCAATATTTTCCACCCTAGTGGTCAATGTAAGCCGTTTCATAATTTTATAGAATCTCTAAAATGAAATTATAGGAGGTGCAGTCAGTGAATAACGAAAGTAAGTTAGAAAACGTTAAGGGCGCAGCCTTTAAAAGTCAAGCAAACACGAAAGTTTCGGAATCAGTTTCACTAAGAAATAAGAAGAAGCTAAAGGATGCAGGGTTATATACTTTATTTGTAGGACCAGCCTTTTTAGCTTTTGCCATTATTGTCTTAATCCCTTTCTTTACAGGAATTTATTATGCCTTTACTGACTGGAATGGGATTACAGGTGATATAAAATGGGTTGGATTGGATAATTTTAAATACTTATTTACCGAGGACAAACAATTTCAACAGTCCTTCCTGCTGACAACCAAATATACGGTTGTGGCGATTATTTTAACAAACATTTTGGGATTTGGGTTAGCACTTCTAGTCACGCAAATGTTAAAAACAAGAAACATCCTGCGAACCGTTTTCTTTATGCCAAATATGGTTGGAGGTCTTTTACTAGGATTCATCTGGCAGTTTATTTTTGTAAAGGGATTTGCTTCTCTTGGACAGTTAACAGGGATTCCTTTTTTCGAGTTAGCATGGTTAGGGGATGCAAATACGGCCTTTTGGGGAATTGTTATCGTTAGTGTATGGCAGGGTGCGGGTTATATCATGATCATCTATATAGCTGCCTTGCAAAACGTTCCCCAGGAATTAATTGAAGCGGCGAAAATTGACGGAGCAAATAGATGGCAGATTCTCCGCCATATCACAATGCCCCTTGTAGCACCAGCGGTTACGATCTGTTTATTTTTAACCACTGCTTCATCGTTTAAGATTTTTGACGCGAACCTTTCATTAACAAACGGCGGTCCGTTCAAATCAACCGAAATGTTAGCACTAAACATTTATACAGAGGCCTTCGTCAATAACCGCTACGGTATTGGTGAAGCAAAGGCATTAATTTTCTTCATCGTCGTTGCAGCAATTACCGTGCTTCAAGTAACGATTTCGAAGAAGAGGGAGGTTGAATCATAATGATGAACAAGTATACCGGCAAGACATTTATCGGCGAAATCTTTGCCATCCTGCTTGGACTTGTCTTTCTCATTCCGTTTTATTATTTGATTTCAAACTCCTTAAAACCCTTTGCAGAAATATTATCGAATACCTCAGCATTGCCAAAGGTGTTGATGCTCGACAACTATATTAATGCTTTTGAAAAATTAGATTACCTAAGAGTATTTACGAATTCTCTTATTATTACCGTAATAAGTAATGTCGTTCTTGTTATCTTTTGTTCTATGGCAGCATATATGCTGGTCCGAACAAAAAGGAAAATCAGCAATGTGATTTTCATGACCTTCGTTGCAGCGATGATCATTCCGTTTCAATCGATTATGATTCCACTCATTAAAACAGCTGGTAACCTTGGCATGCTGAATACCATCTGGGGACTTGTCATCATGTACTTAGGTTTTGGCTCTGGGATGACAATCTTCTTATACCACGGATTTATTAAAGGAATTCCGGTTGAACTTGAAGAAGCAGCGATTATCGACGGCTGTTCTAGGTTTGGCGTGTTCTGGAGAATTGTTTTCCCATTATTGAAACCGATTACGGTAACGATTATCATCCTAAACAGCCTATGGATATGGAATGACTATCTATTACCATCCCTGGTTCTTCAGGATCCTGGTTTAAGAACGATTCCATTAGCAACCTTCTTCTTCTTCGGCCAGTACACAAAGCAATGGGATTTAGCACTGGCAGCACTTGTACTTGGAATCATACCTTTGTTAATTTTCTTCTTTTCAATGCAAAAGCACATTATCAAGGGAATCACTAGCGGTTCAATTAAGTAACAACCTCTGCTGTCTGAATTACAGACAGCAGAGATTTATAAAAATAAAATTTATTTTTCGGAGGGAAACCAAATGGCTTTCAAAAAATATTCAATTGCAGCGGGTATTTTATCAGCATCACTACTTTTAGGTGCATGCGGCAACTCTGACAGTGCATCCGGAACTAAAAAAGACAGCGGCAGCAAGGACGGAAAAGTAGTTGTTGATATCTTTAACGGTAAGGTTGAAATCGCCGATCAATTGAAAGCGTTAACAGATAAGTATACAAAAGAGCATCCAAATGTAACATTTAATATTGAATCAGTAGGAGGCGGCGCTGATGGTGCGGCAGCTCTAAAAGCAAAGTTCGCCTCTAACAAAGCACCTGATATTTTCGGTAACGGCGGCTATCAAGAAGCACAGACATGGAAAGATAAATTCGAAGACCTTTCCGATCAGCCATGGGTTAAGGATGCTTATCCAGATGCATTAAAACCTATGACGATCGACGGAAAAATTTACGGCCAGCCTGTTAATATGGAAGGTTATGGATTTGCGTTTAACAAAAAGCTATTTGAAAAGGCAGGAATTACAGAACTTCCAAAAACTTTTTCAGAGCTGGAAGCTGCTTCTAAGAAGCTTAAAGCTGCTGGCATCACTCCTTTCTCTGTCGGCTATGCAGAGTGGTGGGTTTTAGCGAACCATGGACTGAACGTTCCTTTTGCTTACGAGCAAGCTGATGATGAAAACTTCATTCCTGGGTTAAACGAAGGTAAATCTAAAATTGAAGGCAACAAATACTTTGAAGACTACTTCAAACTTGTTGACTTAACTGTGAAATATGGTAATAAGAATCCATTAACAACAGACTACAATACAGAAGTAACCCAATTTGCTAACGGCGAAACAGCGATGATCCAACAAGGTAACTGGATTCAGCCAATGCTTGATAAATTAAACCCTGGCATGGAAGTTGGATTCATTCCTCTTGCTCTTACAGATGATGCTGCTCAAGCAGATAAGCTAATGGCTGACGTGCCAACTAACTGGGTTGTTTATAACAAAGCACCTAATGCTGACAAGAAAGCAGCAAAAGATTTCTTAAATTGGATGGTTTCTTCAGAAGAAGGTAAATCGGCATTAGTTAAAGAATTCAAATATATCCCTGCCTTTAAAACAATTGAAGCAAAAGCAGAAGATATTGGGCCTCTAGGCGCAGATATTCAGAAATATTCTAAAGAAGGCAAGACTTACTCTTGGCAATTCATGAAATATCCTGATGGTGCAGGTCAAGAATTCGGTGCAACCCTTCAAGCATATGTTGGCGGCCAAAAGTCTAAAGAAGAAGCGATGAAAGCTTTAGATGCAACATGGGCTAAATTGAAAAAGTAATTGTAAAAGAAAAACATTGGTGTCAGGCACCACAAAAAGACAAGTGTCCACTATACACAGACACTTGTAGATTAGGAATGCGAAAAGGCTCTTCACTTCGAGTGAGGAGCCTTTTCTATATTCCGTACAATTTGCATTTATCATAAAAGCTTGTTTTGCCTATTTCTAAAAGCTTTGCTGCCTCTAGCTTATTACCGTCTGTAACTGCTAAGGCATGGAGAATCGCTTGTTTTTCAACTAAAGCTAATGTTTCCTTTAATGGCTTTACCGAATTATCGGGCTTTTGTTGTGGCTGGATATAGTGATCCACTTCAAGGTCGCGGAGATAAAGCGGCAGATGATGTATTTCAATGGTTTCACCATCTAAAACATTGATGGCCCGCTCCAGGACATTCTCCAACTCACGGATATTACCAGGCCACTTATGCTTTTGCAATCTATCTATTACATCTGCAGACAGCACTGTGCTTTGCCGGTGGAATCTCTTTCCAAGCTTTGTTAACAAGCTTTTAGAAATGAACTGGATATCTTCCGTTCGCTTTTTCAGCGGTGGAATTTCGATTTTTATTACATTTAAACGATAATATAAATCCTGTCGAAATGTTCCTTCTTGTACCATTTTGTCTAAATCTCTATGGGTAGCGGCAATAACCCGAACATCAACCGGAATTGATTTTTGTCCGCCGATTCGCTGGACTTCTTTTTCCTGTAATACGCGAAGGAGCTTACTTTGCATCGAAAGAGGCATATCACCGATTTCATCAAGAAAAATCGTCCCATGGTGGGCAGCTTGAAATTGTCCCTTTTTGCCTCCTTTTTTGGCCCCAGTAAAAGCCCCTTCTTCATATCCGAATAATTCGGACTCAAGCAAATGCTCTGGAATAGATGCGCAATTTATAGGCACAAATGGGAAGTCGGCCCTGCTGCTATTGTTATGAATGGCATGAGCAAATAATTCCTTCCCCGTGCCTGATTCACCTAATAACAAAACTGATGAATGGCTTCCGGATATTCTTTCAGCTAATTGTTTTGCACTTAAAAATGCAGGGCTGCCTCCGATTAGATCATCAAAGTTATATTTACTTTCTTTTTCGAATCGATTTTTATAATATTTCAGTTCTTCTACAAGTGACTGGATTTTGGATTGATATTGCCGCCATTCTTCGGGGTTGCGAAACATCACCGTTCCAAGCGCCCCGACTAATTTCCCTTCGACGACAAGCGGGAAGCGGTTCGCAATCATTTCACTTCCATTAATCCGCTGTACAGCCGCCAATTCTGCCTGTCCTGTTTTCGCGACGATATGCATACGGGTATTTTCAATGACTTCATTAACATGCTTTCCAATCGCATTTTCTACGGTAGTTCCAATAAATTCACAATAGGCTGCATTTATATATATGATAATCCCCTGACTATCCACAATGACAATTCGTTCTGCTGCAAGATTAATAACTTCCTCAAGCCAGTTATGGGGAATTTGCTCAATTCCTACCTTCATTCACATTCTCACCTTTTTGATAGTGTTAATTCTATTATAGCAAAAGACTTGCCAGAAACTTTTAAAAAATAAGAAAAGAACCCGGTATAGGTTCTTCTATTGAACAGTATATCCTCCATCAAGTACCACTGCTTGCCCGGTAACTCCCCTTGCTTTTTCACTTGCTAAAAAGACAGCATAGTCGGCAATTTCCGAAACAGATAATAGCCTTTTTTGCGGGACCAGCGGGTAAATCACTTCTTCTACGACTCTCTCAAATGGGACATTTCTTGTTTTCGCCAGGTCTTGCAGCTGGTTTTGAACGAGCGGTGTATCGACATAGCCAGGACAAAGGGCATTGACGGTTATCCCATGCTCAGCGCCTTCTAATGCTGCCACTTTTGTTAAACCGATCACTCCGTGTTTCGCACTGTTATAGGCCGCCTTACCAGCAAAACCAATCAGACCGTTTATAGACGCCATATTGATGATTCTTCCATAGCCCTGTTTCTTCATGAGCGGTAAAACATTCTTGATGCCAATAAACGGTGCCGTCAGCATTACATCCACCAACAGCTTAAACTTTTCTGTTGGGAATTCCTCAATAGGTGATACATATTGAAGACCCGCATTATTGATTAAAATATCGATACTTCCAAAAGATTGATAGGCTATATCGATACTATTTTTATAGGCCTCTTCATCCGTTACATCACAGGGTGCAGATAGGGCATTAAATCCTTGATTGTTCAACTCATCTGCTACTTTATGACATAATTCCTTATTCAAATCTGAAATTACCACTCTTGCTCCTTCTTCAGCAAAAGCTTTTGCAATTTCCAGTCCAATGCCGCTTGCTGAACCGGTTATAAAGGCGGTTTTTCCTTCTAATAGCTTCCCCAATTCGTGCACTCTCCCTGTTTATTGTTGGTTTGACATAAGCTGCGGGCTTACACTAAAACCTGCTTCCGTTTTTTCCTGCACTTCTTTTATGGTGGTTCCTTCCTGCAATTCCGTTAACACCATTCCTTCTTCATTGAAATCAAAAACGGCTAAATCGGTAATAAGGCGATGGACAACCTTTTGACCGGTCAAAGGAAGTGTACAGTCCTTCTTTATTTTGGATTCACCATATTTATTTACATGTTCCATAATCACTACTACCCGCTTTGCTCCGTTGACAAGATCCATGGCTCCACCCATGCCTTTTATCATTTTCCCTGGGATCATCCAGTTGGCGAGATCCCCTTTTTCTGATACCTCCATGCCGCCAAGAATGGCTAAATCAATATGGCCGCCGCGGATCATCGCAAAGGATTCGGCACTATCAAAGTAAGAAGCCCCCTGTACAGCAGTTACTGTTTCTTTTCCTGCGTTGATTAAATCTGGATCGACATGTTCTTCGTCCGGATAAGGACCTATACCTAATAAGCCATTTTCTGATTGCAGTAACACACTGTATTCCGGCGGGATTTCATTGGCCAGCAGTGTCGGCATCCCAATCCCTAAATTAACATTCATGCCATCCTCAATTTCCTGCACTGCCCGTCTAATAATTTTATGGCGAACATCCATTAAAGATTCTCCTCTCTATGCTTGAATAACCGTCCTTCTTTCAATTCTCTTTTCGTATAATTCTCCTGCAAGTACACGCTGGACATAAATGCTTGGTGTATGAATATGGTCGGGATTGAGCTCACCAGCGCCGACGATTTCTTCTACCTCTGCAATGGTTACCTTTCCAGCCATTGCGGCCAGCGGGTTAAAGTTTCTTGCCGTTTTGTCGTACACTAAATTCCCTAACCAATCCCCTTTCCAAGCCTTCACTAGTGCAAAGTCACCAACAATCGCTTTTTCAAGAAGATAGGTTTTGCCGTCAAATTCTTTAAGTTCCTTTCCCTCAGCAATAGGTGTTCCGACCCCTGTAGCCGTATAAAAAGCAGGGATGCCGGCACCGCCAGCACGGATACGTTCAGCGAGTGTCCCCTGGGGCACAAGTTCCACCTCTAATTCCCCGCTTAAAAATTGACGTTCGAAAATCTTGTTTTCCCCTACATAGGAAGAAATCATTTTTTTAATTTGCTTATTGGCAAGTAATAGGCCGAGGCCCCAATCATCGACACCACAGTTATTGCTCACTATGGTAAGGTCCTTAACTCCTTTATCTCTTAAAGCTAAAATTGCCTTTTCTGGTATCCCGCAAAGACCGAACCCGCCTACAATGATGGTGGCTCCGTCATGAATATCATCAATAGCTTTTTCAAATGAATCAATTACTTTTCCCTTACTCATTCCGTTATCCTCCTTTTATAAATTTAAACTTTCTAAACAAGCGGCCGCTTATTTCGAAAGTTTTTTAATTTAGACAATGCCCGTTAAAGAATAAACGGCAATGATAAAGAATACTGCCAGGGTTTTGATAATCGTAACAGCAAAAATATCACGATAAGACTGACGATGGGTAAGTCCCGTTACAGCAAGTAATGTAATAACCGCTCCGTTGTGCGGAAGGGTATCCATACCGCCGGATGCCATGGAAATGACTCGGTGCATAACTTCAGGCGGAATATTGGCTGCTGCAATTGCTTGATTATATTTTTCAGCCATCGCACTTAGGGCAATTCCCATTCCCCCTGAGGCAGAACCAGTAATCCCTGCAAGTGTAGAGGTAGTAACAGCTCCATTTACGAGCGGGTTTGTAAAGGTATTCGAAATCCCGTCACTGATAGCTGTAAATCCTGGCAATGCCGCAATGACGCCGCCGAAGCCATATTCGGCACCCGTATTCATCGTAGCAAGCAAGGAGCCGCCGATACTTGTGTTTAGTCCCTCTTTAAAGTTTTTCGTGACCCGCTTCCAGTCAAATAAAATAGTAGAAATAATACCAACCACTAACGCCATTTCAACGGCCCAAATCGCCGCTACCGCTCCAACATCGACAACACCAAAAGCCTTTAAACCAATCTGGGAAAAATCAAATCCGTTTGGATACCACTTCGGTATATTGGTAACAAAAACTTTGTTCATAACCCCTACAAGAATAAGCGGAACAAACGCTAAAATTTGTTTTGCTGCTGACTGCTCCGTTGAGAAGTTGGCTGCAGGTTCTTCTTTTTTAGCGAGATTTTCAGCAGCAGATGCCGTCTCATTACCAAATCCGAAATAGCCCTCTCCAGCTTTTTCGGCCTTTTTCCTTCTGGATTCTAAGTATAAAAGCCCAAGTATCAAGACGAATACTCCGCCAATGATCCCTAACAATGGTGCAGCATAAATGTCCGTTTTAAAGAAGGCAATCGGAATAACGTTTTGAATTTGCGGCGTACCCGGCAAAGCATCCATTGTAAAGGTAAAGGCACCTAACGCAATCGTTCCAGGAATTAACCTTTTTGGAATATTCGCTTCCCTGAAAAGATGGGCAGCAAACGGGAAAACGGCAAAGACGACCACGAACAAGCTTACGCCGCTATACGTTAATATCGCTCCTAATAACACAATCGTTAAGATGGCTCGTTTCGCGCCTATCAGCTTGACGATTGTTTTGGCGATGGACTCTGCCAGCCCTGACATTTCAACAACCTTTCCAAAAATAGCCCCTAATAAAAAGACAGGAAAATAGTTTTTAATAAAGCCGACCATCTTCTCCATAAAAACATTAGAAAAGAATGGCAATACATAACTTGGTTCGGTTAGTAAAACCGCAAATAGTGCGCAGATTGGTGCAAATAAGATTACGGAAAAACCTCTGTAGGCAACAAACATTAATAGGCCTAAGGCCAAGAGTATAACGATTAAATCCATGAAAATCCCCCTTGTTCATTTTTATAGAAAGCGGTTACAAAAGATTTCAATCCTCCTTACAGAAAATTCCCCTTGCACTATTATTAATTGCAAGTTCCGTGCCATTTTTATAATAATTTGAAAATTAGGTTTTTAGACTCTTCGCGGCGGTGGATTTCCGTTTTTGCGGAAAAAAGTTAGTTTGCTGAGTCCGGAAATCAGGAAAATTCCGTTTTTGCGGAACATTGAGAGGGGATTCTACAAAATGGATGGGAATTCTACAAATTTGAGAGGACAATCTCCAATTTCAAAGGGATTCTACAAAATTCAAAAAGTTATTCTACAAAACTCAACCTATACTTTCTAATTACTCCCTTCATAAAAAAACATGTCCAGTTAATCTGAACATGTTTCATTTATCCGGACTATTTACCATAATTCCTGCTACTTGGGTTAAGCGGTCATAAAAAGCTAAACCTGCTGGGTTTTGATCAAGGCCAATTTCCTCAAAAGCTTCCTTCATACAGCGAAGCCAGCATTGTGCCCTTCTAGGTGTCACCTCAAATGGCAAATGACGTTCTCTCATCGCCGGCGGGCCAAATTCCTGGCTGTAAAGAGCTGGTCCCCCTAAGAATTGCGGCAGGAACATCCGCTGCTTACGCTTGATTTCTTCCATATCCCCTTCAAATAACGGCCTTAATTCCGGATCAGCATATACCCATGGATAAAAAGCATTGACAAGCTGATCGATTGTTTCTTGTCCGCCGATTTCACTATAAAGAGTTTTAAATGCGTATTCCAATTTCCTTCACCATCCCTTTTGATGTTTTTCTTATTCCCATAATTATAATTGTAAAAATATATGTCTTTTGTGATATAAATCACGCTTTATCCCAGTTTGAAATTATTTTTTTAGATAGTTATGGTATTCTAAAATAGGTTAAACCTCAAAATAAATTAACTTGAAGAAGTAAGTCAGCAAGAGGTGGGTTTTATTGAATAAAGCGTGGATATATGTAGCGTTAACTTGTTTGTTTGAATTAATGTGGGTATACGGGTTCAATGTTGCCGATAGCTGGTGGCAGTGGGCAATCATTATTGGAATTATTTTAACCGATTTTTATTTTCTGCCCAAAGCATGCCAAAGCCTCCCAACTGGCACTGTTTATGCTATTTTTTCAGGAGTAGGAACCATTGGAACGGTTTTAATGGATGTCTTCCTTTTTGGTCAGAGTTTCAGCGGTGCAAAAGTTCTGTTTGTTGTTATTATCATTATGGGCGTGATTGGCTTAAACCTTGCTGATAATCAGCAGGAAGAAGCAGCTTTAAAGGGGTCTGCCTGATATGGGCTGGATATTGGTGGTTTTAGCGGCCACGTGCGAGATAATCGGTGCGGCAGGGCTAAAATTATATAGTAAACGGAAATCCATTCGCAATGGAATCCTCTATATAGGGGGCTTTGGTGCTTCTTTTGGTTTCTTGTATAAATCCTTCCACTATTTACAAGTTAGTATCGCCTATTCGGTATGGATAGGAATTGGAACGGCCGGTGCTGTTGCTGTTAACATGTTTCTTTTTGGAGAATCTAAAAGCTTGGGACGTGTAATAAGTGTTATGATGATTATCATTGGTGTAATAGGGTTAAGAGCACTTTCATAAACAATTAAAAAGAGCCTGCCTTTTACGGAATACCGTTTAGGCAGGCTTTTTGCAAATTTTATAATTGTTCTCCATTTGAAGCAATAACGTCTTTATACCAGAAGAAGGACTTTTTCTTTCTGCGTTCTAATGTACCGCTGCCGTCATCATCTTTATCAACATAGATGAGACCGTAACGCTTTGAGAACTCTCCTGTTGACATACTTACTAAGTCAATACATCCCCAGCATGTATATCCCATCAGTTCGACTCCATCTTCAACGGCTTCTCTCATTGCCATGATGTGGTCACGCATGTACTCAATGCGATAGTCGTCGTTAATTGTTCCATCTTCCTCAACATTGTCATACGCACCTAGTCCATTTTCTACAACAAATAGTGGAACTTGATATCTGTCATATAATTCGTTTAATGTAATACGCAAACCAATCGGGTCAATTTCCCATCCCCAGTCACTCGCTTTTAGAAAACGATTTTTTACTCCGGATAGAATATTTCCCTGTGCTGCCTCTTCTTCGGTTTTTTCCTTTTTCTCTGTTACTGACATATAGTAGCTGAAGCCAATATAATCAACCGTTCCTTGCTTAATTAACTCCAAATCCCCATCTTGAATTTCTAACTCAATATTATGCTCCTTAAAATAGCGCTTGATAAAAGCAGGATACTCCCCCCGTACCTGGACATCCGCACAATAATAATTATGCAGCTGGTTCTTTTTAAGAGCATACATCACATTTTCAGGATTGCAATCGTAAGGATATACCGGTGCGTATAAAATCATACAGCCGATTTTAGCATCTGGGATTATTTCATGGCATCGCTTTACTGCAATACTGCTTGCGACGAACTGATGGTGGTAAGCTTGGAAAGTAGATTGATATTTGTCTTCCTCTTTATGTATAGCAAAACCAAGTCCCATTATCGGGAAGTGCAAGCCGCTGTTTATTTCATTAAATGTCATCCAATATTTCACTTTACCTTTATAACGAATGAAAATTGCTTGTACATACCTTTCAAAGAAGGTCACAACCTGACGATTTCTCCAGCCGCCATATTCTGTTACAAGGTTGACCGGCATTTCATAATGGGAAATTGTCACAACTGGTTCAATTCCATGTTTGTGCAATTCATCAAAGACACGATCATAAAAAGCAAGACCATCTTCGTTAGGAGCTAATTCATCTCCATTCGGGAAAATCCTCGTCCACGCAATAGACATACGGTATACTTTAAAGCCCATTTCTGCGAACAACGCTATATCATCCTTATAACGGTGATAAAAGTCAATTGCTTCATGGTTCGGGTAGCTGTACCTTTCTCTATCAATTTTAAAATCAAAACCAGGTGACAATAAGATTTTTAGTCGCTCTTTCCCACCTGGGAGAACATCGGCAATATTCATTCCTTTGTTTCCTTCATAAAACCCACCCTCCACTTGATTGGCAGCCGTAGCACCGCCCCATAAAAATCCTTCTGGGAATCTTTTGTTTTCCATAGCTTTCACCTCAAAAAAGTATTTTCTAAACAATAAAAAACCTAAAACTAATCATAAGTGCATTAGTCTTAGGTTTTGCCTTATTGAACAGTAACAATCCTACTTTATAAACGAATAATTCATATTATTTTTTCGTCCAGTAGGCTAATCCAAACAAAATTAAAGATAGGACACCAATCCATCTAAACAATCCCTCTGCATCACCTGCGAACATTGCTATGCTTGGTAATAAAAGAGCAATTCCGCTCAACAAAAAGGCTATCCAGGACTTTTTCAAAATACCCAAAATAAACAGCAGAATGGATGCAGCAATCAATAGCCAATAAACAATACCCACCAAGAAGAAACTCAACCTTCTCCCCCCTGTTACATTATCTATTTTTCTATTTATCGTATGCACGGTTGAGTATGGATGAGAATTTCCTAAAAATAAAACACCACAATAAACTTGTGGTGTTCCTATTTATGAAAATATCCTTTGCAGAAGCGATTTAGGTTTCTTTCGTACTTTTTCAATCGATCCTTGGAATATGTACATTAATACTGATTTTGCCATAAATAAAAGGCTCATTTGATAATGCTTCAAGCGAACGAGCGATACTATTCCCAGCTTGCGTAAAAAATGCATCCCTAAAAATGTAAATGGGACATCTATTATTAGATTTACTATAAGATACCGAAAAAAGTTACCAAAGGTCAATTTGAAAATCCATAATGTACCCACAAAGAAGGGTCCCACAATAAAAGGAATTTCTCCCATTACACCGGGAAGCAGTTTATCAGTGAACCGCCACCAGACTCTTTTTCTAGCTAAAATACTTTCCACCGTTACCCATGCTCCCATGAATAGTGCACCTGGAAAAAAGCGTTTAATTGTCCGCTTCCCTAAAAAGGGCACGGATAGCCATGGTAATATCATCAAAACTAGCAGCAACATCTTATTATGCTTCATCTAAGGCCATTCCTTTTTTTCTTTTAATATGCACAAATTGGAAGAATATTATTTATCATTTTTTGAGAAAATATCCTTTCTGAATTTCCACCTATTTTTTGAAAAATAGAACAATTTAGACTAAAACTAAAGGATACCTTTGGACAGGCATCCTTCTATGTTTACCGGAAGTACTTGTAATAGGCTTCCGTATAGGCCGTAATGAGACAGCCATTTTTTTCAAAAACTCTTTGCATTTTTTTATTTTCTAAATGGGTGCTGCCTATATAATGGGTGGCACCCATTTCCTTCAGGTGCCATAACGATTCTAGATGTAAAGATGCACTTAGGCCTTTCCCTCTAGCTTCCGGTAATATTCCAAAGTAGAAAAGCCTGCCTTCATCCTCTGTTCCAGGTTCTATGTGTGGAATGGAAATTCCAATGGGCATTTCTTTTTGAAAGAATACACGGCAGGATTTTCGCCACCTTGCTCCTAATTCGCTCTTTATAGACATTAAATGCTGATCCATAGATAGTGAGGATGATTTATTGTCTGAGCCAATCATACAATGTTCCCAATATCGCATAAATTGTTTTTCCGATAGATCAGGATCCTCTAAGGACTGCCATTGAAAAGTAGTTTCGTATGTTGGTAATTTTGCTAACTCTTTATACACTTCAACCTTAGATGAAAAATGCTCGAACCCATGAATTAAGAGCAAATTTGATAGATAATCAAACCTGTTTACGGCACTGTCTAGAATAACTCCCAGTCGTTCTAAATGATAATCCTCACATACCTCGATTAACGATTTTATGTCTGTATCAGTAATTTTAGCTTTTTCCTTTTGTTCCAAGGTAATATATTGGGGTAATCCATTTAAGACTTTAAATGAATCACTTGCCATTTGCTCTATTTTCGTGATATCAAGCAATATAATCCACACCGTTCTCTTTTTTCATATTTTAATGCATATCTAACACTGATTCCATTAATTCAATTTACATGAAAATTATGGTAGGATTGAGATGTAATTGTGAAAAATCGAGGGGAGAGAATGATAATGCTTCAACGTCCAAATGCAAGTGAGTATCCTGAGTATTATGTTCCTTATGTAAATTCAGTTCCTGAAGGAGACCTTTTGACACTTTTAAAAGAAAATCTTGTGAAGGTTACGGAACTTTTTGAGAATATTTCCGAAGTGGATGCAGAATTTCGCTATGCCCCTGGAAAATGGAGTATTAAAGAAGTTCTCGGTCATATGACAGATACAGAAAGAATCATGAGCTATCGTTTGCTGCGAATTGGCCGCGGGGACCAAACAGCTTTAGCTGGCTTTGACGAAAATGATTATGTTGCAGGTTCGCAAATCAACAGACTGCCTGTTAAAAATATCCTTGATGACTTTATTGCAACAAGAAAAGCAACAATCACCCTGATTGAGAATATGCCGAATAAGGCGTGGGCCAATATTGGATTCGCTAATAAAACAGAAGTCACAGCAAGGGCTGTCTCCTTCATCATTGCCGGACACGAAATCCACCATCGAAACATTATTAATGATAGATACATAGCCGCTCTTTAATGGGTTAAATATTTGAGCATGTGCGTAACTTATTTCCCGCATGCTCTTTTTTTTAAAAATTTTCCTCTTTAACCAAAAATATATTTACGAACAAATGTTCTTTGTTTTATAATTGAAATATCGGTAATAATGAGATGTGGGCCTGCTGCTAATCAGGCTGCCTAATCACTATGTATCGTGCATAGTAATAAAAAAAACTTATGGGCCAAGGAGAGATTTATATGACAGTAAAATTAATTCCTTATTTAGTAATGGACGGAAATGCAAAAGAAGCAATCCAGTTTTACCAAAATGCATTAGATGCACAAGTTCTATTTAGTCAATCTTTCGGAGAAATGCCGGAAAATCCTGAATTTCCACTTCCAGCTGAAGCAAAGGATCTTGTTAGTCACGCCACAATCAAAATTGGTGAAAGTGAGCTAATGTTGTCTGATACCTTCCCTGGCCAGCCTCATCAAAGCGGAAATCAAGTAACCATCTGTATTTCTACAAACGACGCAGAGAAATCCCTCAAATTTTTTAATGCATTAGAAGATGGCGGTCAAGTGGGCATGCCGCTTCAAGAAACTTTCTTTAGTCCTGCTTATGGCAGCGTAACAGATAAGTTTGGCGTAAACTTCCAAATTTTCACTGAAGGCCAGCATCAATAATTATTACGGCCCTGTCCTCCATTGAAGGACAGGGCCGTTTTTTCTATTATAGACGGTAGTTGGAGATGAATTTAAGAAATTCTTTTTGTTTGGAATGATCGTACTTCATGATGGCATATGTGTTTGCTTCAGGCAAATGGATGGTGTGGCAATCCACTTCCAGCAAACTCCCCTCTAATAACTCCCTTCTTACCGTAGATGTCGGCAGGAAAGATACTCCCAATCCCTCAATGATAAACCGTTTCGTAATATGGACCTGAGACACTTTCATCATTCGGACATAAGGATATTTACTTTTTACTTCTCTCGATAGACTTTCCCAATAGCCGGGATGATTATGGGTTAATAAGTAATTCGATGATAAAACCTCTTCCTCATCTAGGGGCGGGGCTGTTTCAGCATCCCTGCCGTCGTGTGGGGCAACAAATATGACTCTATCTTTATATAATAATTCACAAATTAAATCTTGATTTGTGCTATTAAGACATGACAGGCCCAGGTCAACTTCTTCATTTAACACTGCTTGTTCGATTTCTGTAGATTCTATTATTTTCACCGTAATCTCTACTTCAGGATGCTGCTTCGTATAGCTTTTTAAAACATAGGGCAGGATCGTATCTGCAATCAGCGGTGAAATTGCCAATGTTAATTGCGATGTATACCCCTGGGTAAAAGAGTGTAAATCCTCCAGTCCGCCTTGATAAACGTCTAGCAATCGCTTAGCGTGAACCAAATATCTCTTCCCCACTTCCGTCAGCTTTATCTTTTTGCCTTCCCGACTAAACAAAAGTATCCCTAGCTCTTTTTCCAGTTGCTTTATATGAACCGTTACGGAGGGCTGTGAGATATACAGGATTTCTGATGCTCTTCGAAAATTCCCGCACTCGGCAGCTGTTATAAAGGTGTTAAGCCAGTCAAATTCCATTTCTCCACCTCTGATTAATTTTATTAATCAATTAGTTTAATAATATTCAATACTCTTAATCAAGTTAATTCTATAAAATAATACTAAATAAAGAAAGGGGCGAATTTCATGAATGTCCAAAAGGGGTTAAAAGGAATTGTCGCTGCAGAAACACTGATCGGTCATGTGGACGGAGAAAACGGTCAATTAATTTATCGAGGATATGAAATTAGAGAACTAACAAAAAGCTATTCTTTTGAAGAGGTTGCTTATCTTCTCTGGTACGGTTATTTGCCAGATGAGGGCCAATTACAGGGGTTGAAAGACGAGTTGAAACGTAATCGTGAACTGCCGGAGTATCTGATACAAATTATTGATTTACTCCCGCCAAGCATGGATATGATGAGTGTTATTCGAACGGTTATTTCCGCAGAAGGAGGTAATTCCGATTATGAGGGGATTGCGACCATTTCACACGCGATTCGGCTAACTTCCCTCGTTCCCACCATTATCGCCTATCGGAAAAGCCAAATAGAAGGCCGGCTATTTGCACAGCCTCGGGATGATTTAGATCATGTTTCAAATTACCTTTATATGCTTACAGGAGAGGTTCCACTAGGGGCACATGTGGAGGCTCTTGAAACGTATATGATCCTGACGCTTGAGCATGGGATGAATGCATCTACCTTTTCAGCCAGGGTTACGGTATCTACTGAATCAGATATCGTATCTGGGGTGACATCTGCTATTGGTACGATGAAAGGACCACTACATGGCGGGGCACCATCAGGAGTAATTGATCTGCTGAATGAGATTGCCCTTGCCAGAGATGCCGAAAAAGTAATTAGAGAGAAGGTTATGCGCGGGGAAAAATTGATGGGGTTTGGCCATAGGGTTTATAAAACCCGTGACCCAAGAGCCATTGCTTTAAAGACAAAACTGCTGGAACTAGTCGGTGAGGATGAGTGGCTTGATCTTGCGATGAAGGTTGAAGAGGTTGCCATAAAAGTACTAGATGAGCTGAAACCGGGCCGCTCTCTTTATACCAACGTAGAATTCTATGCTGCTGCCATTATGAAGGCACTAGAAATGGAACCTGAATTATTCACCCCAACCTTCACCGCAAGCCGCATGGTCGGCTGGACCGCCCACATCCTAGAACAAGCAGAAAACAACACCATCTTCCGGCCGCAATCGAAGTATATTGGTGCGTTGAAATAGTGGGGTGTTAGTGGGGGGTAGTCAGTGTGGTGTCACAGTGTGGTGTCAGGCACCGCCCGTGGACAAATTCACCTTTTTGTCCACACCGCACGGACAATAATTCATTAAATTTATTTTTTTATTTGGAGTGTGGGTATCATGCTCCTTTTTATTGTCACTTTTTCCTTATAATATTTTGGGTTTTTATGATTCGCTGATAAATTGGTGAAATTCTTTTAGGACCCCTTAATCCGTTGGACACGAAAATGCTTAATTATTACACTAGTAACAAGCAAAATATCGTGAAAGGGGGTCTTTAAAT